>CAWDHI010000004.1:0-100846 GCA_963802095.1 uncultured Chloroflexia bacterium | reverse complement strand
CGAAGGCATCCAGGGCGGGGGAGGAGAAGACCTCGTGTGGGGTGCCATCCAGCTCCACGCGACCGGCACGCAGGACGATCACGCGGTCCGCCTGGGCGGCTTCATCCATGTGGTGGGTGATGAGCACCACGGTCACGCAGCGGGATTTGAGGGCGTGGATCTGTTCCATCAGCATCCGCCGCCCGGCGGGATCGATCATGGTGGTGGGCTCGTCGAAGAGCACCAGGCGCGGCTCCATCGCGAGCACTCCGGCAAGTGCCAGGCGCTGCATCTGCCCGGCGGAAAGCAGGTGGGGTGCGCGCCTGCGCTCGGATTCCAACCCGGTGACGCGCAGAGCATTCTCCACCCGGTCGCGGATCTCCGCGGTGGGCAGTCCCAGGTTCTCGAGACCGAAGGCGATATCCTCCTCCACGCTGGTGGCGATGATCTGCTCCTCGGGGGACTGGAAGACCATTCCGACCGTTGAGCGGATCATTTTGAGGCTCTGCCCGTCGCGTGTATCCAGCCCGTTCACCCGCACGCTGCCCTCATCCGGCAACAGCAGGGCGTTCATCAGGCGCAGGAGCGTGGATTTCCCCGATCCGTTGGCGCCCAGCAGCGTGGCGAACTCACCTTCGCGCAAAGCCAGACTGACGCCACTCAGGGCTGGTACGGGGGTACCACCCGGCACCGGGTGGCTGAAGGAAACGTTTTCGATCTGCAGGATGGGGGCGGGGCTCAAGAAGGATTCCGGGGTGAGGGCGGGGAGGGGTTCAGGCTTTCTCTTCCGCGCCTGGTTGAACGGGGGCGGAGAGGCGCACCGGGTACATGGCCACCACGCAATCGTACCAGTCGCCGCCGGAGGGAAGGCTGGACTCCTGGGCGAAGAAATCCTCGCTCAGCGCTTCCAGGCGGGTGAAGAAGGCGGCAGCCTGCTCGGGTGCCAGGCGCATGGAGCCGCGCAGGGCGGTGAAGTGGTGGCGCGGGTCGGCGGAAGGGTCATTGCCGATCCAGCCCTCCTGAAGCCCCTTCTTCAATTTCGCGCGGGCCTTATCGAAGACATAGGCCAGCAGCGTCTCGCTGGATTCGGAAACGGATTTTTCGGAGGTGAGCAGGTCGGTGGCGATGCGGATGGAGCGCGCGCGGGTCTGATAAACCTTTTCGATCAGGTGCGAGACCATGCGCTCCTCGGTGATGCGCAGCAGGCCGTGCTCTTCGAGCAGCTTGAAGTGGTAATAGAGCTTCACCTGGTTGACCCCCAGCTCTTTGGCCACCATCTTGACCGTTTTGGGGGTTTCCTTGAGGATCTCGAGGATCTGCAGGCGCAGCGGCTCGGAGACGATGTGGATCGTCTCGAGGTCGGAGATGACGAACTCTTCATCCGGCTGGAGGTATTTGCCGACGGCCATCACTTTGGTCATGGGAGCATCCTGTCATTTAAAAAATATTAAATAATTGTAGGCGGAAACGGGGGGGTGTCAAGGAGCCGATTGAAATAATCGTTGATCAGGCACCAATTATATGCCCGACATCAAATCAGATAAAGTAGGACGAGATCCGAAGTTAGCCGAAACGGTGACCAGAAAAAATGAACGGGGCACCAACCCGAGCATATTTCTGTATTAATGAATCATCTATAATAAAGCGAAGAGTTGGGAGCATCCCCCCTCTAAAAAAAAGAACGGACAAAGAAGGAGAGGTGGGGTTGATGGATCTCGGGCTCAATCATGGTGCCTGTTCTACGACTGATCTTAGGAAAAATATGAATATTTGCGGAGGTAAGCCATCATATGAAAATTGAGATTTGTGAAAGATGTGGTGGTGGAGAGTTTTTTGATCGAGATGGGCGTAGAATTTGTAAATACTGTAATACTTTGTATCTGATGACGCCTGAAGATAGAGTGGTGAAAGAGTCGAGTATTTCGCTTGGTAACGATATTCGGATGTTGTTGCAAAAATGTAAAGATGACCCAGCGAATGCACGCAGGTATGCAAGTTTAGTATTAGACATGGACCCCGGTAATGTTGATGCTGTCGAATACTTGATCAAAAAAGTAATGGGAGGCAAAAAATGAAAATAAAAGATTGCGCAAACAGATTTGGTTTTAATCAAGATGAATTTCAACGATTTTTATTACAACCGAAATACAACTCTATTATCAATGATGGCCTAATGGGAGTTTCGATAAAAGATGGCGTTAATATAAATATACTAGCCAGTGATTTTAAAAAGCATTTAGAGGATCTTGCTGGTGAGGCAGCAAGGAGGATTGAAGCAGCAGATGCCAAAAAAGCCGCCTTGGCTAGCATGCTCATTACATCAGGATTCAATTTTGATGGCTATACGATTACAAAATACTCGGGATATATTTCAGGTGACGACGCTATCTCGGTAGACAGGGGAATGGTTATTTTTGGGTCGGACACCAACATCAAGGACAAACTTTTAGAGTCTCTGGTAATCATTAGGAGGAATGCGTTAGCAGAATTGAAGGAAGCAGCTTATGCGTTGAGTTGCAATGCTGTGATAGGCGTGGATTTTGATTACTTGACGCTGGATCCACAAACAGCAAATTTTAGCGGGGGTACAACCTACCAGCCATATGTTTTTGGAGTTACCGCAAATGGGAATGCTGTCGTAATAGCAAAAAACTAGAAATCTTATCACCTTCCTTTTTTTCTGCCCCACATCGTTTCCAAGCCGAAGGGCGGGTGCGTCGCGCCTGCCATTCTGATTAATGTGGTGAGAACACATTCCAGCTCTTCGGTTCGTCTGTCATTGCGAGGAGAGCATAGCGCGACGAAGCAATCTCAAACAAAGACAACAAGCTAAATTAATAAAACAGGTATCCTGTGGGATTGCTCACCTGCACTTGCGGCAGGTGCAAGTGTCGACCCCTGCGGGGTCTCGTAATGACCATCCCTGGAGGGTGAGCCGCTCCCACCCCACGAAAAAAATTGTATATGAACCTCCTCCATCCTACAGGTTACTAAACAAAAATAGTACACTTGACTTATACTAATAATCTAGTATACTGTGTATAATACAGTATGTCAGTAATTGAGAACGAGGAGGTGAAGTATGGAGGAAGAAGAATTGTTGGAGAACCTGGTGTTGGAGCTGCGCCGCGGGGTGATCGTCCTGGCGGTGCTCAGCCAGCTGCAGGAGGAGCAGTACGGGTATTCCATCCTCAAGCAGCTCTCGGAAAAGGGGCTGGGGGTGGACCAGGGCACGCTCTACCCGCTGCTGCGTCGCATGGAGAGCCAGGGGCTGCTCGAATCCCGCTGGCGGGTGGAGGCGGACCGGCCGAGGCGCTACTACGTGGCCAGCCCGCTGGGCAGGCAGATCCTGCCCAAAGTCAAATCGGAATGGATCAAAATTTCCGGGACTTTGGATAAGTTCCTGGAGCAATAAAGAACGGAGGAAAGAATGAAAAACAAATTGATTGATGCTTATGTTGCCAGTGTGGGGGAAAATCTGCCGGAGAAACAGCGTGCCGATATCGAGGCCGAGATCTCCTCGCTGCTGCAGGATTCACTGGAAGCCCGCGCCGAAGCCGAGAACCGCGCGCCCGATGAAGAAATGGTCATCGCGGTGCTCCGCGAGTATGGCGAGCCCGAAAAGGTGGCTGCCTCCTACCGCGAGCCGCGCTACCTGATCGGACCGCGCCTCTTTCCGGCCTTCCTGACCGTGCTGAAGATCGTCCTGGCAGTGCTGGGGGCGGTTGCGCTGGCAGGATTTGTCTACACCCTCACCCGATTGGGAACGGTGCCGCTGGAAAGCATTCTGACAGAGGGGATCGAATCCCTGGCGAAGTACCTCTCTTCGGCGGTGACCGTCTTTGGGAACGTGGTGCTGATCTTCGCCATCCTGGAGCTGGCCCTGCCGCGCGTCGGACGCCGCGAGAAAGCCTGGGACCCGCGCTCGCTGCTGGGGTACACCCCCGCGGATGCCATTGAGCCTGCCGGGCTGGCAGCGGATATCGCCTTCTGCGCCTTCGCCATCGTGCTCTTCAACTTCTACCCGGACTGGGTGGGTGTCAGCTATAAAGAGGGAAGCGGGTGGGTGCAGAGTGGAACGATCCTCACGGATGCTTTCTTCAGCCTGCTGCCCTGGCTGACCATCGCCTGGGTGGGGAAGATCGCGGTGGATGTGGCCCTGCTGGCGAAGGGAAGCTGGACGCGCGCGCTGCGCTGGGGGTTCGCCGCGGTGCAGGTCTTCACCATCGGCGTCCTGGCAGCCATGCTCTTCGGTGCGCCAATCATCGACCTATCCAGCATCAGCGCGATCCCGGGGATGTCGGATCTGCAGGATCTGCCATTCGGCGGCGGACTCTACTTCACGGTGCGCTTCATCCTGCTCATCATCATCGGTTCGATCGCCTGGGATACCATCAAGGTGCTCAGACCGGAATTCAGCAAGCCCCAGCTGCCTGCGGTGGATTAAAAATGAACGCCCCGAAAGGGGCGTTTTTGATTCTTTCCGTCATTGCGAGACCCCGAAGGGGTCGAAGCAATGAAGAGAGACCTTAAGAGATTCCTTCGTTGGTGAGCGCTTTCCTTGAAATGACAATTCTAGCCAAAGCGCTTCACGAAGCGCGCGTTGAGCCCCAGCGCCAGCACCACGATGGCACCACCAACCGCAAGGGTCACCAGGTTCACGCTTTCGCCAAAGACCACCACCGAGATCAGCACCGCCACCGGCACCTTCAGGTCGTTGAAGATCGCCAGCGTACCCGCGTCCACCTGGCGGGCACCCTTGTTCCACAAGAAAAAGCTCAGTCCCGAGGCGATGATGCCCAGGTAGGCCAGCGTCCAGTACTGGGTGAAGCCAAGCTGCACCGTGGACCAGTTGGTGAGCGCTGCGCAGCTTACCCCGGTGACCAGGAAGGCTCCCAAATAGAGCAGCCCGAACACATCCTGGTCGCGGAACCCATCAAGGGGACGCATCACCCGCCGGTAATAGACCTGCCCGAAGGCGAAGGCAATATTGGAGATCTGCACCAGAAGGAAACCTTTCAGCACCCCCCCCGAGGAGACCCCGTTGTAGCTGATGACCGCCGTGCCGGCCACGGCCATAAGCGCGGTCAGCAGGAACTGGTAATGGAATTTACGCTGGAAGGCGTCGTCGATGAGGATGACGTAGATGGGGGTGAGGATGGTGAAGAGCGCTACCTCGTAGGCCTGCAGGGTTTGAAACGCGAAGAAGTAGGCGATGTACATGATCCCAAACTGCACCGCGCCGGTGAGCATCAACCGCCAGAGGGCGGGGCGGGGCAATCTTCTGACCCGCAGGAAGGGCAGGAAAACCAGCAGTGAGAGCGCCATGCGGATGAAGGCCACAAAGTAGGGATCGATCCCGGTCAGGTTGCCTTTGATCAACCCGAACGAAAAACCCCAGATGAGGGTAACGATAATGAGAAGAACCATGCAAGACCTGTTGAAAGTGGGATGGGAACAGGATGATACCACGCCGTGACAGGCGGCGCTTGCTTACGCCTTGACGAGCTTCACGCCGAGGGCGCGGGCGCGCGCCAGGAGCTCAGCCCTGGAGTCCATTTCACCCGGCTCGGTAGCGGTGCCGTAGAGGATACCTGACACCGGGGAGCCGGTGTAGCGGCACATATCCTCGAAGGTACGGATGGCATTCACCGCACCGGAGGTGTAGGGATCGCTATCGCCATAGGTCAAAACAAGCACCATAGCCTTGCCCTTCAAGCCGTGACCATCCGGGGATTCCAGGGCGTAAAACCGGTCGATGGCCAGCTTGAGCTGCGCGCTGAAGGTGAACCAGTAGACCGGGGTGGCCAGGACGATCACGGATGCTTGCTTCAGGAACGGGTAGATCAATTGCATGTCGTCATCTACAACGCAGCCGCTGCCCTGCGGATTCTGGCAGGCGTCGCAGCCATCGCAGGCATGTAGGTCCATGGTGTGCAGCGAAAATTCCTTCACAGTGCCCCCCGCAGACCGGGCGCCAGCGGCGAGTTCCTCCGCCAGGCGGCCGCTGTTACTACCCGCCCGCGGGCTGGCCTTGAGAATGACCACCAGATTCGAACCCATGCCGTCTTGAATTTCGGATTTTTCCATATTAAGATGATAACATATTCCGCGCGGCAGCCTTGAGCGTCGCCGCCTTCAGGAGTCGTTGATGAAACGTTGGAGCCTTATCCTTTTCGCCGCCGGGATCCTCTCCGGTCTGATCCTCATCTCGCTTGCCACCTGGGCAGACCAGGAGGCATCGCTTTTCGAGCTCACCAGTGCCTACGATAAAAACCTGCCCAGCCTGCGCTGCCCGCTGATGATCGCCAGGGATGAGGAGTCGTCCATTTCGGTAACCGTAAAAAATCCCTCCACCTACACAGTCAACCCACTCACCACTGCACACATCACATCAGGGTACATTCTCCTGATCAACGAGTTCCAGGAGACGCCATCCCTTCCTCCTGGGGGTGAGGTGTCCTTTTCCTGGCCGGTAAAACCTGCGGATGCGGCTTATAACACGCTCGTGCTGGCCCGTGTTTTCGTGGAGCGTTCCTACCCGTTGCCCTCGCGGACTGGTTCCTGCGGGGTACTGGTGCTGCCGTTCGGGGGGATTCCGGGTAAAGCCGTTTCCGTTTTCCTGGTACTGCTCTGTCTGGCCGGGATGACCCTCGGGCTGATTTTCTGGCGGGGCAGGCGCGTCCTCTCCGCGCGGGAATCGGGTTTGTTCTCCGGGCTTTTGGCCCTGGCTGTGATCATCCTTGCCGGGCTGGGTTCCATCCTGATCGGGTCCTGGCTGCTGGGGCTTGCCAGCGTGATCCTGGTGCTGCTGATCTCCATTGCTCTCTTTACCCGTTACTGGGGAGATATTTAGAGGATCGTCCTGCTCCTTGCCTACAAAAACCGTCAGGCTATAATAAATTCAGCAATCGATAACCAGATGAACAAAACTGCTTCCTGGCGGTGTTGGTTACTATTATGCCTGCTATCCGCAGCGCTGCTGCCGGCGTGCACGGCATCCTCCACCCCGATTTCCCAGGAGATCTCCCAGCCTCTCCCTGCGAAAACCGCCGCCACCCCTTCGGATGCAGCATTTAGCAATTGGATAAATTTTGAGCACCTTACCCCAGGAAATATTTCCAGCCAGAATGAAGTAAGCGTCATTCACCAGGATGCGACCGGGTACCTGTGGTTCGGAACCCGGGATGGGTTGATCCGGTATGACGGTTACGAGTTCTTCATCTACCGGAATGACCCCCTGGACCGGACCAGCCTGAGCAGCAATAACATCCGGGCTCTTCAGGAAGACCTGGATGGTTACCTGTGGATCGGAACAGACAAGGGGTTGAACCGGTTCGACCGGGCGCAGGGAAAGTTCATTCGCTTTCAGCATGATGAGCAAAACGACACCTCCCTGGCCAACGACGCCATCACCAGCCTGGCAATGGATGGCCAGGGTGGATTATGGATCGGAACCAATGGTGGAGGATTGGATCACCTGCCGCGTGGGAAGGAGGTTTTTACCCATCATCGCAGTGATCCGGCAGACCCGACCAGGATCAGAAGTGACAGCGTTGAAGCCCTCCTCATTGCGGAGAACGGGGATATGTGGGTGGGGGGGTGGAATGGGATTGATCGCTTTGATTTTCAAACCGGCGAGTTCAACCACGTCCCATTTTCCACATCCAGCGGGGTTCTCTCCAGTGAAAACACAGTGACCAGCTTAAGCCAGGACCTTGCGGGTGACCTTTGGATCGGTACTGAGGGAGATGGTGTTTACCGGCTGGATACCGCGAGCGGATATGCGACCCATTTTCGTTCCATTCCAGAAATGGCAACCAGTCTCTCCAGCGATACCGTTTTGAGCACCCAGGTGGATACTTCTGGAAATATCTGGGTCGGAACAACGGAGGGCTTGAACTTGTTCCTCCCTGCGGTCAATGGATTCAGACGGTACCAACCGGACCCGCAGATCCCCGGTGCGCTGAACAACCCCCGCATCGCGGCCATTTTCCAGGACCGATCCGGCGCCTACTGGCTGGGGACGGGTGGAGGCAGGTTGGAAAGGTTCTTTGCCGCCACGCAGGATTTTCACCAGGTATATGCCGATCCATCCTCGTCAGCGCCGCTGAGCGCGGACCAGGTGACATCGATCCACCGGGACCAATCCGGGAATTTCTGGCTGGGAACCCGCCTGGGGTTGAATCGCGGGGTGTTCCCCGACTCTGGTTTTCTCCAGTACCACGCGGACGCGGATACCCCGGGGTCCCTTCCGGGCGAGAGCATCGGTGCGATCCTTATGGATGGCCATTCGCGTCTCTGGGTTGGGTCCGATCGCGGGCTGGCGCAGTTCAACCCTGCGACCCAAACCTTTTATCAACCCGGATTTGCGCTTACTCCCCGGGAGGATCCTGCCGGGCAGGATATCCTGCGGATGGGACGCGCCAGCATTACTTCCCTGCTTGAGGATCGGGAGGGGTGGCTATGGGTGGGGACTCGGAGGGATGGGTTGTTCCGTTTTGATCCGGAAACAGAGCAGGTTGTTCTGTATAACCCTTCGGACAAACTGCACCACCTGAGCGGCTGGTCCATCCTTGCGCTCGCCGAAGACGAACAGGGCAATATCTGGGTGGGCACCCAGGATAAGGGTATGAGCCGTATCGACCTGCATAACGGGATCACCGAGGATTTTGTGAGCTACGCGGAGGACCCCAATTGGTTGATCGAGGACACCGTGACCGCCTTGCGGGTAGCCGGGACGGGTGAGGTGTGGGTGGGAACGAACTCCGGACTCTTCCGGTTCGAACCTGTCAACCGGCGGGTATTTCGTACAAGCATCCCCGCGATGGTTTTTGCCATCCTGCCGGATGACGCAGGGAGCTTATGGGTGAGCACCACCCGGGGTTTATACCGCTATGACCCCGAAACCGATCTTGCCCATCTTTTCACCGCCGAGAGCGGGCTGCGAGGTAATGAATTCATCCTTGGGGCGGCTTTCAAGGATAAGCAGGGAAGGTTGTATTTTGGCGGACAGGATGGTCTCACCTACTTTCAACCGGATGATATCCAGGATAATCCCTTCCCGCCGCCTGTGGTGCTCACCGGGCTGGATATCGCGGGAGAACCACCCCTTACCGGCGAGCCAGCCGGCCAGGTGGAGGAGATCTCCCTTCGCTGGCCAAACACCTCCTTCGAATTCGAATACGCGGGTCTTAGCTATATTCTCCCCAGTTTGAACAGCTACGCGTATAAACTGGAGGGATTCGACCGCGATTGGGTACAGGTTGGCAAGGTGCGCAACGGACGTTACACAAACCTGCCCGGGGGAAACTACATCCTTCGGATCATCGCTGCCAATAATGACGGCGTGTGGAATACCTCAGGGATATCCATTCCAATCCGGGTGGTTCCACCGCTCTGGGAGACACCTCTCTTCCGCTGGGGTTTGGTAGTCCTTCTAACAGCTATTGTGGCGGGCGGGTTCCGGCTGCGAATCAGCAGCGTCGCCCGACGCAACGAGCAACTGGAAAGGCAGGTTGCAGAGCGAACCCGGGAGATCGAGCAGCGCCGCAAGGTGGCAGAGGGGCTGCGGGATGTGATCAACCTGATCAACGCAAATTGCCCGTTGGAGGAAAGCCTCAATTTGATCCTGGAACAAGTGGGGCAGAATTTCCCCACCGGAAAAGTTTATCTCGTGGAGCATACTAACGATAATCGGCTGGAATTCCTCGATCTCCCTGGTCGTTCCGGCGAATCCATATCCGTGGAATTGGCCCATAAGCAGCGCCGCCAGGTTTTCAAAGATGACGCATTCCCGTGGCTTGCTGATCTGGTCCATTCAAATGCCACAAAAGTGATCTCTCCCCTGGCGGAAATCGGTAGCCACTCCGAACCCCACTTGCCCGGGCTTCCGGCGGGGATATCCAGCGCGGTGTATGTCCCGGTCATGCCGGAAGGGGAGATCTTTGGTGGATTTCTCCTTTTCCTGCCGGTGGAGAAACCCCCGGGGCAGGAAGAACTTGAATTGTTATCCACCTTTGCAGATCAATGCGCCCTCGCGATCGGTAATGAACGCCTGCGCGACCGCGCGGAAGAGAGCGCGGTACTGGGAGAGCGCTCGCGACTGGCGCGGGAACTTCACGACGCCGTCACCCAGACGCTCTTCTCAGCCAGCCTTATTGCCGAAGCGCTGCCCTCCACCTGGCAGGCAGACCGGGAGGAGGGAAAGGTACTGCTGCGTGAACTGCGCCAACTGAACCGGGCGGCGCTGGCGGAGATGCGCAGCCTGCTGATGGAACTGCGTCCCTCCGCCATCCTGGAGGCCCCCCTTGGCGATCTCCTCCGCCAGCTTGCGGAAGCCGTGATCGGTCGCTTGCAGATCGACATGAACCTGGATATTCAGGATACATGCCGGCTACCAGATGATGTTCATATCGCCCTGTACCGTATCAGCCAGGAGGCTTTTACCAATATTGCTAGGCACTCCCAGGCTCGCAGGATCAACCTTGTGCTGCGCTGCCGGAAACTTCGCGGGCGGCAGTATCGGGTATCATTATCCATACATGATGATGGCATCGGCTTCAACCCGAGGCTGAAGAAAGCTGGCCATTTCGGCCTGCTTGGTCTCAAGGAAAGGGCAGCATCCATTGGCGCGCGGTTGAAGGTGATCAGCTCCTCCGGGGAGGGGACAACCATCGAGACGATGTGGCAGGGTGAAGTGGAGGGAAAACATGACTGAAACTACCGAGATCCGCGTGATCGTGGTGGATGACCACGACATGGTGCGCAAGGGGATCGCTGCCTACTTGAAAAGCGCGGCTGATATCCGCCTGGTGGGGGAGGCGGGCGATGGCGTTCGCGCATTGCAGCTTTGCGCCGAGCTTTCCCCGGATGTTGTATTGCTGGACCTGATCATGCCGCGGATGGATGGCATGGAAACCCTGAAGAACATCCGCGCTAAACATCCTTTCATCAAAGTTTTGATCCTGACCAGCTTCCAGGAACGTGACCAGGTGCAGGAAGCCCTCAAATTGGGGGCAGCCGGGTATTTATTGAAGAACGTAAGCGGGGTAGAACTGCTCGCCGATATCCGCGCTGCCAGCCAGGGCCGGCCTGCCATCGCGCCCGAGGTGACACAAGAATTGATCTTGCACTCGCAGCAGCCCCGCCTGGGGGACGACCTGACCCCCCGCGAGCGCGAAGTGCTGGCCTTAATGGTGGAGGGTTACTCCAATCCCGAAATCGCCGAACGGCTCTGCATCAGCCGCTCCACTGCCCGGGCGCACGTGAGCAACATCCTTTCCAAGCTTGGGGTTTCCAAACGCGCCGAGGCTGTTTCGGTGGCGCTGCGTAATAAGCTGGTTAAATAGCCCCCCTTTTCCTGTCGATCAGTCCCCGCCGCTGCTGTGATAATCTGCGGCGGGTCATTTATTGGGTTGTACAGTTGTCCCATGCCAAATCATCCGGTTGGGGAATGCGCAGGCATCCCGGAGGGTATATCCTCAGGGTGAAATGTGGCCGGGCTAGAAAGCAAGCCTGTTGGCTGAAATCCAATCCCGCAGAACATTTCAATCTCCCCCATCCGCGGAAGCCGGAAGAGCTGGTCACTCCTTCGGCTTCCCACGTTTCAGGACGAGGATGAAATTCTTGATCCAATCCAGTTCGCCGGCGCAGATCTTTACCCTGCAGGCTTTGATCCATAGCCAGCCAGGTTGGCGGGTGGTGGGATCGCTCCACAGCCCCGGGGATATCCTGGCGGCAACCGGTCGGACGCACCCGGATATCATCATCCTGGACCTGGATGGTGAAATGCTGGCCGGGGATCTGCTTTGCACAATTCAGCTTGCAGCGAAGAGGTCAGCCCTCATTATTCTGGGGATGGATCCTGAATTACGCCGGCAGGTGGAGTCGGCTGGTGCCGGTCATTTTTTCAATAAAGCCTATACTCCGGAGAGTCTGCTTGCGGTCCTGTCCGGGTGCGAAATGAGAAAACCGGAAAATCCCTGGGATGGATTTCGGCTGGCTTGACAATATCCAAAATAGAAATTATGATTAGTTAGACTAACTAATCATAATGCAAACCCTTTTCCTTCAATTTGTGGAGACCCTTGATAAAACGCTCATAAAAGGGCGGGGTGGTTCCGGCGCGCTTCCAGGTATCATGAACCTGACGGTGAGCCAGTTGCAATACCTGGATGCGATCGCCAGTTTGGAAAACGCCACTGTGACGGCCATCGCCGGGCGGCTGAAGGTAACCAAGCCTTCCGCCACAACCGCGGTGAACCGGCTGATAGCGCAGGGGTTCGTTCGCAAGAATCCTTCCAGCCAGGATGGGAGGGTACATTTTCTGGAACTCACCACCGAAGGCGGGACGCTGGCCCAACTCAAGGAGCAGGCCGCCAGCGAATACCAGGCATACATTCAGAAAGTGCTAACCCCCGCGGAACTGGCTGCGTTTAAATCCACCCTTCAAAAACTGGTCGATCAATACCATCAGCATTAATACCAGGAGGACCAACAATGATAACTATCCTTGCCGCGGGCTCCCGCGGCGATACCCAGCCCTACCTCGCCCTTGGCGCGGCACTGAAACGCGCCGGACACCCGGTTCGCATCGCCACCTTTGCGATCTATGAGGAGCTCGTCCGCGGGGCAGGGTTGGAGTTATTCCCGCTCTCCGGAGATATCACCCAGGTGGTAAAAAGCGAGGCTGGCGCGGAAGCCATGCAGGCGGATAACCCATTGAAGGTTTTGCGAAGCTTTAAGACCCTGAAAGCTTTTGCTTCTGGAAAACAGGCCGAGTTCTACCAGGCTTGCGAGGGATCCGATGCGATCATTTTCCACCCCGGCCCGGCGATCGGGTATTTCATCGCCCACCAGAAGAAAATCCCTGCCATCCTGGCGACCCCCTTCCCGATGACCCCCACCCGCGAGTATCCCTCCCTGATCTCTTATGCCGGTCCCCGGCTGGGAAAAGCCTACAATCGGTTAACCCACAAGGCATTCGAGCAGATCATGTGGTCGGTAGGTAAATCGCCAACGCGGGATTTCTGGAAAAAACAATTCGGCGAAACCCCGGATGATCTCTCCTGTCCCTACGAAAAGGCGGAGATTACTCTCGTTTCATGCAGCAATCACGTCTTTCCGCGCCCGGCAGATTGGCCTGAAAGTGTTCACCAAACTGGGTTCTGGTTCCTGGATGAGGAACCTGGATGGTCGCCTTCCGGCGATTTGGTGGATTTCCTTAAGGGCGGAGAACCGCCGGTGTATATCGGTTTTGGCAGCCTTGGTGACCACAAGCAGGCGGAGGAAACCACCCGCCTGGCGCTGGATGCCCTCGAGAGGGCTGGGATGCGCGGCGTTTTGGCCACAGGCTGGTCGGGGCTCTCCGAGAATATGGACATACCATCGACCGTATTCAGGCTGAAAAGCGCACCGCACGCCTGGCTCTTTCCGCGCATGGCGGCTGTGGTACATCACGGTGGAGCTGGCACCACTGCGGCTGGGCTGCGGGCTGGGGTTCCCTCCATCGTGGTTACTTACGGGAACGATACCCTTGCCTGGGGAAGGCGGGTCTGCGAGCTGGGGGTGGGTCCACGGGCGATCCCGCGAAAGAAGCTGTCCGCTGAAGCGCTGACCGGGGCGATCACCACTGCCTGCTCCGAGGCGATGCGAAATTCTGCGGCGGAACTGGGGGAGAAGATCCGCCAGGAGAATGGCGCGGAGGATGCCGCCCGGGAGATTTGCCGGGTTTTGGGATAAGAAAGTGGTTTTTATCTAGCGGGAGCTTTCTTCCTCAATAAAATCATCCACTGCATTTTCCAGGACGGATAAAGGAACCGGACCGAGACTAAGGATAAGATCGTGGAAGGTGCGCAGGTCGAATTTCTCTCCGAGCGCAGACCGGGTTTTCTCGCGTAATTCCATAATCTTTAAATACCCGATGTAATAGGAGACTGCCTGACCGGGCATGACTGCCATGCGGGCAGCTTCGAATTGTGAATCCCGTTCCCCCATACCGGTGTTCTCCACCATGAAGCGGGTGGCTTTATCCATATTCCATCCCCGGGTGTGGATACCCGTGTCGATCACCAGCCTGGCTGCCCGGCGTGCGGCAAACTGAAGATATCCCAGGTAGCCATACGGGTCATCATCATATACTCCGTTTTCGGCCATCAATTTCTCGGCATAGAGTGCCCAGCCTTCCACGTAACCATTGAAGCTTGCCACAGTCTGAAAAAGAGGCATGTCAAGTTCGCCCACCAGAGCCAATTGGGTGTGGTGCCCGGGGATCGTCTCATGATAGACGAGGGTTGGGATCACATATCTTGGTGTGCTGCCTCCAGTACTGGCATAGAAAATTCCCTGCCGGGAACCATCCATCGAGGGGGGCATGTAAAAACCGCCAATAGGGTCCGGCCGCACAACAACGTCCGCCGCGGGCATCCGTGAAAAGAGGGGTGCGGATTCGGTTTTCGCTTCCTCGAGCTTCCTTGTGTAAGCGTCAAACACTTCCACGCCTTCCAGAATGCCTCCATCCATGGCAGCGAGACGGTACAGCTCCGAAAGAGTTCCCTCCTCCGGATACCCCAGCGAGACGGATATTCTGCGCATCTCCGCATGGATCTTTTCCAATTCAGAAAGGCCAAGCTGGTGGATCTCCTCCGCGCTCTTTTCAGTGGAGGTATGGTGGCGGAGCAGGTAGGCATAATAATCCCGTCCGTCCGGTAGTGAGCTAACACCGATCTGGCTTGGGGAAGTCTTTTTGAGGATCTGTAATTCGTCGACCAGGTCCTGAAAGCCTGGCTGGACGGAATCCCGGATGACGGCTTCCGTCTCCCCGAGAAGCGATTGCTTTTCCTCCGGGGTAATGCTGCTGAGCGTTTCCAGTTTTTGCGTCCAAACCGTCGTAGAAAGTGGTGGATTTTGGACTGTCGATGGCGAGGGGGGATATCCCGGAGAGGGTCCAATCGATCAGGAAGGATGGCAGCACCACGCCATCCTTCCTGCGCCTTTCCAACCCGGCGACCACTTCCTTCATCTTCTTATTGATCCCCCCCAACCGCTGTATATATTGGCGCGCGTCCTCTACCGAGCGCACCGGCTGTTGATCGCGGAAAAGCTGGGTAAGAACCTGGTCGGGGCTGTCGATCATCTGCGAGACCAGGTAGTTGTGGTATGCGAAATCGTGACCGCGCACCAGGTCATCCAGGTACCAGGCGTAGGTGTCGTAGATCCGCTGCTCCTCCGAGCTTAAAACCGACCGCTCATACTGCCGCAGGTTTTGCAGGGTTTGTATCTCCAGCTGCCTGGTTTCCTGCAGGTAGGCATCGGAAAGTGGTGTGAGCGTGTCGTCCATCATTCCGAGCGATTCGGATATCCCCAGGATGGTCACCAGTTCCGGATCCCGGCTGAGGAGGTCCTTGAAAGATGCATCAACGAATTGATCGAAAGTGGGAGCAGCGGTTTCGGCGAGGTTGGGGGAGGGAGGTTGTGGAGGGGTACCGCAGGCTGAGATACCGAAACAGATGAGGATCAGGAGGGTAAAGAACCTCTGTTTTTTCATGTTTCCTTCTCCCCGGGCAATCCAAGCCGATGGTGATCGAATAGGTAGTTGATGTTTTTCTGGTAGCGGGATAGGGTGGGTTCCCAGCCCCGGCAAATATCCGGCAGAGGTTGCTCAAGAACGGAGCGGTTAACCTTGCCCTGCATCAGCGCCATAACAACCCGTTGACCCAGCACCTGGATATACTCGCGCATCCCGCGGAGGTCAGCAATACTCCCCAGTGGGCCATGGCCTGGAACCAGGGTTTGCCAGGATGACCCTTCCAACTCCTCCAATTGACGGATCCAGCCAATGGGATCGCAGCCAACCATGAAAGGGTGGGTTTTAAAAAAACCGATATCACCCAGGAAGAGAATGGGTTCCCCGTCGATCTGCATGAGGCAATCACCATCGGTATGGGCGGGGGGCAGGGGCCGGAATGTGACAGATCGTTTTTCGCCACGGATCACCATTTCCGACCCGAAGGTAAGATCTGGAAGGCGCGGGGAAAAGCGGGGCAGTTCTTCCAAACCACAGTGGTTTCTTCGCAGGGCACTCCGCAGAACGGCGATGCGGGAATCATCCTTTTCAACGGCCAGGAGGTTTTCGGTCTGCGAGATTGTCTCTCGGTAAGCGGTTTCCAGGGCAGCCGGATCTTTCAGATCCTCGATCTCCGCCTGCATCCCGCGATATGCTGCCGGTGTGGAGTGAACCTTGGCGTTCTGAGGGAATTCCTGGTTACCGGTCCAGTGGTCTGCGTGTCGGTGGCTGATGAAGATCATGGTGACGGCCTGCCCGGTCAGTTCCTCCGCCAACCGGTTCAGTTCCGCACCAGACCGCAGGGATTCGCTGGTATCGAAAACAAGCGTTCGGCCACCCAAATCGACGATCCCGCAATTACTGGAGGCGCAGCCCTGTTTGTTATCCAGGGCGGCAAAGACGCCTTCAGCCAGTTCGTGCACGAGGAAGTTTTGGGATTCGATGGTTCTCATGTTGCTCCTAAAAAATGGCAACCCGGTAAATATTGGATTTCCACCCAGGTCTACCAGACCCCCGGGATTAGGCGGAATCTCACCTTTTGCGCATATTCATGATACCCGGGAAGTTCAGCCTGGAGAGTTTGATCTTCCAGGGATGTCCGAACGAAAAAAAAGGGCGATCCGATCACGGCAGGGATCAGCGCCCAGTAGGATCCCAGGAGGAGTGCACCTGAAAATAGGCTGACGAGACCGGAAAGATACGCTGGGTGGCGGATGAATTTGTACGGTCCATCCGAGACCACACGGTGTCCGCGGTCAGTTTGGATGCGCACCTGGGAGGAAAAGAATGTATTAACCGCCATTGCCCAGGTGGCGAATGAATTTGCCAGAATATAGATAATCAGCCCGATAAAAGCTAGTTCAGACGACACAGCAGGCTGCCAGCTAAAACGAAGGCTCAACCCGGCAATCAAGCTGACGATAACAGGAAATATAATCATTGCCGGCATCACTTTTTTATCCCAGCTCTTGGTATCTTCTTTGGAGGAAGCAGTTATGCGTTCGCGGATAATGCCGGGATCGGCACGAATGGCGATGATTCGACTGAAAACAAAAAAGGATAGATTGGTGAAAAAGTAGATCCACCCATTGAGCCATTTCCAGTCCCCCGATGCAATTATTGGTACTAGCAAGTAGAAAACCAACAATATCAAATTTAATGCAATACCCAGGACAAACTTAAGATCCATTTTTTGATGCATTCTTTACCACCTCTGGAATAAATCGCAAATGGACGGGAAGCATGCGCGAGATATTTTCAGTATTATGACTGTACTCAAATACCGGCATGTTTCAATGGACAACCGTCCAATTTTTGATGCAGAGTGGCTGTTTAGTTGAACCAGGCACTAAATTCATATCTTATGATAGATCGCGCCGATAAAAAAATCTGAGTTTTCAATAAAACGAAGCCGTTCTAACCAGAAAACATACCCGGCGTGGGTTGACAAGAAAAGAGCGCGAGTCCGGAAGATAGACTTTCAGCTGTTTCCGGGGCGGGATTTACGGGATGTACATCCTCCAGTAAATGGCGAAACCACCCAACACCACCAGCAGGAACAGTAGCCAGTTCACCCGCATCATCAGCTTCCATTTCTTCGTCCGCCAGCGTTTTCCAAGGCGGTTATCCATAAGCAGCATGAGGTAAATACCAAGTACGATCGCAACCAGTCCCAGAATGCCGTGTACGATCAACTGCCAGCCGAAAAAACCCGGCGTAAAAAGGAGGAAAAATCTCCCGATCATAATAAAAACGGTGAGCACCATGCTGAAAAGAACCACAGCGGTGAGCAGATGCCGGTGCTCTGAATTATTCTTTCGTTTTATCTCTATCAACCCTGCGATCAGCAGACCGAGCAGCGCGATCTGTGCGATGAGGTTAATATCCGCGATGATGGGGGCGTACGTGCCGAGAAAACCCTGTTTATTAGTCCATCCCAGAAAGCCGATACCCAGGATGAGGATCGCGGTGAGCACGAGACCGATTAACAGCGCGACTGGCACAAGGGGTTCTCGCTTTCGGGATTGCCTGGCTGGATTACTCATTATTTCCTCCGGATTTATTGAAAAATGGATTTATCGGGGATTATCTCCCGCAGGACGTAAGTTATTCGGCGGCATTAAACTTTCTGAACCCCATAGGCTTCTTTGGATATTATTCATTCCATCACGAACCATCAACCGGGGATTCCTTCCATGTTTTTCAGCACGCGTAAAACGCGCAGGGTCACCCACTTGCTGGCTTGCTCAGCCTGCCCCCAATCGATCCAGGTCTTTCCCTGGAGGGAATACTCCAGCGGCCATCGTCCCGAATCATCCTGTTTTGAAAGAACGAGCTCCCAGGCATTCTTCAAGCGGGGGTCCCCGCCGTACCCCAGGAATGCGAGGGCTTCCACGATCTGGAGGATATCGGTAACATAAAACACAGGAAACCCGAACTTCCACCAGCTCCTGTTCGGGGTCTTGGGAGTGCATGGATACCTGGCTGTTGCCGGGTCAATGCTCAAAAGGAAATCCACGCCTGTTTGGATAGCCCTCTTGATGAGGGGAGTCCTTTTTGGGTAAGGCAACTTTGCGAAAGCCAGCATCACCTTGACGGCTCCCCAGGCGCATGTTTTGGTGCCGCAGGAAAAATTCGGTCCCGATTTGTAGGCGTAGTATCTTCGCTCCGCTGATTTTTCTTCCTTTGGGGCAACCCCTTCCCCGGTCACTGTCCGAGCCATCCAATCGAACGCTGAGTCCAGGCGGGGATCCTCCCAACCAAGGTCCGCGAGCGCGGCACACAGGTTGCCATGCAGGCAGTCCACGGTTCCCGAGGGGGCGCCGTTGACCGTAAATGCGCCGATTGGGCTCAGGTTGTTCCCCGCCAGGTAGTCGCAGGCCGTCTGGATGCGCGGGTCCATTCCGCAATTTGCACCAATCTGGGAAAGCATGATGATGGACCAAACGGTTCCCCGGTACTTTGGGTTGTATCCCGGACCAGGCTTGACCCAGTATCCCTGCGGATTCATCTCCTGCAGGATCTGCGCGGTAGCGCCGGATTCGATGCATGCTTCCTTCGCTTGGCGGAGTTCTGGATCTGATGGTGGCTTGCCCATCAGATCACGCAGGGTGAGAAAGCGAACTTCCGGTTGGTTTTCTTCCAGCAGCCAGGGAAAGGGGTCGCCATTCAATCCTCTGAGCCAGGGAAATGCATTCATGCCTGAATTAATTATAGCCCCCCGGTCAAGATGCGTTTCACCCCCAGATATCGTGGGCGATCTCGGGCATGCCAAGTGCAACCAGGCGCTCGGCGGTGGGTTTTCCAGATACCGCCTCCCAGCCGCGGGCTTGATAGTAGGCAGAAAGCATGGCGGGGAAATCCGGGGCAAAGCCGGCGGAATTTCCATCCTGAAGGGGTTCGAGCAGCGCTTTGGGCAGGCGGTCATCCGCGCCGATCAGGCCAAGGCGGATATTTATGGCCCGTTTGAGATTCCAGCCGCGCTCCCCGGCGGAGAGGAGTTCTGCAAGGGACATTTTCCACCCCGCGGCTGCGTTGACCAGCTCCACGACGGACTCCGATGGGATGACGGCGAAGTGGCACATGACCAGCGCGTTATTGATCGTGCGCCAGTTTTGGTGTATGGCAACGTTGGCGCTCTTTTCGCTGCCGCCGTGGCGGTCGAAGGATTCAATACCCAGTTCGGGCAAGCTGTGACCCCAATCGACGAAGAAATAATCCGATTGATTGTGGCAGGCGCCGCGCGGCGAAGTGGCATAGGTGAGCGCCATTCCGGAAACCCCGTGCGGATCGTGGCAAGCCACTTCCAGGCCATTTACCTGAACAGCTTCCTCTTCGGCCCCGAAATGACGTCCAAAGAGACGCGAGCCTTTTCCCAGCAGCTCCCCGATCCCCTCCTGCCTGCCGATCTTATGCACCAGCTCCTCGATGACCTTGCCATCGCTCCAGGCGAGGGTCAGGCCGTCCGTGTCCTTTTCGGTGATGACTCCCATTTCAAAGAGGTGGAACGCCAGCCCAATGGTGTTCCCCGCACTGATCGTATCGAACCCGTAGCGGTCGCACAGATCGCCCAGGCGGGTGACGGCTCTCAGATCGGCGTGCAGCAGGTTGGGGCCGAATATCTCCACGGTTTCATATTCAGGACCTTTCTGGCGTTTGCCTGCTTCGAGCTCGACAACCCTGCCGCAGGCGATCACGCAGCCGTGGCAGGCGCTTTTTCCGACCAGGATCGTTTCAGCCATGGTCGAGCCTGAGATCTTATCCACTTCTGGAAAGGATCCGCGGTGGTAATACTTGACCGGCATTGCTCCGATGTATTCCGAATAATCCGCCACACCTGCAGTGCCCAGGTCGTGCAACACATGGGCCTGGTTATCTTCCTTCAAGTCCCGGTTGGCACGTGCGCGGGCAACGGCATAGCGTTCGGGCTCCGCCAGGGGAGGCTTCCCCGATCCGCGAACCGCAATGGCTTTCAGGTTCTTGGAGCCCATCACTGCGCCCAAGCCGGTCCTGCCTGCAGTACGCCCGTGATCGCAGAACATCCCCGCGAAAAGCACACCCCGCTCCGCGGCAGGGCCAACCACCAGCACCCTGGCTCTTGGGTTCCCGAGCTCTGTTTTTACTGCTTCCTGGGTGGCGTAGGTTTCTTCTCCCCAGATTGGGGAGGCATCCCGGATCTCAAGCTGCCCGTCGTTCAACCACAGGTAGACCGGTTTTTCGGATTTTCCGGTGATCCACAACCCGTCGAAGCCGGCAAATCGAAGTTCGGGTCCCCAGAACCCGCCGCAGTTGGATTCCGCCCAGATGCCGGTAAGCGGGCTCTTACCGCATACGACGAAGCGCCCGACGGAGGGACCCAGCGTGCCAGTGAGGGGTCCGGTCAGGTAGAGCAGCGGGGATTGCGGGGAGAACGGGTCCAGCTCACGGGTGAGGGAATCATAGAGGATGCGTGCGGCGAGCGATGCGCCGCCCAGGTATTGCTCCTGCCATTTGGCTGGGATCTGCCAGGGCTCGAAGGTCCCGCTGGTGAGGTCGATTCTTAGGATGGGCTGCAATGGATGCTCCGATGAACCAAGGTTCAGATATTATCCCCGGTAACTTCCTTCGCACAGCGGACGAAATCCAGAACGGTGGGGACGTTCCGCATCATATACGCAAGACTTCCCTTGACGTGCAGCTTGTTGGTCATCAAAGCTGCCATCGGGTCGATCTTTCCGGTCAGGATTGCGGTATAGTTTTCAAAAGGTGCCCGCAGTGTAAAAGCAGGTTTCTGCGCGTCAAGATCGATATTCATTTCGACACGCTTACATTTACCGTGCCATAAATCAAAATAAAAGTTCTGTTGCTCAGTGACTTTTCCCTGGGGATCAACGATTATTACCATATCGCCTTCCCAATTTTTTGCAACCTCGGCGTAATGATCGTCATTGTTAAGTTTTTCTTGAAGTACTTGGAGCCATTCAAGAGATGGAAATTCAGGAGACATTTACCCTCCAAAGGAGTGGAATAGATTTTGATTTTATCCTAAAATTCAGGTCACCGATTTAAGCATTCTCAATGGAGGATAAACATGACAGAAACCACCCACCCGAGCGGCAGTTATTTTGAAGAATTTACCCTGGGGGCGACGCATTCGAGCGAGGGACGCACCATCACGGAAGCGGATCTCTTTGCGTTTTCCGAGCTGACCGGTGACCACAACCCGCTGCATCTCGATGCTGAGTTCGCCAGCAAAAGCGTATTCGGTCAGCGCATCGCCCAGGGACTGCTGGGACTTTCCATCGCTTCGGGGCTGCTCACCCAGCTCGGGTTCATCGAAGGAACCTTGCTGGCGTTTCGCGAGCTCACCTGGAAGTTCAGCCTGCCAATCTTCATTGGCGATACCATCCGCGCAAGCGCCAGGGTGACCGACCTGCGCGCGCTGGCCAGGCTGGGAGGCGGCGCCGTGACCTTCGATGTGGAGGTGCTCAACCAGCGTGGCGAAAGGGTGCAATCCGGGCAATGGATGGTGCTGGTGGCCAGCAAACCGGTTTAATCCTCCTTATTGATAAATTAAATATTTTTGATCTTCGCGAGCTCTGGATCTTCCGGGTTTCGTTTCGTATGAATTGTCCTGCCGATGACAGCACCGAACAGGAAAATATTGGCGAACAGGTTTAACCCGATCAGGAAGATCACCACTGCGCCCGTTGCAGCGAACGCGGTGCTGAATGAGCCAATCCTGAAGAATGCTGAGTAGAGCAGTAATACGATGGTGATCATAAACCCAGCTGCCAATGCACCCGGCAGGACTTCCCGGTAGCGGACATGGATATCCGGAAGGAATCTGTACATGAGCGAAAATGAAAGCGTGACCAGGAGCCATACCGCCAAAGGATTGCCAATGGCAAGATTAAATCCGATATTGATCATCGATTCCAACCAGGAGATGAAACCGAAAACCATCAACGCCAGGATCAGTAGAACTCCGGAAGCTGCCACCATTACGAGAGAAACCAGCCGTTTTTTAAGGAAGAACTTCCCCAGCCCTCTTTCAGGGGGAGGGATCTTCCAGATCACGTTGAGGGAATACTGCAGCTGATAGAACAATCCCGAGGCAGCATAGATTATGGCAACGAGGCTGATGATGGTACCGAGAATCGGGAAGGCGGAATTCGAAGTGGTCAGGTTCGCCACGGTTTCCTGGATGAATGCAGTGATCTCTGGTCCGAGGTAGGCAGTTAAAGTTTCAAGCATTTTATTGGTCAGGGCAAGCTGGTCCACGAAGAATCCGGCGATCATCAGGGACACATAGATTATGGGGGCGAACGCGAACATGCCGAAATATGCCAGGGCTGCTGCCAGCACGGTTGGCCGTTCCAGGGTCCAGATCCTCGAGATCTCCTGTACGGAAGCGATCCATTTGGGTTTTCGTTTCACACTTTTTATCTCCAGATTTTGATTATAGTCATATCTCCTCAAAAAACCATTATTCAATCATCGGATGGTCGAAGGTACCCCTGGGGTAAAATTGTTTTTGAAATCCATAAAGGAGTATGCCATGCCCCACCCTCAATTCCCGCGCGGTTTTCTCTTTGGCACAGCCACCGCAGCCTTCCAGGTCGAAGGTAGCCCCTATGCTGACGGGAAAAAGGCATCCATCTGGGATACCTTCTCCCATAAAAAAGGGAAGATCCGCACCGGCGAGAATGCCGATACCGCCTGCGATACCTACCTGGATCCGGAGCGGGATATCGACCTGATGGTGGCATTGAGAATGAACGCTTACCGCTTTTCTGTAGCCTGGTCGCGGGTCATGCCGGATGGACGCGGGGGCGTAAACCAAAAGGGGCTGGACTACTATTCCCGCCTGGTAGATCTCCTGCTCGAACGCGGGATCACGCCTTTCGTCACCCTTTATCACTGGGACATGCCGCAAGCACTCGAGGATGCATTAGGAGGTTTTGCCAACCGGGAGACGTGTACTCTTTTCGCTGAGTATGCGACCGTGGTGGTGAAAGCACTGGGTGACCGGGTGAAGGATTGGATCACCCTTAATGAACCCTGGGAGCATGCTGCCCTGGGGCATTTGCTGGGGGACCACGCGCCGGGTAAGCGCAATCCCTGGACCTACATGAAAGTAGCCCACCATGAGCTACTGGCGCACGGGATGGGATTGCAGGCAATCCGTGCGGTCTCCCCGGATGCCCGGGTGGGGATCACCCTCAGCCAGACGCCCATCCTGCCTGTTACCGATAAACCTGCAGATATTAAGGCCGCAGCGCTCGGGGACCAGTTCTTCAACGATTTCTTCCTGGATGGGATCTATAAAGGTATCTACCCCGAGCCGCTGTGGAGTCGCACGAGGTTGATCCGCCCGCATATCGGCGCGAACGACATGCGCATCATTTCCGGAAAAACAGATTTCCTGGGACTCAATTATTACAGTCGCGAGTACGCGCGCGCCGCATGGTATGTCCCCTTTCTAGGCGCATGGGTGGACGAAGTCGATACCAGTTCAGGCGAGCGGGTGGTGAACGGCTACCAGTTTACCAATTTCAATCGCGAAGTCTATCCGCGCGCCTTCTACGAACGACTAATGTATATCAAGGAACGCTGCAGCAATCCGCCGGTCTATATCACCGAGAACGGGGCTTCGTTCACCGATAAACTGGAGGATGGTCGGGTACACGATCCGTTGCGGGTCGCCTTCCTGGAAGGCTACATGAACGAAGCAGCCAATGCTGCCCGGGATGGCGTGGACCTGCGCGGGTATTTCATTTGGACCATGATGGATAATTTCGAATGGCGCGAGGGTTACGCCAAGCGCTTCGGATTGGTCTATGTGGATCATGCCACCCAGGAGCGGGTTATCAAGGATAGCGGCTACTGGGTGCGGGATATGATCCGCAACCAAAAAGCTCGAAGCAAATAACCACTGCTTAGCTGCTTCGTTTCAGCAAAGGGGCGATACCGGTTGCCCAGGCGCGAATAAAATCCCAATTGCGCCGGTCGCCGGGATTGGCGTTGACGATCGCCATCACGAAGAGCCTTCGAAACCAGTTCATCCGGTAATAGCTCAGCTTGCCGCCAAAAAAGGCAACGCCCACAGGTTTCACCGCCGGGGCTTCCTTGAGAACGGGTTTGAGATAATTTTCCACAGAGGCGTATTTTTCCTTGATGGAAAGCTTTCCTTCCTTTGCGGGGGGATGGGTCAGCTCCCCGTCGCAAGCCAGGGGAATGCCCAGGAAGGAATCGCTTCCCGATTCAGTGAGCGACATCAGGGTGAAGAAGTAGGCGACCGGGATCTGCGCGAGGCTTTCCCGATTTTTGTGGACGAAGCGCTTGGCTGCCCGATGCCAACCGACGATCTCCGGCGCGCCAATCACCGCTGCACTGAATCCCTTCACCGAACCTACCTGCCCTATGGGCAGTACCTCAACGGCGGCACCCGATTTTACAAACTCTTCTCCAATAAATATGGCCACATCTGCCGTGGAGCCGGAATCGGTGGCGTAGGCGATCAGGATTTTCTTTGGGGTTGTTCCAGCCATGATCAATCCCTTTCTGTTCTTATCTTCAATGATTTATGAAAGACCAATCCCGGGTCTCCCTCCAATTGGTCAGCGATGGCAGCAAACCGGGTCACGATCCTTACGGGAAGATTTACCCGGCTTCCCCCAGCAAACTCTCCAACTCCTCCCGGTGGGGCATGGAGGGGATGGCGCCTTTTCGGGTGCAGGCGATCGCACCTGCGGCAGCTCCCCAACGGACGGCTTCCTCGAGGGGCTTGTCTTCGAACAGCGCTACCGCCAACCCGCCATTGAAGGCGTCTCCTGCGGCCACGCTATCCACGGGCTGGATGGGGAATGGCGGGATGAAACCGGAGGTTAGATTGTTTTCGTAAAAAGCGCCCTGGGCACCCATTTTAATGATTGCAGTATTCACACCGCGGGCAAGGAGAATTTTTGCCGCTCTTGAAGCGTCCTCCGCGTTACGAGGCAGGATACCGGTGAGAATACTGGTCTCGACCTCATTGGGGGTGATGATATCCACTGCGTGCAATAGTTCCCCGGGCAGGGGTACTGCCGGTGCTGGGTCGAGGATGACCTTCGCTCCCCGTTTACGGGCAATTGCTGCCAAATGGAGGGAGGCATTCATTGGAGTTTCCAATTGCAGTAAAACTATCGATTTCTCGTCCAGCAGATCAGCGGCGCGTGCAACATCGCTGTCATCCAGCCTGCCATTCGTCCCAGGAATAAGGATGATGGTGTTCTCTGCCCGATCATCCACACTGATAACCGCCAACCCGGTTCCTGCATCCGGGTCGATCCAGATGCGGGAAGTATCCACCCCCTCAGCAGAGACGGCAGCCAACGCCTGGTCACCAAAGGAATCCCGGCCAGTGCGCCCGATGAATACCGTGGTGACACCGAGCCGAGCCGCGCAGACGGCCTGGTTTGCTCCTTTGCCACCGGGAGCAGCGAGGAAGGATTCGCCGGAAATCGTTTCGCCTGCCTCAGGCAGGCGGGAGACATAAGCGGTCAGATCCAGGTTAATGCTGCCAAACACAATGATCGGCATAGGAAACCTCTGTTTCTCTGTTAGGTTGCTTAAAATTATAGCCGGGTCACGTGAAATTCCAACTTTGGGTGACGCAACCCGGCAAAACGATTGGTAAGAGAATTACGCAGGCTTCAATATCCGTTCGAGAGTTTCGCGATCAAAATCTGAAACGACAACGCTGTCGATATCGAAAGTAGGTGTGATCAGCCTTCCGTGGTTCCACTTTCGAACCTGCTCTTCCGCGCCCGGGGTGGAGTAGATATCCACTTCCGTGAATTGGATGCCTCTCTCCTTCAACCATGGACGCGCATCCGTGCAATCCGGGCACCAGGGCGTGCAGTACATCACCACACCGCCGCGGGGGAGCGGCGCGGGTGGATTGGTTGGTTTGGGCTCGTGGGAAGCAGCCTCGGGATCGATCTCCCGCAGGGCTTCGCGCAGCTCTTCGTTATAGGGCTGGTCGTCGATGTCGTGAATATCAATATAGCGGATGATGCCTGCCTTATCGACGATGAAGATAGCCCGCTCGGACTCGCCATCGGAACGCAGCACGCCGTATTTTTCAGAAACCGCGCCGTGCGGCCAGAAATCACTGAGGAGCGGAAAGCTGATGCCTCCCAGGCTTTCGGACCAGGCTTGCAGGCAGGGGACATGGTCAACGCTGATGCCCAGGACCTGGGCATTCAATCCCGCGAACTTGGCTTTCTCAGCCTCGTAGGACGGGATCTGTCCGCTTCAGATGGGGGTGAACGCCAGGGGGAAGAATGCGATGACAACATTTCTTCCACGCAATTCGCTGAGCGTGATCGCCGTATCTAAATGGCTGTTGAGGGTGAAATTGGGAGCGGGATCGCCGATCTTTTGATTCATGGTGACCTCCTTACAAATGATTCTTTGATTATCATAATTATAATAAATATTACCCAAAATATCCAACAATAATTTAATTGTTCCTGGCAACCAAAAAAAAATATTCAAGTAGCGCAAATTTCGTGCCAGCCATGCCATTTCTGCCTTTCAAAAACGTAAGGCCAGTTTGCATCCCCGTTAAGTCGAAAACTCACGATCTGCCGTATAATAAGCGCAGAAGCAAAAAGCAGGTCAATCTGAATAAGGAAGGAGGTGAAACACCATGTTATTCGCTCCCAAGGAAAAAGGTCAGGGTCTTGTTGAATACGCTCTTATCCTCGTTTTAGTTGCTGTAGTTGTCATCGTTATTCTTGCTCTCCTCGGACCCGCAATCGGAAAGATCTTCTCCGGTATCACCGAATCCATCTAGTTTCACCGCAGCAAGCATTATCCAGGGCACCGAAAGGTGCCCTGGCTTTTTTAACAGACAGCAGTTGTGAAGCTTACAAAATTGAAAGGTGAACTTTCAATCCAGTTAAGACAATTTTGTTATTTGATATTGTATAATGTGTGCAGACGGGAGGACCCGTCGAATCTGAATAAGGAAGGAGGTGAAACACCATGTTATTCGCTCCCAAGGAAAAAGGTCAGGGTCTTGTTGAATACGCTCTTATCCTCGTTTTAGTTGCTGTAGTTGTCATCGTTATTCTTGCTCTCCTCGGACCCGCCATCGGAAAGATCTTCTCCGGTATCACTGAATCCATCTAGTTTCACCGCAGCATGCTTTATCCAGGGCGCCGAAAGGTGCCCTGGCTTTTTATTAATTGTAGTTGGGCAGGGTGGTTTGCTATAATCAGGAGAACTCCGAACTCAAGGAAAAAATCTATGGATCCGTCCCTGGCACCTTTCTTTACTCCGCGTGGCATAGCGCTCATCGGCGTTTCACAGGATCCAACCAAGCTGGGATACGGTTTGGCGCGCAATTTGGTTCAAAGCGGTTACCCCGGCGCGATCCACCTGATCAACCCGCGCGGAGGCGATCTGCTTGGCAGGCCGGTTCACACATCCATCACGACCGTACCGGACCCGGTTGACCTTGCTGTCATCCTGGCCTCCGCGACACAGATGGCTGGCATTCTTAAAGACTGTGCCGCCCGCGGGGTGAAAGCAGCCATCATTGCCGCCGGTGGTTTTCGAGAGACCGGAGCGGAAGGTGCTGCGCTGGAAGAGGAATGCCTGCGGATCTCCCGGGATTCTGGGATCCGCCTGCTTGGGCCGAACTGCATTGGGATCATCGATACACACCTGCCCATGGATACCACCTTCCTGCAGCCGCCACCTGCCCCCGTGGGGGAGATCGCCTTTATCTCCCACTCTGGTGCAATCTGCGCTGGTGTGGTGGATTACCTTCGCGGGCAGGGAATTGGGATTTCCGGGCTGTATTCGCTTGGCAACCAGGTGGATGTGAACGAGACCACCATCCTGGAGCCTGTCGCCTCCCCTGCGTATACCTCCGTGGTTACACTTTATATGGAAGGAGTCAGTAGCGGCAGGGATTTCGTTGCGGCTGCCCGCCGGGTCAGCCGGGAGAAACCCATCCTGGCACTCAAGGTGGGCAGGTTCGATGCCGGTCGCAAAGCTGCGGCTTCCCACACTGGCGCGCTGGCCGGCCAGGAAGCTGCCTTCGATGCGGGCTTCAAGCGGGCGGGGGTCATCCGTGCCTCCACCACCCAGGAATTATTCCGCTGGGCGCGCGCATTGGCCTGGTCGCCGTTGCCACATGGCCAGAGGGTGGCTGTGCTGACCAATGCCGGCGGACCGGGGGTCACGGCGGCGGACGCACTGGAATTAAACGACCTGAAGCTGGCGGAGATATCGCCTGCAACTCGGGAAGCGCTATCCAGGGGATTACCAGCTGCGGCATCCTTGCGCAACCCGGTGGATATGCTCGCATCTGCCATGCCCGAGGACTACGCCCGCAGTCTGGAAATCCTTCTCGCCGATACCGAAGTTGACGCGGTGATGGTCATCACCCCGCCGCCGCCCTCTTCCTCGGCCGGAGCGGTCGCCAAAGCGGTGATCCCGGTCATTCAATCCCACCATAAACCGGTGGCGGTGGTGTTGATGGGCGACCTGCTCGTGCAGGAGGGGGTGCAATTCCTACGAGCGGCGCGCATCCCGGAATTCACCTTCCCGGAGGATGCAGCCTCCGCTCTGGGAGTGCTGGTTCGCCGTGCAGGAATCCTGGAAGCGATCAATGATGAACCACTCCAGGCACTGGGAGTCCAGCCCACCATAGCGGCGGCAATCGTGGAAAAACAAGGCGCGGGTTTTGTTACCCAAACTACTGCCCTGGATCTTTTCGAATCTTACGGGTTCCGCACGGTCCGTAACGAGCTGGCGTCTGATGAAAATGCAGCGGTCAGGCTGGCTGAAAAATGCGGTTACCCGGTTGCGATCAAGGTTGCCTCCGCAGATATCCCCCATAAGTCAGATGTGGGAGGAGTGTACCTTGGAGCAATGACAGCGGAGGAAGTGATCTCCGGTTTCCGGCTGGTGGTGGAAAACGCCCGCCAGGCCAAACCGGAGGCGCGGGTCGATGGTGCCACCATACAACATATGGTGCCTAACGGGCAGGATGTGATCGTGGGCACCCTGAACGATCTGCAATTCGGTCCACTGGTCATGTTCGGATCGGGCGGCGTGGAAGTGGAGGGCTTGAAGGACGTCGCTTTTGCCCTGGCTCCGCTCACCCGCCGGGAGGCGGAAGAGATGCTCGAAAAAACATGGGCGGGAAGAAAGCTGAAGGGTTTCCGCAGCCTGGCTCCTGCTGACCAGGAGGCTGTGCTCGATGCGTTGGTGCGTCTTGGGCAGCTTGCTGTGGACCACCCGCGCATTCAGGAAATGGAGATCAATCCCCTGCGCGTGCTTGCACCGGGGGAGGGGGCGTTCGCGATCGATATTCGCGTAAGGCTGGAATAGATACTAAACACCTCTTCCGGCGAGCACTCCGCTGGAAAAGGCAAATTGCAGGTTGAACCCCCCGCACGGTCCAACAACATCCAACACTTCCCCGGCGAGGAAAAGCCCCGGCACGATCCGGGATCGCATGGAAAGGGGGTCCACCTCCGTCACCGGCACGCCCCCGGCAGTTACCTGGCAGTATTTAAATCCGCGTACCCCGGTTATGCGAAAGGGTAGACCCGTTATCGTTTTGATGAGGAGATTACGCTCCTTGCGATTTAATTGCCTCGTGCGGGTATCCGGATCCAATCCTGCCATCGCCAGGATGACAGGCGGGACTTTGGGGGGCAGAACTGCTCCGAGGACGGTCCTCAGTGGGATCCCGCTGGTGCTGCGACGATCGAGCAGATCCAAAAATTCAGCTTCACAATTGGGGATCAGATCCAACTCAAGGCGCAGATCCTTGGACATATCAGATTGAATAAGGTGGCTGAGGTCCATAACTGCGGGACCATTCAACCCCCACTCGGTGAAGATCAAGTTGCCGGTGGTTTCCCCGATAACCTTCCTTCCATCGAAAAGCCGCGCGCAGGCATCCACCCGTACCCCGGCGAGCGTTCGGTAGGAGGCCATATCTGCTTCCAGGGGCGCCAATGCCGGTCGCAGCGGAGTGACGGAATGTCCCCATTTCTTCAGGAGGGGAAAAAGCTCTCCGGTCGAGCCCAGATCCGGGCGCGCCTTGCCACCGCAAGCCATCACCAGACTGTCAACCTCATAGCTCATCCCGCGGGCATCTGTTAAGTTAAACCTGTTTCCGGTTCGTTCCACCGAAATGATTCTCGCCCGCATGACTGTATCCACTTTTCTTTCAGCAAGGGTGGCAGCCAGGGTATCTACCACCGTCGCTGCTGAATAGGATGCCGGGTAAAACCAGCCATCCATCGTGGATGTGGTGAGGATGCCAAGTTCATGCAGGTAAGCCAACAGTTCCGGGTGCCCGAAGCTCTGGAGAAGCGTGGCAATCCAATCCCGGTCTGCACAGGCATATTGCCTAGGCGCTACTTTGGCGTTGGTCAGGTTGCAGCGCCCGGCTCCAGTGACGAGAAGCTTGCGCCCGATGGAGGGGTTGGAATCAAAAAGCAGCGTCTGCCTGCCGAGGCGAACGGATTCCAACGCGGTGAAAATGCCGGCTGCGCCTGCTCCGATAATCCCGATTGTGCTCAATCGATCTCTCTTCCCGGAGTTATTTGGAAAAATACAATTTCAAGGGGGTGAAATAATACTCCTCCCAGCCGATCCGGTAGTCCTCCCCCTGGCCATCTGGGATCTTGCTGTGCGCCAACCGCAGGAGGGTGCCTTCCGGGTGGGATTCCAAGGTGATCTCCAGCCTGGAAGCCGGTGCTCCAGGGGGAAATTCGGTAGTTCGCCAGTCTTGCAGGATGCGGCGCGGGGGAGCGATTTCCAGATTTTTTCCGGAGATATACCCATCCCAGGCGGTGAAGGGGTTGCCGGGTTGGTCATCACCCTGCGCCGGGCTGCCGGTGAATTCGGCAACGATCGCGCCATCCAGCCAGGCGCGGAATACCTCTTCCGGTTGGGTAGGCAGAATTGTAGTGACTTCGAAGTGATCCATCATGTTGTCTCCCGTAGGGAAAAACGTTGGATTAATCCTGAATGCTGCACTGGGCGGCGGTGGATAGATGGCGGGCAAGTTCGCAAGCCTGCGAGGGCGTCAGGAAGATATTCGTCTCCACAGCGCGAAACACGCGCTCGTCATCCGGGCAATCCTCAATGAATGTGATCCGGATGTTATCGTCAAAGGTAGACTCTGTTCTTTCAAAACCAACATCAACCTTCAGACTGCCATCGAGGAGAATCATGCTCATGGGTCACCTCCAGGGGGCTGTTGCCCGGTTATTTCGTCGGTCGAATGAATTCTTCTTTCCCGAAGACCTCCAGTACCTCGCCGTAGTAGACACGGTGGTAATCCTTTTTTGGATACTTGCGCTCCAGCTCGGGGAAGAGGAAATGGGTTGGATCCAGATCCTGCCAGTACATTTTTCGACACTCTATCACAAGTTCAGCTTCCTTGAAAGCCGGGGATTTCACAGTCGAGGCTTTGCAGGGGGTCAGGCCTGCATCGGCGATCTTGTTTCCCTCGCGTCCGGATTTGCTGCCGATCAGGTCGAGTGCGCTCTTATAGGCTTTATCAAAAGCGCATAAAGTGAAGGAATCAAATGCATTCATGAATTCGAAAGTGTAACGGGTGGGACGCACGAAAACCTGCGCAAAGGGTTTATCCCAAATCGTCCCCAGGCTGCCCCAGGAAATGGTCATGGTGTTGTATTTTTTGGCATCGAAATCGCCGCAGGTCAACAGGAACCAGCGTTTATCGAACTGGTGCAGAGATTTGAGGTTGAGGTCGGATAACTTGATGGGCTCGAGATCCATGGGATAGCTCCTTTTATACTGGTGGTTGGTTTTATCGATTGTCAGTCCTGTTATTTTAATGGATTTTGGCATTCCCCGGTGTATTCTCTTGGCGGGATATAATCTTTCCATGCCCGGATATCAAAATATGATCCTTGCGTTATTGGTCATTTGCCTGCTGCCTGCCTGCGCCCGGAGTACCCCGGCGATCCTACCATCTCCGCTGGCTGATCCTGTTGAAACCCCGTCTTCAGTTCAAACAGATTTACCGGTAGTGAAAGCCAGCCCCTCGCCCGGATCCACTCTGAATACTTCTTTGGAAAGAACCATATACACGTTTGAGATCAACCTGGATGCGGAGAATGGGCAGGCGGATGTGACCCAAAGGATTCGATTTTCCCCCCCGGCAGGAGAGATCACCCTGGTAGTTCCTCCAAACCGGACCCCTGGCGTTTTCAACCTGGAGGAACTTCGCTGGGGGGATGGCAGTGAAGTGCAGGGGAAAGTGCTGGAAGGGGAAAGTCTTTCGTTCCCGCTCCGGGAGGGCGACAGGTTGGGGAATTGGCAGGAGCTGCGCCTGCGCTACCGCCTGGATCTGCCGGATGGGAAGGGTCCGCTTAATAATACGGGCAGGCAGTTGAATTTCGGTGACTGGTACCCCTTTCTGCCGGTCTTTCGGGAAGGTAGCGGTTGGCAAGTACACGCTCGAGCTGCGGTGGGGGAACACCTGGTATATGACCTTGCAGATTATGATGTGACCCTACGACTGGCAAATCCCGATCCCAAACTGCTTGTGGCTGCCAGTGCGCCCAGCGGAACCTCTGGGCGATGGCTGGTATTATTCCCTGCGTTCCGCGCGCAGTTTCAGCTTTTCTGTGAGTGACGAGTACGAGGTTTCTGAAACATTCGTCAATGGCAAACGCGTTCTATCCTATGCCTTCCCGGAGCACCGCGCGCAGGGAGAAGTAGTCCGTGACGTGACAGCGGATGCGCAAGTGCTTTTCAACGAATTGTATGGTGAGTATCCGCATCCCACTCTTAGCGTGGTGGAGGCTGATTTTCCGGATGGAATGGAATATGATGGGCTGTACTTTCTGGGGGAGTCCTATTATCGTCAATATAAAGGTGATCCATTATCCTACCTGGTCGCCATAGCTGCGCACGAGACGGCCCACCAGTGGTTCTATGGGGTCGTGGGCAACGACCCGGCGCTTGAGCCCTGGTTGGATGAAGCCCTGGCGACCTACAGCGAGTTGCTTTTTTATGAGCGATACTTTCCCGAAGCGGTGGATGGGTGGTGGAAATTCCGTATGGAAGCCTACTCTCCGACCGGTTGGGTTGATGGCACGGTCTACGATCACGGCAGCTTCCGGCACTATGTAAACGCAGTCTACCTGCGTGGGGCGCAGTTCCTGCGCGACCTGCGAAATGCGATCGGTGAGGAGGCGTTTTTTGGGTTTCTGCGGGATTATGCAGGACAGGGCGGTGAAGAAAGTCCAGGTTTTCTAGCCACTGGCGAATTATTCTTTGAAGCGTTATCAGAGCGCACGGATCAGGATATAACAAACCTGGTTCAAGAATATTTTCAAAACCCAAATCCCTGATTTCTACTTTTTAAATATCAATTTGAATACCGGCTCGAACCTGCCAACACTAAACCCCCGCCAATTCTTCTGAAACCTTGGTCCAAAGTCAGCCAGTGTTTCAAGTTCGGCTGGAGCAAGCGCGCCAAGTTGACGGAGGATTTCCAGGCCAACAATGGGGCGCGCTCGACCTTCGAGGTGATCCGCTCCCTGTAAAAAGTCCCCGCCCGAATCGCCGTCCATGATTTTCACTGCCACACCCAGAGCCTTGCTTCCGGGACTACGTGCTCCACCCTGCAAGCCAAGGGCAAGGAATCCTTCCGCGCCGGATTTTGAAATAACCTTCCCTTTTGCTGCCTGCATCAGACACGTATCAAACCCTCCCTTTCCGGCGATCATTTCTGGGTACGCCAACATGGATGATGTTATTTTTCTACATGCTTCCGCCCGGAGAGGGTTGAAGGCGGAGGGGTCTATCAGGCGGGCAAACCCCATCGCGGTGTTTTGAAGCGGGATGGCAAAAACTGGAGCAGAGCAGCCATCTGTTCCAAGAGAGATCTGGTCGATGGATGTATTGGTTATTTCGGCAAGAGTCTTCAGGATCAACATTTGGAGGGGATGCTGCGGGTCGAGGTAGTTTTCCAGCGGCCATCTCATCAACTTGCACATAGCCAGCATACCGGTATGTTTTCCGGAGCAGTTGTGCCGATTGGAAGTTGAATTCTCACCTCGTCGAATTAGCTCATACTGGGTGGATTTGGAATAAGGCGGGTGCACACCACACTGAAGGAAGGACTCGGATATTCCAGCTTTCCTCTGGATACTTTTCAAAACTTCTACATGTCTATCGGTGCCATGATGGGAAGCACACAGGATGGCCAGCTCTTCCTGGGTTAGTCCAAAGTATTCCACGCCGCCGGCTTCCACGAACGGCAGCACCTGGAAGGGCTTGGCGCTGGAACGCAGGTAAGTGACGAGCTGAGGATTACCCACTCTGGCTACTAGGTTGCCGTCCTTATCGGTGACCGCGATCGCACCGGATTGAATACATTCCAGCAAATCTCCTCGCCAGGTTCCAACCAGGGGGCTGCTTGAATTGTTCATCTCATATATAGGGTTCGGCATGAAATCTCCACCTGAATTCTAACACTCGGAGATTATGGATTGAATTCAAAATCTGAAGGAGATAATTCCAAATCGAGGTTGAATTCCCTTCCAGTTTTCACCCCTACATTTGCTATCTCCTGCTCGTCCACGTAGCGCCGCGGCATGGCCAGCGAGCTCCAACCACCTGCTTCCTGCAGGGCGAATGGATCTGTACCGTTACGGGCGGCGCTGGTAGCCCAGGCATGCCGGCAATCATGGGCGCTCAAGCCATGTATGCCGCGCTCCTCGCCGAGGACGCGCACCCGCAGTGTGATTCCCCGGGTGGTCATGCCCGCTTTGCCCAGCGTCCCGTTCTTCAGGCTGCGGCGTAACAATCTGCCACTTTCCGGGAGTTCAGCGTGGGCGTAGCAATCCGCCAGTGCCTGGCGGGTGGACTCCGAGAGACGGTGTGTTTGTTCCTTGCCAACCTTGGAGCGGTAAAAACGTAAAAAGCCTTCCGAATCCTTGAGGCCTTCAATATTCAGGGATGCGACTTCCCCCACTCGTAAACCGTGATCCAGCAGCAGGCACATCAGGAGTTTATCCCGCCTACCCTGGGGGGAATCCGGATGGTCTTTCAATGCGGTTGCTTGCTCGGGGGTAATGCGTACCGGCTCAGATTTCTTCAACCCCCGCCGCGTGTTCGGTGCGCGGTGGCCGTCGATGCGGCGCTGTTCACCTCGTCCGTAACCCTTGATTGCGTGAATGAGTGCGTAAGCCTGCGCGTCGAGCGCCCCGGCCTGGAAGGCCAGCCGGGCGTATGTTTTAACTGTGGAGAGGCGCACGTTCACGGTCGGAACAGCGTAACCCTGCGCGAGCTGCCACTTGATATAGGCTTCCACCAACCCCCAGGTGACACCGAGCCAGGCAGAATGGATCATGGGAGAAATCCCCCCCGGGGACGCCCATCTGTTCCAGGAACTCGCTGAAGAGCAGCAGATCATCATCCTGGCGGCGCAAGGTTTCCACGGCACGGCGGGAGCGGTAATCGTCGATGCGGGTGGAGGCTGCCGCCCGGTCCGCAGCCTGGCCGGCACGCTGACGAATGAGGTCCTCCGGCAGCAGCTGCTGGCTGAGAGAGGTGGAATCCTGCGGGAAAGAGCGCTGAAGCATATCAAATAACTTGCAAGAAACCTGCCAGCCATATTGGACAACTGTCCAATGGTGGAATCCGCACCCTGGCGCATGGATGGAAGCGGGGAAGCGATTATCCTAAATTGCAAGAGGTTTATCCAATGCCGGTCGATAACTTCGGTGACCCTACGGAGAAGCGTACAATGGAAAACTCAGGGCTTTACGAGCAGTTCTACCAATTTGTCCGTCAGATCCCGCGAGGCAAGGTGGTTAGTTACGGACAGGTTGCGCAAAATGTTGGGAGAGGCGGGGCGAGGGATGTGGGGTACGCCATTGCAGCCCTCAGCGACCAGGGCAATCACCGCGACATACCCTGGCAGCGGGTGATCAATTCCCGCGGAAAAAGCAGCCTGGATGGAGACGCGGCGGATTTCCAACGCCGGTTGCTCCAGGAGGAGGGGGTTCACTTTAACAAGAACGGTCAGGTGGACGAGGTGGAAGACTGGTGGCTTGACGTGCCGTTCTAACATCCAATAATGATCATGATAAAAGGCGACAAAAGCCGCCTTTATTTTCACAATATCAGTTGCGCATAGCCATTACTATTAACTCGATAATTATATCTATAATATTGTTATGAAAACTCAATTCCCCATAACCACGGTTACTTCCGAAAACTTGGATAAGGTCGGTTTTTTCTGCTACATGAGCGCCCGAAAGACCCCGGGTTATGCCTGCAAGAAAGGCTGGGTGAACGATCGCCTCTCAGAGGGATTGCAGATACGAATGGTCCTGCCACCGGAAGGCAGGGGCTTCATTGAGTATATTCCCGGCGAAAATGCATGGCGGGCGGTAAACGCGGAAGGCTATCTATTCATCCATTGCCTCTGGGTGGTGGGGAGGAGCAAGGGACAGGGAGTGGCCTCCCAGCTGATGGATTTTTGCGAGCAGGAAGCGCTGGATACCAAAAAGTTCGGTGTGGCCATGGTCACCAGCGAAGAGCACTACATGGTGAAGAAAAATTACCTTGATAGCCGGGGTTATATTTCAGTTGATACCGCACCACCAGCTTACAACCTGATGGTTAAAAAATTCAAGGAAGGTCCATATCCAACCTTCTGTGGGGATTGGGAGCGCAAGGCAAGCATCTTCGGAGCTGGCCTCACGGTGCTGCGCGCAGATCAATGCCCATACCTGGAATCGGCGGTCTCCGGTTATACGCAAATGGCGAAGGAGATCGGCGTTCCCATTAGGGATATCATCCTAAAATCCGCAGATGAGGTGAGGCGAAAAGCGCCTTCCCCTTATGGAACTTTCAACCTGGTTTATAACGGGCGCTATGTCGGCGATCAGTTCCTGGATAAGGATACCCTGCGGAAACGGATCGCAACTATCGACAGCGGGAATTAATTTAATCAGACTGTTTCCAACTGTCGCCGACGATCAAGCGATAACGAAAAGATACTTGAAAAAATGGTACTACCTCTCCATATCCAAATCAGCGTTTTTACTTCCAGTGATCCTCTATCGGATCGAATCTTGTTAAAAAACACCGCCCTCCAGATCCTGTCGGAGGGCGGTATAAAGGAACAATATATCAAGCTGCGGGGGTTGTGGCCTGCAACTCTCTATCTTCCTGTGCCCGCTTTGCCATAAAGGCGCGCAGTTTGTCGATATCGAAGGGGATGAAGTACATCGACAGGAAGAATGTGATGAAGCACAGCAGCCACGCCCCGGTGCAAAGATAAATTATCGCGTATTGCAGTGAGATGGCATCCGCAACGATCCCGGCGATGAGGGGGGCAAAAGCTGCGCCGAAATTCTCGATCATCGACTCCACCGCGTTGGCGGTGCTGCGGATCTCGGGCAAGGTGATATCGTAGATCGTGGAAAGAACATTGGCTGATGGCCAGGGCATGAAGAAAGCCGCCAGGCAAAGGGTAATCATGAATTGCGTCTGGTACTGATCGCCGAGGGGGACAGTCATGGTGAGGTAAAGCAACAGGGCGCCCATGATAACCCCAATGGTGGCGATAATGATCCGTCCGCGTTTGGTCTTCTTGAACAGCCAGTCACCGAGCGCACCGCCCACCGGGTAGCCGATGGCCATGATGATCACCGCTGGTGCCATGGTGATCAGGATCGCGCCGGAATCGTATCCGCGTTCCCGCTCCAGGTAAACAAAGAACCAGTAAGTGATCACGTTCCATGGGATCACTCCAAAAAAGCCCTGGATGAAGATCATCCACATGGTGCGGATCTTTACCACGTCCACTGCCTTGCGCCATTCGAAACGGTGGGTGGTGATCTCTTCCATGCCCTCCATTTCCGGCTCACTCTGACCACGGGGTGCTTCCTTCAGGCCAAAATACATCACCACAGCCATGACGATGCCGAGCATGCCGGTGATGATAAAGACATTGCGCCAGCCGATCACGCCCCCAAGGAAAAGCGCCATTACCATGCCGATCAGGTAACCGATGGGCGAAGTGAGCTGCAGCAACCCGTAGATCTTGCCGCGCTGGCTGGGTTTGAAGTAATCACCTATCAAAGAGTAGATGCCTGGATAGCTGGAATCATCGATGCCGGTGGAGGCACGTGCAGCTACAAAAGTGGGGTAAGTGGGTGCGATGGCAGCCAGCCAGGTGGTGGAGCCCCAGATCAGCGAGGCCAGGGAAAGCAGCTTGGCTCGCGAGTATCGGTCATAAAGCCAACCCCAAACCGGGTAAAGCAGCGTCCCCACAACCAACGCCCCGGTAGTCACCAAACCCATCTGGGCGTAATTGATATTGAAAGTTGTAAGAATGTCATCGGTTAGCGGACCCACCAGCAGGCGGTCCACCTGGTGCAGCAGCATGAAGCCAAAGAAGATCGCGACAGCCGCCCAGCGTCCGGAAAGGTGAGTTTTCTCTCGTGCGATGGTCATGTAATGCTCCTGGGATTTGGGATGGCGGATCTAGGATCCGGCAAGAAATTTTTCGATGATAGGGTCAAAGCGTTGGTAATGGAAGGCTTCCGCAAGTTCATAATCCTGCGATGCTGCCAACCCGGCAGCGGTCATCTGTAAACCCATTCGCAACAATGCGGGCTTGTTGTTTGCCAGGGCACCGAATGCTGTGGTCAAGTCCAGTCCAGCCAGGCGAGCCTCGCGCAGAACACCTTCAACCAGGAACTCCACCTGGCTTGTATGTGCCTCCAAGGCTGCGGCTTTTTTCTCAAAGGAGGCGGAGATATCCACGAATTTATTGAATCGTGATGGCTCCTCGGAGTAAAAATATTTCTCGGTGACGAAATGGGGCTGCAGTCCCTGCTCCAGGTGCTCGGGGTGCAGGCGCGGCAGAGAAGCATATTTTATCGCTTCCATGGCAGCGAGCGCAACAACGCGGTGGTCGGGATGGGTTTCGCCCAACCAGAAGGGGTCTTCGGCAATGACCACATCAGGCGCGTGCTGGCGGATGAGGCGAACGAAAACTTCGCGCAGCTTTCCGGGTGGGAGCAGGTCCAGCTCAAAATCCGTGAAACCCAGCATGATGGCGGATTCCGCGCCCAGGATCCTGCAGGCAGCTGCCATCTCCGCCGCGCGGGCATCCGAAAGTTCCCTGCCAGCCATCTCGAAGGAACCCTTTGAGCCATCCGTCGCCACCACGATGATCACCCGGCTGCCCTCAGCAGCCATCCGGGCGATGGTTCCGCCAGCATAGAACTCTGCATCATCTGGGTGGGGAACGAGGGCGAGGATGGTTTTTGGCAAAGTATCCACCGGGGACCAAATCTGCTAAGAGTATACAGGATTCAAAACCTGCCGGCAAGTCACAGGTCGTGACCACAATCGAATAAAACTAATTTGGCGGACTGGGTTGACAATCGCCTTTCGCCTTGATATACTCATATAAGTGAAAACCATTTCACATACGTGATTCAAGGAGCGGGGCAGTGGTTATTGAAAATAGCAGCCGGAAACGATTCTCCCTCCTCGCGGACGTGGCTGAAAAGTATTACCTGGAGGGTAAGGATCAATCCGAGATAGCCCACGAAGTGGGGGTGACCCGTTCGATGATCTCGCGCATGCTTACGGAAGCGCGCAGCCGGGGGATCGTGGAGATACGCGTCAACCGTCCGATCAATTCCGATCATGATCTTGAAAATGCGCTTCGAACCAGGTTCGGTGTCGAATCCGTTTTTGTTTCAGCGATGGAGGATTCCCGGGCGGATCGCCTTCTCCCGGTTCTGGGGTGGGCTGGTGCCGAAGTGCTCAAGAAACATCTAAACCCTAAATCGGTCGTGGGTGTTGCCTGGGGAACGACGGTCAGTGCCGTGGTGGACGCTGTTCAAGCCGTTGGTGGGCTTTCGATAAAGATCATCCAATTGGTTGGGGCGCAGGGCGCGATGAACGCGGAATACGACGGCCATGCCCTCGTATCACGGCTGGCAGATAAATTGGGAGGGGAAGGGTACTTTCTTAACGCCCCCTGTATGTGCCAGACACCCGAGATCGCCGCATCAATGCGCGAAACGCGCGGCATCCGGGAGACGATCGAGATGGGCAAGCAGGCGGATATCGCCCTGGTGGGAATTGGCACTACCGAAACCGATTATTCCAGCTTTTATCTCTCCGGGCTTCTAACGGAGAAAGAACTGACCACCATTCGCAGGAACGGGGTAGTTGGCGATGTGGCTGGCAATTATTTCTATAGAGATGGCTCCCCTTACATGGATGCCTTCCTGAGCCGGATGATCACAATCCGCCGGGAAGACCTGGCCCGCATCCCGGTGCGGATCGGGATCGCAGGCGGACCGGGAAAAGTGGAAGCCATCCGCGCAGCATTAATATCCCGGTTGGTAAATTCGCTAGTGACCGACAGCGTCACCGCCAGGCAAGTTCTGGAAGGTGACAGCAACTAATTCATTTATTGAGGGACAAATGGCAAAAACACAGAAAGAAGAATTATTTCAACATAAGGTGGAGCGCTTGAAATTATCCAGCGACCAATTGCTGGAAATGTACCGGACGATGTGCGTGATCCGCCAGTTCGAGCTGATGGCAGATAAACTTTATGCCCTGGGCAAGGTTCACGGAACCATGCATCTTTCCGCAGGGCAGGAAGCAGTGGCGGTGGGCCTCGGCCGGGCGATCCGGCTGGATGACTACCTGATCAACCACCATCGCGGCCACGGCCACTTCATCACCAAGAAAGCAGATATTAACCTGATGATGGCCGAATTCCTGGGAAAGGAAGCCGGTTATTGCAAAGGCCGTGGCGGATCAATGCATATCGCGGATTTCAGCTCGCACAACCTGGGCGCCAATGGGATCGTAGGCGGAGGCATCCCACACTCACTGGGTGTTGGACTTGGCCTACAAATGCAAAAAAGTGACCAAATTTGCATTTCCATTTTTGGTGACGGAGCATCGAATGAAGGCGTTTTCCACGAGACTTTGAACATGGCCGCCTTGTGGAAGTTGCCGATATTATATATTTGTGAAAACAATAAATACGGCATGTCGATGGATATTGAACGCGTCTCAGCCAAGCTTCCCATCGCGCAGCGCGCAGAAGCTTATGGCATCCCCTGGTTTTACATCGATGGCAACGACGTGCTGACCGTTTATGAAACTGTTCGGAACGCGGTGGAAAAGATCCGCTCCGGCGCGGGACCGGTCTTCATTGAAACGCAGACCTACCGTTACTTCGGGCACTCCAAGAGCGACCGCAACCTTTACCGCACCAAGGAGGAGATCGAAACCTGGCGGAACACCAAAGATCCGATCAAGCGTTTCGGGGGCAATCTGATCGAGAACGGTTTGATGACTTCTGCAGGCGCAGAAGATTTTGACCAAGAGGCCTTAGGCATTATCGAAGCCGCGGTGGCATTTGCCGATGCCTCTCCCGACCCCGACCCTTCCACCGTCACGGAGTATGTCTATGCCTGAGATCACTTACCTCGAAGCAATCCGCACCGCCCTGTGGGAGGAAATGAAGCGCGATGAGCGCGTGTTCATCATTGGTGAGGATATTGGCCGCTACGGCGGCGCATTCGGCGTTACACATGGGATGTTGGATGAATTTGGTGATAAACGGATCATTGAAACCCCAATATCCGAGCCTTCGATCATCGGTGCAGCGGTCGGGGCAGCGCTGTTTGGGATGCGCCCGGTGGCTGAGATCATGTTCATGGATTTCACCCTGCTGACCTTTGACCAGCTTGGCAACCAGGCGGCGAAAATGCATTATATGTTCGGCGGCAAGGCCACAGTTCCCTTGGTAGTGCGCATGCCGAGCGGTTCGGGGACCGGGGCGGCTGCCCAGCACTCCCAATCCCTGGAAACCCTGCTGATGCACATGCCCGGACTCAAGGTCGTCACTCCTTCAACGCCCTACGATGCCAAGGGTCTGCTGCTCACCGCGATCCGCGATCCAAACCCGGTGTGTTTTATTGAGCACAAGTTGTTATATAAATCCAAGGGAGAAGTACCTGAAGGGGAATACACCATTCCCTTCGGTGTTGCGGATGTAAAGCGCAAAGGCAAGGATCTCACAATAGTGACCAACGGCATTATGGTCCATAAATCCCTGGCTGTAGCTGAACGCCTGGCAGGGGAGGGGATCGAAGTGGAGGTTGTTGACCCGCGCACCATGGTCCCGCTGGATAAGGAAACCATCGTGGAATCGGTCAAGAAGACTGGTAAGCTGTTGGTCGTACACGAGGCTTGCGAAACAGCTGGCTGGGCGGGGGAGATCATGGCGGTTGTTTCCTCCAGCCGGGCGTTTGATTACCTGGACGCACCCATGCGCAGGCTGACAGGCAAGAATGTTCCCATTCCCTACAACCGCGTTCTGGAACGCGCCGCGGTGCCCCAGGAAGAGGATATCGAGCGGGAGATCCGCGCAATCGTGAAAGGCGAGTATTAAAATGCCAACCCCCGTGATCATGCCCAAGGTGGATATGGACCAGGAAAAAGCCACCATCATTTCCTGGGAGAAAAAAGAAGGCGAGGCGGTGAAACAGGACGAAACCATTCTGACCGTGGAAACGGAAAAGGTGGCAATAGATGTGACCTCGCCAGCCACCGGCATCCTTGCGGGAATCAAGTTTCAGGCCGGGGATGTTGTCCCCGTGGCGACAGTGATCGCCCAGATCCTGAAACCCGGCGAGGCGCTCGCGGATCAAACGGTGGTGACGCCACCTTCAATCGTAAAGGCCGCACAGGTTACTCCAATCTCACCGCCACCCGCGATTCCGGTGCAGGCCAGCCCGCTGGCACTGCGTGTGGCCCAGGAACTGGGCGTGGATATTGCGAAGGTCCCAGCGCAGAAGGGCAGGGTATCCCGGGAGGACGTGGAACTTTACGCAGCTTCCTTGAAGGCAAACCAACCGGTAAGCAGCGATTTCCCCGGAAAAGTTGCTGCCACTCCTGCAGCCAGGCGCATCTCGGAGGAAACTGGCGTCCCCCTGGAAACCATCAAGGGAAGCGGTCCTAATGGACGCATTCAGGCTGCCGATGTAAAGCAATCCGCCGCATCCCCACTTTCTCCCATGAGTTCTATGGACCGCCCCGCGGAGATCATTCCGCTGATCGGAATACGGGCCAAGATTGCCTTGCGAATGCAATCCAGCTTCCAGCAAGCGCCGCATATCGCCGAAACGGTGGAGGCAGATATCTCCAGGCTGGAGGATGCCAGGGTGCATCTAAATGAGATGGCTGCCTTGAAAGGCGAGGGCAAAGTATCGCTCACCGCCATCCTGGTGAAACTGACCGCCTGGGTGTTGGAGCACCATCCCTACATAAACTCCTCCCTGATCGACGAGAAGATCTATTTGTGGAAAGAGGTCAACATCGGTGTCGCCACCGCGCTGGATGATGGGCTGATCGTCCCGGTGGTGCACGGCGCGAATAAATTGACGTTTGGCGAAACCGCAGAAAAACTCAACGACTTGAGCCGGCGTGCCCGGGAGGGAAAACTGGAGCTGGGCGAAGTCCAGCGCGGGACATTTACGATTTCGAACCTTGGCATGTACGGCATCAACCAGTTCCGGGCGATCATCAACCCACCCGAAAATGCCATCCTCGCCATTGGTGCATCCGTGCGAAAACCAATTGTCATCGATGACCGTGATACGGTTGTTGTGCGCCCGGTGATCGCATTCACCCTTTCTGCAGATCACCGCGTGATTGACGGGGTGGTGGCCGCCCGGTTCCTGGCAGATTTGGTGAAGGTTGTGGAACACCCGGAGATTCTGCTGGTTTAAAAAAAACGTGATAAAAACCTACCGCAATGGTAGGTTTTTATTTTTTAAAAGAACAATCAGTTTTACATTTGTTGTCGTTTTTCTAAAGCAACTACCTTCTCAAAACCTGGAAAAGACGCAGGTGAATTAGGGGCATTCAAAATTACCACTTGACTTTTACCATTTGATTTGCTACTATGTTATCGATAACGGGAACGATAACGGGAACGATAACATATGCCGGGCAAATCCAATCGTCCAACCATCAAGCAAGTCGCCGCTGCGGCGGGAGTTTCCACGCAGACGGTATCCCGCGTGATGAACGACAGGCCCGATGTATCCCCTGAAACCCGTGAACGAGTCCTCTTAGTAATAAAAGAAATGGGCTACCAGCCCAGCGCACTCGCGCGCAGCCTGATCCAGCAGCGCAGTTATACCCTGGGGGTGGTCACCGCCGGGTTGAAATACATCGGCCCGTCCCGTACCCTGAGTGGGATCACCAATGCCGCCGAGCAGGCGGGGTATTCTCTCCTCCTGATTGAACTGCCCAGTTTTGATTCCAACCATGTGTTGCCGATTCTGCAGGGATTAATTTCCCGCCATGTGGATGGAATTATCTGGGCAGTCCAGGAAGTCGGTCAAAATCGGGATTGGCTCAAATCACCTCCGGTCGACCTGGAGATTCCTATCGTCTTTCTCAGCATGGAACCTCGCGAAGAAATATCGCCATAGTATCCATCGATAATTACCTTGGGGCGCGCATGGTAATGGAGCACCTGTTTGAGCAGGGTTACCGCCATATCGGTCATATCTCCGGACCACTGGACTGGTGGGAAGCCCGCCAGCGTATGGCAGCCTGGAAGGACACCCTCAAAGAAAAAGGGATCGCAATCAAGGAAAACCACTGGGTGGAAGGGAACTGGTCAGCCTCCAGCGGAGCGCGGGCGATCCAGGTTCTTTTCGAAAAATTCCCGGAGATGGATGCTGTCTTTGCTGCCAACGATCAGATGGCATTGAGCGTCCTGCAGGCGGCCTGTGAAAGAAATTTACGGGTCCCGGAAGATTTCGGTATCGTTGGTTTCGATAATCTGGAGGAGTCTCCTTATTTTTGTCCATCCCTATCAACCGTTCAGGTGGAGCAGCAGAATATGGGCAAAGCCGCCGTGGAAAGGATCGTTCGGATCATCGAAGCAGGTTGGCAAAATACAGAAGTTGCTGAACCCCTTTCTGTAGTTTTTAAACCCACCCTGGTCATTCGGGAGAGCTCGTCAAGGCGATTGAACCAGGAAAAAAAGGAGGTGGTTGCAGAAATTGTCAACGAGTTTGGTGGTTGAAGCGCGAGTCCCGAATTTGGGTATTTTCAGTAAGCGTTTCAGAGTAAGGGAGAATATGAAAAACATCGAAGAAACTCTCCCGGCTCAAATTGCCACAGGGTAAACTCCGCAGGGAGAAAATCATAATCATTCAAGGAGAAAAAGACATGTTCCGCTTCAAAGTTTTAGGTTTAATCGTCGCTATTTCAATGCTTCTTGCAGCCTGCGCTCCGGCGGCAGCTCCTGCACCTGTAGCCGAAGAACCGGCTGCCCCCGCCGCAGAAGAACCGGCTGCCCCCGCGGCAGAAGAACCGGCGAAGAAGGTCTGGACCTATGAAGATATGACCGTTGGCTTCCTCCAGACCGGCTCCGAAGGCGGCTGGCGTGCAGCCAATACCGCTTCCTTCAAGGAGACCGCCGAACAATTGGGGTTGACCCTCAAATTCTACGATTCCCAGAATGACCTGGCGAAACAGGTTGCAGGGTTCCAGCAATTTATCGCTGATCCTGAAGTGGACGTGATCGTTATGTCCCCCCTGGAAGTGACCGGTTGGGATCAGGTCCTCGATGATGCCGCAGCAGCCGGGAAACCCGTTATCCTTTCCGACCGCCGCATCGATGGCAATGAAGATAAGTACGCCACATTCATCGGCGCGGATTTCGTGGAAGAAGGCCGCAAGGCTGGCCTGGCCATGTGCAAGCTGCTGGAAGGCAGCGAGAAGAAGAACGTCTGGGAACTGCAGGGCAATGTGGGCGCCGCGCCCGCCATTGACCGCGGAACTGGCTTCCGCGAGACCGCTGAAAAATGCGGGATCGTTGTAACCAAAACCCAAACCGCCAACTGGAGCATCAAGGAAGGCAAGGAAGTGACTGAAGCCTGGTTGAAGGAAACCAAGGACGTTCAGGGTATCTTTGGCCAAAACGACGAAATGGCGTTTGGCGCTGCCGAAGCCCTCAAGGAAGCCGGGCTTGTGCCCGCACAGGATGTCAAGCTCATTTCCGTTGATGCCACCGCCGGCGCTTTCCAGGCCATGTTGGATGGCACCCTGAATGGCGCGATCGAATGCAACCCGCTGCTCGCACCCCAGGTTTACGAAGCTGCTCTGGCAGTATTGAACGGAGAAACCCTTCCGAAATGGATCCCCTCCCAGGAAAGTGAATTCTACATGGACGATCCTAATCTGGCGGAAGTTGCTGCCGGTCGCAAGTACTAAATCATCGGATCATCTGCTTAGGTTTATTTTGGCAGATTAGGCAGATTTGTGTAAAAATGATTGGGAAACGGTGGCAACATCGTTTCCCAATCCCTTATAAGACGCAAATTACAGGCAGGTGGATATGACCAAAGAAGATCGAGTCATCTTGAAAATGGCAGGGATCAGCAAGGCCTTCCCGGGAGTTCAGGCTTTGGATGCTGTAGACCTCACCCTCGAGCGCGGGGAAATCCTTTGCCTCGTGGGGGAAAATGGAGCTGGCAAATCCACACTGATGAAAGTGCTAACCGGGGTTGATTCACTGGATTCCGGCAAGATCCTGCTGGAGGGAAGGGAGATCCATCCCCGCTCGCCCCAGCATGCCCAGGAACTTGGGATCAGCACGGTCTACCAGGAGATCAATCTTTGCATGAATCTCTCTGTCGCGGAGAACATCCTCCTGGGACGGGAGCCTCACAAAGCTGGGCGCCTGGATTGGAAGGGCATGAATAAACTGGCCAGCGATACGCTGGAACGGCTGCTGGGTGTTGATATCGATGTGACCAAACCACTGGATTCGTACACGGTTGCCATCCAGCAAATGGTCGCCATCGCCAGAGCCCTATATATGAAATCTGCGAAAATTCTCATTCTGGACGAGCCAACCTCGAGCCTGGATGTTAATGAAACCAACCAGCTTTTCAAGGTCATGCGAAAGCTAAAAGGCGAGGGGGTGGGGATCATTTTCATCACCCACTTCATTGGCCAGATCTTCGAGGTATCGGACCGAACTACCGTGCTCCGCAACGGCAAACTGGTTGGAACTTATGATACTGCCTCGATCACCCGCGTGGAATTGATCGCCAAAATGATTGGGCGGAGCCTGGCCGAGCTGGATGAAATGACCAAGATCAAATCGGAAAGCCGGAAACACATTGACAAAGGTAGCCTGCTTCAAACGCAAAAGTTGGGACTCACCGATTCCATTCGCCCCTTCGATCTCACCCTGCACTCCGGTGAAGTCGTTGGGTTGGCCGGCCTGCTCGGCTCCGGACGCACGGAAACAGCCAGCCTGCTTTTCGGCGTGGAAAAACCAGATTCCGGGTCCATGGTCTTTGCCGGGAAGGAGGTGAAAGCCTTTTCCCCGCTGGAATCCATTAAACGGGGAATCGCGCTATGCCCGGAAGATAGGAAGGGCGCCGGGATCATTGATGATCTCACTGTGCGGGAAAACATCGTATTAGCGATTCAGGCAAGCAAAGGCTGGTTCAATTACCTGAGCCTGGCAGAGCAATATGAGATGGCAGATAAATACATCAAGCTTTTGAATATCGCCACCCCATCCGCGGATCAGGCCGTAAAAAATTTGAGTGGGGGAAACCAGCAAAAAGTCATCCTCGCGCGCTGGCTCGCAACCGGACCACAATTGCTGATCCTGGACGAACCCACACGCGGGATCGACGTGGGAACCAAGGCGGAGATACAGAAACTGGTTCTTGTCCTGGCGGATGAAGGAAAAGCCTGTGTCTTCATATCCTCCGAATTGGATGAGGTCTTACGGACAAGCCACCGGGTGGTTGTTCTGCGAGACCGCGAAAAAATTGCTGAATTTTCGGGTGATGTCGATGAAACGACCATCATCCACGCCATCGCGGGGAGTGAATCATGAAAAAACCCACGAAACAACCCTTTAGCTGGCATAAGATCACCGATAGCAGGCTTTTCTTCCCGCTGGTAGCGCTTTTCCTGATCCTGCTTTTTGACTTCATCTTCATCCCGGGTTTCTTTGCGATAGAGTCCAGGGATGGGAATCTGCGCGGCAGCCTGATCGACATATTCCGGAATGGATCCACGGTCATGCTACTTGCACTGGGGATGACCCTGGTCATCGCGACCGGCGGGGTGGATCTCTCTGTTGGCGCAGTGATGGCTATCGCTGCCTCCACGGCGGGGATCCTGATGAATCCTTCAGCCTTAAGGAACGAGGTTTTCTTCGTTACTGATCCGCTGTTTACATTCCAACCTTTATGGTTGGTTATCCTTGCGGCGCTGGCTATCGCGGTTCTTTGCGGGATGTGGAACGGGTTCCTGGTCGCCTACATGCGAATACAACCCATGGTGGCCACCCTGATCCTGATGATCGCAGGGCGCGGGATCGCCCAATTGATCACCAATGGACTTCGGGTCCAGATAACCTATAAGCCATACTGGTTCATTGGCCAGGGTTGGATGGTTGTGCCGTTTTCGCTCTATGTCGTGGCGATCGTCTTCGCTTTATCGTGGCTGATGACCCGGAAAACATCGATCGGTATGTTCATCGAATCGGTGGGAATTAATTTCAGGTCCAGCTTCTTCAGCGGGATCAACGAGAAGCGCATCAAAATGCTGGTTTATACCTTCTGCGGTTTATGTGCCGGGATCGCCGGTCTGGTTGCCAGCTCTAACATCAAAACGTCTGATTCAAACAATATTGGCCTGACAACAGAGCTGGATGCCATCCTGGCGGTGGTGATCGGCGGCACAGCCATGAGCGGGGGTAGGTTCTCCCTCCTGGCCAGCATGATCGGCGCGCTGGTGATGCAGGCGATAACACAGACCATGTATGCGATTGGCGTACCCGCCTTTGCGCTCCAGGCAGTCAAATCGGTTGTGGTTATCATTGTAATCTTGCTCTATTCCCGGCAGGTACGCGGATTCATCCAATGGATCGGGAATCCGAAGAAAAGCGCGTACAAATGAAAAACGTCATCAGCATCTTTTTCCAGCGAAACCGCAAGCTGATCCCATTATGGGCAACGGCTATTCTGGCGCTCACGGCCTATGCCATCGGCGCATATTTCTTTGTGGGTATGCGGAACCCGCAGGTCTTTCTGAACCTGTTCCGTAACAGCTCATACCTCCTGATCAGCGCCATTGGCATGACCTTTGTCATCATTACGGGGGGGATCGATCTATCGGTCGCCGGTGTGGTGGCTCTCACCACTGTTTCCTCCGCGGTTCTGCTTCGCGAGGGTATGGATCCCTGGCTTGTGGTCACCCTGATGCTTCTGATGGGAATGTTCCTCGGCGCGATCATGGGTAGTTTTATCACCTATTTGAAAGTGCAGCCATTCATCGCTACCCTCGCAGGTCTTTGGTTTACCCGCGGAATGTGTTTTTTCATCAGTGATAACGCGGTAACCATCAACCATCCCACCTTCCAGGTCCTGGGAAAAACGAAGATCTTCATCCCTGGAATGATGGAGTACTATGTCGGCCAGGGGAAACAGGCACCGTATATCACCATTCCGGTGGTGGTCGGGTTTCTGCTGCTTGGATTCGCGATCTATATGGCGCACTATACGCGCATCGGCCGGACAGTCTACGCCATTGGGGGCAACGAAGGCCGCAATGAGCAATCTGCTCGCCTGATGGGTCTGAGGGTGGATCAGACCAAAATGTTGGTCTACACCTTCAACGGGTTCTGCTCTGCCCTGGCAGGGTTGGCTTTTAGTGTCTTTGTGTTTTCCGGTCACGGCCTCTATGCACCGGGAATGGAACTGGATGTGATAGCCTCGGTGGTGATGGGTGGTACCATGCTCACCGGTGGGTCAGGGTATGTGTTTGGCACCCTGTTCGGTGTGATGGTCCTGGCGGTGACCCAGGCACTGATCCAGTTCATCGGATCACTCAGTTCCTGGTGGACCAAAATTGTGATCGGTGCGCTGACCCTGATCTTCATTGGGGTTCAAACCATCATTCGCAACCGAAAGACCCAGCGGCAAACAACAACGGTCGAGGAGGAGGAGGTCACGCTGCGAAAGAAGCGGAGAAACCTCTGGGTCGGCATCGGAGCTTTGGCTATGGGTTTGATATTGATCGCAATTGCGGTAACTCAATCATTGCCATCCAGGAACCAGTCCACACCGGAATCCACCCAATGCAAGGTAGCTCCCTTTCGGGAAACCGAAGCCGCGCAACTTATTTCGGAAGGCGCTGCTCTCGTTTATCACCGAACTGCTGGTCCGGAATGCGTGGACCAGTTGTTCGCGATCTTTCCCGACGGTCGCATAACTGGTACTACAGGGGATCAAACCATGGAAAAGCAGGTGACGCCGGCCGAGGTGGACCAGCTACTCACAGCCATCAGCGTTGACCACCAATGGTTCACCAATGAGATCTACAGCACTTACCTCAATCCCTGCCGGCAGTGCTATGCACACTTCATTTCCATCTCCTTCGACGGTCAGGTTAAGGCGGTTACAGGGGTGGATGGCACCACAGCCATGCCGCCGGGTTATGCTTTCGCCCTGGCTAAGATCAGACCGCTGCTGCCTGTTTTTCAATCTTCTGAGTGATAGCGGGGCACTGAAAAACATGAAGATGAGACCCGCCAATGGGAATTGCTAATGAACCCGGAGAAACTCCAATGGAGATAGTCGCATGAAATCAAAGAAAATGCGTGTGTTATTTCTGGCAGTATGCTCGATCTTTACCTTCGCCTGTGTATACATTGAAATTCCCCAAGACCTGGCCACACCGGAAGCCCCGGCGGGAGAAGAGTCGAAAGGCTGGAGCGCGGTAGCCACCAATGTGGTCGAATCTGATAGCGGTGATCTGCGAATCGAGCTGGCACTTCAGAATGAGACGAGGGATTGGGCGACCATGCATTCGGCCGCGGATAAACCCGCCATCCTGATACCCCAGGACGGAGAACCAATAAACTGTGACACGGTGTTTGTCGGCACCGGCGAACACCGCTTCCCACCCGGTTTTCGCCTGCGCGGTTACCAGACCGGCGAGATGGATAACCCGGAAACGCAGATGGCGTACGTTGATTGCAAAGGCGCAGTGGCCGCTGCCGGTTCCAAACTGATGATTGATTATGTAAGCTATGGTGGAATTCTTGATGATTACACCCCGGACGCAAAAGCGACGGAAGGCACGATGGAAGTGGATCTGGATACTATCGTGAAAGATCTAACCTTCCCGGTGGCAACCGAGGTGGAAGGGCTAATTCAAACACCTGAGATCAGCATCACCGGGCTGAGCGATAACGTGGTCACCCTGTTGGATACCAAACGGTCAGATGAAGGACTCACCTTCACCTGGGATAATTTCAATCCTTCCAAGTTTCCTTTAAAGACACACATTGGCACACCCCCCGTGATTGGTTCGGATGGGATTCTTTACGGTGCCTACGAGTCGCTGGATATTGCGCCGATACCCATCACCCCGCCCAAGGGCAACATGCAATGGGAAACCTCGGTCAAGGTACCGCCAGATGTGCAAGGGTTATTCATCCTGCTCAGCGTAGAGACGAACAAACCCAGAACTTACAAGAGTTACGTTGTGGATATTACGGATAAATAATTATGAAAAAATGGATTATGACGGTAATTTTTCTGTGGCTTATGATCCTCCTGGTGGGTTGCGCGGCTCAATCCTCAGGAGTGGAAAATCAGTCGGCACCGGTGGAAGAGACACCAAAGGTGGCCCCCACTCTCGATCTGAACTGGTTCGACATGGAGCTAAAAGATGTACGAACCGGAGAGACCTTCACGATGAACGATTTCGCCGGGAAGGTCGTCCTGGTGGAAACCATGGCGATGTGGTGTCCCAACTGCCTGGTGCAGGCCAATGAGGTTCGCAAAATGCATGAAGCTCTCGGAAACCCGGAGGACCTGGTTTCCGTCAGTCTGGATGTGGATTTTAACGAAGACGATGCATCTTTGAAGGAATATGTCGAAGAATATGGTTTCGATTGGCGTTTTTCTGTCGCGCCATTGCTCCTTGCCCGCGCGTTGGGAAATCTATACAGCGCTCAGTATCTAAACCCACCGCTTTCTCCAATGTTGATCATTGATCGGAACGGAGATGTCCATCAATTGGATTATGGAAAGAAAGACGCAGAAACTTTGCAAAAAATTCTGGAACCATTTTTGGCGAATTAAGGCGATATGCTGGAACTTGTTTTTACTTCGGTTTTCCTGGGCATTTTAACCACGGGCAGTCCGTGCATATTGCCTTTATACCCGGCATACCTGGCTTTTCTTAGCGGTCAACGCGATTGGGGAAGGGGAAACCAAAAATATTTTCTGGGTTTCTTTGTCCTTTTCGGAGTGCTCACCATGATGCTCCTCCTGGGAGCAATGATCGCATTATTGTCGATTTCAATTGGAAAATTTCTCTCGGTCATTGTGCCGATCGCGAATCTTTTGATCCTTAGCCTGGGTATCATGCTCATCCTGGATCGGAATCCCTTCAAGTCCATTCCCCAGATCAAAGTGCCTGCCCTCAGGCATCCCTTTGGAACGGCTTACCTGTATGGCTTCTTATATGGTCCAATCGCCATCCCGTGTTCCGGACCCATGATTGTCAGCATTTTTGCATTGTCGCTTTCAACTGCAGACTTTTTTAGTAAATTGTGGGTCTTCTTCTGGTTTGGGATCGGACTGGGAATGCCGCTTTTAATCCTCTCGCTTCTATCGGGGGCTCTTCAAAAGCAGCTAACGACACTCTTCGCCCGATATAGCCGGCAGGTGAACCTGGTTGGCGGAATTCTGCTGGTTGGGATAGCGATCTACGATCTCTCCAAGAACTGGAGTTCCATATGGTTCTTTGCCAAATAACTTGCTTATTCATGCTCAGGTGGTGCGGTTGAGATGAAGGTGCTGCGCTTGTTCAAACCCGGCGACCTGCGGGTCCAGGATGAGACCATTCCAGCCCCTGGGGCGAACGAGGCATTGATCCGTGTGAAAGCAGTTGGAGTGTGCGGCTCAGACCTGCGCTGGTTCACCCAGGGGGGGATCGGTGATGCCACCCTGGATCATCCCCTTGTGCTTGGGCACGAGTTTGCCGGGGTGTCTGAAGCGGGTGATCGCGTCGCGGTTGACCCCGCCATTCCCTGCGGCGTTTGCCAGCTTTGCATGCGCGGCGATACAAATCTCTGCCCCCAGGTGCGCTTCGCCGGGCACAGCGAGCAGGATGGGGCGCTGCGCGAATACCTCTGCTGGGAGAAGGAAAGGCTTCACCAGCTCCCCGATTCCCTATCAGACTCGGACGGGGTGATGCTGGAGCCTCTCGGGGTTGCCATCCACGCTGTGGACTTAGCTCACTTGAAAGCGGGAATGAGCGTGGGCGTGTTCGGCTGCGGTCCGATCGGACTGCTCATCATTCAGCTTGCGCAGCTGAGCGGGGTTTCCCAGGTGATTGCCTCGGAGATCCTCCCGCACCGTGTGGATGCTGCCAAATCGTTCGGTGCACAGAATGTTTTTCAGCCTGACCCCAATGTTTCCGAAAAAACCATCCTGGAAGCCACGTGCGGGTGCGGGTTGGATGTGAGCTTCGAGGTGGCCGGCACCCAGGGGGCGGTCGATGATGCCTTCACGGCCGTCATGCCGGGTGGGAAAGTGATCCTGGCAGGCATCCCGGATGAGGATCGCACCACTTTTTCTGCATCCACAGCCAGGCGCAAGGGATTGACCATCAAGATGGTCCGGCGGATGAAGAACACTTACCCGCGGGCGATCCGGTTAGTTTCCAGCGGGCAGGTGGACGTGCGTTCCCTGGTGACGCACACATATTCCCTTGATCAGGCAGTTCAAGCATTCAAGACCGCCGAGAGGCGGGAGGGATTGAAAGTCATTATTAATCCGTAACAGAAAGAGATCTGGAGATTGTATGGGTAAATATGCTATCGGGGTGGATTTTGGAACGGAAAGTGGGCGGGCTGTGCTGGTGGATATTGCCAGCGGGCGGGAAATGGGCACCGCGGTATACCTGTATTCGCACGGGGTGATCGACGAACAACTCCCCGATGGAGGTCCGCGTTTGGAACCGGATTGGGCGCTGCAGGATCCGCAGGATTACATCCGCACATTCCAGAATGCGGTACCGCAAGTGCTGCGCGAATCGGGGATCGACCTGGCAGATGTGATCGGGATCGGCATCGATTTCACAGCCTGCACCATGCTGCCGGTGAGAGCCGATAGCACCCCGCTCTGCGACCTGCCGGAATATCGGAATCGTCCGCATGCCTGGGTGAAGCTGTGGAAGCACCATGCCGCCCAACCGGAAGCCGACCGCATCAACCGCACCGCAACCGAGATGGGGGAGGGCTGGCTGGACCGCTACGGGGGCAAGATATCCTCGGAGTGGTTCTTTGCCAAGACCCTGCAAATCCTGGACGAGGATCCGCAGATCTATGCGGCCGCGGACCGGTTACTGGAAGCTGCGGACTGGGTGGTCTGGCAGCTTACCGGGGTGGAATCACGCAATAGCTGCACCGCGGGTTACAAGGCCATGTGGTCCAAGCGTGAGGGATTTCCGCGCAAGGAATTCTTCAAAGCCCTGGATTCCCGGTTGGAGAATGTGGTGGATGAAAAACTTTCCCGGAAGATCATCCCCATCGGTCAGCGGGCAGGGGAGCTCACCGAACAGGCCGCAGGTTGGACTGGCTTGAAACCCGGCACAGCGGTGGCGATTGCCAATGTGGACGCGCATGTGGCCGTCCCTGCGGCGACGGTCACCGAGCCAGGACGGATGGTGATGATCATGGGTACCTCCACCTGCGACATGGTCCTGGGTACGGAAGAACATATCGTTCCCGGTATGTGCGGTTACGTGGAGGATGGCATCATACCCGGGTTCTTTGGCTATGAAGCCGGGCAATCCTGCGTGGGGGATCATTTTGCCTGGTTCGTAGAGCATTGCGTCCCGGCTGCATACGAAGAAGAAGCCGGGAAACGCGGGGTGGATATCCACCAACTTCTGGAGGAAAAGGCCGGGAGGTTGAAGGTGGGTGAAAGCGGGCTGCTGGCGCTTGACTGGTGGAACGGCAACCGCTCGGTGCTGGTGGACGTTGATCTGACCGGGATGCTAATTGGGGCAACGCTAGCGACCAAACCCGAAGAGATATACCGGGCATTGATCGAATCCACCGCCTATGGAAAAAAAATCATCATCGAGACCTTCCAGAAGAACGGGGTGCCCATTCACGAGCTGGTCGCCTGCGGGGGTTTGCCTGAAAAGAACAAGTTGTTGATGCAAATCTACGCGGATGTGACCGGATTGCCGATCAAGGTCAGCGCTTCCAAGCAGACCCCGGCGCTGGGCTCGGCCATGTTCGGGGCGGTGGCAGCGGGGAAAGCCCAAGGTGGATATGATTCCATTTACGAAGCCGCCCGGGTGATGGCACATCTTAAGGAAGAGATCTATACGCCAAACCGCGCTGACCAGGAAAAATATGAAAAACTGTACGCCGAGTACGTCCTGCTGCACGATTATTTTGGGCGTGGCGGCAATGACGTGATGAAGCGGCTGAAGAAGATCAGGGCGGAATCCCGCCAGTGATGGTGATTAGGAAGAAATTAGGAGAGGGAATGCTTGAAGAACTGAGAGAAGAATTATCTGTGCTGCATCAGGAACTGCCGCGGAATAACCTGGTGGTTTGGACCGGCGGCAACGTGAGCGCGCGCGACCCGCAGAGCGGGTTGGTGGCGATCAAAGCCAGCGGTATCCGCTACGAAGATCTCACCCCCGAGCACATGGTGGTGGTGGATGCGGAAGGCAGGGTTGTCGAGGGTAGATTCAAGCCTTCTTCGGATGTTTTTAGCCACCTTTATATCTACAAGCACCGACCGGATGTTTTTGGCGTCGTGCACACCCATTCTCGTTACGCCACTGCTTTCGCCGCCGTGGGTAAACCGATCCCCTGCGTGTTGACCGCGATGGGAGATGAGTTCGGGGGTCCCATCCCCTGCGCCGACTTTGCCCTGATCGGCGATGAAGCCATCGGCAAATTGGTGGTGGAGAGCATTGGAAGCTCGCCCGCTGTTCTGCTAAAGAAGCACGGGGTTTTCACGATCGGCAAGGATGCCCGCACTGCGGTCAAGGCGGCGGTGATGACCGAGGATACGGCGGCGACCGTCTGGCTGGCAATGCAGATCGGCACGCCGGAAGATATCGCGGATGAGGACGTGAAGAAATTACACGACCGCTATTTGAATGTGTATGGTCAGTAAAAATGGATGATGTAAACAGGCAGAGGAGAAATAGAATGATCGACTTAAAACAGTACGAAGTGTGGTTTGTGACCGGCAGTCAGCATCTTTATGGGCCGGAAACGCTCAAAACTGTGGCAGACCATTCGCGGGAGATCGCCACAGCCCTTGGTATCTGCGGGCACATACCCGTACGGGTTATTTTCAAGTCGGTGCTGACAACGTCGGAGTCGATCCGTGAGCTTTGCCTGGAGGCAAATTCAACCAATGCCTGCATTGGGTTGATCACCTGGATGCACACTTTTTCCCCCGCCAAGATGTGGATTGCGGGGTTGAGCCTGTTGAAAAAGCCATTCGCCCACCTGCACACCCAGTTCAACCGCGAGATCCCCTGGGCGGAGATCGACATGGACTTCATGAACCTGAACCAGGCAGCGCATGGTGACCGGGAGTTCGGGTTCATCGGCAGCCGGCTGCGTCTGGAACGCAAGGTGGTTGTCGGGCACTGGCAGGATGAAGACGTTCAGCAGAAGCTGGGCGTGTGGGTGCGTGCCGCAGCTGCCTGGGCGGATTGGCAGGGAGCGAAGATCGCCCGCTTCGGGGATAACATGCGCGATGTGGCCGTCACCGAGGGGGACAAGGTGGAGGCGCAGATCAAACTGGGGTATGAGGTGCACGGCTATGGGGTGGGGGATCTGGTGAAAGTTATCCATGAGGTTCCGGATGGTGAAATCGAAAGGCTGGTAGAGGAGTATCTTTCGACCTATGAGGTCGCCTCCGAACTGAAACCAGGCGGGGCGAAGCACGCCAGCCTGCGGGAGGGGGCACGCATCGAAGCGGGGATGCGGCAATTCTTATCGACGGGGAAATTTCAGGCATTCACAACCACTTTTGAGGATCTGCACGGGTTGTCCCAATTGCCGGGTTTGGCGGTCCAGCGGTTGATGGGGGATGGCTTTGGTTTTGGGGCGGAGGGGGACTGGAAGACCTCCATGCTGGTCCGGGCGATGAAGGTTATGACCGCCGGGGTACCCGGCGGGGTTAGCTTTATGGAGGATTACACGTATCATTTTAGCTCTAGCGGGGATAAGGTGCTGGGGGCGCACATGCTGGAGATCTGTGAGTCGATCGCAGCCACCAAACCCAGGCTGGAGATTCTGCCGCTTTCCATTGGCGGCAAGGCGGACCCGGTGCGCTTGATCTTCGACGCCAACACAGGTCCCGCCATTGGTGCTTCGATGATGGACATGGGTCAACGCTTCCGCATGGTGGCTAATGTGGTCGATGTGGTAAAAACAGACCAACCTCTGCCCAAGCTGCCCGTGGCGCGCGCGCTGTGGCTGCCCCGGCCAAATCTGAAAACCGCAGCAGAGGCCTGGATCTACGCCGGTGGGGCCCACCATACCAGCTTCAGTTACGCGGTTACTGCGGAGCACCTGCAGGATTTCGCCGACATGGCCGGGATCGAGTTCCTGTTGATCGATGAGAACACCAAAATTGGAGAGTTCAAGGATAAGCTTCGCTGGAATGATCTGTATTACACCCTGGCAAAAGGGTTGTAGCAGGATTAAGACGATTGGTTCTTTAGCTCTTGAAAAAATACGCGGGAGAACAGAATTGTTCTCCCGCGACAATTTATTAGCGAACTAATGGCGGTTAATTTCCCGGGAATCTCCAGGGACCAGGGGTGCGCTCGATCTCATTCGAGATTTCATCCGCGGTTTTCCTCACCACCGGGCCGATCTCCAACATCCTTTCATTTGTCAACCGGTAGGCAGGTCCGGCCACCGAGATCGATGCGATGGGATGGTTCTCTTTATCCAGGATGGGAGCTGCCACAGCATTGATGCCTTCCTCCAATTCTTCCTTGTCTAGAGCGAAGCCATCTTTCCGCACAGATTTCAAATTTTCCAGGATCTCCTCGCGCGAGGTCAGGGTGCAGCTGGTGTGAGCTTGAATACCAGCATCGAGAATTTTCTCGATCCTATCGGCAGGGAGGAACGCGATGATTGCCTTTCCGGATGCGGTGCAGTAAACAGGGAGGCGCTGCCCGGGTGAGGCGGCCAGCTTGATCTGCTGGGATCCTTCCGTGATCTCGATAAAGACCACGTCAGATCCGTCAAGCACCGCAAGGTTCACATTCTCAAGGTACTGCGCGCAAAGCCGCTGCATGAACGGCATGGCGATCCGGCGGATATCGTTACTCTCCTGGGTCAGGTATGCCAGCTGCAGGAAGCGGATGCCCGGGCGGTAGAGCCCGGTGATGGGATTGCGTTCCACGAAGTGTCTTTTTTCCAGTGTGGCCAGCAAGCGGTGGACGGTGCTTTTATGCATGCCCACTCTCTCGGATATCTGGGTCATATTTAGCTCAGGCGTTTGCATGGAGAAACACTGGAGAACATCCAGGGCGCGTTCAACAGCACGGATCGATTCGCTCAAATCACCCTCCCAACGGTTTAGATATTTAATTATACCCGTTGGGAAAGAAGGGAACTAACTCCGCGCGGACTCGAACCCCCTGCAGGTGGATCGGATCAAAAAAGCAGTTTTTCCAGCATGGCGGACGACCTGGTGCGGACATCCGCATGAAGACTCTGACCGTGCGAATCCATGGTCACCACTGCGGGGAAATCCCGGACCCGGATGACCCACATCGCCTCCGGGACGCCGAACTCCAGCTTGTAAACCCCGATAACTTCCTCCACCGATTTCGCGATCAGCGAGGCAGCCCCACCGATGGCATGCAAATACACCCCGGGGTTTTCCCGGAAGGCCTGCAGGGTGCGGTTGCCCATTCCACCCTTGCCGATAACCGCTTTCAATCCCAGGATCTTCATCACTTCGGCCTGGTAAGGTTCCTCGCGAATGCTTGTGGTGGGGCCTGCGGCTACAAAACGATATACTTTTGTCTCCAACCCCGCCACCACTGGTCCGCAGTGATAGATCGCGCCGCCGGCAAGGATCCCGCGAAGTTCTTCGAATATGCGCTGATCCTCCTGGGTTACGGTAGTTTTGTGGTGAATGAAGCAATCTGTCAGCCATTTATGGGCGGCATCCCGGCCAGTGATAAGGGTGCCGGAGAGCAGGATGGATTCGCCTACCTGCAGATCTTTAACTGCAGCGTCTGAAAAGGGTAGGGAGATTTGTTTATCCATGATATCCATCCTTTATGCGTAGGTGACCTGACCGTCGTGGACGATCATTTTCCGGCGGCGGTAAGCCCAGCACATGTAGGAGACGGTAACAAAATAGGAGGCTGGCAGGCGGTGCTCGGAGGTGATCCGCGTGCCCAAAACGGTGGCATTTCCGCCAAACCCCATTGGACCAATTCCAAGCTGGTTGGCTTCCGTGGTGATACGGTTTTCCAGGGTTTCCAGCACAGGATCCGGATTTTTTATGTCCAGAGTCTGGATGAGAGTCTCCTTGGAGGCAATAAAACCCGTGCCGCGATCCCCTCCAATGGCAACCCCCAGGAATCCTGGCGCGCAGCCCTCCCCCTGAGCACGGTTGACCGCATCCAGAACGACCCTGCGAACGCCTTCCAGGTCCCGCCCGGCTTTCAAGCGGTCATCCGGGAGGGAGTATTGCGCGCCAACATTTTCACATCCTCCTCCCTTAAGAATGAGATCGATGGTCAGATCACCTTCGTCTATCTCCTCAAAATGGATTGTGGGGAAATACTTGGACCCCAGGTTATCGCCTGAATTCTTCCCGCTGAGGGAATCGACGGCATTCGGGCGCAGGTAGGTTAACCGGGTGGCCTCGGAGATCGCAGCCCGGATCCAATTACGGATTTCGCGCGGTTTCCAGCCATCCGGGAGTTTCACAAAAAATAGAGGTGTGCCGGTATCCTGGCAGATGGGGGTGGAATCCCGGCGGGTCATCTCCACATTCGCGAGGATGGTATCCATCGCCTTTCTGGCAGCGGAAGCAGGCACTTCGCTATCGCGGGCATCCCTTAGGCGTTTTTCAATATCCACCGGCAGGTCGGTGGAAGTGCGGCGGATCAGTTCCAGGATTTCAGTGGTGAGATCTTTCATCGGATAGCCTCTCTTTCCTGCCGGTCGATACGCGCTTCCAGTTTCTCCCGATATTTCGCGAGGTCAAGATCGATTCGCGCGGTTCTGGTTAGAATTGCAGCCTGCGCCACTGCTGGCGCTTCCCAAAGGATCAGGCGAGTGTCGATGGGTTTGGGGATCACATAATCCGGTCCAAAGTTCAGGCGGTTCAGCCCGTAAGCTTGGAGTACGGGAGGCGGTACGGGCTCCTTAGCCAGTTCAGCCAGGGCGCGGCTGGCGGCCAACTTCATTTCGGTGTTGATGGTCTTGGCGCGGATGTCGAGCGCGCCGCGGAAGATATAGGGAAATCCGAGGACGTTGTTGACCTGGTTGGGGAAATCCGAGCGTCCCGTGCCGACGATGGCATCCGGCCGGGCTGTTTTGGCTTTGTCGAACGTAATCTCGGGGTCCGGGTTCGCCATGGCAAAGATCACCGGATTGGCACTCATTCTTTTCAACATCTCGGGGGTAACAATGTTGCCCACCGAAAGACCGATGAACATATCCGCGCCTTCCAGGACTTCTCCCAATTTTGCCGGTTTTTCACCATTCGCATATCTTTCTTTTTCGGTGAACATCCCCTGCCTGCGCCCTTTGAAGACCAGGCCGTCCACATCGCACATCCAGATGTTCTCCCGGGGAACTCCGAGGGATAGGAGAAGCGCAGCGGAGCCAAGGGCGGCTGCCCCGGCGCCGGAAAAGACGACCTTGATCTGATCGACCTTCTTGCCTGTTATCTCAAGGGAGTTGAGCAGTGCAGCCCCCAGGATGATGGCCGTGCCGTGCTGGTCATCGTGGAAAACCGGAATATCCAACCTCTTTTGAAGCTCCTGTTCAATATGGAAGCATTCCGGCGAGCGGATATCCTCCAGGTTGATCCCGCCAAAAGTTTTCGCGATGGCGGCGGTCACCGTTATGACCGTTTCCGGGTCTTCCGAATCGATCTCGATATCCATGCTATCGAGACCGCCGAGTTTCTTGAAGAGGACGGATTTACCTTCCATGACCGGCTTGCTTGCCAGCGCACCGCGGTTCCCCAGTCCCAGGATGGCTGTCCCGTTGGAGATCACGGCAACGAGGTTGCCCTTGGCGGTGTACTCATAGGCGAGGAGCGGGTCGCGGTCTATCTCCAGAACGGGGTAGGCCACACCAGGAGTATACGCCAGCCCGAGATCGAATTGAGTCTCCAATGGCTTGGAAGGGATGATCTCGATCTTGCCAGGCACGCCGTTGAGGCAGTGGTATGCCAGGGCTGCTTTTTTGGTGATTGGTGTCATAGGTAACTCGGTTCCACTTGATATTATTGGGTTTGGATCGCGTGATTTGAATCCAATATATGAATTATCCAACCCAACCCTGACTTCGGGAGCACTGGGCGGCTGTTTCCAATAGTCCCGCCTTAACCAGGGTGATGCGTTCGTCGGACATTCGACTGGTCGGGCTGGGGATGCTAACTGCCGCGACCACTTTGCCTTCTTGATCGAAAACTGGAGCAGAGATCGCCCGGATGCCTACTTCCAGCTCCTCGTCATCCATCGCGTACCCGTTCTTCAGGACCTCTACGAATTGATTTTGAAGTTCCGGGATGGACGTGATCGTATGGGCGGTGAACGCCTTCAGCGGCGGGGTGAGATATTTATCTCTTTGCTCCGGAGCCATATGCGCCAGGAATATTTTCCCTGAGGCGGTGCAGTGGAGAGGTAAACGCTGACCTACCGCGGCGGCGATATTCAAAGCGTGATTGCTGCGGAGAACTTCAACATAGAGAACTTCTCCATCATCAAGTATGCAAAGATCACAAGCCTCTTTAAATTTTTCGCACAATTTCTGCATATAGGGCAGGCTGTCACGGCGCACATTCATCTGGCTGGTCACCAGCGAGCCCAGTCCGGCCAGGTGCAGCCCCAGGCGGTATTTTTGCCCATCAGGGCATTTATCCAGGTAACCGGAATTGAGCAGTGTTGCCACGATGCGGTGGGTGGTTGCTTTGTGCAGTCCCACCCGCTGGGCGATTTCTGTCAACCCAAGATCGGGGTGCCTGGCATCGAAGGCATCCAGGATCTGCAAAGCCCGCTCGATCGCCCTCACGTTATATTCCGTGTACTCTTTTTTCATCTTGGTTTCTCAAAAACCCCGGTAATCGAAGCAGCTATTAAGGTGTCTCATCCTCCCACACGATCGCTGAAGAAGGGCAATTGGCGGCGCAGGTACCGCACTCGACGCAAATTTCCACATCGATATGGGCTTGGGTTTCTCCCTCTGTGATCGCATCGCTTTCGCAGCCCGAAACACAGGCTCCGCACAGGATGCACTCGCTGGTTACCACATACGGCATATATTCAATATTCCTTTTCTTCCAATGAATTAACCCATATAGATCCGCTGTGGATCGATCACCTCGCGGATCATGCGCACCTGTTCCGGTGAGGGGGGATCAGTGAACGGAACCTCATTGGGTACCACAGGGGTGAACCCCATTGTCTGGAGGACGTCCTCCAGGGTGTTCCCTGCATGGATGGAAACCAATTCCATCGCATGGGTGGATTCGTTAAATTTGAAGATCGCCTTGTTGGTGATCACCCGGTTGGGTCCGCCCCGCAAGCCGGCTTGCTGGCGGCTATCGCCGCCGGTTAAAAACCCGGGACTGGTGATGAAACTGATCGCTTCCTGAAGTTTGTGGGCTTCGTGGCGGATGATGATCACGGTGCGCTGGGCGCAGGAGGCAATATCATTGGCTCCGCCGCTGCCCACCATGTGACGGAATTTGCCGCGCGAGTCGCCAACCAGGGTGGTGTTCAGGTTTCCGTATTTATCCGTCTCCAGGCCGCCCAGGAAGCCCACATCCACGCGTCCTGCGTGCAGAATGCTGCCGAGGATATCTACAAAGCTGCTGAGCACTTCCGCCTGGTACCAAACCCGCGGATCCGCCAACCCCACGCCAGTGTGGATGGGCTGGGGATTGATCACACCAAGCTCGAAGAGGATGGTCATATTGGGAGCGTGGGTCAGTTTGGCCAGGAAGGACGCAACCACCGGTAACCCCAAACCAACCGCAACAACCTGGCGGTCCTGCAGCTCTCGCGCGCCTGCGACTGCCATCAATTCGGAGGGAGTGTAATCAAAGTTCATTCATCCTCCTCAGTACCCCAAAACCGGGTCGGCTTTCAATTTTCGTAGGATGTTCTTCCCGCCCATCAGATCCAGATAAGCGGCATGATCTTTGACCCCGAAGACCGTTCTCTCAAGGTACGTGTGAAATGTTTCGGGGGTCTTGCTGGCTTCCACATATTCCTCGATCGCCTTTGAATCGTAATCATATTCGCGGTAAACGGAGGTGGGGTGCGCCCCGAAGGGGAGCTCCACCACATGCGAAACGAACAGGCTGGGGATCACCGTACGCTCGGGATTCTGGCGGATCGATTTATTGGAGATGATGTTTTCCGCGATCAGGATGGTGCGTTTGGCGGACTTGACTTGTTCCACGTTGTCCCAGCGCGGACCCATGATCCAGGCATTGCCTTCTTCATCCGCGGATTGCACCTGAACAACCGCCACATCCGGGTTGAGCGGGCGCAACACTTTCCAGGATTTCCCGCTGAAGGGGTCATCCACATCCGCAACATCCCCGGAGGATTTTTCCTCAAGCTGCTTCATCAGGTCCGAACCGCGCAGGGAGCGAATGGGGATGAAGGGCAGCCCAAGCGACCCAGCCAGGTACCGGAACGCCACGGAAAGACTGCTGTATTCATCCGCTTTCAGGGTTCCATCCTCAATGCCGCGGTTGACGTTTGCCAGGCGACCAAAGCGATCGAGCGAACCACCGCCGTAAATCAGGCGTTTCACCGCGCCGGCTCCCACCAGGAGGTCGGCGTCCATGGCTCCGACACACTGCGAGAGGGTCAGACCCTTCAGACCCTGGCGGATCACCTCGCGCGCGAAAGCCATCGCGCAGCGGGTGATGGCGAACCCGGATAGGGAAATATGCGAATCCGGGGGGATTAAGCTGACAGCTTCAGAAAGGGAGGCCAGTTTTGACATGCCCAGCTCCTAATCCAGGGAAGGCCGGGTATCGAAAACGACCAGCAGAAGCTGGCAGGCACCATCCACCAGCTTGATCTCGGCCAGTTCAACGGGGCGATCCAATTTCTCCTCGATGGCCAGAACGATCAGGTTGGCAGGCACGCAGGTGAAGGGTTCCACCCCGCGGGACACCATGCGGTCCTCAACCGGGCGGTGGATGCAGCCCTGCACCCGAACCCGCAGCAGTCGTTCCTCACCGGTATAGGTTACATCGGTGGTGATGCCCTCCTCTTTGAGAAGGTCCCTAACCGTGGTGATGATGTGATCCATTTCGCCTGATTTCAAGCGCGGCAGGCACTTTTCCTGGAAGAATTCCCTGCCCACGGTAGTCATGCGGAAACGCGCACCTTTGCCTCTTTCATCGAAAAAGGCTTTTTCAAGTTCAAACATGAGCGTATTGGCGTAATCGAGCGGTACGGAATTCGTTTTCATGCTTCATCCTTGTAGTAGGGTTCTCCCCAGGTTTCCCGGAAAACGATCTCCTTAAGGGGGAGCCGCGGCCGCGGACGGTGGGGACGGGTGGGATGGCCGATCGAAATGATGCTCACGGCTTTGATCCCTTCCGGCAAGCCCAGGAGCTTTTTCAGGCGTTCTTCGTCACGGATATCGATGCACGGGGCGATCACCCAGCATGCGCCAAGTTCGAGGGCGGTGACCATCAGGAGGATGTTCTCGATCGCGGCGGATGTGTCGTAGGGAAGATCCCAAACATCCTTGCGACCCACGACCACAATGCTCACCGGCGCATCGGCGAGGAAGGCGGAAACCTGGCCGGAGGTCAGCTTTTCAAAGGCAGCTTTTTTCTTGGCCTCATCCTCCAGGCTGGCAAAGCGCTCCTGCATTTTGTTGGTGACAAATTCGGCCGTGAACCTGCGTCCGCTGGCCCCACCGGCAAGCGCGCCCAGTTTTTTTCGCGTGTCGGCATCCCTTACGACCACATATCGCCACGGCTGGGCATTTTCCCCGGAGGGCGCCTGGCGGGCTGCCTCGAGGATTAAATCGATGTCCTGATCGGACACCGGTTCGGGAGAATACTCCCGGATACTGCGCCGGTCCTGAATGACCTTGAGGGTGGCATCCACCAGAGAGTAAGTTTCCGGCATTCTCGATCCTCCTGTGACAATTGGATATATGAACGGGTTACATCAAGGTTTCACTAGATAAAACAAAGTATCATAAAACGATACAAACATAGAATAGCACTTTCGACCCTGCTTGTCAATCAGGGAAAAGAAAAAGCGCGCACCCTTTGGTGCGCGCTTGATCTGGAATGTGCGGACCTAAAAGGGGAAATCGTATTGGGTGAGATTCAGCTCTTTTTGTAAAAATTTCAGTTCTTTCTGCAGGTTGGGGACAACAGCAACGCCTTCCTTGCGGACGCGTTTTTCGTTCTCGTACTCTTTTTCGCCGGCGGTATAAATGCGGGCCTGCCCCGGCGCTTTCGTGGAGGCGCGCAGATCGCGCATGATCTGTCCCGTGGTTTTTTTGAATTCCTCCAGCGGGCAAAAATTTTCTACATTGATCGCCATGAAGAAGTGCCCGATGCGGAAGGGGGCGGGTTTGCCGCCTTCGCCGATCCCAGTCAATCCATAGAGAAACGCACCCTGTTGCAGGGAGGCGGAAAGGATCTCAACCATGGTGCCCAACCCGTATCCCTTATGGCCGCCCATGTCTTCGCCCTTACCGCCCAGGGGGAGTAAGGAGGCGTTGCCTTTGGGAATCTCGGCCAGTATCTCGTTCGGGTCGGTCATGTAATTAGCTTTCTGGTCGATGATCCAGCCCGCCAGCATCGTTTTTTCCGCCCGGGCATACACTTCCACCTTGCCGCGCTGGATGATGGGGGTGGCGGCATCGTACAGGAAGGGGAAGGCCTCGTCGGTGGGCGCGCCAAAAGCGATCGGGTTGGTACCCAGCATGGGCTGCACCCCGAAGGTGGGGGTGACTGCTGGGCGGGCATTGGTGAAGGTCATCCCGATCATCCCTGCCTGGGCTGCCATCATCGGGTAATACCCGGCGATCCCGAAGTGGGTGGAGTTGCGCACTGCCATGGCTCCCATCCCGTATTTTCGGGCTTTCTCGATGGCAAGTTCCATGGAACGTTTGGCAACCACCATGCCCATGCCGTGATGGCCATCCACTACCGCGGTGGTGGGGCTTTCACGGATGATCTCATAATTCGTTTTCACCTGGTGCTGCCCGGCTTTGATGCGTTCATAATAATATTTCAAGCGCCCGATCCCGTGCGACTCGATCCCGCGCAGGTCGGATGCCAGGATCACATCGGTGCAGGTCTGGGCATCCTCGGGCGGCACCCCCACGCCCAGAAGAACATCCTTCATGAAACTGCTCAAAGTCTCCACCGGGATGTAATACACATTTTCCATATTCCGCTCCTTGAAGAAGTATTCCTCTTCCACCATTGTACCCAAAACCTGGCCTTATCGCGGGTTCGTATTGTGGGTATCAACTGACGAAATAGAGTTCTGTCTGTTAGAATATCATTCACACCTGGTTACGTCAAGCGGTGCGAGGCAAAAGATTAGAGTTCCGATCCGCTGTGTGAAAACAGTTGACAACAGATGAAACAATCGCTATACTAATTGTATCGTAATACAAAACCTAGTTCTATCCAGTGAAACTACTAAATTTCGGAGAAAATCATGAGCAATCTGCCCTTTGTGAAAGCATCCGATGTTGAAGGGGAGCACCGCATCCCACCCAGGGTTTCGAAGCTGCTCCTTGCTCCAAAGTACGGCGGCGTGAAGCACGTCTCCATGGGCATGAACATCACCGAGGTCGGCAGCATGATCCCCGATCATGTCCACGAAGAATCCGAGGAAGTTTTGTTCTTGATCAGCGGCAAGGCTAAGATCGTTATCGACGGGGAAGGGGAGTGGGAGGTCGGTCCCGAAACTGCTTTCTACTCACCCCTGGGGAAAAAACACCGGGTGGAAAATATCGGAGATGAACCGCTGCGGATCGTCTGGGTATATTCGCCACCGCTCCCATCTCACATCAGCTAATCAATAAATTCAATTTTAGGAGAAGAACCATGTTTGAAGATACTCGCGAGTACTTGAAGAAGATCGGCCTTCCGACCGGCGACCTGTTCGATATGCCCAGCTCCAACCAGCGCTTCCCCGATGGTGCTGCTTTCCGCATCGAGGTTCCCACGGTGAACACCGCCGAGGCAGTGAAAGCCCTGCTGGATACTGCCACCAAAAACAACATCGTTATCAACCGGGTCACTGAGACGTATGGCATGTTCCGCCATACCCGCCAGGAGATCAAGGAATATTGCAAGCTGTGTGCGGATTATGGTGCCGAGCTGCTTCTCTCTGTCGGACCGCGTGCTACCTACGATACCGGTGCAACGGTTCTTTCTCCGCAGGGTGTGCGCATCAGCTACCGCCTGCGCGGGCAGGAACAGATCCTGCGGGCAGTGGAAGATATCAAACGCGGGTACGACCTCGGCTGCCGCGGATTCCTCATCTACGATGAGGGCATGCTCTGGTTGGTTGGCAAAATGCGTGCCGATGGTGCCCTGGCGAAGGACATCATCTTTAAAACCTCCGCCCACCTGGGGCACTGCAATCCGTGCTCCTTCAAGCTGCTCGAGAGCCTGGGAGCAGATAGCATTAACCCGGTGCGCGACCTGCAGATCCCAATGATCGCTGCCCTGCGTGCTGCAGTGAAGGTTCCGTTGGATGTCCATACCGACAACCCCCCCGGATCAGGTGGTTTCATCCGTGTTTACGAAGCTCCCGAGATCGTGCGCGTGGCTGCCCCGGTGCACTGCAAGACCGGTAACTCGGTGGTTAGCTCGCACGGCAGCCTCACCTCAGCCAGTGACGGCGTGAAGATGGCTGACCAGGCATCCATTGTCGTCGAGATGCTCAACACCTACTACCCTGAGCTCAAACAATCCCCCAAGGGCTCCAAGGATCTGCGCCTCCCGGTGGCATGATCCAATCGGCAAACCTGGAAAAGGAGATCCTTATGGGTAACTGGCAGATCCCTCCAGAAAGCGGTCACATGGAACGCCCCAGCGGCGTGTATTACCAGACCATGAACATGACGGAGATCAACGCAAGGCTCCAGACCAATGACCTGATCATCATCCCGGTCGGCAGCACCGAATGCCACGGCGCCGGGCAGCCGCTGGGGGAGGATACCTTCCTGGTGACACGCATGGCAGAGCAAGTGGCGCTTAAGACCGGTTGTACGGTGGCGGAACCTGTCTGGTACGGCTCGCACCCCTACAACCACCTGGGCATGCCTGGGACGGTGGTGATCCCCGAGGATGCCTTCCTCGCAAACCTTCGCGGGGTGATCGCCGGCTTCTGGAATACGGGCTTCCGTAAACAGATTTTATTGAATGGTCACGGACAGGAAGAGGTCATCCCGCTGGCGCTGCACCAGTTTGCGAAGAAGTACCAGGTGCCCTGCGTTCTGATTTCGCTGCACTGGCCGACCGTGATCCACGAACACCTGAAAGATAAAGCCCACGGCGGACATTTCGAAACACCTTTCCAGCACGCCTGCGAGGTGGAAGGCTCCTATTCGCTGGCACTTTTCCCCGAGTTCATGCAGATGGACAAAGTGGTGGATACCAAACCGGAAGGATTCCTACCCCCCGGCCACGTGGATAAAGGCGGAGAGGTCTACCATGCCCCGATAAAAGGCCATGAGCATGTCGGTCTTGGTGGTATTGAAGTGCTTTGCTACCCCGAAGGTGTGATCGGGCGGCCTACCCTGGCTGATCCGGAAAAAGCCCGGGTTGGGTTGGAAGCGCTGCTGGACTACATGGTGAAGCTCATCGGAGATATCATGACCCGCTTCCCCCCTGGCGTCCTTCCACCAGTCGAAAAAACCACCATGCGCGACCCGGAGGAGATCGAGAAGCTCCTCAAAGGTCCATTAAATGGCGGCAAGCATCTCTATACCGTGGCATACCCGCCCTAAACCGTATCATGAAGAACGCTACCTACATGAAGCTTCGGACTCATTGCAAGGCGGCGGTTTCAGGGACGCAAGGATCCCGGTCTCCAGCTATTCTCTTTTCTTGTTTCTCCGATTGTTGGGATTGGGGTCCTTTGCATTACTTTCCTTATAAATTCCAAAATCCAATCATCGAGGTAGCATGAGATTAATTCGCGTGAACATGCAGCAGGGTGAAGCGATATCAGAACCGGTTCCGCCCGTGTACGAAAAACTGGGTGGACGGGCTTTGATCGCCAAACTTTTACTGGAGGAAATACCCCCTGCTTGCGATGCCCTCGGCCCGAACAACAAGCTTCTCTTCTGCCCGGGGCTATTGGGTGGGGCTGCGGTTGCAGCTGGAGGACGCTTATCGGTGGGGGGGAAAAGCCCGCTAACCGGAGGGGTTAAGGAAGCCAACGCCGGCGGGACGGCTGGGGACGCCCTGGGCAAACTGGGGATCAAGGCTCTTGTAATCGAATCTCAACCCGAAAAGGGTAAGTTATCCCTGCTGCATGTTCAGGGTGGTCTTGCTGAATTGATCCCCGCTGACGAACTGCGCGGAATGGGTACCTACGCGGTATCGGAGAAACTCCAGGAACGCTTTGGCAAGAACGCAACCATCATCTCGATCGGTCCTGCTGGCGAACAACTATTAACCGGAGCCTGCATCGCCTGCACCGGGGAAGCCGATCAGCGCAGTAACCTGGCTGCCCGCGGAGGGCTGGGGGCGGTGATGGGCAGTAAGGGCTTGAAGGCGGTTGTGATCGAAAAAGCAACCGGAGCTATTCAAACTGCCGACAAAGAACTCCTGCGGTCGGCTGCTCAAACCTTTGCCCAGAAGCTGATTAACGACCCCAAGCTCGGAACCCAGGGCACCCAGCATCTATACGGGACCGCATCAATTGTGGGGGCAGTCAATGAGATCGGTTCGCTGCCCACGCGTAATTTTTCGATCGGGAATTTTGAAGGAGCAGGGGACCTGCGCGGCGAGCATATGCGCGAGGTGATCCTGGCACGGGGCGGAAAGATCGGAACCCGCTGTATGCCGGGCTGCACCATCGCCTGCCGCAATCTGTACGTGGATGAGGGCGGCAAGTCTATCGTGGGAACACTTCAATATGAAACCATTTCGCTGATGGGATCAAACCTTGGCCTCGGAAACCTGGATGATGTTGCCCGCCTGAATTACATGTGCAATGATTTCGGGCTGGACACCATCGAGACCGGAGCGGCTTTGGGGATCCTGATAGAAGCAGGTTTGGCTTCATTCGGGGAGGCGAAAGCCATCATTGCCCTGCTTGCCCAGGTGGGGGAGGGGACCCCTCTGGGGAAATTGATCGGCAGCGGTGCGGTCACTTGCGGAAAGGTATTCGGAATCAACAGGGTACCTGCGACCCTCGGTCAGGCGATGCCCGGGTATGACCCGCGCAGCCTGAAAGGCAACGGGGTCACCTATGCCACTTCGCCGCAGGGCGCGGACCACACCGCGGGGAATGCCTTTGGCGCCCGCGCCCAGGTGAACCCGCTTGCGACCGAGGGGCAGAAGGAACTCTCACTGAAATTGCAGATCATCGCCGCCATGTTGGATAGCACCGGGTTGTGCCTTTTTGCCCGTCCGCCGGTGATCGCCGAGCCGCAGCTGATGGCCGATATGATCAACGGCATCTACGGCTGGAACTGGACGGTGGAGGATTTGGACCATTTCTACCGGGATGTGCTGCGCAACGAGCTGGAGTTCAATCGAAGGGCCGGGATCACCCAGGCGGATTACCGCATCCCGGAATACATGCGCGAAGAACCCCTGGCACCGCATCAGGCCACCTTCGATATCCCGGATGCGGTTTTGGACTCGGTCTTTGATACGTTATAGGATCTGAATTTGGAGATCGAAGTGGAACTTTTCGGCCAGCTGGCTGCCGATGGATTAAAAAAGCAGACCCTTGAGGTTCCTGAGGGCTGCGCCGCGGGGGAGGCGGCCGAAAAGTTGAACCTGGATACAGGCCTGGTTGGGCTGATGACGATAGATGGTGTTCAACAGACCATGAGTGCCAGGCTCAAACCAGGTTGCCGTCTGTGCTTTTTTCCACCCATGACCGGCGGGTGAACCCATATTCTACAAAGGAGGATGCTTATAAGAAAAGTGAAACAGAATCGAAACCAACTGGGGATCACAACCAGGAAATAGCTACACCGTGACCTTGTTTTACCCTGATCCCCGCAATCCGAAAAGGGATTGTTGCAGGTAGAGGAAAAATCCAAATTTCAAGAGGAGAGATTGTGATGAAAAAGTTATTTCTGATCGTTTCGATTTTGATGATCGCGTCTGTGATGCTGGCAGCTTGCGCGCCTGCAGCGGCTCCTGCCCCGGCGGCTGAAGAACCCGCTGCTCCTGCATCGGAAGAGCCCGCCGCTCCGGCGGCTGAAGAACCGGCTGCCCCCGCTCCCGCGGAAGAAGCCCCGGCTGAGGACACCGAAGTTACCATGGTCCCGGCACAGCCCGGTGCGCCTTTTGATATTAATGGCAAAGTAATATGCTATGTCATCCCGTCCCTTGCCAATCCGTTCTTGAACGGCGTGGCAACTTCAGTTACCGAGAAATTCAAGGCTGATGGCGTGGAAGTAAGGGTCTTCGGGGCGGATGAAGGTGGATTAAATCAGCAATTCGACCAGATCGAGAACTGTATTTCAATGGACGTCGATTTCATGTACGTCATGGCCGCTGGAGAGTTTGCCCAGTTGCTGCCCTCCGTTGAACAAGCCAAAGAGGCCGGCATCACTGTGATGGGTGTTCCGCCGCTTCAGCTTGCGCCATTTGATGCCATTATGCACACCAGCCAAAAAGAGGATGGTCAAAAAGTTGCCAAGATGGCATGCGATTTTATCGAAGCCCGTTACCCGGATGCTGCCGATGGGAGTGTTGAAACAGCGATCATTGGTGGCGCCAGTGCCAGTGTTGGGATGAACTTGCGCCATCAAGGTTACCTGACCATCAAAGACATATGCCCCAAAGCCAAGCTTGTCATGGATTTGGATCTTTCTACAGATAGCATCCCCGCCGGTCAAGCTGCTGCCGAAAACGCATTAACTGCGAATCCAAACATCAAGGTGTTTATTGGACAATCCACAGCCCATGCCCAGGGCATTGCCAACGCCATCAAGGCGCTGCCCAATGTGAACCTGGCTGATTTCGGCGTCTTTGCAGGCGATATGGATCCTTCCCAGATCCCCGTCGTCACCAGCTGCCAGGATCCCTATAAGGGTTTTGTCGCAATCGGTGGAACTTCACTCGACCAGGCTACCTACGAGCAGGTCAAGAAAATGTTACAGGGTGTGGAACATCCCAACATCATCAACGATGTTCTGGAACCGATCACTTGCGATTTCACCACACTAAAATAGAACTTACGGGTTTTTGTTGATACCATTATTGAAGGGGGGGAAACCCCCCTTCAATAAGAAATTCGAGGTGAAAAAAGGAATGGATGCCAAGGTAGTTTTATCCCTGGAAAGTATCACCAAAAGATACCCGGGTGTGCTGGCCCTCAATAATGTTTCCATGAATTTTGTTGCAGGCGAGGTTCACGCCTTGCTGGGGGAAAATGGCGCCGGCAAATCCACACTAATTAAAGCGGTGGCCGGGGCTATCGATATAGATTCAGGAATTATAAAAATTCATGGACAGGAATATCCTAAGATCACCCCAGCTCTTTCCAAGAGCCTTGGGATTGAGGTGATCTATCAGGAGTTTAACCTTGTTCCCGCATTATCCGTTGCAGAGAACATATATTTGTGCGAAAAAAATGAAAACGCAAAGCTATTTAGCGCCAAAGAAACCGAGAAAAAAGCCGCAAAAGTCCTGGATCAATTTGGCGTGAATATCGACCCGCGAAGCGCGGTGCAGGATTTATCAATCGCCGAACAACAGATCGTTGAAATTGCAAAAGCTGTATCTAAAAATGTGAAAATATTGATCATGGACGAACCCTCTGCTCCGCTGAGCGTTACGGAAGTAGGGCTGATGTTCAAGATCATTGATCAATTAAAACAAAAAGGTGTGACGATCATTTATATTTCGCATCGCCTCGAAGAGGTGTTCCAGGTCTCTGACCGCGTGAGCGTAATGCGGGATGGTTGCTATATCGCGACAAAATTAACCAAAGATACCAACCGGCAGGAACTGATCAACCTTATGGTCGGCCGGGAACTGAAAGAAAGTTATCCCCGGCGAAAAAACCCGCCCGGGGAGATTGCCTTGGAAGTTCGCAACCTCACCGGGAATGGGGATCGAAATATCTCTTTCTCATTGAGGAAAGGTGAAATATTGGGGGTTTCCGGGTTGGTGGGTGCGGGTCGAACGGAGTTGGCTCAGCTTCTGTTTGGCGCTGCCCCCATGGAACACGGCGAGATCTTGATCAACGGGAACCCGGTAAAGATCAAGTCGCCTTCAGATGCCATTGAGCATAAGATCGGATTTCTTACCGAGGACCGAAAGGGGCAGGGGCTGTTCCTTGATATGGCTGTCAAATGGAACATCAGCTTTCCGATCGTTAAACGCATCTCGAAATATGGCGTTGTCAATACGAAAGTTGAAGATAGCATTGCCAACAAATATAAAGATAGGATCAATATCAAGACCCCCAGTTTACAGCAGCAGGTGATCAATTTAAGCGGCGGCAATCAACAAAAAGTTGTACTTGCGAAATCGTTGGCTGCTGAATCGGATATTCTGATCTTTGACGAACCGACCCGCGGGATTGATGTTGGCGCAAAACAGGAGATCTATCATTTAATGACTGAATTGGCCGATAATGGGATCGCGATCGTGATGATCTCTTCAGACATGGAGGAATTGTTGGGGATGTCCGACCGGATCATCGTCATGTGCGAAGGCGAATTGGCTGGAGAAGTCCAACAAAACAATTTTAATCAACATTACATTCTCGACCTTGCATCTGGAACCCATTAACTATTAGAGGAATACGTGATGACTCAAAATTCTGTTTCTTCGAAAAACTTTGGTACCCGCATCACATCACTCATGAAAAAGAATGTCCCATTTCTTATCCTGCTGTCATTATTGATCCTCTTCACATTTATCGCGCCCAACTTCATGACCTTTGGAAACCTGCGTACCTTAATTCGGCAGGTGTCATTTTCTGGAATTGCGGCAGTCGGACTTATGTTTGTCATGATCAGCGGTGGCATTGATCTCTCGATTGGTTCCCAGGTCGTTCTAACCAATGTCCTTTTATCGATCATGATGGTTTATGGGAAGATGGATCCCGTAGTGGCAATCCCTCTGATTTTGGGAGTAGGTTTAATGCTTGGTGCGATCAATGGCTTGCTCTCAATTACCCTTAAGGTACATCCACTCATTATTACCCTGGGCACTGCTGCTATTTTTAAAGGCATTGGATATATCATCAATATGTCCAGAAATATCATGGGGTTCCCCGATTCCTTCCGCTGGCTTGGCCAGGGATACGTTGGGGGAATCCCGGTCCCTGTCATTGTATGGATTATCGTGGCGTTGGTTGGGGCTTTCGTCCTTAATAAGACCTACTTTGGCAGACGGGTGTTTGCATTAGGCGGAAATGAAGAAGCTGCCCGGCTTGCAGGTGTGCGTATCAGCCGGATGAAAGTATTCCTGTTTATGATCTGCGGTTTTACCGCTGCGATCACTTCGGTATTGCTTCTCTCCAGAGTTTTTGCGGGCCAGACTGTCACAGGCCAGGGACTCGAATTCGACTGCCTAACCGCTGCCCTTCTAGGTGGAGTCAGCTTCAAAGGGGGGGAAGGCAGCGTCTTTGGTTTAGTCGTTGGTATCCTCATCATTGGTGTGCTCAACAATGCCATGCAGTTGGCCAGCTTTCCTGATTTTTCGCAAACTGTGGTTAAAGGTGCCGTCCTATTGATCGCTGTAGCAATTGACGTTTATCAGAAGAATCGAAAAGCGAAAGCAACTGTCGCGAAAGTTACCGCGTAGATGACCTTGCCGTTTCAGAGGTGAAGAAACTGTCCGCTTTGCCGGGGTGAACACAAACTGGATGGTGGTGAGCCTTCCCACCGCGGTGGGGTTTGATGTGTACCATAAGAACCGTAAGGCCAAAGAAACCGTGGTGCAGGTTTCCTTACAATCTTGAGTGTAATAATATTTGTCATTCAGGTGATATATGAATAATCCTCTCATCCCTTTTGAAAATACTGAGCATCCGCCGATGGGTCCCGATTTTGGCCGCCCGCCAGGTCCTCCTCCGATGATGGACACCAGTATCTACAAGCACAAATGGCTGGAGGTTCCCTACGCCAATCAATCCCCCACCCAACGCCTGGATATCTACCTTCCGGAAGAAGGGAAGGGGCCTTTCCCCGTGATCGCGGTCATCCACGGGGGCGCCTGGATGTTGGGAAACAAGCGGGATGTGCAGCAACTTCCCATGCTGGAAGGTCTGAAACGCGGATACGCGGTGGTGTGCATCGAATACCGACTGAGCGGGGAGGCGATCTTCCCGGCGCAGATATTCGACTGCAAGGCGGCCATCCGCTTTATCCGCGGCAACGCGAAGAAATACGGGTTCGACCCGGACCGGATCGCTGCCTGGGGCGGCTCGGCTGGGGGGCATCTCAGCGCGCTGGTTGGAACCAGTGCCGGAGTCAAAGAGCTGGAGGACCTTTCGATGGGCAATCCGGACCAGGAATGCTCCGTTCAGGCAGTGGTGGATTGGTTTGGCCCCACGGAAGACTTTCTCCAGATGGATGAGGAGCTCAAAGCAAGCGGGAAGGGCGTTGCGGACCACTCCCAGCCCGAATCCCCGGAATCCCTCCTATTGGGCAGGCTGATTACAGAAGTGCCTGATCTGGTACGGAAGGCCAGCCCGATGACGTATGTTTCCGCGCATACCCCACCATTTCTCATCCAGCACGGGCTGCTCGACCAGCTCGTACCGGTGGAACAATCCATCCACTTTGCGGGGGCGATCGAAAAAGCAGCCGGCAAAGAGAGGGTGATCCTGGAACTGCTGTCCGGGGTCTATCATGCCGATCCTGCCTTCGAAACCCATGAAAACACGGAGCGGGTGCTGGATTTCCTGGACTCAATCCTTAAGAAATGATCGCAAAGGATTATTTTAAAACAAGCCTGATCGGGGAGGGGATCTGGTCCATCAGCGGACCAGCCAACGATCAGATGTACCTGGTTTTGGGGGAAGAAAAAGCACTATTGGTGGATACAGGGATGGGGGTGGGGGATCTGGCAGGGTTGGTGCGCTTGCTGACACCTCTGCCGGTGATCGTGGTGAACACCCACGGGCATCCCGACCATGCCGGCGGAAATGGCGGGTTCGAAGAAGCATATCTGCACCCGGCTGATGAGCGCATCATGCGGCGGATGTGCGCCGACGAATTCCGCCGGGATGATATCAAGAACTTCCACGGAGATGGAACCCCGGCATATCAACGAATGCTGGCGGGGTTGGTTCATTTCCGGGAGATAACGTTTCATCCGCTGAGCGAGGGAATGATATTCGACCTGGGAGGAAGAAAATTCGGAGTCCTCGAGATCCCCGGGCACACCCCCGGCTGTGTATCACTTTTGAGTGAGGCGGAAAAGGTCCTATTCACCGGAGATATGATCGTGGAAACCCCGGTCTGGATGTACCTGAAGCACTCCCTGCCGCTGCGGTTCTACCTGGCGAGCCTTCAAAAGCTGCAGGCCAGGGATTTCGAAACGCTCCTGCCGGGGCATCTTCCCGCTCCGCTGGGGAGGGGAAACCTGGAAGACCTGCTCACCTGTTGCGGCGAGATCCTTGCCAGCCCGGGGATCGGCGAGCCCACCCAGACATTTGCCGGTGAGGGGTTGTTGTGGAAGCACGGTTTAGGGACGATCATTTACGACCCTAGTAAATTATCCTGATTGACAATGCGGTAGAAAAAGCGTATACTAATAATTGAAACATAGTTTCATGTAGTGAAACTTATTAAATGATGCTACAAGGAGGTAGAGAGAGGGTCAAACATAAATTTTCTTTCCAGGCAATAAGAAACCGTTCCGAAGCTACAAAGAATGTCAAACTGTGAGTGGTTAATCTTTTCAAAAAGGAGAAGAAAATGAGTAAGAAGATTTTGACTGTTCTATCTATTTTCCTGGTAGGTGCATTCCTGTTGGCTGCTTGCCAGCCTGCGGCTCCCGCTGCCACCGAAGCACCGGCTCAGCCAGCAGCACCAGCCGACACCGAGGCTCCCGCCCAACCGGCAGGAAAGCCTGTCCTGGCGGTAGCATTACCTGCGCTCGATAATCCCCTGATGCTTGCATTTAACGATGCGTTCAAAGGTGCCTTTGGGGATCAATACGATGTCCAGGTAGCCAGCGCCGACGGGAACCCGAATACCCAGGCAACCCAGGTGGAAAACTTCACCGCCATGAAACCTGCATTTCTATTTGCAATGCCGGCGGAAGCTTCCAGCCTGGTTCCGAAGCTGATCGCTGCCCGCGATGCCGAGGTGAAAGTTCTGGTTGTCGGTGGAGATCCCGGTGACGAAAAAGCCTATGATAGCGTCATGATGATGAACCAGTTCCTGGCAGGGAGCTACGAAGCATACATGGCCAAAGAATGGGTGGATAAAACCTACCCGGATGCCCCTGATGGTTCCATTGAAACCGCCATCCTCGAATCGACCTTGAATACGGATGCCGCGGCTCGTTCCGCCGGGATGAAAATGATCGCGGAACCTTGGTTGAAAAACGTGAAGGGCGAATATATTGATGCCACCGGCAAGGTCGTTGGCGAAGCCGATCGGGTGGCAAACCCCGCGTACTCATCCAAGGTGAAGGTTGTTGCAAATACCCAGGCGGAAATGTTCCAGGCCGGGCAGACCGCTGTTCAGAATATTCTGACCACCAACCCGAATGTCAAGCTTATCCTGGCGTATGCCGGAGATGGCGCCATGGGGGCATCCCAGGCAATTCTCGATGAGTATGCCAAGGGTGCTGGGGTAAGCGCAATCGATGATCTCAACAAAGTGGCAGTTTTTGGTGTTGGAATGATCGGCCCCGAAGGTGCGGCGGTTCTGGATTCCGCGAACAATAAAACTGTCTTCCGTGGGACCATCCGGTTCGGCGGCGACCTGATTGGGAGAACGATGGAAATCGTTGGCAAGATGCTCGGCGGCGATATCACCAAGATCATCTACGACCCCCTGGATATCGTCACAGTCGTGGACGGTAAACTGATGGGCTTGCCTATCCAGGATACAGAGGTTTTCCAGGTACCGACCGGAACCCCCGAGGAGATCAAGTTAGGTCCTCCTCCGGGATAATATAATACTCTTAACTCAGCTCCAACCGGTGGTCATTCTCCCAAAAAAGAAGGATGGTTACCGGGAAAGAGAATGATGGGCTGGGTTCAAACCCGAACGGGTTTCCCCAGCCCATCTTGTTATTGTGTTCAGGAGAGGTATGGCTGAAAATTCGATCCTAACGATACAGAACATCACCAAGACGTATCCTGGCGTCACCGCACTGGACGATTTTTCGATGGAATTCCAACGGGGTGAGATCCACGCTCTTCTGGGTGAGAACGGAGCCGGCAAATCCACCCTCATCAAGGTCATCTCCGGAGCAATTGAGCCTGATAGCGGGGCGGTCATTTTTGAAGGGGCGAAGTACAAAAGCATCTCTCCGGCGCACGCCAAAGACCTGGGAATCAAGGTGATCTACCAGGAGTTCAACCTTGTGGAATCCTTAACGGTGGCGCAGAATGTTTTCCTGGGGGAAACTGAAGGTCTATTCACCAACCATAGGGATCTCAAGGAAAAATCCAGGCAGATCTTCGCGGATATGAATGTTGATATTGACCCATCCGCAAAAGTCCGAAGTCTAAGCCCAGCCAAGAAACAATTGGTGGAGATCGCAAAGGTCATTTCCACGAAGGCGAAGATCCTGATCATGGATGAACCCAGCGCGCCGCTTTCAGCTTCGGAAGTGGAAACGATGTTCCTAATAGTCGCCAAGTTGAAGCAGAACGGAATCACCATCATTTATATTTCGCACCGCATTGAGGAGCTCTTCCGCATCTCCGACCGGGTGACCGTCATGCGCGACGGGCGTTATGTAAAAACCCTGGAAACCGCAAAAACCAACCGCAAGGAGTTGATCAGCCTGATGGTCGGGCGGGAATTCAAGGAATATTATCCCAAGCGCAACAATCCGCCGGGTGAAGTGGTGATGGAGGTAAAGAACCTGAGCGGAAACGGGGATGAGAATATCTCCTTTGAGGTTCGCAAAGGTGAGATCCTGGGGGTGGCAGGATTGGTGGGTTCCGGTCGGACGGAGATGGTCAACGTCCTTTTCGGAGCGGTGCCCAAGGATGGGGGAGAGATCTATATTAATGGAAAAAAAGTGGAGATCAATAACCCGGACGAGGCGATCAGCTTCGGGATCGGGTTGATCCCGGAGGATCGTAAATGGCAGGGTCTCATTCTGAATTCAACGGTGAAATTTAATATCACCCTGGCCATCTTTAATAAGTTAGCCCGGTATTCTTTGGTCAACTCCAGGTTAATGAACAGCATCGTTTCAAAATATGTCTCTACATTGAAAATTCGCACCCCTTCGGTGGAGCAACGGGTGAAGAACCTATCCGGAGGCAACCAGCAGAAGGTGGTGCTTGCCAAGACGCTCGCCGCGGATACTAATATCCTGATTTTTGATGAACCCACCCGCGGTATAGATGTGGGTACGAAGCAGGAGATCTATATTCTGATGAATCAACTGGTGGACCAGGGGAAGGCGATCATCATGGTTTCATCTGAAATGGAAGAACTGCTGGGGATGTCGGATCGGTTGATCGTGCTTTTTGAAGGGCGTTTCATGGGGGAAGTACCCAGGGAACAATTTGACCAGCGTCATGTCATTGAGCTGGCTTCAGGTCATCCAGGTTAGGAAGAGGACACCATGCGAAAGATCAATTTTAGTGGCTTGAAAAAATACACGATCATGTTCATCCTTCTTGGATTGATGGTGGTATTCTCATTGACCAGTCCATATTTCTTCACCCTACGAAATCTAACCAATATCATCACTCAGAATACTTACTTCATCATCGCGGCGATCGGACTCTCCTTCGTGATGATAGGGGGCGGGATCGACCTTTCCGTGGGTTGGCAGATGTCTCTGGTGGGGATCGTCACCGCCATCCTGATGGTGCAGTACCAGACACCTGCCTGGCTGGCAGTTATTGTAGGGTTACTGCTGGGCACAGGCCTGGGTCTTTTTAATGGGGTGATCGTCACCAATGTGCGAGTCTTCCCCCTGATCGTGACCATCGCGACCAGCACGGTTTTCCAGGGTATCTCCTACATCATCTCCCAGTCGCAGACTTTTCGCAGCTACCCTGAGGAGTTCTTATTTATCGCCAAGGGAAAAGTACTCGGAGTGCCCTTTGATGTCATTCTCACGGTGATCGTGGTTCTGTTTGCTACATTTGTTTACACCAAGACCAAGTACGGCTGGAACGTGATGGCGCTGGGGGGCAACGAGGAAGCCTCGCGCCTGGCGGGGATTAAAACCCGGGCTTTGAAAACTTCAGTGTATGCCCTGTGCGGATTTTTCGTTGCGGTGGCCACCATGGTGATGATTTCCAAAGCAAACACCACCAGTTCCGCGTTTGGACCGGGGATCGAGTTCACCATCCTGACCGCGGCCATCATCGGCGGGATCAGTTTCATGGGAGGCGAGGGGAACATGGGCGCCCTGGTGGTGGGTGTTTTCGTCCTGGCGGTGCTGGGAAACGGGATGCAGCTGGCAGGTTGGAGCACATATGCGCAATACATCGTGCGAGGCATCATCCTGTTGGGGGCGGTGGCATTTGACGAATACCAGAAGAACAGCAAGAGTAAAAAGAAGATCAAGCCGCCTGTGGAAGGAAAACCAGGGGAAGCCAACCTGGCAGGCGAGGGTGGAACTCCGGTGGGGGAGTGAGAAAATACCCGATTTTCCTTTTTCAAAAATATCTAGCGTCGTATAAAATCAAACCATCATTCTGACATCGTGTCCATTGAGAAATAATCATTAACCAGCCGAAACAAAAAATCCTTGGGACAAACGGCCTGATCGTTTTTATCGCTCTGCTCAGCGCGTTTGTGCCCTTATCCACGGACCTGTATCTGCCCGCCCTGCCACGCATGGGGGCGTATTTCCAGGCATCCCCGGATCGGATCAATCTCACCCTGACGGCCTTCATGATCTTTTATGCGCTGGGCACGCTCATCTGGGGGCCGTTGAGCGATCATTTCGGGCGGAAGCCGATTCTGCTTGCCGGGCTGAGCCTGTATGTCGTTTCCAGCGCATTGTGCGCATTCACCTGGAATGTGGAAGGTTTGATCCTGAGCCGCATTTTCCAGGCGCTGGGCGGAAGCGCCGCGGGGGTGGTGGCCACCGCCATCGTGAAGGATGTTTACAGCGGTAGAAAACGCGGTTCGGTCCTGGCGATCGTTCAATCCATGGTGCTCATCTCTCCCGCCATCGCGCCGGTGATCGGTGCTTTGCTGCTGAAATTCATTTCGTGGCGGGGGGTCTTCTGGTCCCTGACCGGCATCGGGGTGGTGGCGTTGGCCGGCAGCTTCCTGTTTACCGAAACCATTTCGGAACGCACTACCGAAATGTTGCTGCCAAGCCTGGGCAGGTTGGGGAAGGTGCTGCAAAACCGCGGTTTTACCCTGCTATTATTGCTTTTTTCCCTGGGGGCAGTCTCGACCTTTGCGTTCATTGCGTCCTCCACTTACATTTACCAGAACGACTTTAACCTTTCCGGGCAGGTCTACAGCTTTTATTTCTCGCTCAACGCGCTGGGCTTGATCGCGGGTCCGATGATCTTTCTGTGGTTTTCGCGGCGCGTGCATACCGAGAAGATCATATTGGGCTGTTATGTTTCCACTCTCATCAGCGGACTGCTGGTTTATTTTTGGGGGAGTGGGGAGCCGTGGATTTTCGCGCTGTGCATCCTGCCTGCCTCGATCGCTGGCAGCTGCCTGCGCCCCGGATCCGCCAACATGATGCTGGAACAGCAGAAGGGGGATACGGGTTCGGTTTCCTCCCTGATGGGCTGCACAGGATTACTGATGGGCGCATTGGGCTTGCAGGTGATCTCGATGCCGTGGAGCAGCACGATCCTCGCGTTGGGGGTGATGACCTTTTCGACCGCCGCCATCAGCCTGATCGCTTGGCCGTTCGTGATTAAGCGGGCTGTTCGCCTGCCGGGACCAAAAGCGCAGTAACCCTTGGGGATCTTTAATCTCAGGTCGTCTGACCACCCAACCCCATTCAGGAGAGTAACCGCAAATATTGGTTAATTAATCTAAAAATGCGCATAGCCATACGATAAATCAAACACGCTATTAATTATCAAATTACACTGATAAAATAACAAACTAAAAAATAAATTCATCAGAGCGCGGAGGCAATAATGTCCGTCATCCATAAATATACCGGGGAACGAAGTGATTACACCTGGGAAGGCGTTGAGGTGCAGAAGTATCGCAACGAATTTGAAGGGGTGACCAAGCAGGTGGTCATTGGACCGGATGACAAAGCCCCGCATTTTGTTATCCGCTATTTCCGTCTGGAGCCTGGTACGCACAGCAACCTGGAACAACACCCTCATGACCACGGAGTGGTTGTGATGCATGGGCGTGCGCGACTGCAGATCAATGCCGATTTCTATGAGGTTGGACCGTTGGACGCAATCTTCATCACCGGCGGGGATTTACACCAGTTCACCTCGCTGGGGGATGAGCCGCTGGGATTCATTTGCGTGATCAAGAATCTTGAAGATAAGAAGTGATCACGGAATAAATTGTTGAAAGACTCCCGTCTTCGCGAAAGGTGCGACGAATTATATAACTTCCGATTTGTATAAATAATCGGAAGTTATAAATTTTTATATTCCTGGCCAAAGTAAACTACAATTATCTAAATTCTAAATGAGTAAATTTGTACATTTACTAGAACGAGAATACCGACCTTATGATGAATTGAGGTCCATCAGTTATTATGCTCTAACTCGCGCTAAGAAAGAGCCAATTGGTAGAACTTTCGAATGCGTAGTAAGTATTGTTTTCGATGCATTTTGCCTTGAGGCATTTCTAAATCATTTGGGATTTATTAAATTTTCCCCTGAGGACTTTCAAAATTATGAAAAGCTCAGTCCAAAAGAAAAATTATATTCCATTTCGATATTGGTAAATTTCTCGGTAAATAAAAAGCGATTGCCTTTTTGTCATTTTGGGACGATATTTGATTTTAGAGATGAAATTGTCCACGCAAAGACAGACCATATTGGACCACAAAGGGTTGTTGTTGATAGAACGACTTCTCTTCCTCGTTTACCACCGACGGTTTTAGAGGGGTTACCAACTCTTCAAAATGCCAAAAAATTCCTGGATTCAACTACTGAAATGGTGAATCAATTAAATAAAGCAGCTGGTTTAACCGACCCTGCTTTTGGGCATTCATACGATGCGTTTTGGGTTGGCTAAACATATTATTGAAGATTCTTATTAACCTTGAATTCGGGTCCCCATAAAGCAACCTCTTTTTTACAAATCCCCTCCATGATTAAAACCCCAACACCTTATTCACTAGTATTAGATTCACATTCCGCCTCAGCATGGGCAATTCGCACTCGAATGCCAGGATCTTCCCACCCCCCTTCCCTGCTCCGTCAACTCACATATCTAGTCCTAATTATTTATCCCCCATCATCACCTCAACCTCGTGGTCGTACCCATCATCAACCAAATGGATGGTTTTTTCATTCTGTATCTCCCCATCCAGTCTTAAAGTCTTTATTCCCTGAGACACATGCTTCGGATTGCTTACTTTTACCAGGTAATTCGTTTTTCCAACTTTATTTCTAATTTCAAATCCGTCCCAGGAAGGTGGGATCACCGGGTCAATATACAATGTGTTGCCGGTTTTCTTGAACCCAAGCAGGTTCGTCAACCCCAGCTGGTACATCCATGCGGCTGATCCGGTATACCAGCTCCATCCACCCCGGCGCGTGTATGGCGGCCTGCTGTAGATATCCGCGCACATCACGTAGGGCTCGGTGCGGTATTCGTCCACCTTCTCCATTGAATCCGATAAGTAAATCGGGTTAAGCAGATCGAAGAGCTCGCCTGCCTGCTTCCCGTCGCCCAGCTGGGCGAAAGCCCGGGCGGTCCAGGTGGCCGCATGGGTATACTGCCCGCCGTTCTCCCGTGTTCCCGGCAGGTAGCCCTTGATATACCCCGGGTCCTTCTCGGTGAGGTCAAATGGCGGCGTGAAAAGAAGCGATAACCTGTCCTCGCGGGAAACGAGCCGTTCCAGTGCCGAGCGCATCGCCTTGCGGCTGCGTTTGGGGTCCCCTGCCCCACTGATCACGGACCAGGACTGGGCGATGGCATCGATCTGGCATTCCTCTTCCTTATGCGAACCCAGCGGGGTGCCATCGTCAAAGTATGCCCGCCTGTACCAGGCTCCATCCCAGGCGTAGCGCTCAATGGAAGCGGCATATTCCTGTGCCTGGGCGCGGTAGCCCTTCGCTTTTTCGGTCTCCCCGCGAAGGTCGCAAACTCCCGCAAAGCGATCCAGGACATCGCACAAAAACCAGCCCAGCCAGACGCTCTCCCCCTTCCCCCCCGCCCCAACCCGGTTCAACCCGTCGTTCCAGTCGCCGGAACCGATCAAGGGCAGCCCATGCGTGCCTTTGGTGGCACCTTTTTGGATCGCCCGGTGGCAGTGTTCGATCAGCGGATAAGCTTTCCTGGTCTGCGGGTATGCATTGTAGCGTTCGACTTCTTTTTCCTTTAATAGAGGAGCTTCCAGGAAAGGGATTTTTTCATCCAGGATGCTCACATCGCCGGTGGATTCAATATATAGAGAAGTAACGTACGGAAGCCACAGCAGGTCGTCCGAAACGCGGGTCCGCACCCCGCGGCCGAAAGGCGGGTGCCACCAGTGCAGCACATCACCCTCGGTGAACTGGCGCTGCGCGGCGTTGAGGATCTGCCCGCGGGCAATGGTCGGATCGATCGGGAGCACAGCCAGCACGTCCTGGAGCTGGTCCCGGAAGCCGAATGCTCCCCCCGGTTGATAGAATGCCGTCCGTCCCCAGATGCGGCAGGAGAGGGTCTGGTAGAGCAGCCAGCGGTTGAGGATCAAATCCGTGGCTGGCTCCGGGGTATGCACCTGCACCTTTCCGAGCAGGTTATCCCAGAAGGACCCGGTTCTCTTCAGGGCGGTTCCCACGTAGGCAGGGTCGTGATATTTTTTGGCCAGTTCGAGCGCGTGTTCTTTATTGCGCCCCTGTCCCAGCACAAAATAGATCTCATCCGCAGCGCCAGGGAGCAGATCAACGTGCAGCTGCAGGACAGCGCAGGGATCCTCCCCGGGGGTAAGTCGGGTTTCCAACCCGAGCCGGTGCAGTGCAATGGGAGAAGCGGGTGTGCCCCCCCTTCCCAGGAATTCGGTTCGATCGGCAGTAAATCCATGAATGTTTTTACTGCCGATCAGGAAAGCGGTACGCTCCCCAAAGTCGGTATTGGAAGGATTGGTTGCCAAAAGACAGGCTTCCGCGGCATCGTACTCAGGGATGATAAAAGGCATCGAGGCTGCATGGTCGGTACCCAACGCCCATTCGATATACTGGGTGGCTGTGATCCGCCGGTTTTGATTCCAGGTGTTTTCCACTTGGAGGTGGATGATCTTGACCGGATCCTCCGGGCTGGCGAAGATGGTCAAGCGCTGTCGAAGCCCATGGGAATTATGGTCGAAGGTGGTGTAACCCGCTCCGTGGGTCACCCGATAGGGTTGGTCTCCACTTACCGGCAGAGGCGTGGGGGTCCAGAACTCGCCTGTTTCTTCATCCCGCAGGTAGAGCGCCTCCCCCGATGGGTCGCTGACCGGATCATTGGACCAGGGTGTAAGGCGGTTTTCGGCGCTGTTGGCTGCCCAGGTGCACTGACTTCCCGTTTCACTGACCATGAACCCAAAATTGGGGTAGCCGATGATATTGACCCAGGGTGCGGGTGTGGTCCTGCCCGGCGGCAGCTCGATGACATATTCCCGCCCATCGCTGCTGAAACCGCCGTAGCCATTAAAGAACTGCAAAGGTTCGATCGCGGGAAGTGGGTTTCCAGCAAGAGGAGTTATGGGGCTCTCGGTGGATCTGCTTGGAATAAATTCCGGCAGATGGTGAACCTGGATGGGAAACTCCGGCATTTGGTCAGCAAGGGATCCATGCTTCCCGGCGAAAACGTAGCGTGCGGAGGTTTGCAGCAGGATACGCTCATCGGGGTTGATCTGGTCAACAGCAAGGATAAAGATGCCGCCCCGCTGATTTAAAAACTGCTCGCAATCCAGGCGTCCGATCATACGAAAGATCAACCCGTTCAATTCGCCGCCATAATCAGAATGCTGGTAATTGAGGATGACCACGTCCGCCATAAAATGGCGGCTGCGCAGGTATTCATAGATCTGTAAAACCTCACGGATCAGGTCAACCTGTTTTGAGTCTTCGATTTCCACAAGCAGAATGGGGTAATCCCCGGAAATCCCAAACCGCCACAACCCGGACTGGCTGAGTCGGTTGGCGGCGATAATTTCGGGTGAAGTTCGCACAGTTTTAAACGGGTATACAAGTGCCGAGAGGATTTGCAGAGAATTATTGAATACCTGCGAATCAGAGTTTTGCTTCCCCAACCAGGATTGCGCTGCGATGTTCGCCTGGTGGAAGGATTGGTCTACAAGAGACCATCGGCTGTATCGTCCAGCCAGGGCTAATACCGTTTCACGGCTATCGCCTACAAAGGTCAAATAAGCGATCTCGTCACTTGCCTGTGGATCCAGTTCAATCTCCTCGCCAAGAGCGAAGATCGGGTCCAGGGTTGTGCCGCTGGTACCGGTGAGGTATTGTTCAGAGTCAAGCGCGACCGGGTTGCGGAAAGTCCTCCCGCGGCCAATGAAGCGGTTGCGATCCGCTTCATGCCGCACCGGAGGCTGGCTAACCCCGAATTCTCCCCTGCTTTTGATCACCAGCATGTGCCCGAGAAAAATTGGTGATTCGTCGTCGGAACGGGGACGCCTGGTAAAGATCTGCAGGTTTAGCTCAGGGATAAATTCACTTTCGATAAACAATTTATTGAATGCGGGGTGGCGGTTATCAGCGACGTGTTGAGTGAGGATCACTTCCCCATACGAGGTGATACCGGAGGCGACGGGACTTGTTCCTGATATTATGCAAATGGACGCGGCGGATCTCAACGGGATCATCCGGGCATACTGTGATCTCCATCGTAGAGGTGATGTCGTATTCCGTACGACGAATAACAGCCATATGAGCAAAGAAGGTTACCTGCATATTTTCATTTTTGGGAGGGACTGGTTGGTAACCGGCTGACCAAAGGCAGGACCCCGCGGCGTTCTGGTCGCGTTTGAGGTCCAAATCCTGGATGTAGATCCAGGTTCCCCACGGGTCGAGTACACCATCTGCCTGCCAGCGGGTCAGATCCATCCCGTTATAGGAACTGTATCCGCCTCCCATATTGGAAAGCAGAACGGAGTAATTCCCGTTGGAGAGTAGGTTTACCTGGGGAACCGCTGTGTGGATCGGGACGCTCCAGGGTTTTATTTCCACCGGGGCTGCGGTCAGCCGCAGGATTCCTTTCACATCTTCAGCAAATGGGTTTTGCAGCGGAACCGATTGGGGGACTTGTTCCTGGAGCAGCAGCTCGACACTCTGGATGCGGGCATCTCCATGCATCCGGTTTACCATAATGTCTTTATGGAAATAATTTACCAGGGACATTAAGATCATCCCCTGGTGGTGCGCCATATACTCCTGGACTACTTTATAGGTATCCCCCACCAGCATCCGGTTGGGCGTGAAATCAATCGATTCAAAAAGACCATACAGACCAAAGCAGTTCAGCTTTATCAACCTGGTCAGGTTATGGGCTACCGCGGGGGGATCGATACCAATTGCCATAACCGAAGCATAGGGAGCAATCACCAGGTCGTCCCCCAGCCCGCGTTTAAAGCCCAATCCGGGTACACCAAAGGCACGGTATTGATAATTATTATTGGCATCAAACAGGTAAAAACCGGATTCGGAAATACCCCAGGGGACTCCCTTGGTTTTCCCGTAGGCAATCTGATGTTTTACTGCCCCTAGGGCGCTTTCTGCCAATAAAGTCCCCGGGTAGGAGCGGAAAAAGAGCGGCGGCATCAGGTATTCAAACATGGTCGCGCTCCACGAAAGCAGTACATGCGTATCTTCCACAAAGGTGAGCGGTCGGCTTAATTGCAGCCAGTGAGACTGGGGTATTTCCCCTTTCGCCACGGCGATGATCGAAGCGATCCGGGCTTCGGAAGCAAGCAGATCATAGTAGCTGTTATCCAGCTGGCCTTCTTCGAGATTGTAGCCATTGTGGAAAACATGACGCTGCGGATCATAAAGGAATCGAAATTCCATTTCCCCCACAAATTTCTCGGTGTCGATGGCGATTTGTGAAAACCGGTTCATGAGCGCATTGGCATTGAATTCAGCCTCAACCAGGGCTTTATCCAAAGCATCCAACCATCTCAGGGCTGTTTTAAATCGGCGAGGATCGAGTACCGAGATTTTTTGACTGACCTTTAATAGATTGCGTAAATCAGCCGTATGTTTTAGATCAAACCTGACGAAATCTTTGATCTTACATAGGGGTGGGTTATACGGTAACCTGGTCTTTAATTTGTTTAGCTCCAGTGAAAAACTTTCCTCATTCAAAATCTCGGGGATTTGTTCCAGTAAAATTACCCAGGGTACAAGCTCATTTAACGTTCGTTGGATGGCAAGGTGGTGGCGTTCAACCTGCGCAGCAACCTCCTGTAGTTTTTGAAGTGCCTTGAAATCGAAAGCCGAGTGACCCACTTTGACCAGTTCCATCAGCCTGCTGGAGAGATCCTGCCAAAATTGCCCATTCACGTCCTGAAAGAGTGCAAACCATTCGGAAGGGTTTGTCCGGGATGCCAGGATTTTGTCATGCATTTTCAAGATCCGGCGCTTGATCTCCTCAACCTGGAGGGTAAATTCCGCTTTTCGCATACCTGATAAAATCTCGGTCAAATTGGAAAGTGTATCCAGGTACCCTTGCCAAAGTTCCCAACGAAATATCCTTTCATTCGACATACCCCTGCAGGCTTGCGCGGTAATGATCAGGCTGGCAGCCAGGTTGCCACTATCCACCGTGGAAATGTAGCGTGGGTTAAGCGGACGTAAAGTGAGTGTGTCATACCAGTTCAGAAAGTGCCCCCGAAACCGCTCTAGTTGGCTCAAGGTATCCATCGTTGTAGAAAGACGGGTTGCTAATCCAAGGTGATCCAGGTAACCCAGGTCGTACGCGGCTAATGTGGAGGTGAGCAACAGCCCGATGTTGGATGGTGAAGTTTGGTGCGCAATTCTACCGGCGGGCTCCTCCTGATAATGATCTGGCGGAAGCCAGTGATCTTCCGGACCAACAAATCGTTCAAAAAAGCCCCAGGTTCGCCGGGCAACTTGACGGAAAAGACCTGCCTGTTCTTCGTTTAAGAAGAATGAACGGGGAATGATGGGTCGGTTGATCCACAAAGCGATGAGCGGTGAAAACATCCAGCTCAACAATAATGGGATAGCTAACACCAGCGTGGGTGCCACTCCTTCACCCGAAAATCCATGGACCGTTTGTACTGCGCTTATCAAAAGGATCGTCATCAAGGAAGAAGCCATCATCTTCAGCCAGGTTGCTTGCCGGTGGGCTTCCAGGCCAAAAATGTGAGCGGTCTGGGCTGCCGTGGTCCATTGCAATAGGTTTTTATGGCTAAAAAGCAGGCGGTTGAGGGTGGTCAGAACGGCATCCATCGAGTTATAGGCTTCATATGGCAGAAAGGCGATCGCTAGGAACCAGCGGAGAAGAACCCAAACGAGGGGATGGAATGCGGCACTGATCATTTCACCGTTCAGGGTCTGAAATGTACTCCTGGCGATACTCGTCAAAAGCGGGATCCCCAACGAAAACAAGATTATTGCTATCCAGAAACCAAAAAGTCCAGGCGCTGAAATCGTACCCAGGATGAAGATCAACAATAATGCAGGGGCAAGCATTGCCCGCAGCAAATTGTCAAACATCTTCCATCGGTCCACGGCGGAGAATTTAACCCTGAAATGCCCGGGGTTGAGCAACCAGGGCAGAAGCTGCCAATCTCCGCGAATCCACCGCTGCTGGCGTTTGACCTGGATATAATAATTGGATGGGTACTCCTCCACCATGGTGATATCCGTGACCAATCCGGCTCGCCCCATAATCCCTTCCAATAGGTCATGGCTCAACACTGTGTTTTCCGGAATCCGGTCCTTGACGCTATACTCGAAGGCATCTACATCATAGATACCTTTTCCAACATAACTGCCTTCGCCAAACAAGTCCTGGTAGGCATCAGACACCGCCCGGGTGTACAGGTCCAATCCGGTGTCTCCTGCAAAAATGCGGGTGAACCAGGATAGGTTTGCGCTGCCGGGATGGATCTCCATGCGCGGCTGCAGGACTGTGTAACCGGATATAACCTGTTTGGTTTTTTCATCAAATTTTGCGATATTTAATGGATGCGCAAGTGTGCCGATCAAACGGGTTGCCGCTCCGCGCGGGAGGATGGTATCGGTATCCAGGGTGATCACAAATCGGGTGTGCATCAATCCTTCGAGCCCCCTGGAACTACCAGGGATGGTGAGGAACGACAAACCCTGACCACCCCGCAATAAATGATTTAGCTCCTGTAACTTGCCCCGTTTCCGCTCCCAACCCATCCACTTTCCTTCCGATTGATTCCATAATCTTTTCCGGTGAAGGAAATAAAAAAGTGGCTGACCTTCCAAGGAAGCTGCCTGCCGCTGATTATTTTGGGGTTGGTATTCCGGCTGATTATTTTGGGAAGGGTTGTTCCCTTTGGTCGAGCTTGGGTTTGGAATAGATCTTTCGTATTTTGCATTCAATTCACCAATCGCGCTGATGGCGTAACTCACCAGTCCCTCATCCTCGGGCAGGGTTTCGCTATCCGCGTCAGGAAAATCGGTCAATAATGCAAATTTCAGGCCTGGTTCCGGGTTGCGAAGGAAGTGCATTTCGATTTGATGGACCAGCTTATTTACATCGTCGCGATTGGCGATCAGAGCGGGAATGGCGACGAGTGTCTGGTATTTCGCAGGAATTTCATCTTTGAATAACAGCTTGGGGAGGATTCGTGGTTTGACCCACAAGGTGACCAACCAATTAATCAAACTGGAGGTTACTATCAGAATGGGGATTAAAATCGCAGTGGCAAGAATGAGGGTTGAGATCCATTGAGGCAGAGAACCAGGTGGCATTAATAACATTCTCCCGGCCACTTGCGCAACCAGGGTGAATATTAAAAGAGCGGATGTAATTATTGAACCCAGGTATAAGATGCTTGCATGGCGCAACCCCCACCGTTGAAATGACACTTTTAGGTTGGGGTGGTATCCGATCCGCTTTTCTAATAATGGTCGACTTTTCCCAAGCAGATATTCTCCAACATGTGAAGATGACCCAAGCGGAGATTCTCCCTCCTTGTGTATCCCTTGACTCATTCGGGGGGTTTTTGACTCTCCTTCGCGGTTTTCCCGAGCCAGGGCAAGCGTGTTTTGAACCAGGTCCAGTTCATCCCGACCACTTGCTGCTGAAAGTATCTCGATTTCTTTTCGATATAGATCCCGGGTTTTAAAGTCCATTAATGAGTAAACCCCGGCAGGATCTTTACGAAGAGCTTTTTCCACCCTGCTCACTGCTTCAAAAAAATCGTTCCAATTTTGTTCTGAAATAGTACGTAAACTAAGAATGATATTTGCCACCAAGGAGCTGGTGAACGCATCAATATTTTCAACTTGACCATTCAAGGAAGGAAGTTCAGGTCCAATAAACGATGAAGGAAAAACTGGGAGATTGGGTTTAGTTTCAGGTTGGATTATCCATTCAAGTGTTTCTGAAAGAGTTTCAATTAAACTGTAACGCAGGAATATCGGTAAAGCCCATAATTCGCCCATCGTAAGCGGCACATCTTTTTGAGTCTGAACCAATATCGCTTGCAGATCGATCACGTTTAATAAGTATTTCTGGAAGGCTAAGACTCCCCTTGCGATCGCAAATATCCTGGGGAGTCCTTTTAAAGGTCCCTCGATTAATTTTGGGAGCTGGTCGTAGAAATTAACCGGCAGATCTTCTTCGATCTGAATCAGGGTTTGGCGGATAATATAGTAGTTATCCAGCACCCACTCCGAAGCGGGGGTGATCGTCAGTTCCTGATTCGATGCTTCGCGGAAGTAAGAATGCGCCTGTTTTATCCAGGTATCGTACAAGGCAAGGTCTTGTCCGCCTAACGTCCTTTTTGATCTTGATTTTGAAGTGACTCGAGCAGCATCCCTGTAATTCTTTACCAGGGAAACGACCAAATCCTGCATCTGTTTGGTTCTCGAGGAATAAGTATGTTCCGAGAAAACTTCCTCGCTTTCTCGGTCTTCTTTGTTACGCTTTCCTGGCATCCTTATCGTCTCCCGGATTTTTCTGCAGCTATTTCTGCCGCGGTCGGCCGCACCTGAGAAAGCGGTATATCCTGAATGACCAGGACGGGTTTAGTCCCGTGCTCGATATAATTTCGGGTGATGGTCCCGTATGGCCACGAGACCTGCCCGGAATGGCCGTGCGCGCAAAGGACGACCACATCGATATCTTCCCGTTCGGCCAATTCCTGGATGGCAAAAGCTGCACTTTTGTTCTCGACAACACAAGTTTCACACGCCACTGGCAATCGCATTTTTATCTCATCCAGGTATTGATTTACAGCCATGCGGCTGACTTCAATTAATTGATCGGAAAGTTGGGTGATTTCGATTGGAAAAGGTTCTGGAATCGGTAACTCTGGCGGACGGATCACCGCTGCCAAGACCAGCATTGATTTTGTACCAGCATTATCGGCGGTTGAAACGGTTGAGGTTATCCCCCTCACGAGCTCGATCCCGGCTGAGAGTGAACATTCGGCCCGTCTGGAACTATCAATCGGAAGGAGAATACGCCGGTATAAGCTCAATCCTTCATCCATATCTACACGGTTATAGGCACGGACCAAAAGAACTGGTAAATAAATCAGATTGATGACTTTTTGGGTGATGCTGCTGATATTCCACCGGCTCAAACCACCGGACCCATGTGAACTGATAACCAGCAGGTCGATCTTTTCAGAATGCGCAAAGTTGACAATATTTTCCGCGATTTTTCCTTCACGAATTACATACTCAACACGGCTCTTTGTTTTTCCATTTTTAGTTGTTAGATTTCCCCCCAGGTTTTTTTGAATCCTGAGCGCGAGACCTTGTAAATACATATCTGATTCTGCTTTTCGGATTTGCCACGTCAGCGGATCAACCGCCTTTGGGTTTTCATGATACGAAGTAGGTTCGAGGACCTGCAAAAGAATAATTTTCGACCCAAAAATGCGTGCAAAAATCTCGGCATGCGGAACAGCTTGTTCAGCAAGCGACGACCCATCTAAGGGAACAAGGATTCGTTTGAACATTGGGGGGCTCCATTCTTTCAGAAAAACCCGGGAGGCAGAAACGGTTTGGCCGCATATCTGCGCCAAGAAACCGAATTATGAAGATTATTTGCTGTGCTGGAGTGACGTCTTCAAAAACCCGCGGTACCGGGTGTTACAACTATTTATTTATCTGATGTAGAGACCGAAGAGTGTTCGGAAAAATGTCTGGACATCGAGTTCGTAATCATTATACCTATAAGTGCGTCCTTTTTACCAAGTCCCCATAATTTCATCCAAGAAAACACTTACCAATAAAGGTGCAAGGAAATGATTCGATGTAGCCCGGTCTCCCCCGATCCAAACTCCTGCTCCAGTCTCTGATCCCTAAGCGGTTGGACGTAATCCCCTATTGCGCGGATGCCAGCGTGCTATTACCCAAAGCTGTAGAAGAAATTCAACAACGAATCGAAGAGCGGAAGTGGTTTTTTTAAAATGAATGTATATATTGCCAGAATGCCCAGTAGAACGACCGATACGGCGCAGAACCAGGCGATCATGCGCTGCAGGCTGTTATCGCTATCGCGCCATTTAAAGAAGAAGTCCACAAAAATGATAATGAAAAGAAGAACAACAATAATAAAGATGAACATTTTCCTGTTCTCCTCTCAAATACTTTGATGAACGGTTATCAATAAAATGATGCGGCCTAAGACTGTCCTTTAGAAATATTACCACCTAAATAATAACTATTGTTATCACGCTCTGGGATGAGTGGTGAGCATCATTTTCACATCCGTCCCCCGCCCCTTCCAGCTAGCTAACTTTACGCGGAAACTCCAAAGCAGGACCGATCATCAAATCCCTGGTGGTGCAAACGATCAGCCTCCGTGCATAAGGAGGCTGATTCATGACATGCCGCGTTCAATTCTATTATTTCAACGAGAAGGTCGCGCCGACTTCAGCCTTGATCGAGATCTGCCCCAGGCTGACCGGTTCATCGCCAGCGGTGCCGTCTACCCCTGCACTCGGCGCGGAATTCTGCATTGTGTTCTGTGTCCACAGGTTCTGGCTACGCCCATACCAGCCGCCGTAATAAGAAGACCAGGTGTTTTCGTTGATGTTCAGAACGCATCCCGTCTCGGCTCCGGCAGCACTGGCCAGGTCATTCGCCTTTTCTGTGGCAGCTTTCATGGCCAGCTCGCGAGCTTGATCGCGGTATTTGCGCAGTTCACTGGTGTAGAACTCCACGTTCAGGACCTGATTGGCGCCCGCTTTCAATGCGGCAGCGATGACCGGGCTGGTTTGTCGGACGTCTCGCAGGGTGATCGCCACCACGTTATTGATCCGGTAGCCTTTGATATACAGCGAATCGTAGTCTTCATAGATCGGTTCGATCACATACAGGTCGGTCGCGATATCCTTGGCGGCAACGCCGCGCGCCTGCACTGCTTTCATGACCTTCTGAATGGCGGCTGAATTCTCCGCCTCCACCAAGTCGGGCGTCAGGCCGTTCGACTGCACGCCAAGCTGGATCAATGCCCGGTCTGGCGTGACATTGATCACCGCTGTTCCGCTCACATTAATGGTGCGGCTCGCGTTGCAATCCGCCTGTGGATCAGGTGCCTGGGGGGTGGGACTTGCCTGGGCTGCCTGAACAGCGGACTGCGGCAAGCCAAAGGAGAACAACCCCAGCACCAGAGCGGAGAATAAAAATAGAAATACGAATACGGACGACTGTTTCATAGGACCTCCTGTTTGTTTTGGAATCATCTGGCAATACTCTGATTGCCTCCATCCTAACAATCCAGCAGGTCAGGAGAGTGTCAGTTCCCGATCAGTTTCGGGGCAGTATTGAACCGTCGGAAACAGTAAGGTCAGGACCGTTCCATGGCCCTCGTCGCTCTCGACGGTGATTGTTCCGCCCTGTGCCAGCATCAGGGACCGCGCAATGGCCAGGCCCAGCCCAGTGCCACCCGTGCTGCGGTTGCGGGAGGCATCCACCCGGTAGAACCGCTCAAAGATAAATGGCAGATGCGCAGGCGGAATACCAGGTCCCTGGTCGCGAATGGAACAGGCCCACCTGCCCTCCATCGGAAAAACGGTGAGGGTGATGGTAGATCCCTCCGGGGAGTAGCGAAGCGCGTTATCCAGCAGATTATCCAGCACTTGGGCAAGACGATCGGCATCAGCCAGGACGCAGGCGGGCTGCTCATCCGGTGATTGATCCAGGTTCAAACTCACCAAGCGCTGACTTGCCAGAATGGAAAAATGAGTGCACCTTTCCTTCACGAAAGACCGCAGTTCGAGCGGGCGGAGCTTCAGCTGCAGCGCTCCGGCGTCGGCCCGGGTGAGCACCAGCAGATCATTGACCAGGCGGATCAGGCGGTCGGTCTCCCGCTGCATAGCATCCAGGAGTTGATACCTGCCTTCAGCGTCATCCATTGCGCCGTCCTCCAGGGTTTCGATCGTGCCTTTGACGACCGTCAGGGGTGTGCGCAGCTCATGGGTGATATCAGCGATAAAGGCGTTTTTCACCTGTTCAGCCCTTTCCAAACTCTCCGTCATGTGATTAAAGGACTGACCGAGGCTTTCCAATTCACGAATGGAACCTTCCACTGGTACGCGCCGTGTAAGGTCCCCGGCGCTCACTGCCAGACTGGCACGGGCAATCGCCTCAACCGGTTTGGCAATGCGGCGGGAAAGCAGCCACGCGGCCAGGAGGGCAATCACCACAGCGATCAGCACGGTTCCACTCAATTGAAGCAGGGTGTCGGTCGGTAAACCGGCAGGCGGCAAAGGCATGGCCAGATACACAATTCCTATGACCCCCCCGCCCTGCCCAGATATCGGTGCAGCAGCATAGAGAACGCGTTTATTGTCCGCGGCAGGTATGCGGCGGATCGCGGTGGTTGGTACGTTTTGAAGAGCCTGGAGGATCTCGGTGCGCTGGCGTAGTTCATCAGGAGAAACCAGGATCTCATCTTCGATGGGCGGAGCCTGGAGGAAACCTGTCGCGGAAGCAAAAGGCAGTGCCAGGACGACCGCACCCTGTTCACTGAGCAGGCGGGTATGGATACCGGGAAACGTATTGGTCGTCTGGGTATAAGGTTCGGCGATCGTCTCGGGCAGGGGTTGGCCTTCCAAAGCAGCAGCGGTCAGGCGTGCCTGGGCCAACAGGTTTTCGCGCTGGGTGGTTATATACAATTGCTCCACCGCCATCCAGACAAGCAGCGCGATGGAAGCCATCCCGACCATCACCACCACCAGGTAGCTCAGCGAAAGGCGGGTTTGCAGGGATAAACGCATGGATCAGCGATTCAATCGGTAACCAACACCGCGCACAGTTTCTATGGAATCCGATTCAGCAGAGGCGGCGCGGAGCTTGGCGCGCAGGCGCTTTACCGCGCTATCAACCGCGCGGGTGTCGCCCGTGAAATCGTACCCCCAGATCTCTTCCAGTAGGCGTTCGCGGGTAAGCACCCGTCCGGCATTAAGAAGAAGGATGTGCAGAAGATCAAACTCCAGCCGGGTCAGGTCGATAGCAGCTGCTCCAACGGTCACCGTGCGGCTCTCTATATCCAACCGCAGCCCTCCCCTTCCGATCAGAAAATTTCCGGTGTCTTCATCCCCTTTCTGACCGCGGCGTAGAACCGCCTTGACGCGCGCCATCAGTTCGCGCACACTGAACGGTTTACAGACGTAATCATCTGCACCGAGTTCCAGTCCCACCACCCGGTCAATCTCCTCGCCTCGCGCAGTGATCATAATGATCGGTACCTGGCTGGTTTTCCTGAGTTCGCGGCATACATCCAGGCCGTCCACTTCGGGGATCATCAGGTCTAGAAGGATCAGATCGGGGGCAGCTTCACCGGCAAGTTTTAGTGCTGCGCGCCCTTCGCCAGCAAGCAGGATCTCATAACCGGCCTTCCGGAAATTGTAGGCCAGCAGATCAGTCACAGCGGGTTCGTCATCCACAATCAGTATGCGGGTGGGCATTTTCAACAGGATAACATATTTTTGTGTCAGGTTTGTGTCAGGACAAATGCGGCCACACCGCTGATACGGAAATCACGATCATGACGGTCATGTCCAATTATTCTTTTAAAGGGATCTATTGTCCAGCAACGGATTGAAGCAGGGCGAACATCGCGGACAGGACTTGCGCATGCTGGTCTTCCCGGCTGATGGTCGCCAGGTTTTCTTCTGTGGTTAAGACGTACGAACCGAATTGATGATGGTCGCCGCCTTCGATCTTGATGTAACGTGTATCGGGAGGTAATAAATTTTGGCGATCGCTCACACTTACATCGGTCACGCGCGTTTCGTTGCCGCCATACATCAACATCACCGGGATATCCAGGCTGGAGAGATCGGAATTATTTGCCGGGTAGGATGACCAGATCGCCAATCCGGAAATTTGATCTGGGTGCGAGGAAGTATATAGCGCGGCAGCAGTACCACCCACCGAATGTCCGCCAATGACCCAGTTGTTTATCTCTGGATGGGCGGCTATGATCTCATCAGCTATGTTGGATTCAAAGACAGCCATATTCAGCGGCATTTTGGGAACAACTACCAGGTAACCTTTTTCGGCAATCGCGCGCATCAGATCAGAATATCCTAAATGACTGATACGCCCTCCGGGGTAGAAAATAAATCCGGTTGTAGGGACAGAACCGTCAGGGGTGAACGTTAGCCAGGGATCATTTGACACAGTCACAGTCTCATCGCTTTCCATCGCTGCAGAAGCATTCGGTAGGGGGCTGCGCTCATAACTGAGGTAACTAATGCCCAGGAGAACAAGCACAATCATTACACCCAATGCAATGAATTTCCAGACTCTTTTATTTCGCATTTTTTCTGTGCTCAATTAATCCGAAAACATGATGCTGATAATCTGATGCCCACCCGCCTGGATTCTAACCGCACCGTCACTCTCAACGCTCAGTGGGGTTAGCGCTTCTTCGGCAAGATTGATCTGCGTTGCGCGTTCAAACCGGCGCAGTGGCTTTAAATTGAGCTGAAGGTTTTCAGGCGATGTGTTATAGCCGCGCACCAGCCAGCCCTTGCCATTCTCGGTTTCTTTGACCGCGCTGATGATAAACTCCGCGGGAGTGTGGTTGATGAAAGAGCCTTCTGCCGCCAGTTCTCCGGGGTGGATGGTCGTGGGGTTCGCCCGCAGGGGCGTTTCAAACGCGTAGGCGTGTTGGCAGGCTACGCGCCAATCACATCTGTGCGGGATGATGGCGTAATCATACGCCCACTTGCCCATCACCTGGCCACCGGGGGTCTCATAGGCGGGTCCCGCGTGTCCCTGGCGGACGGGCATATCATCCCGCGATAGCCAGCCCACAGACCGCAGCAGCGTCAGCGCAATTTCGGCGTGATCTCCATTTTTAAGCACTTCCACTTCGGGTAAGCCGCGGTTGGCGATCATCAGCCCGATATTTCCATCGCTTACATCCGTAAAGGCGCGCTGGTGCGTTTCGGGACGGGGATCTTCCACCCATGTATCCGTTTTCTCCGGCACGCCGAGCGGACGCTGCACCACCTCGAAGTGCCCGTCATAATCTGCGTTCTGCACGCCAAAAGGCGCAGGGAAATGCACGCGCAGGCGGTGGTCTTTGGCGGTGTTATCTATTTCAGTGTGGATATCCACCCGCTCACCGCCTGGGATCAGGGAAACACGGCTGTGAATCGGGATGGTGACCATATTCTGCGAGCGACTCTTGTGGTCCGGTGCCAATTGCGCCGGGACCTTGAGCTCGATACTCGATTTCGAGCGCCTGAACCAGATTGTGGCGAAACACCTTTAATGAAACCGACTTCGGGGAAAGAAAAGTATCGCAGCCTGGTGGCGAGTAGTTATATTCGTCACCCGCCTCACCGCCATCCACAAAGCGATTGAGCCCGGTAAAAATCGCATTAGTGCGTTTATCCGTGATGGTCAATGTGCCGTCGGTTCGACTGGCTTCCACAGAGAAATTCTCATTTTGAATGACGAAGGGTGGTTTTAATTCGTCGCCAGCATTGAGCCTGGCAAGCAGTTTTTCGCCGGGTCCGGATTGGGCGAAACGCAGTGCCAGCGGCAGGAAAGGTTTGAGCAGCGGGTTGACTTCAGCGGGTTGAGATGAAGCGATCTCCGGCAAAGCGCGCGCCCAGAGTGTGCTCCATCCCAACGCAGGGACCACCGGGCTGGTTAAGCGGATGCGCGAGGCGCGCGGGGTGTGTGCCAGTAGATGGTAATGGGTCACATCGGGATCAGCATCATAGC
>CAWDHI010000003.1:0-165774 GCA_963802095.1 uncultured Chloroflexia bacterium | reverse complement strand
GGGAGATTTCTTCTTCCGCCTGCCGCCAGGCGGCGATATTGGGCTGCCCGTCACCATCCAGCGTAGCTTCAATGGTCACGGTTGCACCCTGGCGGGAGACGGTCACTCTGGTAATTGCCAGACCTGCAGCGCGCCCTTCGTGAATCGTGCCGATCGTGTCTCGCAGGTTGTTTTTACTCAGCAAAACGTTGGCAAGTTCCTGGTTGCTCGCGCCAAGGAATTCATACGGGATAACTGTTTTATCAGAACCGACGAGCTCGAAATGGGTGATCTCTTCCGGGACTTGCAGATCCACCTCAACGAGGTCGCAGCGCAACGCACTATTCGGATTGAAAATCACAACGGACGAGAATGCGTCCTGGCGGCTCGTATTGGTTGCCTGTGCGATCGCCTGCAAAGCCTGAAGGGTGATCTCTTCACCTATTTGGTCCACCTGGTCGAAGCGCGGTTTCATTTCATCGTGAACCTGGTCGATCGAACAGCCGCAGATGGAATCGTGGGGATGATTTTCCATCAGCAAACGCCATGCCTGGCGGATGATGGGTGCGACGTTGCGGATGCGGTTGGAAGCGATCGCTTCAGGTGACTTCAAGGATGTTTTTGCCGGGATCATGTTCTGGGCAAAAACGCTGAATGGTTCCGCCCATTTTTCGAGCAGTGTCTGGCTGCCGTGATTGCGCTGCTTGATCCACATGCGGGAGGAGAGCACTCCCGGCAGCAAGGGAGAACGGTCGCAAGCCCTCAGTTCGCCGTAAACCGTGGGGATGGATGTTTCCAGTTGCGCGATGGATTCAGAAATGCGCCGCATGTATTCAGGTAACGTGGAATGGATCACCTGTGTGCCGGGCAGGTTGGCATTGGCATACGCGATCGCCGGGGATGTGAACGGGGATGGCTCCATGTGGTCGGTGCCGAACATGATCAGGAAATCATCAACAGCTGAGTTCACCGCGAGCGAGTCGCGTGCAGCAGCGATGAGCTGGGCAAATTGCGCAGGCTCCCGGGCGGGAAAATTCGCCCCGTTGCCGTAACTATCGCGCAGGTACGCCAGCAGGACTTTCGAGCCATCCGGGGATTGCCACCACAGTTCGGCGGGTTCCTCGCTAAGCCCGCGCCACAGGGCGGCAGCTTCGATACCGAATCCTTTCAGAATTTGCGGAACCTGCCCGGGGTGACCGAAGGGATCGGGAATGTAGCCGATCGGCATTTTGGGACCAAACCTGCGGGTGGTGCGCTCGCCTTGCAGCAGGTTGCGAATGTGCGCTTCGGGGCTGACCAGGAACATATCGGGCAGGATGTGCCAGGGTCCGATCAGGATGCGCCCGCTTTGGATGTACCCGCGCAGGGTCTCTTCCATTTCGGGGCGCAGGTGCAGGTAATCATCCAGAACAATGGTCTGCCCGTCAAGCATGAAATATTTGAACTCGTGGTCTTGCGCGAGAATTTCCAGAAGGCCATCGATCAGGTGCACCAGTTTCAGCCGGAACTGTTGAAAAGTCTCGTACCATTCCCGGTCCCAGTGGGTGTGAGAAATTACGTGTAGTGTCTGCATTTGATCTATCCTTAGCTCAGTTAGTCAGGTTGAATGCCATGTTTTGCCTCGATGGCTGCCTGAATTTCCAATTCTCTCTTATGGTCGAGCGGAAGCCGAAACAACAGGAAAATCCCGATCAGGATGATAATCGCCGGGATGATGCCTGTGCCGAGGCGAATGGCTTGAACCACTTCTGCGGTCTGGCTCTTTGTCTCGCCGATATAACCTGAAGCGCTCAACATCACGCTAAGGATCAGGGGTTGGAAGCTCGCTGCAGGAAGAAGAATGATCGCCATGATCCCCCTAACAACTCCTGGTTGGCGTTTGCCGGTGGTGAGTTCGATATGGTCGATAACCGAGCCGGTCATCGGACTAATGATGGCAGAACCAAATCCGTAGCCGATCAGGATCACAATATATGTTCCGGCGGCGACCCAATAGTTGATTGGCAAACTTAAAACAGCATGCCCAAATACAGCGATCAGCAACCCCCAACCAAGTGTATTCCGCGTGCCAAATTTTTTGACCAGCAAGTAAATCAGCGGAAACATTAACATCTGCGCGACTCCAGTCAAAACATCCGGTATGGTGGCTTTCAAGCCCGAAACTTCCAGGACGTTATCCATGTAATAGAGATATCCCGAAAAATAATTGCCCGAGCCTGCTTGAATAAACAGGAAAGTAAGAATAAAGATCACAAAGATTTTATCCTTGAGGAGTTCTTTAGAAAGGCCAAGCAATTCCTTGAGGCCGCGCGTTACCTCAAGATCTTTATAGAATTTTTCATCTTCCCGGATATAACGCGAACCGAGCCAGATCAGGAACACCCCCAACAACGCTGCCACGGAAAATATCGCCACCAGCGCGGTGCGGCTGTAATCCCCGGTCAGGAACCAAACCGGGATCATGCCGCCTAGAAAAATCGGCACCATGTTGACGTATTGGGCAATCACCTGCATTTGCGTCCGTTCATCCGTGTGAAGAAAGGTATTGACCGTGAAAGCCATAAAGCTGACATTTAGAAGAGTCTGCGCACCTTCGTAGATGACCAGAAGAATCAGCAGGTACACCGCGATGAGAATCTCATTCCAACTCGGGGACGCGAAGAATAGGCCAATGACCGAAACCCCAATGATCGGGATAGCCCAGCGGATGAGCGGAATATACTTCCCGCGTCCGTGTAGGAATTCCCTTTTATCCGCCCAGAAACCGATGATAGGATCGTTGATCCCATTCCAAACGCTGAACAGAAGGAACACCACACCATAGATGGCCGGGCTGAGACCAATGATGTCTGTATAGTATTTCATCAGCGAGCTGGTCACAATAATTGTGATCAGCACAGACCCGCCGGATATCAGGTTAAGTAGGATTTTTCGTTTCAGGGTGTAATACTGTTTTATCTCATTCATTGTGATTTTCCTTTTTTTAAGGTCTTTGCCTTGCGCTTATCCCTTTGGATAAGAGAACATGCGGTTTTCGTGGAATGGTCTCCCCGAAAATCAAATGAAATTCTTTTTCTAGTGGTTTTTTTCCGGTGAGTTGTTCGCTTCGGGAATCAGGTTGCTGCCCGCCAGCGAAGAAAGTGAATCGACCCGATTCAAGATGGCTAAAGCCATCCTCGTCGATCACTTCCAGCATTGTTTGTGGAATTGTTACCGCCACCTGCTTCGTTTCACCAGGCGCGAGTTCAATCCGCTTAAAACCACAGAGTTGAAAATTGGGAACCGGTACAGTTGCATCATGCCATTTCATATAAAACTGAACCACTTCCCCACCTGACCGATCACCGGTATTTCTTACCGATACCGATGCGTTTATCCCGTCTGTGCCTTCAGATATCAAAAAATCGAAGTAATCAAATGTGGTGTAACTCAACCCAAACCCGAAGGGGTACAGAGGCGGGTTCTCGAGATATCGGTACGTTCGCCCTCGCATGGAATAGTCCTCAAATGGGCGCAAATCATCATCCGAGCGCACGAAGGTGATCGGCAGCCGCCCGGATGGGGTGATATCCCCAAATAAAATCTCTGCCAGCGCCTTTCCACCATCCTGCCCCGGATACCACGCCTGAATTACGGCATCCGCCAATTGATCCACCTGCCTGAGATCCAACGAACTGCCGGAGAAGATCACAACGATCAACGGCTTTTTCAAGCTTGCGAGCATATCAAGCAGCGCTTCCTGCACACCAGGCAGTTTCAGGCTTAATTTGTCACCAGACGCATCGGCGTTGAAGGCGTCTCCTTCTTCCCCTTCCAGCTGTGGAGAAAGCCCCGGGCAGAACACAATGGCATCCGCATCCTGCCCGATTCGGAGCGCTTCACGAAAGCCGGTTTTCTTGTTTCCGGTTAGATCACATCCCCTGGCGAAAACTATCTCCCCGCCAAAATGCGCACGGATACCCTCCAGCGCGGTAATATACGATGAAGGTATCCCATTGTAGTTGCCAAGAAGCACTTCCATCGAGTTGGCGTTGGGACCGATCACCGCGATCTTTCCTCCCTCCTTTTTCAAAGGGAGTGCATCATTATTCTTCAGGAGAACCATTGAGCGGCGGGATGCTTCCAACGCCAGGGCGCGATGTTCAGGGCAGTCAATGATATCGGGTCGAATCTTGTTGTAAGGCACCTTTTCAGGCTCTGCAAACATGCCCAACCATATCCGCGCTTCAAACAATCGCCGGGCGGATTGGTCGATGATTTCTTCGGTTACCAATCCATCAGAAACTGCCTGTTCCAAGTGCCTGAAAACACCTCCGCAGTTCAGATCACAACCTGCCTGAACTGCCCGGGCGGCAGCCTCCGGGTAATTCTTTGCTTTGCGATGATGTTTATAAATATCGTGGATTGCTCCGCAGTCAGAGACCACATACCCGTCGAAACCCCATTCGTCCCGCAGAATGGTATGCAAGAGTTCAACGTTGGCTGAACATGGTTCGCCATTCACAGCGTTGTATGCAGACATGACTGATGCCGCCCCGCCTTCCTGTACGCAGGCTTTGAACGCAGGAAGGTACGTTTCGCGAAGATCTTTTTGGCTAACCACCGCATTGAAACCATGCCGCTTTGCTTCTGGCCCGCTATGGACGGCAAAATGCTTTGGCGTTGCCACCACCTTTAAATAGTCAGGATGATCACCTTGCAGACCTCGGACGAACGCCACGCCCAATCGGCTGGTAAGGAAGGGGTCTTCGCCATAAGTCTCATGCCCGCGCCCCCAGCGGGGATCGCGGAAAATATTGATATTGGGGCTCCAGCAGGTCAATCCCCGATACCAGAGTTTTTGCGCAAACAACCATCCACCAAACGCATCAGGCAATGACCTGAGAATTCTTATTATTAAATCGTTCCTACCTGTAACTTCGTTATATTTTGCGCGGACTTCATCAGAGATCTTCCCCGCAATCTCTTTGACGAACGGCTCATCGAACATTGCAGCCAGACCGATTGGCTGCGGAAAGATGGTGGCAATGCCCGCCCGCCCCACGCCATGCAGGCACTCGCTCCACCAGTTATAGGCAGGTATCCCCAAACGTGAAATCTGGCGAGATTGGTGAACCATCTGGGATATTTTTTCCCGCAAGGTCATCGAAATAATGAGGGATTTTGCCCTGTCTTTTATACCTACCATTCCACGCTCGCTTTCTATCGCTTGAATTGGCGTGCCGCGTCGAACATGGCGACTATATTTTTCGGCGGAATATCAGCCTGGATGTTATGGATCTGGTTGAAAACGAATCCGCCACCGGGTGCCAAGATTCCGATCTGCTCCTGAACATGCCGGGCGACCTCATCCGGCGTTGCAAACGGAAGCACATGCTGGGTGTCGCATCCACCTCCCCAGAAAGTGATCTTTTTTCCAAACTCTTCCTTCAGCTGTTTTGGGTCCATATTCTCTGCGCTGGTTTGCACCGGGTTGAGAATATCCACGCCTGCTGCGATCAGGTCTGGGATCAGGGGACGAATACTGCCGCATGAATGAAGAAAAACTGCGCAGTCGGAATTTTGATGAACGTACTGGAATAGTTGTTGGTGCCCGGGAAAAATGTATTTTTGATACATGCTTCGGGAAATGATCAACCGGTCTTGCATCCCCAGGTCATCCCCGAACTGGATGATTTGGACGTATTTGCCCACCGCTTGCAGGAACAGGGTCAGGTTTAGAAATTGGGTCTCGACGATACCGCCGATCAGGTCTTCGACAAACGCGCCACCCATCGCCAAATCCATCATAAAACGGGTAAATCCGCGCAGACTGTTGCCGGTTTCCAAAATGTTCCCGCCAAAACTCGCCATAATGGCAAAATCTGTGTTTTCATACAACGCTTTGGCGCGCATTTCCAGGAATTTCAACTCTTCATCGCTGATGATGGGTCGCGGGACGTATTGCAGTTCTTCCGATGTGGTCAAGTCTGCCAGGGGGTGAATGGCTTCAGAGAAGTACAAACTTCCGGGTGCCATTCGGTGCATGGGAAGCCCGTTTTCCCAGATGAGCCATCCGCCATTTTCTTCATCAGGACGCAAATCGACCCCAGCCGGGATTTTGCAATCCACACCGTTGGGCAGTTTCCAAGGTTTCCATAATTCCGGAGCTTCGCCCAGAGAATTCCCCAGCGAAATGACATCCACCCCGAACCGGGATAATATCTCCGGCTCAACCTCCGCCAGTTGCTGCCCCATGTCAAAAACTCGGATTTCCCCACTGGTTATCCCTAGGTGCTTTTTGAGCCGATCGTACGCGATCGCCATGATCCCTGTTGACGCCATGCCTCCAAAATCGATTGGCAGGCGGTCAGTTTCCTCATGGCGTAAGGCCTTGAGCACACGTTCCCGCGAGGTCATGGAACTATGGGTTGATCGGCTCTGTTCGATCTGCATGTTTTCTCCTGCGGCGTTCGGATGTTAACAGCGTTAATATTATAAACATCAATGTTTACACTGTCAACATCTGTGTTATCATCACCATGTGACAGAAACTCCCTATCATCATGGAAACCTCAAGGAAGCACTGATCTCTGCCGGGATCGAAATTCTTTGTGAACATGGCATAGCAGGGTTAAGTTTGCGCAACGTTGCAAAACGGGTGGGCGTCAGCCACGCCGCCCCTTACAACCATTTTGCCGACAAACAAGGACTGCTCTCCGCCATCTCAACGGCGGGGCATGAACATCTCCATCGATCGTTGGTGGATACTTTTTCACAGTGTAATAAATCATCCACAGAGATTGTCGTTGAGATTGCCTGGGCATACTATCAATTCGCAATGGATAACCCTGATCAATTCAAGTTAATGTTTTCCGGCGCGCTTGAAGAAGAGCGCAGTCATCCAGATTATGTTGAAATCTCTCAGAAAACTATTGCGTTATTTGAAGAAATCATCGCTTTTTGCCAGGCGAAAGGTCAACTGCCCGCTTCTCCGGTGAATGGTCTTGCTGTCAAGTTATGGAGTTCTGTCCACGGGTTTACAACACTCATGCTGGAGAATCAATTTCCGCCCGAATATCTGCAAGAGAAAAACATCAAAGAATTGCTCAAAAGTGTTTTAGAATAGGCGGTACTGACCGTCAGACCGAATATCACTCACCATTTCCAGGCGAAGACCCTCTCCGGCTTCAACCTGATGATCCGGTTTTCCGGGTCCCGTACCCAACCCGCATAGGGTTCCCCTTTGACCTCCGAATCACCCACGTAGCGGGCGTAGATCCATTCGGAGATCTGCGCCACCTCCCCCGCCCCCCCGATCACCTCGGCCAACCCCTCCAGCAGCACCGCTCGCGTGGGGTTATCTGTGTCGATCAACACCGAGATGCGCGGGTTTTTGGAAACCTCCCTCGCCTTGCGCGTGGAGATGAACACGCTGATAAAGAGGCTCTTCCCGTCCCAGGCGAACCAGACCGGGGTGACGTGCGGCTGGGCGGTCTCCGGGTTGGCCGTCCCCAGCCTGGCCAGCAGCGGCTCGGCGAGCAGCTTTTGAATCCAATCCTGGACTAATATCTCATCCTTGTTTTTCATGGTTCCCTTCAATTTATCAGAACATTACTTCTGGCATTCAGAGCAGAAATAGCAAGCTCCTCCCAGGTACTGGATCTTTTCCACCTTCGTTCCGCAAGCCGGACAGGGGTTTCCCTCGGCGCGTTTATCCATAATGCGGTGGTACCTGCCAGGCTGGTTGTAAAGATCATATTCATTGTCCCGTCCGCCACCCGCGATCACATCCCTGACTGTTTTCATCATCGCTTCGAATAATGCTTTCCTTTGGCTCGTATCAAGTTCGATCAATGTATGCCCAGGGTGGAGTTTTGCCCGGAAGAGGATATCCTGGGCGATGGCGTTGCCCAGTCCCGGGATCAGCTGGTCCTGGGTGAGCAGCCCTTTGACCGAACGCTTTTCCCCCAGCAGCAGTTCATCGATCAACCCCGAAAAATACGGAAAGTCAAACTCCACATCCGCCGGGGTCGGTCGCATCCCTTTTATATACTGCCGCTCCTGCTCCTTCCCCTTCTCATAGAGCTCCACCGCACCCCACATCTGCGTCATTGCGGTCAGCGCAGAACCATCGGAAAACCTGAATAACAGGTGATATTTTGGTGGAATGCTGGTCCCATCCGGGTGGAAAAGCACCCTTCCCCCAAATTCCCCGAGGACGAAAACATAACCCGGTTCCAACGGCAGGAAAAGCCACCTGCCCCTGCTGGTTGCCTCACCGATCACCTTGCCCCTGCAAATATCGGCGAATTCCTCCGCCAGGTGGTTATACCAGACGAATTTGTGCGGGGAATTTCCCTGTACGGCTTCCGCGATCACTTTCCCCTTCAACGAGTCGTTTATTTGCATTGCAAGGTTGGTTATTTCGGGCAGCTCGAACATGGCTCACCTTTCCGTTAATTTAATTCGACATGTCCTTAATTATATTGGACCTATGCTTTTCAATTATCCATCAATGCCACCATTTCCTCAGCTATAATTTCAGTCGGAATGAAACGAATTCTGATTTACTTGGCCAAGGTCCTACTGCTTGCGGTCATATACCACCTGGCAGTGAGAGTTGGTTTATCCCTGGCGTTTGTGCAGGCAAATACCAGCCCGGTCTGGCCTCCGACAGGGATTGCCATAGCAGCCCTGCTTATCTTCGGCCTGGATTTGTGGCCGGGGGTTGCGCTGGGCGTCTTCGCCGGTTCGCTGCTCACCGGGGCGCCACCCGCCCTAGCAGCAGGCATGTCCGTCGGTAATTCACTGGAAGCGTTGGCAGCCGCTTTCGCGCTCAAACGATTCTTCAACTTCCAGAACTCCCTGGAGCGCACCCGGGATGTGGTTGCGTTCGCGCTTGTTTCGCTTTTCGCCACCACCATCTCCGCCACCATCGGCACCCTCACCCTGATGCTAACCGGTAATGGGGAATGGCCTGCCTTTGGGGCGATCTGGGCAACCTGGTGGATTGGCGATTTGCTCGGCGCCCTGGTGGTGGCTCCCATCCTGCTGGTCTGGCTGAGCCCCTCATCGTTCAATATCACCCGCAAACGCTATCTGGAAGGCGCGATCGTCCTCGGTTTCACCACCCTGGTTACCCTTTACGTGTTCAGTAACAATCCCCCGATCGGGATCGTCCACCAGGCTCTTCTCTACGTCCTTTTCCCCTTTATTATCTGGTCAGCGTTGAGGTTCGGTCCAAGGGGTGCCGCTACCAGCACGCTGGCCATTTCTCTGATCGCCATCTGGGGAACCTCCCGAGGGCTTGGGCCGTTCTCCTACGAATCTCTGAACGACAGCCTGATCCTGCTGCAGACATTCCTGGGAGTGGTTGCGATCACCTCACTGATCCTGGCTGCCACCACCGCCGAGCGGCTGAAAGCCACTGCTGCCCTGGAACAGAAAGTTTCTGGACTAGCTGCTTTGAACGAATCCTCGGAAACTTTCCTGGGAACCTTCGACCAGGCAGGCATTTATCAGACGATCTGCAGCCTGGTTGTGAAAAGGTTCGAGGTGGATGCCGCCTGGCTGGAACTGGTTCCTTTCACCAACAAACCCGATCCTGCCGCCGTGGAGGGGTTGACCCCGGCGGATATCCCGAACCTGCGCGCCCAATGGCAACGATCTGCCGACGTTCCTGCCGGAGATATCCCGCAGATCCCCGCCAGGATTTCCGGAGTCCCTGAATCTGCTTTCAGTTCGTTCGCGATCCTTCCACTGAGTTTTGGGGCAGAGGTGATTGGCAGCCTCAACCTAGTGAGCAGGACGAAGGAATTTTTCACCCCCGACCGGTTGCTTCTTTTGCAATCTTTCACCAACCTCGCCGCGTTTGCCATTCAAAACGCGTGGCTTCTGGAGAGGGTGCGCCGGGGAAACGAGCAATTGCATGCCCTTTCGCAGCGTTTGATCAAGGCGCAGGAGGAAGAACGGCTGAATCTCTCCCGTGAATTGCACGATGAAAGCGGGCAGCTCCTGGCAGCTCTCAGCGTGCGGCTCGGTTTGCTGGAGCGTGAAGCAGGCACTCTTGTGAAGGTTCAGCCGCACCTGGCTGAATTAAAACGCATCACCGAAGAGATCCAGCATGAGCTGCACGAATTGGCGGTGAACCTGCGCCCTGCGAGCCTGGATCATCTGGGACTTGTCACTGCCCTTCAACAATACGCCGCGGAATTCAGCCGACAGTATGAAATGCGGGTGGAATTCGAGGCCACCGGGATGAAAAACAGGCGTCTTGCCGCAGAGGTCGAAACCGCGATCTTCCGGACCGTCCAGGAATCATTGACGAATGTCGCATTGCACGCGCGAGCCAGCCGGGTGGATGTGCTGGTTTCGCGGCACGGCGGCAGCGTGGTCGCGATCATTGAGGATGATGGTGTTGGGTTTTCCCCCACCATTCCAGACAGCGAAGAGCACCTAGGACTTTTTGGAATGCGCGAACGGATCGAGATGCTGGGAGGGAAATTCAGCGTCGAGAGCGCCCCTGGAAAGGGCACAACTGTGCGCGCCGAGGTACCCTGCCATGACTAAAGTGGTCATCGCCGACGACCATGCCGTGGTTCGGGCTGGTCTGCGTGCCCTACTGCAGGATACGCCCCAGCTTGAATTGATCGCGGAAGCATCCGGGGGGGTGGAAGCGCTGGAGCTGGTGAAAAAGCTTCAACCGGAGATCCTCGTGTTGGATCTCAGCATGCCGGATATGGACGGCATCTCGGTGACCCGTCAGCTGAAAGCGCTCCAGTTTCCCACCCGCGTATTGATCCTTACGGTACACGAGGATGAAGCGCTTCTGAAGGAGGCCATCCAGGCTGGCGCTTCTGGATATATTCTTAAACAAGCGGCGGAATCCGAGCTGGTTTCTGCCATCCAGGTGATCCTGCGCGGTGACCTCTATGTGGATCCCTCCCTCCTGCGCTCCCTCCTGAACGAGCAGGTGAAAACGCAACCTGTGCACACAGGCATTGTTGAACCGCTCACCCCCCGCGAGGTGGATGTGCTGAAATTGATCGTGGAGGGGCATACCAACCGGCAGATCGCAGAACATCTCTCCATCAGCGTGCGAACCGTGGAAGGGCATCGCGCCAACCTTTCGGAAAAACTGGGACTTCACAGCCGGGTGGAGCTGGTACGGTATGCCAAGGAACACGGGTTGATCGACTGATCTTTCCGGGAATTCCAAACCGACCCCGTAGAAACTACGGGGTCGGTTTTTTACGGTCACTTATCAAAAAAACCCCAAATATTTACGCTTCCATCCGACCACGAGAATCGGTATGCTGTTGTAACTCTTGACTGTATTTCGGACAGCCTTCAAATACCATCTGCCAACATGCCGAAAACGACCTCCCCCACTCCCCTCCTAACCCTGCGCGGGATCACCAAAGCCTTCCCGGGTGTGACCGCCAACGATCATATCGACCTGGATATCTTCGCGGGCGAAATCCATGCCCTGTTGGGCGAAAATGGCGCCGGGAAAAGTACATTGATGAAGATCCTTTACGGCTTTTATAAGGCCGATTCTGGAGAGATCCGCATCCAGGATAAACCCGTCTCCATTCGAACGCCTCAGGATGCGCGCGCGCTGCAGATCGGGATGGTTTTCCAGGATCTGAATCTCATCCCGGCGTTCACGGTCGCGGAAAACATCGCGCTCTTCCTGCCAGAACTCAAATCGGTGATCGACCCGAAGGAAGTGGACCAGCATATCAACGAAGTATCCAATAAATACGATCTGCACGTAAATCCCCGCATGCTCGTTTCCCAGCTTTCGATCGGTGACCAGCAAAAAGCCGAGATCCTCAAGCTCCTGCTTTCCGACGCGCGTATCCTGATCCTGGATGAGCCCACCCGCGTGCTGGCCCCGCACGAGATCGAAGCTCTTTACCGGGTGCTGGATAACCTGCGGAAAGCCGACTACGCGATCATCCTCATCACCCACAAGCTCCGGGAAGTGCTCAACTTCGCGGACCGGATCACCGTGCTGCGTACCGGGAAAGTGGCGGGGAGCATTCTGAGAGAAGAAGCCAGCCAGCAGAAGCTGATCGCGATGATGTTCGAGAAAAAGATCGCCGAGGTCGCGCAATCCGGGCATATTGCTGCCCCGGAAGTCTCCGTACCGGTCCTGGATCTTCAATATATTTCCACAGCTGGCGACGGGGCAAGTCAATTACTAAAAGAGATCAACTTCAAAATTCACCCGGGGGAGATCGTTGGCATCGCTGGCGTTTCAGGCAACAGCCAAAAGGAACTGGCGGAAATGATCCTGGGGATCGAGCCCATCCGGGAAGGCTGTAAACTGATCCTCGGAGAGGACGCCACCCATTTGAGCGTGGGGGAAATTCGTAAACGCGGGGTGGTTTTCATCCCCGAAAGCCCCCTGCAAATGGCTGTTGTTCCCTGGCTGCCGGTTCTGCCGAACAGCATCCTCACCCGGACTGGAAGGTATGCCCGCCGGGCTGGCTTCTCCCTGGATTGGGAATCCGCCCGCAAGGACCTTGCTGAATCCTATAAGCGCCTCGGTTTTCCTCCGGCATCCTTTTTTACCCCGGCAAAATCTCTTTCCGGCGGAAATCTCCAGCGAATGATCATCGCCCGGGAAATGGCATTTCCCCCAAAACTTATCCTGGCTTCCTATCTCACCCGCGGCCTGGATGTGCAGAGCTCGGTGGCAGCCAGGCAGGCATTACTGGATGCCAGGGAGAGCGGTGCTGCGGTTCTATTCATCTCCGAGGATTTTGATGAATTATTCACCCTCAGCGACCGTCTTATCGTCCTTTTTGAAGGCAGGGTCGCCGGGGAATTCACCCCCGAACAGATAAATTATTATCAAATCGGCCTGTTGATGACCGGCGCAAAGGAGGGGCAGTGAGCGCCCTGCAAAACGTTTCCCCCACCCCCCTGTTCCAGCAGAAAACCGTGCGGACAGGCATCCGCTACGCCTGCATGATCTTCTTTGCGTTTGTCCTCTTCGGTGTGATCCTGCTCCTTTCCGGTAAGGATCCCATCCAATCCTATAAAGACATCTTTTCCTCCACCCTGGGAAGTTCCTATGGCTTCTCGGAGGTCCTGGTCGGGATGATCCCGGTGTTGATCACTGCCCTTGCGGTGGCGCTTCCCTCCCGGGCGGGATTGATCAATGTTGGCGGCGAGGGGCAGCTCTATATCGGTGCGGCCTTTGCCACCTGGGCTGCCTTGACGTTGAGCGACCTGCCTGGCTGGGTGCTGCTGCCCCTGATGGTTCTACTATCCATGATCGGTGGTGCGATATGGGCTTTTATTCCCGGGTATCTCAAAGCGATCGGTCTGGTGAACGAAACTATAACCTCGCTTTTATTGAATTCGGTTGCGCCAAAGGTCATTGGTTTCCTCATTTTTGGTTTTTGGCATTCTGCCATGGATACGGTAAAAACACCCAACTTCGTAGATGCCGCCCGCCTGCCGACATTCTTCGGCACCCGAATTCACCTGGGAATGGTCTTTGCGCTTGCCCTCCTCGCGGCTTTTTGGGCGGTCATGAAGTACACACGCTGGGGTCTGGAGATCCGCTCGATTGGTGGAAACGCCCAGGCAGCCCGCCGGAACGGCCTGCCGGTTAAAAAATACCTCATCGCCATCATGTGTATCGGCGGCGCTATTGCCGGGTTGGCCGGAATGGTGCAGGTTTCCGGCTTCTATGGAGTCCTTCTGCTTAATTTTTCCATGAGCCTTGGTTTCATGGGATTTCTGATCTGCTGGCTAGCCGGCGGGGAGCCTCTTGGAATTTTTCTTATGTCGTTTGTGGTTTCACTGATCTTCACCGGCGGCAATCTCCTGCAACTCACCCGTGACCTGCCCTTTGCCACCATCAACGTTCTTCTGGCGATTACCTTGTTTGTCGTGCTCGCCCAGCCTTCCTTCAGCCTCACCCGGGAGAAAAAGAAATGACACCTTTGGCCATCCTGGGCGTCCTTTCCAGCGCCATCTTTTCAGGGACTTCCCTGCTCTATGCCACCCTGGGTGAGATCGTTGATGAACGCGCCGGGATCGTGAACCTCGGGTTGGAGGGGGTTCTGCTGGTCGGTGCCGCCACAGGAATCGCGGTCACCTCGCTCACCGGCAATCCCTACCTGGGGGTCCTGGCTGCCGTATTGGCAGGGGGATTGATGAACTTGATCCTTGCCTATTTGGTGGTCACCCGCAAGGCGAACCAGCTTGCCAGCGGGCTGGCACTGATGTTCCTCGGAATCGGGCTCAGTGCCCTGATCGGGAAAGATTTTGTGGGCGCCAAAATCAATGGACTTCCCCGTTTACCCCTCCCGGGATTAACTGCTCTACCCCAGGTCTACTCCTCCCTTTTCAAATTCGATATCCTGATCTTCCTGGTCATCCCGATGGCGATCCTGATATGGTGGGTCCTCTTCCGCACCCGCTGGGGGCTTTCCCTGCGCGCGGTGGGAGAAAACGCCGATACTGCCTATGCCTCCGGGCGGAATCCTTTCCGGATCCGCTACCAGGCACTTTTTGTGGGGGGGTTGTTGGCAGGTCTGGGAGCAGCCCATCTTTCCATCGCCTACACCATGAACTGGGGCGAGTTTATGACCGGCGGCCGCGGCTTCATCGCCATTGCCCTGGTGATCTTCTCCAAATGGCACCCGATCCGCGCCATTGTCGGAGCATTGCTCTTCAGCGGGGCAGTCGCCTTCCAACTGCTTCTACAGGCTGCCGGGGTACAGATCTCCCCATTCCTGCTGGATATGATCCCGTATATCGTCACCCTGATCGTCCTCCTGATCTGGGGTGGAACGCGTCGTCAATCCGCCCCGGCTAGTTTGGGGCGCGTATATCAGGGAACTGAATGAATCTTTCGCTGCAAGGGAGGTGGACTGGAACTAATTACCCTGGTTCGTATTCGAGTCAAAGTCTTTGGATTTCCAAACTTAAAAGGAGAAGAAAATGAAACACAGATCAATTTATGCTTTGCTTACCGTTTTGATGATCGCTGCGATGGCGCTGGCTGCCTGCGCACCTGCCCCCGCACCTACTGAAGCACCAGTTCCTCCAACCGAGGAACCGGCTGCGCCAGCTGAAGCGCCCACTGAAGAACCGGTGGCAGAAGGACCCTGTTTGAAGATCGGAGCTCTCTTCGGCGGCTCAGTGACCGATGCGGGTTACAACCAGGCCTTCTACGAGAGTGTTCAGGCCATCCAGGAAAACATCCCCTGCGTGGAGATCATCACCGCGGAGAACGTCCCCGATGAAGCTGGCGCGACGACCACCATGGAAAACATGATCTCGCAAGGTGCGCAGATGATCATCGCCACCGCCTTCAATCACCAGTATCCCGCCCTTGAGCTATCCAAGAAGTACCCGGATGTGATCTTCGAGCATGCCGGCGGCTGGGAAATGGGTGAAAATTTTGCCAACTTCTTCGGTGATCCCGTGAATGCCTGGTACCTAATGGGCACCGCAGCGGCAAAGATGACCGAATCCAAGAAACTCGGGTTCGTGGCAGCCTTCCCGCTTGGGTGGTCGCTGACTTTCGCGAACGCCTTCCAGCTCGGCGCGCAATCCGTGGATCCTGAAGTGACCACAACCGTTGCCTATACCTTCGGTTGGGGCGATAGCGCCAAGGAAGCGGATGCCACCAACTCCCTAATCAACCAGGGCGCGGATGTGATCACCATGCACGTCGATTCCCCCGCCACCGTCATCGGCACTGCCGAATCCCGCGGAGTTAAATCCATCGGGTTCCAGTCCCTGGAAGCCCAGCAATTTGCCCCGGAGAATTGGATCACCGGGACCGGCTATACCCTGGGTGACAAGCTCACCTGGCTGGCATCCACCGTGATGGACAAGACCTGGGAACCGATCTTCCTTCGCTGCGGTATGCCCGATGGTTGCGTTGTAGTTGCCCCCTTCGGACCCAAGGTTCCCCAGGAAGTTCAGGACTTTGTCAACCAGGTCCGCGCGGACCTCGATGCCGGTACGATCGTCCCGTTTGCCGGACCGATCGTGGACCAGGATGGTACTGTGCGAGTCAAGGAAGGCGAAGTGCTGACCTCGGACGTGATGAGCAATGTAGACTGGTTTGTCAAAGGGATCAACGGGTCGCCGAAATAAGCGATCCTTCGGTCAATTAGAACACTTCCGGAGGGATAAACTCCCTCCGGAAACCCTTGTGTGTTATGAATGGGCGGGATCGACCTGCAAATTACATCCTTTGGAGGAGTGCGAATGGATATCAAGCAAAAGATCGAAAAAGCAAACGCTGAGGCCGTGGAGCGAATGACCTCCGGCCAACCCGTCCTGGTCGATATCGCCCCGGCAGGCGAAGTCATCCCCGGGATGCAGGGGAAAAAGATCACCCATTCAGGCCCTCCCATCGAGTGGGCGCGCATGTGCGGAGCACAGCAGGGCGCGATTATCGCCATGGTGATCTTTGAGGGCTGGGCTGAATCTATGCAGGACGCGCGCAAATTACTGGACCTAGGTGAGGTACGGTTGGAACCCAACCATCACCACCAGGCAGTTGGCCCCATGGCTGGCACCATCTCCCCCTCCCTGCCGGTATTCGTGGTGGAAAACAAAACCTTTGGAAACCAGGGATTCTGCCGAAACGTGGAGGGCAGGCAGCAGTTCGGCGAGTACAGCCAGGAAGCCATCGACGCTTTGCGCAAATGGCGCGAAGTTCAAGCACCAACCCTGCGGAAAGCTCTGAAACAGATGGGCGGGCTTGACCTTAAGCCGATCATCACCAAAGCGCTCACCATGGGGGATGAGCTGCACAACCGCCACAGCGCTGCCTCCAGCCTTTTTGCCAATGCTTTCATGATGCCCCTCGCCGGGCTCGATCTCCCAAAGCATGAGCTGATGCCCACCCTCGGGTTGCTGGTCAACCATGATCTGATCTTCCTGGGGTTGGCCATGGCAGCCGGAAAAGCCATCGCCGACCCGGTGTATGGGATCGAATACAGCACCCTTGTAACCGGCATGTGCCGCAACGGGGTCGAATTCGGTATCCGCGTGAGCGGGCTGGGTGATGAATGGTTTACCACTCCCGCACCCGCCGTGGATGGGCTCTACGTCACCGGGTATTCTGAAAAAGACGCCGGGTTGGATATGGGCGATTCTGCCATCACCGAAACGGTCGGATGGGGCGGCTTCGTCATCGGTGGCGCTCCGGGCATCCTGAGCCTGGTGGGCGGGACACCCGAAGAAGCGCTCGCCTATACCCTCGAAATGAAAACCATCACCACCGCGACCCATCCGGTTTACCGGATGCCCGCCTTCGGGTTTGAAGGTGCGCCTATTGGGATCGATATCCGCAAGGTGGTGCAGAGCGGCATCACCCCCATTATCGATACGGCAATTGCCCACAAGCAGCCGGGTTATCCCAAGATCGGCGCCGGCCTTGTCCGTGCCCCGTTAGAGTGCTTCAAAAAAGCGCTGATCGCTTTCAGCCGCAAATATCAGTAGATAGGATTGTCCATGGCTTCCGGTTTTATCGTCCGCAAGAACCAGTATTATGACTCCCTCTTTTTGATGGGCGTGAATAAACGCATCCTTGATCAACCCGGTGTGACCCAATCCGCCGTACTGATGGGCAGCGATACCAATAAAACGCTCCTTGCAGATATCGGCCTGGACCTCGCCGGGTTGAAGGATGCCGGTCCAAATGATCTGGTGGTGGCCGTGGTGGGGGAAAGCCAGATGGTCGTGGACGATACTCTGAACCGGTTCGACAAGATCCTCAATTCCGGCTCCGCACCACGCTCGAAGTCCAGCCTCCATTCTCTCCAGGACGGACTGACCGCGAAGCCGGATTCCAACCTGGCAGTGATCTCCCTGCCCGGTGAATATGCCGCCCGGGAAGCCCACAAGGCGATCGAATCCGGTCTGCACGTTTTTCTCTTCAGTGACAATGTCTCGATCGAAGATGAGTTGGAACTGAAAACCCTGGCTTCCGGGAAAGGCTTGCTGGTGATGGGTCCGGATTGCGGCACCAGCCTGATCGGCGGAAAAGGGATCGGTTTTGCCAACGCGGTCCGCAAAGGCAGGATCGGTGCTGTGGGACCCTCCGGCACGGGCTTGCAGGAATTCACCTGCCAGGTGCATAACGCCGGGCAGGGTATCTCGCACGCCATCGGCACCGGCAGCCATGATCTTTCTGATGCTCTCGGCGGGCTGACCACCTTTGCTGCACTGGATGCGTTGGAGGCAGATCCGGGTACCGAAGTGATCGCTGTGATCTCGAAGCCCCCCGGAGAGAAAATGCTGAAGAAATTGACCGGGAGATTTCAATCCTGCCGGAAACCAATTGTCGCCTGTTTCCTGGGTATCGATCCCGCCAAGCTGGAAGTAGAATCCGGCTTTCACCCAACAGTGACCATTGACTGCGCGGTGGATATTTCGCTAAGAGTTTTTGGGAATCAAATTCCGTCTCTAAACGGGGACGATTTGGATGAAATGCGGAAATCAGAAAGCGCCGGGTGGTCCGGCGAGCAACGCTATCTACGCGGCTTGTTTGCCGGGGGGACGTTCTGCTATCAATCCCAGCAGATCATGCGCCAGGCCGGCTTGCAGGTTTATTCGAATTCCCCGTTGGATAAACGATTCAGCCTGGAGCATCCCGAAAAGAGCCGCGAACACAGCCTGGTGGATATGGGTGATGATTTTTACACGCGCGGTAAGCCGCATCCCATGATCGATGGCACATGGCGCAGCCAGCGCATCCTTGCCGAGGCCCGGGATCCTTCCGTGGCAGTGTTGCTACTGGATTTCATCCTGGGTTACAACGCATCGCTTGATCCGGTCGGAGACCTGATCGAAGCCATTATCGAGGGCAAAAAGATCGCCACAGAACGCGGTGGGTACCTGAGCGTGGTCGCTTCCATTTGTGGAACGGATGGCGACGGGCAGGACCTGGCGCTGCAATCAAAAATGCTGCGGGAAGCCGGGGTTGTAGTCTTTCAGAGCAACGCTCGGGCGGTTTCGTTCTGCACGGAATTGATCATAGGCGGGAGGAAATCCTGATGGAAAACACTGTGGAAACCCTTCTCAACGAGCCGCTGGTGGTGATCAACCTGGGGCTATCCGCTTTTGCCGAGAACCTGGAGGTTCAGGATGTCGAAGTGGTGCGGGTGGATTGGATCCCCCCGGCAGGCGGCGACCAGGAGATGATCGACATCCTGGAAAACCTACTGTAAGCAGGGTTCCCGAAGCAATCGTTCAAGTTGGCGCATGAACCTTCAACGAGGGTTATCGGTTAGGCGATATTATGCTATACTACAGTATAGTATTATGCTTTAATAAAGGTCGAAAACAATGCCTCTATACGAATATTCCTGTAAAGATTGCGGTGAAGATTTTGAGCTGATCGTCCGTTTTTCGGAAGCAGATATACTTCCTGCCTGCCCCGAATGCGAAAGCCATGATACCTTCAAAAAAATATCGAAGGTAAGCTCCTTCGGGTCAACGCTTTCTTCACCAACGGCTTCGTCAACCAGCAGCTGCGGACCCCGCGGCGGGTTCAGCTGAGCAGGATGATCCCCTGCTGGCCGTGCGCCAGCTTTCAGGAAAGGCAACAAATGAACATCCAGGATCCAGAGGTTAAAGAAAAAATGATCCTTCGCTTGCGCCGCATCGAGGGTCAGGTGCGCGGAATCGAATCCATGCTGGAAAGTGAACGCGACTGCCGCGAAATCATGCAGCAGCTCTCCGCTGTGCATGCCGCCGTGCAGGGTACCAGCCGGATTTTTTTGCAGGAATACGCGACCTCCTGCCTGGCGGATTTAGATGATTCCGATTCCGGGGATCGATCGGATTCTTTGCGCGCGCGTAGAGAAAAGATTGTCGCAGAGATGATCAATCTACTGGATAAAGCTCCCTAACCCTAATCGTCCTAAAAACACTATTCATATACTAAAATCCGAATCTCCCATTACGGCTTTTTGGTTGGTTTTGGTTTCTTTGTCGGCGTTGCTTCAGCCGGTGTTGGGACCGGTGTGTTTGGTTGTGAAGTCGGAGCAACAGTTGGTGGAGGAGATGTAGGGGGTGGAGAAGTTGGTGGCGGGGAGGTTGGCGGTGGAGAAGTGGGCGGTGGAGACGTTGGGGCGGTGCTGGGAATTAATGTCGGTTGCTGGGTGGCGGAAGTTCCGGATCCCGGATTGCCGGGTGATTTTTCCGTCGGGGTTGTGCCGTTTCCAAATCGACGCGTCGGGGATGGGGACAATGTCAGGGTAGGCGTTGGGGTGTGGGAATCATCCTTGGCAAATAACGCAGGAGCTCCAGGGATATTTGTTTGGGAGGCAACTTCGGTTGCAAAGTCAGTTGAAGCGCCACCAGGCAGGCCGAGGAGGACCGAGGAGGTCGAAGAGACTTGCTGCTGCTCATCGCGGATTTTCTGTGCATACCCGATCCCAAATACCAGCGTGGAAATTACCACGACAATCACCAAGGATAACAGGGTGGCAAGCGTCCGATTCTGGGAAAAGAAGGGAAAGTAAGCGAACAGTCTTCCCTTGCGGGGGGGGCCGTCATCCCGAAATCCCCCACCATCAACCAGTTCCTTAGGAATTGGGATCGACGTAAAGGTTGCCTTGCTATCCGATACCGGGGCTTTCCTACCCAGTTTATCCAGGGTTTCAGCGAAAGCAGCCATATTTGGGTAGCGTTGCTCCGGCTCCTTGGCGAGCGCGGTCAAAATGGCTTTCTCGGCCGCTGACGGAAGGGGAACCAGGTCCTGGCGGGGGCGAGGAATGGGATCGTGCACTTGTTTTACCGCTACTGCCATCGGGGTTTCTGCCCGGTAAGGTGGGTGCCCGGTGCACATTTCATAAAGGACGATGCCCAGGGAGTAGACATCAGACCTGCCATCGATTGGTTTACCCATCACCTGCTCGGGTGACATATAGGCAGGCGTACCCACGCCAAACCCCGGCAGGGTGACCAGCGTCACATGGTCAAGCTCCATGATCTTGGCGATCCCAAAATCGGTGATCATTGGCTCGCCGGATTCGGTGATGAGGATATTGGATGGCTTGATGTCTCGGTGGATGATCCCCTGCCTGTGAGCATGGTCAAGCGCAAATGCCACCGGCGCAAGGAACCGTGCGGATTCAGACCACGGGATCAATACGCCCAGGTGTTTTTCCAATGTCCCCCCAGGGATATAGTCCATTTCCAAATATGGCAGGCCGTTCAATTCTCCATAGTCGTTGATATGAACAATATTTGGGTGGTTTAATATGGCAAGCGCCCTGGCTTCCCGGTCGAAACGACGTAGAAAATCCGTTTCCTCCAGGTTTTCCGAGCGAATGATCTTAAGCGCCACCGTGCGGTCAAGGCGAGTATCTATAGCCCGGTAGACATTCGCCATCCCCCCTCTACCGAGCTGCTCGATTATCCTGTAGCGACCAATTGTTTGACCTGTTAAATCAGTCATGCTTCGCTCAATCGAGGAAATTTCGCTATTTTAATTTTAACGCGAATCCCATAAATTGACATTAACGGTTTCGAAAGGTTAATTTTGATGATTTATAAAGGAATTAATGGAATTCGGGGGAAATTTAACCAAATTACAGCTTCTTGTCGGAAGGTCGGTTTGATCTTATAAAAAATCAGAAACAGCTGGAAATGATATTAGCGCCCATGCTTCCGGGCTTGTTTTTCTTGCTCCGCCAGGATGCCCATCACCTCGTCTGCATAACGCCCCTGGCGTAGTAAATCAGACATCAGCTTCATCGGTTTATCGATGTGCTTGAAGAAATACTTGTACCCAGCGCACAGATAATTCAATCCCCCTTCGCCATCCGGTGTGGGCATGAAGCGGTTGCGCGGGCATTCCCCATAACAGGCAAACAGCACCTTGCACTCCCGGCAGTATTTGGGCAGCGAATCGAATTTGTCCCGCCCAAACTTGCGCTGCTGCGGGGAGGCGATCAACTCCACCATGTGCTTTTCGCGGATGTTCCCCAAAAGGTAAGCCGGCTCAACGAAATGGTCACAGGAATACAGGTCGCCGTTATGTTCCATGGCGAGCGCGTCGCCGCAGGTGCGCTGTAAGATGCACATGCTTGGCTGTCCCAGCCAGTTGGCCAGCGAGGCGTCGAAGTTGATCACGAAGATATTGCCTACATCCCGGCGAACCCATTCATCGAAGATCGCTGCCAGGAATTGCCCGTACTGCTCCGGCCTGACCGAGCGCTCGGTCACCAGATCACCCGCCTGGACGTATAACGGCCGGTTGCCGGCCCGTTCCCCCCAACCCTCGTTCGCCAGAGGCAGCATCTCCGCAGTGGAACGCTCCACGATTGGGATGAACTGCATGTACTGCGCCTTGATCTCATCGCGGAAATAGCGATAGACCTCCAGGGGATGATCCGCGTTGGCCGCGTTGACCGTGGTCAGGATATTGACATCCACCTTGTGTTCATTGAGAATGTTCCAGGCTTTCAGGACGCGTTTGTGGGTACCCTGCCCTCCCTTGTTAACCCGGTAGGTATCGTGCATTTCCGGGGTACCATCCATGCTGAGGCCCACCAGAAAATGGTTTTCGTGAAAGAACTCCGCAAAGTCATCATCCACCTTGATGCCGTTCGTCTGGATGTTGTAGGCTACCTGCTGCCCGGGCTTGCGGTGTTTCTGCACCAGCTCCACAGAGCGTTTGAAGAAATCCAGTCCCATCAGGGTGGGCTCGCCGCCCTGCCAGGCGATGGTCACATCGGGCTCCTGGTGGGCTTCCAACAGCGCGCGGATATACCCTTCCAGCACCTCGTCCGTCATACGGAAGCGGCTATCCGGGTAGAGCAGTTCCTTGGAAAGAAAGAAGCAGTATTTGCAATCCAGGTTGCAGGTTGCCCCGGTGGGCTTGGCCAGCAGGTGGAATGCCCGTGGGGCATCCTTGGGGGAGGTTTTTGGGGGTTGGGGAAATTCAGCCAAGTTCGTTGCTCCTGTTTATTGATATCAGTGAAGGATCGATCGGTGATCTACTTTGAAGAATCCTGTTTTTGCATAATGAAGTTCTGCCAGTCCGAAATGTAACGATTGTGGTTAGCATTTCGGTTTACTTCCGTTCGTCCGGGTTCACCCCGGCGGTGAGCGTGGAAGCCGTGCCCCCGTGAATGCTCACCAACGTCACCGTCAGCCCCGCCATAATTTCAGGAACGAGGGTGGCTCGATTCGATCGAAGGCTTTGCTTCTTTTTCGGTGATCTCCACAGGAATCCGCTCCTGGACTGAATCCGGTCTTCCGATTGTAAACGAGACTTCGCTCCCAGCTGAATTATTGAGGCCGCCTTCACCCGGCCGCAAGGCAGGCAGAATCGCATGTACCTCCCAAGATTTGAATGGGGACCGCAGGAGAATTCCATGGAACGTGAATATTCAAGAAAGATCAGGGCGTGATCGGGTTTTTGCAGGATGCCGGCAGGGTGATCACCGGGTTGGTGTTTACGCCGGTCAACTGGATGCTGACATCGAAATTCCCCTCGAACTTCAAGGGGTCATAGGTTCCGCTAAAATTATTGCGGAAAGCCACCGGGTAACGGTCTTTGGCATCCACGTAAAGGTCCGCATCACCTGCATCCCAGAGCGCATCCCCAAATGCCTTCAATTTGGGGTCGCCGCTCTTCTTCGCTGCTGCCAGGAACGCATCCCCGTTGACCACATAATGATCAAGCGTCGCCCCGTTATAGGTCTCCTGGCCGGCCAGGGTACCGCGTGCCACCTCTTTGCCGGTCAACATACTCATCAAGCCCTGCGGACTGAACTCGCCGAGAGCTTCCGTGGTCGCCGGGTCAGTCGGTTTCACGCAGACCGGGATCAGGCTGTTGATCACGATATAGCTCCCCGCGGGGACTTTATAAATATCGACGCTGGAAGGCGTAAATAAACCGACCACCGACCCACCCACCTGGGCGGCAATGGTTCCCAGCAGGCTGCCTGTGACGGTGATCTTGCTCTGCCCTTTGTTGTTCGTGGCAATGACCGCATTCAGGTCCCCCTGGGCTTTTTCATTGTTGATCAATCCGTTTGTGCTGATCTTTGCCGTGGCAGTTAACGAGCTGAGACCGGCAATCGGTTTGATCGGGATGGCCTGGCCGGCGGGAACCATTGGGGTATTTGTCGCCGCCCCGAATGCAAGAAGCGGGGAGGTGGAAAAGGCAGTCCTGGACCCAAACAGGAGAATGGCAACACCGGTGAGTGCGATCGTCATTCCAATAATGATCCACGTTCTTCTCTTTGTCATCTTATCCTCCTCAGATCCAGGACTAAATCACTAATTCCACTCCCTGCCCCCTACCCGGGAAAACACAGCTATTAATTTTTTCCCTGGGCAGACGGCGCAGCGGGAGGCGCTGCAGGGGGTTCGGGCGGAACGGATCCCGGATAGCCCTGCGGGATCCTATTCCGGTTGGCGGCACCGGCAGCAGCCATGCTAGAAAGATCGACTACCACAGCCAGGATGAGCCAAAGCCAGTCGATTCCCGAAATTGTGCGGGTGGCGCCATTGGTGATCAGAATCAGGTACATCAGCGTGGTGAAGGGCAGGACCAGGAAGCCCAGGCAAGGCCAGATCCAGGACCCAAATGCGGCATCAAATGCCAACGGTCGGGCGATCCAGGCGAATAGCAAAAACAGCCTGGAAAAGCCGGTGACAGCAGCAGTTAAACAACCCGAATTATTTTTCTGCATTTTAATTCTCCTTTTGGGTGTATCCTGGTTATACCAGGTTGGGAAACAGATCTTTCCTTACCGGGAAAAGGTTAACCTCCTGAATGTCAGGAGGTTAACCTAGGTTGCATATTCCAATTATCCTTCGTCGGGTTTTACTTTTCGCAACTTTCCGGTCTGGTCAACCACCCAATCGCTGGCATCGCTGTAAGTATCCTTGAGATACTGGGTTCCCTCTCCCGCTTTTACGCGAATCTGGCCGCGCAATTCCTCGCCGCTGGATGGGGCAAGCAGCAGCGCGGTGAGTCCACCAACCAGCACTCCCCCAAAGAATCCAATGCCAAGCCCAAGAAGTAGATCTTTGTTCATTTGATGCACATCCTTTCTTAAAGAATTTTGTTGAATCAGAAGTACCTAATTATATCGACAATCTTTACCTTATTTAAAAAATCCAACCAATTCTTATTGGACATCCGTGAGAACAACTTTCAATACCTATCTCCTGCTGCCTCCCGTGGTAAAGGAAATATCAAAATATGTTGGTTTTCGTGGGAGATTCGTTCAATACTAGGGTTAAGTTTAGGTACAATTATCATCAAGTGATAAATCCCGAAAAAGAGGTAGGCCATAATTGGGACGCATTTCCGGGTGAATCAGGAACAGGTGGTCAATGATCAACAGAATACTTCAAACCAAGAAATTGATTCAATATGTACCGATCATTGGTTGGATGCGGTCATACCAACGGGTGTGGCTCCGCGACGATCTCCTATCGGGTGTGGTGGTCGGGATGATCATGATCCCTGTGGCCATGTCCTATGCCCAGATGGCTGGCGTCCCCCCGCAGGCGGGGCTTTATTCTGCGATCGTGGGAATGACCGCCTACGCACTTCTGGCCACCAGCCGCCACATGAAGGTCACCACCAGCTCCACCATGTCGATCATGTCGCTGGCAGTTGTCGCACCCCTGGCAGCCGGAGACCCAGCCGCCCTGATGGCGCTGACTTCCGCACTGGCGATCACCGTGGGGATCATCCTGCTGGTTCTTTCCCTGCTCAAACTGGGCTTCATCTCCGATTTCCTGGCGAAATCCGTGATGACCGGTTATGTGTTCGGGGTTGCCTGCCTCATCGCGGTAAGCCAGCTTCCCAAGGTTTTCGGGGTGTCGGGTGGCAGCGGGAGTTTCTTCCAACAGATGGGGCAGCTGATATCCAAACTTCCCGAGACCAATATTTACTCCCTGATGCTCGGCGTGGGAACGATCGCCCTCGTCTTTGCCGTAAAACGCTACTTTCCGCTAGTACCCGGTGGGCTGATCGCGTTGATCCTCGGGATCGTGATCACAACTTATTTTGATCTGAATGCCCTTTACGGCGTTTCTGTAGTCGGCACAATTCCAACCGGAATGCCCGTCCCGGGTATCCCCAATATCAACCTTGATACGATCCCGTATCTAATTGGAGGTGCGATGGGGATCGTGTTCCTGGCAGCCGGGGAAACGCTCGGTACCGCGCGCTCTTTCGCGGCAAAATATCATTACGAAATTGACTCCGATCAGGAGCTGCTGGCAATGGGCGCGGCAAATATTTCTTCCGGACTTTTCCGCGGGATCACCATTGATATGAGTCTTTCCAACACCGCCAGCGGTGAAGATGCCGGCGAGCGCACCCAGCTTTCATCGCTGGTAAGCGCAGGCCTGATCCTGCTGGTGGTTCTCTTTCTGGCTCCGCTGCTTACAAATCTTCCCAGCGCCGTCCTTGGCGCCATTGTCCTGAGCTCCATCGTGGGTTTATTTAACGTGGCGGAGATCAAGCGCTATTATTACCAGCGCAGGACGGATTTTTTCCTGGCCCTCACAGCCCTGATCGGCGTGATCTCCTCGGATGTGATGACCGGTTTGATGATCGCTGTTTTGCTCTCGGTGGTGATGCTGCTTTACCGTGCCAGCCGGCCGTATATTGCGACGCTCGGCAGACGGCCTGGCTCTCCCGGCGAATATGCAGATATCAGCCGCAACAAGGAAGCGGAGCTGATCCCGGGATTGGTGATCCTGCGTCTGGATGCGCCTTTGTATTTCTTCAATGCGAACGTCGCCCGCACCCAGATCCTGGAGCAGACAAAAGAGAATCCCCCAAAGGCGATCCTGCTTGACCTCGGAGCCAGCGCCGATCTGGATATCGGCACCTCCGATATGCTGACAGCTCTGATAAGTGATCTGCGCCAGGTGGGTGTCGATATGTTTTTTTCCCAGGTACGCAGTTCGGTCCGCGACCGCATGCGCCTAACCGGGTTGCTGGATCATATCGGTACGGATCATATTTTCCCGAGCATAGCTTCTGCTGTAAAATCGTTTGAAAAATCGCAAAAGCCCAAAGTCAAGAAGAAGGAAAAAAAACCGGAAGGGGAATCGGCGTTGGAAACCGGGATGGAAGGATAATTTTCTTACCGGTCAAACAGGTAAAGGAGAAGGTAGGTTAATGAGATTGATACGATCTTGTGAAAACCCGCCTGTTCAGCCAGGGAAATCACAGATTTGACATCCAAGCGGTGGTCGAGCGGAGGGCCGAACTCCTGCTCCTTTTTTGGCCACTCCAGCACTGCCAACCTGCGCCTGGTGACCCGGTAGGCTTCTGCCAGCGCTGCGGCAATATCATCGGTTTCGTGCAGCAGCAACCCCATGAATAAAAGATCAAAACTCCCATCGGGGAAAGGCAGTGCTTCCGCCACGCCCTCCTGGAAGGTTCCGGTGGGAACAAATTGCCGCGCGGCGGGAAGCATCTCCGGGTTGGCATCAATACCGGTCACTTGCAAGCCCTTCGCGGCGAACGCCTCAGCAAAGAGCCCGGAACCCGTGCCGATATCCAGGACCATCCCGGGGTGATCCAAGCCATCCAGGGATAGATTGACCACCCGGTCGACTTCCATGCGGGTGATGCGGTCGGGTTCGCGCAGTCTTTCGATCTCGCGGTTGAACCTTCGTGCGTGCATCGGTGTCACAATCCTTGGGAGGCTTCGTCCAGCCTGGCCAGCTCGTCGGCCGAGAGGATGAATTTCATGGTTCCCGCGGCCTCCTGCGCCTGGTAGACCTTGGTCGCCCCGGGGATGGTCACCACCGTATCCCCCGCAAAATTTATCACCCAGTTGAGTGCGACCTGGCCGGTCGTTGCCTGGTGTTTTTGCGCAATTTCCTCCATAATGGCGATAAGTGGACGGGTACGCTCTATTCCGCGCTTCAGTGAAGTTCTCCATATCCAGTTTTTCTGTTCCAGCGCTTCCGGGTGCTTGTGATACTTTCCGGTCAGGAGCCCCCGTTCCAGCGGGGTATAGGCAATGATGGTCACGCCCAGTTCCTTCGCGGTTTCCAATACCCCGTTCTTTTCAATATTCCGGTGGAGAAGGCTGTAATACACCTGGTTGACCGCCAGGGGTAATCCTCTTTTTGCCAGGGCGGCGTGTGCGCGGCGCATTCGTTTAGCGCTGAAATTGCTCACCCCCACCGAGCGGATCCTGCCCGCTTCCACCAGGTCTGCCATCGCGTTCATCTCCTCCTCCGGAGAGGAAAAACTCGTGGGCTGGTGCACCATGAAATTGGCAATGCTGTAAGGGCTAAGATACCGCTGCCTACCCTCGATGCTCCTGGGGATACTCTTCACCGTTCGTAGAAAAGGATTCCACTTGGTCGCTATCAGGACATCTTCATCCTTCATGCCGGCCGCATTCAAACCATCCGCCAGGGATCTCTCAGAGACGCCCTGGCCATAGAGCTCGGCGGTATCGAACCAGTTGATGCCCCCATCCAGGGCAGCCTGGATCACGGCGTTCTTATCCTCTTGCGGAATCACGGGGAACGCCTTGCCGAGCAGGCCGCCGCCGCCGGACATTTCCATCATCCCCAGCCCGATCGGGGTTATCAGCATATTGGTTTTTCCAAGTGAGCGTAAAAGTGTTGCTTTCTTCATTAGAGTAAAAAACCTTTCAATTTTCGAAGTAGGGGTTGGATTATACTCTGGGCAGTATCTCTCATTTGGTTTTGTGAAAGGTTGTGAATGATACAGTTAATGAACGATATGCAAGCTCTGGCGGAAAGGGGTGAGGTTTTCGCACTCGCCACCGTGATCGACCGCAGCGGTTCTGCCCCCCGCTCCACCGGCGCAAAGATGCTGGTGCGGCTGGATGGCGGTATCGCCGGGACAGTGGGTGGCGGCATCCTGGAAGCCAACGTGCAGGCGCTGGCTGCGCGGGTGATGGCAGAACGCCGCGCGCTTGTGGAAGGCTTCGAATTCAGCGGCAAGGATGCCGCTTCCATGGACGCCATCTGCGGCGGTCAGGTGGAGGTACTGGTCGAATGGATCGATCCCCGCGAAGGGCAAACCGCGGAAGTGATCGCTGCCTTGCGGGATGCCCTCCACGGGCACCGCAAAGCCTGGTTGGTGACGGTCTTCGACCCGCAATTGGCCGCCACAACCCACGCACTGGTCCGCGGGGATGGCGGGATCACAGGCAGCCTTCCAGCTGGGATTTCCCTCGAAGATATCCAGGATACCCGCCTCCCCCGGCAGGTATCAATTGGCAATCTCTCGGTGATCATCGAACCGCTCAATATTTCCGGAACAGCGCTGATCTTCGGCGCCGGGCACGTCTCGCGCAGCCTGGCGGAATTCACGAAGGTGGTCGGCTTCCGGACAGTGATCATCGATGACCGTCCCGAATACGCCAGCCGCGAACGCTTCCCAGGCGCAGAGGAGATCATCGTGTTGGAGAACTTCGAGGATCTGCTAAATAAAGTGAAGGTCGATGGGGAAAGTTATGCTGTGATCGTCACCCGGGGACATCTGAACGACCAATCCGTCCTCGAGCAATTGCTGCGCTCCCGGGCTGCCTATATCGGTATGATCGGCAGCCGCCGGAAGTGCGAGCTGATCTTCCGGGACCTGCGCCAAAAAGGGTATTCTGAAGAAGATATCAAGCGGGTGCACGCACCCATTGGCCTCGCCATCCAGGCCGAGACGCCGGAGGAGATCGGGGTGAGCATCGCGGCAGAGATGATCCGCGAACGGGCGGCAGTGCTTCAAAACAAGTCGCAGATATGAAATTAAAGATCGATCACTTTGGTTTCCTGGCTTCCAGCTACGAGCGCCTGATCACCGTGAGCGAGCCGTTGAAACTCCTGGAGTTCCTCGATCCCCCGCAATCAGGCACAGTCCTGGATGCCGGCGGAGGCACGGGCCGGGTGGCGCAGTTCCTGGGGCGCAAGTCCCGCCTGATCGTGGTTGCGGACCCATCCCAAAAGATGTTGCGCTACGCAAGCAGGAAAGATTCTCTGCGTTGCGTCCAATCCCCCGGAGAGACACTGCCATTCCCATCCGGTTCTTTTGACCGGGTGACGATCGTGGACGCGCTTCATCATGTGCACGATCGATCCGGGGTGGCTGCCGAGCTCTGGCGGGTGCTCAAACCCGGCGGCAGGATCGTGATCGAGGAGCCGGATATCCGCACCTTCGCCGTGAAATTGATCGCCATCGGAGAAACTCTCCTCCTGATGGGTAGCCATTTTTTAACCCCTGATCAGATCGCGGGGTTGTTCCCCAAACCGGATTCGGCAGTCCGCATCGAATCCCAGGACGCCACTGCCTGGATCATCGTGGATAAGACCGTCAGGGTCAAACAGCAGTAATCCTTCGATCAATTGCTTGATATCCAATCAGATCTATAATCAACAGGTGTCAGATTGGTGCCGGGGTTTTCAGGATCATTTTTTCGAAGTCGGAAAAGAATAAATTATATGCTTCACCTCTTGCTGATCAATTTATTGGTGCGCTGGCAGAATTACTGCCAGAGAAATAAATGAGACCGAGGAGGAGAAATGAACCGTCGTTTAATGGTTGCGGGGATCATTATTGCCGTTGTTGTTTTTATTGGCATTGGAATCTTCATCGTCCTCGGACGGGTTCCCCAAATTTCTGATCAGGTCCAACAGGGGACTTCATCTGTTCATGTCAACCTCGTAGTGCCCCAAAACTCCGGCGCATGGCCGCTGGATTCATTCATACCAGTGCTAGTGTCTGCAGAGGGGGATCAATCGATCCAATCCCTGGAACTCTATATCAATGGGGTTCTATACGATACAAAAACAGCTCCCCGGGATTGGGCTGGGAATTTTCTTGCCACACACTGGACCTGGCAGCCTGGCAGTGCTGGTCAATTCACGTTGGTAGCTTATGGGAAAGATGCATCAGGTCAAACGGGTATTTCCAGCCCGGTGGTCATTTTTGCAAAAGCATCTCCCGGGTCTCGCACTGCCATCCAGACAGCAGCGGGTGATACTTTGCAGGGACTGGCAGAAAAAAATAACATAACACTTCCCGATATTCAGAATGCAAATCCAGGGGTGGATCCAGCCAAACCTTTGGAGCCCGGTCTTCGGATCTACCTTCCCAACCCACCCGCAGGCATTCAGAACCTAGTGAGTATTCCTGCTTATGTTCTGCCTGGTCCGTTTCAAGGATTGGGAACAGAGGGATCAGGTCAATCCGGTTCAGGGGAAGAGAATGGTGAAAATAGCCCGCAAATCATTACCCCAACGCCGATACTCCCAGAGGAGCCTCAGTCCGATCCATCCAATCTTTCATCCAGTCTTCCTGATAACATTTCGTTTTGGCTGAAAGGTCAAAATGGAAACTCGAATGTGGAATTGCCGCTCACCCCTGAAATTACCGGAGATTTTTCCGGTTGCACAGCCAAAATCAGGTTTAATGCCCGCGCTTTTGAAGATATATACGACATTTATCCTGGCGGGAGCTATGATTATCTCCGTCCAAAAGCAGAGGATGGCTTTTTCCTATACAAGTCCCAGGATGGCGGTCCATGGGTGCGGATTGCCACCTGGGCAAAGATCGGCAAAGATTCCATGGATGTGATCCAATACGATAATCCCCTGACATTTCCGGATCAATATGGACAGGTTAGTTATCACCTTTCTGCATTTAATACTGCCGGTGAAAGCCCCGGTGCACCTGTGACACTTCCTTTTGATCCAAACCAATGCAAGGCGCCTGCTTCAAGGGGGAGTAGCGGTTTTGGAAAAGTCTCCATGGATAATGGTAATTTGATCCTGCCATATTCGATGGATCTGGCTTACTTCTATTTGAAGATCAACAACTCTCGCGGATTTCGGGTACCGGAGGGCGGTCGCTCCTTTCTGCCAGCTTCAGGAATCCAATTTAATATCTTTGATTATTTGGACACAGTCGTGGATAAGTACCCGCAGCCGGATCTGGATTTGAGCATGGAGGTATGGGGTTGGTCAGGTGGCAAGTTGGTCAACGCGGGCACATTCAAGACCGCTGTCCATCGCGCCGTGTTGATGGTTTGCTCTGTTGAAGGAGAAGGTGGTTGCACCGGTGGCGGTGGGGGTCAATGGGTCACCGAGACCAACATTTCCCCGGATAAACCGCTCAAAGACCAGATATTTGAAATGCGCTGGCAGACCACCAGCCTGACCGATGTCGAGCAAGTATGTGATCAGTTGGCTGCTTTACCCTATCCCAATGATAGCTATTGGACCCAGAATCTATTAATATCCGCCGGCTGCCGGTGGCAAAATACTCAGGGACATGAAGGTACCTACCCGGTAAATTTGGGGTTACTTTTCCCAACCGGTTCAAAATCCGGGGGCGAGTTTGGAACTGGCATGCAAGGTTCGTTTGAATTTGAAAGTAACTGGTTTCAATACAATTATCCTGAAGGCACTCCTTTTTCGCTTTATTCCAGGTTCGTACCCCATTTAAAGATGTCAGGATACAACCGGTTTTCGAACACCGTGGCGCTGCATTACAACACACCCAAGGAACCTGCGGGACTCCCACCATTAGCTTCGACCTATCCAAGCATCTATGATGTGGAAATCATGCAGGACGAATACGTCGCACCCTTATTTGAAGGGGCGAACTGGGGCTGCGTGATAGTCGATGAAGATCCAACTCCCCCTCCTAAAGAGGTTTGCGTGGCAGGGATGTGTACCACGGTGGGAAATCCGCCGCATAAACCCGGTGATTGGATCTGTCCAACCCCCATGCAGCACACCCAGGATTGCGGTACCTTGGATTGCCTGATCGGAGAATTTGGTAAAAGCCTTGGGTTTCTGTACAATATGGTGGCCTATGGGGTTGATATATATTTCAAAGAGGTTGGTGCTGGTTTGGCCAGCCTGATCCCGGGTTGCAGCAGCAGTCCCAAATGTGTTTCCGTCACCACATCAGCGGTAAAGATTGGTTTCACCGCCTTGACTGGTATGCCTAGCAGCATGCCCAATTTCGAGGAATATGTATCCGGGAATGTGGTGCCTGCGGTCATGGATGAGATCATGGGCGATGATACTCTTTCAAAACTTTATAACGAATGTCCAGCCTGTAAAAAAGCCGTGGAAGATTCGTTGGCCACTCAGCTTGAACAATATGCCAATCTGCAAAGTCAAGGGGCATGTTTGGATCCATATCAAGCCATGTTGAAAGGGCTTGAACCCTTATGCCTGGATCCCAAAATAAAAGTACATCCCGCTCCGGGTTCAGGCAATTATCCCGGAGGCGTGCTGGTGAAGATCACACGAAAGTCAACCGCGGAATCGCTGGCGGTAACACCAGCGGATGCAGATAAATATCGACTGTCGCTGACAGTGGTGGCAGACAATCCAAATGTTACGCCTTCCCCGGAAGACAGTATCTACCAATACGTCAGTTTGCAGATCCCCTGGATGCAACCCGGTGAAACGAGGATTGTCGGCGTTACCTTGAACCCCTGCTTTAATAATATCCCTGATACTTGCAATGGAGCTGGTTCCACGCAACATCATATGCAAGCCACTGAAAAATGTTTCAGCGCGGATAGTTCCTGGCCATGGGTGCCTTGTACTAACGGTGGGCAGGATTATTGGGACTTTAACAACGCGGCTGCAGAGGGACAATAATCATGAAAAAACAAATATTTGGTATTCAGATCATCCTGTGCTTTGTTTTTTTGGTAGGGTGTAATTTACCCATGCAGGCGCGCACCGATCAGGTGGTTGCGAGCAGCCTTGGTCCAGAGGCGTGGATCGATGCTCCGTTGGACGGTATGCACATCTCCCTCGGTGTTCCCTATGATGTGGTCTTCCATATCACTGCAGATTCAGCAGTTTCGCGGGGCGAATTATCCATTAACAATGCTGTGGTTGCTACGCTGGATAACCCAAATGCGGGAAGCAACCTTGCGACCCTGCATTATTCCTTTACACCGCTTCAGCCCGGGCAATACAAGCTGCAGGTGCGTGCCAAGGATTCAGGTAATGCCTGGAGTGATTCCTTTGATGCGACGGTATATGTTGATGAATTGACTCCTACAATCACTCCAACTCCCACCCTAACGCCAACCACCACGCTAACCCCCACCCAGATCCCTTCAACCACCCCGTCCCCCACCCCGGTTCCGCAAACAGGTTTCGCAGGGCCGCCCGTCTTCAACCCAACCCAGATCAACCTGCCCTATGACTGCGCCTCCTCGAACCTGACCGCGGAGATCAAGGTGAACCCCGGGCAGAACATCAGAGTGGTCGTGCTTTTCTACCGTGTTTCGGATAACGGGTTTACCCAGCACTCTGAATGGGCGGATATCGCCATGAACCCGGTCGGGGAGGATACCTATCGGATTACATTCAACCCGATCAAAGCCGGTGGTTTCAAACCCTGGTTCGGCTCGGTCGGGGCTTCCCCCGGCTGGGAAGGCTGGCTGCAAACCCAGTTTGTGATCCAGGATGTGAACGGGACCTATTCCCGCTCAACGGTCTACAGCCTGGTTAAGATCGCGGGGTGCAACTAGACCAAATAATAGCGCCCTATCGAAGCATTCATCGATAAAACTGCACAGATCGCATTAAAGTTTAACGGTTTGTCAAATTTTTCCAAATAACCCTGGCGGATGGAGAACCTCCGCCAGGGTTTCTCGTTGTTCACTCCTGCTGGTTTTCCCGCCAGAGTCGGGTTGATTCCGGATCGGTGGCATCGAGTGCAGCTGGATGGATTTCCGGCTTAGCCCGGTAACCAGCCTGCTTCCATAGGTCCGCTGCCAGGCTGAGGGGATCGCAATTCACCCCGCAGCTCTGGAAATATGAACACAGGCGGGCAATATCGCGCTGGAAGATCCGGTATGCGGCCGGATGCCGCCGGGTGAAGATTACCTGGGGAAAATCGATCAGGGTCGCCCGTTCCTGCCAATAAAGGACGTTGTAGGCGGAGAGATCGCCGTGCACAAGCCCCAATCGCAACATGACCTTAATATTCGCAAGGATTTGTTCAAATACCTTCTCCACCTCGGCACGCTCCAAATCCACCGCATTCAGGGTCGGCGCGGCGTTATTCTCGTCGCCGATATAGTCCATCAGGATGGCGTTGTGGCTGGTCTCGTAAGGCCGGGGAACGTCTGCACCCGCTTTATAAAGGCGTTCCAGGGTCTGGTATTCATGCATGATCCAGGATTGGTGCCGGATCGATTCGCCGTACATGGTGCGATTGTGATGTGCCTTGAGCATACCCAGGTCCAGGATCTGTTTGCCATCCTCATCCAGCACATCCCGGCCTTGAAGGTAGAGCCGGTCGTTCTTCAAATTACGCAGCATGCGCGGCCGGAAAACTTTCACTGCCAGCAGCTTATTTTCCACCTGGGCACCAGACCGGCACAGGTAGACTGAGGCTTCCTTGCCCCCCTTCACCTTGCTGAGCACGTCCGAGATCCATTTCTGCTCCAGGAAATACCCGAGCGAATCCAGCAGCCAGCCTTCCTCGAAGCGGGCGGGCTGGTAAGTGAAGCCGGTGATGCTGCGCTTGTCATTCTGCGCATGGACAAATACCTGGTCGGTGACGGAGAGCTTCTTCGGCCGAACCGGTCGGGGATTGCGGAAACCCTTCCCGCCTTCATCGAACATACCTTCGTCATCCAATTGGTCATAAAATATCAAAGTCGAATTCGATTCCATAAGCTTCCTTATAAACACAAAAACCCGGATGAACCATTTCCGCGGTTTTAAATCAAAACCGCAGGCTGCGCGCCTGCGATTCAAGGAATGCTGATGTGATCAGAGATCTGAACCGGAAGGAGGCGCGCAGACGATAACCGAAACGGCGATTCTGATTGGCTCTCATAATTTCGCGTTCCTCCTTTCAGGAATGGATCGGTCAGACCAGGTTAGTCTATCACCCGCGAGCTTTTTATGTCAAGATTAAAATGGATTTGAAGGTAAAGTGGCTATGCGCATTAATATCAAGCCGTCATCGTCCCGATTTCCCGCAAGTTGCTTGACGATCTCCTCCGGGATCAGGTCCGGCTGGACCCCCATTGCGCGGCAGGCCAGCAATTTTTCAGCGGTGATCTCGATTGCCTCAGTCGTATCCGCCGCTCTGCGCAGGCTGCCGCCTGCCACCACCAGCCCGTGGTTTTGCATCAGAACCGCCACACCTTTCTCTCCCAGCGATTTGACCACCAGTTTGGCGATCTCGTCCGTGCCCGGAATGACAAAGGGCACCACCGGGATATCGCCGAAGAAAGCAGCGTCCATGGAGATTGGCTGGAAGTGCGTGCCGGTGAGCGCCATCAGGGTGGCCTGCGGCGCGTGGGCGTGGATCACGGCGGTCACATCCGGCCGCAGCTTATAAATGGCTGTATGCACCCACTTTTCGCTCGAGGCAGAATATTCACTCTCCCCCACCACGTGCCCGTCCAGGTCGATGCGCACCATCATATCCGCGCGCAGGTCCCCTTTGAAGATGCGGCTGGGGGTGATCCAGGCGTGCTGCTCGTTATCATCGCAACGCGCGCTGATATTTCCGCCTGTGGAGGTGATCAGCCCCATCGTAAAGAGCTCGTTGTTGACCTTTAGAAGTTCGTCGCGAATACTGAAAGTTGATTCCATGATTTGCCTCATCCTCATATTATAAATTGCCAGCGTGTATTTCAACTTCTTGGGCTCACTTTCCTGGATAAAAAAGAGCCTAACTTGCAGCAGGCTCTTCGTTCGCTAAAACAAATCTCCTTGCGTTTACACATCCGGATTGGGGATCATAACATCTCGGACCAGGGAGGAAAGGTCCTCGGTCGCCTTGGAAAACTGCCGCAAGGTACGGCGGGTTGGTCCGTAATCATCGAATTCGGCATTTGTCATCCCGTCTTCGATATACGATCGGTGGAAATCTGTAAATTTCCGGTCCAGTTCATCCACGATCGCTGGGTCAACATCGATCTGCATACGGTTCTCGATGGTCACATCCGAGGCGTTATATTTCACCTGCCAATCGTACGGGGGCGAGATTACCACATCTCCTCCAGTGAACTCGCTCCAGTGGAGGTGGTTGCGGAACGCTGCACTGAGCAGCCGTAGGCGGTACCCCCGCTGTTGGTAGAGCTTGTAAGCTTTCTTCATCACCGCCACACCCGCCCAATCCAGGATCCACGGGTTGACAATGATGCCACGTTTCTCTGCCACCACCTTGAGCCAGTCGTCCAGCCTTCCGACCATCAGGGTGCAGACCGAGCCCATGGCAGAGATATCCTTATTCTCCTTTTCCCTTGTGGCTTTTGTCAACAGGGAATTTTCTGGTTGGAAATATCGATTCATTTTGATTCGTTAGTCTCCCCTTGCCCTTCACCCGTAACTTTTTCGGGAATTAGACGACATATAGGATGAAATATATCCAATATAGGTAAAGGAGTTTGAAATGAAGAATAAACGTATGTTAATTTTTGGTGCTTTAGCGATTGCGGCCTTTCTGCTGACCGCCTGCGCCGGTGCGTTGCCCGCAGGAGCCGAGGTGAGAGTTTCGCCCGACGGCCAGGGCGCCAGGGTTGAATTCGACGGCGCGGTCGATTCCATCGCCGCCGATCAATGGGTGATCTCCGGGCAGACCCTGCTGGTCAACGCCCAGACAGCCATCGACGAAGGTGTTGAGCTAAATTCGAGGGTGCGGGTGGAAGCCGCGGTAACCTCCGATAGGTCCGCGACCGCGCTGAGGATCGAATTGCGCACCCTGCTGGCCGCCACTCCAGGCGCTGCCGGGAATGGTGTTTTTGATGACAGCGGGGATGAGTTCACCGGCGTGGTTGAATCCATCAGCGCGGAATCCTGGAAGATCGGCGGGCAGGTTTTCCTGGTCAACACCGCCACAGAGATCAAGGGTTCCCTGAGCGCTGGTGATTTGGCCAAAGTCCACTTTGTGAAGGATTCCGATGGTTCCATGACAGCCATGGAGATCGAACCCGCTCCACAAAGCTCCGGCGATGATTCCAACCTCTCGGGATCCAAAAATGAATTCACCGGCAAGGTGGAAGCTTTCTCCGGGGGAACCTGGACCGTGAACGGCAAGGTTTTCCTGGTTACCCCCCAAACCGAGATCAAGGGTCCGGTGTACCTGGGTGACGTTGTCAAGATCCAATACCAGGTGGGTCCCAATGAGGCTCTGATCGCCACCGAAATTGAGCTGGCAGGCGCAAACCAGGCGCACAATTCCGAGAAAAAACTCACCGGCACCCTGGAACAGATCTCCTCAACCCAGGCAACCATCAGTGGCGTAGTCGTAATGATCACCCCCCAGACGGTTCTGGATAGCGGGCTGGTGATTGGGCAGAAGGTCAAAGCCGAGGTCATCACAGGATCGGATGGAATAATGACCGCGCTTGAGATCGAAACCTTCAATTCCAGCTCCAACGACGACAGCGGATCCGGCAGTTCCAACAGCGGCTCCGGGTCGGATGACAAAGGTGGTTCTGGAAAAGGCGGCAACAGCGGGTCCGGCGGTACGGATGACAACCCCGAAACCGGGGATGATAAAGGTGGCAACGATTAATTCCGCCCGGAAGAAGGTATTCCTCCCCCATCCCAAATGGATGGGGGATTCGGTCTGTGTGCGGATGCTATACTTGGACTGTTGGTCTTTTTTTTATGAACAATCCCTGACCACCCATGCCCGAAAAGGAAACTCCCCCGCTTTTGGATGGCTTGAACCGGTTGGATCCGCTGGCAATCAGTTCGGTCTACGATGAATATTACCCCGTGGTTTTCCGGTATGTTCGATACCGCCTGGGTGACGAAACGCAGGCGGAGGATATCAGCAGCGATGTTTTCGCCAGGCTTCTCGAATCCATCCGCAAAGGCAAAGGACCCCGTGAAAATCTCAAAGGCTGGCTGCTTACGGTGGCCTCAAACGCGGTCAACGACCTGTACCGCAGCGCTTATCGCAGACCGTCAGAAGAATTGAACGAAGAAATGGCTGATCCTTCATCCTCCCCCGCCGAGGCATCCGAACAACTGGAGTCGCGCCGCAAGGTGCGCCAGGCGCTCATCCGTCTTACCGCCGAACAGCAGCAGGTGATTGCACTGCGCTTCGGTGAGGGGTTGTCGCTGGAGGAAGCAGCCGTGGTGATGAAAAAGAACGTGAACACAGTGAAACAGCTTCAATTTCGCGCGCTTGCTTCTCTTGGGCGTCAGATCGGGGATCCGGGATGAGCAGCGATCTCTACCTGGCCCTGGAGGATTGCCTTGCGCTGCTGCAAATGGGCGAAGACCTGGAATCCTGCCTGCGCAAGTATCCAGCCGATGCCGATCGTCTCCGGCCGTTGCTCTCCGCATCCATCCAGGCACGGTCACTGGCCGATGACCGCGTTCCGCAGGAAGAAATGCGCCGCAGCCGGGCTAAATTTCTTAACCAGGCCGCGGAGATTCGAGAAGAGCAGCGCTCTCGCCGCCAAAAGGGTGCTTTTTCCTTCCAGCGGGTTCTCCGATTTAGTTTCGCCGTGCTGCTCGCCGTGGTCATCCTGGTTGGCGGCGGGGGAACGGGGTTGGTCAACGCCTCCAGCAACTCGCTTCCGGGTGATAGATTGTATGGCGTGAAGCTCACCTGGGAGAATATCCGGCTCAAGCTCGTAAATTCGGAGGCGGAGCGCCTCAACCTCAAGGAGGAATTTGAGCAGGAACGATTGACCGAGGTGGGGGGGTTGCTCTCCCGGGAGCGGCAGGAAAAGGTCAAATTCCTAGGGCAGGTGGATTTACTGCAGGAGGGCAGCTTTGTCGTTTCGGGTGTAACAGTCCTGGTCACCCCCGAAACCCGGGTCGATGGGCAGATCCTACCCGGCGCATGGGTGGAGGTGGAAGGCCGGACCGCTCCGGGCGGCGTGGTGAACGCCTCTCGAATCCGGGTTGAAGACGCCAAAGATGAGCCCGGGGATGGGCAGGGTGATGATCGTTCCGGTTCTTCCGGGAAGGGAGAATCGGAATCCGGGGGCAGCAACGACGCCAGAGAGAATAGCGGTAAATCCGGAAACTCCGGTTCCAGTAACTCCGAAAATCCATCCAGATCGAATGAGCCACCCGGCAGCACAACCCCGCAGCCCAGGCAGAATTTCGACCTGCAGGGTGTGATCACCGCCTTCTCTACTGGATCCATTCAACTGGATGGACGGCTGCTGCGCCTCGATGGCGCAGCCGAGATCCGCGGTCAGATTGCCACCGGTTCCACGGCGCGGGTGCGAGGATTTATCGATGCGGCTGGCAACTGGGTGGTCACGCGGGTGGAGGTCCAGGCCTCCCTGAACCCCATGGAGTTGAACAACGGGGGGGAAAAGCCGGGCGGGTCCAGCGGAAAGGAACCCACCAAAACCCCCAGGCCGGATGAAACCCCGGACGATTGACAAGCACGATCAGGTATTCACCTGAAGATGCTCAAACCCACAAGTTCTTACATCACCCTGCGGTAATGAATTATTCTTGATCCTTCCTCTGCTCTAGTAAATTTGCCGTTCATCGACTGCGGTTATCCCCAATGGAAACGCGTTTTCTTTTCAGTGAAGTTTCGTCCGGGATTTATACCTGGGTCTCCTGGGAATACGCCTGAGGTACAATTACCGTTGAAGAGGGAGATTTGATGGCTGATCTGGATTCTATTCAAACGCTGATCTCTACCGGCCGGAAGGACGAAGCTGCCCGCCAGTTGGCGCGAGTTCTGAGCACAAACCAGGATGATATCCAGGCCTGGTTGATGATGGCATCGGTGATCGACGACCCGGCTCGAAAAGCGGATTGCTACCGCCAAGCGTTAAAACTCGATCCGCAGAATCCGGTTGCCCTGGAATTCTTCAAAAAACCTGTGCAACCGCCATCCCCTGCACCCCCGCCCATCCCGGCTGCCTCCCCTGCCCTGGTTCAAAAAGAAACGGGTGACCCTGCCCTCTCCGAACCACTTGCAGGCCAGGCGCTCCCGCTGAAAAAAAGAGCAGTGGGGGATTACCTTACCACCGGCGCGGAAGCGCGCGCGCTTGGTAACGAATCGGTTCCTGCGTACATGCGGGAGATCCAGGCTGCGCCTGCCCAGCCACCCCGCGCTGCACCTTCCCGTGGCAGCCTGCTGGATAACATCGACCGCAGCCAAGCCCCCGCCCCGCCCGCACCGCCGCCAATCCCGCCCGGCTCCTATCGGGATGAAACTCCCCCTCCCCCACCGCCCTGGTATAAAAAACCTGCGGTGCGGATCATCCTCACCCTGCTGATCCTGGCAGTATTTGGCGCTGCCATTTTTGGGGGAGCCAGGTTCATGCAGTCCAGCATCCCCCCCACCCCCACCCTGCAGCCCACCCTGACGGTGGAGATCCTACCCACCAAGACCCCCCAGGATACCTGGACGCCGCTGCCGACCCTCACCCCCCGCGCCACCCTCACCCCCATCCCCAATACTGGCAGCCTGCGAATCGCCCTGCTACAGGTGAACGATATCAGCATTTGGCGCGCGGGGGCATCTTCGCCCCTGGCGGGAGGGGCCAATCTTCCGATGCTGATCGCCCCCGGCGCGCAGCTGGTGATCTTCACGCGGGTGGGCGACCTGTGGTCTGTTGGCGTGGAGGATAAGAAAGAAACGCAGCTGATGGACGTTGACGCAATTTACGCCCTGCAACCGATCGAAGGTGGCGAACCGCGAGTGCCGTATCAACTTGGTGTGCTTCCCCAATCACAAATGCTCCTCTTCAATACCGCCTTCAATCCGGTCGAAGGCGGCTCGCTCCGCCCGGCGGACGATTTGAATAGCTATGATCTCGGCTCAGGCGAGGTTTCCCGGCTCTTGAACGATGGGCAGGGCGGTGAATTTTACGCTTCCCCCGATGGAAGTTCGATCGCCATCTCCCGCCCGGAAACGATCTCGGTGATGGATGCCAACGGCGAGAATCTGCGCGAGATCTTCGCCTTCGAACCCATTCTCACGCCCGATGCCTCCCTATATTATCCAAAGCTGGTCTGGACGCCGGATTCCGCCGCTGTTCTCCTCGTTCTGCCCCCGCGGGATGCCGCCAACGACACCGCCGCAGTGACCACCGTCTGGCGGCTGCCGATTGATGGGAGCGAGCCGCAGAAGTTGACCGATGTTAATACCAACGGCGGACCTCTCGTGATCTCGCCGGATCAAACCCGCATCCTTTACCAATTAAACATCCAGGCGGAAACTGGCTCAGGCGAGTTGCACGCAGCGCTCATCGATGGCAGCGGGGATACAATTTTACATAACGGCAGCCCATCCCGGCTGGTGGGTTGGTCGGCCGACTCCCGCGGTTACACCTTCCGGACCGAAGCCAATAACGCCATCCTGGTGGGGGTGCTCGGTCAAACCAGCACCACCCCGCTAAGCACTTCCCCTTTGATTTATGACCCGGCGTTCACGCCAGATTGGGTGAATCCCAGCCAGTACCTGCTGCAGGCTGCCGACGGGGTGCACCTGGGTTTTGTGGGTAGCAACACCGAATTAATTGCGAAAGGTTCTCCCGGTACCGTCTTCTTTGATTTCACCCTCAAACCCGCGGTTGCGCAATGAGGCTGGACTCCGCCACTTTCCTCAAAATTGTGGAGCTAACCCCCCTGGTCTCCATCGACCTGATTGTCTTCAATGAAGGGGGTGAAGTCCTTCTCGGGTACCGCCGGAACCGGCCTGCGCAGGATTGCTGGTTCGTTCCCGGGGGTAAGATCCTGAAAGACGAACGCATCCCCTCCGCTATTCGGCGCATCGCGCTAACAGAGCTGGGTTTGGAGTTGAATCCCACGCTTTCAAAATTCAAGGGCGTATATGAGCACCTTTACGGGGATAACTTTGCCGGGGCTGAAGGTATTAGCACTCACTATATCGTCCTGGCGCACGAATTCTATCTGCCAGCAGACGCCCGGATCAACGGCGATGAGCAACATGCCGAGTTGCGCTGGTGGTCCACTTCGGATTTGCTGGCAGCTCCGGACGTGCACGAAAATACCAAAGCCTATTTCGGGTGAGAGACTTTAGCGCGCACTGAAAATCATTCGGGGTCATCCCAAATTTTTTGGTTTTTCCGGGTATCCCTTGGTTGGTATGAATTTATTTGGAGAAATCACCAGCGTCCCGAGGAAAACCCCCAGCGCGATCACGGTGATCAGCACAACCATCTGCCCCAGGCCAATCATGGCACCAAGATAGTCTTTGGTCAGGATGCTTGTCATGCTCTGCAGCCCGGTAGCGCCGGGCACCAGGAACCAAAAAGCCAGCGCCTGGCTGACCATCGCAGGTGTGCGGTGCGGCGAACGACCGATCAACTCCGAACTGAAAGCCATCGCAGCCGCCCCGAGGAAGGCTCCAAAGAAAGGATTGATCAAACTCTCACCGATGAGCTGCCCAAGCATGGCTGTATAAAGCACCAGCAGCATCCAAAGCAGATCCCGGTTCGACCCAGACAGGCGCACGAAAGTCCCAACCCCGAAGAGCAACGTGCCCAGGAGCTGCAGCCACAGCGAGTAAATTGGGGTTTCATAAGCGAGCACCCGGGAGCTGGATAATTGCGAAATGCTCAATCCGACCGCGATCCCGATAAAGAGCAGGAACAGCGTCGCCGCGCCGTACATCACCCTCGATGACCCGGAAATCAGATTCGTGGAAGCCAGGTCGATCATCCCCGTGGTCAGGATCACCCCCGGAAGGAAGGTGACCAGCGGAGGGATGATCAGGTTCGATGAGCCAAAAATATAACCCTGCTGCGTCAAATTAAAAATGATCGCCGATACAATGGCTGCGCTGAAAACGGGTAAAAGCAGGTTGAAGCGCGGCTGTTTTTTGAAAATCTCGATCAGTATGGCAACGAGCAGCCCCATGCTCCCCGTGATCAGAAGGGCTTTAGGTTCAGGTCGAAAGCGCAGGGTAAGCCCGAGGATCGAGATCACATAACCAAGGATCATCCATAATGAGTTGAATCGTTGAGGCAGGACAAGGATCCGGTCTAGTTGCCGTGAAGCTTCCCGCACCGGGATTCGCTTTGTTTTTACATCCTCGATCAAGATTCCCAAAGCTGAAATCCGGTTGAGCAGCATGCTTTCCAGCCGCTGTACGCTGAAATCGGTGATCCCGCTGGTTGTGCTCCCCAATTTGATCATGAGCGTATTCGGCAGGGCAACGATCTCGCAGCTCTTTTGATAGACGAGAGCGATCTCAGTTAAGGTGTTTTCCACCACACCCGCCGGGCTTCCGGAGGCCAACATGCCCTTGCCGATCCCTCGCATGCATTCCAGAAGATCGAGGTCTTCCACTGATTCAAGCTCTGTTCGATCCCCGGTTTCAGGTTTTTTCAATCAAATGCCTATTTTAAATCTTGAAATCTTTATCTGCCTGGAATATTAAACAGGTCAACATATCTTCAACGTGAAAAAATATTATATGTTATTTTGCAGGAAAAGCGCTCCCCTAATGGATACCGCGAGCCTAATATCACCTTTTATACCCCCGAATTTCATGCTGCCAAACCGAAATGGTTGTATTATTTCTGTTGACATTAACGTTACGTCATAGTTTATACTAATCGCATGTACACTGTCCGGAAACTTTCAAAGCTCGCGGGCGTCACCCCCCGCACGCTTCATTACTACGACGAGATCGATCTGCTCCACCCATCCTCGAAAGCAGAGAATGGTTATCGCTGCTACGATGAAGGGTCGCTGCTCCGCCTGCAGCAGATCCTGCTCTACCGCGAATTGGATCTGCCCCTGGCCGAGATTAAACGCATCCTGGATGGCAAAGCGTTTGATGCCCTGGATTCCCTCCGGGGACATCAGGAAACCCTGCGCCAGCGTATCCGCAGGACCGAAAGACTGATCGACGTTGTCGACGACACAATTCAATTCCTGGAAGGAAAAAAGAAGATGGACGAAATTAATATGTTTGAACCCTTCAACGAAAAACAACAGGCTGAATACGAAAAGGAAGTAGCCGAAATATACGACCCCGAGATCGTGAAAGCTTCCCAGCAGAGATGGAAGGGCTACACCAAAGAACAAAAACAGCACATCGGAGAGGAAGGAAATGCAATCTACCGCGATATGGCTTTGGCCATCCCCAAGGGACCCGCTTCACACGAAGCCCAGGTTTGCGTCCAGCGCTGGCGGGATCATATGTCCTATTTCTGGGAGCCGAATGAAGAACAGCTTCTCGGTCTGGCAGATATGTATAACAACGACCCGCGCTTCAAGGCTAATTTCGACAAGGTTGATCTGCGCCTGGCGGAATTCATGCGTGAGGCGGTAAGAGTATACGTGGATGAGAAGATCAAATAAGCAAGTGGTTCCGGGTTCTGTTGCGGCCGGTTACGAATGCGTGTTTTCGATAAAGGCTCTGATATCCTCACCGAACCGTTCTTCATCCATGATCTCGTGTCCCTTCCCCGGATAGATCTTCAGTGTGGAATGGGGAATTAAAGAAGCCATTTCCCGGGCGGAATCTGCCGGAAAATAAAAATCCTCCCCGCCGACGAGCATGAGGATGGGAACGCTGATCCGTTTAATGCTTTCAAGGGCATCGTGTTCCACTTCCGCTCTGGCTTCGATCAGAACATCCTTGTTGAATGTGTCGCCGTGCCGTCCGATGAAAGGACCGCCCATCAGCCACATAAGGGCAGACATCACCCACCTCATCACACCATGGGGATAGATGGCTTCCGTGATGGCTGCTGCGGCTTCCCGATCCCGGCCCTGGCTGACCAGTTCAGCAAAGCGCAGGTCAACTCTCGCTCCTTCGGCTGAAAGTTTATGGGTGGACATGGCGATAACCAGATGGTCGCACAGCTCAGCATGATCGGCAGCAAAGTGCTGCGCGATCATCCCGCCGAAGGAGATCCCGATCACGACATCCACATGACCCCCAAATTCCTCCCGGATCAATTCAGCGTAGTCGTCCGACATCCTGCGGGTGGTATATCCTTCCTCCAACCCGGATTTTCGGGTCAGGACACACAGGGTATATTCCTTCAGGAAAACCTTTAATCCAGAAATGATGAAGTTCAATAATAACCCTCGGGGAATGCCGTTTCCCGGGCCGCCGTAGAATAGCAGCATGATCTTCTCCCCGGATCCGAGCTTTGCAAACGGGATGCTGTTTCTAAAGGTTCCATAGTTGGTATCGGACATGGTTTTATCTCCTCAATACGCGCTCTGAATGATGTGCTATTACTTTTGAATGCCTGTTTTGCCGGGTTTGAGAATCACCTTTTGCACCCCCACCCCCATCTGTTCCATATCCCGGAATAGGCGCTGTGTATCAACCAGGTGACCCATCATCCATAATCCAGGTTTGCGTGCGCTCCCATCCAGTACCTGTTTGAGCATTGCCACTACCGGGATTGCGGTCAATTCATATCCATCCGCGTGTGAAACCGAGATTTCCAAGCCTTTACGCTTGCTGTCTTTGGTCCCTTCAGCCTCAACCTTGAGAATCACGATATAGGGCGGCTTGGGAACCCTGGTCATCCCCCACCATACCAGCCTTCCCAACGGGCGGATGCCCTTGCGCGGGGCGATCTTTAACCCCAGCATTGCGATCGGGTAAATGACCCAATCTGTGAACCAGTGCGATCCGGAGATATAAAAACCGGTTTCGCTCAGCTCTGGGAACATGGCTGGGATATCCCCCAGTTCTTCGAAGAACATCGATGCACACTGTTTTGTGCCCACCTCGCCCCCGAAATCCACCTTCCGCATTTCCCAGGAACCTGGAATCGTCCATTTCCCGTCTTTGAACACTTGCGACCGATAATGCTTGAATTCTTCCATTAATTCATCTACTGCTTCGGTGTATTCTGCCCCGGGACCGATGTTCAAGTACCCCGCGGTCACAGCTTTCTCAAGAACATCAAATTCCTCCCCGGCCAATCGCACCATCGCTGCGGGCAACCCGGGGTGAAACCCGGCTTCCGTGATGAAGCAGAGTCCTGCTTTTTCGATCTCGGCTGCGCAGGAGCGCAACGTTGCCAGCTTTTGCTCACCGATCTGGATATCAAGGTAATCCACGCCTGCCTCCAATGCCCCCCGGATCACGTCCTCTGTATAAGCGGTGGTAGGGGCAGCATTAAGAAGCAGGTCTACCCCAACCAGGGCTTTTCGCAGGGTAGCGCCGTCTGCCGCATCAATAAAAGCAGCCTCCACCCGCACGCCTTTATTTTCCTTGTTTAATAAATCCGCGAAGGTGTGGGCTTTTTCAATATGGCGGCCGGCAAGCACCAGGCGGGTATCCGTTTGCTGCAGAAGGTGGCGAGCCAGTGGTTTTCCGGTTGCGCCGTACCCACCAAGGATAAGAATTGTTTTCATTTCATATGCACTCCAGAATCCATTATCGCATATTGGTGCGGAATAATTATCCTCCCTCTACCGGGGAATTATTGCATCATCGATGATTGATTCTGGTGGTTGCTCCTCTTTCGTTACCTGCGAACAAACTAAGGGGGAAGAGAAAAGTTCATATCAAGCCGAAATCTGAGAATTGAGGAAATCCTTGATATTATGCAGCCCACCCGTGAAGAAAAATTTTACAGCAAGGAATGGGCACAAGGAAGAATGTCAGCGCCGATTAGCTTGAAGGTGATCAGGCACCTTCAAGTTGCAACGCAAATCGCTGTTTACAAATAGCACTTAATTCAAGATTGTTGCCCGTATTCTAATTCTTCTTGAAATTTCTCCTTTTTGTGTCATAATATGTCTATACATTTAAAGGGTCTGGAGGTGCGCAATGGCTGAAAGTTGCCTTTTGTGCAAAAGCGCCGACCCGGGCAAGCAATACGCCTTCCATTACGGAAAAATCGCAAGTATCGCAAGCGAGCATTACGCAAACATCCCTGAAACAATTACCCGGTTCAATTCAATCCATTTAAAGCAGGTGATTATTTGTAACAAATGTGTGCATGCGCATGTTCGCCGTCACGCACTCACCTGGAGCGCTGTCGGTGTAACTGCAGCCATTCTGCCAGCCGCTTTCTGCAGATTCCTTTCCGTGCTCGAAATCCCCACCCAGGCGCAGGGATTGGTCTGTTTGCTTGCCTCCATCTCGCTTTTAGTGATCGTCCTCGGGTTGAGTGTAGTCTTCAGTAACGCATGGATGTGTCTAACCGGTAGGTGTTCGGATTACGCTGAAAAAATGGCGATCGATGCATTACGCGGTGAGCTGGAGGAAAAACAGCACGCAAACACGTTCTGGACCACGCGCCAGTTCGCGCGGCTCCGTCCGATCCCCAAATCCTGAACCGATCTTTTGTTTATTCCGACATGGCGCGGAGGACCTGAAAGGTAGCTCCTCCGTTAAAATATGCAGGAGCAGTTTATCCTCAATTCGGGAGAGATCATGCCTGCAAAGATATCGGTATTATCAAAACACCTTGAGAAATTGATCGTCGGGGTCGGCCCGCGCTTGATCGGTTCACCCGCCAACCAGGCAGCTGCAGACTACATCCGCGATACGTTTTCCGCTGCCAATTTGCAGGTGGAGGAGCAGCCCTATCCCTGCATTGCCTGGGAGGTTCGCTCCGCGTTCTTCGAGGCCGACGGCATCTCCCTCCAGGTGGAAGCCAATGTCTTTTCACCCGCCTGCGACGTGCAGGGGCAGCTCCTGCCGTTGAGTACAATTCCCGAGATGGAGATGGCAGATCTGGAGGGGAAGATCGTTCTCTTTTATGGAGAACTGGCAAGCACCCAGATCTCGCCAAAGTCCTGGTTCCTGCGCGGACCGGACGACGAGAAGATCTTTGACCTTCTGGTAAACGGAAAACCTTCCGCCCTTGTCGCACCGCCTTGCAATTCCAGCGATTACGAGCAAGTTACTGAAGATTGGGACCTACCCATCCCAGCCGCCACGCTGCCGCGCGAGGTGGTGCTGCAGCTCCTACGCAAGCCCCCATTTTCCGTTCATCTGAAGCTGGATTGTGCCAACACCCCCTCCATCGCCCGCAACATTGTTGCCCGCAAACCTTCTCTCTCCCCTGTCAAGGTGGTGCTCTGCGCTCACTTCGATACCTTTCATAACACACCTGGTGCGCTGGATAACGGCGCCAGCGCCGGCGCCCTCCTTGCCCTGGCGGAAGACTTGGCTTCGGTGGAGCTGCCCTTCGGGTTGGAATTTGTCGCCTTCAACGGCGAGGAAGCCCTGCCGATGGGCGATGACGAATATCTTCGCCGGGGGGGTGAGGCAGGGCTTGGTGATATCCTCCTGGCTATCAACATGGATGACATGGGCGCATGGGCCGGATCGAACAGCCTGGCAGTCTTCTCGGCTTCAGACGCACTTTTCGACTTTGTAGATGAAATTCAGAAGAAATACCCTGGTGTTGTGCGCGTGGATCCCTGGCCGGAGAGCAACCACTCCACTTTCTCCATGCGCGGCGTACCCAGCCTGGCTTTCAGCTCTGTTGGCATCCGCCACCTTGCCCACACACCACAAGATTCGATCGAACAGGTCAGCCCTCAAAAGGTCGTTGAGGTTATTGACCTTATCAAGGAAATCGTGCGCGGCCTGGCTGGTAAATCCCCGGATTGGGGTCGGCTGAAGGATTAATTTCCCCTTCATTTCACAGGAAGATTTCCGGAAAACCAATAATGTTTCTTTGGTTTATATATGTCATAATTTGACATATATGTTTGCTATCCTTTCTTTGCCGACAGGGATGATGAAATGACCAACACCGCCACCCGATTGATCAGCCTGATCATGCTCCTTCAAAGCAGCCCCAACCGCAAGGCTGGGGAGCTTGCACGCGAACTGGGCGTTTCAATCCGCACTGTGCATCGTTATTTTGAGATGCTGGATGAACTGGGAATCCCGCTTTTTTCCGAGCGCGGTCCTGCGGGTGGGTTCTCGTTGGTGCGCGGTTATAAGATGCCGCCGCTGGTGCTCAGCCCGGAAGAGGCGGTCGCGGTGGGGTTGGGTGCTTCTCTCGTGGAGGAGATGTGGGGCGGGCTCTACCGGGATGCCGCACGCGGGGCGCTGGCCAAGTTGGAGAACCTGCTTCCCGATGATCAGCGATCGGAAATCGCCTGGGCGCGCAGGTCGCTTGTTACCATCGGGCTGCGCCTCGCAGAGCTGGGCTCCATACAGGATCACTCGGAACCCTGCGGCAGGCTCTGCGCGAGAACCGGCGGGTCTCGCTGATCTACGAAGTCCTCAGCCGCGCCGAGCCCACCTGCCGGGAGTTCGATCCTCTACGCGCTGGTCTTCCGCTGGGGGCACTGGTACGCGACCGGTTTCTGCCATCTGCGCGGGGCACTCGCCTACTGCGGGTGGATCGAATACGCGAGATCAATAGCGCTGGAGATGGACTACGACCATCCCCGCCGGTTTGACCCGCACGCTTTCCTTGATACCGAACTCAGGCCCCACCAGCATCCTTGCCCGGCTGCGATTCGCCCCGCAGGCGGTGGGCTTCGTGCGGGATTCCTCCGATCGGCTGGACGGAGATCGAGTCCCAGCCAGATGGCTCCCTGCTGGCAACCCTGCCTGCCGCGGACCTGCAGTTCGCTGCCAGTATGGCGATCAGCTTCGGGCCGCTGGTCACCGTCCTTGCACCGCCCGAGTTGATCGACATGGTCCCGGACTGGGCGCAAGCGATCGTCGATCGATATCACTGAAAACGAGATAAGGAAAGGAGATCAAATGATCACAAAATTAGATTTGAAAAAGGAATTGAAATACCTCTACAACCCTTCCGCAAAAGCCGTAGAAGAAGTGGAGGTGCCCGAATTCAACTTCGCCATGGTCGAGGGCATTGTTCCAGCCGGAGTCAAGGTGGCGGAAGCGGTGGAGTTCGTGGAGGCCTTGACCGCTCTCTACGGGATCTCCTACTCGCTCAAGTTCGCCATCAAACAGCACAAGGTGGAGCCGTTGGATTACCCCGTTATGGCGCTTGAGGGTCTCTGGTGGGTGGATGGGGACGCGTTCGAGTTCGGGAAGCTCCAGGAACAACACTTTAACGTCATGATCCTGCAGCCGGGGTTTGTCACCGCCGATATGTTTGCTGAAGCGCTGGAGCAGCTAAATAAGAAAAAACCGTCGCCCGGATTGGAAAAACTGCGTTTTGAATCCTTCCATGAGGGCAGAAGTGTGCAGGTGCTGCACCTGGGTCCCTATTCCGAAGAGGAGCCCACCATTGAGCGCATGAAAATTTATATGAAGGAGCACAACCTTGTGCGTAACGGACATCACCACGAGATCTACATGGGTGACCCGCGCCGGGCAGCGCCGGAAAAGCTGCGCACCATCCTTCGTCAACCGGTGAAGGAAAAGTAGAAGAAAACTGATCTTTGACGCGAAATCCGGGCACCGATTTGGTGCCCGGTTCATTTTGCATGGGTGGTTCCGCTGGCAAAAGCGGATAGATGCCCGATCCGCACAAATAATTTCCTTTGGCAAAAAATCCCATTCCGGCGCATAATATAGTCATCCTTTCCAGGAGGAACCAACATGCCTGAAAACCTGCTTGCCATAGACCATGGGACGCAATCCGCCCGCGCTTTGCTGTTCGACCCGCAGGGCAACCTGCTTGCCAAGGAGCGTGTGCCCATCGAACCTTACTACTCCACCGCCCCGGGATTGGCCGAGCAGGACCCGGCTGTGTTCTGGAACGCGCTCTGCTCCGCCTGCAAGGGACTCTTCAAGCAAAAGAGCGTGGATATCTCCTCCATCGCCGCAGTAGCCCTCACCACCCAGCGCTCCACGATGATAAACCTGGATGTGGATGGCAAACCCCTGCGTCCGGCCATCGTCTGGCTGGACCAGCGCCGCGCCGAGGGGATGCCTCCCGTCAGTGGATTGTGGGGTGCGGCTTTCAAGGTAGCAGGCGCGAGCGATACGGTCGCCTACCTGCAGGCAGAGGCCGAAGCCAACTGGCTTTCCACCAACCAGCCAGAGATTTGGAAATCCACCCGCCACTATCTCTTTTTATCCGGCTACCTGGTTCACCTGCTCACCGGGCGCTTCGTGGATTCGGTCGGCAGCCAGGTTGGCTACGTGCCCTTCGACTATAAATCTCAGCGCTGGGCTTCCAGTTCTGACTGGAAGTGGCAGGCCATCCCGCTTGACCCCGCCTTGCTGCCCGAGCTCATCCCCCAGGGTCAGGAGCTTGGGCGCATCACCCCCGAAGCTGCCGCGGCCACGGGCATCCCGGTCGGGCTGCCTCTCATCGCTGCGGCAGCCGATAAAGCCTGCGAGGTGATCGGCGCCGGGTCGCTGGATCCTTCCATCGCCTGCCTCTCCTACGGCACCACCGCCACCATCAATACCACCCATGATAAATACATCGAGGTCATCCCGCTCATCCCCCCCTACCCTTCTGCCGTTCCCGGACTCTACAGCTTTGAGATCCAGATCTACCGCGGCTACTGGATGGTGAGCTGGTTCAAGCAGGAATTCGGCCTGCGCGAGGAGCGCCTGGCCACCGAAAAGGGCGTGGAGCCCGAAGCGCTCTTTGACGAGCTGGTCGAATCCGTCCCACCCGGCTCGCAGGGGCTCATCCTCCAGCCATACTGGTCCCCCGGCTTGCGAAGCCCAGGCCCCGAAGCCCGCGGCGCGATCATCGGCTTTGGGGATGTGCACACCCGCGCCCATATCTACCGTGCCATCCTGGAAGGCCTGGCCTACGCGCTGCGCGAAGGGGCGGAACGTACCGAGAAGCGCAGCAAGGTGAAGATTCGCGAATTGCGCGTGGCCGGAGGGGGCAGCCAGTCGCGGGCAGCCATGCAGCTCACTGCTGATATATTCGGGCTGCCCACCGCGCGCCCGCATGTTTATGAAGCCAGCGGGTTGGGAGCCGCAATCGACGCGGCTGTGGGTGCCAGGCTCCACCCAGATTTTCCATCCGCCGTGGCTGCCATGACCCGCGTCGGTGAAACCTTCAGCCCCGACCCGAAGAATCACAAAGTATATGACCAACTCTATAACGAGATCTACCTGCAGATGTATAAAAAGCTTCAACCTTTTTATAAGAAGATTCGAACGATCGGGTAGAAAATATTCGGCGTTTTCCCGGTCGGAGGAGGCGATTATGGCATTATCGATCGGTAACAGTCTTAAATTTGCTTGGGTTTTCATAAAACTCAAATGGGTTGGGTGGGTATCCCAACCTAATCCCCTTCCAGGCGGTGTGCTTGATCCACAGGTTAAACTCCTTCTCCTCGGCCAGCAGCTTTTAGGGGAAAAGGCGCTCACTGGGCAGGTACCGCAAGCCGCACGAAAGCATTTCGACGCTAATTTCCCTTTGCTTCGGAAGATAGGTGGAAAATTTGAACGGGTGGATTCCACCCGGGATTTGGAGATTCCTGGACCTGGCGGAGGAATACGCGCCAGGCTGTATAGGATGAATAATTCTCATCCTCAACCGTTGTTGGTGTATTTCCACGGTGGAGGGTGGGTTCTTGGCAACTGCGAAAGTGCGGATAATATTTGCCGCTACTTTTGTAAACAGGCGGGGATGGTTATCCTTTCGATAGATTACCGCCTCGCTCCTGAGTACCGTTTCCCTGCGGCGGTTGAAGATTCAATAACTGCTTTCATCTGGGCACATGACCACGCGGCGGAATTAGGCGCGGATCCAACCCGAATTTTTGCCGGAGGCGATTCTGCAGGGGGAAATCTTACCGCGGTGATTGCCCAGGAGCTTTCTCGAAAGGGAGAACCCCTTATGGCGGGGCAGATTTTGCTTTATGCTGCTCTTGATAGCGCCCACCTGGATACTCCTTCCTACCACGAATTCGGTGGTAAAGCCCTCGGTTTGCCCCTTGCGGATGTGGAGTGGTTTCTGGAAAACTATGCACCCAATCCCAGGGATCGGCTTGACCCAAGGCTCTCTCCTGCGCTCCAGGTCGATCTTCGAGGTTTGCCCCCCGCCCTGGTAGTGACTGCGGAATTTGATGTATTAAGGGATGAGGGTGAGGCATATGCCCAAAAACTACTACAAGCCGGGAATGCTGTGAAGTTAATTCGTTGCAACGGAATGCAGCATGGCTTTCTAAGCATGGTGGGTTTGATCCGTCGCGTAGATTTTTATTTCAAACAAATTATTGAGGAACTCGGGGTATTGTCCGGGGATTAACCCGGTTTTTCCGCTATAATTCCGCAATCTTAAGTTGAGGGTACCGCCATGACCGAAAAAACCCGTTTTGTCATCATCGGCCCCGGGGTGATGGGAGAAGCCATCATCGCCGGGTTGCTGCGAAAAGAGACTCACCACCCCCGCCGGGGTGACCGCTTCCGGCCCGCGCTCCGCGCGGGGCGAGGAGCTGGTGGAGCGCTACAAGATCGGTTTCGCTGGCAACACTGAAGCCGCCAAGCTGGCGGATGTGGTCATCCTCTCGGTCAAACCGCAGCGCCTCTCCGCGGTGATGAAGGATTTGCGCGGGGTCATTCCTCTCTCCTCCCTTGTCATCTCCATCATCGCCGGCGCGAAGGTAGCTTCCCTGCAGGCCGGGCTGGATCACCGCGCCGTGATCCGCGCCATGCCCAACACCCCGGCGCAGATCGGCGAGGGCATCGCGGTGTGGACGGCCGCTCCCGAGGTCACGGAAAAACAGCGCGAGCTGGCATCGCGGATTCTGAACGCGCTGGGCGAAGAGATCTTCGTGGAGGACGAGAACTACCTGGATATGGCCACCGCCCTTTCCGGCACAGGTCCGGCGTATGTGTTCCTCTTCATGGAAGCCATGATCGACGCGGGCGTACACCTGGGCTTTCCGCGGCGCATCGCCGAGCAGTTGGTCACCGCCACCCTGCGCGGCTCGGTGGACTACTACGCCGGGCGCAAGCAGCACGCCGCCAGCCTGCGCAACGAGGTCACCTCCCCGGGCGGCACCTCTGCCGAAGCGATCTATTACCTTGAGAAAGCCGGTTTTCGCACCGCCATCTCGCGCGCGGTTTGGGCTGCCTACGAGCGCAGCCAGGCGCTGGGTGCGGGCAAGGATGCCCAGAAACCGGATTAATCTTTGCTTGCCTTAACAAATAACTCCGGAGCAATCACTCCGGAGTTATGTTTCTACATCGAGAGATTACTCGATCGGCACCATGGTCAGCACGTAGGTGCCGGGTTTGCTCGCGATAGGTGTAAGCCGTCCCACCCCCCACCGCAGTCGACATCGGTGTCCAGCTGGAGGTGGCCGGGTCGTAGTACTGGATCACCAGGCGCATCCCGCCGGGCAGCACAAACCCCTCCGGCAGGTAGAAGCGCACCAGCATGTAGCCGATCAGTGATTCAACGGCGGTGCCATCCGGTTTGGTGATCGCCAGGTTGAATCCCCATGGGATCAGGCTGGCGCCTTCGGGTAATGGCGCGGGGAGGGTGTCTTCATCCAGTGGGGTGTAAACTGCGCTGCTGCCGCTTGGCGCGGAACCCGAGGTCAGGGCGGTGAGCTGTACCAACCGCTTGTTTTCTTCCTCCTGCTGCTCGTAGAGCTTGAAGACGGTGGAATACCCGGGCTTGATCTCAGTACTGCCATTCCCATCACCTACCTTGACGATCACCACCTGGGTGTTGCCCTCAACGGGTTTCTCTTCCTCACCGGTGGAGCCACCGCCACTGCAGGAGGGACAAAATTCCGAGCAGGGAGCAGTTTGCTCCACAACATCGTTTTCAGATAGCGAGACAAAATCGATCAACCCGTTTCCAGAGATGTTATTGCTTGCTGTATAAATCGTATTCGAAGTTTCTGCTACCAGTCCATAGCTGCTATTTCCTGTCACTTTACTACACCATACCGAGATATCCCCGTTTGCCCGCAGATACATACCACCCCCGCCAATTTCTGGAAAAAGTGTGTCCACGCCAGCGTTATTCTTTGCCTGGTTGCAGACCATAAAAATATGATATGTTGAGTCTACAACGAGACCGGTGCCCTGGTTGTTGTTGAATTGGGATTGGTAGACATAAACACCGAAGGCTTGGGAGGATACCGTGTTTCCAGCCCCGTTATTATTTGCCTTGACACCATCCAGCGAAACCGCTCCCGAAGTTTGTATCATCAACCCTGCACCGGCGTTGTTGGTAAACTCACTATTGATGATACTCATATCGGAACTATGATCGCTGGTAAATGTAAACGCCGCTTCAGGAGTTGCTCCCACCTCGGAAAAATCTGGTAGTGGTTCCACCACATCGTTCATAATAAAGTTCTGCATGTTGAAGAACCGCATATTGTTGACAACCATTCTCCTGTTCAGGGTGGTTTTCCCAACGACTTCTCCTGTTGAAATATCCACCCCACCGATTAATGTCAGCGATCGGTATTCCCAGTTGTCGAAATAATCACCATCAATGAAAATTGGTTCAGGCGTCAGATCTGTGTAATCCGCTTCAACAAAGATGGTACTGAAATCAAATCCATAGGCGGCATCGATCGCCTCGTCAATCGTGGCATAATGCACACAGGCTGGATCCCCCCAAGATGCACCTTCTGGGCAAAGAACCGGGTCACCGGTGACGTAGGAATTTACTGTGGCTTCCTCCACCATGGGCAGAACCTCCCCCGCTGGATCCACGGGTACAACCGCCACACCCTCAGGCGCCAGGGCGGCGACCTCCTCCACAGTTAGGGGAGCCTCCTCCTGGGTCGGTGGCGCTTCCTCCTGCGCAGCAGGCACCTCTTCGGTGACTGGTGTTTCGGGTGGGGCGGGTTCCTCGCCCTCCGCCATCACCGCGCCGAGCGGGAAGGCTGAGAAGAGCATTGCCAGGATAAGCGCAGCGGTCAATATGGACAAACGAGATGATTTGAACATGATTTCCTCCTCCCAAAATAATCGATAATTGCATAGCCGCCCAGAGACACACTGGGGCAACTTCATTGTATATACCTTTTTCGAAGGATGCAACCCACCTTTCAAAACAGTAAGGAATCTCAAGAGAACTTTGAGCGCCTCAATATTTATTATTAAATAATAATTATATATTAATAATTATTTTTATTCGAGTTTTCCTTTAAAACAGAAACCCCTTTCGGGGCTTGGGACGAATGGTGTTCTGCTATTTGTAAGAGACGAAAACCGCAGCCAGCGCCAGGATCACGCCATCCGCCGGGCTGGTATCCACCACCTCCACCCGCGCCAGACCGGCCGGGAGGGACGCTGCGGCCAGATCAACGCTCGTGCTGAAGGTCCCCGGGCCGCCCATTTCCTCTGCGCTCACCGCCAGCGGACCGGCCGAGACCTGCACTCCGCTGGCATCATAGAGGTTCACCACCAGGTTGTTCTCAAAGGGCGCTACGGTTACGCTACCGCTCAGCGGCATGGGGCTGGAAACATCGCTGCCCGCTGCTGGTACATCGATGGTGATCGTGCGGGTCAGGCCATTCGCCGTCTGCGAGGAGACGCTCATCAATGCCATCCCGGAACCGGGAAGGTATTGATAGACGCGGGTTTGCGCTTGGCTTGGGCAGCACTGGGGATCATTGGGGCCTTGCGCCATCAGCGAGACGGTTACTTGACCTTCTGAATATGCGACCGACTGGATCTGAACGCGGTCTCCCAGGCTCACCCCCTTTTCGGGTTTTGGGCCTTCCGGGGTTGCCAGTACAGGCACCAGGGTAAGGAAAGTTCCGCTGCCGCCGTAATTCTCGGTCAGGACAACCGCCGCATCGGTCACCTCGTCGCCGTTCAGATCACCGAGCGCAACGGGAGGAACCACAGACACCAGCAGGTAATCCGCTCCCTGCCCGGCTTCATACTTGCCGCCGGAAAGCTGCACGGTCTGTTGGCCATCCCGTACGGAATAGGAGCCGTTCAACACAGCTTCCTCGGTCACCGGTTGTATGATGGCGGTCGGAGTGGGTTGTGGGAGTTCAGGCGTAGGCGGTTGCGGAACAGGGGTGGTTTGCGCGCAGGCGGCAATGAAAACCACCGATGCAACCAATAACAAATGAAGGGTTTTTAGTGTCATGGAATTCTCCACATATCAGATTTCACCCGCATTCTACCATCCCAACGGGGCTTCTGTTTTGAATAAATTGTTGTAATTGTTATACTGTTATGTTACTATAATACAGTAGGAGTACAAGGCTCGGAGGATATTGTTGAAGTTTCCCGAATCCATCCAGGTTGATATCTCTTCGGATATTCCCATCAACCAGCAATTAAAAACACAGCTGGGCTGGGCAATCGCGTCCGGTCAAATAAAGCCAGGGGAAAGGTTCCCCTCGGTCCGCAAGCTTGCCGGGTTGTTAAAAATCAATTTTCAGACCATTCGACTTTCTTATCAAAAACTTGAGGCGGAGGGGCTGGTAAGCACCCGCCAGGGGGTCGGGACGATCGTGAACACGCTGGATCCGATCCCCTTGCAGTTCAAGCCAGGCCGGGTTCGAACCAACACCATCGGTGTGATCCTTCCGGACATTGCCAACCCCTTCTACCACGCTTTCGTCGCCGGGGTGGAAGAAATTGCCGCCGAAAAGGATACGCTCGTCATGCTTTGCTGTTCGCACGATGATCCGGGGGTAGCCCTTCAATCGCTGCGCAAGCTCCTTGCCCGGGAAGTCGACGGTGTGATCCTCGCGTCCTGCATGGTTCCCGGGTTATCGGACCGCGAGGACCTGGATTCCGGGAAACAGCCTGTCGTTTTCGCGGACCTTCCGGGAAGAACTGGAACTAGTGTGTTGATGGACCTGGAAAACGCGGGCTATTCCGCCACGCGGCATCTGCTAGGGCATGGATACCGCCGGGTGGGTTTGATCACCCACAAACAGGATTTCGAGAACGTTCTGCCTTTGAATGCCGGTTACAACCGCGCGCTCGCCGAAGCGGGGGTTTCCCCCAACGACGCGTGGATCATCCGGGTCGGTGCCTTCGATGAGCACTTCGGGCGGGTTGGGGTGGAAAAAATGCTCCGCCTTGCCGTTCCCCCGGAGGCAATTTTTTGCATCACCGACCGCATCGCCCTGGGCGCCATCCGGGAGTTGCAAAGCCGCGGGTTGAAAGTACCCGGGGATATTGCCGTCGTGGGTTTTAATGATATCCCCGAGGCAGCCTGCTGCAACCCCCCACTCACCACCGTTGCCGCTCCCGCGCGGGAGCTTGGCGCGGAATCCTTCCGCAGGCTATTTCTGCTGATCAATGGCTCTCCGCTCCCGGATCCCGGGGGACCGCTTCCAACCCGGCTGATCGTTCGTGAAAGCTGCGGGGGGCATTCCTCAAGCTCACCCAGTGGTAATTGAAGGAAAATGCCATGAAAAACGGAGTTCGCACCACCTTTGCCTTGATGTTCCTGGCTGGTTGGTTCAGCGCATGTGCTTCGCCCGTCATTCAATATACTCCCACCGTTCAATCCACTCCCACCATTGCCCTGCCGGAGGAAGCGGTGATCGTGTTTAAAGATGGCACTTGCGAATACACCGGGCCGGAAGTTCTCCCCTACGGGCAACTTAGCTACAGCTGGAGGGTGGAAGAAAGCGTAAAAGCCCGGTTTGGGGTGATCACCTTCAGCCTGGCGGAGGGAAAAACCCTGCAAGATTTCATGGATTGGGATGCTACCGACGAAATGTTGCCTCCCGGATGGGTCATCAACCTGGTGATCGATGATATGAAAGAAGCGGGGGGAAGTTATCAGTTTTCGCGCGATCTCTCCACCAACGGAAGTTACAAAGGCGACCCGATTTACATGGCATGTTACCGGACGGATACATACGGGGCAATTAATATCCTTGGCCCGTTCGAGTTTTCCAAGATCCCTTGATAAAGGAGTAGAAATGAGATCGATCAAATTATTATCGACCATCGCGCTCTCATTGATCACTGTCCTCGGCGCCTGTGCTGCGCCTGCCTCTCCCCCGCCCTCCCCAACGCCTGCGCCAACCCCGACCACACCCCCTTTTGAGATGCCCGTAGGCTCTGGGGAAACCTGGCAGCTGGTCATCATCAGCGACTCCAGCCTTTGGGGGGTCGGGGATGCTCTCGCGGACCGAATTGAAAAGGATACGGGGGTCACGGTCGAATATGTGGATTATGCATTCGGCGCACAAAGCACCCGCGATGTTCTGGATGCATTGCGTACCGGAACATCCCCAAGCATGGCCCTGGAGAAGCTCCCGGAGGTCCTGAAAGACGCCGAGTACGTGGTCGTCTTTCTGAATTATTGGGATTCGATCGACGCAGAGCATCCTTTGGATTTTGATCAATGCTTTGCATCTCAAAAACCGAAGAACTGCAACCCTGAGAGTTTTGGACAGTGGGCTGCTGATATGAACGGGATCTGGGGTGAGGTCATTAAGCTGCGCGCGGGGCAGCCCACCATCCTCCGGGCGGTCGATCTTTACAATCCGCTCGTCCAACCCTGGAAGGAAAACGGTGTTTTCGGGGAATGCACGCAGTGCTGGGAGAACATATCCGACTCTGCCAGAAAAGCAGCCGAGCCCTATAATATTCCCTTCGTTAGCCGTCTCGACGGGATGAACGGGATCAACCACGACGAAGATCCCAGGGAAAAAGGTTTTATCCTTCCAGATGGCGAGCATCCATCGGATCTCGGGGTGCAATACATGGCCGACCTGCTGGCGGATATGGGATACGACCCGGTCATTCCCCCGGAGGAGTGAACTCCTGAGGTTGCACTTTAAAATCGCCGTCTTCCAGCGCGCGGCGTAATTGCGCCGCCCGGTCCGCCGCCCCGGGCGTATCCCCATGGATGCAGAGGGTATCCACCGCTATCCTTTCGGTGTAGCCATCACGCGTGATGCTGACCCCCTCCCTCGCCAGGCGCAGACCGTTGGCCGCTGCTTGAACCGGATCATCGATCACTGCCCCGGGGAAATCGCGCCGGACGGAGCGAACCGTCGGATTCGTATGCCCGGTCCGGGAAGCCTTCGCGCGATCACCCCCAGTCCGGCCTCCAACCCCGCTTCGATCAGCCGCGACCCTGCCAGTCCCACCAGGATGACCTCCCGGCTGAAGCGCCTGGCAGCCCGGGCGACCGCCCCGGCCAGCGCCGCATCCCTGGCTGCCTGGTTATAGAGCGCCCCGTGAGGTTTCACATGGCGCACATCCACCCCTTCAGCACGGGCGAATCCCGCCAGCGCAGAAACCTGGTAGAGCACCAATGCCTCCACCTCCTCCAGTGCGAGGCGCATCTCCCGGCGGCCAAACCCCTGCAGGTCCGGGTAACCGGGATGGGCTCCGACCCCCACACCGTGATTCACCGCCAGGCGCACGGTAGCCTGCATCACCGTCGGGTCGCCGGCGTGGAACCCACAGGCGATGTTCGCGGAAGTGATATAGGGCATCACTGCCTCATCCTCCCCCAGCCGGTAAGCTCCGTAGCTTTCGCCCATATCGCAGTTGATATCGACCGTTCGCATTTGTAACTGCTCCCGTACAGCCTTGCAACTTGTTTTGAAGGGTGAGATTTGTTATAAAATAACTGCACCGGTCTCACCCGGTAAGAAAATCATGATCACCGTCACCATCCATGATGATACACCCGATGGGCAGGCGCTGGATTTCGATGTAGGCGATATCCTCCAGGCCGTGTCTGCCCGCTCGGGGGATTCCCTCTGGCAGTGCGTGGATGTGGTTTGCCTGGGAGATAACGCCAACGCGCTGCACCTTTTCTGCGAGTACCGCGCCTTGCTGGATACCAGCGCTCTCATCCACCTGACAAGCGGCATTCACCAAACTTCAGCAGGGTCGTTCAATGCCTACAAGATCGGCGAACGGTCTCCCTGGATGGTTATCAGCGCCGAGGGAGGATTTTTTGAGGTCAAATCGTCCTCCGATGATGTCCTATCCCTGCTCAAGGCCCGCTTTCGCAAGATCCTGGACCCCTCCAGCAGCGCCTGGGTGCGCTACGAGGAAGTCAAAGGACGCACCCCCACCGGCTCGCTGCTGGTTCCCGAACAGTGGTCCAGGGCATCCGCCGGGCCTATGAACCAGGCCCTGCCCGCCATCGAGAACACCCTGCGCGCCATCCTGCAGGAGGGCAAGATCGTTTCGGATAACTACGCTGTCTTTATCGTGGATGAGGAAAAGAACTATTTCATCCAGGCCGCGGTGGAGGAGATCGGTCGCTCGGAAGGTCAGGAGCAGTACGGCATGACCCTCGAAGCAGTGGCCAACGATAATATCCCTCCCCTGCACGCCCTTCACCACTCGCAGGAAGTGCACCTGGGGGAGCTGGGCTGGAAATACATGCCGCACCTCGGGGATTACCGCATGACCGTTCGGGTTGCCGGCGACCAGGATTTCAAGAGCATCGCGCGAACCATCTGGTACTCGCTGGCCATCTACTCCCCCCGCCCCGAGCAGTCTCTTTCAATCAAGATTCATATTTCCGGCACTTCCCATTCATAAACGCAATCCGGGGTAGCCCGGAGAAAATCCTCCAGCACTTTTTGTCGCGCCGTCGCAGCCAGGCGCGCATCCTCCAGGCTCACCTCCAGGAAGGAAGCTTCATCGCCGGGTCGCAATTGGGCGAGAAGGCCAAGGTCCGCAGCGATGATAACCGCCACCCTGGCGTAGCCGCCGGTGGTCTGCGCGTCGCGCATCAGCACAAATGGAGTGCCCCCCGGCGGCACCTGGATGACCCCCGGAATTACCGGCACGGTGATCAGTTCTCCAATATCTGCTGGGTTGAGTGTAACCCCCTCCAGCGCGTATCCCATCCGGTCCGAACGGCTGCCCACACGCCAGGTTTGCCCGAAAAATTCATCCGTTGTGCCGGGTAATAAATCTGCCTCTGGTCCGGGGATCATCCGTGCTTCCAGTGGCGATCCATAAGGCGGAATTCTATCCAGTGGAAAGGTGGTTCCCGCCCGGTCCTCCAATGAAAATTGCGTATCGAAGCATGGGATGTAATCGCCCGCCCGCAGCGGCCTACCCTCCAAGCCGCCAAAACCACCGCGCAGGTTCGTGGAGCGCGAGTCAAGGATGAGGGGAACATCCAACCCGCCCGATATCGCCAGGTACCCCCACCTGCCACTTCCGGGGATCACCTCCACCCGATCCTGCGCCCGCGCCAGCACTGACATCCAGCCCGGCAGATTTCTGCTATTCACCCGCAGGCTCCATCCAGGTCCGGCGCAGGCCAGCAGGCAGTCCGCATCCGGGAGCAGGACCAACCCTGCGCTGGGGATCTCCAGCCCGGCTGCGCCAGGTGTGTTGCCTGCCAGCAGGTTGGCTGCCTGCAGGGCAAAGCGGTCCATCGCGCCGCCCTCCGGGATGCCCAAATCCGCATGCCCGCGTCGCCCGGCATCCTGAATGGTCACCCCGTACCCTCCTTCCAGTATCTCCAGGTTCACAGGGCTGCTCCTTCACTGGCGGGGATAAAACGCACCCGATCCCCCGGCTTCAGCAAAGTGGGTTGATCTGCAAAGGGATCAAAGAGCTTGAGAGAAGTCCACCCGATAATGCGCCAGCCCCCGGGAGAGTCGAGAGGGTATATGCCGGCCTGTCCGCCGGCGATTCCCACAGAACCAGCAGGGACCATTTGCCTGGGGCTAGCCAGGCGCGGGCAGGCCAGCCGGTGATCCAGCCCGACCAGGTAGGGAAACCCCGGCAGGAAGCCCAGGAATGCGACCGTGTAATCTCCTGCGGTATGCAACCGGGTAACCTCATCGGGGGTCATACCGGCGTTTGTGGCCAGGTCATCCAGGTCCGGTCCACACACGCCACCGTAGACCACCGGTACCTCCACAAGGTTGCCAGCGGCAGAATCCACGGTCGGGGTGGAGAGGCATAGATCGGTCAGAGCATCGAAAAGGTATTTCACGTCCGAGCGGTTGGGGTCAAACCGAACCAGCAGGCTGGTGTATGCAGGGACGGCTTCACACACACCGGCCAGGTCCGCAGTAAGGATTCTCCTCTTCAGAGCCAGGACCCTGACTGAAGCAGCCAGGCTGATCGCCTCCCCGAGCGTTACGTTGAAGGCCGCCTCCCCCAGAGGCTGGATCTTCAGACTGGAATCAGAATGCATATCCATATTCTACACATTCGAAACGAGTTGCAAATAGTATTATACCTATACGCATTGTTTTATAAGATGACTTTCTCCCCCAACCTTCTCTAAAAAACCGTAACCGCGGTTACAGATCGCGGTCCAATTCTTCTTCCGTCTCAAAATCCGGGGAGCACCAGGGTTCGTCCTCGGTCATACCGCTCAACTCCTGATCCTGGGGGGTGAGGGGGTCGTCCATGCGAACCTGCAGCGAGATGCCCGCGGTTCGCACGCCGTTGGGGGTGATGATCCGCCGCACCTTATACCGCAGAAAATATTGCCGCACCAGCTCATTGGAGAGGACATCTTTCACCGTGCGGACGCTGACCGCTGCCCGCCGGGCAAGCTCCGACATATCGGTTTCGATCACGTTGCGTAGCTCGCCGGTCATCGGGTTCCAGTAACATAGCGACCGGGCGGCCAGGATGGTGGCAAAAGCGGAGTGCCCGAGCAGGGGAAGCCAGCTGTAAAAAGAATAGAGGGTCACGAACATCCCGCGCTCGGGTTCTATAAGCTTAGCCCGCCGGGAGCCATAAGCCCGCTGCAGCATCATCTTGCGATTATTTGGGATCTGGATCTTTTCCCCGGCCTGGATTTCCTCAACCGGGATTTCAGCTGGCGCAGTTGTTTGCGGTGAGCGCTCCAGGGATTGCTCAGGCCGGTAAAATTCATTGATCACCACCACTTGCAGCTCGACCGGCGTGGAGTAGACCGCGCCAAGCAGCTGGGTGATGCGGCTTTTCAGGCGGTTGACCACCCAATCCCGCGCGAAGGGATTGAACGCCCCCAAGGTAAAAACGCCATCCTGGAAGCTCATCACCCGAAGTGGCTGCACCCAGGTTTCGAACATGGTGCGCGCCATCTCTGCCTGAAGTTGACCCAGCACGATCTGCCAGGCATCGCGCTGGTTCGGTTGGGGTTGGGGCGGCCGGCTGGCGTCGGTCATAACTGGTTTCTCTCGCTTATGCTTCCCGTTTCGAATTACTTCTTTTCTGGGGATTACTCCCCAAATCAACCAAAACGATCAACTTAATAATTGTTAAGGTTACTTATTTGATAATTATTTCTACCAATATTATGGGTGATTTTTGGAAGAAACAATTACTCCGTCTCAATAAGTTTCTCCACGAAAGCAGAGAGCCCGCCAGTGGTTTCGGCTTCCCCCACGCGGTTCAACCGGGCGGTACAGATGCGTACAAGGATCCCCACGGTCTCGCCATCGGAGACTTTGCGTTTGAGCAGCGTGGAAAAGCGCTGCTGCCATTCGTCAATCTCGGTGATCTCTCCCTGGGAGAGGGTTAGCCCCACCTTCCGTCGGGGGACAGACGCTGGAGGTCGCCCGGCAGTTCGGGTAACAGGTTCGCTTGTAACCCGCCTGGCCTCATAAAGTTGGACCCAGGCGGTTCTGGGGGGAGTCGGAGAGGTCATGCGCTGATTGCCTCTCGAACAATATTGCGGTCTATGGTGGTGGCGTCACTTTGCAGGAGCAGGTCGGTGGCATAGGCGCAAAACTTGGTGATCTCCCGCGGGACTCCCTGGGATTTCTCGTAGAGCAGTTCAAAGGCGTCGTCGTCGATCATGCTCTCGTTGCGCCCGGCCACATTCAGGCGAAACATTACCATCTGTAATGCGCTTGAAAGGGTTAGGGGTGGCAGCACCAGGCGCACAAAAACGCGCGCGTTCACTGCCTTGTTGGTTTCGAACAGGCTGGACATTTCGCTCTGCCCAAAGGCCAGAATCTGCACAACCTTGACGTCATAATCAAAGTTGTAGATGCGGTGGATCACTTCCAGGGCTTCGGGCTTCATCATTTGCGCGTCGTCCAGTAGGATGATCACGTTTTGCTGGGCGGTGTAGGCCGAGGCCATTTTTTGTTCCAGGCTTTCCATCTGGCGCTGGAAGCTGCGCTGCGGTGGAATGCCGAGCGCCTGCGAGATCTGAATGGCAGCATCCATCGCGGATTTAAAAGCTGCTGTGTGGTTATAATAAATCGTTACATTCTCATCCGGGTTGTAGACGTCATAGAGACGCCTGGCCAGCGAACTCTTGCCCATACCCATATCGCCGGTGATCAGGGCAAGTCCGCGCCGCCGGGAGATCACACCCTGGGCCTGACGGTAAACCGCCAGATGCTCCGGCCCCAGGTAAAGGTAGCGCGGATCAGCAGAAAGCTTGAAAGGATCTTCTTTCAAACCCAGTCGTTCAAGGCGCGCATATCTCCAATCCTCATCGCCCATGGAAGATAACATTGCTTTTCCTCCCGATATATTTCTCTTATTATTACACGAATTCTGGTTAATTTCAATAGATTTACGGTAATTAATATAATTTTAAATGTATTTGCGGTAATTATCCCTAAATCATCCCCAGTTATGCTAATGTTGACTATGGGGGTGTTTTTATGTATGATTATTGAAGTTATGTGCAATTACCTCGGTCGCGGGAAAATAGAGGGCAAATGGGAGTAACGATCACGATTGCCAATGAAAAAGGCGGGGTTGGGAAGACGACCACCGCCGTGAATCTGGCTGCAGGACTATCCCTGAACCTGGCCGGGCGGTCCGGTGCATCCGGGAAGGTGCTGCTTGTGGATATGGATCCCCAGGGACATGCATTGCTGGCCACGGCGTTTGGGCAAAAACCCGCCCAGGGTAGCGGTATGCTCTCCAACCTGCTCCTGGAAAGCCCGCCTCCTTCCGCGCTTCGCATGGCGCAACGCAGCCAGTACCACCCCAACCTGTACGTGATCCCAAGCAGCCACCCCGCGATGGTGGAGGCCGCTCATCTTCTACCCACCCTGATGGCAAACGAGACCCGGCTTTCCAAGGCGTTGGCTCCAGCCTCCAGGGAGTTTGCTTACATCATCATCGATACCCCGCCCACCACCGGGCATTTGCTGGTGAACTCGCTGGTAGCGGCAGATTTCGTATTGATCCCGGTTGAAACCAGCTACCTGGGTGTCTCCGGTCTTCTGGAGCTTCAGCGTACCATCGAGCAGGTGCGTGTCCACTTCCGGCCGGACCTGAAGATCTTCGGATACCTCCCCACGCTCTGCGAGGAGCAGCGTTCCGAGGCACAGGAAATCCTCGCTGAGCTGCACAGCCGCTATCCCGGGCAGGTATTGGCTCCCATCCATAAAGCCTCCGACCTTGCCTACGCCCACTCCAGCCATATGGATGTGTTCCATTTCCGTCCACCCCGCCAGAGAAAACCGGAACAAATCTGGTCCAGCTCGCGCGCAACTCAGGAGTATGCCGCGCTGGTGAATACCGCGCTTGAAAGGACCGGCGGGGGATAGACCCTCCCTGCCGGAAAGGAGCCAGGCATGCCTTCGCAAAATAAAAAGCGGTTCAACGCCTTTGATGATCTCGCCCAGGAACCTGCGGGGGGCCTTTCGGGGATTGGCGCAACACCCCTGACCCCCAGCCTGAGCCCCATCGCCGCGGTTGAACGTATTGAGCGCCTGGCTCCCAGCCAGATGCTGCCCGATCGGTTTCAACCCCGCCGGCTGCTTCCCCCTTCGATCCGGCAGGATTTCTTCTCCGGGAAGATCGATTGCTACCAGGCGGCAGCATCCTGGCTGGAACTGACCCGCAGTGATCCGGCGATAAAAGCTGAGGTAGAGCGCCTGGTCGCCATGGGAGAATCCTTTGATGAGCACGGGCAGATCAAACCGATCACCGGCGCATGGAAGGAAGGTCCGAACGGAAACTATATCTTCCAGATAGAGACCGGGGAGCGCCGCTTTTGGGCTGCCTGTCTTAAACGGGTGAAGAACCACGCGGCCGAGGAGCCCCTGCTGCGGGTCGAGGTGGTGGATAACCCCACCCGCCAACGGCAGGTGCTGGAAAACCGCCACGCCGAGCCGCCTTCCGCGGTGGAGCAGGCTTGCGAGATCTCTGCATTGATCCTTACCGAATTGGGTCTGCCCGCCGAAGAGTCCGTCGATGACGAGTATGATTATTTCCGCAAGGTTCGCAGCCAGCGAATGCCCACCGGTTTATGGGAAAAGATCACCCCGGTCATGCAGCTTACCCGCCCGCGCATGGTGCAGCTGCTGAATATCCTCCAGCTACCCAGCCCTCTGTTGGATCTTGCCGACCGCTACCGTTTATCGGAGCGGGTTCTTCGCGAGATCCTTTCCGCGCCCAGCCAGCAGCGGGAGCGATTGATCCAGATCAGCATCCAAAGCCAGCTCACATCCGACGAAGTGTCCGCGGTATCAACATCGCCCGAGCCGCCATCTCAGCTTCCCGGCAAACCCCCTGCTTCTCCACGTGACCCCGGACGGGAAGCCAGCCGCAGCCTGTTGAAATTCATTCGTTCGATCAACCGACTCGACCCGGTGGATCAGTCCCAAGCCCTGGATCTGCTCGCCGACGAGATCGTATTCCTGGGCCAGGCGCAGGAAACGCTCACCCGCCTGGAAGAACTTTCCCGCCTTATAGAGGCCCGCCTCAAGCACTCCTAAAGTGTAACCACGGTAACACTTTTCCCTGAATTAACAACAAATACCCGATTGTTCATAAATAGGTGAACAGTTACCCTGTTTTTGTGCAATTAACGCATTTTTCATGCCAGATAAGCGCTTATAGGGCGACTCTGTCGAAATTACAGGGTCGCCAAAGGTATTTTTTATAATTTTTCTATAAATTTATACTATAATACATAGGGGCGACCCTTGATTTTATTGCCTCGCTCAAATATTGACTGCTTCCGGTGTGAGGGCGGTTTGAAGATTTTTTCTTTCGCAAATCAAAAGGGCGGCGTCGGTAAAACTGCAACCGCGGTTACGCTTGCGCACGGCTTGGCGTTGGCAGGAAGGCGGGTATTGCTGGTGGATATGGATTCCCAGGGGCACGTTGCCATCTCGCTTGGTTTGCAAAAATCGCCGGGGCTGTTCGGATTGATCTGTGAAAAAAGAGAGCTAACTTCTCTCGTTGTGACTGCCCGCGATAACCTGGATGTTCTTCCCGGGGATAAGCATACGCAATCGGTGCAGCGGGAGTTTTCCCGCTCGGCAGTCAGTGGTGCGCTTTTCCTCGAGGCAATCACGCGGAGTGGGTATGAAGCAGTCCTATTGGATATGGCTCCATCACTGGATTCGTTACATGCCTGCGGGTTGCTTTCCAGCAACTGGGTGATCATTCCCACACGTATGGATTCCCTCTCTGTGGATGGTCTTCAGGAAGTAATCCGAAATCTGGGAGAGTTCTCCCGCAGAGGACATACCCTGGAAGGGTATTGCATTCTACCTACATTTTTCGACCGCACAACCCGGGAAACTTACCTGCAATTCCGAGACCTGACCCATACATTTGGCGGACACATGTGGCCTCCTGTCCCGCAGGATACCCGCGTGCGCGAAGCACCTGCCTATGGAAGGACTCTTTGGGAATACGCTCCCAACTGCCTTGCCATGCGAGGTCTGGCCGAGGGACACAAGCGAATCGGCGGTTACCGCCAGATACTCGATAAGTTCATGGAGGTTCTGGATGCCTAAGAAAAATCTTCCCCGCCGCGATTCGATCGATCCGGAAGTATCAGATTTGTTGAAGGAAATGGAGCAGCGCCAGATCGAATCTCAACTTCCCAGGCGCGAACGCGAGAAAAAAGCCCGTGAAAGACAGAAGATATCCGAAAGGCGTGAGCGACGTGCCACATACGATCTTCCACCAGAGATCAGATTGAAGATAAGTGGTCTTTCTGACCGCCTGTCCATTCCGGCCAGCCAGCTGGTAACGCTTGCCCTTATCCGATTTCTTGATGTTTATGAAAATGGAAATTTGGATCTCGGTCCATATAAATTACCCTCCCGTAGTCCACGCTATGACTGGAACCTGGTCTTTTCTGAACTACAGACAGATATCAGAAAGAAGGATAAAAAATAAGACCCCTTTCTTAAGGTAAGTAAAGTCGTTAATAAGTAGTGATTAGAATCTCGTGCAATTTCTGCATCATTAACGCGTGCAGAAACTGCATTCTTATGGGAGGCAAAAAATGCCCTCCCGGTTCGAGGGGGAAATCTTTGCACGCCCGCCGGAGGGTAAAATTTTCCACCCCGTGAAAATGAAAATTTTGCATTCAGCCTAAAAGGAATAATCTGCACTCACCCCAGAATGCAAATATTTCAACCAGGCAATAACAACACTCCAATAACTGCGCATAGGTTAATGTATATATTTAGAATATAAACAGGAATGAAAATCTTCCTGTATAAGTTATGTATAAGGAAATATCAAGATTAAAACAGGATGTTAATTTTCCGGGCGGGGTTGACTCCGCGCTGATAAAAACCTCCGGGTGATATAATCTTGAGCGCGAGATGACATATTCGTGTTTTATATGGAGGTTGTTACGGTGAAGCGCGTTTTAATTACCTTTTCTTTATTCCTGCTATCAACATTATTTCTGACGGCTTGTGGGACCGCGTCAAACGGTGATGAATCGGCGATCGCGGTGCAAGCCTACCTGAATGCCCTGGTAAACAAGGATAGCGCAGCACTCTCCACACTTTCCTGCGAGGATTGGGAAGCCCAGGCCACAATGGAATTGGATTCCTTCCAGGCGGTTAAAACCGAGCTCGAGAACCTGGCCTGCAAAAAGACGGGCAGCGAAGGGGATATGGATGTGGTTACCTGCACAGGAAAGATCAACGCCACCTACAACAACGAGAATATGCAGATCGACCTTAGCAAACGACCATTCCTGGTTAAGCGGCAGGGGAGCGATTGGCAGGTATGCGGTTACAAATGATCCTGAACTGGATCTTCTCCCGCGAAAACATTTGGGCGCTGATCCTTTGCCTGGTGGTGTTGGCAGTGTTCATCTTTACTGCGGATAGCAGCCCGCAGTGGATTTATCAGGGTTTCTAACTTTTAATTCGCTGAATCTCTCCGAAAAGGCAGCCTCCAGCGAATTTTTCATTTAAAATACTCACTTGAAACAATGAGCCTCCAGAATATACTGATCTTCACCGCCCTGATCCTGGCCTACAGGCTTCTGCTTAAGAAGCTTCCCCGAGGTTGGTTTCTGCTCGTGGCAAGCAGCCTGGCAGTTTTTTGGCTTCAGCCGTCTCTGTCCATCCGGTACCTGGATTTTTGGTTGCCCGTGGCAACGCTTTTCCTTGCAATCCTTGCATGGGTCATCACATCAACTCCTGAAAACCGCAATCTGAAACAATAATCTCCCCGCTTTCCTGGTGATCCTGGCGATCGTTCTGCTGGTCGGGTTAACCCGGTTCATTTCACCAACCGGCTTGTTGGCTGCCTCCCGTCCGCCACAGACGACAACGATAATCATCGTCCTTGGCGCGCTGGCCGCCGCCACCTGGCTGCTTGCCCTGCCAAAACGAAATCCCTCGGGGCTGCTCATAGGCGGGATCGTCCTGCTCATCGTGCTTCTCGTGATACTTAAATTCCCGCCGCTTACCACCTGGGTCAGCGCCCAACTCCGCAATTTTACAGGTCAATCTGCGGCGCTGGCCTCACCATTGGATATCCGCTGGCTGGGATTCTCCTATATTGCCTTCCGCCTGATTCATACCATCCGGGACCGCCAGAGCGGCCGGCTCCCGCAGGTGAGCCTGCAGGAATTTGTAAATTACGTCATCTTCTTCCCGGCGGTCACAGCCGGCCCCATCGACCGACTCGAACGGTTCACCGGCGACCTGCGAAAACCTGCAGAGCTGGATTCGTCCCGGTTCGTAGATGGGATCAGGCGGCTGCTCGCCGGGTTGTTTAAGAAATTTGTCCTGGCGGATGCGCTTGCGCTCATCGCGCTTAATGCCACGAATGCCTCCCAGGTCGATTCCGGGGGATGGACCTGGGTGCTGCTCTATGCCTTCGCCTTCCAGATCTACTTTGACTTCAGCGGGTACACCGATATTGCCATCGGACTGGGAATCTGGCTTGGAATTGTCCTCCCGGAAAACTTCAACCGCCCCTACCTGAAACCCAATCTGACCCAATTCTGGAACAACTGGCACATGACCCTCACTCAATGGTTCCGCGCGTATTATTTCAACCCGCTCACCCGCGCACTGCGTTCCTCCAAACGGCCGCTGCCGGCCTGGTTCATCCTGCTGTTCACCCAGGTGACCACCATGGTGTTGATCGGGATGTGGCACGGGATCAGCTGGTCTTTCATCATCTGGGGTCTCTGGCAGGGGATCGGATTATTTATTCAGAACCGTTACTCCGAATGGGCAAAGCCGCGAACATCCGCGCTGATCTCGCAGCCCGGATGGGGAAAAGCCTTCAATGCGATGGGCGTATTTCTTACATTCAATTACCTGGCTTTGGGTTGGGTGTGGTTCACCGTTCCCGACCCCGCTCTCGCGCTGCAGGTTATCGGCAGGATGTTTGGAGCATAAATGGACCAGAACCAGGTGAAGCCTCCGCAAACCAAACCGAGCCCCCGCAATCTGGGTTCCGTGCTCGTACGCGCCTTGATCCTGTTGGTCATCATCCTTGGACTCGCGGTTGTATTGGATCCGGCAGGCGCCCTGGGAAAGGTCAGCATGTATAACGACCTTTTACCGGGTCGCGAGCGGTTTCCGTATGGAGAGAATCCCCAAAAATCCTACAACATGACCATCAACAACCTGGACGCGATGTTCGCTTCCCACCAGGTCACCCAGCATAGGCAGGCGGATGAATTCAGGGTTTTCATCTTTGGCGATTCCTCCGTCTGGGGCACATTGCTTTCCAACGAACAGACCTTTGCCGGGATGCTTAACGAGCAGGCGATCAAAACCTGTGATGGCAGGCGTTTTGTTTTTTATAATCTAGGTTACCCCACACTTTCTCTGCAGAAGGACGCGTTATTCATCAATCGTGCGATGCAGTATGAACCCGATTTGATCCTCTGGCCCCTCACCCTGGAGTCCTTTCCTGGCATGAATCCCTCCACTTCACCGCTCCTGGGGATCAATCGCGAGGAGGTGAAGCGCCTCTTTCCTGTTTCCGATATTCCCGCGGAGAAGGAGAAGAAAATCTGGGATCGGGTCCAGGAGCAGCGCCGCGGGCTGGCGGACTGGATCCGTTTCCAGTTATACGGGGTGATGTGGGCCGCAACCGGGATCGACCAGGACCTTTTCCAGGAATGGCAGCCGGCGCAGCGGGATTTTGACCCGGACAGCACCTTCAACAACAAGGAAAAATTCGACCTGGCAGCCGCCCTCGATTTCACGCCCGTAACTACCGGTATCAGCCTTGCCGGGGAAACCCCAGTCTGGCTGGTGAATGAACCCATCCTGATCAGCACCGGAGAAAACAGCGCCATCCGGTATAACTTTTTCTACCCGCGCTGGGCTTATGACGATTACCGGCAAGCGCTGCAGGATAAAGCGAATGCCGATGGCTGGAACTACCTGGATCTGTGGAACCTGGTGCCGGAAGAAGAGTTCACCAACAGCGCCATTCACCTGACGCCGGCAGGGCAGAGGCTGCTGGCCGAAAGAATCGCCCGGGAGATTGAGAGAAGTTTGGGATGCGAGTAATACTTTGAGAATAATCATAATATTTCTATCAACCTTGAGTTTAGTCTTAGCCCTGGCAGCCTGCTCGAACGCGCAGGGAACAGTCATACCATTGGGCATGACTGTAACGCCCGAGCCGACCCGGGCGGAAACCCTGCTAGCCCAGCGAGACCCCCTTCCAGCCTGGATCAACACCTACCGTCGCGACAGCTCCAAGCGAGGTTCCAACCCTGCTTGCGCTCGCACCGGGCGAATGGCAAAAGGAGCCGGTAATTCCGTCTGGCATGTCGGAACGGACGATCGAGATCTACCGAAAGGGGCTGGAGCTGGGAAATAACCTGCACGCGTTTTCCAAGGTGGGCGATTGCGAAACATCCGCGGAATGGTTCCTGGGGGATTTTGATAAGAAAGCGGATATGTATGCCCTCGGGCCCTACATGGACCTGCAAGCTGTTATCAACGAGTTTCAGGGATCTTTCAACAGGCGCAGCCTGGCCGCCGAACGCAGCTTTACCACCGCTTCCGTTCTTTCCCCGCTGTGGGCCAACCCGGAAAAATGTCAAAGCGGGGAAACACCCCTGGAGTGTGAGTACCGCCTCCATAAACCCGCGTATGCGATCATCATGCTGGGAACGAACGAAGCCCTTTCCCCGATCCGGACTTTTGAAAGCAACATGCGCCGTATCCTGGATACGACCATTGATAAAGGGATCGTACCCATCCTGACGACCAAGGCAGATAACCTGGAGGGAAGCGGAGCAGTAAACGAGGTGATTGTGAAGCTAGCCCGAGAATATGACATCCCCCTGTGGAATTTTTGGGCGGCTGTTCAACCGTTGCCGGGAGGCGGGCTGCAGGAGGATGGCGCTCACCTGACCTACGCCGGCAATCGCTTCGACGATCCCTTTGCGATGCAGAAAGCCTGGCCGGTGCGCAATCTGACCGCCCTGCAGGTGCTTGATCGCGTTTGGAGGATAACTTCCGGTCAATAATTTATAAAAATAAATTTAAGTATTTAAATTATATTAATCAAAGTTATATGGAAATATTCAGAAGATTATTGTAGAATTCCACCTTATTGGCAGAGGCAATGAAAACAACCACGACTTTAAAGGTTTTTTACTGGATGGCAATCGCCGCTTTGGTGATGGCAGGCTGCAAGGTCAAGATCGAACCTACTCCCATTCCGCCCACCGCAACCCCCGAGCCGACCGCCACGATCACGCTCACTTCTGTGCCTCCAACCATCACGCCAACACCTGCGCCGACGGTAACGACCACACCCGACCTCCGTCTTAAAGCCGGAAGATTGGCGGGAATGGCCGATCATCCCCTCGCTCAGCCCGCGCGCGCGGGAGATCTACCAGGAGGGGCTGGCTCTGGGTAACAACCCGAGGGCGTTTTCGAAGATCGGCGATTGCCAGAGCATCAAAGAGGCATTCATGGGATTGTTCGATCTCAAGGACCGCTTTATCCTCACCGAAGACCACGCACATTTCCAGGAATCGATCAAAAATTTCGCGGGGAATTTCAACACCGATAGCCAGGGGGTGAAAGGAGGGTTCAACGCAGCAGCGGTTCTTTCCCCCATGTGGGCAAACCCGGATGTATGCAAACCCGGGGAAAACCCGCTTGAATGCGAGATCCGCGTAACCAAACCAACCTTCGTATTCATCCGCCTGGAAGTCTGGTGGGACGGGCGAACTGCGGAGCAGTATGAAACGTATATGCGCAGGATCATTGAATATGCCATCGCTCACGGCGTGGTTCCCATTTTGGCAACCAAAGCGGATAATGTGGAGGGCGACCACAGCCTGAACCTCGCCACGGCAAAACTGGCGTATGAATATGACATCCCGTTGTGGAATTTCTGGCGCGCGGTCCAGCCCCTGCCGCACCACGGCATGGACCCCAACCGACCGGATGGTTTTCACATATCTTATGAAGCCTGGAATGTGGCAAGCTTCGGCGGGCTGGAGACCCTGGATACCCTCTGGCGCCAGGCGACCGGAAAATAGGCATCCCCTGGTATGGGGTGACACCAGGGCACCACAGGGTGTGTAATTGAATGCTGTACAAAACCTTGTATTTTTTCTCTCCGTATTGTATATAATTACTATATCGAACCGGATATAGCCATCCGGACAGGAACTTCTTTTACCGGTGGGAAGGCGGTGCGAATTGGAGCCTGAAGAAGGCCGGTTTTGCCCGGTGTGCAAGTTTAAAAATGAGCCTGGAGCCCAAGCGTGCGTCTATTGTGGGGCAATCATGAACGCTGCTCCAGCAAGCTCATATCCAACCACGGAAATGATCGGCGCAGGTACCGTGGATCTTTCCAGGCCGTCCGATTTCAAGACGGACGCGCTCATTCCCCGCGGTGCGATCGCTTTCTTCCTGATGGATTCTGTTAAACCGGTGGCGGTAACACACAGCAACGAAATCATTCTAGGCAGGCTGGTGGAAGGCGGTGAAGGAGACAGCGTGGACCTGACGCCTTATGGGGCTTTTGAACTGGGGGTATCGCGCAGGCACGCCAGCGTACGCCGCAAAGGGCAGGGGTACGAACTGATCGACCTGGAAAGTACCAATGGAACAAGCGTGGATGCCGCCCGGCTGCAGCCCTCCAAACCCTATGACCTGAAGAGTGGAAATGTGATCTGGCTGGCCAGGTTCCCCTTGAGGATCGTGTTCATCGACGAAAACCAGGAAAAACCAGCACTTTCGGAGGAAACCGAATGAAACCGCTTTGCCGGCAGGGATGCGGGTGGTTGTGGCCTGGGCAAGACTCCAACCGGTTGTTCATTATCAGGTAAAAAACAATGCAAAGCGCCCTTCCCCCGGATGAATTCAGCAGTACTTTCAAGGAAGAAAGTTCATCCGTTGCAGGAAAAGGAGCACGCACCGGGGTTATTGTCACGATCCTTCTCCTTGTCACGGTTTGTTGCCTGGTATTCGCTTTTTCCCTTTTCCGGGCTTGGGTTATTCTCAGCCCATACGCTGCAATTGGCGGAGGGCAGGATGCTGCCAGGCGCGCAGCCTGCCAGGAATTGATCGATCGCGCCTTGCAGGCTTCGGGTGATTCCTGCGAAGGGCTTGGGGCAAACCAGGTGTGTTACGGCAACAATACCCTGACGGCGGAATTGAGCCAGGGACCGCAGGAATCCTTTTCAGACCGGGGAGATAAGATCGAAGTCAGCGACCTGCTTCGCTTGGCGGCATCCCCGATGAGCGTGGATAGAAATGAATGGGGCGTGGCGGTATTCAAGGTGATCGCCAACCTGCCGCGCTCACTGCCCGGCCAGACAGTTTCGATGGTCGTATTTGGAAACACCACCCTGGAAGGCTCATCGGGAAACCTGGAATCCTTCTATTTCACCAGCACCCTGGGACAGATCGAATGCGACCAGGTGCCATTTGATGGCGTGGTTATCTCCATGCCGGATGGCGCAGGGGTGACCTTCACCGCCAACGGCACCGAGATCATCCTGATGGGTGACGCCAGCCTGAAGGCAACAAAAAACGGTTCCATGGATATCAGCATTCTCAAAGGAGCCGCGAGCGTTGCGGCGAACGGGGACAGCCAGACGATCGCCGCCGGGCAGAAGACCAGCCTGCAGCTTGGAGGCCCGGAGGGGACCACTGCTGTCAGCCCGCCTTCCGCCCCACAAGCACTCTCCCCGGAGGAGCTTTCCCTTGCCTGCACCATGACGGGCAGTTTCTGCTCCCAGCAGGAGCGCATCTTTATTGCCATGCAGGGTTTGCTCAACTCGTTTATCGATCAGGCCGGGAGCGGGGCGGGATCTACCCCACCCCCCACATCTTCTCCGGTAGCGACCAATACATTCAAGCCCATTCCAACGACCGCTGTCCCGACCGGTTTTCCCACCCTCATCCCCTCGTCCACGGTGACCATCACATTTACGCCGACCGTGACCCGCACCCGCACCGGTACTTCTACTGTGACCCGGATCCCAACCCGAACCAGGACCCTCGCGACAGCCGGGATAACCGGCTCACCGGCTGCAACAAATACGAGAACCCGCACGCCGGTTCCCACATTTACGCGAACTCGAACCGCCACGCCAACCACCACCGCCACGCCGACCGCCTCCGCCACGCCAACCGCCACAGCCACGCCGACCGCCTCCGCCACGCCGACCATCACCGAGACGCCTCCCAACACTGCGACGCCAACCGCAACTGAAACCCCCTCCGGGCCGGTACCCTGCCCGGGAACGATTTTCTTTTCTCAACCACTTCAATTTGGCACAGGCGGTGAGGAAGATAGATTAAGGGCTAGGATAAGGAATAATTTTGGGTCTGCAATACGAATCACTGATTTGTTTGTGAACTGGAATAATCCTGGCGGAATAGTTCTCGATTATATTTTATTGGATCTGAATCCAATACATGATTCCTCGGGCGGATGGACAGATCCAAACCCGCCAAGCGAATTTACTGAATCTGGGGGAGAGTGGACTTGGGATTCTGGAAATGGACCGCGAACAATCAGCGCTGGTGGCAACGAATGGCTGGAAATCGATTTTGATCCAGACCCAATGACAGGTAGCAATAGCATTAAAGTGACTTTTGGTGGGACCGCGAACTGTTATATTGAATCGTCCATACCCTAGGCTTCCCTATGTAATTGTCTAAAATCTGAATAACATGGCCGCATTTCAACCCGACATACCAAAAAATTTATCTCCTGGAAGTCATTTTCTCCATTTCCAGCTCCTTGAGCAGATCGGGTTTGGCGGGCAGGGGTTCGTCTGGTCCGCCATTGACCATAAAAATCAGCGCATCGTCGCGGTAAAATTCACCCGCGCCGACGCGCCTGATCAAAAGATGGAAAGCGATGCGCAGTTCGAGCGCCAGGCCAGTCAGCTCGTTTTGCTCACCCACCCCCACATTCTGCCACTCTACGATTTTGGTTCTGATACTCCATACCGCTACGTGGTTTCTCCATACCTATCCGGTGGATCCCTCCAGGACCGTATAGTTGCCAAAACGCTCGACCTGACGGAATCCCTGGAATACTGCGCGAAAGTCGCCTCGGTATTGGACTACCTGCACAGCAAGGGCGTGATCCACCGCGATCTGAAACCCTCGAACGCCCTAATGGATTCCAGGGGAGAGATCTTTGTGGCCGATTTTGGACTGGCGCGCAACGTTATGGATACCACCCAGGCGATGCATACCGGTCACGGCACACCACCGTATTCCCCGCCTGAGCAGCACTCCCTGCGGCAGCTTACCAAGAAATCAGATATTTTCAGCTTTGGGGTGATGATATACGAGATGTTCACCGGGCAGCTACCCTGGGGAGGGACAAAAGCGTTGGGATTGCAGCAGTTGTTTTCCGAAGAGGTGATTCCGAACCCAGCAGAAGTCAATCCGGGCGTCCCGCCCGGGGTCTGGCAGGTGCTGAAAGTGATGACATCGGCCGATCCAACCGCCCGATATGAGTCGGCGTCGCTTTGTATGGAAAGACTGTTCGCCACATTTGGGCTCCTGGTCCCCAGGCAACCCTCTCCCTCCTCCCCGGGCTACACCCCGGTGGAGGATGCTGCAAATCTGCTGGAGAGCTGCCTGAAAAACTGGAGCCCTGGAGAGGAAGGGGCATGCCTTTCCCTGACCAGTTACTCCTTTGTGGACCTGGAAACGAGAAAGAGCGGCAACCTGCAGTCCCAAAGGCTGGCAGCATTCATGCTTCAGAACGCCCTCTATCTTGGATATGATGACGCTTACTGGTGGTCGGTGGTTTCAGACCCCAGCGACCGTTTGGAAATATCCCTGGGACTCCTCAGGCGTAAGAACCTGGCTGTTGGCAGGCGCGTAGTCCGGCACCTGGCCGCAGGTCCTGGAGGCCATGTTGTCCCCGCAGCTTCAACCGATCAGGACGCTTCACTGTTCTTGGAGATCGCCCGCAACAGCGGAGATGACAGCACGACGGCCGATGTTCTCACGATCCTGGAAAAATCCGTACCCGCGGCGAAAACCTGGAGGAAAACAGCCCTTGGACCGGCTTCTGATAAACTGCTGGCGGCGCTTGCTCTCACCCGCCCACCGGCAGGAGACCAGGCTGCCCGTACCATCGGGCGCATTCGCTCCACGCTCGCTGTCCGGGAGCTGGAGGCATCCCGCGCTGGGAGGCGTAACACTGCCCTCAGCATCGTCCAGCAGGAAGCGGGGAGCCTGCCAGGAAGTATCCCGCGGGGGGTAAGACTCCGGATATTCTTTTCCTGGGTGATCGCAAGGCTGGGCGAGCGACCAGACCGGTTGCTGCAGGCTTATGGGTGGATCGTCCTGGGGGTGGCGCTGACAACCGGGATGCAGGTTTTTATCACCTACCGACTGCCGCAATTCATGGATACTCTGCGGATCCTCAACTCGCTGGAGCGCGGAGGGATTTTTGGACTGCTTTTCGGACTGGGTATCCTGGTCTCCAGGGTTACCGTGGAGCGGTTCCCGGAAGGTAAAAAAGCTCTCCGTGTTCTTGCTGGGGTTTTACTGGGAACATTCCTCCTGAACGCAGCGGTCTTTATCTACGATGTTCTCTTGAACGAAATTGTACCTACAGGGCTGCTCCTTACCGCCGGTTGCCTGATGGTGGCACTCGGCTTTTCCCTCGCCGGTCTGGCAAGGAAGGCGGGGATCAGGATGTTGATCGCGGCGCCTTTCGTGTTTCTGGCAATTTCTTTAACCTGGCTTCTTCACCTGGCATTGCTCCAGGCGGGTATTGATATGACACCGCTATTCTATTACGATGTATCCTGGCCTCAGGTGCAAATCCTGCTTACCATTCTGGTTATTAGCCTGCCGATGGCAGGATTAGGCATACTTGGGAGGCTGGATCCCAAACCTGTAGAAAAATAAGTTCCCCAATCAAATCAGAAGTATAAAAAAATTTAAATACTTAATATTTATTAATCATTATAATATTGAAAATCATTGATGTTGGGGAAGAAATGACCGAAGACCTCGCCGCACAAATAGGATCGCTGATCGCTGATAAGATACTCAAGCAGCCCGCGAGGGTGATCGACGCCGACCAGCCGCTTATCTCCAGCGGGCTGATCGACTCCTTCAGCCTGGTGGACCTGGCGCTCCTGGTGGAAGACGATTTTGGCGTGCGTATTGAAGATACCGAGCTGAATGCGGAAACATTCGACACTTTAAATCAGCTTGCCCGGTTGATCGCCCAACGAAAAGAAAAAGGCTAATAGTCTCCATGCATGGTAAAATTTAACGGCTGCAGAAATGCAGCCGGTTTTTTGTATATAAACGAAAAATATAAGGACCAACAATGGATCTGATTTCCTATTTTATCGACCTTGTGCTCCACCTGGATAAACACCTGGTTGCCCTCCTCAATGAGGTTGGAGCCCTGGCCACCTACCTTGTTCTCTTCGCGGTAATTTTTATTGAAACCGGCTTGGTGATCTTTCCCTTCCTTCCAGGCGACTCGCTTCTTTTCGCTGCCGGTTCGCTTGCCGCGCTTCCAAATTCACCGCTCAACATTTTTGTTCTTTTTATCTCTCTTGCCTTTGCCGCAGTCCTGGGGGATTCGGTAAATTACGCGATCGGCCACGCAATCGGAAAACGGGTTTACACGGAAGATATCCGCTTCATAAAAAGGGAATATATTGATCGCACGCATAACTTTTATGAAAAACATGGCGGTATCACCATCTTCCTGGCTCGCTTCATCCCAATCATCCGCACCTTCGCGCCTTTCGTTGCCGGCGTAGGTGAAATGTCCTACGGAAAATTTTTCAGTTATAACGTTCTGGGCGGGATCACCTGGACGGCACTTTTTCTATTTGGAGGATATTTTTTCGGAAACCTAAAGTTTGTCCAGGATAATTTTTCCTTCGTGATCATTGCCATCATCGTGATCTCGTTCGTTCCGGTTGTCTTTGAGGCTGTTCAAGCTCGCCGAAATAAGGATAAAGAGCCAGCTCAGCCCGAGAAACCCAAACCTGAATAACACACCCTAATGGCCACTTTCTGCGATTCGCTTCGCGAGCGGTATCATACCAACCCGGACCGGGTTGCCATCCAGGTTCTCCTGACCGGTAGAGAGGATACTACCCTTACCTACCGGGACCTCCTGCGCGGGGCGGCAGGGTATGCAGCCACGCTGGAGGAGAGGGGGGTGCAACCGGGGGAAGTGGTCATCCTGATCTTCCATCACAGCTTCGAATTGATCTACGCCTATTTCGGTTGCATCCTGCGCGGAGCGACTCCTTCCATCATGCCTTTCCTGACGGAAAAACTGCTCCCCGAGCGGTACCGCAGCGACCTGGCCGCCCTGGTTTCCGTCACCCGTCCGCAGGCTGTCTTTACGTACCGGGAATTTGAGGGCGAAGCTGGCGCTGTTGCCGGTCCGGATACCTCCATACGGGCTGTGATCTTCGCGGACGAAGCCTTACCCCCGCGGGAACCCGATTTTGAAAAAATGGGTGGTTGCCAGCGAGCTGAAACAGATATCGTCCTACTGCAGCATTCCTCCGGGACCACCGGCCTTCAAAAAGGAGTGGCGCTCTCTCACCTGGCGGTACACAACCAGCTGGCGCATTACCGCAAAGAGCTGGCGATGGATGATAAGGATGTGATCGTTAGCTGGCTTCCGCTTTACCATGACATGGGCCTGATCGCATGCTTCCTGATGCCCATCCTGCTTGGCGTGCCGTTGGTGCTGCTCTCTCCATTCGAATGGGTGCGCGCACCCCACAAACTGATGCAAGCCGTCTCGAAATATAAGGGAACGCTTTCCTGGCTTCCCAATTTCGCCTATAACTTCTGTGCACAAAAGGTACGAGACCGCGACCTGGAGGGGGTGGATCTTTCCAGCTGGCGCGCGATCTCCAATTGCTCCGAGCCAATGCGTCACGAATCACACGAGGCTTTTTACGAACGGTTCAAGTCATTCGGATTGAAGAAAGCCGCCTTGTGCACCTGTTACGCGATGGCTGAAAATGTCTTCGCTGTCACCCAGGGAGGGATTAAAACCCCCGTTACGGTGGATGAGATCGACCGCGAGGTGATGCAGACTGCCTGGAGAGCCGAGCCAGCCCGGGAAGGGTACCCTTCAATTAAAATGCCTTCCGCCGGATTGCCGATAGAGGGCACCGAGGTGAAGGTGGTCGACGAAGCAGGGACCGAGGTGGAGGAGCGGGTCATTGCCGAACTCGCCCTGCGCAGTGATTGCATGCTCAACGAATATTACAATCGCCCCGATGTCACTACCAAGGCGATCCGCGATGGATGGTATTTCACCGGGGATTATGGCTACATGGTGGACGGAGAGGTCTATGTTTGCGGTCGCAAGAAGGAACTGATCATCGTGGGGGGAAAGAACGTTTACCCCATGGACCTGGAAGAGCTGGCCATGACGGTAAGAGGGGTGCACCCCGGCAGGGTTTCCGCTTTTGGGATCTTCAACGAATCCTCCGGCACGGAAGACGTGGTGATGGTCGCCGAGGTTGAAACAGAAGACCTGGCTGAACGCTTACGCATCAGTGACGAGATTCGCGCGGCGGTAACCCGCGGTTCGGCGGTGGCGCTTCGACAGATCTACCTGGTGGGACCGCGCTGGTTGGTAAAAACCTCCAGCGGGAAGAACGCCCGGGTTCTCAACAAGGAAAAATACCTGAAGGAATCAGGGCAGGCTTAGGAAGCGCCGCATGACTGCGCAAACCCTCCCGCAAGGATCCCGCGCAAGACAATTCCGGCGCGGGTTGAAAGCCATCCTTCCCATCCTCCTGGCAGTCACTCCCTTCGGGATGATCTATGGAGCGCTGGCTCTCCAGGCTGGCATCCCGCTTGCCGCGGCGCAATCCATGTCCTTCCTGGTTTTTGCAGGAAGCTCCCAATTCGTCACCACCCAGTTGGTCCAACAAGCCATGCCGGGGCTGGTTATCGTGCTCACCATCTTTGTGGTCAACCTGCGCCATGCGCTCTACAGTGCTTCTGTGGCGCCCTACCTGCAGCGGCTGCCGTTCCGTTGGAAAGCTGGTTTGGCTTATCTCCTTACCGATGAAGCCTACGCAGTATCCATCCTCCATTATGAAAAAGAAGGCAGTGTCGGAAACCAGCACTGGTTCCTTTTTGGAGCCGGGCTGGGGCTGTGGACGTGCTGGCAGCTCAGCACCGCCCTGGGTATTTTCCTTGGAGCGGTTATCCCCACCAGCTGGTCCCTGGATTTTGCCCTTCCGCTGACCTTCATAGCGTTGATCGTACCGGCGCTGAAGGATCGGGCAGGTGTCACTGCCGCCCTGGTGGCAGGATTTGCAGCTGTGATTGCCTACTCTCTTCCATATAAATCCGGGATAATCATCGCCGCGCTGGTTGGTGTGGCAGCCGCGCTGCTGGCGGAGGGGAAGAAATGAGCATCTGGGCGGTCATGGTCCTGGGAGGAGCGTTCACATTTCTCACTCGCTTATCGTTCATCTGGCTGCAGGACCGGATAAGCATGCCGCCCCTCATGCAGCGCGCGCTTCGTTTTGTCCCTCCGGCGGTGCTTTCGGTGGTTATTTTCCAGGAACTGCTCTTCTGGAATTCCGCCCTGGATCTCAGCCTGGCCAATACCCGGCTCCTGGCGGGGGTCATTGCCGTGATTGTCGCCTGGCGCAGCCGCAACCCGCTGCTTACCATTGCTTCCGGCATGGCTTCTCTCCTGCTCCTGAACCTGCTTTTCTCTTTTTTCGGAATATAAATATTCCCCACCCATATTAAAATATATATACGAAATAATGGAGGGACAACCGTTTGCGTTGAAGGAGGAACCATGTCTTTACGCTTCGATATGATTGGTTTGTTTCCCAAAGACCTTTCCCGCATGGTTGATTTTTACAAAGCTCTTCTGGGAGTGGAAGTGGAGTGGGATGGCAAGAGCCCCTACGCGGAATTCAAGCACGAAGGTATCCGCTTCGCGATGTATGCCCGCACGGAGCTTCCCGCCCTAATAAATCAACAGCCGGATTACACCCACGGAATTAACGGCACCCTGGAACTGGCGATTGACCTGCCGCACTTTGAGGATGTTGAAAGAGAATACGAGCGGGCATTATCGCTGGGGGCGAAACCGGTGTATGTACCGCGCATGGAACCGTGGGGGATGCGCTCCTCGATGGTCGCCGACCCCGAGGGCAACCTGATCGAGATTGGCTCCTGGAACAAGGGCTGATCTGCGCTCGAATTCCGTCGCAATGAAAAACCCAAGCGAGGTCCCGGATATCCAGGCAGCGATACAGAAAAGAAGTGCCATTTGTTTTGTCACCCGCAACTGGGATATCGCCAGCCTGGATGTTGTGCGCTTATCCATGCTCGAGCTGGAGAGGGGGCTCGACCGCCTCACACAAAGAAGAGGCAGGGATTGGATCCGGGAAAATTTGGGAGGGGTGAGGATTTCGCTCGGCTGCGATCATTCAATTCTGGGCAATCAATTTGTAATGAGAAGGATTTTCCACAACCGGTCGCACGCGATCGGGGACAGGGTATATCTTGCGGAAAACTTTTACGGACAAGCCTGGCACAAAAAACCCCGTGCAAAAGCAGATTTATGGGTTCTCCATGAGCTGGGCCATGTCTGGGATAACCGCAGCGCGCATGGATTAGGCTCGATGATCGGAGGCGGGTACAGCGACGAGCTATTAAGAGTCATGGGAGGTAAAGTTAAGTCGTTCCCGCTGTTTCGATTCATCGATGACAGTCTGGAAATCAACCCCAAATGCGCTTTTACTGGCGGCGGGAACCTGTTATATGGGAATAACAGCCCGGCGGATTATTTCGCGAACGTTTTTGTGGCCGCAATCGCCCTCCCAGGCACACCCGGGGTTCCGGAAGCCGCTGTGGAATGGATGATAAACCTCATTCGAAAAACCGCACCGCCCGCTCCGGAAAGCAATTAAGATTTCGAAACCAATTAATCAAGCCGGGAGAGCCGGGCAGTCCGCGCAGCCAGCTCGCGGATGGAAAGCCGCTCCTTGCCGGGCAGATATGTCTCCAGCAGGTCGTTCAACGGTGCGGACCACTTCTCCGGTACCGGGGAGATGATCCCCAGGATATTGCCCGCCAAGCCTGCGTTGCAGTCCACGTCCATGCCAGCGAAAGCCAGGATCTTGAATGATTCAGTCATATCCCCGTTCCCAAACCAGAGCGCCAGCAGGTCGGCAGCCAGGTTGGGGTAGGCGTGGATCCAATTGTATTCCTCAAAGCGCGTGTCAAGCACAGTCCAGGCATGGCGGTAATCCAGAGCTTCCGAAACGACCTTCAGGCACTCATTCACCACCGCATGATATTCGCTCTTTTGTGGCAGCCAGCCCAGCCCCAGGCGCACCAGTTCGCGCGGATCGTTTTTCACGAATGCGAGTGCCACCAGCACGGCGGAATAGATCTCGCCATACACGCCGTTGGCGCAGTGCGAGATCGAGGCGTCGGTGAAAGACAGGCGGGCAGCTTCCATGGGTTTGCCGGGGGCAAGCATTCCACAGACCATCCCGCGCATCTGTGCCCCGATCCAGTCGGAATATGGATTGCGATATGAAGCTGAGACCGGTGGCAGGATGCCGGCTCGCATGTTCTCCAACGCCACCCATTCCGCCGACCACCCAAATGGGATCTGCCTGACCCACTCCAACCCCAGTTCAATAGAAGTAAACCGTCGGCCTTTGTTTTCAAGAACATCCAAAAGAACCAGCTCATAGACCACATCATCATTCATTGTCTCCGGCGGAGTGATAAAGCCATCGATATCGCCGTAGACCTTCTGGATCTGGCTGGTGTGGTAACCTTCGATGCACGTGCCGAAGGCTCCCCCGGCCAGCTGCCCCAGCCAACCCTGGTAAATCCGGGATCCGAGGTTTTCAAGTACTTAGATGCTCAGGATCCGGGTAATGCGGTGACATGGATGACCGGATTTCATTCCAGGTTTCCGGGATGCTCGAAGGACCAGTATCGGTGGGCAGGGAGGACCGGGGAGTCAAAAAGGGTTTCCAGCAGTCGATCGGTCAATTCACGTAATTCCTTGCGGTTGTTCTCACCTGCCAGCCGCATGCCTTCTGGGAGCAGCGCCTCCGCTTCGCGCACATCGTAACCGCGGTTGTACAGTGATTGCACCATCTCCACGTAGGGGATCTCCGGGGCTCCGGAACCAGGGACGCGCGCATCCCAAAACAGCATCATCAGGTCATCACCTTCAGGGAAGGCAGCCATATCCTCCCAATGGCTGGGGTTTGTGCGCCGATCCACGGGGATGGCGCCGAGGCGCAGCTCCCGGTCGATCTGCCAGGCTTTTTGAGGCTGGGTTGGTTTCATGTATTTCCTTCCAGGGATCAAGTCCAGCTCACGGATTGCCGTTTCTTCTTCCTTGTTGAATAAACGAACAAGGCTGCCAGGGTTGCCAGGTAGGGAACCATGGCAGTGAACTGTGGGGCGATCCCGGTACCCTGGAGGAAGAGACCGAGCCCATCGAAGAAACCAAAGATCAGGGAGATCAGGGCAATCCCGAGCGGGTTGCCGTTCACCAGGATAATGGCTGCCAGCGAGATCCATCCCTTACCGGCAGACATGCCCTCCACGAACAGGTTGACATACCCCAGGGAAATATACGCCCCTGCCAGCCCGCACAGCACCCCGCACAGCAACAGCGAAGCCACCCTTGTGCGTGCCACACTCACCCCGCTGGATTCCAGGCAGGCGGCGTTATACCCTGCGGCACGAAGGCGCAATCCAAAACGGGTGCGGAAGACCAGCCAGTAACATAACCAGACACTTAATGCGGCGATATATACGATCAGGTTCTGACCGGAAAGGATCTCCCCCAGGACGGGGATCTTTTCGATGAGGGGAATATGTATCTGCGGAACGGGGATGATGCCGGGGTTGGAGAACGCGCCCTTCACCTGGAATGTCTGGCGAAGCATGTAAACCGTGGCACCGGCGGCAAAAAGATTGAGGGCGATGCCGGTCACGAACTCGTCCGTCTTCAGGACTATAGCAAACAAAATGAAGATCAATGCCAGGATCAACGAACCGGCGATCCCGCACAGGATGCCGATGAACCAATTATGGAAAGTGTATGACCCCCACACGGCGCAGAATGCCCCGGTGAGCATCATTCCCTCCATCGCAATATTGAACACCCCGGCGTAGAAAGTGAACGAGCCACCCAGCGCTCCCAACATGACGGGTGTGGCGCCTGCGATCATGCCGTTGATCAGACCTATCAGGATGTTCATGTCGCCGGTCCCCTCACCCGCTTTTGCATGGACCAGCGATCAACCATGGATTCGAGCACCCCGCGGCTGGCGACAATCACCAGCACCAGCACCGCCTGCAGCACCAGGGAGATCTCGCTGGGCACGTTGGTAACAAGTTCCATCCCCAGCGCCCCGGTCTGGATGGCGGCGAAGAAGATACCGTAGAGCAGGGTGGCGATGATGCCGTTGTTGGCAACGATGGCCACCATGATCCCGTCCCAGGCGTAGTTTGCGCCCAAGCCTCTCAGGAAGCGATGCGGACCGGCCAGGATGATCAGGCAGCCGGCCAACCCGGCCAGGGCGCCGGTGGTGAGCATCACCGCGCCGAAATTTTTATTCGTATCACAGCCGCCCAACCTGGCAAAGAGCGAGTTCTGCCCCCCGATCCTCCACTCGTAGCCGGCCTTCCATTTATTGAAAAGGAACCAGCTCACCACCACGGCGACCAGCATGATGACCACCGAAAGATTGACACCGCCGATCTCGGGAATCCAACCTGCAGGGTTCACCGGCGGAGTTCGGGGAGAATTGGCGCCTTTTTCCATGAATGGGAAGGCAATTGCCCAGGCAGTGAAGAGGTCGGCGATCATATTGAGCATGAGGGTGACGATGAACTCGTTCATGTTGAATGCCAGCCGAAGCAGTGCGGCCAGCCCAGCCCAGAGCGCACCGCCCAGCATACCCAACAGCAACAGCACCGGGATCAAAATAGGTGCGGGCAAATCGAGGTAGATCCCGCCAAGAGTGGCTGCCAGGGCACCCATCAGCAATTGCCCGGGTTGGCCAAGGTTGATTGCTCCAGATGCGAAGGCAATGGAGGCAGAAAGCCCGGTGAGCACCAGCGGAACGCTGTTCTTCAGGGTGGTAGCCAGGGGAGCAGGTCGGAGCAGGGAAAACTGAAAGAGGGCGGTGTAAGTTTCCAGAGGGTTGTAGCCTTGCAGCAGCATCAGCACCGCTCCCAGCAGGAGCGCGATGAAAACGCCCAGCAAACCGGTAACGATTTTTTTGATCATGCCGGCTCCTCCCTGCCCTGCAGCATGAGCAAGCCGATCTCTTCTGCGTTGGTTTCCTCCACCCTGCGCTCCCCGGCGAGGGTGCCGCGGTAAAGTACCAGGATGCGGTCTGCAAGCAGGAATATCTCTTCGAGATCGGCAGAGATAAGCATTACCGCCCGGTCTTCGGAACGCATGCGAAGGATCTGCTCATGAACGTATTCAATGGAGCCTACATCCAGCCCACGGGTGGGCTGGTCGAGCAGCACGAAAGGATTGGGGAGCAGCAGCTCGCGCCCCAGGATCACTTTCTGCTGGTTTCCACCGGAAAGGGATTTAAACGGAGCATCCTTCGAGGACATGTTCACCGAAAAGAGTCTTTGCAGATTCGTAGTGAACTGCCCCGCGTAGCGGAAGTTCATCAGCAGCCCCTTCCAGCGGGTGAAAGCCGGGTCGAGCAGGTGATGGGTCATGGAGGCGTTTTCCATAATGGATGCGTTGAGGGCTGCGCCCATTCGGCTGCGGTCCTGGGGGACAAAAGCCACCTGATGCCGGCGGTCGAGGATGGAAGCGCGGGTGATATCTTCCCCTTTGACCAGGATTCTGCCGCTCGTGGGTTCAGATAAGCCCATGATGGTATTAACCAGCTCAAACTGGCCGTTGCCCTCCACACCGGCGACCCCCACGATCTCTCCCGCGCGAACCTCCAGGTTGATATCCTTAAGCAGGTCCCGGTCTTCGGGGCTTTTGAAGTTCAAGGCTTCGATCTGGAGGATCGTTTCACCAGGCCGCTTGGGGATGCGCCGCGAGGTGAAGATCACTTCCCTCCCGATCATCATGCGCGCCAGGTCTTCCTTGCTGGTGGAACCGACTGCCACGGTGTCGACCTTTTTTCCGCGCCGCATGACGGTAATGCGGTCGGAAAGATCGAGAACCTCATCCAGACGATGGGATACGAACAGGATGGTATGCCCGTTATCCCCCAGGCGGTGTAGCTCGGCAAAAAGCTGTGGGATCTCCTGCGGGGTGAGCACAGCGGTGGGCTCGTCCAGGATGAGCACCGAGACATTGCGGTAGAGCAGCTTGAGTATCTCCACCTTTTGCCGCGCGGCCACCGAGATGTCGCTGACCAGCGTGTCCGGATCCAGATTGAACTCGAACTCTTCCACCTTTTCCTTCACCAGGCGGCGGGCACGGTCGCGGTCCATTCTGCCAAGGGAGAGCACCGGTTCCTTGCCAAGGACGATATTTTCCCAGACCGTGTATTCGGGGATGAGCAGGATCTCCTGGTGAACCATACCGATCCCGCGAGCGATGGCCTCCCCGGGGTTGTGAAAACGTACCGGCTGGCTTTCGTAGGTGATGGTTCCTTCGTTGGGTGGAACCAGGCCGTAAAGCACCTTCATCAGGGTACTTTTGCCGGCTCCGTTTTCCCCCACGATGGAATGGATCTCTCCTTGGCGAAACTCCACCGAAACGTGGTCGAGCGCCGTCACATTGGGCGGGAAGATCTTGACCATGTTCCGCATCGTGATGAGGTCTGTCATGGGGTTCACCCTATTTTAATTGAAAAAACGCGAGGGCGGTTACAAAACCATCGCGTTTTTCGAAGGCAAATCAGGTCTTACTGCCAGACGTCCTGGCCGTTATAGATCTCGACCTTTAATGTTCCATCGATGATTTGCTGGCGGATCGCCATCACCTTGTCAATGATGCTCTGGGGGAGAGGTTGCTTTTGGGCTTCGAAGTCAAGGTCCACCCCGCCGGATTTAACCCCGTACTGCAGCACCTGACCGGGTTTGTAAGTGCCGTCCTTGATGGTGGCATAGACATCTTCGATGCCCTTGCCAACGTATTTAACATCGCTGGCGATAACATACCCCGGCTCGAGATCATTCTGGTTGATATCCACGCCGATTGCATAGAGCCCGCGCTCTCGGGCAGCCTGCAACACGCCCAACCCGGCACCCCCGGCTGCCTGGAAGACCACATCAGCGCCCTGGTCAAAAAGCTGTAGGGCTGCTTGTTTGCCTTTGGCGGAGTCAGACCATTCGCCACCCAGGGATTTCTTCAGCACTTTTATCTCGGGGTCAACAGAATGCGCGCCGTTCTCGTAAGCGTAAACAAAGGCGCTAATCACCGGGTCCACATCCCCCCCGACCACACCAATGACCTTGTCGGCATTGATGCCCGGGATGGAGGTATCCAGGGTGGCCAGCGCAGCGGCAACACCTGCCAGGTAGGCGCTTTCCTCTTCAATAAAATCCACCGAGGTGATGGTGTTTTTGGAGTTCTGGTTGACCGTATCCAGGTTGACGATGATCTTATCCGGGTATTTATCGGCCATTTCCTTCAACTGATCTTCAAATCCGTAGGAGATCACAAATATCAGGTCCGAGTAATCCACCGCAGCCTGAAGGGAAGGCTCGTACTTGTTCGCATCATAACCGGCTTCGATCGTGCGGGTTTCCACCCCGTATTTGCTTGCGATGGCATCCATGCCAACCTTGCCGGAATCGAAGAATCCGTTATCACCCAGGGCGCCGTTGATCAGGTACACCGCCTTTTGGGTTTGTGCAGGGGCAGCTGCAGGGCTGCAGGCAGCCAGCAATAGCGCGGCAGCGGTCAATATAAAGAAAAGTTTTTTCATGGTTTCCTCTTTCTGTAGAAATTTACCAGCAGGAGATTTGCCGATCCCCGCTGGTCTTGCGTAACCCCAGTATAAAGAAAAGAGCGTTGTTTTTCAAGGGAGCGCAATTCGGATCACCTGCCTGTTCGCTCAAAGAGCAGCAGACCGTCGCTCCCGTAGAGGTCGGTCGGCCACTTGCGAAGGAGCGTATATTGCTCCAGGAAGCGGGGATCGCGGAGCAGCGTGTTGCGGATATAAGCTTCCAGGAATACCGCAAAAAGTGGGTGCTGCTCCAGCACCAGGCTGGAGGGAACAGCGTAGTTGATCACGTAGTCCTCTGTGGGGAGGGGGTAGTGCCGCAGGGAGACCGGTGAGTTCAACCCCACCGTATCCAGGATCTTCGCACCTGTTCGGTACCCCAGCACGCCCACGTCGCCCGCTGCCAGGGTTTCCCCGGGAGGGATCTTGCCCTGGAGAAAATCCGCTACTTCGCCATAGAGCAACTCCAATTTGATGAAGGCCATCTTTGGTGCAGGGCGAGCGGGGCCGTGATCTGGACGCAGCTCCCAGGCGTTGAGAGTAGAGACAAGCGGCAGAAGCAAACTGAGAGTGACCAGCGTGTTTTTCCATGCCGGCAACGGGGCAGGGGAGGCGGGTTTGCCTGCGCGCAGGACCGCCAGGAGCAAGGTCTCTAAACCGAGCAGGATGAATAAAAAGAGGGCGGGCATGGGAGGGGTGAGATACCAGCGGAAAAGCAGCGGGTTGGGCAGGCTGAACACCAGGAAGTAGAGCCAGGGATAGAGCACCCAGGCCAGGATGCGCTTATCAGCCCTCAGGCCGCGCCACGCGCCGATGAGATAGAGAACCGGGTAAAGCACCAGGCCGATCCCGATCAGCATGTTCCCGCCCCAGAGGTGCTCGTGGAAGGGGGTTGCATAATGCTGCAGCAAGCGAATCAGGGAATCCCAGGTCTGCAGATGATAGACAGCCAATTTGGCAGAAACCGAATGGGGCAGGGGGCTGCCATAGTAGACTGTGGCGAAGACTACCCCAGGTGACCAGGGGCAGCAGGAATGTCAGGACCTCCCCGAGGCGGATGGGATCGTGCGGAGCCCGATAAGCGCGCCAGAGGCGGTGCAGCACGAGTGGACCCACCAGGATGAGCGCGTCGGGACGGGTGAGCAGGGCGAGAGTAGAAGCCAGGGCAGCAAGGATGGGATGACCGGTCAGGAATGCCCACGCCGCGGTCGTGAGCAGTAGAACCGCCACGCTCGTTTCCAGCCCGCCGATGGCGAAGGTGACGCTGAACGGGGCGATGGCCCAGAGGAGGGCGGTGATGATCCCTGCCCGCTCCGAGCCGAGTTTTTTGCCGATCTGCCACAGCAGGATGCAAGTAGTTGCATCCGCCAGGGCGTTGAGCAGTGGCGCGATGAGATGGAAGGGGGCGTGCGCTTCACCCAGGGGCAGAGCAAGAGCCGAAAGAAGGAGGGCATAGAGCGGGGTGGTGGTGCCCAGCACCTGCTCGCCCGGGTTGAAAACCAGCCCCTGCCCGGAAAGCAGGTTCTGCGCATAGCGGAAGGTGATGAACGCGTCGTCGATCGTCCGAGCGCCGGGGAGAAACCGAGCCACAAGCGCCAGACAGCCAAGCAGAAGGGCAATGAACAGATCGCGTTTTTTTGTGGAACTCACTCTATGATTATAGCTGGTGGGTGGGTGGTGCGTGGCGCTCCTACCAACTCTCCTTAACCTAAAAATCAGGAGAGAAAAAATACCCAACCGCTTTTTCCGAACCCCCCTTCCCGACGAGGTCATTAAGTGGTATCCAAACTCATCGGCGAGGCGTTCCTGGATCTTGGTTATCCCTTCTCAGGACAAGACGCGGGGAAAAACAAGTGCCCGGCGCTGACATACACTTGGCGGCCCACACCGCCCTGATATGCATTATGGGGAAACCATCTCGGGGCTAGTTTCAGAAAAAATCTGGATCCGCCACCAGGCACTCCCGGCTGCAGATCAGAGAGGGCGGAAAAATTTCCTTATAAGCAGGTTTGAGGCGCAAACCCTTTTCCGTTAGAAATTTTCGGAACTGATGGTATCATCATCGGCAAAGTGCTACCCGTGTGGAAAACAGCGGGAATTTCACAGAGAGAGGGTCAGGGTCGGGATCAGGTAGATCTATGGATGCAAAGAAAAATATTAGAACAAAAACCGCCTGGATCGGCGCCGGACTGATCTTTTTCCTGGCTGTGCTGGCATACGGGCTCTTGATTCCCAATATGGGCTTTTACGGTGACGAATGGTACTTGGCCTATGCCGGCAGGGTGGAGGGGGCAGCGAAGTTCGTTGATATATTTGCCAGCGACCGCCCATTCCGAGCGCCACTGGTAGGTTTTATGTTCCAGCTGTTTGGGTTGAATGCAACAGCCCACGGATTTGCTTCCCTGGCGCTGAAAATCATCGGAGCGTGGGGGGTGTTCTGGTTATTTGACCAGCTCTTCCCCCGACAAAGATGGATTTCAATATCCACGGCTGCGCTTTTTGCTGTTTATCCCGGCTTCATGATGCAACCGGTCGGTTTCGATTACCAGTCCCATCATGTTGCCCTCGTATTGGAGATCTACTCGATCGCCATGATGGTGGCTGCATGGCGCAACCCAAAGGCTTGGATACGAGTATCCCTGCTTGTTATGGGGATGGTTTTCTCGTTCCTCTCATTTCTTTTAATGGAGTGGTTCATCGGCCTGGAGGCGCTGCGCCTTGCCATCCTTCTTTATTTGGCGAGTGAAGGAGGCCATGTCAAGGTATTGCTGGAAAAACCCCGCTGGCGTTTAAAAAAGGTGCTTTTATTCTGGCTTCCATTCGCTATTGCCAGCCTTGCATTTTTGTTCTGGCGCGTAGTTATCTTCCATAGCACCCGCTCCCAAACCGATATCCCAGGGCTGGTAGACTCATTTCGCTCCAATTTCCTGCTCAGTACCATCTCCATTTTTACTGACCTGGTGCGAAATTTCCTCATTCTGGTTTTTGCAGCCTGGGCTGTGCCGTTTTACGACCGATTCAACCCCCTTCGTTTGCGCGATATGCTGCTGGCAGGTTCAATCGGTATTATTGCGCTGATACTGGTCTATCTGGTCTGGAATGGGGTATTCCGGAAGGATGAATCCACAAAACCCGAAAAAACCGCAGACTTTGACGCAGTCAACCCCACCTGGTTGTTTTGGCTCGGCTCGATCGGCGTGTTTGCCACGCTCATTCCGGTCATCTTCGGTCAAAGGGAAGTAAATTTTTCCATGTACAGCCGATTCACTTATCCGGGATCGGTTGGCGCGGTGCTGATCGTAGGTGCGGTTTTGTCTTTGGTCCGTAACCACGCTGGACGGGCAATCATGATCTCGCTATTGGTCGGAATATCGGTTACTGCCAATGTTGCCAACTCAATGCACTTCGTTCGGGTTTGGGAATCGATGAGGAATTTCTGGTGGCAGGTGAGCTGGCGTATCCCGCAGATCAAACCGGAAACCTTGATAGTTGCAAATTATCAATATGCCCCGATCGCTGAAGATTTTTATGTTTGGGGTCCAGCCTCCCTTGTGTATTTTCCAGAATCCTACAAACCAGAGGGTGTCACACGCTCGCCGATTGGCTCGGTGGTAGTGACGAATGACAACATTAACGCCATCCGGATGCGGCGCGAACTGGACGATCGCAATCGGCGGGGTATCCTGTTGAACCAGGACCTTCGCAACCCACTCTTGATTAGCACTCCCAAGGACGGATCTTGCGCACAGGTCATAAACGGGAAAGCCCTGGAGCTCTCCCGATTTGAAGACCAGGGTTTCCAGCTAATTGCGAAATATTCCAACCTGGACCGCATCGATCTATCCGGTCAGGGACGCGTCCCCCCGGCAGATATCTTTGGGCAGGAACCACCTCATGAATGGTGCTACTATTACGAGAAAGCCTCCCTTGCTCGGCAGCAGGGAGATTGGAGCGAGGCTGCCAGGCTTGGAGAATTGGCAGCCAGCAATGGGTACCGCCCGTTGGACAGGGTAGAATGGTTTCCCTTCCTCCAGGCGTACGCCTATATTGGAAATTATGAACGGGTGGATGAAATTATCCGTATTTTGATGGAAGAACCATACCTGCGGGTCCAGGGCTGTACTGTGTTTTCAAAAGAAGACCCAACTCTTGATGCGACCCAGGCAGCGGGCAGAGAATATTTGCGCGGAGTCCTATGTAATTAGGAATGACAGAGTTTTGTTGGGGATGTAGCCCGGCAAAGGATTGTTTATTGATCCCTCACCAGCACCCCGTTCCCAGCCGCGTCGTGAAGCAGCAGACCGCCAGGCTTTTCCTCCACCTGCCCCCCCGCATCCTCAGCACGCACACGAATCCCCTCCAGCGCCGTCCCTTCCGTCAGGATCAACTCGAACCAGCGCATGCCTTGTGCTCCTTCCGTCCGGATGGGGGCATTCTCACCCAGCCAGTTATTGACCGCAACCTGGTGATGATATCCATCGCTGGATAAGAACACAGCTCCGGAGGGAAGCCGCTGTGTCTCCTCCATGCCGATCACTTTCGTATAGAACTCCGTTGCGGCTTTCAGGTTGTTGACCGTCAGGTGCACATGGCCGATATCTGTGTCTGGATCGATACCAGCCCAGGCGGGGGTATCGGCGCTGATCTCGCTGATCAAGTTATCGATATCCAGCGGGTTGGTTCCCATCTTCAATCCGCCCAGCGAATCCCGCGGCCAATCCGTGGCAGGCCGGTCGGCGTAGAGCTCCAAGCCGTTGCCATCGTAATCGGTTAGGTAAAAGGATTCGCTCACCCCGTGGTCAGCCACTCCCACAAAATCGCTTCCGCTCTCTGCCAGGTGGGCAACCAAACGGGCTAACTCCATGCGGCTCGGAAGCCGGATTGCCACATGATAAAGACCAGTTGTACCCTCTTCGTGAAAGGCGGCGGGGTCCCACTCCAGGCTGATCAGTGGTTCCGTCCCCGCGCCCAGGCGGATTATCACCTCTTCCTGGCTGATCACCTTCAATCCCAGCGAAAAGGTAAAGAACCTCACTTGCTCGGTGAGGTTGGGTGTAGCCAGGTGCACGCAGCCAACGCGGAGTGAGTTTTGGGGTGACAGATTCATCGGGATCCTTTTCGTGAGGATTTGGAGATTATGCAGATTATAACAATCTATCCTCCTGCCAAAGCCGGGGCGGTGAAAGGGCGATTGGATTCAATGCTACAATTGGGCGGGGTTAGCGAATGTCCATTCAGGAGTTCATCCTTCCAAATCGATTCACCACCAACCGGCGCAACCCATTGCGCTGGATTTTTTCGCATTCCCGGCAGAACTGGTATTTGATCCTGGTGGCGGTGCTGGCAGCTTTCGGTAACGCCGTGCTTATGGCTGTCACCCCCATCCTCATCGGCCAGGCCTACAATGTCATCACCGCTCCGGAGGTGGATCTCAACATCCTGGCGCAAATAGCTGCGGTCATTGCCATCACCCAGGTGGTGCGCAGCGGGCTGCAGCTTGTGCGCAATGCCGGCTTTGAGCTCACCGCCCAGCGCACCGAGCGAAATATCCGCGAGGAGCTGTACATCAACCTGTTGGGCAAGAGCATGACCTTCCACAACCTGCAGCCGCTGGGGGACACCATGGCGCGCGCCACCAACGATGTTCGCCAGGTGAACTTCCTCTTCAGCCCCGGGCTTTCGCAGGTGATCGGCTCCTTCGCCTTCCTGATCATGCCGCTCATCCTGGCACCGCGTTACGCGCCTCAGCTGGTTCTGGTGCCGGTGCTTTTCATCATCTTCTACTTCCTTTCCCTGTGGGAGTACCTGCACACGCTCGGTCCCATCACCGACGAGGTGCGCGGCAGCTTTGGCGAAATGAACACCCAGCTTTCCGAGGCTCTGGATGGAATTGAGACAGTGAAAGGTGCGGCGCAGGAAGCCAACGAGATTGCCCGCTTCAAGGTGAAAGCCGGGCGCTATGCCGCGGCTGCGATCCGCCAGGGCAAGGTGGAAGCCCGCTTTCTGCCGCTGCTGTTGCTCTCGCTTGCCTTTGCCGCGGGGCTTTTCCAGGCGCTGCTGCTTTACCGCGATGGCACCCTGAACATGGGCCAGGTGATCGGGTTCTTCGGCTTGCTGCTGATGCTGGATTTTCCCACCTTCGTTTCGCTGTGGGCGTATTCGATGATCGCGAGCGGCCTCGCCGGGGCGCGGCGGATTTTGGAGCTTATGAACCGCGAGAACAACCTGGATCAGAACCTGGCCGGGCTCAACGGCGCCATGCGTGGCACCGTTGAATTCCGCAATGTGACCTTCCATTATGAATCCGGGGGGCCTTCTCTGGAGAATGTCTCCTTCCGCATCCAGCCGGGGCAGACGGTGGCCATTGTCGGGCAGACCGGTTCCAGCAAGACCACCCTGGCTAAGCTGATCAACCGCACTTACGATGTTTCTGACGGGCAGGTGCTTGTGGATGGCATGGATGTGCGCGGTTGGAACCTGGAAGCCCTCAGAAGGCAGATCTCGATCATCGAGCAGGACGTGTTCCTCTTTTCGCGCAGTATCGCAGAAAATATCGCCTTCGGTAAACCAGGAGCCACCGAGGCTGAGGTGCACGCCGCAGCAGAAGCAGCCCAGGCAGATGAATTCATCCGCGAATTCTCGGAAGGCTACCAGACCGTCATCGGCGAGCGCGGGGTGACGCTTTCCGGCGGTCAGCGGCAGAGGCTGGCGCTGGCGCGCGCCTTCCTCACCGACCCGCGCGTGCTTATCCTGGATGATTCCACCAGCGCCATCGATAGCGCCACCGAAGACCGCATCCAACGCGCGATCTTTGCCGCCGCCCAGGGGCGAACCACCTTCATCATCACCCACAGGCTCTCCCAGATCCGTTGGGCGGACCTTATCCTGGTGATGGGCAAGGGGCGGCTCACTGCATGTGGCACGCACGCCGAACTGATGCTGAGCTCGGAATCCTACCGGCGGATATTCAAGGGGTAGGCGGGATATGGGATTCTTCGAAGGACTGGATGCCGAAGCCTACGACCGCAAATACCGCGACCGCGACCTGCTGCGCCGCATCTTCGGGTATTTCCGCCCGCAGCGCGGGCGAATGCTGGTTGTAGGCGTCTTCACCATCCTCATTTCACTTGCCAGTGCCTCCTCGGTGGTGATCATCTCTTGGGGAACTGACATGGTGCGCCAGGACCCGAGCCTGCAGAACATTTTCCTGGTGGCGGGGCTCGGCTTTCTGTTGGGAGTGTTCATCTGGTTGGCCAATTGGGTCGCCCGGAGGCAGGTGACCGTGGCGATCGCAGGGGTGCTGCTCAAACTTGCGACGGACGCGTTCGAATCCGCGGTGGGGCACGATCTTTCGTTCTACGATGATTATTCCTCCGGCAGGATCGTCTCGCGCATCACATCGGATACGCAGGATTTTGGGCAGCTGGTTACCATCATTACCGACGTGGCATCGCAGGTGATCGAGGCTGTGGTGCTGGGGGTGATCCTATGGCGCATCGACTGGAAGCTGACCCTCATCATTCTGGCTTTCCTGCCGCTGCTTTTCATCTTTGGCATCCTCTTCCGCAAGATCGCCCGGCGGGTGACCCAGCAGGGCATGCGCGCCATCGCCAATGTCAACGCCACCATCAAGGAGACGGTCAGCGGCATCGCGGTGGCAAAGAATTTCCGCCAGGAGCAGAGTATCTTCGAGACCTTCAACGAGGCCAACCAGACCTCCTACCGGGTGAACTGGAAGCGCGGGTTCACCCTCAACTGGGTGTTTCCGGTGCTCAATGCGGTTGCCGGGCTGGCCACCGCGCTGATGGTCTATGCCGGAGGGCTGACCGTGGAGCAGGGCATTGTCACCGCAGGGGCGTGGTATCTCTTTATTCTCAGCCTCGACCGCTTCATGTTCCCGATCATGAACATATCCTCCTTCTGGTCATCCATCCAGAACGGGCTCTCGGCTTCCGAGCGCGTCTTCGCCCTGATCGACGCTGAGCCAGCCGTGGTTCAGACTGGCAGCGCTGACCCCGGCAGGCTGAAGGGGCGGATCGATTTTGACCGAGTCTGTTTCTATTACAAAGAAAACGAGGGTGTGCTGGAGGATTTTGACCTGCACATCCAGCCCGGCGAGACGGTGGCCCTGGTGGGGCATACCGGGGCGGGGAAATCCTCGGTAGCGAAATTGATCGAGCGCTTCTACGAGTTCCAGGGCGGCTCGATCCGGATAGACGGAAAGGATATCCGCAGTTTTGACCTTTCGCGCTACCGCCCAAATTTGGGGATCGTCTCGCAGCTTCCCTTCCTGTTTTCGGGTACGGTGCTGGATAACATCCGCTACGCTAATGCTGCGGCTTCGAATGCGCAGATCGAAGATCTTGCCAAACTGATCGGCAACGGCGAGTGGCTGGAAACACTGCCGGAGGGGCTGCAGACAGAGGTGGGTGAACGCGGAACGCGCTTGAGTATGGGGCAGCGGCAGCTCGTCTCGCTCATGCGCGTGCTGGTGCAGAGGCCGGCGGTCTTCGTCCTGGATGAAGCCACCGCCAGCATCGATCCCTTTACAGAGTGGCAGATCCAGCAAGCGCTCAACCTGATCCTGGAGCGCACCACCAGCATCCTGATCGCCCACCGACTTTCCACGGTGAAGAGTGCGGACCGTATCATCGTTATGGAGAAGGGGCGGATCATCGAAGAGGGCAGCCACGATGGATTGTTGACGCGGAGCGGGCATTACGCCGGGCTGTATAACACCTATTTCCGCCACCAGAGCCTGGAATATGTGGAGAAGGCCCGCGAGATCGCCCTGGGGGGAGGGATTGAAGCGACCGCGGCACTTTAGGCAATAAAAAAGCGGCCATCTCTGGCCGCTCAACTTCCAAATATTACCTAAAGACCTGCCAGTGCGGCAGGGACCGTAAAAATTGCTCCAATAATCCCGCCAATAACCAGGAAGATGACCCATGCGACGATTACCAGGACGGCGATCTGTCCCCAGCCAAGGTTGGTGACCACCTTGAGTGCAAAAAGGTAGGCAATGAAGCCGGCGATGGCAGCCACCAGGGTGATGGGGGCGACAATGCACAGCAGAGCGGGGGAAAGCGCACCAAAGATCCCGAGCACTGAAATGATCTGGAAAACGTAGGCCAACCCGAGTGGCCGCATAAGCTCCCCGAAGGTCAGCTCCACTTTATATAGCATGCCCGCCAGCCATTTGATCACCAATACTGTCAGGGCGAAGGCGCCCACCATGAGCGCGCTGCCAACAACGAGCGCAAGCAGGTAACCAACGAAATTCACTCGCAGGAGCAGGGCTCTCCCCCCAAATTGAGAAACAAAGGCTGTCACCGCCACAATGATCCATGCGCTGGTGGTAAAATCCACATCCTTCGAAACCTCCGGGTAGACTTCAGTTTTGAACGAGATGGCACGAATAATTCGATCGATCATGATAAAACTCCTTTCTTTTCCTGAGTGCTTATTCTTACGGCTCAAATAATCCGAATAAAATTATACCGTTTCTGGATGAATCGCGAGGCTCTTTTTTTCCCAAACCATTCCCACGGATAACCTTTCAATAAAATAAACAGCCGGTTTTGAAACCGGCTGTTAGGTTAATAAAGGGACGATCAGGATGCAGGGACAGCGGGCGGCGTGTATTTCGAGCTGCCGAAGCCAAGCATGGCGATGAAGATATAGGGCAGCAGGAGAAGACCAATCCCGTAACCAGCACCGTGGCCAAAGACCTTAGCGAGTTCAATGTAAACGATGATCATGATGACAACGTTAACAAAGGGGATAAACATGAGCAGCAGCCACCACCAGGGTTTGCCGACGATCTCCAGCAGAACAAGAATATTGTAGATCGGGATGATGGCAGCCCAGCCCGGCTTGCCCGCCTTAACGTACACTTTCCAGAGCGCAACCAGGACAAAGATGCCAAGAAGCAGACCCAGGAACCAACAGCAGGTCGCGAAGAGGCCTCCGCCAAGACCCAAAAGAGAACTGTAATCCGAATTCATTTTTCCTCCGTTTTTATATGAAATGCAATATAAGAATAGTTTAGCCTTTTATATGAAAAAGTCAATAGGATAAAACCAAAAAGATAAAATATCTCCAATTTATAATAGAGGCAGCGGGTGGGGCAATCCCTCTTCCGTGAGATAAAATAACCCCATGCGCATACACCACATCGCCATCTGGACCCCCGATTTGGAACGCCTGCGGGATTTCTACACCCGGCACTTCTCCGCCCGTTGCGGGGAGAAATACGAAAACCCTGCCAAGGGATACGCCTCATATTTTCTGTATTTCGATGACGGCGCAAGTATTGAGATCATGCAGCGCAGGGATATCCCTGCCTCGCCGCTCGCCCCAGGGGAACAGGTCAGCGGTTACACCCACCTCTCCCTGGCGGTTGGCTCGGAGCCGGAGGTTGACCGGCTTGCTGCGATCCTGGCGAGCGAAGGCTACCCACTGGTGGATGGCCCCCGCCGCACCGGGGATGGTTACTACGAGGCCGTGGTACTCGATCCCGACGGCAACCGGGTGGAGATCAACGCCGCCCCATGACACCCCTGCTTATCGCAATGGCCGGACTGCCCGGGACGGGAAAATCCACCCTGGCTGCGGCTTTGGTGGATGCCCTGCCCGCGGTTGTGCTGGATAAGGATAAGCTTCGCGCAGGGCTTATCCCGCCGGACAAGGTCGAATACACCCGCGCGCAGGACGACTATATCTTCGAGCTGCTCCTGAAGGCAGCAGAATACAATCTAAACCGCGGCAGGCATGTCATTCTCGACGGCCGCACCTTCACCCACCGATACCAGGTGGATCGAGTGGAATTGTTTGCAAAGGAACACAAAGCAGATTTCAGGGTTATCGAATGTGTCTGCCCGGAGGAATTAGCCCTTTGTAGGTTGCAGGAGGATCAAAAATCCGGAGAACATCCCGCGGAGAACCGCACCCCTGAGCTCTACCAAACCCTTAAAGCCGAGAAGGAACAGATCGTTCCTGATCATATTGTCGTTGATACCAGTTGCGATGTAAATATCTGTCTCAGAAAATGCGTTGAATATCTGGAGTTAGAATCCCAAAGTCTATAAGATGGTTAGGAATTATATTAAAAAACAGCAGCGATTCAAGAATCGCTGCTGACGCATGATAGAAACCCGGTCTACAAAGCCTAAGGTTTCCCTCCCTGTCCGTTTCCACCAGGCGATGGTGTGCCAAATGGACCAGGTCCATTGCTGGCATTAGGCGTACAGGTCCAGGCGCAGGGTGGGGTGCATGTGGTTGTGCAGGGAGAATTAGTATTTGAGCCAGGCCCAAAACCGGGTTTTTCTTCGGTGGCTTGGAAGGTTGGCTGTTCAGTTTCCACTGGTGTGGTCAGATTGATACGCTCCTGTTCACGGAGCTGTTGCTGTAACTTCACAGGTTGTTCCAGTCCGGAATCCACCAAGCGGATTTGTTCCTGGAGCATTTCGCGTGTGCGCAGGAGCAGTGGGGTTTTTGTCTCGTCCCCAGACAATTGAAGGAGGGCTTGTTCCTGGATACGCAATTGCTCCCTGATTCGTAATAACGCTGGTGTGATATTCTCCTCATCCATGGATGAGGCCAACCGCAGAGCATTATCCAGTCTTATACGCAGCTGTTCCACTACTGCCTCCGGGGGCGCTTTCCCCTCGCCGTTCATTGCGGCGATCTCCTCCATTCGGCGGTTGGCAAACTGGAGTTGGAGCTCCATTTCAGCGCCAGTATTGGATGTGAAAGCCTCCTGCATATTCTCAGCGAATAATTTCAACGGATACAGGGTATCATCCGGCAGACTGGACTGGGCTGCATACACGCTCCCACCCGTACCTCCAAGAACAAGGGTCATCACGAGGATAATGGTTGTGATAGTTGCTGCCATTGAGAATTTCTCCTTTCGTCTAAACAGCGGGATTTGGTTCCACCTTTTATGACGGTTTTTCCCCACAGGAGATACGGACTCGCGCAAGGCTGTGATTTGGTTAAGATATTGCGACCGCGCTTGGCGTGCGTTTAGTTCATCCCTCGGCTTGACCTCTTTGAAACCTTGAAACGCCTTTTCAAGGTTAGGATCTATGGGTATTTCCTCGGGTTTCATTCTTCCTCCTGGTGCTTGAGCATTTTCTTCAACGCGGCCAACCCGCGGTGCTGAAGGGATTTAACTGCTCCATGCGGTTTCCCCAGGGTTGCAGCCACTTCTTCTACCTCCCACCCTTCGATAAAGCGCAGCATGATTACCTGTCTCTGGTCCGGTGTCAACCTTAGCAGCGCTCTCCGTAGCCGCTGCTGCTCATCATGTCCGGTGAGAATGAATTCTGGCGGGGGGTCCCGGGATGGGAGATCATCCTCATCGGTTTCCTGAACAGGCAGGGTTGGGCATCGGTAATGATCAGTGATCCAGTTGTGTGCGATGCGGTAGAGATACGCTTGCAAGTGATCCCTGGGTCCGCGTCCTGTTGCCAGGGCTTTCAGCATTCTAGTGAATGTTTCACTCACGCAATCCTCTGCCAGGTTTGCCTCACCCAGCAAACGCACGGCGTAGCGGTATAACCCGGGGTTGAAATGGTCGTAGATTTCCACCAGGGCTTCCTTTTCAAACGAAGCAGCGCGCAGAAGCAATCCCTGTTCGTCGAAGCTCATGCCTACCCTATATGACGTTTAATTCCTCACGTAGATACGCTGGAAGTCTCACTATCTTATCAAACCCCGGGTTGTTATTGGAATAATTCATCGAACATTCATGGTTCCTTCACCAGTAATTCACATCTTTTAATTATTATTTTCCAATATTGCACTCTTGAAGGAGTACGAAATGAATGATTTTGAAATTGTAAAAAAGCAGGTTCGACGTAACTGGCAGGTGGATTTGGGATTATTTTTGGCAGCACTGGGAGCTTCGCTAACCGGTATTTATTTTCTATTCCTGCCAGTTGGGGGGTATCAGGGTGGACGGAATCCCTTTTACGGGATCACATTCCTGTTTGAACGCGAGACCTGGGATTTGCTGCATACCTGGACCGGCGTGGCAATGATTGCCGCGGCTTTTATCCACCTGGTGCTGCATTGGAGCTGGATTGCAGGGTCTGCAAAGCGCGTTTCCAGCGATATTTTTCAGCGGAGCAAACACCTCAGCCTCAAAAGCCGCATCAATGTAGTTGTAGATCTTACTGTGGCAATTGGTTTCTTCCTTACCGCAACCTCTGGTGTTTATTTCCTGTTTGGTCCCGCAGGTATCCCCAGTCGTAGCCTGCCGCCTTATATTCTCAATGCGCAGATCTGGGATTTGATCCACACCTGGGCGTTTGTGGTTATGGCAACCGGGGTGATGATTCACCTTGCGCTGCACTGGAACTGGATTGTGAGCGTTGGTGCACGCATACTTAACCCGTCCAGGAAAATAAAAACCCAAATCGCACCGGTTGAAGTGCAAATATAAAGGAGAAAAAATGATAGGTAAAGTGTTTGTTGGTGTAGTTATCGCTGTTCTGACGGGTGGATTGGTTATGGGTGCCATTAACCGAACCACATCCCGCAATGCAAGCAGTAGGAGTATCAATGCAGAGGACCATGAAAGCGGCTCTTTAGGTGTCCAGAACGGCGACGGTTATGAAAGTAGTCGAAATAGAGGACAAGGGGAGAGCGATGGGGCGGAAATATCCGGTTTTCAAGGTAATCAGGCTGGTATCCATGGCTTTGCAGGTAATGAGACAGCAGGCAAGGGGATTGCTATTGGTGTCGATGGCTGGATCGAGATGTCAGGTGTTGTGACAGATTTAGAAACAAATCTGCTTCAGGTTCGGCTGGAAGATGGCAGCCTGTTAGAAATGAGTCGGCGAGCCTGGTGGTTTGCACAAGATCAGGGGTTTTCCGCCAGCATTGGGGATCAATTGAACCTGACCGGATTTATTGAAGGCGATGAATTTGAGACTGCCAAACTAGAAAATCTCACCACAGGATTAAGCGTGGCTATCCGGGACGAAAACGGGAGACCCCTTTGGGCGGGTAAAGGGGGATGACGAAATTCGGAAAATACCCTAGAAAATTGCCCGGTTTGAACTTTCCCGAGTGCCTGGCTGGTGGTCTTAACTGGTCAGGTTGATAGGGACACTAGATGGAATTAAACAGGGACAATTAATGAATTGTCCCTGTTTTTCTTACCCTCGGTGCTTGAGCGAATGTTATTCTGTCTCTATCGGTTTTTCCGGAGGCGATACTTTATCCGTGGTCGCGCTTTTCCATCTCGTTCAACTGCCGCGCGCGCAGGATGGTGCTGACGATGAATATGGAATAAAGAGCCACTGTAATGAACCCAAGCAGCAGGTCATAAAGCTGGATGTTCCAGTTGAGGATTTGCACCACAGGGTTGCCCATAAAGAAGATGAGCGTGTTGGCCAGGATTGCCACGGCGCGGATCTCGGTGGGACCGAACCTGCCGTAGGAGATCTTGAATTCCCCCGAGACATAGGTCGAAATAAATACGAAGATGGATAAAAGAAGGTAGCCGACCAGGGCTAGGAATGCCAGGTCGAGGTTGACATAGGGGGAGAGCCCCAGCCCAATGAAGATGATCGTTTCGGAGGCAGAATCCAGGGTGTGGTCGAGGAAGAAACCATAGCGCGGTCGTTCAATGTGACGGAAGCGGGCAAGGGTGCCATCCAAGCTATCGCCGAACCAGTTGACCAGAAATCCGAAGCTGGCCAGCCAGAGGAAGGCCGGGTTGAAGTTCGTCAGGTAGTAACTGACCGCGATCAGCACCGCGCCAAGAAACCCTATCCCGGTCAGGATATCGGGGGTCATCCAGCGGGGCATGTGCTCCGCCAGCCATTTCAATGCCGGTCGCTCCAGCGGACCGAGCAGGATGCGGTTTACCCGGCTGTGCTGCTCCACGGCGTGCTCTTTTTTAACTTTTGGCAAGATTAGTACCCTCGTGAATGTCCGGCCAGACCGGGAAGAACATCGCCCATTTTTCCGGTTGGGCTGTAATGAATTTCTCGGCCACCGACAGGACCTTTTCCGTATTATAGATGATTTCCTCGCGCGGGTCACTTCGAGGCTCCATCCAGAGTTTTTCCGAGCAATCGATCACGTGGGTTCCATCCGGCTCATCACGGACAGCCACGACGATGATAGGCACCCCGGTTTTCAACGCCAGGCGAGTATGAAATACCGGCAGGCGCGAGGCACGGCCAAAAAAAATTGGAGAATAACTGGATTCCGGAACGGGGCGATCCAGGCCGGTCATGACCATGCCGTTATGCTGCAGGCGTTGGCGGGCAAGTTGCAGCGCGCTGGCGGAAATGGGCACAACCTCCAGGCCGTGTTCCTCGCGGATCTCGTTTTGTCTTGCATATTGACCGGTCGGGTTTGGAACGGATAATCCAAGGATCTTCAGACCGTGGCGGGCAAGGATCATCAGACCCATATCGAAGGCGCTCAGGTGCACCCCCAGGACCATCACCCCGTAGGGCTTGGTCGTCCAGGTTGCAATTAGATCCTGGACTGCTGGGCTAAACCGGATTAACCGTTCCAGCTCAGCTGGTTTCTCCAGGTTGTGGTAGAACTCGAAAAGCCTGCGCATATGGCTGCGGAGGGAGGAAGCAACAAGCGAATCCAGGCGGGCTGGATCCACCCCGCCTCCGAAGACGACGGAAAGGTTGGCCCGTAAGGCCCGCACCATACTTCTGTCCGTATCAGAAGCCAGGTAAGACGCAACCCTGTCTGCAAGCCAGTACCCAGTTTTCTCGGGCATGGTTTTCCCAAGAAACAATGCCAGGTGAATACTGGCCGACGAGTAATAAAGCGAGCTGAATTTCATAGAATTAATCGGGCTTGCAGGAGCCTCTCGATTATAACGAAAAAGCCAGACCTAATAAGCATCCTTTCGGGGGATGTTTTACATAATGACAGGGACAGCGTAAAAATGTATAATTCGTCCGGTTTAGGAGGATCATTCGAATGAAAATTCGCGAAATAACGACAAATATCTCTTTGCTTGGAGCAATTGATTGGAATCGGACGCTCTTCGATGCCCTCATCCCGCTGCCGCACGGCACCAGCTATAACGCCTACCTCGTGAAAGGCGGGCGGAAAACCGCCTTGCTCGACGCTGCTGACCCATCACTCCAGGACCAGCTCATGGAGCAGCTTGAAGAAGTCCCTTCCGTGGATTACGTCATTGCCCACCACGCCGAGCAGGATCATTCCGGCGCGCTGCCGTTGGTGATGGCCAAATATCCGCAGGCTACCCTGATCTGTTCGCAGAAGGCCTCTGGGATGCTGCAGGACCTGTTGGATCTGCCTGCCGACCGCATCCAAGTGGTTGCCGACGGCGAAACCCTGGAACTGGGCAGGGCAACCTTTGAATTCATCTATACCCCCTGGGTGCACTGGCCGGAGACGATGTGCTCCTACCTGCGTGAGGAAAAGACGCTTTTTTCCTGCGATTTTTTCGGCTCGCACCTGGCGACCAGCCAGGTTTTCGCAGGCGATGCCCCTGAGGTCTACCCCGCAGCCAAGCGTTACTACGCTGAGATAATGATGCCCTTCCGGGTACCCATCCAGAAGAACCTGGAGCGCCTGGCGGCATGCGAGATCGAGCGCATCTGCCCGAGCCACGGGCCGGTATACGATAAACCGCTGTGGATCCTGGATGCCTACCGGGAGTGGGTCTCTGCGCCGCCAAAGAACGAGGTGGTGATCCCCTATATCTCCATGCACCATTCCACCGCGATGCTGGTGCAGCGTATGGCGGGTGCGCTTGCCGAGCGAGGCGTGCGGGTGAAGGTTTTTGACCTCACGGTGACCGACCTGGGTGAGCTGGCTATGTCCCTGGTTGATGTCGCCACGATCGTTGTGGGCACGCCCATCATGCTGGGCGGTCCGCACCCGCTGGTGGGGTACGCGCTCAGCCTGGCCAATCTGCTGAAACCCAAGGCCAAGTTTGCAGCATTCCTGGTCTCCTACGGCTGGGGGGCTGGGGCGGTGGAACGCCTGCCCGGACTGATCGAAGGTCTGAGGGTGGAAGCGCTTCCGGGGGTGGTGGCGAAAGGCATGCCCCGCAAGGCGGAAATGGACGCGGTGGACACGCTTGCTGATCAGATCACCGCGAAACACAAAGAGCTGGGGCTGAAATAGCGTTTACCATAAACGAGGTCATAAATGGGAATTCGAGCGACCGATGTAATTCAACTCGGCGAAACCGCAATAGTCGTTTTTACCCACGGCGATAATTTTCGTCTTGACCAGAAGGCTGGAGATGGTGAAAGTGGCAATTGGAAGATCTCAGCCGATTCGCTGGAATTTGTAAATCGTGTGATCGTTTATCTTCGAAAACACGGGGACGAAAAGAATAGAATTTTCCTGGGAGACTATTCCGGTTATCGGAAAAGTGAAGAACTAGGGCGGCTGATTGTTCGATTCAAAGCATTAATTGAAATTGAAGGAACTGACTTGAATTGGATCGAGTTTTCAGAGGGGAGTCAGAACCCAGTTCAGATAATAAGCAAATAGAGTTTTCTGTCCTATCATTATGAAATGATCTCTCCGAGAAATTCAGGGGAGATTATTTTATTTACATATGGGAAGCTCATTGTTACAGTGGTACCTTCCCCCATATTAGATTCTACCCACAACCACCCGCCGTGGGATTCCACCAGGGCTTTGACGATGACCAGCCCCAACCCGGATTCGCCATTCAAACCTAACCATTTTGTTAAGCACCGCAGGTGGCGACTTCCACTATAATTTCCCTACAAGAAAGATCAAGGATAACAATATGCCAAACCTGGTTGGTCAAACCCTGGGACGCTACCACGTCGTCGAGCAGCTCGGCGAGGGTGGCATGGCGATCGTCTACAAAGCCTTCGATACGCGCCTGGAGCGGGCGGTGGCGCTCAAGGTTATCCGCACCGAGCGCATGGACGACAGCCAGTTCCTCGGGCGTTTCGAACGCGAGGCGCGTGCCCTGGCGAAATTGACCCACCCAAATATTGTTCACATAAATGATTATGGCGAGCACGAAGGCCTGCCCTACCTGGTGATGGATTTCATCCCCGGGGGAACGCTGAAGGAGCGCATCGGGGCGCCCATCCACTGGGGGGAGGCCGCCTGGTTCCTGGCTCCCGTGGCAGGCGGGCTCGATTACGCCCACAAACAGGGCATCATCCACCGCGATATTAAGCCATCCAACATCCTGGTCACCGATTCCGGGCAACCCATGCTTACCGATTTTGGCATCGCCAAGATGCTGCAGGATGATAAATCCGGGAATCTCACCACCTCCGGGATCGGGATGGGCACTCCCGAGTACATGTCCCCCGAACAGGTGATGGGCAACTCTATTGACGGGCGCACCGATATCTATTCGCTGGGGATCGTCTTCTATGAAATGGTCACCGGACGTACTCCCTACAAGGCAGATACGCCGATGGCGATCGCGATCAAGCTGGTCAACGATCCGCTGCCCCGCCCGCGCCAGTATGTGCCCGGGCTGCCCCCCCAGGCGGAGCAGGTGATCTTCAAGGCGCTGGCAAAACAAACCGATGACCGCTACCTGGATATGGGTGCCTTCGCTGCCGCGCTGGAAGGGCTGAGCGCTTCCTTGCCGGCCGCAAAACGCGGCAGCACCATCACCACCTCCACGGCACCCATTCAGCCGGCGGAAGCCATCCCGGTGAAAAAGCTGACCTTGTGGCAACGGATCAAGAAACTCTATAAAGATAACAGCACCTGCGTGATCCTGGTGGTTATCTGCCTCGTGGTGCTGATGTGCCTGTGTGTAGCCATCGCGGCCATCCGGCAGGACCAGGAAAAGAAGAATGCCGCGGAGACCCAGGTGGCGGAGAGCATCCTGCCTCCCAACAAGACTTCCGAGCCTCCACATAGTACTGCCTTCCCAACCATCCCCGCGGAGGATGTCGATCAGAACGGCATGCCGCTCCCAGAGAAGCAGGGAATCAATACCTGCACTCTCGTGCAGGGAACCCCCACCCTCGATCTGGTTTTCCCCGAGGGATCAGAAAAATTCACCAGGGATTTGGCCAGCCCGTATTTCTACTGGACCGAAAACCAGGGTCGGTTTGAAAAGGTGGAGAATGGAGTAAGGATCCTCTCCGGACCCGAATCAGCGGCCGTGGCAGCGATTAAGGCAACCCAACCTGACGGTACCTTTGCGATCCGTTCTCTGAGCAACGGTGAATTTGTGATATTCCTGATCGATGAAAAATCACTGGAAAAACCGGAAAACACGGCCGCCAATGGGGTTCGCCTGGCGCTTTACGTGGAAAACAAGCCGGAGAACAACGCCACGCTTTTCACGATGAAAAATGAGGAGCAGAAGGTACTCGCCAGCTTTTCTTACCCTCAGCGCCGGGAGACGGTCATCACCATCGACCTTGCCAACCACAAATTCACCGTGCTGGATGCCCGGGGGGAAGTGATATTCGGGAGTAAACTGCCCGAAACGATCGATAGCACTGGCGCCATCTGGGCGATCGGTGATCCGGCCGTGGATAACGAGGGGATAACCAACTTGTTACTGCGGGGGATTTGCTTTCAGGATGGGGTAAAGAAATAACCCCGTGTTTAAATTACTATAAACAGCCGGCGATTCCAGTGCTAAGGTGATGAACTTGCTGACGGTTTCTTCATAACCCTCGGGATCACTGGTGAACGCCTGAGCGTGGCCGGCTTGCGGAAAGACGCGAATTACCCGAATGCCGTTGGTCTTGGCCTCAAAGAGCTCTCGGCTCATCTCCGCGGGCACGAGGGTATCATCCTCCCCGTGCACAATCAGGACGGGTGTCTGGGTCTTTCCCATCGCATTGATGGGTGAGGCAGTTTGAAAGCTGAACCCGGCGAGGATCCGGCACCAGAATTCACCAAGCTCGAGAAGCGGGGAGGGCGGCAGGCGGTAATCAGTTCTCAGGATGTGCACCAGTAATTCACGCAGGCTGGAAAAAGGGCAATCAGCTATAGTGAACGCCACCCGCGGATCAATGGCAGCGTGCTGAAGAACCGTCGCCCCGCCCATGGATTCCCCAAGCGTGCCGAGGATACCCTCTTTACCGTGCTGCGCCAGCACCCAGCTCGTCCAGACGGCCAGGTCGTACTTTTCTTTATAGCTCCAGGTGATGTTCGCCCCGCCACTGCGACCGTGGTGGCGCAGGTCTACCAGCAGGATGTTGAAATTCCGTTTGCGGAACATGGGCATATATTTGACTGATCCGTACAAGCCGTATGAAAAGCCATGGACGATCACGACTGTCTTGTGCGAGCCCTCCGCAGGATAATAAATGCCAAAAAGCGGGTAACCACCCGGGGACTGGATGACCACCTCGCGCTTGGACCATATTTCGTATTCAGGCGGGTCAAGGTTGCCGGCTTCCACCTCTATCTTGAAGATCTCCGCGGGTTTATGTATTCGCGGGTGGGTAAGGCGCAGCGCCAGGTAGAGTCCCGCGCCTAGCAGGCAGGCTATGATGAAGATCAGAATGAGGGTCAGGATGAGCATGGAACCTTTCTCATTATTCCTCGTATTTTATTATGGTTTTCCCTACCTGGGTGCTTTTCATTGGTTTTCCCTTGACAAATTCAGAAGATTGTATACAATAATACAATAATACAATGATACAATAAAGATTGCACGCATGGAGGAAGAATGATCAGAACAGAGCATCTCGGAAAAACCTTTGCCGGGAGAAAGAAATCACCACCTGTGGTGGCGGTGAAAGACCTTAATATCGAGGTGGCGGAGGGGGAGGTGTTCGGCTTCCTTGGACCCAATGGTGCCGGGAAGACCACCACCGTGCGAATGCTTACCACCCTGATTGGGCCTTCGGAGGGGAAGGCCTGGGTGTGCGGCTACGAGGTGGGAAAAACCGACCAGGAGATCAGGCGCCGGGTGGGTATTCTGACCGAGACACCGGGGATGTATGATCGACTCTCGGCGGAATACAACCTGATGTTCTACGCCAAGCTGAACCAGGTTTCTGATCCTGCCGGGCAGGTGGAAAAATACCTGCGCATGCTGGGGCTTTGGGAGCGCCGCCTGGACGAGGTGGGCAGCTTTTCCAAGGGCATGCGCCAAAAGCTGGCCATCGCCCGCGCGCTGTTGCACGAACCCAAACTGCTCTTCCTGGATGAGCCCACCTCGGGGCTGGACCCGGAAGCAGCCAAGTTGGTGCGCGATTTTATCGAAGAGCTCAAGCTGGAGGGGCGCACGATCTTTATCTGCACCCACAACCTGGATGAAGCCGACCGGCTTTGCCAGCGGATCGCCATCTTCAAGACCTCGCTCATTACCGAGGATTCCCCCGAGAACCTTCGCAAGCGGTTATACGGAAGGACTTCGGTCTTTCATCTGAAGGAGGTGTTGCCCACCTGGGCGGAGAAGGTGCAAGCGCTGGGTTTCACCCGCGAGGTGCAAGTGGTGGAGAACAAGCTGGTGGTGCGCCTGGATGACCCCGAGGGGCAGAACCCGCTCATCATCCGCAGCCTGGTGGAGGCTGGGGCCCAGATTCAGTTCGTGGGCGAAATGCGCCATTCGCTGGAGGATATTTACCTGCAATTGATTCATAACGGGGATGAGACCCCGGGAGGGAAGAATGGCTAGTTCGATCAGGACGATCATCGATAAGGAATGGGCGGAGGTTTTAAGAACCGCATGGTGCTGCTGACCATCGGCCTGCTGCCGCTGATCTTCACCGCGCTGCCCATTGCGTTTCTGTATTTCACTACAAACAGCGGGGACCTGGGCAGCACCGCGGATATGCCGCCCTCTTTCGCCGCAGCTTGTGGCGAGATCAGCATGGCGGACTGCATGCAGACCTACATCCTGAACGAATTCCTGCTGCTTTATATGATCATGCCGCTGATGATCCCGATCACCATCGCTGCCTACAGCATCGTGGGCGAGAAGGCCACCCGCAGCCTGGAACCGCTGCTGGCCACCCCCATCTCCACCGAGGAGCTGCTGGCAGGCAAGAGCCTGGCGGCGGTCATCCCGGCGGTTTTGGCAACCTGGGCCTGCTTTCTCATTTTTGCCATCGCGCTGCCCATCATCGGTGTCAGCCCGGATGTCATTTCCTATGCATTGGGACCCACCTGGCTGGTGGCCATTTTCATCGGCGGACCGTTGATGGCGGTTTTCGCGGTCAATATCGCCGTTCTGGTCTCCTCCCGTGCCCGCGACCCAAGGGCTGCGGAACAGACTGCAGCGGTGGTCATCCTGCCGATCCTGATGCTGCTTTTCGCGGTGCTGGGCGGGTTCATCATCTTGAATGTGACCATCATGCTTGCCAGTTTTTCCGCCCTCCTTGTTTTGGATGTGTTCCTCGTCTACGTGGGCGCACGCCTGTTCCAGCGCGAAGCGATCCTGACCCGTTGGAACTGATGCGGAGCAATTTATGAAAACAAATCTACACAAGCCATTTCTGGCAACGTTCCTCCTGTTTTTCCTCGTCGGATTGGCCTGCCAGGTTAACCTTCACCCTGCAATCGCGCAAACTTCCACGCCCGAGGCTGCCTCCGATTACTCACTCAGTGTTCGCAAGACGTTCGGTTACAGTGCTGGTGGTGAGATTCGCGGAAGTTTTCGCCTCTCGGTGATTGGCGATGAAGGCAATATACAGCAGGCGGTGTTCCTGCTCGACGGTCAACCGATCGGCACCGTGACCGAACCTGCCTTCCAAATGGACATCCACACCCAGGATTACCCGGAAGGTACCCACACCCTGATCGCAGAGGTCATAACGTTTGACGGGAAAGTGCAGGTTGCGCAGGGTGCCACATTCGATTTTGTCTCCGCCAGCCAGCAGTGGGCTGGGGTCATGAAGATCGTCGTTGCCATCGGGTTGATCCTTGTGGCGATCGTTGGCATCGGGTTCCTGTTCACCTACCTGACCACCGGTAAAACGGTCAAAGATCTGCCCCTGGGTGCGGAGCGGCATTACAGCCTCCAGGGGGGTGGAGTCTGCGGCCGTTGCAAGCGCCCGTTTGCTTTCCACTGGTGGGGGTTGAACCTGGTGAGCGCCAAGTACGACCGCTGCGATTATTGCGGGAAGTGGGGAAGCACCAAACGATTGCCGGAGGGAGATCTGCGTACAGCAGAAGAGGCCGAGCTTCGGAACGCCACACAAGGCTATTCGACAAACCCTCAGAATCCAGAGGATAAATTCAAGAGCATGCTTGACGATTCCAGGTATGACCCGGATTAAGCGCGGAGTTATTGATAATTAGTTAGGGCATGGGGAAGAGAAGATGACAAACCTTGCATATTTGTAAGGTTAATCATTCCGTTTCTCTTGACATGAAATGAATAATTGGTAGGATGTATAGACCGGAACCGATGACAGGTTTTGGGATTCTTTGAGGTTAATATGAGCGCAACTTCCCAAAAAAGCAAGGAAACCAGGGGGAAGTCGTCAAACAAAGCGGTGGGAGTCACCGCGCAAAACCCGGGCTCAGAGTTCACGAAGCTCGAGCAAGCTTTGGAGCTGAAAAACTGGCACCTGCAGCAGCTTTTGATAGCTGCCCGATCCATCACCTCCAGCCTGGATGTGCATGATGTGTTGACGAATATTGGCACCGGAGCCATGCAGGTGACCGGGGCGGCGAACTGCGATATTTACCTGTTATCCAAAGACGGAAAAACCCTTACCCCTGAGATTTCGGTTGAAACAGATTACACGAATGAAATTTTAGCAACTCCCCTAAACCTGGATTCCAGTCTGACCGGCAGGGCGATCCGGGAAGAGCGGGTGCTACTATTCAATAACGCGGTTGGTGAATCCAGCGGTTTTCACATCCCCGGCACCCCCCAGGATGTTGATGAACGTTTGATCGCCGCCCCCCTGATCTTTGAGGGGGAGGTTATGGGCGCGATGTGCATCACCCGCATGGGAGAGTATTTCTCCGAAGAGGACCGCAAGCTTGCCGAAGCATACGCTGCTTTTGCGTCTTCTGCTCTGCACACTGCCCAAACCAACCGCGATCTGAACAAGGAAATTGCGGAACGTGAGGCTGCCGAGGGCGAGCTCAAGCGCAGGGCGGAAATGATCATCCGAAACCAGAATATCCTGCTGGAGCTGAACAAGCTGGATGTTTCCGACCTGGATAAATTGGTGCGGGCAGTCACCGAAGCTGCAGCACACACCCTGAATGCGGACCGCGCCAGTCTTTGGCTCTTCAACCCCGCTCTATCAGAAATGAAGTGCAAGGACTTGTTCACCAAACGCACGAAACGGCATGAATACGCGCTCAGCTTTCTCGCCGAAAACTACCCAAAATATATGAAAACGTTGGAGGATACCAGGGTGATCTCCGTGGAGGATTCCTGCGGGGATGAGAGAACCTGGGAATTTACCAAATCGTATTTCCTGCCCAACCGGATCAAGTCGAACCTGGATGTTGCCATATCTGTGCGAGGAAGATTAATGGGCATCTTCTGCCTTGAACAGCAGGAAGCATTCCGGAAGTGGACCCTGGAGGATCAGGATTTTGCCACCTCGCTTGCCGATATCATCACCCTTTCGCTGGAAGCATCTGAGCGTCGAAAATCCGAGGAAGCGCTTCGCGAGAGTGAAAAGAAATACAGCGACCTAACGAATTTTCTTCCCTCGATCATCTTTGAAATTGATCCGACAGGCCGGGTGACGTTTGTCAATAAATACGCCTACATAAATTCGGGATACACCGAAGAGGACTACCGCAACGGTGTCTTTGCGGCTGATATGGTCATCCCGCAGGACCGGACGAAATTGATTGAAAACATCCAGGGATTACTGGCGCTTAAAAAACTTCCTCCAGTGGATTACACCCTGGTGCGCAAGGATGGTTCCACCTATCCGGTGACCGTCCACGCCGCGCCGATCATGTTGGGTAAACGTCCGGTGGGGGTTCGCGGTTTGATCGTGGATATCTCGGAGCGAAAAAAAGCAGAGGAAGCCCTTGCCTGGAAGAGCCGCAACCAGGGGCATCTCCTTGAAGCGGTGCGGGCGCTGACCGCCAGCCAGAATGTGAGTGAAGTGCTGGAGCGGATCACAAGCGGAGCCGACCAGGTTCTAAATTCTGCGCTCTGCAACGTTTACCTCCTGGAGGAGGATGGCGAAATCCTCACCCCGGTGGTTTCCAGTAATCCTGAATTCTCCAAATATTTTATGGCCACCCCGCTCAAGGTCAATAAAAGCCTTGCCGGGCGCGCGATTGAGATGAAATGCTGCATTCTGTACAACGATATCACCGGGGACTCCCACAAGACCACCATACCCGGCACCCCGGATTTCAGTTCCCAACGGTTGATCGCCGCGCCCCTGATCTTTGAGGATACGGTTCTGGGGGTAATGTCTTTCATCCGCGATAATATGGATTACACGGATGAAGAGCTCGCCCTGGCGGAAACGTATGCCGGTTTTGCGGCAGCGCTGCTGCATAACGCCCAGACCAATCTCGCCCTGCAGCGCGAGGTGGAAACCAGAAAACTGGCCGAGGAGGTCATCCGGGACTCGGAGACTTCCTACCGTGGTATTTTCGACTCTGTCGCGGAAGCGATCTATATCCAGAGCAAGGAAGGCACCTTCCTGGATGTGAACCGGGGCGCCGAGAAAATGTATGGGTACACCCGCGATGAACTGATCGGGCAGAACCCGCTGTTTGTGACCGCGCCGGGAAGGAATGACCTTGAGGCAGTGGGTAAATCCGTCCAGCGCGCCTTCCGGGGAAAATCGCAACAGTTTGAGTTCTGGGGCAGGAGAAAGAACGGGGAAATATTTCCCAAGGATGTGCGTCTTTATAAGGGGCTCTTCTTTGGCCAGGTTGTTGTGATCGCCGTTGCCACGGATATCACCGAACGTAAGCAGGCAGACCAGGCCTTGCGTGATAGCGAGAAAAAATCCCGCGAGCTGGTCAACTCGATGCCGCTCAGCGAATTCGAGCTGGACCGCAAGGGGAACATCACCTTTGCGAACCAATACCTGCTTCAGTCCTTCGGTTACAAAGCCAGGGACATAAAAGAAGGATTGAGCGCCCTGGAATTGATTGAGCCTGCGCTTATGGAAAAGGCAAAGAACCACTTCGCCCAGGTACTGCGGGGTAGAAACATCGGTTCTCCGGAATACAACCTTAGGCGCAAAGACGGCTCGACCTTCCTTGCGATCGTGAATGTACGCGCGATCCTGGAGGAGGGACGGGCGGTGGGGTTGCGCGGTTTCCTGCTTGATATAACCGAATTGAAAAGAACCGAGGAAGCACTTCGCACGAGCGAAGTACGTTACCGGTACTACATCGAGCATGTCAACGATGGCGTGTTCTGCTTCAAACCCGTGGAGCCCATCGATCTTGGTTTACCCCACGTAGAGAAGGTGGAGGAGAGCCTGAATGCGGTTTGTATTGAGTGTAATGAAACATTTGCCTTGATGGGGGTGCTCGAACGCGAGAAGATCATCGGAAGAAGCATAAAAAAACTGGCCAGTGACCTCGAAAGTTACAAGAACCTGTTGAACTGGTTCTTCAAACAGGACTGCAGGATTTCAAATTTCGAAATCCACGATATAGATCCGAAGGGCATCTCCCACTGGTATCAGACCAGCCTCTTTGGTGAGATTGAAAACGGAAAACTGATCCTGGTTTGGGGTAATATGATTGATATCACCGAGCGCCGAAAAGCGCATGAAGCGCTTCAGCAGGCCAACCGGGAGCTGGCGGAAGCCTATAACGCAACCCTGGAGGGTTGGTCCCGCGCGTTGGAGATGCGAGAACGCGAGACTGCCGGGCATTCCCTGCGGGTGGTGGACCTGACGCTTCAATTGGCCAAAGCGCTGGGGGTGAGAGGAGAAAAGCTTCAGAATATTCGCCGCGGGGCACTTCTGCACGATATCGGCAAGATGGGCATCCCGGATAGCATCCTCTTGAAACCATCCTCGCTCTCAGAGGATGAATGGGTGGTGATGCGCCAGCATCCGCTCTATGCGAACGAACTGCTTAAGCCCATCTATTATCTTGAGGAGGCGGTGGATATTCCATTCTGCCACCACGAACGCTGGAATGGGGAGGGTTACCCGCGCAAGTTGAAGGGTGAGGAGATCCCCCTGGCGGCGCGAATCTTCGCTGTGGTGGATGTGTTCGATGCGCTCACCTCCGACCGTCCCTACCGGCCAGCCTGGACTCTGGATGCCGCGTTGCGGTATATCCGCGAGCAATCCGGAAAACTCTTTGACCCAGGCGTGGTGGAAGCGTTCTTCAATGCCATCGTGAACAGCCGCGACCAGGAATAACCTTTCCGACGCGATATGATAAACTGGAGCGGTTATGCAGGCTCCAGTTTTTATTTTCGACCTTGATGGAACGCTTCTGGACGAGAACCGAAGGATGCACCCGCGCGACAGGGAGATACTGCTTTCGCGGCGCGACCTGGTGCTCATACCAGCCACCGGGCGCACGCTCAAGAGCGCGAAAGGCAGCTTCGCGGAGAATGGCTTGTGGGCGGATGTGTCCATCCCGCTGCCGATGATCACCCAGAACGGATCGATGAATTTCCTACCCGGGGAAGTGGAGCAATCCTTCTTTCCCTTCGAGGATGACCTGCTCCGTGAGCTGGTCGCCTTCACCCGGGGCTTCCCCCGGATCCCGGCGCTGCTTATGTCGAAAAACGGCATCCACACCCTGCACACCGACGCAGCCAACCCAGAGGAGCTGTGGGATTTTGACGGTTCGCCGCTTGAGGGTTCCGGGCGCGGGCAGCAGTTCAGCAAGATCCTGTTCTATTCCAGCCGGCCGGAGGAGCTGCGCGAAGTGGAGGATGCCTCCGCCCCATTTCCGGTGGAGCGGGTTTACAGCACCCCGGTCTTTTTTGAAATGACCCCGCAGGGGGTGAACAAGGGAAAAGGGGCGGGACAACTTCTACCAACTTTGGGGCATGGGTAGGCAACCATATATGCAGCGGGAGATGGCGGCAACGACCTTCCACTTCTGCGATTGGCGGATCGAACCTTCACCCCTTCCTGGGCTTCGCTTGATTTCCAGGGCTGGGTGGATCACGTAGTCGATTGGGATGAACATGGCCTCCTGGAGCCGATGATTGAAAGGGCTGGGTTGGCTTAGTTCATTTCCCGGGGATCCTTGCGGTAATGTGCATATAAGGGTGGAAGCGCCCAGCGCTGAATGGCTTTGGCGCTCAGCCAGGCAGTGATTGCGGCTGCAGCAAGAGGAAATATTGCCAGAATTGCCATTTGGGCGAGATCAATATCGCTGAAACGACTTGCCCCAAGTATGAATATCCCTAGGGCTGTGATCAAGCCTATCACGATTGGAATATTCCGGATTGCCGATATAAGGAACGGATCCCTGTGTTTTCTCTTTAGCTTGGGATCTTCGAATTGGCGGTCAACGATCCTAATTGCTTCAATATTCCCAGCGAAAGCACTGACGATGACCCCGCCAACGAGGACAAAGAAGAAAACAAATGTCAGCTGGAACATGATGCCCTTCGCAATTTATAAATAAAAATGGACACGCGGGATACCAAGTTATTGCTATTGCAATGATTATAATAAGCTTGGTGTTGAACAAGGGACTTTTCTTATGATCTCAGAAGTACAAATCTTGTTGCGCATCTTGGTCGCGATGAGCTTGGGAGGATTGGTTGGATGGGAGCGCGAAAGGCGCGGTCAACCAGCTGGGTTGCGTACACACATTATCTTATGTATCGGCTCCGCGCTCGCAATGATCCTCTCAATAAATATTGCCTACCCGAATAATGACCCGGCTCGGCTTGCAGCTCAGGTGATCACAGGGATAGGTTTCCTGGGGGCTGGAGCAATATTCCGCTATGGCGCGAACGTCAAGGGCTTAACAACCGCCACCTCTCTGTGGACAATGGGAATCATTGGGTTGGCTTGTGGGATGGGAATGTTATGGGTCGCCGCTGGGACAACTTTAATATTACTTGTCGTGCTATATTGGGTGGAAAAATTCGAAAAACGATACATCCACCAGTCTGTCAATTTTGTGGTCGTGGTTGTAGCCAATAACAGAAAAGGATTGCTTCGGGATTTAAAAAAAGTTCTTTCTGACCCACCTCGAACGATTACTTCCACCCAGATCACCCGGGACGTAGTGGAGGATGTGGTTGAGATCACCTTCAATGTCCGCAGCACCGACGAGGACCAGGCCGACGAAATGGTGGGGCAAATCACAGGGATCAAGAATATTAAGAAAGTGGAAATCACCTAGAAAGCAGCAGGGGGGTCAGCCAACTCCAGCAGTTCAAGGAGTTGTTAAAGAATAGTGCGCTCCTATTCTGCATCATACACCCCCATTATCAAAGTTACACATTTTGTACGCGAGTCTTTAAAGTGCCAACCAACCTTACCAGGATGGACCCGGTGAGGATTGAATCCTGTCAAGTACCCAGGGCAGTCTTGATCAACTCAAGCAATTCGGGTTTTTCCTAATCGTCCACGGTCTCCGGGCTAGGGTGGCGTGCCTTTTTGCCTGTCCCAATCAATAAACCGCCTGGATCTGGCAGGGAGACGCTGCGGGCGAACATCAAATTGACGTGATCGGCGAAAGGCGCAAGGGCGAAGACCAGGTTCGAGTATTTGCAGCTGGTTCCGTATGCAACGATCTTTGAGGGCGGACCGACCATTTCGATCGCGCCGGGCATAGCGGTCAGGATGACCTCCTGCGCCTGGAGGGCGATCCCTTTAATGTCGGAAGGGTTGGGGGGCCAGGAGGTCTTCGAGATCGTTTTCCATAAGATGTTTGTTATAAAAAATATATTAAATATACAAAATTATTCCAGCTTCCGCCGCTTCGCATGCAGCTTCTGCTCCAGCTCTGCTTTGCCCGCGGCAAGTTTTTTCTCCGTTTTTCTGATCCCCCAGTGCTTGCTGGCTTGCTCTGGGGTCATATCCAGCCCGAGGGTGCCGCCGGGGTTAAGAATGCCGCGCGGATCGAAGTGGTTTTTCAGTACGCGGATCACACCCATGCACGGCGCGCCGATCTGCTCCTCCAGCCAGGGTGCGGTCTGCTTGCCGATGCCGTGATGATGGCTCATGGCAGCGCCGGTCTTTTGGATGGCTTCCAGAACGCTGTACTGCATCTCCAGGTACTCGCTGATATCGCTCATGCGGGCAATGAAGATGAAATACAAATTGGCGCCTTGCGGGTAAGCGTGGGAGAGGTGGGTCATGCACATCGTCTGCGGACGGGCTTTAATAACCTCGCGCACGCCTGCATGGACTTCCTTGAGCTTCGACCAGGGCACGGCGCACTCGAGCGTATCGATCAGGATACCGAAATCAGAAAGGTCCTCGCGCAGGAAGGGATCGGTAAAACGGCTCTTTTCCCACGATTGCACCACCCGGAAGGGGGTGAGAGGGAAAGCATGCTTTTTGCGGCAGATGGAATTAACCTTGTTGGCAATAATCCGGGCGTGATCCTCCTGCCCGCCGGAGGTGCCGAGCAGCAAGCAGCGCTGCATGGGCGCGTAGCCGAGAGCACGCAGCAGGGAATCGGCCGGGGTGCTGTGGATGTGGTAGGTACGCATAGCCACGTCGGTCTCCTCGGGATCTGATAAACGGAAGACGGAGGGCAGACCGGATTCGGATTGCATCACCTCGCGGTAGGCGTCAAGGGCGTCCTCCCAGGTCTTGAAAAGGCAGGCAAAGCGCCGGGTTGCTTTGGGCAGATGGCGGAAGACGCGCAGGGTGACAGAGGTGACTATTCCGAAAGTACCCTCCGAGCCGGCGAGGATCTGGCGGAAATCGGGGCCGGTGGCGGAGCGAGGGTAGGGCGGAGTGGTGATCACACCGCCGGGGTAGACCATCTCCAGCGAATAGAGAATATCCTCGATCTTGCCGTAGTAGGTGGAGTTCTGCCCGGCGCCGCGGGTGACCACCCAGCCGCCCACGCTGGAGTGCTCGAAGGACTGGGGGAAGTGTCCGCAGGTGTAGCCGCGCGCAGCGGAGAGGGTCTCGGGAGCGCGGTTGAGGATATCCTCCAATTCGGGTCCCCAAATGCCCGGCTCCACGGTTATGGTCTGGTCGGTCTCGTTGAAGGAAAGCACACGCCGCATGTGGACACTCATATCCAGGCAGATGCCGCCCTTGACTGCCTCCATGCCGCGGGTGACGGTGGAACCCCCGCCGTAGACATAGAGCGGAATACGGTGCTCATGGCAGGTATTGACGATAGACTCCACATCTGCGCGCCCGCGCGGGGCAAGGACGGCTTCCGGCAGGTTCTCGACGATGCCATGCCGCAGACGAAGCGCGTCGATCTGACCCGCGCCATAGGAGGCACGCACCCGGCTGACGGTATCCAGACGAATGTTCTCCTCTCCGACGATCGCCGTGAGTGCCTGCAGGTGTGCACCGGAAAGCCTTGAGGGAATCTCGGCCGGCAGCGGGTCCATGCACAGGTTCGGGGATTGGAAATCGGCATCGGTCACGCCGAAGGTTTCTTTAATGAAGGTGTAAAGACCGCTGCCAGGGTGCTTGAATCCGGCCGGGTCGCCATATTTGAAGAGGCTGCGCCGCGAGCCGGGCGGGGCGATGGTCTCGCACCAAGGGGGAGTGAAGGAGGGTTTCTTGGTCATGGTTACCTCACGGGGCAGGATCAGGATGAGACTCAGGATCGAAAAGTTCTAGGTAGAGGTCTTTACAATCTGGGTTAAGGCTGTGGATCAAATCAATCTTATCCTGTCTCGAACCGCCTTTGACCTGTTTTTCGCGAAGTATGGCGGATTCGATACTATCCCCAAATTCATAATAGACCAATTTGGTTAAGGAGTACCGTTTTGTGAAGCCTGGGTTTTTGCCGGAACGATGCTCCAGAACCCTGCGTTCCAGGTCATTGGTAACACCTGTGTAAAGGGTGGTGTTGTAGGTGTTTGTCATGATTTAAACACAATAAGTCCGTTCGGTTTTCATGTGATTATCCCTCAACTGTCATTGCGAGGAGCCCGAAGGGCGACGAAGCAATGACAATTTACTCCTCGCAAGGATAAATGAATCCTACCCCGGACTGGACGAATAATACTTCTGCCACGTGGTGCGATAATCAGAAAGCTCCCTCTGCCAGGTGGCCTCATCCCACCCTAGCTCGCGCTGAACTATAGTACACACGCGATCCATCACCCCTGCAGCACCATCCGGCAGCAGCATCCCCAGTCGGACGCGGCGCAGCAGCAGGTCGGAAAGGTGCAGCACACCCTCCTCGCGGGCAGCCCAGCGCAGCTCCGCCCAGATGTTCTGCAGAGGTTGAATCTGTTGAAGTTCCCCGGCTTGAGCGGCAGCGAGGAGATCCTTCGTCTCCAGCCCGTACCTGCCGCCCAGGTATCGGGAGGTGGCTCTGTCGAGCGAATCCAGTGCGTCGAAATCCACCTTTTCAAATATGCGTTTCTTCGGAACTGAGGGGCTGCGTCCCATTTGTGCAAGGGCTGCTTCGAGCGCTTGGCAGGCCATGATGCGAAAGATAGTGTATTTTCCGCCAGTAATTGTTATCAGACCCTGTTCCTGGTAAATTGCATGCCGGCGTGAAACTTTGGAAGGAGCATCGGAAGCGCCGTTCTGCAATGTGGGCCGTACCCCAGCAAAGGTGGAGAGAATATCCCCTTGGGTGAGCGCCAGGGAGGGGAACAGGAAATTGGCAGCTTCCAGAAGGTAGGAAATCTCCTGTAAGTTGGCAAAGGGTTCGGCGAAGCCTTCCTCCAGTGCTTTGGGGTGGTCGAGATCAGTGGTACCCACCAGGGTCGTCCCTTCGAAGGGAACGACGAACAGGGAACGTTTGTCTTTGGGATGCAGCAGGGTGACCGCCTCACGCGCCGGGAAACGATCGCGTGAAAATACCAGGTGGGAGCCGCGCAACTTACGGATGTGCGCCTCGCCGCCTACCTCGGCGCGCAGCTCATCCGACCAGGGACCGCAGGCGTTGATGATCGCCTTTGCCTGCACCTCGGCGGTTTTGCCATCCACAGAGCGAAGTACCGCACCGCAAACAGCCCCATCGGCGCGGCGTAGAAGGGATTCCGCGCGCGTGTAATTAAGCACCGCGCCGCCTTCCTGGCAGGCATCACGCAGCACGCGGATCACCAGGCGGGAGTCATCCATACCGGCATCATAATAAAGCATCCCACCCTGCAGACCATCCGATTTCAATCCCGGGAACTTCCTCTGAAGATCAGTGGTGCCTACCTTTCGGTGGTTCCACTTGGGGGCAAGAAGATCGTAGATAATCACCCCTTGGTGGAAGGCGGAAAGAGAGAGTGGGTAGGAATCATAAACGGGGAGGTAAAAACCGATCTTCGTGACGAGCCCCCGCGCCTCGCGCAGCATCCACTCGCGCTCGCGCACCGATTCGCGTGTTACCGAGTATTGCTTGTTAGCCAGGTAACGAAAGCCGCCATGGATCATCTTGGAGGATTTACTGGAGGTGCCGAAGCTAAAGTCGTTGGCATCCACAAGCAGGGTTTTCAATCCTGCCTGCACCGCTTGGCGCAGCACCCCCGCCCCGGTAATGCCGCCGCCGATCACCAGTATATCCCAGGGTTCTGAGAGCCGGTTCCAGGTATCCGTTCGCCATTGTTTATTCCACATGGATCCTCCGTGTAAGGTTCAATAATCTATTGAATGAGATGCCTGTCTAGCGGCTTGCCCCCGCGTGGTTCTCCTGGATTTTCTTCCAAAATGCCAGGCTGTCTTCCATTACTTGGGTGGTTAGGGTGAAGGCGCGGCTGGCATCCGAATTGCGAGCACAGTCAAGCAGTCCTTCATAAAAACTCAACGAGCTTTTGCGGGTCTCGGGGATGGAAAAATACAACTTACCCATTTCAATGTAAAGGTCCTGAAATCCATTGAGGATCAGAGTAAAAACCGGATTGCCAGAGCAAATGGTGAGCTGGTGGTGAAGCTGCCAGTCGAAGGATGAAAACTCCTGTGCAGAGCTCTTCGTCGCTGGGGAGGATTCGAGTAATGAGATGATGCATCTGGGGACTCGCTCGATGGCCAGGCGCGCATAAGCCGGGGCGAGTAAAACACGCACCGCAAGCAGGTCCGGCACGAAATTTCCCGGCAGATCCTGTCTTCGGCGAGCAACGGCAGCCAGGACAGCCAGGTTGCCCTCCTGCCAGTAATCGCGCACCCGGGTGGGCTTACCCTGGCGGATCTCGATCCAGCCATCCCGCGCCAGGCGCTGCAGGGCTTCGCGCAGGGTGGGGCGGGTGACCCCAAGCTTCAAGGCCAACTCACGCTCTGCTGGTAGCGAGGAATCCACCGGGAAGGTACCATCCAGGAAGGCAGCCACTAGGCGGTTTTCGGTGAGCTCAGCAGGTTTTTCAGGGATGGACCAGTTCAAACGCTACTCCTAGTCAGAATAATTAAAAGGTAAGTGGTCTGACCAGTTAATAGTATATAAAATATTGAAAAAAATGCAACAGGGAAATCAGGGAGTTGTCAGCAGCAGGAGCTCTCGCTATCGTCGCAGCCGCAGGTGCCTTCCTCAACCTTTTTCCCCCGCAGGGCGGCATTTATCATGGCGGCGGCGCAACCGACCCCTGCATCCACATAAATGGCTCTCACGGGGCAATTAAGCATGCAAGCGCCGCACTCCATGCAGCCGAGCGGGTTGGCAAGAATAGCTGTCTTTTCTCCGTGGATGAAGACGGCGTGCGGGCAGACGATACTGCACAGGTCGCAATTAATGCAGAGCTCGGCGTCATATTGCAGGGTGGTTTTAGTGTAGGAATTGAACATCTCAGGCCCCCAGCGCTTTCCAGGCGGCAAGCCCGAGAGTGATTGCTATGCTGATCCCGAAGAACCAGCCCATGACCGGGATATAGGCGAAGATTTCCTTTTTCACCCCGGTGCGGGAAGTGAAGGTGGAGGAGCCGGTGAAATTAAGCGCTATGAAAGCTGTCACCACCGGGTAGCCGAGCAAGAGCGGTATCGAGCGTAAAACGGTTATCCAGGGGGGAAGTGTTTGATCCATCCAGACCTGCGTCAGGAAGGGCAGCATCACGATCAGCCCCAGAATAAAGCCCTTCACGCTGAAATCGTGGAAGGGCAGCCAGGGGAGTAGGATGGGGAACAGCAAGACCGCTGCCAGAACCGAGGTTACCACCACCGCAACTGAAAACCAGCCGCCCAGAAAATAGAGGATAACAGCAGCCAACAGGGTTGGCAGGAGGTAGTTGACGATATCCACCGGGATGAGCACCAACCGGTCGCGCAGAGCGAAACGCACCTTGCGCATTTCAGACGTTGCCTGCCCTTTCCGAAGGAACTCCTTCAAATCTTCTGCGCGGATGGGGCCGTACTCCACCTTGAAACCAGTGCGTTTTTTCAGGATATGGGCAGCCACCCCGGTTGCGCCCAGTTGGGGCAGGATCAACACCCGGGTGCGGACGATTTCCTTAAGCCCGGTAGCCTCGATTCTTTTGACCAGTTCCTCCGTTCCGAAGGTGCCCTTGCCAGCGGCGCACCAGACGTTGATGCCGTGCGTATCCAGGACAAGGATGTAAGCATCAATGCCGGGTAGGGAGGAACGGAGCGCATTGAAGGAGAGCTTGTAATTGGCGGTGACGAAGACGGGTGAATCGGGGGTTGGATTTCCGAGTGAATACAATCCAGGCGTCACGCGGTGCAGCACCCGGTTGATGCCAACTCGCGCCTGGAAGTGATCCCAATGGTCCGCCAGGGTAATTTTGGTAGATGTATTGAAAATCACATTTTCGATTTCAGATCTCCGGTTCTCTGCCCAAAGAGAGCGGGCTGTCAACCCGCTCCTAGTAAATATGTACTCAACATGCAATTATTGAAATGCAAGCACACACAAATATGAAATTATCCAAGGATTTTTCCTCTAACCCAACACCATCCCTTCAGCGGAATTTGACGGTTCGGGATCAGGTAATTTGACCATACGGAATGATGCCAATAATCCAAAAAGTCCAGCAAACAATGGAACAAGCAGTCGCAAACTGAAGGGCGATATCCCTGGCTTCTGTATTTATCCTGATAATTTCCGCTTGAACTTCCGGGGTTTGCCCGGCAAGCTGTTCTGTGAGCTGGGTATCACTCATGACCTGCGCATCTTCTTCCAACGCCACAGCCACTTGCGTCTGTTGCTCGGGAGTGAGAATTACACTGGATTGCGATAAGTTTACGAATGCGATGGAGAGTGCTCCCAGCATGATGGCACCTGCAGCTGCCAAGCCGAACGAAAGACCAAAGTTCCCGGCCGCAGAGTTGACCCCCGCGGCTTCACTGACCCGCTCTTCGGAAATTGGAGAGAGGGTGTAGTTGTTCAGTTGGGATACCAGCAAACCCAACCCGGCGCCTGTTATTACCAATGGGATCAAAAATGATTCACCAGCATCCGCCTGGGGTATGAGCGCGATGATCCAAATTATCCCTACCAGGGTCAAAGCATAACCAGCCTGAATGATGCGGCTGGGGCGCCGATTCCCCGCCTTGCGTCCTGCAAGGAGGGCGAACGCGAACATGCTGAGAGAAAGAGGTGCAATGGCCAAACCAGTCTGGAAGGCATTGTATTCGAATACCATTTGGAAAAAAATTGGTAGTGCGATCATCATTCCGCCGAGGGTGATATTCTGCAGCATCAATTCTGAAATACCCATATCGGAAGGGTTTCAGGCTGAATAACCCAGGGTCTATCAACGTCGTTTTACCTTGTTTTTTGGTCCGTACCAACCACCACGCAAAGGTCAGCATGCCAATTACCCCAATCATTATCAATGTACCAACCCACGCAGCACCACTTTCCCAGGCGAGTATACCCAGGACGATACCGCTCATCCCCACAACGGATAGAATTGCCCCGACCGTATCAAATTGGCGGGATCCGGTATAGGGAACATCTTTTACAAGCTTAAGGTTGAACAGGACAACCATGATAATGAGTGCTTCCAACAGGAATCCAACACGCCACGAAAGGAAGGTGGTGATGAACCCACCTATCAAGGGTCCCACAGCTGCAGCGATCGCGGCTGAAGCACCGACCAACGCGTAGGTTTTCTTTTGGGCAAGCCCTTCAAAATTTCCATGGATTAGAGACTGCATGGCCGGCAGTAATAGCGAAGCCCCTAATCCACCGATAATCGCCCAAAAAATGACGATGGGCAGCATTGTTTGTGCCAGGGTCATGGCAATTGCCCCAATGGCATAAGCTATCAAGCCAAGGGTATAGGCGAGCTTTCTCCCATAAAGATCACCTATCTTACTGCCGATCAAAATAAAAGCCGCGGAAACCAACGCTTCGAGCGAAATGACCGATTGAATATCGCTGACCGTCGCGCCAATATCGTCGACAATCGCAGATATAGAAACGTTCATCATGGAAGTATCGACAACAAGCACAAACATGGCCATTGCCAGCAGGAATGATAGCTTCCCGCTATTGTTTTTCCCGGCTTTTTCTTTAATGGCGGTCATAATATATAATCTCTCTTTTTGGGTGATATGTTTTACGGAACCTTTCGCACATCGATCGGATAATTATAATCTGAAGAAAAAAAGCATCAAAAGATAGTTTGAATTAAAAATCTTAAACGACAGGTTTTCCGTCCTTGTAAAAGAGTTCGCCATCCACCTGGATCTCAGCGTCGTTCATATCGCATAGCATATCCCAGTGGATGCCGCTCTCATTCTTTGAGCCGCTTTCGGGGTATCCCGAGCCGACGGCAAAATGGATGGTCCCGCCCAGTTTTTCATCGAAAAGCATGTTTTTGGTGAATTTGGGAATCCCATAATTGGTGCCAATCCCGAACTCACCCAAAATTCTGGCTCCCGGGTCGGTATTGAGCTGGGAGGTGAGCAGTTCCTGGTTCTTGGTGGCGGTCTCCTTCACCACCTTGCCTTTTTCGAACCAGAGTTCGATATCAGTCACTTCCTGGCCATACTCAATGGCGGGGTAGCGGAAGCGCACCCAGCCTTCGACCGAATCCTCCACCGGACCGGTGAAGATCTCGCCGTCGGGAAAATTCAACTTCCCATCGCAGGGAATGAAAACACGGTCCTTGATTGAAAGGCGCAGATCAATGGAAGAGCCTTTCAGGACAACCTTATCTTTGCCGCGTAGCCAGTTCACCAGCGTTTTCTGTTTTTCGCCCTCTGCCTTCCAAAAGGCAACAGGATCCGGATCGTTAATCATGCAGGCGTTATAGACAAATTCGGTGTAATCCGCCAGGCTCATATCTGCTTCCTGCGCCATGGCGTTATTGGGATATACCGTCAGGCACCAGCGCAGCTCCTGTTTCGCGGACCGGGCAAGGAAGATTTTATCCAGCTCGGCTTTAGCTTTTGCGGCGCGCGAGATCCTTTCCGGGTTCACCCCGCTCAGTGCGCGGGTGTTCTCCTCAGCCCAGATCGAAAGCAAAGCATCCGCTTTTTCGGTTAGGAGACGCCGGGCGGGATTGATGTAATCCAGCTGCGCATCGGATGCGTATTTGAAAAAAATCTCGTCCGCGCCTGGAACCGTGTTCTGGATGAATACATTTGCGCCAGCCTTAACAGCTTCTTCCATGACAGCTAGGCTCAAGTCCTGGGCAACAGGGTGTGTACGCAGATTGAACAGGTCACCGGGTTTAAGAGCAAGCGAGTAATGGACCAGAACCTGGGCGAGCTTGGTCACACGGGGATCGGGCATGGGAAACCTCCTGAATTACGGGTATTACCCGGAATTTTCAATTTTAATATAACACACACCTGAGGAGGAGATGTATGGTCATCAGGATAGACAATAAATAGGACAAATGGCGGTTATCTTTCCCCCATGGAAAAATCCTGCCTTGCTATAATACTCAAATGCAAATCACAGAAGAGATTAATGTCCTAACCCGTTTCTATACAGACACCTGGTGGGAGAGCGAATCCGGGTTTCCCCGTTTCCAGCGGTCCTATTCGGGATCTGATTTGGATCGGAACGACAGGGAGATGGAGCGGGTATCCGAACTGGTGATGAAGGAATTGAAGCAGATGCCTGCAAACGTAGGAGACCGGGAAGCCCTGCGGGAACGACTGTTGGATGAGATCAAACCATTCGTCAGGCGGACCCTTGGGCTTGAAGAGGAGCAATTGCAGTTTGTGCTTCGCCGGAGGTTCATTGATGTGGCGGCTCAATTTGTTGCCGAAGCCCACCGTTACGATCCTTCGCTGACCGATGCGGATATCTATCAGGCATCCCGAAACGTGATGAGCATGAACTTCATGCAGCTACTTTTGGGATTGCAGGTGGAACTTACCCCCGCAGTGTTCGCCTACAGCCTTCTTTACCCTTACTCCGACAACATCCTGGATAACCCCAGGGTCACTCCCGGAGAGAAGAGATCCTTCGGGGAGTGGTTCCTCTCCGTGCTGAAAGGTGAGACCCCCCCTTTACAGACCGAGCGGGAACGGCGCATTTGGGATTTGATCTCGCTGGTCGAGAGACAATTCCCGCGGAATGAATACCCGTCGGTTTATGAAAGCATGCTTGGGATACATGCCGCCCAGATCCGCAGCCAGGGGTTGATGCGGGCTTCCTTTTCTCCCTACGAGGCGGATGTGCTCGGGCTTAGCTTTGAAAAGGGTGGGGCTTCTGTGCTGGGGGATGGTTACCTGGTGGCGGGAGAATTAACCGACTGGCAACGCAAATTCATGTTCGGGTACGGCTGTTTCACCCAGCTGATGGACGATGTGGAGGATATTCGCGCTGATATGAATGCCGGGATCGCGACCGTTTTTTCGCAGACAGCGAAGAGATGGGTGTTGGATGGCCTTACCAACCGCCTTTTCCATTTTGGGGAGGGGGTCTTTTCCCAGATGGATCGGTTTCCCGGAGAAGACGCAGTGATGCTTCGGTCGCTTGTCTGGACCTGTATCCAACCCGCCCTGATCGGATCCCTGATACGAAGTCACCGGTATTACACACGGGATTACTTGCGTACCCTGCAGGAGCATTTCCCATTTCACTTCAGAACTCTTGAGCGTCAGGAGAAAATACTGCAACGGAACGATTTTTCAATGGTCAGGTTGGTGGAAGCTGCGGGATTATTTTCCGGACAAGGAATTGGCGAGCCGCCTCAAGATTTTACCCGGCATTTATCGTCAAAAAAGGAACCTGTTCAGGACTGAGTTAGAAAAAAGGAGCACCAAATGGTCTCAAAAATGGACGAATTGCTGGAAATTCTGAGAGTGCCACCCGGCAAAAAGATCGACCTTCGCAAAGATTATGACCCTGGGTTCACCGGAAAATGGATGGGGAAGGATGAAGCCGAAGAGACCCTGTCAGACGGCATCAAGCTCCTTGCCCAGGAACAGGATAAGCTTTATGCGCAGGATGATTACGCCATTTTGATGATCCTGCAGGCTCTGGACGCGGCTGGTAAGGACGGCACCATCAAGCACGTCATGTCGGGGGTCAACCCGCAGGGCGTGAATGTATACAGCTTCAAAGCTCCTGCCGGTGAGGAGTTGGACCATGATTACCTCTGGCGAAATTTCATTGCTCTTCCGCGGCGGGGTCACATCGGCATTTTTAACAGGTCCTACTATGAAGAAGTCCTTGTTGTCCGGGTGCATCCGGAATTCCTGGCGGGTCAAAAACTGCCGCCGCACCTCAAGACAGAAAAGATCTGGAAACAGCGCTTTGAACAGATCAATTATTTCGAAAAGTACCTGGTTGAAAACGGTATCGTTGTGCTAAAAATATTCTTGAATGTATCCAGGGAAGAACAGGGAAGGCGTTTTCTGGATCGCGCCACCCTGCCGGAAAAGAACTGGAAATTCTCAGCCGCGGATATGAAGGAAAGGGAGCGCTGGGACGATTACATGGATGCTTTTGAGGAAGTGTTCAACCATACCAGCACCTATTGGGCACCCTGGTACATCGTCCCTGCGGATAATAAATGGTTCACCCGCCTGGCCGTGGCGGCGGTTCTTTATCATACAATGAAGAATCTCAACCTTGCCTACCCAACGGTGAGTGAAGAACAGAAGAAAGCCCTCGAACTGGCCAGCCTTGAATTGGAAAGACAAGGAATCGCTGCTCATACACCTGAAAAAACCAACAATAAGAAGAACCACAAGAACAGTTTGTACGGTGAGAAGAAAAAAAAGAAGGGCAAGAAAAAGGACAAATAAACCTGTCTGCTGGAATAGCGCCCAAAGGCCACTGATCCGGTTGCAACTAAAACGAACATCCCAGCAAGAGAAAGAAGATAATAAAAAAAGATTTGGGAATGGAACGGTGGCAAGTTCTTCGCCTGAAGGTAGGGTTGGCTGGGATTTCCTTGTTGTCCTATGCATGCAATTCGAGCTCCCTTGGCACTGCCAGCGAGATTGAATTAATAAACACTTCTTTATGAAGAGAGCGAAAAAATGAGCCAAAAAGTGCTGGTGGCCTATGCAAGCAGAGCAGGATCCACCGCGGGCGTGGCAGATGCGATTGGAAAAACCATGGCGAAAAAGAGGTTACAGGTGGATGCCAAACCAATGAAAGAGGTTACCGATCTATCACCTTACCTGTCCGTGGTTGCCTGAAGCGCCATTCGTGGTCAGATTTGGCTACCGGAAGCCATGGATTTTTCGACTTTCCTTAAAGCCGAATTAATGAGCATTTCGATGCATCGTTCATGGTTTGTAATCCTCCAGCAATGTATCACGGGGAAAGCTACAGGCAGGGTTTGAGGGACTGGATGAGACCAGTTCGGAATGTTGTACAGCCATTCGATGAAGGTTATTTTGCCGGCGCACTTGACCTGAAAAACTTACCGGGATGGATAAAATTAAGATGGGAACGGTCGCAACTTTTGGGATTTTCCCAAAAGGGGATTTTCGGGACCGTAGGGTGATAGAGACTTGGGCGGAAAACCTGGCAGAGAAGATATAACCCCTTATAGGGGATCGTATCGAAAGAAATCCGACTTATGGTGCTCCATAACAATAGTTATCGAAAGCAATTTATTGCCCGAATATTTTCTAAACTTTCCAAATTGAAAGGATGATTCACTTTATCCAAATGAAAAATTGATGTATGCTATTATTAATCCTGAAATACTTCATTAATTTTTTCAGCATTTTTAGGTGTGAGAGGATGATGATATGGCTGACATGAAAATTTTCTTCGCAACGGACCTTCACGGGTCGGATGCAACCTTCCGGAAATTTCTTAATGCAGCGCAGGTATACAAACCGGATGTCATGATCCTGGGGGGCGATATGACCGGGCGGCAGGTTATTCCATTTATAAAATTTGCCAATGGAAAAGCAGCCTTTACCTGGCAGGGGAAAGATATCACTGCAGAACCCGACGAGATCTCCAACTACGAACGCCAGGTCCGCTCCGCTGGTGCCTACCCCTTCTTTACCACACCCGATCAATTCACCCAGTTGAAAAGCAACCCCAATGACCTGAAAAGAACCTTCCGGGAAACGATATGCTATTCGGTTCTTCAGTGGATCGAAATGGCAGATGACCGACTTGGAAAAGCGGGTATCGAGTGCTATTTCCTCCCGGGGAACGATGATGACTTGCTGGTGGACGAGACCTTTTATAAAGCTCAATGGGTGAAAAACCCGGAAGGCAAGGTGCTGATCCTGCGGGGAGAGTATGAAATGATCTCCACTGGCTTCACCAACCTTAATCCCTGGCGCTCATTCCGGGAACTCAATGAAGACCAACTTTTGGAAAAACTGGAAAGCATGGCCGGCAGGCTGAACCTGCCCTCGCGGGCGATCTTCAATTTCCATTGCCCGCCCTATAAAACCGACCTGGATTTCGGCGTGCTGTTAGATTCCAATCTCAACCCGATCGGCGGAGAGGGCAACGAGCAGGGCGGCCCGCTGGGCAGCAAGGCCGTTCGCCAGATCATCGAGACCTATCAGCCGCTGCTCAGTCTGCACGGGCATGTGCCGGAAAGTAGCGGGATCATCAAGATGAATAAAACGGTGTGCGTCAACCCCGGCAGCGAGGCCGAAGAAGGTGCATTGCATGCCGCGCTGGTGGTGATGGATAGCCAGCGGGTGAAGGGCCATATGCTCACGAATTCCTGATGGATTGTAGTATCGGCTAGAATCGCACGGATCAAAAAACCAGCGGTATGCCGCTGGTTTTATTATTGGGTTGGTTTGATGCAGGATTACTTTTTCTGCACTTCGGTACCAAAAGCTCTGCGGGTGCTGGGGAGCATCACGTAGATCAGGATCAGACCGCTCAAAATAAATGAGGCGCTGACATCCGTAAAAGCAGCGGGAGTGCTTGCCATCGAGAAAACATCGAAGATCAGATTGATGGTGGTGATCGCTGCCAGGAAAAGCCAGGCCTGGGGATCAACAACCCATAGCATCTGAACCAGCCAGACATAGATATAGGCAAGCAGGCCCCACATAAAGGCATTCCAGAGATTGGCGCCAAAGGGCGAGAAGAGGCCTAATGATTTCAAGGCGAAGTAAAACGAAATCGCGGCCATCACGCCAGCCAGGACGGCCAGCACGGTTACAACAAACGGGCGTTTTTTGGTTTCAGACATTCTTTCCTCCGATTAAATTTAGATATCTAATTATAAAACACATTGGATGCAAAAAGTTCCTCCCGAATTGATCCATTAAAATAGCAGCCCCTGAAGATGAATCCAGGCGGTTTTTTCTACATGTCATGAGACATGATCAATAGGTTGCCGCGCCGGAACCACCCGGCGGATTCCCAAAAACCCAGTCCGGTTTCGTTGTTGGTATAGACGAAGATATGGTAGCGGGTGATCCCTTCGGCGGCAAGCGCGGTAAGGCAGCGATCCACCAGCCCCTGGCCGATCCCCTTGCGGCGGGCATCCGGCGCGACTGCCAGGTGCTGCAAGTACCCCCGCCGGCCATCGTGCCCGCAGAGTACCGCGCCCAGAAGTCCTCCGCTTTTACGCGCGGTGAAACTCATTCCAGGGTTATGCTCCAGGTAAAGCGCAATTGCATCGGAAGAATCAGCGCTGCTCAGGCCAATGCCGGGCGTCCCGTCCCATAAGGCGAAGACCTCGGGGTAGTCTGCCATGCTCATCACCGCAAACACAATTTCCTGGTCTTTCATCGGAACCTCGATTTATGAATCTCTCAAACTCCAACAAGCCGGGCAAGCAGGTTGGGTTTTGGGGTTAAAGCAGCATGGGGACATACCTCCACGCAGCACATACAGCCGATGCATTCCGAAAGCTCGAACTGCGCTGCCCTCCGGATGGTAATCACCCCGGCAGGGCAGGCATCCGCGCAGGTGCCGCAGGCGGTGCACTTTGCCGCTTCGATCTGCGGCTGTAGCTTGATCTTATCCCGGAACGGGTCGGTGAACCAGGAGGGCATATCCAGGAACCAGCGGGCTTTTGGGAGATCGAGTTTACCGAGCTGTAAAACGGTTCGATCCCCTTCGATTTGGATGCGGTCAGGTTGGTTAATTCCCAGCCCGCGCTCCTCTGCCTGCGCCAGGTGAACCACACCCCCGGTCGGAAATCCCATTGCGCCAGCCAGGACGCTATCCAGCGCGACGGCATCGACAGATGCAGCCAGCAGGTTGTAAGCATGAGGGGTGCCACTAGTACCCGGCCCATTACCATCCATACCGAGGACGCCATCCATGATATTGAGCTGTGGTTTCACCAGCTCAAGGATATCCACCAGGGCACGGCTGAACTCAGTCACGCCAGGCGCGCGGACGTGGATCTCACGTTTGCGCCCGCCTGGCAGCACACCCAGCAGGTTCTTCACAGCGCCGGTGTAGCGTGTAAGCGTATGGGTCTTCATCTTGGGCAGGTTGATCACAAGGTCGGCATCCAGCACCGGTCGGGAAACGTAATAATCAACCCCGTCCACTCGACGCAGATAGGCTCCCTTGAACATAATAAGCTTTGCTCCAGTAGCAGAGAGTGACTCTTCAAGTCCTTCCGTTTCCCAAACGCTTTTTCCCTCGTTGATCTCCGCAGCGGGCGAATCCCCGACCCAAACAATTCCACCGGCGGCGCAAACCTCCTCCGCTACTGCACGGATCAAAATAGGGTGCGTTGTCACCGCCTTGCCAGGTTCTGCCGCGGTGAGCAGGTTGGGCTTGAGCAGCACTTTCATACCTGGTTTGACGAAGGTTCCAAATCCACCCAAAGGCGCCAGGCAGGCTGCCAGCGCGGACCGAATCGCATCCAACTGATAATCTTCGCATCTCTGAATTGAAACTGTCGATGAAGCCATGATGTGGACCTCTAAAGGAAGGATGGATAATTTTAACCCGCCCCGAAAGATTCGAGATCAGCTGCCTGGGATTGACTGCAGGATCTGCTTAAATCTCGCCAGCTTATCTGCGGGGAGGTCAGGTTTTCGGTATTGCTCCACGAGCGAGTCCGCGCGTAACCTTGCGCGGGTGAACGCCTCCGGAGAACCCATCACCTGCCAGGCCTGAAGTGAGCCGCGGTCGATAACATCCGAAGGCAAGCTTTGTTCCTTCCGGAATAGGTCTCGTGTTTCCCGCAGCTTGAGGAATTCCCCCTCCAGGCCGGTTTGGGCAAATGAATCGAGTGCCAGTGAGCTCGTTGGGATGGTGATTCCCCCCAGCAGGCGCTGGGCAGTGGCGATTGCCTCCGCATCCAGCACCAATTTTTCCACACTCTGGCAGTTGAGCGAATCGAGCATCCCGGCGCCGGAGATCATGTTGATCCCGCCCAGCGCGCCGACCAGGAACCCCGTGGCTGCCTCCATTCCAGATTGCGCATCAACCAGCTTGGAATCGCTCCCGCCCAGGTATCCGTGAGTGGGCAGACCCAGGTGTTTCCCCACTGCCGAATAACCGGCATCCAGCATGGCAGTTTCCACGGCACCCATAGGGGCGGAACCGGTGCGCATGTCGAAGATAGCCGGCGCTCCACCCCAGACCAGGGGTGCGCCGGGAGCAGCCAATTGGTGGATGACAATCCCGGCCAGGCTTTCGGCTGCGTGCTGAACTAAAGAACCCGCCAGCGTCACCGGCGCGGTGGCGCCAGCCAGCGGCATGGAAACCAGCTCCACAGGGATTCCCACGCGTCCCAGTTCAATCAAGCAGCGGCAGGCAAATTCCGTCCAGTGCATTGGGGGGGAGGGGCAAACGTCAAAGACCGCACGCGGCATTTCGCGATGCTTTTCGCGGGTGCCGGAATCGGCTTCAAGCAGCGCGATCATCGCCTGTAAATTCCTCGAGGAGAAAGCGCCCGTGACCACTGGCTTTTGTGAATGTGTGAGGACCACGTTCAGCCGGTGAATATCCCCGATTTTCGACGGCGCGTCGTGGCAGACAACCGCCGTGGACTGCGCGGCGAACTGCGGCAATTGCTCGGAGACCTGAACAATGCGGATCAGGTCTGTGGTGACCGCCGGGCGGTGCTCCATCGTTTGCGAGTCCAGAATGTTAACTGCGCAGGAGCCAGGATCGAAGTGAACTTCATCTCCGGCGGAAAAGTGCACGGTTGGCTCTCCGCCGCGATTGTGGAGGTAAAAATCCCTTCCGACCGAGGAAAGTGCGTGGTCGATCATCGCGTCAGGGATTTGCGCAATTATGCCCTCCACCCTTGCGCCGCCGTTTTCCAGAAGAGCCCGGGCTTCCGGGTCGGAAACGCGAACTCCAGTATCTACCAGAAGAGTAAACGCTTCTTCAAGAATGCGGGTTATAGCCTGCGGGGAAAGGATTTGAAATACCGGTTTCATTTCTTCTCGTAGGAAGTAATGATTCGATTCAATTCCTTCGCCAGTTTCGGATCCAGCGGCTCACCCGGATGGTTCTTCAGGATCTCCCGGGCTTTCTCACCAGCCCATTCGCGGGCTCCATCTTTCTTTACGACCCATTCATCGTATGTTCTCCGGTCGAGGAGCTCCGGCAGCCAGAGCTCACGCATGTGCGTGCGGGTATGCTTGCGAGAAAGGAAGGTGCCCCCCGGTCCCACTGCGCGGATCTCATCCAGCGCCAGGTCTTCGGCGGAGAGACGGATACCCTGCAGCATACGCCGCACCATGCTGTAGATCTCGCAATCCATCACCAGTTGCTCGTAGGAGAGGATACGCGACCCGTGCAGCAACCCTGCCCCCAGTAGCATATCCGCACCGCTGGCGCAAGCCATGAAACTCGAAAAACTGTTCTCCACCCCGGTCTGCCAGTCGGGATGCTTGGCGCCGGTGGCAAAAGCGCCCATCGAAAGAGGCACTTTGTAGAAATCTGCAAGCTGGTTTGTGGCTGCCCCGAAGAGGAAATCCTCAGGCCCGCCACCGGTGTAGGCGCCGGTGCGCAGGTCCATGGCGGTCTGCGCTGCTGCGTAGAAGACCGGGGCACCCGGGGAGGACATCTGGATGAGCGCGAGTGCGGCAATCACTTCTGCGTTACCTACAACCAGGTTGCCGGCAGGGGTTGCGGGTCCGGTGGAGGCGCAGGAGGCCATGGTCATATATCCCACCGGCAGGTCGGCTCGCGCGGCGATCAACCCGGCTTCCAGACTACCCGGATCGTGCGCCAGGGGGCTGACGGTGCACTGCATGATGGAAAGCAGCGGTCGTCGGCGCAGCTCCTCCCGACCCCCGGCGATGGCGGCGGCCATTTCCACAGCGGTTTCCATTTCGCCCGGATGCAGCAGGCTTTCGGTCTGGAGGTGCTTTGTGGTCACGTTCCAGGCAGCTTCCAGCTCGTGCAGTCCCCGGCTCTGGGGCGGGCAATCCTGTGCGGAGACCATCGCCCACCAGAAGCCAATCTCCTCCAGAGCGTCGGACACCCGCGCGCAATCAGCAACATCCTGCTTGGTGGAGGTGCGAAGCTCCCTGGTGAAGGCATCCTGTACCTGCACTCCGCAGCCATCCGTGCCGAGGAAAACATGGCTGCCATCCAGGGGCAGATCGCGCTCCGGGTCGCGGGCCGCCAGGGTATAGCCAGGCGGAGCGCTCTTGAGGGCGTCCTCCACCACTGCCGCAGGGATGCGGGCGATGCAGGTATTGCGGTCAACAGACGCACCGTTGGCGGCCAGGATATCCAACGCCTCCGGCAGGGGGAACTTTACCCCAACGGTTTCAATTACCTCGAGGGTGGCAGCGTGGATCAGCTCGATATCCTCGCGGGAAAGCACATCCACCCGGAAGGCGGGATTCTCAATAAAAGAAAGGGGCTGGGACATGGACCTCCTGGAACATATAAAAGAAGTAAATTATAAAAATGAATATAAATTATCCGGAAAGAAATTATAGTGTAAAAAGAATCCGGAAGGCGGGTTGCTGGCTTGTCTTTCTGAAAATAATTTGTATGATTGAGGCAAAACAACCCATCGTTCCATGGTATGAACAACCCTGAACTTGAGCCAGTTGAACCAGGGAACATCCCTGGGGAGCGAAAACCTCCCAAAACCGGGCTACGAGCTGCTCGGTATATTGCCATTAAATTCCTGACTTTATCCCTGATGGTTGTGATCGCCATGTATCTTTCGATCATCCTGGTGAATTACGGGGGCGGAATCGATGATATTTTCCGCGATCAGATCACCATGTCGGTTACAGGAGAAAACCTCAACCGCCTGGCATTGCATCAACCAGCCATGACCCCGGAGGAAGCGCAGCAATTTAAGTGGCAAATGGAAGAATCCTATGGGTTACACCGGCCTTTTCTGGGTCGCGCGGTTACTTATCTTTATAAGGCACTGACTTTCGATTGGGGTTCAAAAAGCTATTTTCGTACAAGTTATGGCAGGCATTATGGTTCGGTGGTGGAGATCATCCTCGGACGAGTCCCCTTCACCTTGATCCTGGCAGGAACCGCGAACCTGTTCCTTTTCCTAATTAGCATCACTATCGCTCTTTTCATTGCCAGGCGGGGGAAGGAGCGCCTGGGAAAGCTGTTCGGCTTTTTATCCCCACTTTCCTCCATCCCCAACTGGATGTACGGGCTTGTGTTGATCCTGATCTTTGCTGCCACACTTAATATTTTGCCTTACGGGGGTATCTTCGACGGTTACCCTTCCAACAACACTCTGGATTACGTTCTGGATTTTGGCAAACACATGATCCTGCCTTTTGCAGCCATTTTCCTGGGGATGTTTTTCCACAGCGTGCATTCCTGGAGGACCTTTTTTCAGATCAATTCAGAGGAGGATTTTGTCGACCTGGCCAAAGCCAAGGGTGTGCCTTCCCGGGTGCTGGACCGGCAGTATATCATCCGCCCGGCGCTGCCATTTGTGCTCACCAGCTTTGTTCTGATGCTGGTTACTTTCTGGCAAGGGGTGGCAATCCTGGAAATGGTATTCCACTGGCCGGGGATTGGGGAGCTGTTTGTTTTCTCCTTGCAGGCGAATGACAGGCAGATTTCGACAGGGCTGCTGGTCCTGTTTGCCTACATCCTTGCTATCACCATTTTCCTGATGGATATCGTAATCGTCTTGATCGACCCGAGGGTCCGGGTGGATACCAGGGATGCAAACCACTCGCCTTTGGCTGCATTTTCGAAAGAAACCCTACCCTGGAAAAACTGGTTCAGGCGAAAAACCCCACTAGCGAAAACCGAAACGAATTTCCATGCAGATACGGAAAAGGGTGAACTGCCAAAGGCGAAGGACACCAACCCTTTCCGGGATTGGTGGAATTATTCCCGTCCGGCCAGAAAGCGATTCATGAAATCTCCGCTGGGGATGGCCGGTCTGGCGATTGTCTCCATCCTCTTGTTGATATCCGCGTTTACCGTCATCTTGATTCCTTCGAAGGAAGCCGCTATTGAGTGGAGGTCTGAATCATCCAGCGCAATCAGCAGGCCTAAGAACGCGGAACCTGCATGGACTAACTTCTTTCGTGGAAAGGACCTGCCGACCACCCTTTTGCTCGATAGCAAGGCGGACCCTACATCGAAGAAGGTAAAAGAAACCGAAAACGGGTTTGGAGAAACAATCATAGAGTTTGGCTTCGATTACCCCTATGAATTCTTTCCACAGGATATGACTGTTTTATTTGAATCCCAAACCAAACAGAAAAATTATTTTGTAACCCTCACATGGATCACGCCGGATCTTCGTGAAGCGGAATTGCTGCGCACACAAGTGAATTCTGGACAACGCTTCAACATAACTAGGGATTATTCGGGGTTGGAAGGGGTGACCAGCTCGATGCAATTACCTCCATCGGTAACCGGCCAAGGTGGCAAGACGCCAGCGATTGAAACGCTGTTCAGCGACCCTGTAGAGGAGGGTTCAGGAGCCCAGCCGGGGAAGTACACCCTGCGGATAAACGCCTATTCGTTCGAACCGGGGTCGAACCTGGACGTAAAAATGATACTTTACGGAAAGGTATTCGGGCTGGCCGGAACTGATAACCAGCGGCGCGACCTGAAGGTTGCCCTGCTTTGGGGATTACCGATCGCCCTGCTCATCGGTATTGTCGGCGCGCTTGCCACCACGCTCCTATCGGTAACCATCGCTGCGGTCGCCGCCTGGTTCGGCGGTTGGGTGGATGGACTGGTCCAACGGATCTCCGAGATCAGCATGATCATTCCAGCATTTGCCCTGGCGCTCACTGTTTTCTACATGGTATCCGATAGCATCTGGTTGTCTTTCAGCGCCATCATTCTGCTCATGATCTTCGGCAATGCGGTCAAAACCTACCGCGCCGCCTTCGTGCAGGTACTGCACTCCGGATATTTTGAGGCAGCCCGATCCTATGGCGCAAGCAACTGGCGGATCATCTGGCATTACATGGTACCGGTGATAATCCCTATTCTGATCCCACAGTTGACAATCATGGTGCCATTCTTTGTATTCTATGAAACCTCCCTGGCATTCGTAGGGGTGATGGATCCGGTATTACCCACATGGGGAAAAATGGTTTACGACGCGCTTGATGCCGGCGCGTATTCGGGGTACACCTATTGGGTGATCCAGCCCATTGTGCTGATGCTGATCACGGGGATAGCATTTGCCATGGTGGGAACTGCGCTGAATTCAGCGCTCAACCCCAAAGCTGATATCGAATAGCCCGGTTCAATCGGAAAAAGTGCAGAGAAGCGAATCGAGTCCTGCCAGCATGGTGGTCCTTTCCACCGAAGTGGGGGTTTCGTTTTCTATCCTCCGCCAGAGCGCGCAAAGGCTGGGATGGATCAGGTTCGTCACAGCGGCCGAGTCTTTGGTAAGTTCCAGCGCACGGCTCCAATCCCCGGTGTGCGCGTATCCCTCAATAAAGGGGAAGCGCTCGGCAGGGTCTGTGGGCGTATCCCCGAGGGCAAATGCTTTTTCCGCCAAGCTGGTCACCCTCTCCCATTCACCATTCTGCGCAGCGAGGGCAGCCTGTTGATAAAATGCGCACCACGAGTCTTTGTCTCCGGGTTCCAGGATAGTAGCAGGAAACACAGCCTGTTGGGCATCGACGATCCGCTCAAGGTTCGAAAGCGAGGCGGTTTCACGCATCAGAACCGGGATCGAAAGGTTGAAGCGGTCGATCTCAGGATCTAGCACCCGGAGGCAGGCTGGCGGATTGTAATAGAGCGCTACCGCCCCGGAGGTGTTTCCAAAGTATTTCGCGACAAGGTAATCCTCCTCTATGGCCACGCCCTTTTGCAGCGCCGGGAGGTCATTTCCAAGGCGGATACTGGGAAAGGAGAGCAGGTAGGGCAGGCTGCCGCTCTTATATTCCGGCGAGTAAATCCAATTGATAGGTGCGGTGACGGAATTATCACTCACATATCCGGAGGGCAGGTCGCCAGACAGGAGGAGTGTGCCGCGCTGTAGCGCGGGAATGCGTTCAGTCAACTGCTGGAAAAAGCGAGTCTGCTGATCCCAATCGCGGCGGAATCCGTTTGCTATTTGAAACTGCCGGCTGATGGATGCCGCTACTAGGAACACAAGGAGGATCTCTGGTAGATGACGCCACTTTCCCAGTAGACGGGCGAGGAACCCGAAGAGCGCGGCCAGGATGAAGGCCGCCCCGGGGATGGAGGGAATGATGAATCGGTTCGAGGGGAATCCAAGCTGGATGGGCAACCCGGTGATCCAGAAGGGAACGCTGCCAAAAATGAGCAGCAGGAAGCCGATTAGCAGAAACTGCCAGGGCCATTGCGAACCCGAAGTTTCCTCCCTCGCGCTATCCCCGGAACGCCAGAAATATAGACCGAGAAGAATAAGCGCCAGCAGAAACAATCCCACCGTGAAGATGGTGGTCCATTTTCCCAGGCTGGTCACATCGGGGGGCAGGAACGCCAGCATCCAGCCTGGAATCAGAACGGTCCAGATGCTCTGGGCGACCACCCCCAGATATTTATTCGCTGCAAGGAGGGGCGCGGTACTAAGATCGGAAACCAGGGTGAGTGGGTAGCGGGTCTGGTAGGAGAAAACAAAGAAACGCCAGTATGTGATCCCCAGGAAAAGCAATAAATAGGGAGCGCTGTGGAGCAGCGTTCGACCAAGAAGCTGGCGAGGCTTGGGGAAGCGCCGGGAGAGGACGATCCAAATCAGCGCCGGGCGGATCAGCTCCAGCAGGAAGAAGTATTCCATGGCGAACAAATTGACTGCAGCCAGCAGCAGGGCTGGGATATGCAGCAGCCAACCCACCCTTTTCCCGCGAACGGCAAGGACCGTGAAGCAAAGGGAAAGCAGGAAGCAGGTGAGCACCAGGAAGAAATGACCCATATTGATGGCAATAAACTGCATGGAAAACCCGGGGTAAACCAGGAAGAGCAGGCTCACCCACAGTGCGGCGCGGTATTGGCGGGGCCAGGCCAGCAACACTAAGCCCCAAAGGGAGATCGCCGAGGCTATGCGCCAGAACAGACCAAAGATCTGCCATTGCCAGGGGCTGGCGCCTAACAGGGTGGTAGTCTGGGCAATGATCCAGCCCCAGAAGGGACGGTTGGTGGAAAAGTAGCGTTCCAAGCCCTCAGCACCAGTCGTCTTCGCCATCCAGATGAAAACCCAGTCATCCCAGTAAAAACCCATTTCGCGCATGAGCAGCCCGTAGGCAATCAGCCCCACCAGGACTATGAGGATAGGCGCGGTGTACCAGGGAAAACGGAACGAGCGCAATGGGGAAGGGGAAGTTTTCATCGTTTAGAAATCTTTAAATCAACCCGCTTTATGGAACAGACCGGAAGGAGCACCCCGGGCTGCCGGTGATCTTTTCCAGCGCGGCAGTTTTCTCCGCCGATGCGGGCACATCCCGGGCAATGCGCTGCCAGAGCAGGCAAAGCGGTGGCTCGTTCTGGTTGAGGGGGTCCAGCCCTTCAGTGCTCAGCAATAGCGCGTTCGGCCAATCGCCGTTATGGGCAAAGGCTTCGATCAACGGTAGCCGTTCGCCGACCTGGTTCGAAACCAGCCCCTTTTCCAAGGCTTCTTTTGAAAGGCGGGCAGCCTCAGACCAATCTCCCTTTTGCCGGGCAAGGTCGATCTTTTGGAAATAGGAGCACCAGCCACCGTCATCGGCGAAGGTGAAAATATCCCCGGGCAGGGAAGGCGAGCCCTCCGTCAGGATCAGGCTGGCATCGGAGATGGCGGCGGTCTGCTGCTGGAGCGCGTCCAGGTTGGGATTGGAGGTGTCGATCTCGGGGTCGAGCACGCGCAGGCAGCGGTTGACCTGGTAATAGAAACCCAGGGCGCGGTCGGTGCTGCCATTGAATACGGCAGTTAGAAAATCGTGCCGGAACCGGGTGCCGGGGGCCAGCCCTGGCAGTTCTTCCCCCACGCGCAAGGTGGGATACTCGTAGGCGTATTGAAGGTCGCCGCCGGAATAGCCCGGGTCGTAGATCCAGTTCAGCGGGGCATTGAGCGAGTTATCGCTTTCATATTTCAGGAATAGCTCGTTGGAAAGCAGCATCGTCCCCGGCGCCAGGGCGGGGATGCGCATGGTAAGCTGCTGGAAAAAGCGCTGCTGGTCGTTCCAATCCTGGCGGTAGCTGAGCTGGTTCTGGTACTGCCGCCCCACGCTGAAAGCCATGATCAGCGCCACAAGCAGCGAGGGCAGCCAAGCCGCCTTTTTCAGCCAGGCAGCCAGGAGCGCGATCAGCCCCGCAAGCAGAAGGGAAGAACCCAGCATGAAGGGGATGAGGAAGCGGTCGTAGGGGTAGTCGAAAACCACCGGCTCCCGGATCAGCCAGAACGGCCAGCCTGCCAGCAGCAGGGCGGCAATTCCCAACCCGGTGAGCTGCAGCGCGTCGCGCCTGGCGGACCCTTCTGGGTCCTGGGGCTCCCCACGGCGGGATAGATGCAGGAAGAGGAAGACCACCCCCGCGGTGGCAGCCACCAGCGCGCCGAGGTAGAGCATGATCCGCTCCCAGCCGGGAGCCTGCGCGGGAAGCGTGGTGATCTGCGCCCAGCTTCGCCCGGTTGCAGTCCACAGATCCGCGGTGATGGAGGAGACCAACCCCCAAAGCGCGGCAAGCGGCGCGGATTTGAGGGCGGTGAGGAGGGTGTATTCATAGTTGGTGTTCTGGTATTCAAAGAACAGCATCCGCCAAAGCACGACAAGTACGAAGAGGATCCAGTAGGGGGTCGTAGCCAGGGCAGTTCGTTTGGCCAGTTCCCTGCGGTTGGGATATTGGCTTTGCTGCGCCAGGGCGTGCAGCCCCACCCGCAGGAGCTCGAGCACAAAGAAGTATTCCATTGCCAGCAGGTTCACCAGGCTGAGCAGCAGGGCGGGAATTGTGTAGAGCCAATAACGCTTTCCCGCTAGTTGGGCACGCACCGATAGCACCCAGGAAAAGAGCAGGCAGCAAAAGACGAGGAAGAAGTGCCCGAAGTTGATGGCGGTGAACTGCATGTAGAAGCCGGGAAAGACCAGGAAGAAGAGCGCCGCCCAGGCGCTAAAACGCCTGTTACGCGGGAAGAGGGAGATCAGCAGCAACCAGAGGGCGAGAGCGCTGAGCCAGCGCCAGAAGATACCGAAGAACTGCCACTGCCAGGCGGAGCTGCCAAGGAGTGATGTGGTGAGGGCTACGATCTGCCCATAAAATGGGCGGTTGGTGGAGAAATAACGCGCCAGCCCTTCCGGTCCGGCGGATTTGGCGATCCACAGGAACCACCAGTCGTCCCAATAAAAACCCAGCCTTCTGATGTTGAGCCCATAGGCGAGGAAGGCAACGAAAAGCAGCAGGGCCGGGATGGCCAGCCACCCAGCGACGGTTTTTAGGCGGTTCCTGTTCTGACCAGACACCCCTATGCCTTCGAAGCCACCAGGGATTTGGCCAGCACCACCGCAGCCAGGGCATCACCGCTGTAGCCATCCGCGCCGATCTTTTCCGCCCATTCGCGGGTCACCGGGGCGCCGCCGACGATCACTTTCACCCGCGGGCGCAGTCCCTGGTCATCCAGAGCTTCGATCACGCTCTGCTGCCCGGTCATGGTGGTGGTGAGCAGCGCGCTAACCCCGACGATATCGGCATTGACCTCGCGGGCTTTTTCGGCGAACTTTGCGAAGGGCACGTCCACGCCCAGGTCATGGACCTCGAAACCGTTGGCGGAAAGCAGGGTACCCACCAGGCTCTTGCCGATCTCGTGGATATCGCCCTTGACTGTGCCCAGCACTACCCGCCCGGCCACCGTGCGCTCCGAGCCGCGGCGGGCCATTTCCGGTTCCAGGATGGCGGTGGCTTTCTTCATCGCTTCGGCAGCGATGACCACATCCGGCAGGAAGAGGATCTTCGCGCCAAAATCGACGCCCACCTGCTGCATTCCGGGCAGGTAGCCAAGGTTGACTGCTTCGAGGGGATCAATACCCTCCTCGAGCACGCGGCGGGCCAGCTCCTCGGCGGCATCCACGTCGCCATCGATGATGGATTGCTTCATGTCAGAAAAAATGGGATTTGGCAAGGCAGCCTCCGCAAAAATTTCTTGAGAACCAATTATACAGGGGAAGAAGACGGGGAAATCAGGGCGTGCAGGTCCAGCCACCACTGAAGGGCACGGTGGGGAACGGCTCGAAATCGTAGGTGATGAGGTGCGTATCGGGGATCTCGACGTTGTTGAAGATGCCCGAGCCGCTGCCATCCAGGAAGACTGGGGCATCGGTGACCGCGCCCATGAAGGTCCATTTATCAGTGGCGCCCATGATGATGGCCAGGTAGAGGTAATCGGGCTCGCCGGTCGATTGCTGCACGCCGGTGATCTGCACCTCGATGCGCCCGGGGTCGAGCTTGTTGTTGGTGTTTTCGGCCACCAGGTTGAGCGGTTCTCCGGGCTTGAAGCCCTTGCAGGCGGTGATGGTGAGATTGACGCCATTCCCGCCGGGGGGGACGAGGGTGAAGGTGCCACCGGGCAGCGAGGAAAGCTCCCCGTAGGGGGTGAGCGGCTCCAGGGTGGGAGGAGGGCCGATGGTGGGCTCCAGGATACCGGCGGAAGGGGTACAGGCGGAGAGGGTAAGCAGGGCGAGCAATAAACCCACCAGTAGGAATCGGGACATGGTGGGCATATTATACAGAGAAACCGGGGAGTTGGGATGTTTTGGTTTTCCATTGAAAAGGCGAAGCCGCAGGCAGGGAATTGTTGGTGCGCCCGCCATCAATCACCAATTTCCACCCATGAATCATCGTTATTGGAGAAAAGATAAGGAAGGCGCCGCGGCGCCCTCCCTTACCAGCCGTTGGACTATTTATGAATCCAATAATCTATTCGCCATGATCAGCTAATTTAGATTTTGTTTGTACCAGGCAGCTGTTTCACTAAGCGCCACTGGCAGGGGCGTTGCCTTCATGCCGAATGTTTTCTCAAACTTGCTCGAATCTACAACGAAGGGTTTCTCGAATTCATACATCATTTCAACAGATTCTTTTGCTTCGGGGATAAACAATCCTCCGATCGACATCATAAATTTCCCCATTGTTAAGATCTTTGGTTTAACCCCGATTTCGCTACAAAAAAGCCGAATAAACTCCCCTTGTGTGATCGTTGGCATGTCATTTGGTACGTGCCAGGCCTGTCCGTCGGCTTCCGGGCGTTCACCCAGAACTACCAAGGCTTTTCCAAAATCGGGAACATAGGTATACGTATGAGGAATGTCGAGCCGTCCTCCCACCTGGGCTGATTTTCCTTTAATCAAGGCTGGAAACACGCGGTCGCCCATTGCAGAACTCGTCCCCCAGGGACCGAAGTAGTCAGAAGCACGGCCTATCGTAACCCGCACCTTCCCCTGGTGGTGGGCTTCAAGGGCGGCACGGGATAACTCCGCGCGGGTTAGTCCTTTTAGCGTTTGTGCATCATAGGGTAAATCCTCCCTCAAGATTTTCCCGTTTGTATCGCCGTACATGTACATATTTTCCACGAGCACCAGTTTTGCGGTTCCTCCCGTCAGCCCCTCGATTATCGAAGCCTGCAGGGGAGGAAATTTCTGCGGCCATTCATAATATGCCGGTTGCGCGCACTGATATACCACGGTCGCGCCTTTCGCAGCCTGGCGAACCTGGTCCGGATCGTATAGATCCACAGCAACCAATTCGACCTCAGAGGGGGGGGCCGGCATCTTCCCGGATCGATTAACCACACGAACTTTTTTATTACCTTTTATGAGTTCGTTTGCAATTGAACGCCCGATGGCGCCATTTCCAAAAATCACATGCAGTTCTGACATTTCTACTCCTTAAAATATTGATAAAGTATATTTTCTACTTCACGGCGATAGACCTCGCCGGGATCAACAATAAAGCCGGGCATTTGCTCCCCAATTTCCATGGAAACCAGGCCGTGCACGCGGCTCGCAATGACCACAGCAAGAAATAGAACTTCAACATCAGGTCCCTGGATATTCTGTTTCCAGGCGTCGAGCATAGCGCTGAGAGCTGGTGTTTTGGGGGCCAGGTTGTCCACTTTTAATTTTCCGGTTTGAAGCCCGGCATCCAAAACGCCCATGAGTGGGATAAGCGAACCAGCCGCTGCAGGCAGGGTAATTTCTGTGGGAGCATGGTATCCGGGGATTGGCGTTCCAAAAATTAAATGATAGCGCTGGGGGTATTTCATTGCCCAATCCCGGTACGCCATTCCTAGGATTCGCAATCTCTCCGCTGGGGAGCGGCCGGGATCATCCGATTCTTTTTGATACTGACCGAAAGAGGTGAAGGCATCCACAATCAGCGCAGTGACCAGGTTATCGCGCCGGGGGAAGTAGTTATAGATCGCCGGTGCAGTGATTCCCAGCTCGCGGGCGATCGCACGCAGCGAAAGAGTGGCTGCGCCTTTTTCAGCGATCTGTTTCCAGGCAGTTTCTTTGATGCGGTCATGTAGATTTTCCAGCTGGGTATCCTGTTTTGGGCGTGGAGACATTTCTTGATTCCTTATATAAAATAAACACCGTATATTTACAATATAAATATACGCCGTATAATTATATTTGTCAAGAGGTCAATTTTAAACAAAAAATTATGGGTTTGTAATTAGGATGCCGTTCGTGTGCTGCAGCCGTAGAGCGGGTGCAGCGTACCCGCCGAACATTTCCACCCCCCATTTTTTCCGTAATGAAAAAAAATGAGCCCTGCGTTAACTTTTGTAAAACCCCCAGATTTATGCTGACTGGCATCAACATTTCATTCTCGTATAAAATGATTCCGTGCCACGAAACCAGAGATGTGGATCTAATGAATACGGCTCAGTGTTGTTTGAGGGTAGTCACACAATCGGTGACCGCCCAACGCGTAGTACAGTTAATCCTTTAGAATGATAGCGACATGCAGGCGTGTTAAAATGGTACAAAGCCAGCCCGTGCTATAATCCTTCCTGATGGCGGAAAAAAAGCGCAAATCCACCCAAAAGACGGTACGTACCGATGCCCGTCGGCGGGACTGGGCTATCTTCGGTGTAGTTTCTTCCGTTGGGGCTTTCCTCATTTGGGGCGGGATCTACGCGGTGATCCTCAACAAGTTAAACCTGCACCCCTTCAAGGCATTTTCCCCTTCCTCCCCGCAGTCCTGGCTGATCTTACTGCCCTTTCTCCTGCCCCTCTTTTGGCCGTTCCTCTATTTCCGGCGCGGCTGGTTTGCCACCTTCTACAACCTCTACCCGCGCGAGAAGCGCGAATCCAGCTTTGGGGATATCTGCCTGATGTGCGATGGCATCGACCGCGACGGTCGAGTCTATCAGGCGACAGCGGTGGTGAACGGGGTCAAAAAGACGCGCGGGCACTTCATCTGCGACCGCTGCGTGGAGCTGGCCGCCCACGATAAAAAACGCCTGATCGCCATCGGTATCTTCGCGGTGGCCGTACCCTCCACTATCTGGATTCTAAATACTACTCCCGGCTCCCAATACCAGACCATCGCCATTATCACCACCCTCTTCGCGCTCATTGCCAGCTGGTGGATGTTCACCTCCGAGATCACAGAAAAAGATAAGATAACCATCGGTTCGCGGCTGGTGACAAAATTCCTGCTGGAACCTCCACCACCACCGGTAGTCTACGAGCGGGTGAAGAAAGCGACCGAATCCGAAACCCAGCCCGCGCCTGTTGCTGCCGCTGCCATCCCCGGCTGGACGGATACCCCGCTTCCCCCGCCGGCTGTCCCCCAGTCCTCAACCGCCACTGCTTCGGGACTTGCACCGGTGGTCGTGCGCCCGCTCTCCACCGACGACCGCCACCTGGTGGAGCTGCCCGAGCTGGCCAGCATCGGGCATCCCTTCAAGATCCACGTCTTCACCGTGCCCAGCGTGGAGACAGCCGAGCAATTGCAGGCCTCCCTGCGGGTTGGCAAGAACAACGAGCGCCTGGAGGGCTACATATGCAGCCGGCTGCTCTTCCTGCTGAACGCCGCCCAACCCATCCAGAATGTGGATGGCAACCCCAGCCGCATCAACCTGAATAACCTCTGGCTGCTGCAGGATGTGTGGATCATGGTAATCGTGCAATCCGAGATCCACGCCCTGGAGCGCTCCTCCGTCTGGCGCTCCTGTCAGCTGGATGGCAACATCATCGACGTCTTCAAAGATGGTGACCGGGTGCTGCGGGTGATCGATAAATACGCGAAGGAGCAGGAAAAAGCCCCGCCCTTCAAATCCCCCATCGAGAACCTTGCCCCAGCCGTTCCCCAGCCTGCAACCCCCCAGCCAGCCGCTGCCATGGATGTTCCACCCACGGACCAGATGGACAACACCGCGCAGATCAAAAAACCCGCGCCGGAGCCCACCGAGGATGGCGATAACACCGCGCGCTTCAAGAAGTGGGTCAGCTGACCCGCTTACCCCAATAATAATTATTAGGAGTCACCATGTCATTTCCAAAAGATTTCGTCTGGGGCGCTGCCACCGCCTCCTACCAGATCGAAGGCGCTTCCGCGCAGGGCGGCCGCGGGGAGAGCATCTGGGATATGTTCTGCCGCATCCCCGGCAAGGTCTACCACGGCGATTCGGGGGAGACTGCCACCGATCACTACCACCGTTATAAAGAGGATGTTGCCTTGATGAAGAAGCTGGGGCTCAAGGCCTACCGGCTTTCGATTTCGTGGAGCCGGGTGCTGCCCGATGGTACGGGACGGATCAACGAGGAAGGGCTGGCTTTTTACGACGCGCTGATCGATGAACTCCTGGCTGCCGGGATCACCCCCTGGGTGACCCTCTATCACTGGGACCTTCCCTACGGGCTCTTCCTGCGCGGCGGCTGGCTGAACCCCTCCTCACCGCTCTGGTTCGAGGATTACGCGAAGATCGTGGTGGACCGGCTCTCCGACCGGGTGAGCCACTGGTTCACCATCAACGAGCCGCAGGTCTTCCTGCAGATGGGCATGGTGGATGGCACCCACGCTCCGGGGCTGCAGCTGGATTGGCCGGAGGCACTGCGCGCCGCGCACAACGTCCTGCTGGCGCACGGGCGGGCGGTGCGGGTGATCCGCGAGCGGGCCAGGACCCCGGCACTGGTCGGCTACGCCCCGGTGGGGGGGTCGTTTATTCCGGAAACCGAAACACCAGCAGATATCGAAGCCGCTCGCAAGGTGACCCTGGCCTGCTTCGAAAAGACGCTGTGGAGCAACACCTGGTTCTCGGACCCGATGTTCTTCGGCGCCTACCCGGAGGACGGGCTGAAGGTCTTCGGGGAAGCCATGCCCGCCGTGCCCTCGGCGGATATGGATATCATCCATCAGAAGCTCGATTTTTACGGCTTCAACACCTATTTTGCCACCCGCATTCGCATGGGCGCGGAACTCCCCGAGGAAGCACCTTTCCCGCCCGGCAGCCCGCACACCATGTTCCACTGGCAGGTGACCCCCGAGGCGCTCTATTGGACCGCAAAGTTCCTGAACGAAAGGTACAAAGTGCCAATGTACATCACCGAGAACGGCACAGCCTGTATGGACTGGGTGCACGAGGATGGCAAGGTACACGACCCGCAGCGCATCGATTACACCAACCGCTACCTCAAGCAGGTGCGCCGGGCGATCGAAGGTGGCGTGGACGTGCGCGGCTACTTCCACTGGACGTTGATGGATAACTTCGAGTGGGCGGAGGGCTACCGCCAGCGCTTTGGACTGATCTATGTGGATATCCCCACCGGCAAACGCACGCCCAAGGATTCGTATGATTGGTACGCAAAGGTGACTGCCTCTAACGGAGAAAGCCTGGGGAAGTAAAAACGATCTTTCCCTGCGCCCAATGGCAGCATATCCTGCGGGGGCGGACAGCCTTGCTCCCCTACAGGATTTGATTCGATAGACAAGCCAGAGATTCCGATGGATAAATACCGCCAGGCAAATCGGAAAATGTGGGATGAATTCGCCGTGATCAATTCCAGGTCGGCGTTCTACCACGTGGATGAGTTCAAACAGGGACGCTCCAGCCTGGAGCCGATGATCCTTTCCGAAATGGGGGAGGTTAGGGGGAAATCCCTGCTGCACCTGCAGTGCCACTTCGGGCTGGATACGCTCTCCTGGGTACGGGAGGGGGCGCAGGTGACCGGCATGGATTTCTCGCCGGAGGGCATCCGCATTGCCCGCGGATTGGCCAAAGAGTTAAATATCCCAGTGCGGTTTATCTGTTGCGATCTCTACGACCTGCCCGATCAACTTGATGAAACCTTTGACCGCGTTTACACCTCCTACGGGGTGCTGTGCTGGCTGCCAAATATCCCCCGCTGGGCGCAGATTGTCGGGAGATATTTGAAACCCGGCGGCGTGTTTTATATCACCGAGTTCCACCCTTTCAGCAATGTGTTCAAAAACGAGGGCAACGAGACCGGGCTGGAAGTGGCGTATCCCTATTTTACAGATACTCCTCTCGCGTTCCCCGTGGACGGCTCCTACGCAGACCCGGATGCTAAGATCGTTCAGCGGGTGGAATACGAGTGGTCACCACAGGTGGGTGAGATCATCACCGGGTTGATCGACGCCGGGCTGCGCATCGAATTCGTACGCGAATATCCCTTCACCTGCTACCGCCATTTCGCCTTCCTGGTGGAGAAGGAGCCGGGGAAGTGGTTTCTCCCCGAGGGGATGCCTTCCATCCCGCTCACGTTCACGCTTCGCGCGCACAAGGAGTGATTACTCCCAACGGCTTTTGGTCGGTTATCTGCTTCTTATGATTGCTTCCTTGCGTTGGGTTACAATTCCCCTTTGGAAGCACAATAGTTGCACCCGGTGAATCCGTGAAAAGACCCATTCTGCTTATTTCATTGCTCTTTCTCGTCTTGCTGGGCGGTTGCTGGAAGGCGGATCCACTCCATGAGGCGACGGCTACCCCTGCATCCGCCGAAGATGCCACCCTTTTTGTTACAGGTATTGCCCCCACCGCCACGCTGCTGCCTTCCTCCACGCCTTTCCCAACTGCCACGCGCATGCCCTCGCTCACGCCCCTCCCTCCGGGCTCTGGCGCCTGCCCCGCAAATCCCTAATCAACCGCCAGAAAAACCACCATCACAAGCCTTTTTCCATGTAAAATGCAAGCCACCCGGTATAAAACTTGTAACCATCTGACTTCAATGAAAAAGTACTTTCCACTCTTACTGGTATTTATCTTCCTTCTCGCGGGCTGCAACGCTGCCAAAGAGTTGCTTCTCCCTCCCCCCACTGCCATACCAACCATAATCCCGCTTGCACCGTCGCCGACCCTGGGTCCTACCGCAACGCTGCTGCCCTCCGCCACCCCCGGTCCGACCGAGACGCCCATGCCTTCGATCACCCCGTTCCCGACATCAACGGGCACCCCTCCGCCGGTCCCCACACCAGCCAAGACGGTCTCGCGCGGGGACCTGCACATGCACACCACCTGCTCCGATGGCGTGGACACGCTGGACGACATGGTAAAAATCGCGCTGGCCTACGGCTACACATTCATTTCTGTAACCGATCACTCCCAATGCCGGGATGTCAAGCTGGCCTGCCTGAACGAGGATCGCCTGCTGTGCATCCCCGGGGAGGAGGTTCCGGCGGCCAACAACCTGGAGGTTGTGGCTGTGGGCGTGAACAAAAACATCCGCCCCCTGCAATCCATCCGGAATACGGTCATCCTCATCCACCAGGAGGGCGGGTTGGCCATCGCCGCTCACCCGTGGGCCTACAAACAGACCTATTCCAAAGAGGAATTGCTTAATTCCGGGTTGGACGCGATGGAGTGCCCCGCAGACGGTTCCCGACCCTTCAGCTTTGATACCCGGTCGCTTCCCTGCATTTATAGCAGCGACGCACACGAAAAATGGGGCATCGATCCATCGCGCTCCCTGGTGTGCAACGGCGAGATCAAATCCTTTCAGGATCTAAAAGCCGCCATCCTCGGGCACCGCTGCTTTCGCGGTCTCCCCGAGGATGACGGAAAAACGGGCACGCCTTCCCCTAAGGGCACGCCTACCCCGTAATTTATTTGCGGTTGTACCGTTCCGGCGCCATCGACATGCATGCGTTCAGCTGGTGCGAGCTTTCGCGGTGAAATTTCCGGTCCGCCAGGCTCATCTCATCCTTTAATTGGGCCAGCATTTTTTCATACCGTGCAACCTCTTTTGAATCCAGTAAATCGCGATATTGATCCAGGGCTTCCCGGAGCAATTTGACGGCTTTTTTATCCTCCCCGCGGTCTTTCAAAGCGACCGCGTCGCGTGAGGTATCGGCCATATAGACGAGGGCAAAACCGCGCAGGACTTCCAACACCGGGCGGGCGGAAGCCAGCTCTGTGGCATCCACGGGGGTGAAGGCGGATTCACCGGTATCCTCCAGCAGGCTGCCATCGGTGGAGCGCCCGCGGGCGATGGCAGTGATCCGCGGATGGTCGGATTTGACGGCCGGGGAGACCTCCAGCTTCAAAAACACGTGCCGCTCGATCCCGGAGATCATATCTCCCAGGGTGATCTTGAGTTGCCGGGCTTTATGTTCCACTGGCCAGGTGCCCAGAACTGAAGCTTTGAAACCCGCTGGCAGTTTGAGAATGATCTCCACCGCGCGGGCGGTCACCTCCCGCAGGCCATCCAGCTCCTGGCGGAACAGATCCCGGCTCTGCTCGGGTGTTTCAATGAAGTAGTAATTCCCGCTGCCGGCGTTGGCCATGGCTTCCATGAGCTCCTCGTTGTAATCCACGCCCACCCCGAAGGTGGTGGTGGAGATCCCGCGCCGCGAGAGTTCGCGGGTGTGCACCGCCAGGCGTTCGGGGTCCTGTTCGCCCACGTTGGCCTGCCCGTCGCTGAGCAGCAGGCAGCGGTTGATGCCATCAGCGAGCTGGTTTCTGGCAATCCCATCGCAGCCCTGTGCCCAGCCTCCGGCCAGGTTGGTGCTGCCGCCAGTTTGCAGGCTGGAGATGGCTTCCTTCATCTCCTTACGGAAAACCGGAGTCATTTCGCCGCCTTCCACCACGGTCTCCACCTCGTCATCAAAAATGACCAGGCTGGCACGGTCCTTTTCTTCCAGCAGGTCCACCACGTTGGATACAGCCGCCTTCACATTGGTGAGCTTCCCCCCCGACATCGACCCGGAGTGGTCGATCACAAATGCCAGGTTGAACGCCGGGCGGACGCGCTTCTTCTCCGCGGTGGGCGGGGTGACGACGATCTCGAGGATACGCTCCGTGGGGGCATCCGCCGAGATGAGCGCCAGGTCAGCATTCAACTTGAGGGCAAAGTTTTGATTCTTCATGATTTCCATCCTTTCCTTGTTTTCCGTTCCTTTTCCGGTTGCAGGCGTGCTTCGCCTGCCGCATGCGGCATCTTTTCCGCTGCGATTCGACACGACAAACTATTGATTTCCAGTGAGCAGGTTGTGGTTAGATCCCCCTGTCCCGCCTTTCCATTTTTTTGATCAGGTCCTCGATCTCCCGCCTGCGTCGCCGGTAAACATCCTCGCGTACAAGCAGTTCAATACCATCCATTGCTTTGATCCGCTTCCAGGAGAGCCCCGCTTCGTCTTCATCCCAGGGCTCCTGGCTCATCGAGGGAGCAGGTATATTCATATCGATCCTTTTGGCAGACACTGCCGGGTAACTCGATGGGGGCTCCTGGATCATATGGAGGTATTCCCGCGCGGAGGTGTTTTCCCTCAGCCAATCCGGCATATCTGGCGCCGGGGTGAGGTTCAGCTCTGGCGGTTCCACCTCATAATGCTCGACCGCGGCGCGGATCTCCTCTGGCGTCATTGCATCCAGCAGCTCGCGGATGCGGCTGAGCGGCAGGTAGGATTCCTTGTAGAATTTGATCAGCCGGATACGGTAGAGGTACTCCTCATCGTAGGCGGAGTAGCGGCCCTTCGTCTGCGGCGGGGGCAGCAAGCCCTCGTTCACATAGTAACGGATCGTCCGCACGGTGACGCCAGCCCTCTCTGCCAGCTGGTTGATCAAATAGGATTCCTTATCCATGCACAGCCTTTACGCCAGTTTTCCAATTACACGCTCATTATAACACTGTAACGTAATAATGTCAACTGTCAATTTAACTGTCAAGATGACTGTCGCATTGAACCGATAATGATTTTTGCCGTGCTACAATAGGGGAAATGTGACCTTTGATCCGGAGGGTAGAATGTCTCAAGACCGTACGCGCAAGATCGTGGTGACCGGGGTGCTGGGGGCGATCTCCATATTCCTGGGGGTGACCCACTGGGGTTTCCTGCCCTGGTTCAGCGGGGCATCCATCACCATCATGACCGTGCCGGTGATCATCGGTGCCGTGCTCGAAGGACCCTGGGTGGGGGTGGGCGTGGGGTTGATCTTCGGTCTTTTCAGCCTGATCCAGGCATCCGTGGCGCCGACCGGACCCGTGGACGTCTGGTTCACCAATCCCCTGCTCTCCGTCCTGCCGCGCCTGTTTATCGGTCCCGCCGCCTGGCTGGCCTGGAACGCGCTCAAACGCTGGCCAATTGCCGGGCTGATGGCTGCCGGGGTGGCGGGCTCGCTCACAAACACCGTGCTGGTGCTCTTCATGATCGGGGTGCTGGGTTATCTTCCATGGAATGCGTTGCCGTTTATCGCCGCCATCAACGGGTTGCCCGAGGCGGTGGTGTGCGCCATCATCACCACGCTGGTGGTTTCTCTCTACTGGCGGATACAATTGGGGAAGAAAAAGGGAGCTGACCTCTAGCCTCAGCCGATAAAGACCGCGCCAGAAAGTAGCAATGCCAGCAGCACGGCCGCGGCATCTTTCCACAAGAATTTCAGTTCACGCATCGCGCCGCGCGGACGGTGGCTGCCGTAGGCACGCGCGTCCATGGCCAGCGCCATGCGCTCGGCTTTTCCCAGGCTGGAGATGAACAGCGGCACGATCATGGGGGCGATCCGTTGCACCTGTTTGACCAGGTTGCCCTTCGCCGGGCTCCAATCCGCGCCGCGCGAAGCCTGCGCCTTGGCGGTACGCTCGGCGGTGACGGCCAGGAGCGGTAAAAAGCGCAATGCCACCTGAACCACCATCACCGCATCCTCTCCTTTGATGCCGATTGCCGAAAGAGGCCGCAGCAGGGCGCTCATCCCCGAGAGCAGGTCGGAGGAAGAAGTGATACTGGTGGCCAAGGCCGATGGCCAGGATCAGGTCGGTGAAGCGCATCAGAACCGTGACTGCAGCCATAACCCCCGCGCCGGTGATCTGCAGGAAGCGCCAGCTCCAGAGCACATCGCCCGGGCTGGCAGATGGTGTGAGAAATAGCTGCAGCACGGCGAGGAAGAGCAGAAAGGGCAGGGGGGTGGCAAGTCCGCGCAGGGCGAAGCGCAGGGGAATGCGCGCCAGGAGCAAGCCGACAATACAGATACCGAAGGCGATTCCCAACCCCCACAGGCTGCGGGTGAAGGTCAGCGCCAGGATGAAGAGGGTGAAGATGACGATCTTGGCGCGTGGGTCCAGCCGGTGCAGCGGCGAGCTGCCGGGCAGGTACTGTCCTATGTTGATATTGCGCAGGAACTCAAAATCGTTCATGCGCTCCTCCCCAGGCAAACCTGGAGCGCCGCGATCAGTTCCTCCTGGCTGGTGATGCCTTCGGGCAGCGGCCAGCCATTGGCGCGCAGGATACCAGAAGCCTGGGCGCTTAGGGGCGGCTCCAGCCCGGCCTGCAGCAGCGTTTCCCCCCGGCTGAAGACACCGCCCGTCGTGCCGGCGAGGATGGAGTTTCCATTTTGCATCACGGTCGTATGATCCGTAACCCGGGCGATATCCCCCATGCGGTGAGAGGAAAGAACCAGGGTCTTGCCGCGCGCGTGCAGGTCCTGCAAGTGGCGGATGATCGCCCGGCGGGTAAGCGGGTCCAGCCCGGCGGTGGGCTCATCCAGCAGCAGGATGGACGGGTCGAGCGAGAGGATGGAGGCCAGCGCTACGCGGCGCTTTTCACCCCCGCTGAGCGTCCAGGTAAAGCGATCCTTGTAGGTCTCGAAATCCAACCCCACCGCGCTCATCGCCTCGCGTACCCGTTCACGCAGGGATCCCTCCAGCTTCAATTGTTTCGCCCCGTAGGCTATCTCGTCGCCCACATACTGCTCGAAGAACTGCACCTCGGGGTTCTGGAAGATCAGCCCGGCAAGCCGGCAGACCTCGCGCACGCTCACCGATGGGTCGTTCAGGTTGAAGTCACCAACCCGCACCGAGCCCTGCTGGGGTTTGAGCAGCCCGTTGAGGTGCTGCAGCAGGGTGGATCTTGCCGCTGCCGGTGGCGCCGATCAACCCGTGGGCTTCCCCCGCGCCCACCCGCAGGGCGACGTTTTCCAGCGCGCGGTGCGCCAAGGGGGTATCCGCCAGGTAGGTGTACCCCAGTCCCTTCACCCGGATGATCGGCTCTGCAGTGCCCGGGGGTTCTCCGCGGCGTTGGGGAGCAGTTTTCACCCCGCGCGGGGGGCGGATGCCGCGCAGCTCCGCGAGCATTTTCTCCAGGGTGTAGATGTGCGGGTGAAGCTGGGGCAACAGGGGGCGCAGCGCAGTGCCAAAGACCTCGGCGGGGGGCAGCTCCAGCCCACCCAATTGGCCCCGGCCACCACCAGCACCATCCCCAGGGCGGCAAAGATCAGGAAGGCGTACAATTCATCCCCGGCAAAACCGTGGGTTACACTGTACTGCCGCACGAAGAGCAGGGTGATGAGGGTAATGAACATCAAGACAGACGTGAAGAACCGGAAGTAGCCGCCCAGGTCCAGCAGGTCCTCTAAGCCCGGACCCAGGGACGGCAGCAGCAGGGTTGCGGCCGCCGCCGTTCCCGCGGTGACCAGCGCCAGGGCGAAGAGCACCCCCGCCGCCCGCCGGCGCCAAAAGGCGCCGACCAGGAAGGTTGCGGTACCCCCGCCGGCCAGGATCAGGAGGGGGAGCAGGCCGGTCCAGTCGGTGGACATAGACTAAGGGTCCTCTTAACCCCGGAGTTTTTGGGCCACGTCGGCCACCCGCCGCCCCAGGGCCCTGGCGATGGAAAGGTCCTCCGGGGCCGGTTCGAGGTCGTTCTTGCCTCCGGCCACCGTAGTGGCGCCGTAGGGGGTGCCGCCCCGGCCTTCGGTGTGGAGCATGCCCGGGGTGGAATAGGGCACCCCGACGATGATGAAGCCCAGGTGCAGCAGCGGCACCATCATGGTGAGGCAGGTGGTCTCCTGGCCGCCGTGGGTGGTGGCCGTCGAGACCATGACCCCGGCCGGCTTGCCTTCCAGGGCCCCCTGGGCCCAGAGATCCACGGCGCCGTCGAAGTACTGCTTCATCTGGGCGCACATGTTGCCGAAACGGGTGGGGGTGCCGAAGATGACGCCGTCGGCGGCCCGCAGATCATCCATGGTCGCCATGGGGATGTCCTGCTGCCGGGCCAGCACTTCCTGGGCGTGCTTGCTGGCCTGGACCTTGGGGAGGTTCGTCTCCAGTTCCTGGACCCGGCGCAGGACAACTTCCGCCCCTGCCACCGTCTGGACCCCGTCGGCCGCAGCCCGGGCCAGCTTCAAGACGTGGCCGTACATGGAGTAATACACTACCAGGATTTTCATGTGGTTCCGTCCTTCTATGAGATTTATGTTAAGGTGCTTCCGCCACGCTTTACTACTCTGGGCGCTGGGTCAGGGAGCGACTTCCCCCCTTTGAGGACCTTATCCTTACCCACAAGTTTTTCTCGCACTGGTGGCACCGCCTTTCCAGGTGGTGCGAAACCCTCACACAGGCTGGAAAGCCGGTGCCACCAAAAACTGGTTGAATATGCGCCATTACCTGACCAAAGCCAGGACGCTGAATTGTGCCAGCAGGTGCTGCACCGGTTGCTCCAACAGACGCAAAGCCGGGCCGGGGTGCAAACCGAGAAACAGGATGGGTAGAGCCATGATCGTGAGAATGGCCACTTCCCGGGCGTTGACATCTACCCAGGTGTGCGTTGTTTTCGGTTCACCGAACAGGGTGTCTTTAACCATCCGCAGGATATAAATCACCGTAAAAATCAGTCCGCCGAAACTTAATATGCCGATAAGCGGCCGGGCCTCAAAGATGCCCACCAGGAGCAGGATTTCCCCCACGAAATTATTGAGCCCCGGCAAGCCCATGGAGGCCAGGGCAAAGAAGAGAAAGAAGACGCTGAAAATCGGCATCCTGGCCCAGAGGCCGCCCAAATCTGCAAAATCCCGGGAATCGATCCGTTCGCCGATTATGCCCACCATGATGAAGAGCGCCGAAGTGGAGAGACCGTGGTTGACCATTTGCAGCAGCGACCCGTTCAAGGACAGGAGATTCCAGGTGGCGACGCCCACAACCATCAGGCTCATGTGGCCGATGCTGGAATAAGCCACCAGGCGTTTGATATCGGTTTGGGCCAGGGCGATCCAGGAGGTAAAGAACATGCCCCCCAATCCCAAGGCAATGAGCAGCGGGATGGAGGCGTTGGCGGCCAGGGGAAAGAGCGGGAAAGCGAAGCGGAAAAATCCATAAAATCCGGTTTTCAAGAGTAAGCCGGCCAGATCCAGGCTGCCGGCCGTGGGGGCCTGGGTGTGAGCGTCGGGTAACCAGGTATGCAAAGGCACGATGGGAATTTTGATGGCAAACCCCAGCATAAAAGCCGCATAGAGCAAAATTTCCGTGGTGTAGCTAAAGTTCGTGTGCATTAACTGCACCACAGAAAAGGTATAGACTCCCGTCTGTTGCCCATGGAGCACATAGAGGGCCACCAGGGCGATGAGCATCGGCAGACTGCCGCATAAGGTGAACAAAACAAACTTGACCGCGGCATAAACCCGCCGCTCATGGCCCCAGAGGCCCACCAGAAAAAACATGGGAATGATCTGGATTTCCCAAAAGAGGTAAAAGAGCAGGAGGTCGGTGGCCATGAACAGGCCCATGACGCTGGATTCCAAAAACAGCAGAAAGAAATGGAAGGAGCCTATCTTGGTCGTAATGGCGCGCCAGGAGACGAGGATGCAGAGGATGTTGATAAAGGCCGTGAGCAGCAGGAGCAGCTGGCTTATCCCATCCAGCCCCAGACTGTAGCTGACCCCCAGGCTGGGGATCCAGGAGTAATCCTCCGCCAGCAGCCAAACCCCGGTAGGCCCGGCCTGCGGTTGTAAGCCCAGAAATAATAAAGAGCTCACCAGGCTGAACTCCAGCAAGGTGGTCGTCAGACTGATCCAGCGACAGAGGAGAGGCCAGCGACTGCCGGTCGCCAGGGCCAAAAATCCGCCCAAAAGCGGCAAAAAAATGATTACAGACAGCAGAGGAAAATGCAGCATGGCTTGCCTCCGTTAGTCATACCACCCCCATACCAGGACGACGAGGAATGCAGTTAATCCGAGCAGCAACATCTTGACATAGGTGGAAAGCCGGCCGCTCGTCCAGTATCCGAAGCCGCGGGGAAAGGGTAAGGAACCCCGTTGCCCCTTTGTTGTAACTCCCATCTATGGTGCGGTCGTCAACCCTGAGCCAGAGAAAATTGGCCGTGTCCCAAAATCGGTTGAATAAGGCGACGGCCGCAGTCACGATTCCCCGATCGATTCCTCGTTCTTCCACGCGCCCCTTCATGAATTCGGTCATTCTTTGGTACGGACCGACGAAGATCACCTGATACAACTGGTCCAGATAGAGGCCGGAGAACAAGAACTCATGGAAGCCCTGGCGCAAAGGCTCTGGGGCCGGACGGCGAACATAGAGGACATAGGCCAGCAGTAAGGACACCAGGACAATGGCGGCGCTGACGATCCCCATGATCCACTCCAAGGCCAGGGACGCGCCCAATTCGGGGCGGGCTCCGGGAACCGCCTCGAGGTAATGTCCCAAAAAGTTCTTGCCGATCCCGCCCGGAAGGTTAAGCAGGCCGTCGAATAACGTCAGGATGGCCAGGGGCCATAAAATCCATACCATGAGTCCGGGGAGAGGCTGCACTTCTGTGTTGGTGCGCCCGCCCGGGCGGGCCGTGAATATGAGGAAATAACCCCGGAAGGTATAGAGCGGCGTCAGGAAAGCGGCGGCCAAGGCGATGAACCACAGGATCTTATAAGAAAAATCCGGATAGATAAAGGTGGCCAGCAAGATACGGTCTTTGCTGAAATAGCCCCCCAGCAGGGGAAAAGCGCTCAGGCCCAGCGCCCCGGCCAGGAAAATATAGGAAAGCATGGGCCTTAAGCGGTGCAGGTTCCCCATCTTAAAGATGCTGTGCTCTTCATCGAGGGCCTGGATGACACAACCCGCCGACAGAAACAGCAGCGACTTAAAGAAGGCGTGGGACAAAAGGTGAAACATACCGCCCACAATGTCGGCCGCGCCCACGGCCAAAATCATATAACCTACCTGGCTGATGGTGGAATACGCCAGGATACGCTTGATATCGGTTTGGGCCAGGGCCGCCAGGGCGGCATAAAGGGTGGTGATGGCCCCGATGGCGGCAATGATGCCTAAGGCGATGGGAGCCAGCTGCAACAGCGGAAACAGCCGCATGAGCAGATAAACCCCGGCCGTAACCATGGTGGCGGCGTGAATCAGGGCCGACACCGGGGTGGGACCGGCCATGGCGTCCGGCAGCCAGACCGTCAGGGGCAGTTGGGCCGATTTGCCCGCCGCCGCCCAGAGAAGTAACAGGGACAGGATGGTAGCCTGGGTGGTAGTCAAGGAAGCGGCGTGACTATCTATGTAGGTGAGGGAAAAACTGTGAAAGAGGACGAAAAATAAGCCCAGAGCTACCCCGAAGGCGATGTCGCCGATGCGGGTCACGACGAAGGCCTTGCGGCCGGCATCGGCATTGGCCTCTTTGGTGTACCAGAAGCCGATGAGAGCGTAAGAGCAGAACCCCACCCCTTCCCAGCCCAGGTAGACAAAGATCAGGTTGTCGGCCACGGTGATCACCAGCATGGCAAAGACAAAGAGATTCAGATAGCTGAAATACCTGATATAATCCGAGTCATGGCGCATAAACGCCACGGAATAGACATGGATGAGGCTGGAGACAAAGGTGACCATCAAGACCATGATTGCGGCCAGAGGATCATAATGGACGTTCATGGCGGCGGAAAAATCGCCGACTTTAATCCAGGGGAAGAAGGTGAGGTCATAAACCTGTTTCCCGGCCAGAGCCAGGGCGATACTGGCCATGATCAGGGCCCCCAGGACCGCGGCGCAGGCGATCATCTCGGCGACCCGCCGGGGCAGCAGCCGGCCCACTGCGGCATTGATGACGCTGCCACTCAGAGGCAACAGCAGTAAGAGCAGGAGTACGGTTTCCACGTTAGCCCTTCATAAGATCGTAGTCGTCGGCATTGAGCGAGGCGGTGCGGCGCTGGGAATAGACGATCAAGGCCAGACCCACGGCCACTTCCGAGGCCGCGACCGCCATGATGAAGATGACGAAGGCCTGCCCGTCCAGTTGCTGCCAGTGCATGGCGGCCCCGATAAACGCCAGGCCTGAGGCGCTCAGCATGACCTCCACCCCGATGAGGATCATGATGAGATTGCGCCGGGCCACAACGCATCCGGCCCCCAGCAAAAAGAGGATCGCCGCCAGGATGAGCACGTGACTGTATGGTACGATTGCAGCCATGCTTCAGCCCCCCGTGGTCCCGTTGCCCCGGCCCAGGTAGAGCGCCCCCACCAGGGCCACGAACAGGAGAAAAGACGCAATTTCCACCCCTAACCAGTATTTCTGGAAGAGAAACCGGCCAAAGGCCAGGGGCGACGCCGTGACCAGGGGTAAAGGCCCGGGGGTGCCCGCGGTCAGGAGCAAAAACCCCACCATGACCATGAGGCAGATGCCGCTCAGGGCCAGGGCCGGGGCCCATTGGCGCAGCAACGGCCCCAGGGTTCTCTCGTCCGGCTTGATTTCCAGCATCATGACGATGAACAGGAACAGCACCATGATGGCCCCGGCGTAAATGACCACTTCCAGCACCGCCAGGAAGGGCGCCCCCAGGAGATAAAACAGCATGGCCGTGCCGATAAACGACAGCACCAGGTAAACAATGGCGTGCATCAGGTTGCGGCGCGTGATGGCCAGGGCGGTGGCGGTCACTATAACGGCCCCCAGCCCGTAAAACATGACGGCGTAGATGCTCATTGCAAGTTCCGGTTCACCCTGGGAGCTGAGCCCCCAAGGCCTTTAAGGGAGATTACTCTTTATATTCACCGGCTTGGCTTCTCCGATGTGGGTGCCCTTACCTCCCACCATGTCCACTCCGGCGAGGCGGTAAAAATTGTACGCATTATCTTTTCCGCCGTGGTCCACCAGCAAATCCTGCTTTTCCGCCACCATGGTCAGGAGGTCCCGCTCGCAGAATTCGAACTGCGGGGTCAACTGGATCGCCAGGGTGGGGCAGGCCTCTTCGCACAGGCCGCAGTAGATGCACCGGGCGAAGTTGATGCGGAACCATCTGGCCCAGCGGCGCCCGTCGGCCCGTTCCGCCCCGGCCATGGAGATGCACGATACCGGGCAGGCGGCGGCGCAGAGATAGCAGGAGACACAGCGCTCCTCCCCGTCCGGGTCCCGGGTGAGAATGATCCGGGCCCGGGTGCGCGCCGGCAGCACCCGCTTGTATTCCGGGTACTCTTCGGTGACTGGGCGGCGGAAAAGATGCCGGAACACGATGGCAAAGGCATGCCTCCAGTCCCGGCCACGGCCCGGCCGCTTTTCTGTAACCAGTTGCGTCGCTTTGGCATGGTGTCGGTTCCCG
>CAWDHI010000002.1:0-320945 GCA_963802095.1 uncultured Chloroflexia bacterium | reverse complement strand
TCGATCCGCCCGACCAGGATACCGGTTGGTGTGCCACTGGATGGTTCTGGCAAAGGGGCAAAATAGAGCTCCGGGTTGACCGCGCTCGCATAATCGTTGCGATACTCGCGTACTTCAAAATGAAGGTGGGAACCGATTGCTACTCCGGTTTTCCCGACTGCGCCGATCATTTCGCCGCGCTGGACGTGCTCCCCGGCAACCACGCTCACTTCAGAAAGATGCCCGTAGAGTGTGAAAAGGGGTTCCACCTCGCCAGGCAGGTGGTGCTCAATGATCACCAAGTTGCCATAATACCCGGCGAAAGGTCCAAAGATCTCGCTGTCATCGCTGCTTGTGAAGATAACCACGCCATCCGTGGCGGCATGCACGGGGGTTCCAATGGGGTTGTTGAACTCGATCCCGTGATGGACATCGCGAGCACCACCTTGCGTGCCACCGAAGGGGTACTGCGCTTCAGAGCGGTTATTGCCCGGAGGAAGGATGGGGCGTACCAGGGAAAAATTGCTTGTGCGGATGCAAAAATCTGGTTGGCATTCAATCTCCTGGTTGGGTGCAGAGGTCGGCTTAGGGATGGAGCTCGGGATTGGGGTAGGGGATTCATACGCGAGAGGCAACGGCGTGTTGGTATCAAATGGGTTGTTACTAGCGGGCGAGTCCGAAACAGGCGCGCAGGCATAGAGGATCAGCATAGTGAACGCGAAAAGGAAAGGATACTGGTGAGAAACCATTTTCATGCGAGGTCGAATCCCCCGCGCTCGCTGAGGATCATCTGGATGGCGTCTTGGAAGTGGGCAGCTTGCTCCTGGATTCTTTGAAGATCCTTGAAATAACTCTTTGGCTCGCTGCCGATCCTGCAATCCCTGGCAGTTGATGCGGATGTTGTATCCCGCGCCGGTGAGGGCAGCCTGGGCAAGCGCAGCCCCGGTGGCGCCATCCGAGATCGCATTCTGGTTCCCCTCGCGGCAGACCTGCTCACAGAGGCTCATTGCTTCCAGAGATAGACGGGCAACCCGGGCGGGGATTTCGATGGCTTTGAGGGTGGCAATTTCAACAGCTTCCGAGCGAATGGCAAGCTGATCATCCGAATCCTTCGGCAATCGCATGGCAGCCATCAGAGTATCAAAGGCATCCGAATCCTCCGCCACGCAGGCAGCCAGCTCCGCGCGGAGTGAATCCGCACGGGAAATAACCTCCCACATTTGCGGCTCGACGGGAGCATATTTCTTCTTGCCAACCGTCAGGCGGGCGACCATGGCGGCAAGGGCCGCCGCTTCCGCGCCGGTGTAGCGCGGAGGCCGAACCGCCTCCAGGGGCGGGGGTACCCGCGGCCAGGTGGTCGATAAAGGAGGGCGCAGATGCCTGATCGGGTTCACCGGAATCGGCCTGCGTGGCGAATAACTTTGTTTCCAGGATCTGATCGGGTTCGAACTGGTCAAGCTGAAGGTACCAGACTGCCGCATCGATCAATGATTCCTGCGGTGCGAGTCCCACGAGCTCCGTGTGATGGATATTCACCCCGTAACGGGCGGCTTCCCTGCGGACCATTTCCACCACCCGGGCGATGGGGGATTGGCGGAAATTGGTGAGGTTCATCGAAACCTGCGCACGCCCATCCACCAGGATGCCCATAGCCTTTACAAAACGCATCCCACCCGAGGATTGGCGAATAGCGCGGGCTATCTTCTGGGCGATGGGTACTTCATCGGTTGTGAGATAGATATTGAAGGCGATCAGCGGCTGGCGCGCACCGATCACGGTGGCGCCAGCGTTACCCACCTTGGTGGGTCCAAAATCAGGCGCCCTGGCCGGATCGGTCTCGATCTCGGTCTTTAATCCCTCATACTGCCCACTGCGGATATTTTCCAGGTTCTGCCGCTCCGGTCGGGTGGCAGCTTCTTCATATAAGTAAACAGGAATCTGCAATTCCTCGCCCACACGTTTTCCCAGGCGGCGGGCAATCTCCACGCACTCCAGCATGGTCACGCCAGCGATGGGCACGAACGGAACCACGTCGGTGGCACCAATGCGCGGGTGGGCGCCGGTGTGCTCCGCCAGGTTGATGCGTTCCGCGGCGGTGCGGATAGCCTGAAAAGCGGCTTCTTCAACAGCAACTGGAGAGCCGACATAGGTAACCACCGTACGGTTGTGATCGAGATCGGAATGGTGGTCGAGCACGCGCACTCCCGCAACCTGGCGGATGGAGGCAAGGATCGCCTCCACCACCTCGGGGCGGCGGGCTTCACTGAAATTGGGGATGCATTCAACCAGGGGAGCAGGCATAAGGTCCTCGGATAATTAGATAGTGGTATTATAACCTTGTAGGTTTTTGATTGTGGAAGGAGCAAGCCATGTGCGGAAGGTTCACCCTGGGCGTGGAACCGGTGGAACTGCAGGAAGCCTTTGACCTAAGCGAGGTGCCCTCCGATTGGGTGCTGCGCGAGAATATCGCCCCCACCCAGCCGGTGGCGGTGCTAGCACTTGCCGATGATCGCAAGATCGAATATATGCGCTGGGGCCTGGTACCCTCCTGGGCAAAGGATATCAGCATCGGCAGCAAGATGTTCAACGCCCGCGCCGAAACGATTCAGGAAAAGCCTTCTTTTCGAACGGCGTTCGCCCGGCGGCGGTGCCTGATTCCAGCCGATGGGTTCTACGAGTGGCATAAGCAGGAAAAAGGACCGTCAAAACCATTCCGGTTTCAATTGCTGGAGAAAAAACCGTTTGCGTTCGCCGGGCTGTGGGAGCTCTGGCGTTCACCGAAGGGGGACGAGATGAAGACCTGCACGATCATCACCACGGAAGCCAATTCGCTGGTCGCGCCGGTGCATCCCCGCATGCCGGTTATGCTGAATACGAAGACATGCTGGCAGTGGATCGAGGGACGGGATCTATCCATCCTGCAGGCGATGCTGCGCCTCTACCCTGCTGAGGAAATGGAATCCCAGGCTGTGGAGAGGATGCCGAAAGACCCGGTGTGATTTTCTTGACCGAAGCGGGGAGGTACGGTAAAATTCCTCCCGTTGCCCCCATGGTCTAGTGGTTAGGACACGGCCCTTTCAAGGCCATAACAGGAGTTCGAGTCTCCTTGGGGGCACCAAAGACCACCTTTCTGGTGGTTTTTTATTCGAGTTTCCTTGCACCCTTCGGTTGTTCACCATACGCGAGGGGCACTCCCATTATGATAAATAAGGCATAACCGACTCCCCTCTGGGGGATGGTATTCGAGTTACTGGAAATCATATCGAGTTCAAGGAGTCCTTCCAGGATAACAAGTCGAGCTTATATTCATCCGTCCCATCACTTAATCGCTTAAATAATCGAGACAGTTCCATTTGCACCCCTGCAAAAAATGCAACGATCAAACGAAAATGCTACGAAACATGGAATATTACGAAAAGGATTGCTGCAATATAAAACAACTATCGTCCACCAATCATGCGAGGCGTAACTTAATCAGCATCATTGCACGGAAGATACTAACGTCTGTTATCAATTTATAAAATGGAGAAGCTCTTGAATGGACCAACCACCTGCGAGGATTAAGAAAGTGAAATATACAATTGTTAAAACATTTGCAAGATTACCAATCAAAATGGAGACGCCATCTCTTTGAATCATAGCTACTGAGAGAAAGATAAGTGCAAGCGCTGGGAGTGTGTTGCTAAACGGAATAAAACTAAAAGGAACCATGAGTAGGAGACTTGCAAGTATGAAGGATAAGTGATTTATATGGCCGACCCAGCCAGTGGATGTTAATTGGGGTAGGCGATGAGGTTTACTGATCTTTTCCAGTTTGTAAAATCCAACAAGCGCACGCTTAAATCCTTCACGGAGTTGTTCGGATGGTAATTTGCGGTTCGCAATTGCTGTTGGCAGCCAGAGATCGCGATTAAACAATCGGGTAATACCGATGAGTAGAATTGCTGTTCCGAAAACAGTACTTACACCCGGAATTGAAACAGGAACAAGAAAAATTAGGGAGATAAAAATGGTGAGCAGCAGCAGGCAGTCTTTTCCAACAATGCTTGTAATCTCCAAAAAATTTACTTCATTGGGGGGTATTTTGCGAATGAGTAATTCAATCTTCCGCCCAAGCGATTCCGATTTCAATTCGGATTCATTGATTTCTTTCAAGTGACTAGAATTCACAATCAATTTCCTTTTGTGCCGTCCTCACGACCTGTTCCGGGATCCGGATTACCGAAAGAACCGGAGATCGGTGAGAATGTGGCAGAGATTAGAAATAAATGGAAAATTTATTGTCTAAACTACTGAGACTTTGCACAATAAAATATTCTGCAGCATGTTAAGACGCCCTGAGGGCAACTAAAGTGCACTTATATCAAAAAGGCCAAACTCACCGGAGAACAACAATGATCACCGTTTTGATTTCTTATTTTACCATTTTTCCCGCAGACTTTTTCAGATTCTCTTCCACACGGTACTTCACGACCCGGCTGATAAGGTCATAGGGAATGGGTTGATCCAGGGGGAACTGCACTGAGCCCTTGCCCTGCTTGTAAACCGAAAGTTCTGCCTTGAATTTCTCGATCCCGGAGGGGACCGGGTAAAAACCGATGTGGTTTTTGAAAGCCGCGAAATGAACCAGATTGCCATGAAACTTGAAGGTAGGCATCTGGTAGGATATCGCCTCCTGGGCATCCGGAGCAGCATCCTTGATCGTTTTTCGGATCTTCTGCAGAATCACCTGGATATCTGCCGGGAAACCGGCGATATATTCATCGATCGTCTCTGGTGCTTTTGTATTTGATTGCATTTTAATCATCCCTTCTCATAAATCGATACCTCAGTAATTAGATAACAATTTAATTTCTGGTTTCATTCTCGTGACCTTATGAACCTTCCCCTCCCGGTCATAGGTTGTCCAATCGCCGACCTGTTTTCCATCGCGGAATGTTCCAGAACGCATGATCGTCCCATCCTTGCGGAACCATTCCCAGAAACCATCGGGTACACCATCCAGCATGTGACCCCTGGCCCAGATGCTTCCATCGCGGTGATATTCGAAATGCGGGATTGCATCTGATGTATTTATATTCATGATATATCCTGCGTTCTGCGGGGCATCATACATCATTATGATGTGGATTTCAACGCTACAATTTCCCTTCGTATCGATCTATCTTAATAATCACTTGCCAAGGCTCCTCAAGGGAAATTGGATCGCATATTTATCAAGTGGTGTCGCCAATCATGCGTTTGCTTTGGTAATGTCATCGGCAACCAATTTCGCAGCCTGTTGACCTGTCTTCAAGGCACCTTCTGTACAGGCAAAAAGGAACAGGTACTCGCCGGCGAGATATAGCCCTTCAATATCCCGGTAATGATTATTAAGAAGATCCTGGATGGCTGCGTACTGTCCCGGGGCTTCCAGATTGACCGCCCTGTCCCAGCGGAAGACCTTGGTTTTTACCGGTTCATCGGGGAAGGCGGGACAAACCTTCTGGATATCCGTAATCACCAGTCTTCGGCGTTCCTCCTCGCTGAGAGCATTAAGTTTTTCATCCTCCCATCCGCGGGTGGGTGCGATCACAACCGGTTTATCCTCAGAATAGCTACCCAGTGAAACAAAATCGAGGATGGTGTCCGCGCTGGGAGGGATCATGACCACATGAAAAGGGGTCTGCCGGGTGTTCACGATCGGTTTTTCCAGACCGAACTGATAATAATAGGTTGAGCTGTATTTGCAGGTCTCCAGAGCTTTTTGTATCTTCTCCGGTAGATTGGGCATGAGCTGGCGGGCATGGAAGGCATCCGTGGCGCAGATCACAAAGTCGGCTGCCACAAAATCCGTATCTGTTTGCACCCCGACAACCTTATTATTTTCGATGACTATCCTTTTAACTGGAGTATTCAACACAACCCGATCTCGCACTTTTTCATAAAGAGCAGCAGTGATGGATCCAAGCCCGCCCTTCATGGAGCACATGCCCTTCATCAGGGAAAATATTGCGATTGGGTGGGCGATGGAGATCTCCCTGGGACGACCGAGAACCATGGTTGCCAGGAAGGGATGAAAATGCCATTCCAGGGCTTCCGGTCCGCCATACTTGAGGACGAAATCCTCAGTACTTACGTTTGAGATCTCCTCAAGCGCCTCAAACCTCTGGCTCTTGGTATCCACCAACTTCAGGTATTTATCGAGCTCCTGGTTTACCTTTTTAACCTGAGCGAATGTTTTCCTGGGCATCGCGGTGAGATAAAATCGCAGGTTCTCCGGAAGGGTTTTTACCGTATCCCATTTTGAGCCGCCGGAAAAGGCGGTGCGGACTTTCCCATTGCGATACATACCAAAGCGTTGTTTCTGAATGGAATAGACCCGATCTTTCAGCCCGAGCTCATCCAGGTATTGAAAGGTGGTTGCCCACTGCGGCTCGGTGCTGCCGGCCCCTGCGATGAACTCGTATCCATCCTCAACGATCGTCCGGCAGCGTCCACCCGCCGTGCTGCCAGCCTCGTATACTTCAAAATCAACCCCCAATTTTTTCAGCATATAAGCCGCGGAAAGGCCCGCGCATCCAGCTCCAACGATCACCACCTTCTTTGCTGACATAGATCCTCCCGGCTTCTTTAAATTATGCATCGAATAAGTATATATGATGCTCACTTGCCTGGTTCACGAGAGAGATTAGCGAAAAAAATCAGATGTCCGATGGGTGGATATTGACTGTACCTTATACCAACCATTTCTTTCCTTGTTCCATCAAGTAAAATGGGATGAATTTTAATCACCAAATTAGCTCCGTGAGCTATCTGAGCCATGTGAAAAAGGAAGTTAAATGAAATCTACCGCCAGTAATAATGAAAACACACTGCAATCTTTATCGAAAGAACTTATCCTCGACCTGTGGTCTCAAACCTACAACACCGCTGGAAAACCGGATTGGTCCCACCTCTTCCCGTATTACCATGACGAAATCGTTTTCGAGGATAGTATTCAGCGGGTGGAAGGGATCGAAGATTTCAAGGCGATGTGCGGCAGGCTGGCGAATCGGTGCGAACAACTCAACATGGAGATCCTCTCCATCCTGATGGATTCAAAGGATGTATTCCTTCAATGGAAAATGGTGATGATGTTTAAAAAATATCCATCCACACCGCTCTATGGTTGCAGTAAATTGACGCTGGCAGATGACGGCCGGATCATCTCGCAACGGGATTATTTTGACCTATGGGGGACAATCTTAAACGGCATCCCGGTGCTTCGAAAACCCTACTGGAAATTCATGCACCGGTATTTTGGTTAATAAGCTACCCTATGAAACTGCCAGAAGAGCTTCAATTCATTGAAAACGCCCGTAAACCACAGAAAACCTCCACTGAAAGGTTGGATGGGAAGTGGTGCATTGTCACCGGGGCTACATCCGGAGTGGGTTACCAGGCGGCTTGGCGGTTGGCGGAGGGAGGAGCCAACCTGATCCTGGTTGTCAGGAATCCCGAAAAAGCTGATTTGTTGATGAATGCGCTTCATTCCCGGTTTGGCATTACCGCGGAAACGGTCATTTCCGATTTTTCCCGGCTCAAGGAAGTTCGGGAGGCGGCCAAAAAGATATTGGCGAGCCATTCCCGGGTGGATGTTTTAATCAATAACGCCGGGATCCATAATACCCACAGGGAGTTGACCGAGGATGGGTTTGAGAAAGTGTTCGCTGTTAACCATCTTGCGCCATTTTTATTCATTCGTTTACTCCTCCCAGTATTGATCACATCCGCACCTTCCAGGATCATCCAGGTAAACTCGCAGGGGCACCGCTTTGGCGGGCTGGATCTGACCGACCTGGATTGGAGCCGGAGAAAATACAACGGCTATAAAGCGTATGGAGCAGCGAAAACCGCACAATTATTGACCACCTGGGAATTCGCCGACCAACTTCAAGGCAGCTCAGTCTCGATCAATGCCATGCATCCCGGGGAAGTGCGCACGAATATCGGCATGAATAATGGGTGGCTCTACAGGGCATATCAGAAATACCTTCTCTGGTGGGTTCTTTCAGATCCTGCCATCAGTGGCGAGGCGATCTATTACCTGGCTGCATCATCGGATATGGAAGGTGTTACAGGGATGTATTTCAACAAAACTATTGAAGAACAACCGGCGAAATATGCTCTTGATCGGAAATTAAGCAAGCAGGTTTGGCGAATAAGCACAGAAAAAACTGAGGAAATATTTAATTAATACTCTAACCTGGTGATTTTTGTGCGTATTCCCTCAGTATGGGAATTGGAAAAAACCATCCTGTTGAAATCCTCAATTTGGAAACCGCATTGTTTTTCCCAAAACGATATTTTCCAGCTCTCCTAAAAAAGTCTGAACATTTAGGGGGGGGTTAGCGAATCCCAACCGTCTGCCCAGGGTATGGATGAGGGGTTCTTCAAGTCCAGCATCCCCGATTTGATTTAATAAACCGAAAAACTCTTGGGTTTTATTATCGATGATGAGCTTTCCCGATTGCAATAGAAGGACTCTTTCCAGGTTTTCAGCAACAAAATTCATATCATGCGTTATAACGATAGAAGTTTTTCCCTTAGCGTTGAGATCGTTGAGAATATGACAAAAAATAGATAATTCCCGCGAATCCAATCCAGCAGTGGGTTCGTCAAATATCAAAATTGGTGTTTGCATAGCGAGCGCAGAGGCGATTGTGACCATTCGACGCCCGGAGAATCCAAGGTCGTAGGGATGTTTTTCTCCAATATCAAGAAGGCCAGTTAGGTTCATTGCATCATCAACAACCTGATTTATTTGTACCTTAGAAAAACCAAGCTTCTCAGGTCCGAAAGCGATTTCATCCCTTACCCGCTGACAGAATATTTGGTCATCTGGGTTCTGGAAGACATAGGCGACCTTATGCGCCATTTGAGCTGGAGTGTGATTCTGGGGGGAAAGACCGCTAATTTCGATCTTGCCGGATTGCGGTTTGAGCAAACCATTCAATAGGCGGGCAAGCGTGGTTTTTCCGGACCCATTTTCACCTGTCAGGGCTACCTTTTCTCCCGCTTCAAGCTGAAAGGTAACATTATCTAATGCTTGAATATCCCCGGGATATGTATATGAAATATTCTCAACGCAGATTTGCATAGATGATCATCCCTTGCGGGATTTTTCCAAAATTGACCGGAACCCGGATTCTGCTTCCACTTCGTTGATGGGGAGCGCCAATCCTGGCGGCCATAATCCTCTTTCCAATCCAATGTTTGCCGCTTCGGTGAAAGGAATTGAATTGATCCCTGCCTTCGCGAGTAATGGCGAAGTTAAAACCTGGTGGGTTGTACCATCCAAGAGGATTTGGCCTTCTGATAAAAGAATAACGCGAGTGGCAAAATCGGCGACTTTTTCCAGTTTTTGTTCAGCTAATATGATGGTTTTACCTGTATCAGCCATGTTTTTCATTATCTGATAAAAAGACTGACTTGCACGGGGATCGAGCATGCTAGTGGGTTCATCCAAAATAAGAATTGGTGCATCCATAACCAGGACGCTCGCAAGCGCAAGTTTTTGCTGTTGACCACCAGAGAGGGTATATGGGGACCTTTCTTGAAGTTCTTCCAATCCCACTAGCTGGAGAGCGCGTTTTATCCTTTCCGGCATTTGCTCCCTTGGGACTCCCAGGTTCTCTAATCCAAAGGCTACTTCTTCAAATACCGAGTACCGCATTCTAGAAAGCTGATTGAGAGGATTTTGAAGAACGAGACCAATTTTCCCGGTGAAATAGCCAGGCGGGAAGTCACCGGTATCATCATTAAAAATCCTCACAGAGCCCATTTGTGTTCCATTGAACGTATGGGGAATCAAGCCGGAAAGACTAAGGCATAGAGAGGTCTTACCGCTGCCGTTCAGCCCGAGGATACATACAACCTCTCCCTGATCGACCACCAGGTTAATATCCTTTAGCGCGAAAGTATCCATGCCCGGGTATGAATAGGAGAACTCCTGCACTTTAAGGCACGGCATTTATCCTCCAGAATAATCCAGCAGTCAGTAACGACGCGGTAAGTAAGAATAGAAACCAGCGGAGGAACTTTTGGTTATTCGTATCTCGCAATTCCCTGATGGAAGTCTTTGGTCCAGGTTTACTGAATCCTCGAATCTCCAATGCAATTGCCCTTTCTTCAATATCCACCAGTGAACCCAGGATGAGAGGGGTGATAATCGGCAGCAATGCTTTGATCCGGGAAAATAAATTCCCCCCAAGCTCCAAACCGCGGGATTGCTGCGCAGCCCGGATCAATCTGCCTCGCTCAGCCATTTGAGGAATTAATAATAGAGGGCTGCCGACAAGATACGCGAAACGGTTGGATAACCCTAATTCAACCAAAGCGTGGACCAGGTCTCCCGTGTGGGTGGTACTAATGAGGAGAAAGGATAACGCAAGCGCGGATGCCAACCGAATAACGACCCGCGAAGCGTAAACCACCCCTTCGAAACCGATTGAAAAAGGTCCCAGGGATATCAGGATATTTTGGTTGCCGGGATAAAAGAAGCCATGAATAATAAATAGGAAGACCATGAATGGAACGAGGATTCGCATGATCCGTTTTGCAACGAAATGGAATTGACCAGCCATTGCTAGAAGGATCAGCGCGATCAATCCAGGAAGGATGTTGCAGATCCAACCCTGCGGACCCAAAAAGACTAGAATCAACCCGCTTACAGTGAGAGTGATTTTTGTAAGCGGGTGAAATCGATGCAGGAAGGAATTTCCTTCCTGGTATACAGGTTCAGATATCAATCGAAATATTGATTAATTTAAAACTGAACCAGACCGTGGGAAGCGGCTGGTGAAGCGTATTGGCAAACCCTTAACGATTGCCCAGGCGATCAGCGAGGTAGCGACCTTATCGATCAAATTATCAGTGATTACTGTGATGATCACCGCGCTAAAAAGATCCCGTCCGGTGGCCACGAGGTACGCGGTTATGAAATCCGCGCCGCTTCCAGTGACGCCTCCGAACATATAAACCCGGATCGGAATTGCAATGATCGAAAGGGCTAACGTGATGATTACACCGCTGAGGATCGCACCCCACCATTTTTTATACAACCCATACTTGGCGCACAAACCGGCAGTGATACCGATCACCATGGCGACAGGTGCAAACGCAGCAGCAACGGGGTCACTGATGAGACCCCAGATAAGATTGGTCAAGAGTCCAGTTAAACCCGCCACCCAGGGACCAGCCAGCAGCGCGACGATTATTGTTCCAAGAGAATCCAGGAAAATGGGAAGTTTCAGCATTGAAACGAGCTGTCCAAGGACAATATTGATCACAATGGCGACGGCAATCAACCCGAATGTGATGGTGGAAAAATCCTTTTTAAGCGTTTCTTTGAGAGACATTTTTTGAACTCCTTTGAAGAAGAATTATTTATATGTTATTTCCAACTCGGGATACCCAGTTTCGTTATCCAGCGTACGCTGAAAAACGAGATCTTCGAACTGCGCGATGATTATTTCAGCGGTCGTGTACACCTCGCTTCCCTCCATAAGATGGGCGCCGAAAGAGCGACCTTCCCCATCGGAAATGGAAATATGATAATGAGATCCGTTGGTAGATAAGACACCGGTCAAGGATACAATCTCAAAATACCCTTGCATGATGGAAATTCCTGTTTGATTTGCAAAGCGTAAGGCCGCTTTTTGAAGACTGCCAACACAGGTGACGATGCAAGCAGCATCGATCTTGTTTAGAGTGATGAAGTCATCAATGCAACCCTTGAGATCATCTCCAGGGTGTAAACGTAACGCGTAAGCTTTCACGTATGACCTATATTGAGATAACTTTTCCCGCCTTCATTTGGGCTTCGATAATATCGGTCATCCCGCCCACAATCCCAACCTTTACCTTTTCGGAAAGGTTGAAAAAATTTAAGCAGGTGCTGCAAAGGATGAGCCGAACCTTTTTTGATTCCAGTGATTTCAAGGAATCGAGGACTGGAGAACCTTCGACCACCAACTTGACCCCATCAGCGTAAAAGCAGATTGCAGCAGGCAGGATGTTGTTCTCATCCAACAACTTGAAATAAGTGGACGCAAGCTTGATCTGCAGTTCAGGCTCTGCGTCCCCCATGCCATTCCGGGTAAAAAGAATCACTGTATCCGAATAAGCAGCTGTCATTGAAATCCTCCATGGATTTCTGCCTCTAAATGCCAATACCTTGATCTAAAAAAACTCTTTATCTCCCGCTCCTCTCCGATATAGCTTGCTTTATGAGGAGGGTGAAGAATCAAGTGGTATTTTTATACAGTTGGAGGCAGAAAAATATACTCATATAATGAGTATATTAATTATACATCATTAGCATGACCTGGGGATGGAAAAGCGCGATATGAAATTATTAGAAATATTTCAATTGGTAGGGAAGTAGGACACATTCAATTCTTTATGAAGTGAGATTTATCACAAATCATCGCCATCCCTTTGTCCGTCAGGAACCAGGTTTGATCGGGACGACTGCAACCCGGAGGGACTTCACAACCGGAACAGGAACGATCCTGCGTTCCACAATCGATCTCCAATTTCTGCAGATATCCCAACCGGGCAAGTTCTTCTGCAATCCGGGAAGCCATTAGGGGGGAAATATCCATATCCCGTGCGATCTCGGCCAGATTCCTGGACCGGCCATCTGACAATTCCAACAGGAACTGATGCAGCATCTAGAAAAGCCTGCCCACCTGGTAGACGACGATCGCCAGGCTCATGGAAATAAACAACTGCATGCCAATATTCCCAATTGTCCATTTCCAGGATTTTGTTTCCTGGCGGATGGCAGCGACGGTACCCACGCAGGGAATGAAAAGCACCAGAAAAACCATAAACGCCAAAGCCGCAGCCAACGGCAGGGAGGCCGCCAAAACCGCCACGCTGCCATAAAGCACTGCCAGGGTGGCGATGGCATTTTCCTTGGCAATGATGCTGGCAAGGAGGGCAACAAGTACCGGCCATGGCAATCCCATCAAGCTGCCGACAGGTTCCAGGAACCTACCCACCATGCCAAGATAACTTTGTTCAATGTTGTCGGAAGGGAAATAGGAAAGCGCCCAGATAATCATGGTAGCGATCAGGATCGTGGTGCCAGCTTTTTTCAAGAATCCCAGGATATTTTCCCATGTGTAGATACCGATGGTGCGCGGGTTGGGGACGTGGTAGAGGGGTAGCTCCATTATGAATGGGACATGTTCGTTCTCGAAAAAGAAATGATGAAGGAAAAGGCCAGCAACAATCATTACCCCAAGGCTCAAGCCAACCAATCCCCAGGAAATCCAGAAAGCGTACTGACCGAAGAACGCAGCCGCCAGAACTGTGATCACGGCCATTCGAGCAGTGCACGGGATTAGGGGGATCAGCAGGGTGGTTAATAATCGCGATCGGCGTGATTCTATGATCCTTGTTCCAAGTACCGCCGGAACATTGCACCCGAAGCCAAGCAGCATTGGCATGAAGCTCTTTCCGTGAAGTCCCATCTTATGCATCCATCGGTCGGAAAGGAAGGCTGCCCTGGCCATGTAGCCTGTATCCTCCAGGAAACCCAGGCTGGCGAAAAAAATCGCCAGGATGGGAAGGAAGGTTAGGATCATACCCAAACCGCCAAGCAAACCCCCGGCCAGGAATTCCAGGACCCAGCCGGACTGAAATGGCCAGGCTGCACGCAAGCCTTCCGCGAGCTGGTTGATCCATTCACTCAAGCCCACCTGGATCGGGCTGCCAATCCGGTAGGTAAGCCAAAAAATTACCCCCAGGATGAGCAGCAGACTGGCTGTACCCCAGAATTGGTGGGTAAACACCCTATCCAGGTTGGAGGTTAAACTGGCACGGGTCACTTTTGGCTCTTCCACAGCAGCACGCATGATCCGGGCAGACCATTCGTACCGCGCTCCAGCGATATCCAGGATTGCATCCTCGTGCTGGTATAGCAGCGCCTCAACGCCTCCCCATTCCTCATCAGGGACTATATTTTTCATCAGAGAAGTGATCTCTTCATCGCCTTCCAGGAGTTTCAACGTCAGCCACAAGGGAGGATATTCTGCTGGGATGTATGATTTGATCCTATTGAGAAGGTCATCGAGGATTGCCTGGTGGGCAGGCAGAATGGAAGGTATCTTCGGATGGTAGGGTATCGCGCGGTCATTCAACCGGAGAATAGTTTCCTGCAGCGGTTTTAACCCTGTCCCCCTGGCGGCGACCATTGGAACAACCGGGATCCCGAGCGCAGCCTCCAGGATCCTTGGATCCACTTTCACCCCCTCCTGTTCGGCTACATCGGTCATATTCAACGCGATCACAAGAGGCACGGGGAGTAAAAGAAGTTCTGCCACCAGGTAAAGGCTTCTCTCCAGCGAGGCTGCATTGACCACGACCACAGCCAGGTCCGGGTTACCCTGCAGCAGGTAATTACGGGCGATCCGTTCCTCCTCCGAGCTGGCTGTCAGACTGTAGGTGCCGGGAAGATCAACAACATTAAAGTTTTCGTCAGCAAATCGGTATTTGCCAATCTTGTTCTCGACCGTTTTCCCGGTCCAGTTGCCGACGTGCTGGTTCAAACCGGTCAGGAGGTTGAAGACAGAGGACTTCCCGACGTTTGGCTGCCCGGTAAGCGCAATTGTTATCTCGCAACCACACTTCTTTTCCACAATTGGTAAAGCAGTTTCCTCGGCAAGGGAAACCAGGATATGAGCAGCCTCACCTCTGCCGATAGCCACGCGGGATCCTTTCAGACAGACGAGCAACGGACCGCCATTTGCGCTGTGAACAACCGAGAGACTTCCCCCGGGGGTGAAGCCCATCGCAGCCAGGCGGGAAATAATGGAATGCCCTCCGTCCAAGTGACGAATGATGGCATTGGTACCAGGTTTCAGATCGGTGAGCTGGATCATGGGGTAAAAACTCAAGCAGGAATTCTTTCCACAAACAGGAATTGAGCCGCGGTGTAACCTAAAGAAATATCCTTATCTTCCATCCTTAGACTCATTGTCTGGTTGAAATCCAAGACTTCGCGTACTTCTGCCACCCGACCGGGGATGATTTGGTTCGATTCCAGGAAGCGCAGCAGATCGAGGTTATCCTCGGCGGTTTCGTGGATCCTGCGGATGGTCACCTTCTCCCCAGCATGGATGCTGGTGAGCGGAATCCAAGTGGAGGTGAGGTGTTCAAAGCCGGGCAGGGGATTGCCGTGGGGGCACTGGCGAGGGTCATCCAGGTTTGCGCGCATTTTTTCTTCAATTTCATTGGAGATGGTGTGTTCGATATGATCGGCTTCAGCGTGAGTTTCAGACCAGGGGACGTTTAACATCCGGGTGAGCATCCATTCAGTGAGCATGTGGCGTCTGATGACCGACCCTGCTGCTTCAGCCCCCATCTTTGTTAAGCGAATACCTGTATTTGGATCGTTTACTACCCAGCCATCCCGTTCCATACGTCGAAGTGTGACCGTCACCGTTGGCGGGGCGACTTCAAGGGATTTTGCCAGGTGAGCCGGTATAACATCTACCGCATCCCGCTCCATGGTGTAGATCACAGCGAGATAATCTTCAATGGTTGGAGTAGGGCGATTTTCTCGGGTGGTTTCTTCATTCCTGTTCATTATTTGCCTTCTTTCTCCTCAGAGAAATCATGAAGTTAGTATATACTAATAAATAAAAACTAGCAATACTAAATAATATAGTAACTAGATGATAAAAGGCATCCATCAAGGATGCCTTTTATCAACAAAAGATATAATTGAGATGGTACGAATTTTCGAAAACGCCGTTGTGAATGGGGAATTTACGATAAACTTGCGAGATGATCCATACCTTTTTTCGCTACGGTATCCACATCCGGAAGCGATAGAAACTCACCTGAAACCCAACCCTCATACCCGATGGAGGAGAGGGTATTCAATAGCTGTTTGAAATCCAGGTGGCCTGCGCCGGGGTGCCAGCGATTGGAATCCGTGACATCGCCGGTAGAGACCATCTTAAGGATCCAGCGCGGATTTTCAGATTGGAAACCAGCTCTGCGGTCGAATAAGTGCTAAAGACGGTTTTCCCCTGCTGGGTCCGTCTAGAAATGCATGCGTTCATTTCGGGTCGGGTTCAAATCCTGCTATGGAGAACCTGTTTCGTTCCATATTCAGCACAAAGATGTGGCCTACCATACCCAACCCGACCATGCAGATCTTTCATTTCATTAACATACCTGAATGATCTCATGGTAATAAATCCAAAACCCGGAGGGGTTACCTCCGGGTGATTTGATCCTAGTCCCTACCGCGATGTCCCAGCTCATGATCAAGCATGAGCAAGGCTGTACCTTTGGCTTCAATCAGCTGAAGTTTCTGAACGATCTCTGCGGCATTCTTTTCCTCTTCGACCTGCTCGGAAATGAACCACTGCAGCATGATCTGGGAAGCATAGTCCTTTTCACTGAGAGCGAGTTCATAAAGTGCATTTATGGAAGCAGTGACGAATGCTTCATGTTTTTGAACCTCTGTGAACACTTCCATGCTGGATTTCCAGCTGGTGGCGGGGGCGGCGATGGCTTTCAATTCAACCTTCGCTCCGCAGTCCACGAGATATTTATAGAATTTCATCCCGTGTTCGCGTTCCTCTCCTACCTGAACATACATCCAGTTGGCAAAACCAGAAAGGTTCTGGTCTTCAAAATAGGTGGCCATGGAAAGATACAGATATGATGAATACAATTCTTTATTAATTTGCTCATTAATGGCTTTCTGCAAAGCTGTGCTTATCATTTTGTCCTCCAATAGACTCGGAAATTTATTCTGACCTCAATCATAACCGTTTTTATCCGATTTGTGAATTGATTATCGATTTGTACAATTATTTCACATCATCCGGTCGGACTTCCCGACCGGTTTCGGCGCTCTGAATTGCTGCTAATGTGAATTGCAGCACGGCTTTCCCAGTAAGACCATCCAGCTGAGGCTGACCGCCGGTTTTGAGTTTCTCAATGAAATCGATTGTTGTGGCGGTGAAACTATCGTGCCACTCCACTCCTTCCACGGGGATTGGGGTCGTCTTGCCATCCTTGAAAAGCATCAATTCAGGCAGTTCCACCGTCCGAGCGGTGTAACGGTTGATGAACATCATCCCTTTTTCGCCAATTACCTCAATACGGTCATCATCGGCATAATAATCCGAATAGATGCGCATTTTCGGTGTATGTTCGATATCCAACTCACCGTAACAAAGGGGTGCTTTGAATTTGAACATGATCATCGCCGGGGCGTCGATTTTATAAACCCCGGCAGTCTCTGGGAGCGGGGTTTTATCGATCCACGCGAAGACCTTCTCCACCGGACCGCCCAGGAAATACCCAAGTGAGAACAGGTGATAGCCGTGGTCAAAGACCAGGGGACCTCCGCCGCACTGTTTTTCGTTCAGCCGCCACACCCAGGAGGAAAGCGGTACCTTCCAGGCGGTATCGCCTGTGCCGGTGCTGACGTGCATGCGGATGGCGCGGATGTCGCCGATCTCACCAGCATCGATCATTTCTTTGGCGCGGACGGCGGGGGGATAGAAAACGAAGGTCTCATAAACGCGCAGGATCACACCACCTTTATTGACAGCGGTGATCATTTCATCCGCCTCAGCGGCACAGAGCGCCATTGGCTTCTGAACTGAGATGTGTTTGCCAGCCTCTGCCGCCTGAACGGTCATCGGACAGTGCAGGTGATGGGGGGTGAGCAATTCCACCGCGTCCACTTCCTTATCCGAGAGGACATCCTCATATTTCCCGTATACTTTTTCGACGTCCCATTCTCTGGCTTTCTTTTTTGCCTGGGATTTATTTGTGTCACACACCGCCACGATTTTGGCATCCTCCCTGCTGCGGTATCCCAATTGATGCAGGTCTGAAATGCGCCCGCAGCCAACAACGGCAACTCGTAATGGTTTCATTAATGCCTCCCTAACCGATTGACTTCACTGGTTTGTCATTCTCGAGTTGATCCCGATCATTGGCATCCATGGCTTCCAATTTCGCGCGCACCTCTGCATGGCTCTTGCGGGTGATCGGGTATCTGTAAAGGAAGGGGAGGGTAATAAAGATACAGATAGCCGGGATGAGCCCGAAGAATAACCGGATGCCAAATAGGGAATGCGCAGTTTGTTCCACGTTTGGCACATAGCCAAACCCGGTCAGAAGCCAGCCAACGCCTGCGAGGGCCAGAGCTTCGGAGAACTTAGTCGCCAGACCCCACACACCGTAATACATCCCGCTGCGCTGCTGACCGGTTTCAGCCCGGTCAATATCGCCCACATCCGCGACCATCGCCCAGGGGAAGATCCAGTTCACCGCGAATCCGAACCCGACCAGGGCGAAGAGGAAAAAGAGAAGATTGGTTGGTTGGTGGGGAAGGAAGAAAGTGATCAGTACCGCAACCGCGCCGATCCCCATCCCAATAGCGTAGACGGGACCTTTATCCATTTTCTCGCCCAGCCAGCGCCAGAAGGGCAGGGAGATCGTCACGCAGATTAACATCAAGCCCATCGCTGCGGTAATCGAGCTTTCCATATCAAGTTGATATTGAACAAAATATGCCATCAGGATCTTGCAAAAGGCGAAGGAAATATTCATGCTGAAATAAATGATGCAGAGACGCACGAAGGGTTTGTTCTTAAGCGCAACTCCCAGAGATTTGAACGGGGATGCCTCCGGGGGAGCAAGTTTCAACCCTTTGCGTTCGCGAAAACCCGCGGCAGAGATTAGCAGCGCTGCGGCTGCCAGGATACCGTAAAGAATACCAATATAGGCATAACCGGTGCGCTGCATGGCGAAAAGGCCGACGATCGCCGGTGTGAGGGCGGCTCCTACCAAGTAGGCTGGTACTGCCATGACCATGCGGTAGGTAGTCAGGCTGGAGCGCTCGTCATAATCATCGGTCAATTCCGAGGTGAGCGCATAATACGGGACATTGGTCAGCGTCCAAATCGTATCAAAGAGGATGAAGGTCAATGCGATCCAGAAAAAGGTCCAGTACAGATTTGCCTGGGGAACGAACCAAAGCAGCGCAATCGAGATCCCCAATGGAATCGCCCCGAAGATCATATAGACGCGCCGTTTGCCGAAGCGGGAGTTGGTTTTATCTGTCAGCCACCCGAAGAGGGGATCGTTAACCGCATCCCAGAACTTGCCGATCAGGAGAGCATTCCCAGCCAGGGCAGGAAGGATCAATGCCCCGTCGGTGTAGAACTTCATCAAGTAAAACTGGATGGCCGAATTGACCACCGCGTTGCCGATATCCCCAATCCCATAAAAAATCTTGATTTTCCTGCGAAGTTTTCCGACCATCTCAGCCATATTGATTTCCTCCGTGTAAGATTTATTTCATCCGAAATTCAATATCAAACCAGGAACAAGATGTAAGTTTTATAAATACGGTGCCAGTGCATTCATTAAATTGGGATTGACGTGGATCGCTTTCTCCAGGGTTGCACGAAATACCGGGAATTGAACTACCGGACGCACCACCTCCTCCGGGAGAGCGGAGATGATCTCGGACATGGTTTTATGAGTGGAATGGGAAACCTTAGCCAGCAAGTCTCGTCCCTGCCGCTGCGGCTCGGCGCGGTGGGGTGGGAAACCGCTGCCGGTTTCAGGAGTGAAGAGCTGGTCGAAGATCATTCGCAGGTTTACATCCCCCGCCCAACCATACCCCTGGTTCAAGGCGAGAGATACGCAGTTACCGGCGTTGATTCGGGCGAAGAGGAAGGCATCCAGGGGTGTGAGCAGGTGCCCGCAGCAAACCCCGGGATATTGCAACACAGCGTTGAGGAAACCCAGCCCGGTCCCACAGCCACCTATGATGTAATCCACAGCCTTTAAGTCGAGGAGCAATGCTGCCATGAAACCGGTGTGAATATAAAGAAGTCCTGGGGTTTCCCCTGCGGATGTGTTCCCGAGGTTCAGGACCTCGTGCCCGCGGCCTTCCAGTGCTTTAAGGATATCGGAATTCTTTTCTGCGGCACTGATTTCATTTAAGACTGCGATTTTCATGGCTTCTCCTCCCACTCGGTTCTATTTCTTGCGGGCAAGCGCACGGCGGGCAGCCTCGACGACCGCATAAACCGATAACCCACAAGCGTCCATCAATTTATCCAGGTCCCGACCTGTGGGGCAGAAGAAATCGCGGATCCCCACCCGTTCCATCGGTACCGGGAGCGTTTCCATCAGGTTCTCGGCGACTGCGCTGCCCAAACCACCGATGATATTGTGCTCCTCGGCGGTGACGATCGCACCTGTCTCGGCGGCAGCCTGGAGCAGGATATCGTTATCCAGCGGTTTGAGGGTGTGCATTTCCAGCAGGCGGGTCTGGATGCCCTCTATGGCCAGGATTTCGGCAGCAGCCAGGCTTCGCCCGGTCATGGAACCCATTGCGACGATGGTCAGATCGCTTCCTTCCCGCAGGATGCGGCCTTTTCCAAGCTGCAAAGGTGACCCGGGTTGGTGGATGGGCAACGATCCTGCCCTGCTGATTCGTAAATACACAGGTCCATCGTGTTCGGCGACCAGCGGGACCCAATCCGCAGCCTCAGCGGCATCCGCGGGGACGATGACAGTCATACCGGGCAAGGCGCGCAGGTTGGCCAGATCGGTGATGGAGTAGTGTGTGGGACCATCCTTAAAATCAGAGATACCTGCGTAACTGGCAGCAATCTTCACATTGGTGCGGGCATAGCACACGCAGGTGCGTATCTGCTCAAGCGCGCGCAGGGATAGGATCGAGGCAAACCCGTTAATGAAGGGGGTGAAACCTCCCAGAGCCAGACCGGCAGCTACATCCACCATGCTTGGCTCGGCGATGCCCACATTGAAGAAACGATCTGGAAACCGGGCGGCGAAGAAACCGGAAAGGGTTGAGGCGGAGGTATCCACATCCAGCGCCACCAGATTTGGGTTTACAGCCCCGTAATCAGCCAATGCCCGCCCATAGGCTTCCCGCATAGCCATTTCAGCCATGGTTCACCTCCCCCAGTTCCATGAGGGCTTGGCTGAGCTGATCGCAGTTCGGTACATTCCCATGCCAGAAGGAATTGTTTTCCATGAAAGAAACTCCTCTGCCCTTGGTGGTGCGGGCTATGAGGATTGTGGGCTTTTCGTGTACCTGGGCGGCAAAACGCAAGCCCTCCACAACCTGGCGGATATCGTGCCCATCGATCTCAAGGACATGCCAGCGATATGCTCTCCACTTATCCAAGATCGGCTCCAGAGGCATAACCTCATGCACCGGACCATCCAGTTGCACATCGTTGTAATCCAGGATGCAGGTGAGATTAGCGAGGCGGTATTTGGCTGCCACCGCGGCGCCCTCCCAGACGATTCCGCCTTGGGATTCGCCGTCTCCCAGCAGGACGAAGGTGCGGTATTTTTGTTTTTTAATCGAGCGGCCAATGCCAGTCCTGCACCAACCGCCACACCGTGTCCAAGCAGCCCGCTGGTCATATCCACCCCTGGCGTTTTCAAACGGTCCGGGTGACCTTGGTGGGGGCAGTCGATCTCGCCCCAGGTGTCCATTTCGGATACCGGATAGAATCCACGGCGGGTGAGGGCAGCATAGAGTACCGCTGATGCATGACCCTTACTAAGGATAAAGCGGTCGCGGTCTTCCCAATTTGGCCGGGTGGGATCGATGCGCATTATCTCAAAGTAGAGTGCGGCCATGATTTCGGCAGCCGAAAGAGCACCACCGGGATGACCGGATCCCCGTCGATGGATGAATCGAAGGCTATCCACGCGCAACTGGCGGGCGATTTCCTCCAGCTCAAGGATTCTTTGGGGGGACAATGAGCTCATTTCACCTCTCTATTTTTTACAAACCAATCTGATGGCGCAAGGATTGTACATTCTCGCACCAGTTGCCCACATTCCAGCGCCCGTAAACACCCATACCGCCAAGCGGGTCCGAACCGAAGTACACGGGCACATGGATCAAGGAAAGACCCGCGTGGTTGCCGACTTTTTCCAGGGCGGCGAGAAGCGAAGCTGGCGCATTACCCCCATCCAGGGCTAGAACGCCTGGTACTGATTTTGCCCAGGAGAGGTAGTCGACCTGGATACTGTTTGCAGTAGCAAACTCCTGCCCATACTGGTCAATTTGCAACCCGGTGATAGCGCCCATGCGACCGTTATCGAGGAGTAGGATGCATCCCTGCACGCCGTGTTCCACGCCATCGATCAGGATCTGTGGATTCATGGTGAATGAGCCATCGCCGGTGAGTGCCAGCGCATAATAGGGTTTGGATGCGATCCCAGTGGAGAGCAGGGCGGAAACTGCAAAACCCATGTAGGAAGCGCCGGTTTCGGTGAATGTTTGCCCCGGGCGGTCGTCTTCCACGATTTGGAAGCCGTTTGCCTGCACATCCCCGGCATCAAAAAAAACGGGGATCGACCTTGCTTTTACCCAATCCGTTACGATTTTGATCGCAGCTGGTTGGGTGAGGACCGGTCTCCCCCAGTATTTGTCGAGGAGCACCGGGTTCTTGATGCGTTCACTTTTGAAAATCTGCCAGGATTCCTTTTTCCAGGCGCATTCCGTAACCCATTCCCTTTTTATGCTAGTGGACTCTCCAAGGGAATGGTTTAAAAGCTCTAATGTTGCGCGAACATCCCCCACCAAAGCCAGGGTGTGGCTGTAGTGGATTGCGTCTTCCAGGTCAGCATTAATATTGATCACCCGTGTTACATTGGGATACCCGGAGCGCGAGCAATCCGACTGGCAAACCGCACGGGTACCGATAGCGATGAGCAGATCGGCGTTTTCCATGGCGAAATTACCGCAGAGCGAACCCTTGGAGCCGCCCACAGCCATATTACGCGAATCGGAGTAGGGGATGCAACCGGTGGCGATGGGTGTGTGGACAAGCACCCCACCGGAGCGATCTAATAGCTGTATCAACTGCAGCCCGGCATCCCTTCCACCTCCGCCGACTTTTACAATAATCTTCTTCGCTTCATGGATCCATTCTGACGCTTCTGAATAATCCCCGGGGGATGCACCGATTTGGATATCCCGTGATTCTGTAAGTTCATCCAGGTTGAAATCAACCAACCAGGCTGCCTGGGTATTCATGGGCATAAGCAGGAAGAAGGGACCAGCACGGAAGGGGTGATCCACAACCGCCCTGCCGCGATTAAGAGCAGATGATAAGGCGAGGGGAGTATGGAGTGAATAGGCTCTACCCAGCGATCCAAATAGTTTTTCAAATGAACCCTGTTCATGCTTGGGTATCTGCTGCATGTTATACCCTTCATCCTCGCTGGTTTCATCTCCAAGGAGATACCAGATCCCTATGCCATCCGAGGCAGGCGCTATGGAAGCTGCCAAGGCCTGGAGCGCGCCGGGACCAATGGAGGTCACCACCGCCGCCTTTTCACCAGTCACCCAGCGCAGCGCTGTGGCCGCGTGGGAGGCTTCTATCTCGCTTCGTAATCCGTATGTTCGTAGTAACCCGGCCTGCTGGTAGATGCGCAGGACCTCTCCGAATTCAGTTGATCCATGACCGAGGACGGTGAGATATGTTTTTACCCCCTGTCGCAGAAGACCTATCACCAGTGCTTCAGAGAGGGTGAGTGAAAGCGTAGAGGGGAGCTCACTCTGGGAAAGCAACTCAGCGTGATTGCTGCGCTGGTGGGCAAGTTCATCTCTTTCCGGTAGATGCGGCATTACAACCTCGTTTTTTGGTTTTAACTACGAATCATTCGGTCGGATAGACCCCTGGCAATTCCAGAGACGATCTTAGCAAGAGGATTCACCTTTGCAGCGGTGATACGACTTGCAGGCCCGGAAATGCCGATCGAAGCGATCCCTTTTCCGCGAAAGTCGAAAACCGGCGCTGCGATGCAACGGACACCAGTATCGAACTCCTGGTCATCAACTGCGTAACCCCGTTGAAAGATCTGTTCGATTTGAGCTTTAAGCCGTGACTTATCGATGATGGTGGCAGGGGTGAACGATTCCAGCTCGGAAGGGATATCCGCACCGCAGAACGCAAGAATAACCTTCCCCAACGCGGTGCAATGCAATGGGTTCATGGTACCCACCTGTGCATTCACCCTCAACGTGGCAGGGGATTCCACCTGATCGATATAAAGAGCTTTCCCTTGAGAGAAGACGGCAAGGTGAGCGCATTCACCGGTCCTTTCCATCAACTCTTTTAGAAATGGCTTAGCAGCTTCGCGCAGCGGAAGCCTATTGAGTACGCTACGGCTGAGTACCACCACCCGGTTGCCCGGAAAAAATCGACGGGTATTTTCGTCTTTCTCAGCGTATCCATATTGAACAAGAGTCGAGACCAGGCGCGATGCCGTGCCTTTATCCACCCCAAGTTGATCCGCAAGTTCGGAAATACTCGCCCCATCCAGGGTTTCGCCCAAGGTATCAAGGATGCGTAAACCCCGTCCCAGCGATTGGATTTCGCTCATAGTTGAATATTATACAAACCGATTGCGTAATATACAACAATGAGTTTTTCAGTTTTTCATCAAATTCTCAGTTAATTCTGCGAATTATTTTAAGTTTATGCAGGATAATTAGATAAGAAATATCTATATTCTCCGAATTATTCAAGTAGAAGCACAACCCTTCAAAACCATGTACAAACCTTGTTTGCGATGGATGTGTTGATACAATCAATATATTGAATACGGAAAACATGAAAGGAACGCCATGCCTCAGAGGCCTAAACAAAAATCCATCGATTCCACCGAGATCACCCCAAAAGACCTTTATCTCTCCCGCCGGAACTTCATCCGCTCAACAGGATTATTGGCTGGAAGTATGGTTCTGGCTGCCTGCGTGCCTGGAAAAACTACGGATCCATTGACCACTCCCTCTGGAACAGCTCTCCCCTCCGGCCTGACGGATGAATTGGGTAACGCAGCTACCCCTTATGACCAGGTAACAGGATACAACAACTATTACGAATTCACCACAGATAAAACTTCTGTAAAAGCACTCTCGAAAGATTTCAAAACCTCACCCTGGAGTTTGGAGGTCTCTGGTTTGGTAGATAAACCACAAATCTTCAATGGAGCGAGCCTTGTAGAAATATTTCAACCGGAAGAACAAATATTTCGAATGCGCTGCGTGGAAGCCTGGAGCATGGTGATCCCATGGGTAGGTTTTCCCATCTCCCGTTTATTGGAAGCTGTTTTTCCCAAATCGGAAGCTAAATTCGTTCGATTTGAGACCGTAACCCGCCCGGATGAGATGCCAGGGTTGAGCGATTATTCCTACCCCTGGCCTTACCAGGAAGGCTTGCGACTCGATGAGGCAATGCACAACCTTGCAATCCTGGCTACCGGTTTGTATGGCGGGGAACTTCCAGCGCAGAATGGGGGAGGGGTCCGGGTGGTGGTACCCTGGAAATATGGCTTTAAGTCGATTAAGTCCATAAACAAGATCGAACTTGTCGCTGAAAAACCGGATACTATGTGGAACACAATTAATCCTCGCGAGTATGGATTTTTTGCAAATGTCAATCCTGATGTGGATCATCCTCGCTGGTCCCAAGCAACGGAGAGGCGGATCGGCGAGAACGGCAGACGAAAAACATTGATGTTTAATGGCTATGAGGATGAGGTTGCGAGTCTATACTCGGGGATGGACCTGGGAGCGAGCTACTGATTGCTTGAGAAACGACCAACAATTCTACAGATTATTGTGCACCTGTGTGGGATCATCCCCCTGGTGGTCCTAGCCTACCAGTATCTTTCCAGGAATATGGGGGCGAACCCCATCCTGGAGCTTGAACATCAAACTGGAAGGTTGGCGTTATTGTTTCTTGTTCTTTCCCTGGCCTGCACTCCCTTCAGCACGATCACAAAAAGCGGTGAATTCATAAAGAGGAGAAAAGCACTTGGATTGTATGGTGCACTCTACGCATTCATCCATGTGGCGATTTTCATAGTTCTCGATTATGGGTTTGCACTGGGATTGATCCTCGAAGAACTCACTCGCCGCCAGTTCATTATCATTGGGGGGATTGCCTTGCTTATTTTGATCCCCCTGGTGGTCACCTCCACCCGGTATTGGCAAAACCGGCTTGGGAAGAATTGGAAGCGGCTTCACAGGTTGGTCTATATTCTTTCCCCTCTGGTGATATTACATTATGGTATGGTCGTGAAAGGCAATATCTTCCAGCTGCAGGGAAATTACACGCTACCATTAATCTATGCCGTGATAGTTCTTCTCCTGCTGGTTCTTAGAATCCCTGGAATCATCAAACGTTAGATTAAAACAAACAATTTCTGATTAATTTGCCTTGATAAGAATAGTTTGAAAGATCAGAAAGATCATTCAAACTATTTTCGCATTCTTGGAGTTTGTTTCCGATAACAGTTTTTGTGAACTGATCGACTGAAAAAAGAACGTTAGTCCTGGAAGTAAAGTGTTTCGAATATCCCTTCCTGGAGGTGGATGAATTGTGGATATGGATGTATTTAGTTCTGCTACAATACTTGAATCCGAAAGACAATCCGCGTCTATTAAAGGACACCATGATCAAAAAACTCTCGGCTGGTTTTAAAACCCGTTACGGGGTTGCTGATTTAGGTTTTGCCCTGATCACATCCTCCATCCAGTTCTTCCTTCTCTTCTATTACACCGACGTGGCAGGGATCGACCCGGCCATTGCGGGTGCAGCGCTGATGGTGGGGAAACTCACCTGGGACGCGATCAATGACCCGCTTTTTGGATATTGGTCCGACCGGGTTCACTCCCGGTTCGGGCGCAGGAGAATATTTATGTTGATTGGGGTTATTCCATTGGGAATTTCCACCTGGATCATGTTTTCGCTGCCTTACGGTTTGACCGGATCAGCCGCTTTCTTCGCTATTCTGTTCACCTTCCTGCTGGTGGACTCATTCCACACCATGACCTCGGTCCCGTATTATGCCCTGACACCTGAAATAACCCGTGATTACAGCGAACGGGCAGGGTTGACCTCGGTGAGGATGATCTTCAGTGTTCTCGGGTATATCCTGGGGGCAGCGTTAACGACGATCCTGGTGGGTATATTTGAAGGTCAGGGATTGGACACCCAACAAGCCTGGAGCGCCACCGGTGCCTTTTTTGGGACCGTAGCGGTAGTTATGATTCTGATCACCACGCTAACGATCAAGGAAACTGGCGAAATGGTGGGCGAACCTTCCCAGCTACCTGCCATGAAAGCGATTGGTACATCCTTCAAGAATAAACCGTTCCTCAAGTTGATGTACGCGTTCATTCTTAGCAGTTTCAGTTTTACAATCCTTACAGCTCTTGTTCCCTATTTCATCACCTACCAGCTGAATATGCCGGACGAGGTGTCGTATGTACTTCTGGTCATGCTGGTCAGCATTGGGATCTTTCTTGTCCCTGCCAAGATGCTTTCAGACCGGATCAACAAGGGTCCGGCTTACGCGCTGGGATTATTCATCGCCTCCATTGCCATTCTATGTGGATATTTGCTTCCCCATCAACCGACGCCATTGATCTATGTGATCGCATTCGTCGCGGGGATGGGATTCTCAACCCAATGGGTATCTCCGTGGAGCATGCTGCCGGACGTTGTGGAATATGATGAACTGCTCACCGGGGAACGCCGGGAGGGGGTTTATTACGGATTGTGGGCATTCTTATCAAAATTCACCGGAGCATTAGGCGTGGCGGTGGCTGGCTGGGCACTGGCCTGGTTCAATTATGTTCCCAACGCCGAACAAACTTCGGAAGCGCTATTCGGGATCCGGTTTTTCTTTTGCATCGTCCCGGCGGTGGTGATCCTGTTCAGCCTGCCCATCCTGATCCGATATCCCATCACGAGAGCGAATCATGCTGAGCTGGTCAAACAACTGGCGGAGCGAAAAGCAACCACGGCAATCTCCATGGAGTGAAGCAAGCATGAAAATCGCGATCATCGGTTCGGGGATGGCGGGTTTGACTGCTGGAGCATACCTGGTGAAGTCTGGTCATGAAGTAACGATTTTTGAACAATTCCCGACCATCGGTGGTGTGACAGCGACACTTAGACAGGATGGATTCTCCTGGGATATTGGTCCGCTATTGCTGGATGGATTCGCGCCCGGGGATAAGGGTAGGCAGATCCTGGAGGAACTCGGAGTAAGCGACCGGGTCCCATCGATTCACGAAGACCGCGGGTTGGAGATCATGGGATTGCCGCTTTGGAGACCGATAGAATACAGGGGACCGTATTGGAGGAAGGAAAAACTCAAGGAGATCTTTCCAGAAGAAGCGCATGCCCTGGATGAGTATTATCGGTACTACGAACGAGTCCTTGAACTTTTTTCACTCGTGCGGCAGTTGGATAGCGCCGGAAGCATGGAAACGCTGTATCTGAAAATCCGATTATGGCTGGCGTTTCGAAAGGTTAAAAAGTATGCCGAATGGAATGGAAGCCAATTGATGGATTACTTTTTCAAATCAGCAAGGTTGAAAACCATCTTTCTTGGGATCGTCGCAGATTTTGTGACCGCCCCGAGCGAATTTCCCGCTCTGGGTGTACCCAGCATCCACCTGGAAACTGCCTTCGATAAACGCATCCCCGCAAATCCCGGAACGAAAAGCGCCCAAATTGCCTACTCGTACCTGCTGAATGGCTGCCAGAGAATGGTGGACACGCTGGCAGGGGTGATCGAGCAGCACGGTGGCACGATCCTGGCCGGAAAAACCGTGAGCCGCATCCAGGTGAAAGATGGCAGGGCTGCGGGTTTGGTATTTGCAGATGGGGAGCAGATCCAGACGGATATTGTGATCGCATCCGGCGGGATGAACGAGGTTTTCTTCGATTTGGTGGGTCGGGAAAATCTGCCGGAAGATTTTGTAAAACAGGTGAAATCGAACCGGCTGATGGAATCCGTGCTGATGGTACAACTTGGGGTGGACTTTGATCCATCGCAATACCAACGAGCCGCGCTGTGCTATTACTACGGCACCGATGACCTGGAAGGCGCAGTCCAGCGCCTGCGAACTGGGGATTACCACGAAGGCCGCGAAGGGTTGTTGATCTACGTGCCCTCGATGCACTCCCGGGAGATGGCGCCGCCAGGGATGCACGCTGTAACGGTCTACACGGTTGCACCTGACAAATTAAAAAATGGTACGTGGGAAGCACGCCGGGAGGAGCTGGCTGAAAAACTACTGATCGAAGCTGAAAAGCATATCCCTGGATTGCGGGAACATACCCGGACCAGGATTATCCTCACGCCAGCAGAATTCCGAACCAGGACCCACCAAAGCCATCACAGTTTTGGGGGGGTGCCCCCGGTGATGGGCAATCACCCGCCACCCATGAAACTCCGATTTCAGGACTATGGTTTATTGGTGCGCAAAGCGAGAGCGGCGGTGGGGTGGTGCATGTGATGGAAGGCGCGACGAAGACAGCAAAAAGGATAATCTCAGAGAATTAGGTTCATCCGATCGTTATGACAGTCAAGTGGAAAGATTTTCCTGCTTGACTTTCTTTTAAGGAATTGCTAAACTGGTTGGTGGTAATACCAATTTCTCATGGACTCAGATTTCCCGCGATTGGAAAGGCGAACACTGGTCGAGGATTTCATCACTCGCTTCGAGGAGATGATCCTTACCGGTAAGTTAATGATTGGCGAAAAACTACCCTCCGAACGCGATCTTGCTCAAAAGCTGGGGGTCAGTCGCCCTGTCGTCCATGACGGGCTGCTCGACCTGGCTGCGAAGGGTTTGATCACCCGCTACTCTTCCGGTGGGGCGGTGGTGAATGATTACCGCCGGCAGGGCTCTCTTCCCCTTTTAAACACGCTGATGAATTATCAGGAAGGCACCCTGGAAACCAGCTTGCTGAACAGCACGATGGATTTTCGCATGCTTTTCGAGGTGGAAAGCGCACGCCTGGCTGCATTGAACCGCAGCGAAAATCAGGTCAGTGAACTCCTCGGCTTGGTAGAACAGGAAAAGACCGTAAACCCGGCTGATACTTCTCAACAAGCTTCTCTGGATTTTCAATTCCATCACCTGATCGCCATGGCGAGTGGGAACATTTTTTACCCGCTCCTACTGAATTCATGCAGACCGCTTTATGTGAATTTCGCGTCACTTTTCTATTCCCTTCCTGGCAACCACCCGCAGGTCGTGAAATTCCACGAAGAATTGACCACCGCAGTAGACCAAATGGATGCCACAGAAGCGCATGGGATCATGATCAAAATGCTGGAACACGGGTACAGCGGTTACATATCTGGAATTCAATCGAAAGACTGATCAGGAGGAAATCATGGCACTGGCAGAAGTTACCACCCAAGCACCCCGGTATGCAATCAAGAAACCTTTTAACCTTAGCCCGAGGATCAAATGGCTGCGGGATTTTTACTTTATGGGGGTGACCCGAACCTGGAAGAACGATTGGTCCTCCTGGAGTACCGGTACGCCATGGGATTTGCAATATAACGAAGCGCTCTATTACATCGTCCCGGAAGCATTCATGTTGCTCACCACCATAAAAGGTTCTTTCCGCGCCAAGGCTCGTAGTATCGAGCTTGCAAAGGATTTCTGGAACTGGAGCATCACTGAGAGGCGCGCCTGGTTCAATAAGGAAGTCATGGTGAACTATGTGCCCCAGGAGATTCTGCCAGGCGACTTGCTTGCGGGGGCGAGGTTCAATATCCTCACCTCGCTTTGCCTGGATGAGAAAGAAGCGACTGAATATGAAAAACGGATTATGGGCACGGGTGGCGCGCGGGAACAGGCTACCTGGTTCCATGATCATGGCTATGGCAATTCCGGAGCAACCAGCGGGCACCTGATCCCGGCGCATGAGGACGCGCTTAAACGCGGTTGGAAAGGGATCCATGCCGATCTGCAAACCCGCTACGAAAAGCTAAACCCACATGAGAAGCAGGGTGCCAAAGGTGCTCAGTATAGGGCGATGATGACCGCCGCAATGATGCCTAAGGAATTGGCGGATAAATACTCCGCACTCTGTAAAAAGAGGGCTGCAGAGGAAGCCGACCCTGCCAGGAAGAGCGAGCTTGAAAAAATGGCCACCAACCTGGAAAAGGTCCCCTGGGAACCTGCCTCCAATTTTTGGGAGGCGATGCAGGCACTCTGGTTCAACCATATGCTGATCATGTCCGATGAGAATTACCCGGGGGCGGGAACCTCACTCGGCAGGATCGATCAATACTTATTCCCGTACTGGCAGAAATCCCTGGATGAGGGCATGGACCGCGAGTTCGGCAAAGAGATCATGAAGTGCTTCTGGTTTCACTGCAACACTGCTTACGACGCGATGATCAACAACGGTCCCAACGGGGTTACCGCTGCGTTCGGGCAGTTGATCAACCTGGGTGGAATGGATAAGGACGGTCGAGACGCGAGCAACGATCTGACCTTCGCGATCCTGGAAGTAATTGATGAAATGTCGCCCATCCTGGAACCAAAACCCAACGTGCGCCTCTGCCGGGGCAGTTCCGAGGCGCTGCTCGATAAAGTGGTCGATATGATCTCCTCCAGCCAGGGAGCACCATTCCTGATCAATTTTGACGAGCGATCGATGGCCGGGATGATGCTGGAAGCCAGGCGGGGAGAGTGCACAGATCTTATAAATGAAAGTAACGTCTGGGACTATGCCGGGGTGGGCTGCCTGGAAAATACCATGGTGGGTAACGACCGTTCCGGCACGGTAGATAACAACATCAACCTTTTGAAGGCGGTGGAGCTTGCCCTGACCGGTGGAAAGGATATGCTGCCGGTGACCAATCCCATGACGGGCAAAACCTCGAAGATCACCCAGGACGGTCCCGAGACAGGGGATCCTTGCCAATTCAAGACCTGGGAGGAATTTTGGCAGGCATATACCCGCCAGACTGAATACATCATCACCAAATGCGTGCAGAACTATGAGAACACCGAATCTGTGCGAGCCGGCTTCTGCCCGACACCCTATTTGAGCTGCCTTGTGAAGGGCTGCGCGGAAAAGGGACTGGATATTACCCAGGGAGGGGCGGAGATCAACTTCACCACCCTGGAGGCGGTGACTTACGCAACCACAGTGGATTCGCTCCTGGCGATCAAGTACCTCGTTTACGACCACAAAGACTGCACTATGGCCGAATTGGTCGCTGCCCTGAAGGATAACTGGGTTGGTCATGAAGTGCTGCAGGCCAAAGCAAAGAACAAGGCACCCAAATATGGGCGTGACGAAGATACCGCTGATGAAATGGCGAAGAATGTGATGGATGTATGGACGGAAGAGACCTGGAAGCATAAAACTATCAGCACCAGGCGTCAGTACCGCCCCGGTATGCTGAGCTGGAATTACTGGATCTCAGAGGGTCCCATCCTGGCTGCGAGCGCGGACGGCCGCCCCAAAGGAATGTACCTTTCCAATGCCATCTGCCCTTCAAATGGCGCGGATATCAATGGTCCGACCGCCAATATGAATTCGGTGGGCAAGGTGCTGGGCGGCAAGGCTGCGGATGGCAAAGGCGATTGGCTGGAGTATTACAACTCGCTGCCCAACGGCGCCAGCCACACGATCACCTTTAATCCTTCCATCCTGCGTGACCCGGAGCACCGCTCGAAGTTCAAAGCTTTTTTGCGTGGAGCCATCGAAAACGGCGGAACAGCCCTGCAGGTGAACATGCTGGATGCGGAGATGTTGATGGACGCGCAGAAACACCCCCAGGATTACCGTCACCTGCTGGTACGCATCACAGGTTACAACGCGTATTTCGTGACCGTGGGCAAAGAGCTGCAGGACGAAGTGATCGCGCGGCTCAGCCACAACCGCATGTGAGGAGCGATTCGTTGGTCGAAGCTACACTCTTGAAAGGAACAGTGCTAGAGATCCAGCGGATGTCCACCGAGGACGGCCCGGGCATTCGTACCACGGTGTTCATGAAAGGATGCCCGATGCGCTGCCTGTGGTGCCATAACCCCGAGAGCATCTCCAGCAAACCTCAGATCCAATGGATCGGCATTCGCTGTATTGGCTGCCGGACTTGTGAAGCCGCTTGTCCGAACGGCGGATTGCACTTATCAGAAGAAGGCATGACCATCGACCGGGAGAAGTGCGAAGGCTGTGGAACCTGTGCTGAGGAATGCCCTTCCACCGCCCTGGAGCTGCTTGGAAAAGACTGGGCAGTTTCCGATCTGGCAGATGAGCTTCTCAGGGATTCTGCATATTTTACGCAATCGGATGGCGGCATTACTATCAGCGGCGGGGAAGCTACACTGCAGTGGCGGTTTGTTTCGGATTTACTGCTGGAGATCAAGAGCCGCGGTTACCACACTGCCATAGATACCTGTGGGATCATCAAGCTGGATGCCCTGGATGCAGTTCTCCCCTTCACGGACCTGGTTTTATTCGACCTGAAGGAAATGAATCCAGAGAGACACCTGGAATATACTGGCGCTCCCCTGGATATCGTTCTCGACACATTCCGCGAAGTGGTCCGACGGAGAGATCAACAAAAGGTGGAATTTGAACTTTGGGTCCGCACCCCGCTAATCCCCGGAAAGACCGCCCGGATCGATAACATTACCGCTATTGGCCAATTTATCACCCGCGTGGCAGGTGAAGCAGTAACCCGCTGGGATCTGCTGGCGTTCAACAACCTGTGCAAGGATAAATACACCCGGCTAGGAATGGAGTGGGAATTCGAGGGTTCGGCGCTCATTGGGCAGGAAGAATTGATTGCGCTTGGCGAAGCAGCTATGCAATCGGGTGTGAATGCCAATATCGTGCACGTGAGTGGTTCCACCCGGATTGAAAGTGATGAATTGGAATTGCAAACAGCAGCACCTAAACCTGTCTGTGGTTGTTAGAGATTTTGGGAAGGGAGAAAATGATAATGAATCAGGAATTCAGTCCCGAGGATATAAAAGCCTTTACCCCCAGCGAAAAGGTAGGGTTACTGGTGTGCGTCAATCCGGAGGGGTTGCCACACGTAGCCCTGATCACTTCGATGCAGGCGAAAGGTCCAAAGGAACTCATCGCTGGGGAATTCGTGACCGGGGTGAGCAAGAAATACATCCAGCAGAACCACAAAGTGGCATTCTTGATCATGTCTTTCGATAAAAACCTCTGGCGGGGAAGGGCGGAGTGGACTCACCTGGAAAAGAGCGGTCCCGAGTACGAATTGATGAATCGCATACCTATGTTCCGCTACAACACCTACTTTGGCATCAACACGGTGCATTACTTCGACCTGTTGGAGGTCTCGGGAAAAGCCCCCCTGCCGATGAATGGGATCATTTTTGCCGCAGTGAAATCCATGCTTGCCAAGGGTGGGTTGAAGTCGGGAAAGCAGGAAAGAATCCTGAAGCCTTTCCTCGAGAAGATGTTCAACCAGTTGGATGGGTTGAAATTCATCTCCTACATAAGGGAGGATGGTTTCCCGGTGATCATCCCGATAATCCAGTGCCAGGCTGTGGATAGCACCCGGCTTGCATTTTCCACCGGCGTTTTCGATGATGAATTGGAGCAAATCCCAAGCGGAGCGCAGGTGGCGGTTTATTGCATGAACCTGGGGATCGAAAGCGTTCTAACACGCGGGATCTTCAACGGCTACAAACGCGTTCGGGGTATAAAGATGGGCTCGGTGGATATCAACTGGGTTTATAACGCCATGCCGCCGGCAAACAGCCAGATCTACCCGGAGATCCCTCTGAAAGCGGTTACCAATTTCTAGCTATTTCCCGGATCTCCGTCTTCAAGGGTAAAAGACGGACCCAATAAAGAATCTGGCCAGGGCTACCCTGGCCAGATTTTCTCTTATGATAGGTCATTTACAGAGATCGAGGTGACTGCGCAAATACTGTCCGGTGTAGGAAGCTTCCAGAACGCAGATCTCTTCGGGGGTGCCGCAGGCGATGACCTCTCCACCTCGGTCGCCACCCTCCGGTCCGAGATCGATCAGGTAATCGGATACTTTAATAATATCCAGGTTGTGCTCGATGATGAGCACCGAGTTGCCGCTATCCACCAGACGCTGTACAACTTCTATCAACATGTGGACATCCGCCGCGTGCAATCCAACCGAAGGTTCGTCTAAAACATATAGCGTTTTTCCGGTGGAGCGCCGGGAGAGTTCCTTGGCCAGCTTGACCCGCTGGGCTTCACCACCGGAAAGAGTGGTGGCAGGTTGACCGATCTTAATATACCCCAGACCGACCTCATGCAGGGTACGAAGCTTGGTCATGATGTTGGGAATGGCTGCAAACATTTCCAGTCCCTGGTCCACCGTGGTATCCAGTACATCAGCGATGGAAAGACCTTTGAAATGCACCTGCAGGGTCTCGCGGTTGAATCTCGACCCGTGGCAGATATCGCAGGGGACGTAGATATCCGGGAGGAACTGCATTTCGATACGGAGCTGACCCTGCCCCTGGCAGGCTTCGCAGCGGCCGCCATGAACATTGAAGGAGAAACGACCGGTCTTATAACCGCGGATCTTGCTCTCGGGTAATTCAGCGAAAAGGGAACGGATCTCATCGAACATGCCGGTATAGGTGCCTGGATTGGAGCGGGGTGTTCGCCCGATGGGGGATTGGTCGATATTGATGATCTTATCGAGGTTTTCGGTGCCTTCGATGCGGTCGTATTCGCCCGGTTGGGTGTGCGCACCCATCAGGTCGTGGGCGAGGGCGTTATGGAGTACATCCACCATCAGCGTGGATTTACCCGAACCAGATACGCCTGTGATGCAGACAAACATCCCCAGAGGAATATCCACAGTGATGTTTTTCAGGTTGTTGGTTCTTGCACCTACGACGCGGAGGATCTTCCCGTTACCCTTTCTGCGCTCGGCCGGTATGGGAACCTGCAGCCGCCCGGAAAGATAGGCTCCGGTGAGCGATTCCTCGCTTTTAAGGATATCCGCAACCGTTCCTTCGGCAACAAGCCTGCCACCATGCTCGCCGGCACGCGGGCCGAGGTCGACGATCCAATCCGCGGAACGGATGGTTTCCTCATCGTGCTCCACCACCAGGACGGTGTTGCCGATATCCCGCAGCCCCTTAAGGGTTTCCAGCAGGCGGGCATTATCCCGCGGATGCAACCCGATGGAGGGTTCATCCAGTACGTAGAGAACCCCCATGAGCCGGGACCCGACCTGGGTTGCCAGGCGGATGCGCTGTGCTTCCCCACCGGAAAGGCTGCCAGCGGAACGGTGCAGGGTGAGGTAATCCAGCCCCACGTTGACAAGGAAACCCAGGCGGGAAATGATCTCCTTGAAGATCCTATCCGAGATCGCCTTCTGTCGCGAGGTGAGGATGGTGTTCTCCCCGGCCAGCTTCTTGACCCATTCGAGAGTGGTGAGCACCGGCCAGGTGGTGACTTCGATGATATTTCTATCCGCGATTGTGACTGCCAGGGCTTCCACCCGCAGGCGTTTGCCTCCACAGGCGGTGCAGGGTTTATCGGTCATGAATTCAGAGATCTTGTTGCGGATATATTCGGACTGGGTGTCGCGATACCGGCGCATCAAATTCGGAATGATGCCCTCAAAAGTTGTATTGAAGGTGGTCTGCCGGTCACGGCCCACCAGGCTGACGGTCAGCTCCTGTGAGCCTGTGCCGTACAGGATCAAATTGATCTTCTCCGGGCTTAGTGTGCGGATAGGAGCGTTCAGATCGATCTTATATTCCCTGGCGACGGATTCAACCATCTGCCAGTAGTAGCCGCCATTCTCGCGCGGACCCCACTCCATGGCCACCACACCACCATCGTTGAAGGAGCGTTCCTTATCGGGAATGATCATCTCCGGATCGATCTCCAGCTTGGAACCCAGTCCCTGGCAATCGGGGCAGGCGCCGTGCGGGGTATTAAACGAAAACGTGCGCGGTTCGATCTCGCCCAGGCTGGTTCCATGCTCGGGGCAGGCGAGGTGCTCAGAAAAGAGGATATCACGAGGGGAATCCCCTGAAAGATCCTGGATCGTGAGGTATCCTTCTCCCACTTTAAGGGCTGTTTCCACCGAGTCTGTCAGTCGCGATCGGGAAAGCCGGTTTTCCTCTTCATCATCACCGTGGGAGATGACAAGACGGTCCACCACGGCTTCGATGGTGTGGATCTTATAGCGGTCGAGCTCGATCTCCTCATCCAGGGAGCGGATCTCGCCATCCACCCGGGCGCGCACAAATCCGGCTTTACGGATCTCCTCGAAAACTGCCTGGTAGGTGCCTTTTCGACCGCGGACGATTGGAGCTAGCACCATAATCCGCGAGTCCTCGGGCAGTTGTTCGATGGCATCCACGATCTCCTGGGCGGACTGCTTGACAACCTCACGTCCGCAGACCGGGCAGTGCGGGATGCCGATGCGGGCAAAGAGCAGACGCAGGTAATCGTAGATTTCGGTGACGGTGCCAACCGTGGAACGCGGGTTGTGGGAAGTTGCCTTTTGGTCGATGGAAACCGCCGGGGATAGCCCTTCGATATAATCTACATCCGGTTTCTGCATCTGTCCAAGAAACTGCCGGGCATAAGCGGAGAGGGATTCCACATAACGGCGCTGCCCTTCGGCAAAGATGGTATCGAACGCCAGAGAGCTCTTCCCGGAGCCGGAGAGACCGGTGATGATCACCAGTTTATCGCGCGGGATCTCCACGGTGATGTTTTTGAGATTGTGCTCGCGCGCCCCGACCACTCGGATCGTGTTTCCAGACATAGGTTTATTTTTCTCCTGAGAAAATGCCACTCATTATATCACCCGACGTTTTTTAGGTTCACTGGCTGTTATTCAGCATCGACGACATCTCTATTATAGAACAAAAGTACTAATAATCAATCGTCAAAGTGAAAACTCCATAAAAAAGACCAGGCTAAGGATATGCCTGGTCTGAATTCTTTTCCGATAAAGGGGGCGTTATTTTACAGAGACAAGGACTGCCCGTACGACGGTACGCAGGTCATAATTCCCCGAATCCTCGTTGAAACCCTTGCAAGTCAGGAGGGTGATCCAGGAACGGTCTTCATGACGGAGAGCGGTGGCCACTTCGTAAGGCTTGATCGTTCGCACGGAGCGAACTTCGTATGTGTAATCCTTACCGTAGGCACGTACGATCACGCGGTCGCCATAATTCAACTTTCCGATGTTGAGGAAGGGACCCGCCAAACCGTTGGAAAGATAAACATGCCCGGTGATGACGCTATTCCCATCCCAGGTGGGGTAGGAGGTTCCATTAAGCCAGCCTGCGCGGTTACCCAGCCAGGTCACATCCCAGCTATCCCCGCTTTTGGGAACACCCACGATCGGAAGGTGGATTTTCAGTGAGGGGATCGATAACGAGAGCTCGTCATTGGTGGAATACACGATCGACGGAGGTTGCGCAGGGATCCTGGTGAGCTTACCGGGGGCGAAACCTGTTTCAGGCAGACTGGGCTGCAGAACTTCCAGCGTGATTGAAGACCGGTTATTCGGGTCAAAGTCCGTGGGCGAGGTTGTGGTGAGCTCAACCTGGTTAATGATCGGAGGCGTACCAGTACTATTCACCCGGGCAACAATCGTGATCGTGACGACATCATCCGGATCCATATCCCCGATATCCACCTGAACTGTCCGTGGAGGGATGATTGTTATTGTATGGGGTGGGACTGAAACGGCGGAAAAAACGCTCATATTGGATGGTAGGGGGTCTACAACAACCACATCGGTGGCGGTCTGATTGCCATTATTTGAAACCGTCAAAGTGAAGGTGACAAGCTCGCCTACGAAAACCCGGGTGGGGTCCCCACTCTTTGTAACAGCCGGATCGGCGAACAGAGGTCCGGTCGCGGAACTATTATCTGAGACGCGTGGACCGGTTGGTGGCCGACCACTCGCGATAACTTCATTGACATACGTTGCAGTGGGGTCATTCGTGTTCAGAGTAAGATCCACAACCAGGGTGATAACACCAGTTTCTCCCTCGTCAAGTGAATCAGTGCCGCTCAGTAAATTCGTATCTGAACCGGTCAAACCATCATATGCGGGATTCTCAGTCAGGTTTGTGGCTGTCAGACTGATGACCGCGAAGCTTTGGGGAGTGAAAGCGTCCTCCAGGTCATCAACTGCCTGGATGTCAGTCAGTGGAATGGCGTTTGGACCGATCGTGATCGTGTAGGTCATGCGGGCGATATCGGGGTTGGTGAAAGTTACTGCACTTAGAACTTTGGTTACATTGATCTCCGGTTGATAGAGGCCCGCGTCGATGGTGGGGTTATTCTCCCCGGAGGCGAGGGTGACGTTGGGGGTGATGCCGGTGGTGGTATCTGCGTCGGAATCGAGGGCATCGTTGCCGCCCTGATCGGCGGGGGAGAAGGTATAGCCGCCGGGGTTGACGAACTCCACGGAGTAGGTACCGGGGGTGAGGCCGGTGAATTGATAGAAGCCGGTGGCGTCGGTGGTGGTGGTGTCAATGGTGTTGCCGCCGGAATCCCGCAGGTTGACGGTGACGCCTGCGATCCCGGGTTCGCCTGCATCCTGGATGCCGTTGGCGTTGGTGTCATTCCAGACGAAGTCGCCGAGGGAGGCGAGCTGATAGAGGCCCGCGTCGATGGTGGGGTTATTCTCCCCGGAGGCGAGGGTGACGTTGGGGGTGATGCCGGTGGTGGTATCTGCGTCGGAATCGAGGGCATCGTTGCCGCCCTGATCGGCGGGGGAGAAGGTATAGCCGCCGGGGTTGACGAACTCCACGGAGTAGGTACCGGGGGTGAGGCCGGTGAATTGATAGAAGCCGGTGGCGTCGGTGGTGGTGGTGTCAATGGTGTTGCCGCCGGAATCCCGCAGGTTGACGGTGACGCCTGCGATCCCGGGTTCGCCTGCATCCTGGATGCCGTTGGCGTTGGTGTCATTCCAGACGAAGTCGCCGAGGGAGGCGAGCTGATAGAGGCCCGCGTCGATGGTGGGGTTATTCTCCCCGGAGGCGAGGGTGACGTTGGGGGTGATGCCGGTGGTGGTATCTGCGTCGGAATCGAGGGCATCGTTGCCGCCCTGATCGGCGGGGGAGAAGGTATAGCCGCCGGGGTTGACGAACTCCACGGAGTAGGTACCGGGGGTGAGGCCGGTGAATTGATAGAAGCCGGTGGCGTCGGTGGTGGTGGTGTCAATGGTGTTGCCGCCGGAATCCCGCAGGTTGACGGTGACGCCTGCGATCCCGGGTTCGCCTGCATCCTGGATGCCGTTGGCGTTGGTGTCATTCCAGACGAAGTCGCCGAGGGAGGCGAGCTGATAGAGGCCCGCGTCGATGGTGGGGTTATTCTCCCCGGAGGCGAGGGTGACGTTGGGGGTGATGCCGGTGGTGGTATCTGCGTCGGAATCGAGGGCATCGTTGCCGCCCTGATCGGCGGGGGAGAAGGTATAGCCGCCGGGGTTGACGAACTCCACGGAGTAGGTACCGGGGGTGAGGCCGGTGAATTGATAGAAGCCGGTGGCGTCGGTGGTGGTGGTGTCAATGGTGTTGCCGCCGGAATCCCGCAGGTTGACGGTGACGCCTGCGATCCCGGGTTCGCCTGCATCCTGGATGCCGTTGGCGTTGGTGTCATTCCAGACGAAGTCGCCGAGGGAGGCGAGCTGATAGAGGCCCGCGTCGATGGTGGGGTTATTCTCCCCGGAGGCGAGGGTGACGTTGGGGGTGATGCCGGTGGTGGTATCTGCGTCGGAATCGAGGGCATCGTTGCCGCCCTGATCGGCGGGGGAGAAGGTATAGCCGCCGGGGTTGACGAACTCCACGGAGTAGGTACCGGGGGTGAGGCCGGTGAATTGATAGAAGCCGGTGGCGTCGGTGGTGGTGGTGTCAATGGTGTTGCCGCCGGAATCCCGCAGGTTGACGGTGACGCCTGCGATCCCGGGTTCGCCTGCATCCTGGATGCCGTTGGCGTTGGTGTCATTCCAGACGAAGTCGCCGAGGGAGGCGAGCTGATAGAGGCCCGCGTCGATGGTGGGGTTATTCTCCCCGGAGGCGAGGGTGACGTTGGGGGTGATGCCGGTGGTGGTATCTGCGTCGGAATCGAGGGCATCGTTGCCGCCCTGATCGGCGGGGGAGAAGGTATAGCCGCCGGGGTTGACGAACTCCACGGAGTAGGTACCGGGGGTGAGGCCGGTGAATTGATAGAAGCCGGTGGCGTCGGTGGTGGTGGTGTCAATGGTGTTGCCGCCGGAATCCCGCAGGTTGACGGTGACGCCTGCGATCCCGGGTTCGCCTGCATCCTGGATGCCGTTGGCGTTGGTGTCATTCCAGACGAAGTCGCCGAGGGAGGCGAGCGCAAGTACTCTTAATGTATCTCTTGCAGGCAGGGCATTTGTAGCACCTTCATTTGTTACGAGTGTGCTTATGGGAATCGTGTTTTGATAATTTCCTGGAACAGTACTGGTTACGGGAATAACGAGCGTACAGGATGTGCTGCCAAGAAGAACGCCATTCACAAGTTGGATAAGTTGGGTTCCCGGGTCTGCAGTGAGCGATCCCCCGCAATTATTTACAGGAGCAGGGGCGGAACCACCTGCTATTAAAACATTGGGGGAACCGGTTGAAGCAAGATTATCAATTAACCCCATCCCGCTCAGGTCGATATTTCCTGTGTTTTGAATAGTGATTGTGAGCAGCGAGTATTGCCCGGCGTAGATCGGGTTGGGAGCAAAGAATTTGCTAACGCTGGCACCAGGGAGGTTCGTTAGTGTGGCTGATGCATCCTGGGTGTTGCTAGCCCCATTAAAAGTAGTCACCTCTCCGGCATAAATGGTATTTGTAAGGTTGCCATTGGCTGTCATGGTGGCGCTGAGGGTCACTGTACAACTCGTGGAAGCTGGGAGGCTGCCGCCGCTAAAGGAAAATGTACTCGCACCGGGAACTCCAACGAGAGTTCCGCCGCAAGTGCCAACATTCAAATCGGCTGGGTTGGCGATGATCATCCCGGCAGGCATGTTATCGGTAAAAGCAATCCCGCTCAAGGCAGCGTTGTTGGGATTGATCAGCTGAACGCTCAACGTCGATGCAGAACCGCCGAAAACGGTAAGGGGGTCGAAACCTTTTACGACATTTATGAAGAGGGTAGCTATCGTGAGGTTGGCGGAAGCAGGCGATGTTGAATTCATGATCTCGCCGGTATCCTGGTTTCTCGCGCTGACATTGGTGACTGGGATGTTGTTAGTGTAAGTAAAGGGTAGGGCGGCACTGGTACGCTTCCCCTGTACATTTACCCTGATGGAACACAGCCCATTGACGGATCCCACCCGCGCTGGGATTGTCCCCCCAGCCATGGAAATGACACCCGCACCAGGGTTCGCTGTAATCACACCTGCACCACAAGTTGTGCTCGCATTCGGAGTGGGGGCAACCCTGACTCCATCCGCTGCCGTCCCTGGAAGATTATCGGTCAGGCTTGCATTGATCAATGCAGAGGTATTTGAGTTCTCAAGGTAAATCGTCAAGGTGGAGAGCCCATTTGGATTGACCACTGGCGGCTGGAAGTTTTTGGTCACTGCCAGGGTACTTATGGTATTCACGTTCAGGGTTTGGGTAACATCCGCAGGGATGGACCGGTTTTGGTTATTGGTAATATCGACCGGTCGAATCCGGTTCACATAACTCCCCCCCAAATTTCCACGAACATTGACCCGGAGGATGCAGTTCGTACCAGTTGTGATGGTTCCACCGGTAGCCTGGATGGAAGTATCGCCGGTGACAGGCGCTGGATTGAAAACCAACCCGCCGCATCCCGAAACTACCTGTGCGCTGGGTGGATTTCCAACGACCATATTCGCTGGGAAGGAATCAGTTATGGAAAAATTAGTCAGGTTCGTATCGGCAGGTGGAGAGATTGTAAGCGTCATAAGGGAATTACTACCCGCGTTGACCGGGTTGGTTCCAAACGCTTTGGTCAGAGTTACACCTGCTCCAGGTGCATATATTGTGACGGTTGCTGTTCGTGCAGTCCGGCTGCTCGGACCCTGGGTTGTGGTTAAATTTCCGATCGGGATTGTATTGGTATACGGCCCCCCCACCAGAGTTCCGGTAACAGGAATCGTGACGGTACAAGTACCAGGGTTGGAAAAAGTCGGTGAAACCCCGACCGGGATTGTGCCACCTGTAAGGGTGATCAGCTGCGTCCCGGCAATGGCGGTAATGGTTCCCCCGGTACAAGTCGTGCTTGGTGCTGCTGCTGGCGGATAGGCAGCTATTGACAAATTCGAGTTAGTTGGTAGTGCAAGATTATCAGTTAACGTATTAACCGTTAGCGGGGTACCGGTGAAGTTTTGCAGGGTGATCACCAGGCTGCTGGTACCGCCGGATTGAAAAGTTGATGGCGTGAAGGTTTTTCCCTGCAAATCTACTGCGCGAATTACAAGGGTTCGCGTGATATTCGCCGCGGGTCGTAGGTTTTGATCATTGGTGATGTCAGTTCGGAGGATCGTATTGGTAACAGTCCTCCCGTTCGTGTTCAGTGGCATGGTTACGACAACTACTACTGAACAAGAATGTGCAGGGGATCCGCCTGCGAGCGAACCTCCGCTTAAAGTAATCACCTGGGTACCTGCGCCGTTTACAACGCCTCCGCAAGTATTGCTGGTGAGGGAAGTGAACACCAGACCGGTTCCGGTTGTGGCCAGGTTATCGATAAAGCCCAGGTTGGTTAAGGCCGTAGCACCAGCTGGATTGGTTAAGGTGATCGTCAAGGTGCTTGTACCGCCGGCTACAATTTGGTTATTCCCACTCACACCGGTAAAGGCCTTGGTACTCGTTGGCAACACATTCGTTATACTGATCAAAGCAGTTGCTGGCGATGCATTTGTTCCCCCTTCCACGGTCGTCAATCTGCCTGCGGGTATCGTGTTGGTACGATTATTACCTACCGTTGTGCCGATAACGTCAACTGAAAAGTTGCAACTCCCAGCTGCAGGAACCGTACCTCCATTTAGCGTGACAGTGCGGGGACCGGTCGTGACAATGCCACCCACACAAGTAGTGTTCGTATTTGGAGTTGGCGCGATTGACACGTAAGAATTAGTTGGGCTGTTTAAATCATCCAGCAAACTTGTCACCGAATACGGCAATGGTGAAGGATTGTTAATGGAGATAGTCAGCCTGCTTATGCCACCAAAGGGGATCGAGTTCGGGACGAATGATTTTGAGATGGAAAGCCCGGTCACCCCCAGGGTTGATGAAACAGGTTGGTCATTTGTCGCGCCTTCCGCAGTCGTGATCCGCCCAGCAGGAATGGTATTCGTATAGGAACCTGCGGGAGTCCGCTGGAACGACCTGACGCTGATTTGGATGGAACAGGTTGCACCTGATGAAATTGATCCTCCGGTAAAATCTGCCCGGTTATTGACCGTACTCGGCAGACCGGTGTTCGTTACCGAAGCAGCCATCCCTCCACAATTCGTGAAACTGGCTGAACCGGGAATGAATTCCAGATTGTTACCGGACAGGGGGTAAAGATCATCATATAAACCAACATTTGTGTAAGCGAAATTAGCCCTGTTCAGAATGCTTATGGTAAGGGTGCTGGTGCCCCCGGCAGGGATTGAAGCCGGAGAAAAGGCTTTGGTCATTGTGAAGGCCTGGACGTTCAAGTTAGCCGTGGCAGGGGATGCATTTGTAACCCCCTGCCGGGTTTGGATGGAGCCCAGACCGGCAGGACCAGCCGGGATCGTATTGGAATATGCCCCTTGCACAGCTGAGGCAACCCTCGCCGTGATCGTACATGTTCTTAGGGGTCCGATCTGGGCGTTGTTCAGGGTCAAAGATGTTGCCCCAGGGATGGCTGTGACTGTCCCTGTTCCGCAATCGATACTCGTTGTAGGATTGGCGGGATTTGCCAGGACCAGATTCGTCGGTAAAAAATCCGTCAGTGCGGTCTCGGTCAGGGTGGTAGTTGGGTCGTTGTTGATGATATTAATCGTCAATGTGCTGAATGCACCAACAGCGATTGTATTCGGGGCGAATGATTTGCTTAATGAGGGGGGAAGTACGGTTGCGACCTGCAGGGTAGCGCTGGCAGGGGTCGCATTTGTGATCGGGACAATGACACCCCCATCGTCGCCTTCGGATTCAAGCTCATTGGCAGGAATCGTATTGATCAGATTTCCGGGCGTTGTTGAGGTAACTTCCACGGTAACCGTGCACTCCCCGGGATTTGCACCTAATTGGCGTGGAACGGTTCCACCAATAAGTTGAAAAGAAGTGTCCCCAGCACCTAAGGCACCGCCTGAGCCATCCAAAACTGACCCGCCGCAGGAATTCGAATAAATTAATGGATTATTTACTATGATGCCAGCCGGAAAAAAATCGTGGTAGTGGGCAGAGGTTAGTTCGAACGAATTCGGGTTATAAATGGTCACACTTAAAACAGAGGTTCCACCCGCAACGATGGAGATCGGGGTGAAGCTCTTGTTCATCTGCGCCGGGAAGTTCGCTGCCCGCACCACCTGGGGTGGCTGGAGGAACAGCGCGCTGAATAGGATGGATATTAGCAGTACCAGGCGTGTGATTTGCTTCATAAAATAACCCCTTTTCCTGTTTTCTTGATTTCAACCAATATTATTTCAATCATCGGACCCAGGATTAAATACATTAATACAACCGGATCAGGCTTCAGATTAATTATATATTAATTTGATCCGATTGTCCTTACAAAACCGAAAACTCGAACCATGGTAATCATTCCCTGTGTTTCCCTAAAAAACAAAAAAATGTCTATCGATTATATTTATCATTAACGGAATGATAAAGACACATTCCAAAATTATTCTGTATAATATTTGATAATTCATCCAAGGTTGGAGGTTTCGATATGGAAGAGAAACTGCATAAAAAAGCAATCTGGGCCTGGACGATGTATGACTGGGCGAATTCTGCCTTCGTCACCACCATCATGGCGGCGGTCCTGCCTGTTTATTACACCTCGGTTGCTGCTGCCGGGCTCGCTCCGAATATTGCCACCGCCTACTGGGGGTTCACTTCCTCCATCTCCGCGCTCATCGCAGCGATCATCAGCCCAATCCTGGGTGCGGTGGCGGATTTCACCGGGGCCAAGAAGCGCTTCCTGGCGATCTTCATGGCCGTTGGTGTTACTGCCACGGCGTTGCTGTACTTTATCCAGACCGGGGATTGGCTGCTGGCCTCTCTTCTCTTCATTTTCGGACAAATTGGCTTTGCGGGCAGCCTCGTCTATTATGACGGTTTGCTGCCGCATGTGGCCCGGCCGGATGAGATCGACCAGGTCTCCTCGCGCGGGTACGCGATGGGCTACATCGGGGGTGGAATTCTTCTGGCCATCAACCTGGCGATGATCCTGGTTCTGCCGGATGCGCTGGGACTGGATAAAGCCCTGTTGACCCGCCTGTGTTTTGTCACCGTGGCGATCTGGTGGTTCGTTTTCACCCTGCCGCTCCTCCGGCATGTCAAAGAGCCCCCAAGGCGGATCGAAGCAGGTGAGGAAAACATGAAACCGTTGACCGCCAGTTTCAGCCGCCTTGGTCAAACATTCCGGGATATCCGCCATTACCGCGATCTCTCCCTGGGCATGCTCGCGTTCTGGGTGTATGCCAACGGGATCGGTACGATCATTGTTATGGCGACGGCATACGGAAACGAACTCGGATTTGGAGAAACCACCCTGATCGGCACCCTGCTGATGGTCCAATTCCTGGCGGCGCCTTTTGCTATCCTCTTTGGATATCTGGCGAAGAAACTGGGCACGATCCGCTCGATCATCATCACGCTTTGTGTTTACACAGGTATTTCGGTATTGGGTTATTTCATGTACCAGGAATGGCAATTCTGGGTACTTGGGGTCCTGGTTGCCACGGTTCAGGGCGGCAGCCAGGCGCTCAGCCGGTCCATGATAGGGAAGATGATCCCGAAAAGCAAGTCGGCTGAATTCTATGGTTTTTTCAGCGTTTTCGAGAAATTTGCATCCATCCTGGGTCCCCTGCTCTTTGCTTTGGTTTCCACGGCCATGGGTAACAGCCGTTTGAGCATTGTTTCACTGGTGATCTTCTTTGCGGTCGGGATCTACATCTTGACGAAGGTCAACCTGGAAGAGGGAATCCGGGTGGCAGAAGCGGACGAATTGGAAATGAAAACGGTCGATATGCTTGCCTGAACACTTCTTGATCAATAATTAAAGGCTGACCACAAAGTGAACTGCACCCCAAAAGTTGGACAAAAAACCAACCGAAAGGGGTGCAGTTTTTATGACGAAATTCAGTTTAGAAGAGAAAGTAGCCGCGGTCAAAGCAGTACAAGCAGGAGAGAGTATCGCCAGGGTAGCCAGACAGTTTGGAATGAGTGAAAGGGTAGTGAGTAGAATTGTTCAGATGGTGGAAGCGCATGGGGAAAGTGGTTTAGGGAAACGGGCATATCACTTGACGGCCGAGCAGAAATACCAAGTATTGATGTATATGCATCACAATAATCTTACTTATCAGGAAGCGGGCATACAATTAGGGATAAGTGGATCATCAACAGTCTGGCAGTGGGAGCAAAGATACTTGCAAAATGGCATAGAGGGACTAAAGGACAAGAAAAAGGGCAGAAAGCCAAGCATACCAAAGCCTAAACAGCCAAAGACCAGGGAAGAAGAATTACTGGATAGGATTCAATATCTTGAGGCAGAGAATGCTTACCTAAAAAAATTGAACGCCTTGGTTGCAGAGCGGGAAAAGAGCGAAAGAGAGAACGGATAGCTGTTATCTCTGAGCTAAGGCGAGAATATCCACTGGAATTGCTTCTGATAATAGCGAAAGTCCCCAGAAGCAGCTATTATTATCACCTGAAACGACTCTCGGAGCCTCTAAAGCACAAGGATGAACGAGATGAGATCCTGAAAATATGCTTGGAGAATAAGGGCCGTTATGGATATCGGCGGGTAACGCTTGAATTGCGTCACAGAGGGTTTCAGACCAATCACAAGCTGGTCATGAAGCTTATGAAGCAGGAAAAACTCACCTGTAAGTTACGACCCAAGAGATATCATGCTTATCGAGGTGAAGTGGGAAAAATCGCCCCCAACCTCTTGAAACGTAACTTTAGAGCTGAAAGACCCAATGCAAAATGGACAACAGACATCACAGAATTCAAGCTGTTTGGGCAAAAGCTTTACCTTTCGCCAATCATGGACCTTTTCAATGGCGAGATTGTCAGTTACTCCCTTTCCAAGAGTCCAAGCTTTCACCAAGTTGCTGAAATGCTCAGGGATGCCTTCCAGAAAATCCCTGACCATTCTGAATTGATACTGCACTCCGATCAGGGATGGCATTACCAAATGCGACCCTACCAAAAAATGCTCAAAGACAAAGGGATCAGACAAAGCATGTCTAGAAAAGGTAACTGCTATGATAATTGCGTAATGGAAAACTTCTTTGGCATACTAAAATCTGAGTTCTTCCACAATCAGAAGTTCTCCTCCCTGGATCACTTCACTAGTCAGTTAGGTGATTATGTCGATTATTACAATAATCGCCGAATAAAGGTTAAACTAAAAGGACTGAGCCCTGTTAAGTTCCGAACTCAGTCCTTTTTGTCACCTTAATGCATGTCTAACAATTGGGGTGCACTACAAAAGGTCAGCCTTTAATTATTAAGATCTTCTTCAATTCAACATCAAAAAAATTGATTTGCACGGTCATACCCGAATGTACCGCCTGGTCAACCGCATCCAAATGAAGCGGTTACTATATTGGATATCCCCACCGGTGGCTTGGTTGGGATTTTTTTACGAAACGGGTCTAATTATTCGTATGCCAGCACTTCCCGAATGGTTAACCGGGCTGCTTTTCGGGCGGGAAGGATGCTTGCGACAGCTGAAAGCGCAAGAACAATGAACAACCAGATCACAAAGCCTTCTGCGGTAAATATCACCGGGATCGGGAATTTAAAAACGGCATAGCTGACAATGGCTGAAAGCAGGTAGGAAAATGGAATGGCAAGCAGAGCTCCGATACCCCAGGAGATCATCCCAATAAGGGCACCTTCCGCGATCACAGTCCGCATGATCACCTTATCAACCGCTCCAATCGATCGCATGATCCCAATCTCGCGGGTGCGTTCGAGTACATTCATACCCATTGTTCCGGTTAGACCCATACTGCCAACCAGTGCTGTGAGCAGCGCCATGATCATCAAAAAAGTAACCAGAATTGCCAGGCTCTCGGAAGCTTTTTTTAGCGTACTCAGACCGGTTTGTGCTTTATTCACCCTGTACCCTTCATCCCGGAAATATTCATCCAATTTATCTGCCATTGCCTGTTGGTAGTCCGGCTCATGGTTGTCCGTCACGATACGATATGAAAAGGATTGATTTGGAAAATGGATATACTTGGACATGTATTCAAAATTTGCGTAGGCGATCGCGCCTTCCTGGTTGACAAACTGGAAAATACCGGCCACTTTCCAAATGTCATCCTTCCCGTTCATTTTTAGCATAACTTCATCACCCGGTTTCAGATCCGGGTAAATATCCAGAATGCTTTCCGAAACGGTGATTACATTTTCATCTCCAGGTTGAAGCCATCTACCGGAGACAAGCTGCGGGTTCACCAATTTACTGCCGGCCGGTGGAGCAAGAATTGTCAGGTTTTCAGCAGTCGTTCCATCCGAATTCAATAATTCAGCAGCCCCATATGCCCAACCTTCAATATTCTGCACGCCAGGGATTTGCATGGCGGTATTTCGGACTTTTGCCAGGCGGTACGGCTGCTCAAAATCCAGGGTGATATCAGCAAGGAAATAACGACCTATCTGATCTATATAATCGTTTAGAGAAACCCGCACATTGAAGACTGCGATGAAGATCGCTCCTCCCATGGAAAGGGTGAAGAGAGTCAGCATCAGGCGGCCTTTTCGACGAAAGGTGTTACGAAGCGAAATTAGAAGCGGTCGGGGGATGTGGATTTTCCGCCTTGCAAGCCAGGTGGTCGTGTTAACCTGGAAATGTTCCCAGGGCGAAGCCTTGTGGTCATCCTTTTTGTGTTTTTTCTCCTCCCGACCTGAAGTACCGCTATTCAGCGCATTCAAAACAGTAGTCCGGGAACCATTCAAAACGGGAACCAAACCGGCAAGCAAAGGAATCGCGAGGCCGACGATGATTTGAATCAGCAAAGCAGAAGGTACGATCCGGTAACCCATCAATTGGAAATTGATACTCGCTGCAATAAAATCTGCGAGCATATAAGCTCCCTGGCCTCCCAGGGGGACAGCTATTACGAGGGCTATCGCGCTGAAAGCCATGATCAGGACAAAGTACATGCCAATAACCTGATCGCGGCGGCCGCCAATTAATTTGATCACCCCGATATGGCGAAGGTGCTGGTTGAGAAGTGCATTTAATGTATTCGCGATCAATGAGCTGCTGAGAAACAAGATCAGAACCCCAAGGGCAAGCAAAATGCCAAGAATTGCCTGGACGGTAGAGGCAAGCGGGTGTTCATTTGAGAGGCCAACCCTTGTCCGCAGGACGGCAGACCCGCTCTTTTCCAGCTTTTCTTTGACATCGGCATTTGCCTGGCGAAGGTATTCCTTGTCATTCCCATTTTCTTTTACTGTGGCGTATACACGGTTGTAGATTTCAGGTTCGTTTAAAAACCCCAGTGAATTGGAAGTGATATACGCCAGGTTGGAAGCCAGGAAATCTCCCGCCCCTGTCGCCGGGTCTTGAACGATTCCAACAACTGGAAGGGTTTTTATGGTGCCATTATTAAGCTGGATCTCAAGCGTATCTCCGACGGTGATACCCAATTCTTCGGCAGCTTTTACTTCAAGGATGATCTCTTTCTTTTTTGGGAAATTTTCCCCCAGGATGGGCGTGAGGTGGTTGATCTTGAGATCCTTGAAATCTTTGATCGCTATCAGGTTTAATGTTACCCACTGACTGGAACCCGGCACACGAAATCGGGATGTGATAACCCGGCGGCCCTCCGCATCCATAACTTCGGCTAAATTCCCAACCATAGAGACCTGATCAAGGTCAAAACCTTCTCCCCGCACTTCGACATTGGCAGGGTTGCCGGCGGCATAACTCGCACTCATGTCCTGGGAAATGATGGCATATGCTCCCGAGATCACTCCGATGGAAAAAACCCCGACGATGATGGAAACCACCACAAGCACGGTGCGGGATTTATTATCAACCAAATCGTGCAGGACTTTCCTCCAACGGGGGCGAAAATTGATCATTTAGTTGCGACTCCGAATGCGCTGATCTGCAACCCGGTTCTGTTCGATCCTTGTTTGCACGATGGAGGCAAGGGCTCCTTCGGTAAGGGGAGATTCTTTCAATAACTCCATGAACCGGTCGCGGGGCAGGGCTGCGAGACTGACTACTCCGGAATTCGCCGCCCGGACTGTCGCGATGGATCTGCCTCCCTTCATTAATTCGACTTCCCCGAAGAATTCACCTTTCCCCAATCTGGCAATAGTCACTTCTTTTGGAGTGGGACCATGCAATACGATATCCACCGCACCTTCTTCGATCATGAAAAATGAAGGCACATGTTCCCCCTGGTGGATGATCGTTTGCGAGGGATCGTACGCAACTCGTTCGATTTGGCGGGTTGCGGCCATCATTTGATTATGGGAAAGGAGTGAAAGAGAAAAAGCAACTGTTTCATTGATCAATTCGCCATCCGAGATGATGATCGTCCGTGACGTTCGTTCGGTTAGAGAGGGATCGTGAGTCACCATAGCGATCGTTTTGCCACTTTTTGCTAGTTGATCAAAAAGGGTGATGATGCTTTCAGCCGAACGCGAATCGAGGTTGCCTGTGGGTTCGTCGGCCACGATGATCGGCGGCTCGTTGGCAAGTGCGCGAGCAATGGCAGCACTTTGCTGCTGGCCGTTGGAAACAGCGCCGGGCAGTTTATGCGCAAATTGCTCAAGACCCACCATTTTTAATAATTCCATCGCGCGTTTCGGTCGTTCATCAAAATCATAATTTCCCACGAAATCCATCGGAAGCATGACGTTTTCAAGCAGCGTCAGCATGGGGAGAAGCTGAAAGAATTGGAAAACGACACCTAGGGTTTTCCCTCTCCAAAGCGCCCGCTCGCTTTCATTCATAGAGTAAATATTCGTTCCGTTAATAAGTACTTCACCGGAAGTAGGGTGGTCGATCCCGGTGATCATATTAAGTAGCGTCGATTTTCCGGATCCTGATTTTCCAACAACTGAGACGAATTCACCCTGCTTTAGATTAAGATCAATTCCTTTTAAAACCGTAAACACACCAGCGGCATTTTTGAACTGTTTTACCACTTGTGAAAGATGGATCGCGTCCTGCGCAGTTTCGGGCTGGATTGATTTTGAATTCAAGACCGCTGAACCTTCCCTTTTGTAACAACGGTGCCATTTGCCAGGATCTCTCCATCGTGGATGACAAGATGCCTGGAAAACCGGGGAGTCAAGCCTGTATCGTGAGAAACCATAACAATCGTTTTCCCGGAACTGACCAGGCGCTCAAAAATCGCGAATATATGATCCGCGGTAACCGAATCCAGGCTCCCGGTGGGTTCATCTGCAACAAGGATGGGCGGGTCAGCAGCTAAAGCCCGGGCGATCGAAACCCGCTGCTGTTGCCCACCTGAAATCGCTTTAGGTGTTTTTCGCGCGTGTTCTTCAAGCTCGACCAATTTTAGAAGTTCGATTGCCCTCTCCCTGCTTTCTGCAGGACGATACAACCCGCAAAGATCGAGTGGAAGCATGATATTCTCCACTAAAGTTAGCATGGGAAGCAGTTGGAAGGATTGAAAAACCACTCCCAGGTTTTTGCCCCGCCAGAGCGCCAGCTGGTCTTCGTCCAAAGTATGGATCGAGGTTTCAGAACCGGCTTTTCCCACCAGGACCTCCCCCGAAGAGACCCGGTCGACCCCAGTGATCATATTCAATAGAGTTGTTTTTCCCGCGCCGGATTTTCCTAAAATGCCAAAGAATTCTCCCTCATGAATATTGAGGGAGATATCTTTCAATGCTGTGAAATCACCTGCAGCAGTCTCGTATATTTTTTTGACATGCTGAAGGCGAATCAATGGTTCTGAAGACGTGCTCACTTTTCAAATTACCCCGACGAATAAAACAAAATTGGACGGATTGAATTTTAATGATTTTTCACCTGTTGAAGATTATAAGATGATAAGAATAAAACAAACCGGTCGGTTTAAATAAATAGAACCGAGTTTACCGGTTCCATTTTCATGCTTTATTCAGCTCACTTGTTTCCCAAGCTCTGTACAGACCCAACGCCATTCACATCTTCCGTGACATTTGGCGATCCGTAGTATTCAACGGATCCTGCCCCGGAGATAATGACCTCCAGTAATTCGGTTGCCCACACTGTGGCGCCGCCTGCCCCGGAAACCTGCACCATTACACTGGCAGATTCCAGATCACCTGCCTGGTAGCTGCCAAGACCGGTGAGCAGGGCGGTTTGCTCTGTTGCCTTTCCAGCGAGGTCGAAATTACCGGCTCCTCCCAACGTGGCATCCAGAGTAGCGACCTTGAGATCAGATATTTGAACATTTCCGGCACCACTGAGACCTAAATCCAAGGAGTCTGCTTGCAGACTATCAATGTCGAAGTTCCCAGCTCCGCTTATATCAATCTTCATTGTAGTGCTTTGCAGGTCATCGATCTTAACATCACCTGCTCCGGAAACGATGAAGTCATCCAACTCTTTCACCACTAAGGTATATTCCACGGGTTGAGGGATTCCAACATTCCAGCGTGGCTCATCCACCCGGATGATCAACACGCCATTGACCACTTCGGTCAAAATATGCGGCAGGATATTATTTCCAGCCTCAATTTTGAGAGATTCTGTTTCGCCCTGGGCTATCGACATTTTCCCGGCAGCATCGAACCGAACCGCATGAAATCCGCTTACATCCCGGGTTTCGGTGACCTGATTCCCAGGATCAACACTAGGAAGAATACTGCAAGCGCTTAGCCCAAGAACGAGCATAACCAGAAAAGGGATAACGAGAAATCTTTTCATTTTTTCCTCCAAATGATTTGTTTTTATATTCTGATTACGGAAGCCGGTAGGATTAGTTGCAAAAATGAAAAGGTTGATCTTAGCGGGGGAGTATCAGGATGAACTCGGCTTTTCGACCAGCCACCTCGGCGAGGATTTGCTTTACCGTCCCCCGGTAGATCTTCTCGTCAGGGAGGGTTAAATTGGTTGCCAGGGTACACACCTGACGGGGACCAAATGTCTTTTCAATATCAGCGAGAACTGAATTCATCCTGTATGGTGTATCCATCAGGATGAGCGGCAGCCGGGTATCCCGCAAGCGGATCAGCTCACGGGTCCTTTCCCGTTGATCCCGTGGAAGAAACCCGGCGAAAAGGAAATGCTCCAGGGGGTAATCCAGGATGGAAAGCGCTGCCATCAGCGAAGAAGCCCCGGGTACCGGCACCACCCGGACTCCAGCTTGAACAGCTTGCGCTATCAGTTTGCTGCCGGGATCTGAAAATACCGGTGTCCCGCAATCCGATATCAATGCGAGTGATTGACCCTGCCACAACCTGGTTATTAACTCCGGGGCTTTCTCCTTTTCGTTATGTTCGTTCAATGAGATCAACTCCACCGATCCGATCCCCAGTTTCTTCATTAGAATGGATCCCTCGCGTATTTCTTCGCAGACGATAGCGCTCACGGAGCGAAATACTTCAAGGGCGCGCAGAGTGATATCCTGATAGTTGCCAATTGGGGTGGCAATTACATACAACAGACCGGGATTCTTTGCGATGGCAGGTGTCATTTTCTCCTTCGCTGCCAGACGAGACCCTTGCGAGGTGCCAGCAGGAATACGATAAAAAAGATCAGTGTGGCCACCAGGACAATAGCAGCCCCTGAGGAAATATCCAAATAAAAACTGATATAGATACCGAGAACCCCGGAAAACGCGCCTATGGCTGCAGAAACTGCCATCATGGCTGGCAGCCGGCGGGTGAGCAGGTAAGCAGAGGCTGCCGGGGTGACGAGCATGGCTGCTACCAGTCCTACACCCACGGTTTGCAACGAGACGACAATCGTCAGCGCAAGCAATATCAGCAGCACAATTCGCAGCAGCTCGGCTGGCCAGCGTAACGTTGCAGCCAGCACCGGATCGAAGGAAATCACCAGGAAGGGCTTATAAAGAACTGCAATAGTGATCAGTACAAACACCCCCAGCCCGCCTGCCAACAATAAATCAGAAGAAGAAACGCCCAACACATTCCCAAACAAAATATGGCTAAGGTCTACCGCATAAGTGCGAATGCTGCTGATCAGTGCTACACCGAGCGAGAGAGCGGCAGCGAACATAATGCCAATTGCGGTGTCCTCGCGAATGGTTCCCTTGCGTGAAAACAGGCCAATCAGCATCGCTACTGCCACTGCCGCTACCAGGGCGCCCAACATTAGGTTGCCCTGCAGTAAATATGCGATGGCGATGCCAGGCAAGATAGCGTGAGCCAGGGCATCGCCTAAAAATGCCATGCCACGCAGGACCACGTAGCAACCGATGATGGCGCAGACTATACCGACGATCAGCGAGGCCAGCAGGCCTCGCTGCATAAAGGCATATGCTAGGGGAGTAGATAACCATTCCAGCATAATATCATCATCCTTCGGGTGGACAGCACTCATCCACTACCGCCACATCGCCCACGAACATAACCCGCCCACCAAACGCCTGCTGGATGGCGGCTGGCGAAAGCACTTGCTGCGCCGGACCGTAGGTAATCAACCTTTTGTTGAGTAACAGCACACTCTCGAAACGTTCAGCTGCCATCCTCAAATCGTGGGTGGATACAAGCACAGTGACTTGCTCTGCCTTAAGCTGGTTGAGCAAAGCCAATGTGGTCTCTTGGGTTGCAGCGTCGACTCCGGTGAAGGGCTCGTCCATAAGAAGGATGTGCGGCTCTTGCGCTAACGCCCGCGCCAGGAAGACGCGTTGCTGCTGCCCCCCCGAAAGATCCCCAATCGCGCGGTGGGATTGATCAGCGATCCCCATTTGTTCCAGGGCACGCTGAACTGCGGATCGGTCGTTCTGGTCCGGCCTGCGCAACCAACCCTGCCGGTTGTAGCGGCCCATCATCACCACATCGGTTACGCATAATGGAAAACGCCAATCCACCTCGCTGCGCTGAGGCACATATGCTACGCAATCTGTGTGTGTGCCAAGAGGTTGACCATGGATTAGAATTTGACCGCTTCGCAACGGAAGCAGCCCCACCAGAACTTTAAATAAGGTGGTTTTACCTGCTCCGTTAGGACCAACAACGGCTACCTGCCCCCCATGCACCACCTGTAAAGTAAGATTATCAAGCACCCGTTCGCCATTGTAACCTGCGGAAACGTTTTCTAAAACAAGCCGGTTTTCAACTGAAAACATTACTTCAAAGCCTCAACAATCGCCTGAACATTGTACTTCATCATGTCTATATAGGTCGGCGCTTGACCACTGGCATCGGTGATCGAGTGCGTATACAATTCCGAGACCACCTTGATCCCGGTCTCAGCGGCAATCTGTTCAGCCAGTTGCGGATTCGATCCGGTTTCTAAAAAGATGGCGATCGCGCCAGTTTCGCGAATACGATCCACCAGGCGGGCCATTTGCTGCGCCGATGGCGATGCGCCGGTGCTTACCGATGGAATAATCGTACCGATGATTTTAAATCCATAGCGGTCGGCGAAATAGCCAAAGCTCTCGTGGTTGGTGACGATCAGGCGGCGATCATCTGGGATAACCGAGACCTGCTGTTTGATCCAGGCGTCCAGGTCGGTCAGCTGTGTGATGTAGCCAGCGGCGTTTTGGGTGTAGGTTTCTTTGCCACTGGGGTCGGCAGCGATCAGGCTATCACGGATATTTTCAACGTACCTGATAACGTTATTCGGGTCAAACCAGAAGTGTGGATCACCCTCGTGGTGGTGGTGTCCTCCCGCTGGACTAATCAACAGGGGGGCTTCCTGGCTGGCAAAACCGGTCAGAGTGAGGGTGTATTGACCATCCTTTTCCAGCTCGATGATATTGCCCTGGGAAAGCGGTGCACAGTCAAGCGAAAGCGTTTTCTCAATTTCAAGTTCCATCCCGTCGTCAGCGTTCTGCACCATGAGTATTCCCGCTGCTGTAGCCATTTGGAAATCCCCTGCCTCGTCGGTAGTATAGCGGATGGTACCCGAAAACGTGCCATCGGCCTGCTCAGCCAGCTTCAGTAAGAACAAACCTGCCTCAGCGGGCAGTTCTGCTGCGCTGGCTGATTCGGCGCCTGCGGTGACGGGCACCGATTCCTCAGCACCAACCTGGGAGCACATGGCCTCGGCCAATTCGGCGTCGCTCATCTCAGCCACTTCCCCTTCGCGAGCCGAACGGCTGGTCAAGCCGGCAGATGCCTCGATGGCTTTGCGCTCACCTCCGGCATTCTCAAGGGTTTTTGCCAGCCATTCCTCGAACCCGGCTCCATTGACGATAAGTACCTGGCTTTCGGTGATTTTAGCTACATCCTGCGGAGATGGCTCAAAAGCGTGTGGGTCCATCCCCAGCGGCATGAGTGACTCAACCTGCACCCGATCACCGGCGACATTCTGGGCGATATCAGCCAGGAAGGATTCGACCGCTAAAACCTTAATATTATCAACCTGCGTTATCTGGGAATGATCCAGCTCGGTTTCAACCAGGGTTGTTCGAGGCGACAGTTGGCATGCGGATAGCGGTAAACTAACCATTGCAAGCAATATTACGCTTGTAAAGATTATCTTTTTCATCATTGGCTCCTTTTAGTTACTCTTCCATCCCATCACTTACTGGTTATTGGATGGCCAAGAGATTATTGACAATCAGGGCATAAGCCGTGAAATTGCAGCCAGTGTTCTTGGATGCTAAATCCGCTCTGGTGAGCGACTCTTTCTATCAGGTTGGCTAGATCGTCTCCTGAGAAATAAACGATTTGCCCGCAGCGCGTACAGAGCAGGATATGTTCGTGTCCATCATAGGCTCGTAGGTATGCATGGCAGCCATTGGATTGGTGAATGCGGGTTATTAGGTTGAGTTCTTCCAGTTTCTCCAAGGTGCGATAGACCGTGACCAATCCCATTTGTTTGCCACGTTCGCGGGCTTCGAGAAAGATATCCGTAGGAGTGAGTGCTTTACTACTTTCCAGGATGATCTCAACAATCATCTGTCGGGCACCGGTTATCCGGTAGCCGCTGTTGTTTATTATTTGGGACCAGTTATGAGAAGTGTTCGCCATCTGATAATAATTGAAAATGATAATCATTATCATTATACAATATTTCGCGAATAAAAATATTGGAATCTATAATACAATTTCCATCTATTCTTGGAATCCGGAAAAGCACCGAATTTCGCTCAAGCACAGACCAGTAATAACCATGACCAGACTTACGCGCGCAGCCCTTCTTATATCTTTCTTTTTTGCTTTGGATAAAGTATTTGCGATCATCCGGCAGGTCATCATCGCGCGCCAATTTGGTCTGACTGCCCCGTTGGATGCTTTTAATGTGGCCAACAACCTCCCGGATATGCTCTTCGCACTTTTTTCCAGCGGAGCCCTGGCCCTGGCGCTTATCCCGGTGCTTTCAGAAGTGCTGGCAAAGGAGAATCGGGAATCCCTCTGGGTGGTTTTCAGCCGGATAGCGAACCTGGTTTTCATGGTAACAGCCTCGTTGGCAATCCTTGTGGCAATATTTGCTTTCCCAATCGTGCGGAACATCGTCGCACCTGGATTTAACCCCGTCATGCAAGCTGAGGTGGTTCAAATCATGCGCATGGACTTGATCGCCACGCTTATATTCTCCGTTAGTGGCATGGTTATCGCCGGGTTGCAGGCTAATCAACATTTTCTGTTCCCTGCTATGGCTCCAATTTTCTATAATATCGGTCAGATATTTGGTGCGCTGGTGCTGGCGCCTTCGACGCCTTATACCTTTGGACCAATTACGCTGCCTGCAATGGGTATGGGAGTATATGGTTTGGTCTATGGGGTGATCCTCGGCGCGGCGTTTCACCTTGCAATCCAGATCCCAGGGCTGATATTATTCAAGTTCCATTGGTCGCCCGGTTTTGGTTTGCACGATCCCCGGATAATTCAAATCCTGCGCTTGATGGGTCCCAGATTGGTGACCGTATTTTTCCTTCAGCTCACCTTCATTGCCAGGGATAACCTTGCCTCACATTTTTCAACCGGGGCGGTTTCTGCCCTGACCTATGGATGGATGATCCAGCAGGTTCCCGAAACCCTCCTGGGAACGGCAATCGCAACCGCAATGCTTCCCACCATTTCCGAGCTGGCTTCCACGGAACACCTGGTTCAATTCAAGGCATTAATGGAAAAAGCAGCGCGGGTGCTCATCGCATTTGCCATCCCTATCGCGGTGATTCTCTCGATCGGGCTGGAGCCGCTGGTTAAAGTTGTATTTGATTTCAACCAGGCTCAAACCACCCTTCTTTTGTGGGTCACCCGCGGCTTCCTGGTGGGCTTACTCGGTCATTGCCTGATGGAGATTGCCAGTCGTTCATTTTATGCCAGGCAGAACGCTGTTATCCCTATGATCTTCGCCGGGATAAATGGGCTTTTGTATATCATTTTCGGGGTGGCCTTTTCGAGAACGGTGGGAGTTATGGGGATAGCCCTGGGAGATTCATTATCCTTCACCATTGAAGCCTGCCTACTGTTGATGATACTTTCATGGCATTTGTTCTTCCGGGGTGAAAAACCTTCCCCACTTTCCACCCGCTGGAAGCTGATCCTTCATATCGACCCCCCGGGGATGAACACGATCGGGCGGAGTGTTCTGGCAGCCATTTTTGCCTCCATCGTCACATTGCTCGGGATCCGGTACCTGATGCAGCCAATGGGCAGCCTGGGTGCTTCTGTTACCGCCATGATCCTCGGCGCGGCGGCGGCACTTCCATTTATGTGGAAAGAATGCCGGCAGGTCCTGCGGTTGTGATCATTAGACGATTCTGAGAGGATGATGATTCGAAAATTCAAAAAACCAGTTACGGTATAATTGCACAATGCCTAAGAAGAAAAATGAGAACACTCAACCCATACCGTTACAGGAAACGCCACAGACGTTCCCGGGTGGAGAAGCACCTACCGAAATCAATCAGGAATTCGAACCCCCTGCGGAATCTTTGGGAGAACCCAAGAAGAAGCGCAAACTTGGACGGTGGATCCTATTAGGATTTCTCATTGTTATCGTTGCCGTTGCGCTCTCAGCCGGGTTGGCGTATTCCTCCGGGATCAGCGCTCGTAGGGCTGCTGAATCTCAGGTGCGGCTGACAAAAGCAGCAGAACATTTCCAGTACGGGTTGCAAATGTTGGATCAAAAAAAATACGATCTGGCAACCGTACAATTCACCTATGTGGTTCAATTGGACCCAAATTTCCCCGGTGTATTGGAAAAATTGACCGAAGCCCAGATGAAGGCGATCGAATCCCGCCAACCCACCGCGGCACCAACATCGATGGTTACAGCCACGCCGGATACCCGCGGGGTGGAAGAACTCTTCAACAACACCCAGGAAAACATCCGCAACCAGGAGTGGAAGCAGGCTTTTCAGGATCTTGAATCATTGCGAAATGCCGATATTAACTACAGAATGGTGGAAGTGGATGGGATGTACTATATCGTGCTGCGCAACCTGGGAATCCAGCAGATCTTCGGTTCGCCGGATAAAGGCGTCAGCGGTGGACAATTGGAAGAGGGGATTTATTCGCTTTACCTGGCATCCAAATTTGCACCCATTGATAAAGACGCTGTTACCGCCCGTGAATGGGCAAAACGCTATATCAATGCTTCATCAAACTGGGGTATAAACTGGCAGAATGTGATCGACCAGTTTCAGGTCATCTACCAGGCGTATCCATACATGTCCGATTTCAATGGTAAGACGGCTTTCGCACGATATGCCATGGCGTTGGCATATCTCGGTGACCAATTATTCGCAAAAGGAGATTTTTGCACGGCGGTTGCCCGATATGAAGATGCAAATGCGGTATTTCAACAGTTCAATCGCACTCCACCAGATGATATCGGAGACCTGATGCAAAAGATTGCGGAGGCGAGCAATAAATGCAACGCGCCTGACCCCACGAAAAAGCCCACCCAGCAGGAAGTAACGCCGGAGCCTACTACCGAGCAAACCCCTGAAACCCCGACAGAGACTCCCACCGAGACACCCACCCCCTGATGAAGAACAAAGTACCTGGAACCCAGGTACTTTATATTATATGATCTCGCCGGTTAGATCGTGGATCATTGCCCCACTGATGCGGGCTTTCACGATCCTCCCAATTTCTGCAACCCCGTTAAGGATCACCAATCCATCGATCTCTGGCGCGTCGCGAAAAGAACGGCCAATAGAAATCTCATTATCGCTGCCTTCGACCAGCACTGCCATTTCCTGACCAATAAAATTCTGGTTATTCGCTAGCGAGATCTTTTCCTGCAACTCCATCAACTTGCCAATGCGTTCCTCTTTTTTATCCAAGGAAACGGAATCACCCAACGGCTCGCTCGCAGTGCCAGGTTCGAAAGAGAATGGAAAAGCACCGATATGATCGAAGCGGATTTCGCGGATGAATTCAAGCAGGTTTTCGAATTCCTGTTCGGTCTCTCCAGGGTAACCCACGATAAAGGTGGAGCGAATCGCCATGCCGGGCATACTGGTTCGCATTTTTTCGATGGTGGAACGCACCCAATCCATATTCGCGGGTCTGCGCATGCGCATGAGCACGGCTGGATCCGCATGCTGAAGCGGAATATCCAGGTAGGGAAGTATCTGAGGGTGAGTAGCCATGGTATCGATAAGGTGGTCGGTGACAAAACCGGGATATGCGTACATGATCCGGATCCAGGGGATTCGAGGGGCAGAATCGCATATTCTTTCCAATAATGCCGCCAAACCATCCTTCATACCCAGGTCGTAACCATAATCGGTGGTGTCCTGCGCGATCAGGATCACCTCCTGGATACCCGTTCCCTGGAGTTCCAGCGCTTCATTGATAATCTGCTCCATAGGTCGGCTGACCGCGGTGCCTTTTATGAGGGGGATGGAGCAGAAAGCGCAAGGCCTGCGGCAGCCATCGGCAATTTTCAAATATGCACTACCCCCCTGAACGGCCACCCGCGGAACTCCATGCTCATCCGTTCCAACTGTCGATTGAAAGGGGAGGTCGTAGCGGGGAGAAGGGCTGCCGCTCCGCAGTGAATCAACCAGGTCAAGAATATCCATCCATCGCCGGGTGGAGAGGATGCCGTCGATCCCTTTAACCCGCTCCAGAAGTTCTTCCCGACTCCGTTGGGGAAGACAGCCTGCCGCGACCAGGAACTGGCCTTTGCGCTTTTTCCCCGCAAGGTCATTCAGAACTGCGTAAGATTCCTCGCGAGCAGGCGCGATGAATCCACAAGTATTGACGATTATCACATCTGCCCACCTGGGTTGTTCGACAGCCCGGTAACCTGTCCCTTCCAGCAGCCTCGCCATTGAATCTGAATCCACCGAGTTCTTGGCACAACCCAACGAGACCAGGTGGAAGGTTTTATGGTTTATTTTCTCAGGGGACATAAGGTGTGACTGTGGGAGTGGCGCTCGGTTGAAGCGTTAGTGTGGGTTGACGGGTATTCACAGGTGTCGCGGGTCGGGCGGGAGTAGCGGTGGCAAATCCTTCCCTTGAGAAAACGAGGTTGATAACTTCTCCGGGTTCTCCCAGTAAACCAAGGTCGGTCTGATTATAGAATACTTGCAGGGCAGCTCCGTTGCCGGTAAGCAGTTCGATCTTGTTATACCCGGAAAATTGATATGCGTTCCCGGAGATGGCTCTTCCGTTGAATTTCACCGATCCATCCTCGCTCACTTTGAGGAATGCGCGCTGTTTCACAATGACATAGACCTGGATCGGTTGCGAGCCCTGGTTAAACACAACGGTGCCCTCCACGGTTGCAGCCACTTGAGGTTCATTAGTTGATTCGGGGGTTGTGCTTTCCAGTGGAATGGCTGTGTTTGCCCCAAAACCCGGAGTTAATATTAAAGCCTGATCTAAGGTGGGTGTGGATAAAAGCATTTCCGAGATCGAAGGGGCAGTCGCTTCAGGCACTTTCCCGGTGGGGGTGATCACTTGAACGGCTCCCCAAATGATAAGAATAACGAGAAGTAACGCCAGTCCGCCGCCGATGAGCAAATCCGGGGTGAGGACATGAGAGAGTTTTTGAACTTGGGGCGATTTGGTAACTTTTTCCAGAAAGGGCGTTTTTGAGGTTACCTCCTCTCCACTTTTTTCCTGGTTGGCGTCAGGAGGCAACATTTCCAACCGCTTAAGCTGGAGCGCATCTGCAAATCGGGTGAGAATCGCGTCGGAGTCCAGGTTCAGGAATTCAGAATAATTGCTGATCATCCCACGGCCTTGCACCGGTGATGGCAGGTCATCCATCCTGCCATCCTCGATGAGCTCCAGGTATTCCTGTTTGATCCGCGTGTGCAGGGAGATATCATCCAGCGATAAGGAGAGTGTTTTGCGCCTGCCTTGGAGCAGATCACCGATCTCACGATAGATGGCGAGATATGCCAGCTCCGAACCGTCAGGTTTGGCAGCTGGGACGGGTGGCAGCCCGTCAACGCTATCTTGAGTCATCCTTGTTTCTGTTCCGGTGACCCCTGGCACTTTTTGTTCCCCTGGCGATTTTCCTCTTGGGGGTACGGCTTGGCTTCTCAGGTTGGCGGGAGTGGAGGTTGGTTCGATTTTCGGAGCCGAAGGCACAACCGGTGCAGGAGGAGGTTCCTCCGAATCGGCAGGCGTAAACGCCGGTATTTTCAGAAAATCCGCATAAAGACGCAGGAACCCGCGAGCCTGGGTTTTGGAGGGCAGGCGGGAGAAATCATCATCCTCCAAAGCCTGCAGGTAATGTACCCGGATATGGATGGCTTTTTCAACATCTTGAAGGGTGAGCCCCCGTGCTTCCCTTGCGGTTCTGAGCTGATTGCCGATGGTTGCTTCCATTTGATCCTATTCCGTCCATTATAAAAAGAAACCGGCATAACAGGCAACAAGCTGCCAGACCGGTTTCTCTACATGCAATGAGTCAATATTAATTTTCGGTGTTTTCTTCTGCAGGTGAGTCGGGCGTTTCTCCAGTGATCTCAGCTGCTTCTTCGGATGGGGCTTCGGGCTCTTCAGGAACTTCAACCGGGATTTCTTCCGCTTTGGATTTCTTTTCGGTCACGGGTGCAACTGCTGAGGGGGTCGCTTCACCTTCGCGATAAACCATTACCTTGATCTCTGGGGTTAGGTCCATTGTAAGACGGATCTTTACCTTGTGCTCCCCAAGAACGCGGATCGGTTGGGTCTCCACCTGCTTACGGTCGACCTGTGCACCAATAACCTTGCTCAGTTCATCTGCAATATCCTGGGTGGTGATGGAGCCATAGAGTTTGCCGGTTTCTCCAGCTTTGCTGCTGAAAGTGACCGTCTGGCCATCGATCTGAGAGGCAAGCCCACCCAATTCGGCATTCAACATCTGACGCGAGGCGGCAGCGCGGGAGCGGATACCTTCGGCCTGCTTGAGCGCACCAGGGGTGGCGAGGATGGCCAATCCTTGGGGAAGAAGAAAGTTGCGCCCGTAACCATCAGCAACTTTCTTGACCTCCCCGGCGTGGCCGAGTTTATAAACATCTTTAATCAGGAGAACTTTCATTTCACAAGCCCTTTCGGCGATGAATTTCGTCCGGGCGAAGGGTACAACGCCCAAAACCGATGGATTTTACCACAATTGCCAGATTAAAGGGGTGGAATGCGAATTGTCAGTCAGCAAGTTCCCAGGGAGCGATGCCTCCACCGGTCCGGTTTAGTGCTGAAGTGAGTTCTTCCTGGAACTGGGGGTAAATTTCCGCTGCCGAAGCGATCAAACCCACACAGCCTGCAGTCATCATATCGCCGAATGGGACGGCTAAATGGGTATCCAATCGCGACCCCGCCAGCAAACTTCTGCGAGGACCGGTGATGATCACCGGGCAACTTGATTCACCTAGTGAGAGCGGTTTCTCTGTAAGTATCCTTGCTCCATGACCTTGGCTGGAGAATATCTCCTTGTCGGTCAACGAACCTCCTGCCAGTTTCCGGACAAAAATCTCCAGCAGGGAAGAATCAAGCATGCCGGTGTGATGCTCAAAAAAACCCTCAATTCCTTTTGGGCCAAGCCGGAAAGCAAGGGTGTGGAAATTGCCAATATTGACGATCAACTTTCGCGGAAACTTACGGGCGAGCGGGTCCAAGCTGGCGCCGAAGACTGCGGCAGGCGCGGTATCCATCACCATTAAGGGAACAGGGCATGCCGTGAGCGAATCACGAACGGCTGCCAGACGGGTCATGTCTTTTGGTATCTCACCGTAGGGGAATGCAAATGTACTTAAATTATTGGATATCTTCAACCGGTGTTCAAGATATTCAAACCTGAATTTTCGATCTGAATACCCTGCGGGCGCATTCCCGTGATCAAACACCCCCACAGTTATTAGGTCCAGGGAATCCAACAAGACGCTGAATTCGCCGAAGGCTTTCTCTATGGATCTGAAATCTACATCGCCAAGGGTGAGCGATACTACCGATGGATCCAACCTGGCAGCATCTTTGGGGCTGAGAATTTCGACTCCGAGGTCGCGAACAGCTTCCAGGTCATCGTTGATCGTCCGGGCTGCTTGCGGCAGGGCGAATACTTTCAAGCCTTTTTTTAGGTGGTCCTCAATTGCCCATGAGCAAGGACCACCACCCATGGTGACACCCTTGAGCAGCAATGTCTTACCAGCGCATGTGGCTGCCTGGATCCTTTTCCGAAGGATCAAGGTAGGTGACGGGAGGACCAGCTTGTAGCTGTTCTCAAAATCCAAACGGGAATCGAGCAGGAGGATATCCTGCGTACCCGTGCCGATATCAATCGCAAGGATTCTCATCGATTAATCTGCGCAGTGGTTCAACCCGATCACTTTACTTAGCGGCCAGGTGGCGATAATGCCGGTATTCGGTTGGTCCAGGCTGCCAGTGACAGCGAGGGTGGCGGTGATGATCTTATCTGCGGTTTTCTCGTCATTGACGATCGTAAAGAGCGTGTGATTTGAGTCCGCGGTCGTTTCCATGAGGTCGTCGATCCCAGGCATGATGGGGAAATCCTCCCTTAAAGCTGCCTGGCGGGAAAGGTGTGACATACCCATGGAATCAAGGACTGTCACCCCTGGAGCCCCGTTTTCCCTCCAGGCAGTCATTACCTCATCCATTAGCGAGTAATCTTGAAGTACCAACATGATGAACATTTTCATTCTTGCTCCAATTCATTATTTCGCATTATCCAAATGAACTAATGCCGGTTTGAACGTAAACGCCAACCTTAGCAATGGAGGTGTGATAATGGCAGTGACCAGAATTGTGATGACGATCCCGGTAAATACACTTGTATCAAGCAATCCGAGCTTAAGACCCATTGCAGCGGTGATCAGAGATACTTCCCCCTGGGGAATCATCCCGACCCCGATTTGTATGGATTCCTGCCAGGTAAACTTACTGAATCGCGCCCCCATTCCTGCACCCAGGAATTTGCCGATCACAGCAGCCAGGATCAATCCAAGCAGAAGCCAGGGACCAGTCTCCCCGATTTGGTGGAGATCTACCTGTAGACCGATCCCAACAAAAAAGATCGGGGCAAAAAGACTGTAGGTCAATGTTTTCATCCCGGTCTCGATGATCCCCTTTTCTTCCGTTCGTGAAAACATGATCCCAGCCAGGAACGCGCCAAGGATTGCAGCCAGGTGACCTAAACTTTGGGCGAGAAACGAAAAAACCAGCAGGACAATAATCGCAAAGGTGACCAATCCCTGGCTGATCCGACGTTTTGATACCCATCGGGTAACTGAAGGAAGCAGTTTAAGCCCAAACCCGATAGTGATCACAAAGAACAACCCGATTTGCAGGATCAATCCGGCTATGCTGCTCCACCCATCTGAGCCAGATGCAACCGCGATAAGTACCGAGTAAACCAGTAAAACCAGAATATCATCGACGACCGCCGCGCCGAGGAGCCCCAACCCAACTTTCCCGCGGAGGTTGTTTAGCTCCATGAGTGTTTGTGCTGTGATACTAATACTGGTGGCTGCCAACGCCAAACCTATAAAAAGTGGCTGCATTCCGGTAAAACCGTTCGTGAATCCAACCATACACCCAAGCCCAAGCGAGAGCGCCATGCCCATCACTGCGATCAAAACAGCGCTTCTGGTATTCCTGGCCATATCAGAAAGATGAAGTTCCAGCCCGGTGAGAAACATCAGGAAGAGCACCCCGATCTCCCCCAATTCGCGGATGAACTCATTCAACATTTCCGGGTTGGTGATAAAGGGGAACGTGGTGACGTTGAATAGCGAAGGTCCCAAGATGATCCCGGCCAGTAGCTCACCCAGCACGGAAGGCTGACCAAGCTTGATGGAAAGTAATCCCCCCATTTTGGCTGCTGTCAGGATGATAATGAGCTCAAGGGCAAATTGCAGGAAGGAGGATAATTCTAGTTCCATGGTTTGATTTGCGCGAGGAGTAAGAATAGTGTAACATGATTGTGCTTTGCCTTAGAATTATTTTGTAATTCTTTTCAATTTCAGAGGAGCCCTATGAATATAGAAAACGAAAAGAAACGTTGGGAAACCGAAATATATGCAAAATCGGTTCAGAAAGCCCCCCAAAGAAAAGAAAAGTTTGAGACCACCTCCGGGATCGAAATTCCACCCATCCTTTCGCCAGTGGAATTCGATTATTGGACCCAGCTTGGATTCCCAGGGGAATTCCCGTTCACAAGAGGGGTTCAACCAAGCATGTATCGTAGCCGGTTTTGGACGATGCGGCAGTATTCCGGTTTCGCGACCGCGGAGGAATCCAACCGACGCTACCGCTACCTGCTGGACCAGGGGCAAACCGGGCTTTCGGTAGCCTTCGATCTGCCCACCCAAATCGGCTATGACGCGGACGATCCCATATCTGCTGGTGAGGTCGGGAGGGTTGGGGTCTCCATCTCTTCCATTCGCGATATGCAGACCCTTTTCAAGGAGATCCCGCTGGATAAGGTCTCTACGAGCATGACCATCAATGCGCCCGCTGCAGTTCTGCTTGCCATGTATATCGTGGTCGGCAGGAGCCAGGGAGTGGAGGAATCCAAACTGAAAGGGACCATTCAGAACGATATTCTGAAAGAATATGTTGCCCGCGGGACGTATATCTTCCCTCCAAAGCCATCCTTGCGACTAATCACCGATATATTCCAGTATTGTGAAAAGAACATCCCGGGCTGGAATACGATCAGCATTTCGGGGTACCACATTCGGGAAGCTGGGTCCACAGCGGTGCAGGAGGTGGCTTTCACCCTGGCGGATGGGATTGCCTACGTCGAGGCAGCGATAAAAGCCGGGTTGGAGGTGGATAGGTTCGCCTCCCAGCTTTCCTTCTTTTTTGCCGCACACAACGATTTCTTTGAGGAAGTTGCCAAATTCCGGGCAGCCCGTCGACTGTGGGCGCAGATCATGAAAGAGCGCTTCAATGCGAAGGATCCGAAATCCTGGATGCTGCGTTTCCATACCCAGACGGGCGGCTCCACTCTCACTGCCCAGCAACCGGAAAACAACGTTGTGCGGGTGGCCGTTCAGGCGCTGGCTGCCGTGCTGGGCGGAACGCAATCCCTGCATACCAACAGCAAAGATGAAGCCCTGTGGCTGCCCACACCCCAATCGGTGACCACTGCGCTGCGTACCCAGCAGATCATAGCCGAAGAGACCGGTGCGGCGGATAGCGTGGATCCGCTGGCAGGGTCCTACCTGGTGGAATATTTGACGGATGAGATCAGCACCCGAGCGATGGAATACATCAAAAAAATCGACGCGATGGGCGGCGCCCTGGCAGCCATTGAGCGCGGCTATCTTCAATCCGAGATCCAGGAAGCCGCCTACCGGTTCCAGAAATCCATCGAATCCGGAGAGCGAACAGTGGTCGGTGTCAATAAATACCAATCAAGCGAATCGGTGGAGCTTGAACGATTGAAAGTGGATCCAAAAATCGAATTGGATCAACGGGAAAAACTGGCTGCCTTGCGGGCAGGGAGGGATTCAAGCAAGGTCAGCGAACTACTTGCCCGACTGGAGAAGAACTCGAAAACCGATTCCAATCTTATGCCTCTGCTGATCGAATGCGTTGAACAGGAGATCACCCTGGGCGAGATCTGCCGGGTGCTCCGCGGGAGTTGGGGTGAGTACCAAGCTTCATCGTTCATGTGATAATGAAATGAATCAGGAGGTAATGAAATGCCAACATTAAAGAAGATCAACCATGTTGCGATTGTTGTTGCGGATATCGATGAATCGCTGAAATTCTGGCGGGATGCGCTGGGGATCGAGATGAGCCATATTGAGGATGTCCCCAGCCAGAAGGCTCAGGTAGCCTTCCTCCCGCTGGGGGATAGTGAGGTGGAACTGGTGAAACCAACCGCGGATGATACCGGCGCAGCCAAATTCCTAGCCGAGCGGGGGGGCGGGATGCATCATTTGTGTTTCGAGACCGACGATGTGGCAGGCATGCTGACCAGTCTGAAGGAAAAGGGCGTCAAGTTGATCAACGAGGAGCCAATCGTGCTCCCCGGGCGAAAGATGGCATTTGTGCACCCCAAATCCACCGGGGGGGTTCTAGTGGAGCTCTACGAATTGACCAAATAGAATTCCCAAATTAGAAATCGGGCGCCGAACAGCTCCCGATTTTTTTGTTTATAAGAGAAAAAAGATGCGATCAATCCCTTGTGGCAATTGTTACCCCACGCCCAACCCCGAAATAGGTGAATCCCATCGCCCGCAGGGCATCCCCATCCCAAAGATTACGTCCGTCCAGGATCACCGGGGTGCGCATAAGCGATCGGATGCGGGAGAAATCTAGCTGCTTGAATTCGTTCCATTCTGTTGCTAGCACAAGCGCATCCACGTCGGTTACTGCGCAATAAGGATCATCACAAAAAACAGCTTTTTTAATGTATGGGGCAGCAACTTCCATCGCCTGCGGGTCGTATACTTTCACGAAAGCCCCTTCGTTTTCCAGAAGGCGGATCACCTCCAAGGCGGGGGCATCGCGAACATCGTCAGTGTTCGGTTTGAACGAAAGCCCGAGCACCCCGATCACTTTTTCATTCAAACCACCCAACGCTTTGCGTAATTTAAGAACTGCCCTGCGGCGCTGGTTGCGGTTGATCTCCATTACTGCCTGAAGCAACTGCGGGTGGGTTCCATTAAGAACCGCCATGTGTTCCAGGGCTTTCACATCCTTGGGGAAACAGCTTCCACCCCAGCCCAACCCGGCATCCAGGAAGGCGTGCCCAATGCGCTTATCCATGCCCATTCCCTGGGCAACCTCGCGCACATCAGCGCCCATTTCTTCGCACATATTAGCAATCTCATTAATAAACGAAATCCGCGTTGCTAGGAATGCATTGGAGGCGTATTTGATCATCTCCGCTGTACGCAGGTCTGTGATGAGAATGGGGCTGCGCAGGGAAGAATACAAGCGCGCAACTTGTTGTGCTGCTTCCTTATCCATGGAACCCAGAACCACCCGGTCCGGGCTCATAAAATCGTTGATCGCGGACCCTTCTCGCAGGAATTCAGGATTGGAGACCACCTTGAAATCCAGGGGTTTTCCTGCGCGTTTCTTGCGGATCACATCCGCCACCCAGTCGCCAGTACCGACTGGTACAGTGGATTTATTCACCACGACAACTGAGGTGTTGATATTTTCCGCGATGGATTCCGCCGCGGCGCGGATAAACTGCAGATCGGCTTCGCCTTCCACCCCCGAGGGTGTGCCGACGGCGATGAACGCGAATTCCATTCCCACCAGGGCTTCGTGGTAATCGGTTGTAAATGTGAGCCGCCCCGCTTTCACGTTTTGGATTGTGAGCTGTTCCAACCCGGGTTCATAGATGGGCATAATATTATTCTTAAGCCCCTCTATCCTTTTTTGATCCACATCGAGGCAGACCACCCGATTGCCGAGATCGGCAAAACAAACCCCCGTAACCAAACCCACGTATCCTGTCCCGATGACGCAAATATTGCTCATGTAAGGTTTCCTTTCCAGAAATTATAGCTTAAAGAGAGAAGAGTCATACTTCAAGAAGCAGGAGGTTTATAATTGAACTTGATTATTGGAGGTGACCCTTGACAGCAACCGTTATTGATGGAGCCGCTATCGCAGAGGATATCCGCGGCGAAGTGGCAGCCGAAGTGAATGAGCGAATTCAAGCAGGGAAGCCGGTGCCGGGGTTGGCAACCGTGCTGGTGGGGGAAAATCCTGCCTCGCATGTCTATGTTCGTTCGAAGCATAAAGCCTGCCAGGAGGCGGGGATTGTTTCCTTCGGGTATGAAATACCGGAAAATGCCAAACTTGGCGACGTAGTCGATCTGGTAAAAAAATTGAACGACGACCCTGCTGTCCATGGGATCCTGGTGCAACTGCCGCTGCCTTCCGGTCTGGATGAGGAAAAAGTGCTTTCCACCGTGAGGCTCGAAAAAGATGTGGATGGCTTCCATCCGGTCAATATCGGGAGGCTGGCGCAGAAGGGGCGGGATCCGCTCTTTGTACCCGCCACTCCTTCCGGAGTGATGTATTTGCTCCAAAAATATGTACCAAACCTGGGGGGAATGAACGCGGTTGTGCTGGGGCGATCGAACATTGTGGGCATGCCTGTGGCTCTGCTTCTCCTGCGGGCAAACGCCACTATTACCCTATGCCATTCAAAATCCAAAAACCTGAAGGAGATTACCCGATCGGCGGATATCCTCGTTGTGGCGGTGGGCAGAACTGAGATAGTGCGTGGGGATTGGGTTAAACCCGGTGCGGTGGTAATCGACGTGGGCATCAACCGCGTCGAAGATGCCTCGCGTCCGCGCGGTTACCGGCTGGTTGGGGATGTGGCATACGATGAAGTAAAGGAAGTTGCCTCAGCGATCACTCCTGTTCCCGGGGGGGTGGGTCCGATGACGATCGCCATGCTCCTGCGCAGTACTTTGAAGGCGGCCAAGTTGGCTGATAAATAAAAAAAGGTGTTGTCTGACAATTGACTTTTTATCTGAAATTCGTTACACTCGAACAGAGAAATCAGTTCGAGTTTTTCTTTGGATAGGATTCGCATGTCCACCCTGCTGATCAAAAACGCAACCGTTCTTGTGACCATGGATGATCACCGCCAGGAGATTCAAGGCGGTGGTATTTTTACCCGAAATGGGTTTATCGAGCAGGTGAGTAAGACCGGGGAGCTCCCTGAGACAGCTGATGAGGTCCTCGACTTATCCGGGCATTTGATCCTGCCGGGATTTGTTAACTGCCACCATCATTTCTATCAAACCCTCACCCGCGCGGTTCCCGCAGCCCAGAATGCGAACCTTTTTAAATGGCTGAAAACCCTTTACCCGATCTGGGCGCGGATGAATCCTGAAGATATTTTTATCTCCACCAAAACCGCCCTGGCGGAATTGGCTCTTTCTGGCTGCACCACCGCCTCTGATCACCTGTACCTCTTTCCAAATGGTTCCCGGTTGGATGATGAAATAACCGCTGCCCAGGAGATGGGAATGCGCATCCAGGCATCCCGCGGGTCGATGAGCCTGGGGGAGAGCAAGGGAGGGCTGCCACCAGATAGCGTGGTGGATAGCGAAGATGCTATCCTTAAAGACAGCCAGCGGCTGATCGAGCGGTACCATGACCCCAAACCCGGGGCGATGGTGCAGATCGTGCTTGCTCCCTGCTCGCCCTTTAGTGTGACTGGAGAGTTAATGCGTCAGAGCGCCATCCTGGCTCGAGAGCATAACCTGCACCTGCATACCCACCTCGCGGAAACCCAGGATGAAGAAGAATTTTGCCAACAACAATTCGGGTATAAACCCGTCGCTTACATGCAGAGCTTGGACTGGGTTGGAGAGGATGTCTGGTTCGCCCATTCGGTTCACGTCGGTAAGGAGGAGATCCAGGTTTATAAGAACACCGGCTGCGGAGTTGCGCACTGCCCTTCCTCGAACATGCGTCTTGCCTCCGGAATTGCCCCTGTGCGTGAATACATGCAGGCGGGGGTGAAATTGGGGCTGGGTGTGGATGGCTCGGCGAGCAACGATGGCTCGCATTTGCTCGCTGAAGCTCGCCAGGCCATGCTCCTTGCCCGCTTGCGGGCCGGGATCGAAGGCGCATCCCTGAGCAGCGACGGCGCACCACCCATTCTTACCGCCCGAGAAGCGCTTGAATTAGCCACGCGCGGTGGGGCAGCGGTTTTAGGCCGCAAAGATATTGGCAGCCTGGAAGCGGGTAAGTGTGCCGACTTTATCGCGATAAACCTCAACCGGTTGGAGTTTAGCGGGGCGCTAAACGACCCGGTGGCGGCAGTATTGTTCTGCTCCCCGGTAACGGTTGACTACAATTTCGTCGCGGGGAAGTGCATCGTCCGCGAGGGCAAACTCACATCTCTCGATATCCCCACCCATATTGAGCAGCACAACGCAGCTGCTCGTAGGCTGCTGGAGGGCTGAACCATGAGTTATGGATTTGGTTATAAGGATACCCGCGCGCTGGTGGCCTGTGCGATGGGGCGCACCCCGGCTGATATCGTCATCCGCGACGGCCGATGGGTTTGCGTCCAATCTGGTGAGATCCTTGCTCACACCGATATTGCCATCCTCGGGCACCGCATCGCCTATGTTGGTTCGGATGCCAGCCATACCATCGGAAAAAATACACGTGTGATCGAAGCTGCTGATCAATACCTCGTTCCCGGGCTGCTGGATGCCCACATGCATGTGGAATCGGGGATGCTGACGGTGACCGAATTCGTGCGCGCGGTGATCCCTCACGGTACAACAGGTATGTTCATTGACCCGCACGAGATCGCAAATGTCTTAGGATTGCGGGGTGTGCGCCTGATGGTGGACGAAGCCCAAAACCAACCGATCCAGGTATTTGTGCAGATGCCTTCCTGCGTGCCTTCGGCACCCGGACTTGAAACCCCGGGAGAGACTCTGGGACCTACCGAGGTGGCAGAGGCAATGACCTGGCCGGGGATCATCGGGCTGGGTGAAGTGATGAACTTCCCAGGAGTTTTCAGCGGTGACGATAAGATGCATGCCGAAATGGCCATCACCCGCCAGGCGAATAAGGTTATTGGTGGGCACTACGCATCAACTGACCTTGGCCTACCATTTCATGGGTATGTCGCCGGCGGACCCCAGGATGATCATGAAGGTACCCGTTTGGAGGATGCTATTGAACGGGCACGACAGGGGATGCGGGTGATGCTGCGTTTCGGATCGGGTTGGAAGGACGTGCAGGCACAAGCTGCAGCAGTGACGGAACTGAAGTTGAATTCGAGCCGCTTTTTACTTTGCACAGATGACTCCCATTCCCAAACACTGGTGCAAGAAGGCCACATGGACCGGGTCATCAGGCATGCCATTTCTGTTGGCATTCGCACCGATCACCGCATTGCAAATGGCGACCATCAATACCGCTGAATACTTCGGGCTTAGCCGCAACATGGGTATGATCGCGCCTGGAAGGTACGCGGATATTCTGTTGGTTCAGGACCTTGAGGATTTTCACGCTGGGATGGTCTTTTGCCGCGGGGAATTGATCGCGAAAAACGGGAAGATCTCCGTTGATATGCCGCTATATGATTATCCTGATTGGGCGTGCGGGTCAGTGAATCTGCCAAGACCGCTCAAAGCGCAGGATTTCAGACTATCACTGCCGGAAGGTGCAGACCCGGATCATCTTACTGCCAATGTGATCGGGGTGATCGAAAACCAGGCACCAACCCGCCATTTGAAGATCATGGTGACTGCCGTTGGTGATGAGATCCCGGCTGACCCCGACCGGGACCTGGCAAAGATCGCCCTGGTAGAGCGTCACAAATCCACAGGCCGGGTGCAGACTGCCCTGGTTCAGGGCTTTGGCTTCAATGGTAAATGCGCAGTTGCTTCCACTGTGGCGCACGATAGTCACCATATGATCGTAGTTGGTACCGACGAACAGAATATGGCTTTGGCTGCCAACATCCTTGCGGAGTGTGGTGGTGGCCAGGTTGTCATCCGGGATGGCAAAGTGATCGGCAAGGTGGAGCTGCCCATTGCAGGACTGATGTCGAATCAACCTGCGGAAGAAGTTTCCCTGAAAGCTGCTGGTGTGTTGGAAGGATTTCGGGCTTGCGGATGCAACCTGGAAAGCCCGAACATGCAGCTCAGCCTGCTTGCGCTTGTTGTCATCCCAGAGCTGCGTATCTCCGACCTGGGTTTAGTGGATGTAACAAGGTTCTCGTTTACTCCAGCGATTGAATAAGGACTTTTTTGAATCATGCCTATTGCAAAGAATCCGAATACGAAAAAAGAGCAACCATTCAAACGCTTGCAGGGTGACCTTGCCACCGTGATCGGGAAGGTCCAGCCTGGTGGCAAGCTACCCTCCGAGCCGGAACTGGCCCGGCAACTTGGTGTTTCCCGCGCAACTTTGCGCGAAGCTATGCGGGCGTTTGAAGAGCAGGGATTGATCCGTCGCCGCCAGGGGGTCGGTACTTTTGTTGTCCGCAATCAGCAGATCATTGAGACCGGCGTGGAAATACTGGAAAGCATTGAAAGCATTGCCGCAAGAATGGGTTTGCAGGTTTCCATGGGGATGCTCAATATCGAATACCTGGAAGCCGATGTTGAACAGGCCAAAATGTTCTCCAAATCTGTTAGAACTCTGCTCGTACGATTAACTAGGGTAATCAATGCGGAAGAGCGCCCGGTGGCGTACCTGGTTGACTTGCTGCCAGTGGAGATCCTTCCAGCAAATGGTTTGAAGGAAGGGTTCACCGGTTCTGTCCTGGATTGGCTGCTTAAACGTGGAACCCCACAACTGGACCATTCCAAGACGGAGATCCAGGCGGTTGCCGCACCTTCCGATATCGCCCGCGCGTTGCAGATCCAACGCGGGGATGTACTTTTGAAATTCGTTGCCAAGTTATATTCCGCAGGTGGAGAACTGGTGGATCATTCCAGCAGCTTTTTCCTTCCGGGCTATTTCCGCTTTCACGTGGTGCGGCGGGTGAAGGGAGTGAAATAGAAAGAGATCGTGTTGTTTGTCGAAATTTCGTAAAATCATTCAAATTAAAAAGGAGTCTGAAATGCGCAGTTTTTTAGGTCGTGATATTTTGTCTCTCAAGGAATTCGAACGCCAGGAATTCTTCCATGTGTTCGAAGTGGCGGATGAAATGGCTCCCATTGCCAAATCCCGCCGCAACAGTGATCTTCTCGCTGAGAAGACCATGGTGACCGCTTTCTACCAGCCATCCACCCGCACCCGGTTGGCTCACGAAGCCGCCATGCACCGCCTGGGTGGTCATGTGACCGGGTTTTCCGATGCAAAAATGACCCGCGCCGGCGACTGGTACCAGGAAAGCATCAAAGATACCGTGAAAATGCTCGAGTTCTACGGCGATGTGATCGTGATGCGCCACTTCCAGCAAGGTGCCCCCCACGAAGCCGCCAAATGGGCTTCCGTTCCGATCATCAACGGTGGTGATGGCTGGGGCGAACACCCCACCCAGATCCTTACCGATCTTTACACGGTTCTGACGGAACGCGGCACGATCGATGGTTTGAAATGGCTGGCTGTGGGCGATATGCGCATGCGTACGATGCATTCCCTGGGGTATGCGCTTTCGCAGTTTGATTGCCCGATCACCTTTGTGGCGCCACCCGAAATGAGCCTTACAGATGAATTCAAGGCCGAGCTGAAATCCTACAGCGTGGATTTCACAGAAGCCGAGCATGTGGAACAGGCCATCGCAGATGCGGATGTCATTCTGGTCGAACCGGTTGTCCAACCGGATTACACCAAATCCCGCCAGGAAGCCGGTGATCATGGTATGACCCCCGCCAACTACAAGATCACCCGCGAGCTGCTTTCTACCAAGGCGAAATCGGATGCGATCCTGCTGCACTCCCTGCCGCGCATGGATGAAATCCCTCCCGATGTGGATATCACCCGCTGGTCCCGCTACTGGCAGGAAGCCTTCAACGGGGTTGTGATGCGCATGGCGCTGCTCGGGCTGGTCCTTGGCGCGACAGAATAATCTTTTAGCTGGCTTCCGGAGGGCAACACCATCTGGAGGCTAATCTTGAAACCAAGGAGGAAAAATGCAAACCTACTTACACGGCCGCGATTTGATCGGCGATCTCGATTTCAGCAAAGAAGAAGTTGAAACCGTTCTGGATGTGGCTTTTGATCTGAAAAGAAAACGCGCATTGAATGAACCACATGCGTACCTACGGGATAAAGTGCTGGCGATGTTGTTCTTCTTCAGCAGCACCCGCACCCGCGGTTCATTCGAAGCTGGCATCGCGCAGCTGGGGGGTCATGGAGCTTTCATTGATTCCAAGACGACCCAGATCTCTCACGGAGACACCCCGAAAGAAATCGGTCAGATCTTTGGACGCTATTTCGATGGCATTGCCATCCGGCACGTCACCTGGGGCGAAGGAAATGGTTATCTCAACGAGGTGGCTAAACACTCCCGCGTTCCCGTGCTCAATATGCAATGCGATATCTACCATCCCTTCCAATGCCTGGCGGATCTGATGACGATCATGGAAAAGAAAGGCCGCGACCTGCGCCGTAAGAAAATGGTCGTTTCCTGGGCTTATGCCGCTTCCTACCAGAAACCCATGTCGGTTCCTCAGAGCCTGATTCTGCAAATGCCGAGGTTTGGTATGGATGTTGTCCTGGCTCACCCGCCTGAGTTCAAGCTGATGCCTGGGATCATGGAACAGGCCGAAGCGGAAGCCAAGAAAGCCGGGGTTGGCTTTGAAGTTGTGGATGATATGGATAAGGCCTTTAAAGACGCTGATATCATTTACGCCAAATCCTGGGGCGCAATGGTTCACACGCCGGATGAAAAAGACGGCGCTGAGATCATCAAGAAATACTCAAGCTGGATCACCGACGAGCGCCGAATGAAGCTGGCCAAGAAGGATGCCATCTATATGCATCCGTTACCAGCTGATAGGAATATCGAAGTGACCGATGCTGTGATGGACGGTCCGCAATCCGTGGTTTATGATGAAGCCGAAAACCGCCTGCATGCTCAAAAAGCGGTGATGGCTTTGACCATGGGATAAAAGAAAAAAGGAGAATATACAGAATGACCAAGAAAGTTGCAGTTGTAGCTATCGGCGGGAACTCGCTGATCAAGGATAACAAGCACCAGAGCGTTGAAGACCAGTATCTGGCAGCTAAGGAATCCACCCACCATATCGCAGATATGATCGAAGCTGGTTGGGATGTAGCTATCGGTCATGGTAATGGACCCCAGGTGGGTTTCATCCTGCGCCGTTCAGAATTGGCGCACAAGGTAGAAGGGATGCACGAGGTGCCCTTGGATGTTTGCGGTGCAGATTCCCAGGGTGCGATCGGTTACTCCCTCCAGCAGAATCTGCAAAATGAATTCAAAAAACGTGGGATCAAGAAACCGGTTTGCACGGTGGTCACCCAAGTGAAAGTCAATAAGAATGACAAGGCTTTCCAGAATCCTTCCAAACCGATCGGCGGCTTTATGGAAGAAACCGAAGCAAAGCAACGCGAGAAAGACCTTGGCTGGACGGTGGTGGAAGATGCCGGTCGTGGTTGGCGCCGCGTGGTGGCTTCTCCCTTGCCGGAAGAAGTGGTCGAACTGGATAGTGTAAAAGCGCTTATTGATTTTGGTGCGGTGGTCATCACTGTCGGTGGTGGCGGTATTCCCGTTCTTGAAGGCGAAAACGGCGAACTGGTTGGAACCGCAGCAGTGATCGACAAGGATTTTGCCAGCAGCCTTCTGGCGCAAAAGATCAACGCTGATCTACTCCTGATCTCCACAGCTGTGGAGAAAGTTGCCCTGAATTATGGCAAACCAGATGAGAAATGGCTGGACAAGATGACGATGGCGGAAGCCAAGCAATACCTGGCAGAGGGAACGCACTTCGCCAAGGGTTCCATGGCACCCAAAATCCAGGCGATCATTTGGTTTCTGGAAGCCGGCGGGAAACAGGGGTTGATTACCAACCCGGAAAATATCGGTCGCGCTCTGAAGGGTGAAACCGGAACCTGGATCGTACCGTAACTTGAATCTTGACCGCTCCTCCTTTTGAAAAATGGAGGAGCGGTTTTATGTAAGGAAAGTCTTAATTGTTTACTAAGATTTTCGTTTATTGTTAGTGTAAAATAATAAGGTAATCGCATCACCTCGGGAATTGTTCTAAACCTCCGGAATTTGGGGAAGGACAATTTACATCCATAGTATTTATGATCGGAAGGAGGTGAAAACCAGTCACAAACCGTAGTCTTGCAGCTTCCTGACGTTGGATCAAGAAAAAAATTAAATTGGAGGAGTGAGATGGTTTCGAAAAAACTGTTTGCAGTTTTAGGAGTACTGGTAATCTTTTCGATGATTCTGGCAGCATGCGCGCCGGCTGCTCCTGCAGCAACGGAAGCACCGATGGAAGAACCTGCCGAACCGGCTGCCCCAGAGGCTACGGAAGCCCCAGCACCAGCAGAGGAATCAGGCGGCTTTCAGATCCCGGAAATCGAAGAAGGTAAATTCAATGTCGGCATGGTCTTGATCGGCCCGCATGACGATGGCGGCTGGTCACAGGCTCACTATGAAGGTCTCGAATACATCAAAGAAAATGTCGAGAATGTGAATATCGCTTATATTGAAAATGTTCCCGAAGGTGCCGATTCTGAACAGGTGTTCCGCAGCCTGGCACGCAAAGGTTTTGATCTGATCTACGGAACCTCCTTTGGATATATGGACCCGATGGAAGCCGTCGCAGAGGAATTCCCGGATTCGATGTTCATTCACCTGACCGGGATCAAATCCAATGAGACCAACTTTGGCAACCTGATGGGCGCCATGGAAAACATGAAGTACCTGGCTGGCATGCTCGCTGGCGCTCGTGCCAAAGCCGATGGCAATCCCAAGCTTGGCTACATGGCTACCTTCCCGATCCCCGAAGAGATTCGTCTGGGTAACGCAATAGCACTTGGAATGAAGAAAACCTGCCCGGAATGCACGATGGATATCCGCTGGATCAATACCTGGCATGACCCGATCATTGAAAAAGACGCGGCCGCATCCCTATTCGATGCTGGTGCCCAGGTTGTCTTCACCGGCGCGGATACCCCTGCCGTAGCGGATGTCGCCCAGGAAAAAGGCAAATGGGGCGTAACTTATGACTGGTACGGCTCCTGCAAGGTCGATGCCTGTTTAACCGCACCCTATTGGGTGTGGGGTCCCATCTATGCTGATATCGCCGAACAGGTCATTGCCGGGACCTATAAACCGGGTTGGCAGTATTTTGATTCTGATACCGGCGCATTGGGTTTATATGGCTTCATGGAAGGCGAGGAAATGCAACCTGGTGTGAAGGATCTTGATCCAGAAGTAATTGCCATGGTCAAAGATACTCTCGCCAAGATGAATGCTGGTGAATTTGACCGGTTTGACGTGTTTACCGGCCCAATCAATGATAACCAGGGCAATGTTGTTCTGCCCGCGGGTCAGAGCCTGCAACAGGTCGACCTCGATGCATTCCCCGAATATGGTCTACCCTGCTCGATCCCCCAGTGTATGAAATGGTGGGCGGAAGGGATCACTGCTGAATTGCCGCAGTAAACCGGGTTGATTTGAGGCTAGAACTCACGATTGAGTTCTAGCCTTACTTTTTGGTGGTTCACTCTCATCTCAAAGTTCAGGAGAATCCCTGTGGATCCTCAAACGAATAATATTAATTCGGATATCCTTGCCGTGGAAATGCGCGGGATTATTAAACGATTTCCAGGAGTTCTGGCTAACGATCACGTGGATATTGAAATTAAAGAAGGAGAAATCCACGCGCTCTTGGGGGAAAACGGGGCGGGAAAAAGTACGCTCATGAACATCCTGGCTGGTCTTTACCGGCAGGATGCAGGAATGATTAAAGTAAAAGGGAAACCCGTGGATTTCCTTTCGCCACGGGATGCGATCAACGCAGGGATTGGCATGGTACATCAGCATTTTATGCTGGTCCCTTCACAAACTGTCACCGAGAATGTTCTCCTGGGATTGGACGCCCCCAGGTTTTTGATGCGATTGTCCGAATATGATGAGAAAGTAGCTGATATCGGGGATAAATTCGGGCTCAAGGTGGATCCCAAAGCAAAGATCTGGCAGTTATCCGTTGGGGAGCAGCAACGGGTGGAATTATTGAAGATGCTATACCGTGGTGTGAACGTGTTAATCATGGATGAGCCTACAGCTGTTCTGGCACCTCAGGAGATCGAAGGGTTATTTGCAACATTACGGTCAATGGTCGCACACGGGAAATCGATCATCTTTATCAGTCACAAACTTCAAGAGGTTACTGCGATTTCCGACCGTTTGAGTGTTCTGCGACGCGGGGTATGTACGGCTTCTGGAATTCCATCCAAAGGTGTCTCGCGCGAAGAACTTGCTCGTTTGATGGTTGGCAGGGAAGTGATCTTCAGAATCGAAAAGGAACCCTGCAAACCGGGTGAAGTTGTGCTAGATGTCCGGGATGTGTATGCCGAAAATGATAAAGGTTTGCCAGCTCTTCGGGGAGTGTCATTAAATGTTCGGGCGGGTGAGATCGTTGGGGTCGCCGGGGTTGCAGGTAATGGCCAATCTGAGCTTTCCCAGGTGATCACCGGGTTGCGGTTGTGCCAACAGGGGGAGGTGAACCTGAGCAATGATCAGATCAGCAACCGGGACACACTCTTTGGAATAAAGCACGGTCTGGCCTATGTTCCCGAGGATCGAACCCATGTAGGAAGCGCTCCGAACCTCAGCGTAACTGATAATGTAATCATGAAAAAATACCGGCAGCCACCGATTTCAAAAGCAGGTCTGCTGGATATGAACGCCGCATCCAAGCTGGCTATTGAATTAAAACAGGCATATGACATTATTGTTCCCAATGTGACCACACCGGTTCGATTGCTTTCTGGTGGCAACTTGCAGCGTGTTATCCTGGCTCGCGAGATCTCAGGGCTCCCTGATTTCATGGTTGCAGTTCAACCCACCCGCGGGCTGGATGTTGGAGCAATTGAAGGTGTTCACCACCTGTTACTGGCACAGCGGGGGGCAGGTGCTGCGGTCCTCCTGATCTCGGAAGAGCTTGAGGAATTGCTCTCCCTTAGCGATCGCATCTATGTGATCTATGAAGGGAAAATCATGGGAGAAGTGCAGGTATGTGGTGGAAAAAAGGATGATGACTTGATCGAAATGCTGGGAATGATGATGATGGGCACACCGATGAGCGAAATAGCGAAGGAAGGAACAGGCAGCAATGGCTGAATCCTCAACAATCCAAAAGAAATCCACCGGTTACCGCATCCGTTTTGAGCCCCGGTTGGAAGAACCGCCAAAATGGTATCCTCTGGTAATTTCGATATTAGCTCTAATAGTTGCCTTGATCCTTGGTGGTTTCGTTATCGCGTTTGCGGGTGGGGATCCCATCCGATCCTATCAACATATTGCCAAAGCATCCTTTGGTAGCATCGGAGTGATCTCCGATACGATTGTGAAAGCAACACCCATCATGCTGGCAGCCCTGGCATGCTCCGTCGCTTTCCGGATGAAACTCTGGAATATCGGGGTGGAGGGGCAATTTATTATGGGCGCGTTCGGCGCAAGCGCAATTGTGCTTGCCCCTGTTCTTGGTGCAGAGACTCCCCGTTGGATTTTCCTGACAGTTATGGCAATTGCTGGGATGGCAGCCGGGGGATTCTGGGGATTTATCCCTGGGTATTTGAAGGCAAAATTCAACGTCAATGAGATCATCAGCACCCTTATGATGAATTACATCGCAATCGCCTGGATGAATTTCTGGATCTTTGGTGTCTGGTCGGAAGGCGGCTTCCAGATGTCTCCCAAATTTCCAAAAAGTGCCTGGATGCCCCGGTTGCTGGATTTTGCCGGTTCCAATCCTGATCTAAGAGGGTTAACAACCCACCTGGGATTCATAATTGGGATTGTAGCGGCGGTAATCATTTGGGTGATCGTATATCGCAGCCGCTGGGGCTATGAAATCCGCCTGATCGGCGATAATCCCCAGGCAGCAAAATATGCGGGGATCAATATCAAGCGTAACATCATCTATGTCATGATGCTTTCCGGTGCCCTGGCTGGTTTGGGTGGGATGAGCGAGGTGACGGGTGTGATCCACAGGCTGCAAACAGCACCAATCGCTTCCGGTTATGGATTTACAGGTATCATTGTCGCCTGGCTGGCCAAGTTGAATCCCCTGGTCATCATCCCGGTATCCATTCTTTTTGGCGCATTGATCCTCGCGGGAAGAGAGATACAGCCATCCGGTGTGCCAAAGGTGATCCAGGGAACAATCCTGGTTTGCCTGATCGCCAGTGATTTCCTTATCCGGAACAGGATCCGCATCACCCGCGGGGAGTCCGGAGAATAATATGGATCCCATTATCATTCTTCAGGCGGGTGTTGCTTCCGGTACGATTTTGTTGTTTGCGACGATAGGCGAGATCATTGCTGAGAGATCCGGAGTTATGAACCTGGGTGTGGAAGGGATGATGCTGATCGGGGCCATGACTGCGTTCAGTACTGCCATCGCCACAGGGAATCCATGGCTGGGGCTTCTGGCAGCGATGCTGGTTGCAGGTCTGCTCAGCCAGATCCATGCTTTTATCAGCATCACCTTGCAGGGTGACCAGGTGGTCAGCGGTCTGGCGCTCACGTTTCTAGGCGTAGGTATCAGCCTCGTACTGGGCGAGGGTTTGAGCAAAGCCGGGACAGTTTCCCTACTCCCCGTTTTTACAATCCCCTTCCTCAGTCTGATTCCGGTTATCGGACCGATCTTTTTCACGAATCAAAATATCCTGGTTTATATTGGCTATTTCCTGATACCAATCTCCTGGTATTTCATCAACCGGACCCGACCTGGTCTGCATCTTAGGGCGATCGGAGAATACCCGGCGGCAGCTGATGCGTTGGGTATCAATGTTTTCCGCCTGCGCTATTTATACGTGTTTGTCGGCGGACTGCTGGCAGGTCTGGCAGGAGCGACGATCAGCCTGGCGGTTTCCCCGGGTTGGTTCAGCGAGCTCACAACAGGTGGGTTGGGATGGATCGCGGTCGGTTTGGTGATCTTTGCCCAGTGGGATCCGTTCCGGGCAGCTTTTGGTGCATATGCCTTTGGCGCGCTACGCCGCCTTATCCTGGATATACAGGGGCCGACAATGATATTCGGGTTAGCAAATCCGTTTTACTACGACCCTTACCTGGGTTTCTTCCTTCAAATGCTCCCGTACGCTTTCACGATCGTTATCCTTGTGATAGGTTCCAGGGAAGCAATGCGAAAACGGATAGGCGCGCCGGCTGCCCTTGGTAAACCCTACATTCGCGGTGAACGCGGTCAATGATCTGGAAAATTACTAGCAATGGTAAATAAGAATAAAGGTAAGAATTCGACATAAACACAAAGGTTAGGTGGTCGCGGGCAGGTAGTTGCCCAGCGGCGTGGGGAACACTCCTCTCGAAAAGTACCGCCGCAGGAGAAAAGTGAGGACCACAATGAACCTATGGCAGAATTATATTCAGCCAGAAACTGTCCCTGATGCGATCCTGACCCTTCAGGAAGCAGTCAAACCGATTGCAATCGTCGCTGGTGGAACCGACCTGATCATTGACCTCAAACAGGGACGCCACCCGCCGGTACAAACCCTGGTGGATATCTCGAAAATTCCCGCTTTGCTTCGCATTGAAACAGAGGAAGAATATTTATTTATTGGCTGTGCGGTTCCGGTAAGCGTGCTTGCCGAGAATCCCCTGGTAAAGACCCATGCCTGTGCCCTTAAGGATGCTTGTGATCTAATCGCTGGTCCCCAGGTTAGAAACGTGGCAACCATTGGGGGAAATGTTGCCCATGCTTTGCCCGCAGCAGATGGGACCATCGCATTACTCGCCCTTGATACGCAAGCGGTTATTGATAATTCGCGGGGGGCAAGGCGGTTACCGCTGAAAGATATCTTTGTTTCACCAGGAAAATCGATTTTGGAGGAAGACGAGATCCTGACAGGTTTCATCCTTCCTCTTTGCGGAAACAGACAGGCATCCGCTTTCCGTCGAATCATGCGCCCCCAGGGGGTGGCTCTTCCCATTTTGAATTGCGCTGTTTGGATCGAACGACGCGGCGATCTTATTATTAAAGCACGCGTTGCAATCGGACCAAGCGGCGCAACCCCGTTTCGGGCATTTGATACAGAAATGTTACTCACGGGAAAATTATTTTCCAAGGAAGTGATGGTTGCTGCAGGAAGATCGATCCTCCAGGAAGCGAATTTCCGAACCAGCACTAGAAGAGCCAGCCGGGAATACCGCCGTCACATCTCCCTGGATTTATTCTGCGATACCTTCATCACTGCCTGGGAACGGGCAACTCAGGTAAATTGATATGGCAGCAATCCAACTAACCGTAAATCAAAAAAAATATTCACTGGATGCGCTTCCCGGGGAAACCCTCTCCAGTTTATTGAGGAATCGATTACACCTCACCGGGACAAAGATCGGTTGCGGGGAAGCAGAATGCGGCGCCTGCACAGTGCTGGTGGATGGCGAACCAGTGATCTCGTGCATTTATCCCGCGGAGCGGGCGAATGGCAGGAAAGTGATCACCATTGAGGGGTTAGCCGAACGGGTTCAGGAACAAATCCGGTTACACCCTCTGCAGGAGGCGTTTATTCAGCATGGCGCGGTGCAATGCGGATTCTGTATTCCGGGTCAGATCATGACCGCGTATGCTTTCTTGAAACGGAATCCAGATCCCACACAGGAGCAGATCCAAATCGCTCTCAAGGATACACTTTGTCGTTGTGCAGGTTACCCATCCATCCTGAATGCCATCCTGGCAGCGGCAGAAGCGCTCCGTACCGGCGAGCCGGTGAAAAAACCCAGCATCGCAGAGTCAATTCACAACCACAACGCTGTGGGTAAAGTAAATTTGCGTCCTGATGCAGTTGAAAAGGTCACTGGTGAAGCGGTCTTTACTGACGACCTTCATTTCGAGGGAATGTTACATGCCAGTGTCCGGTGGGCAATGGTCCCGCACGCGATCCTGAAGCGGCTGGATATAACCAAGGCGAAAGAGATGCCGGGTGTTTTGTCGATTCTGACCGCAGAGGATATCCCTGGTGAACGTATGCATGGGCTGGTTGTTTACGACTGGCCGGTGATGGTGGGTGTCGGAGAACGGATCCGATACATCGGCGACGCGCTGGCTATCGTGGCTGCTGAAACCCAGGCCGAAGCCCGGGCAGCGGCAGGAATGATCGAGGTTGAGTTTGACCTTCAACCAGTCATCACCAACCCGGTGGATGCACACAGGGAGGATAGCCCGCGCCTCCACGAAAAAGGGAACTTGCTGAAGCATATCAAAGTCCGCAAAGGTGATATTGAACAGGGATTTCGCGAATCTGAGGTAATCATGGAACATACCTTTCATACACAGATCACTGACCATGCTTTCCTGGAGCCGGAATGTTCCGTGGCGGTTTCCAAGCCGGATGGAAGGATGGAGATCTACGTTGGCTCGCAGATACCCTACCAGGATCGCGACCAGGTTGCCAGGGTGATGGGTTGGCCAAAAGAACGGGTGAGGATAATCGGTCAGCTAATGGGTGGGGGATTCGGCGGGAAAGAAGATGTAATGGGGCAGATCCACGCCGCCATGTTGGCTGAAGCTACCGGAAGACCTGTGAAATTACTGTTTGATCGGCAGGAGAGCCTGCTGGTCCATCCCAAACGGCATGCGACGCAGATCAGGGTGAAAATTGGCGCAAAGCTTGATGGTAGATTGGTAGCTGCTGAAACTGAACTCTATGGCGATACAGGTGCTTATGCGTCCCTGGGGGAAAAGGTGATGACCCGTGCCACCACACACTCTGCCGGTCCTTACGATATACCCCATGTTCGCGCAGATTGCTATGCCATGTACACCAACAACCCTCCAGCAGGCGCTTTCCGAGGGTTCGGGGTTACGCAATCAGCGTTCGCGGTGGAATCCATGATGGACATGCTGGCGGAAAAGCTTAAGATCGATCCTGTAGCTTTGCGCAGAATGAACGCCCTCCATGTGGGCAGCATGACGAATACCGGGCAGATTTTGAGAGAATCGGTGGGATTGGATGAATGCATCAAAAAGGTAACAACAGAAATCCTCAAGGATGAACCTGAACCGTTCCAGCCAAAAACCCATCCAAAAAATCCGCGCTTGATCACAGCGTGGGGTTTTGCTGCGGCCTATAAAAATACCGGGCTTGGGGGTGGAGCCCCGGATGTTTCCACAGCTGAGATTGAACTATTGGATACCGGGGAATTCGAGATCCGCTGTTCCTCTGCGGAAATGGGGCAAGGATTGGTAACCGTGATGCGGTCAATCACGGCTGAAGAACTCAACGTTACCCCTGCACAGGTACGGGTTCTAGTGATGGATACTGATCTAACCCCGAATGGTGGTCCGACCACTGCATCCAGGCAAACATTTGTAACGGGTAATGCCTCCAAGTATGCCGCCAGTTCGTTGCGCGATGCAATGACCGCCTACCTGGCGGAAAAATATGACACCCGTCCCGAAGAGATCACCTTTAACCAAAATGGTGTTGAGGTGAGGGGATGCGTGCATCCATATCCTGAAATCCGGATGCAGATGATTGCAGATGGGCAGGTTCCGAAAGCTACTTATGAGTACCACGCTCCTGAAACCAAGCCGCTGGGCACCGGGGGGGATATGCACTTCGCATTCTCCTTTGGCGTTCAGGCTGCGAAAGTGGAGGTGAATAAGGTCACCGGGGAGGTGAGAGTTTTAAAAGTGATCTCCGCCAATGACGTAGGCATGGCTGTCAACCCGTTAGGACTACAGGGACAGATCGAAGGAGGCGTGATGATGGGTTTGGGTAACTGCCTCACGGAAGAATTTATTGTCGAGAAAGGCATGGTGGTAACAGACCGGCTTGCGAAATACAGGGTACCCGGGATCATGCTTACCCCTGAGATCAAAGCGATCATTGTGGAGCATCCGATCTCCACGGGTCCATACGGGGCGAAGGGTGTGGGTGAAATCTGCAGCATTCCGACCTCCCCAGCCATAACAAACGGGATCTACAACGCTGTGGGTGTCCGGTTCGATCAATTACCGGTGGACCAGGAATATATTGCCCGAACTATCTGGGAGAGAGAAAACCCCTCAGGAGCATTCGGGGGATGAATTGATTAGTTTCAAACAAAATGGAGCAGGCAGATAGGTTAAAATCAATTCCATTCAAGCTAAAAAAAGAGAGTGAAAACCATGACAGATTTTCAAGGATATAAATGTTCAATCTGCGGAATGGAATACCTCCCGGGTCAGTCCATTTACACCTGTCCAAAAGATGGGGGAAATCTGGATGTCATTCTGGATTACAGCCAAATCCGCCAAAATTATAAGATTGAAGATATTACTGCCATCTCGGAGCCATCGCTGTGGAGGTACTTGCCCCTGTTACCCGTGGCAGATCCACAAGCCGCCGGAACCCCCATGGGGGCAGCTGGTTGGACACCTCTCTTCAAACCTGGTGTTCTCACGAATGCGCTTGGATTGGAGGAATTGTGGATAAAGGATGAAGGTCGCAATCCGACCGCTTCCTTTAAAGACCGGGCTAGCTCGGTGGTTGTAGCCAGGGCAATGGAGATTGGCGCGGAAGTGGTGGTCACTGCCTCAACTGGTAACGCAGGCGCTGCTCTTGCAGGCATGGCAGCAGCCATGAACCGGAAGGCGGTAATCTTTGCCCCGAAGACCGCTCCCCCGGCAAAGGTAGCGCAATTGCTTGTTTATGGCGCGCAAGTTATCCTTGTGGATGGCAACTACGATTCCGCCTTCGACCTGACCATCGAAGCTGCCAACGAATTTGGCTGGTATTGCCGGAACACCGGCTACAATCCATTCACAGCCGAGGGCAAGAAAACTGCCGCGCTGGAGATCTGGGAGACGATCCTGAATCCAAATCCACATCTGAAAAAACCACTGTGCGTGTTTGTTTCAGTCGGTGATGGAAACATCATTTCCGGCATTCACAAGGGTTTCAAGGATTTACTGGAGCTGGGTTGGATGGAACAGATGCCCCGCATCTTCGGGGTGCAATCCGAGAAATCTGCTGCAGTCGCCAATGCATACTTTGCAGGCACGGAGAAGATCACCCCTGTGCAGGCGACAACTATCGCCGATAGCATCTCGGTGGATCTTCCCAGGGATGGGGTTCGCGCCGTGCGGGCTGCCAGAGATACAGGCGGGGCATATATCCTGGTGGAGGATGAAGCCATCATCCGGGCGATCGCAGAATTGGGCATGGTTGGGATCTTTGCTGAACCTGCTGGCTCAGCAGCCTATGCGGGTTTGCAGAAAGCGGTCAAGGATGGCACTATTCGGAATGATGACCCGGTTGTGGTCATTAATACTGGCAGTGGGCTGAAGGATATTCGTTCAGCGATGCAAGCCGTAAAAGAAGCACCGATCATTGAACCGAGCATGGCAGCCTTGAAGAAACATCTGGGGAAATAGCATGCCCGAAAAAAACAAGAAACCCAAATACTCCATCATTGCCCCGGTTTTTAACGAAACCGGTTGCATAAATGAACTTTACTTCCAAGTTAAAAAGGTGATGGACTCCACGAAGGAACCATGGGAACTCCTCCTGGTGGATGATGGTTCCAGTGATGGCTCCACGGAAATGATTCGTGACCTTGGAAAGAATGATGCCAGGGTCAAACCCGTAATCTTTTCGCGTAACTTTGGGCACCAGATCGCAGTAACTGCTGGCCTGGATTTCAGCAGTGGTGATGCTGTTGTGATAATTGATGCCGATTTGCAGGATCCACCTGAGGTTATCCTGGATTTGATAAGTAAGTGGAAGGAAGGCTTCCAGGTTGTGTACGCTGTCCGCATCGAGCGGGAGGGAGAGTCCTGGTTCAAGCGCACCACCGCTTCAGCATTTTACCGGCTGATCTACCGAATCACGGATATCAAGATCCCTCTGGATACTGGTGATTTCCGATTGATGGATCGCAAGGTGGTGGATGCATTGAAGAAAATGGGGGAGCGGCACCGTTTCCTTCGCGGAATGTCCTCCTGGGTTGGTTTTAAACAAGTGGGGGTGGGTTACAAACGGGCTGCGCGTTATTCCGGGGAAACAAAGTACCCGTTTCGAAAGATGGTTAAACTGGCTCTGAATGCCATAACCAGTTTTTCCTATTTTCCACTGCAACTTGCCATGTATGTTGGGTTTATCGCTGCCGGGATCGCCATCGTGGCCATCCCTTTCGTCCTGGTTGCCAGGTTTGCAGGAAATTCCGCTTTCCTAGGGCAGGCATCCACTCTGATGGCGGTATTGTTCCTGGGAGGTGTGCAGCTTATTTGTATCGGGATATTAGGGGAGTATATTGGCAGGATCTATGACGAAGTCAAAGGTCGCCCGCTCTATGTCGTCAGCGAAGCGCCTGGTGATGTTGAAATTAATTCAAAAAGGAGATAAAAAATATGACCAAAATCGATCTAACCATGCATCCAGAACGTCTGGAAAACACCTTCAAGCGGGTGCGGGAACGGAATATTGTAATCCCGACCTTCGAACAAATGAAGAATCCGGACTTAATTCCTGCAAAGGTTAAAGAAGATCTCCGTTCCATTGGATTGTGGGACTTGGATCCACGCAATCTTTTCAGGATCAGCTGGAAGAATGAACCGGTTGCAAAAGGCGGGGGATATGGAAATGTGAATTACCTGGAGTTCCCCAGCAGCCTGACTGGTACGAAAGCGCGTGTTATCGCGCTGGTGGGAAAATGGTTTCCCACTGGGGCTCACAAGGTGGGTGCTGCGTTCGGCTGTCTGGTTCCACGTCTTGTGACCGGTCAGTTCGACCCGACCACCCAGAAGGCGGTTTGGCCGTCCACGGGTAATTACTGTCGCGGCGGCGCCTATGATTCCGCCCTGCTGGCCTGTGATTCGATAGCCATTTTACCGGAAGGGATGAGCAAGGAGCGCTTTGAGTGGCTGAAGAAGATTTCCTCTGAAGTGATCGCCACTCCTGGAAGTGAATCCAATGTAAAAGAGATCTTCGATAAATGCTGGGAGCTTCGGAAATCCGGCCAGGACCTGATGATATTCAATCAATTCGAGGAGTTCGGCAACTACCTCTGGCACTATGAGGTTACCGGCCACGCGATGGAAGATGTGCTTAAGAAGGAACTGGGTAAGAGTGGGGAGTATCGCGGGGTTGCACTAACCACCGGGTCGGCCGGCACCATCGGCTGCGGGGATTACATGAAGCAAGCCTTCCCTACCAGCAAGATCATCGCCAGCGAAGCGCTTCAGTGCCCGACCCTGCTGGAAAACGGTTTTGGTTCACACCGGATCGAAGGCATTGGGGATAAGCACGTGCCCTGGATCCACAACATGAAAAATACCGACATGGTTGTAGCCATCGATGACAATGCAGTGGTCAACATCATGCGTCTGTTCAACGAGCCGGCCGGACAAAAATACCTCGCGAATAAAGGCGTACCCGCGGAGACCATCCAGAGCCTCAACCTGCTCGGCTTTTCGGGTATTGCAAACACCCTCTCCGCCATTAAATTCGCAAAGTACAATGAGTTGGGTGAGGATGACGTGGTGCTGACAGTTCTCACCGATTCCATGGAGCTTTATGGTAGCCGAATCACCGAATACCGCGAAAAATTCGGGGAACTCGATGAATTTGGTGCAGCTGAAACTTATGCCCGCTACCTGCAAGGTGTTACCACTGATAATCTCCAGGAGCTAACCTATGAGGGACGCCGGAGAGTGCACAATTTGAAGTATTACACCTGGGTTGAGCAACAAGGGAAGACTTATGAGGAGCTGAACGAACAATGGTATGATCCGAATTACTGGACCGATCTTCAGAGCCAGATCCCGGTATTCAATGAATTGATCAATGAATTCAATGATCGTTCCGGCGTTCTGAAAAACCTTTAATACTTGATCAAACACAGACAGACGGGCAGCGCTGCCCGTCTGTCATTTAAGGTTAAAATACAATCTATCTCAACCTTTCTTTCCATGAACCCACTTTTTGACGACACTGATCTTTTTTTGTTGGCTATCATGCCAGCCAAACGTGACCTGGAGATCGCCAGGATGCTGGGCTGGTACAGGATCCCACTGAGAAGTGCTCCAAAGGTCATCGAAACGGATTACATAGCTTTCTACCAGACCGGACCGTTTGGGGATGGACACCGTTGGATGGTTGAATCCGCTGCGAAGGTGAATGGCCATGAACTGACCACCCGGGGATGTCTTTTCAATGATGAACCGAATCATCCCCGCAAGAATAAAGAATATTACATGTTATCTCTCGGGCCGCTATTCTCCCTGCCAAAGCAGATCCACGCTGGAACGTGGAAACGGGTGACATTTCTATACACGACTGGCGCAAGGATCAGAAAGGCGGAGACGCTGAGAGACCTGGTCACTCACGATTCCGAGCGCGACCTACTTTGGCATGCCGTCGGTGACCGGGCAACGAATTCAACGCTCTACAGGGTAAAGCCCCAGATCGAAATGGAAATTGACCCGGAGATTCTGGCACTTTTGGCAGGGTTGGAACAGGTAAATTAACGATTTGAATCTTCAAGGGATTGGCATTAGAGGATCTATGCACAAACTTATAAAAAACGGAACCTTGGTCACTGATCAAGTCACATTAATGACTGATATTCTTGTGGACGGGGAAAAGATCTCCGCTGTTGGGCGAAACCTACCCGCGAATGAAGCGGAAGTGATTGACGCCTCCGGGCTATTGGTGATGCCGGGTGGGGTGGACGTGCATGTGCACCTGGACTTGCCAATGTTCGGCACGGTTTCCTCCGATGATCACTACACCGGGATGAAGGCGGCTGCTTTTGGCGGAACTACAACAGTAATTGATTTTATTCCCCAGGACCACTCCCCGCTGCGGACGAATTTTGAGAAGTGGTTGGCAAAAGCTGAACCCAAGGCTGCTGTGGATTTCAGTTTTCACATGAATATCACCCGTCTGGATGACCAGGTGAAGCAAGAGATTCCCCTTCTCGTAAAGGAGGGCATTACCAGCATTAAAGTTTTCACCGCCTATAATGGACGTCTCCGCTTACAGGATGGTGAGATATTTGAGGTCATGCGCATTGCCCGTGATTCGGGAATATTAACCCTGCTGCATGCAGAGAACGGGGATGTGATCGACATCCTGGTTTCGGAAGCGCTGCGGGATAAACATGTATCGCCCGAATGGCACGCCCGCACCAGACCAGCCTGGGGTGCGGTCGAATCCGTCCTGCGGGGGGCGGCGTTGGCTGCTCAGGCAGGCTGCCCGCTGTATATCGTGCACATGAACGCAGCAGGTGAGGTTGACCAACTTGAATATGCCCGTGAACACAACCTGCCGATCATGGGCGAGACCTGTCCGCAATACCTTGTGTTTACGGAAGAAAAATTGAAAGAAGAGGACGGCGCGAAGTGGATCTGCTCGCCACCAGTGCGGACGGCGAAGGACAACCTCAGGTTGTGGGAAGGGATCCAGCAGGGTATCATCCAAACTGTGGCCACAGATCATTGTCCTTTCTTTTTCAACGGGAACCAAGCGATCCAATACGAAGGAAAAGCTGTAGCCATTCCGGGAAAGGAGCTTGGACGAGGGGACTTTACGAAAATCCCCAACGGGCTTCCAGGGGTAGGTGACCGCCTGCCGATATTTTGGACCGAAGCGGTCAATTCAGGCAGGATCACACCGAACCAATTTGTGGCACTCACCTCCACCCAGCCTGCCAGGGTCTTCGGGATGTATCCACAAAAGGGGAGTCTTGAGGTTGGAGCTGATGCTGATATTCTCCTTTGGGATCCAAAAGAGCAGGTTGATTATGGGGTGAAGGTCGCCCAGCATCGTACCGATTACAACCTGTATGAAGGCTGGAGTTTGATCGGTTTCCCGAAAACCGTTTTCCTGAGAGGTCAAAAGATTGTTGATTCGGGTAAGTGGTATGGGAAAGCTGGCATGGGCAGTTTCATAAAACGCAGACCATTCGAAACCGTTTTCTAGAAGGAAATCATGCTTCTTTTTGGAATCATCCTTGGATTGATCATTGCTGCAGCGGTTATCGCGATTTTATCTCGCAGACAGCCTGGGATTGGTTACACCTGGATGATTGCAGCCGCGATCAGCCTGTTGGCCTGGCTTCTGCTAGCCGGAAGCCCAACCAGGCTTTTCCCGGAGGTAGATTTACGCGGTTGGATACCGGATGAAAATGGGTCCCTGGCGGTAATTTTCCGATTGGACCGGGTAGGATGGCAATACGCTTTCGCGATAATCGCTTTAAATGTCGCCGTGCTGTTCACCTCCTCAGCACGAATTCATGTTCGCAATGAGTCCTACCTCTGGGCGGGGACTCTGATCCTTTCCGCCATCGCGTTGCTGGCATGTGCTGCTCTATCTCCAGTCAGCCTCATCCTTGCTTGGACGCTGCTCGATTTTTCCGAGCTTGGCCTTATCCTTTTCAATCGTTCGGTTAGAAAAATAGAAACTTCCAGTCTGGCTTCATTCACATGGAGGGTATTCGGTACGCTAATATTTGCTGGTGTCTTTATCCTGGCTGGTGCAGAAGGAGAGATGCCTTCATTCAAGGAATTATCTCCGGTTTACTTTCCGGCCATCACCCTGGCGGTTATTCTTCGACTGGGTGTTTTTCCCCTTCGCCACCGATTAGACCTGGAATCTCCCATCGATCGCAGTGCGGGGAATGTTATCACCCTGATGGCACCAGCTACTGCATTGGTGTTTCTTGGTAGGTTGAAAGGTGAATACAACTTTTCCAACTTGACCATATCCTTGCTACTCGCATTCATGATTCTATACATGTTGTACGCAGCCTTTAAATGGATAAGCGCTGCCGGTGAACTTAACGGCAGATCATTTTGGGTTATCTCCACATCGGTGTTTGGATTGGCTTGCATGCTGCATGGACAGTCACAATCCTCAACAGCCTGGGGAATGATCCTTCTGCTTGGGGGCGGGGGGATTTTCCTGGCGTCCCCGCGGAATAAATGGGTATCCATTTTACTGATGGGCATCTTTTTCGGCATTTCGGGAATTCCGGGATCGCCATCCATGTCTGCCTGGAATGGGATCATTCAAGGCTCTTTATTTATTAGTATCCCCGTGTTCATGCTCGCTGCTGCATTTCTGTTTTCCGGTTATTTGAAATTTTCCCAAATCCCCGAGGGTAATTTTTCCGGTGTGGATAGTTGGGTGAAAGTTGTTTTCCCTTCCGGATTGGGAATTCTGATCGTCTCTCAATGGGTGATTTTCATCCGTAACCTTCCTGGCAGTTTCACCTTCGCGTACTGGTGGTGTGGGGTGACAGTGTTCATCCTTTCGTTGCTAATCTTCCTTTGGCAGAATCATTTACTTCCCATATCCATCACTATAAGATTTCAATGGTTATCAAGCGTAGGAAAAACTAACATTGCATCCCGATTGGATACTTTTTTTGGGATGAATTGGTTGAGTAAAGCTACCAAGCTAGTATTTAACTTCATTCAACGGATTCTCAATCTGGTTTCCGGGGTTCTGGAAGGTCAGGGTGGTATTTTGTGGGCGATCCTCTTACTCGCTCTACTTATCTCGTATTTTCAGTTCGGGGTAAATCCATGATCGAGGACCTGGTCCCGTATTTTTCCCTATTTCTCATACTCCTTTCCACGCTTGAATTACTGGTTGGCACCAGGCTTCGCAGGATGATGATCGCTCTTGCGATCATGTACCTTGGGCAGTTCCTCCTGCTCGTTGATAACTGGTCCTTGGGGCTCTCCGCTGTGGAATTGGTGGCAGGTTGGATGGCAATGGCCATCCTGCTTGCTTCACAACCATCTGTGGAAGCAGATCTGCAATTCATTAATCGCCAGGGCACCATCTTCCGGATCATTGCAGCCATGGTCATTTGGCTGATGGTTTTTCTGATCGCACCCAATATCTCTCTTATCAGTGCTTTACCCACCCAGGCAACCTGGAGCGCTCTTATCCTGATCGGGATGGGTTTGCTTCACCTGGGCATGACTACAAGCCCGGTCAAGGTGATCATCGGTCTGTTGACGGTACTTGCCGGTTTTGAAATATTCTACGCTGCGGTAGAAAATTCTGTACTTGTGGCAGGTTTGCTGGCGATGATCACGATCGGGTTGGCCGCTGTCGGGGCGTATATGATCACGCTGCCATTTTTGGAATCAACCGAATGAATGCGCCGCTGATCTGGATCGGTTTTCCCCTAATTCTGGGCGGCATTTTATTGTTCTTCCGTCGGAAGCGGGTACTTTCCATTTATATCGGCTCGTTCGTTTGCCTTGTGTTGGCGTTCCTGGCTATGGTGCTGCCGGTCGGTGAGGTGATCAGTTTTGGAAACCTGACGGTTCAGATCAATCCGACTATGACGATCCTCGGAAGGCAGCTGATCATTGAACCTGCCGATTCTGCCATTCTCGCCTTGGTATATGCGATGACTTGCTTCTGGTTCTTTGGGGCGTTAATCGCACGACCATCCCCCATTTTTATTTCTGCAGGGATGGCAATGGTGGCCATTCTCGTTGCTGCCAACGCAGTAGATCCCTTTCTCTTCTCCGCTTTATTGATTGAAATTGCCATTCTGATAAGTATTCCCCTCATCCTTCGCCCAGGATTTACTGCTGGAAGCGGCTCTCAACGTTACCTTGTATTTCTAACTCTCGGGATGCCCTTTATTCTGCTCGCAGGATGGGCGCTGGGCGGAACGGGAGCGAATTTGGGAGATCCCAACCTGGTCCTCAGCGCAACCTTCCTGCTGGGCTTGGGCTTTGCATTTCTGCTGGCTGTGTTCCCGTTCTACAGCTGGATTCCACTCGTTGCGGATGAAGCTCCTCCCTATACTGCAGGATTTCTTTTCTCCACCCTGCCGGTGATGATCCTAATTATCCTGCTTGATTTCATAGACGGGCTGGCGATAATCCGCGAATCCAGCCTTTTCTTCCAGGCACTGGGGTTTTTCGGGGTGATTATGATCTTTACCGGGGGTATTTGGGCGGCGTTCCAGAAGAACCTGGCGCGACTGACAGGCTATGCTGTGATTATGGAGACGGGCTTCTTCCTGATCGCCATTGGCATGAAATCCGAAAGCGGGCTGGAGTTCTTCGCCCAATCCATTGTCCCCAGGCTTGTGGCGCTTGGTCTTATTGGCCTGGCAATTACTCTCGTAAAGCGAAAGGAGAACAGCCTGGATGAAAAGGATCTGCAGGGGTTGTTCCGGCGTATGCCATTTTCTGCATGTGCAATTATCACAGCGTTCTTTTCTCTGGCTGGATTACCGTTGCTGGCAGAGTTCAGCCTAAAATTAAATCTCCTTACCCAGGTTTCCATACAGTCCAATGCTTTCATCCCCTGGATCTATGTTGGAATCCTGGGGTTGTTTATCGCAGGCTTTCGCTTCCTGGCGGTTTTCATTGGTTTGCCCGGAGAAACCGAACCAAATCTCGAACCGCGATCGGCCAGGATATTAATGGTCATGGGTGTAATCGTTTTGATCCTGATCGGGCTTTTTCCATCCTTCTTTCTGGGCGGTCAACTGGAATTGATAAAAGCCTTTCCAACCTTTTAACCCAAAGGGTCAGAAAACCCGGATGGTATAATTTTTCTGCTGTTTTTCAAACTGAGAGGAACAAATGGACCTGGACGAAATCGTCAAGAGACTTGAAAAATTGGATTCAGAGCTGCGTACCGGGAAAACGTTGCAAGTCACCCTCGAAAACCGCATCGTTCAATTGGAAACTTCCAACAATGCGCTTGCCAGCGAATTGAAAAAAACCACCAGCGAAATCACCCGGTTGAGAACCATGCAGGCGAAATTTGGCCAGGTTGATAAGGAATTTTCGCAGATCCGGGTGGATTTTCGCAGGGAGATCGAAGCGGTAGAAAAAATGCGACAGGATCGCGAGGAAGACCAGAAGAAATCCCACCAGGGCGAGATGGCGCAGGTGACCAAAACTATGGGAGATCTCAGAAAAGATCATGAATCCATCCTGGAACTAAAGAAAGCTATCAAACTTCGAACTGAAGAAGACCTCCGTTTGGAGAAAATGATTGGCAAGATTGGCGATGACGTCCATAATGCCCTATACCAGGACGAGGATTACCGGCGGGCGCAGAAGATCATCGAAGATACCATGCGCCAGGACGGTAAGAAACTCGCCGACCTGGGCGTGGAAGCCGCCAACCTGCGAAAGCGGGCGGATGAGAGCAAAGCCAGGCTGGACTTGAACACAGATTCCATAATCAAGATCGAAAACCGGCTTAATGAATTCCAATCCCTGGAAAACGAGCGCCGCCAGATGCAAGCAGCCTTGATGGAAAAGCAGGCACTGATCCAGGTGGAGCGCGACCGCACCTGGAAGGAATGGTTGACGCGTTTCGACCAGATCCAGAAGAACGCCGAAACTTTTGAGATACAGATCCAGGATGTGGAAGCAGCGAAAAGATCGCTCAAAAGATCGCAGGACTCATTTGATGAGATCATGCAGAAGATCGATCGTCGTATCAATGAGGTGACAGAAATGCAGCGGCTCGGAGAAGAGCGATTCCGAACCGAGTGGGTCACATTCCGGGCAGAGGATCAAAAACGTTGGACTAACTACTCCCTAACTCAGGAAGAAGTGATGCGCGAGATCAACGAAGAACTTCACCAAACCGAACAGCGGCTCATCCAATTGGAGGACATTAGCCAGGAACTCTCGGATACGATGAAACAAACCTTCGAGGATTATTACCAGCGCATGGGCAGCCTGCATGCGGCCATCCGGGACTGGCTGGACCTGATGGACAAATCCAGGTCTCTCCTCCGATAAAAGCAGCTTACCATGCGTGTTATCGGAACTGCCGGACATGTTGACCACGGTAAATCCACCCTGGTGGCGGCGCTCACCGGGATTCACCCTGACCGCTTGAAGGAAGAAAAAGAACGGGAGATGACCATCGACCTCGGGTTTGCCTGGATGGACCTGCCATCCGGTGAAACCGTCGGGATCGTGGATGTTCCCGGGCATCGCGATTTCATTGAAAACATGCTGGCGGGAGTGGGGGGGATCGACGCGGTGCTGTTCGTCATCGCGGCGGATGAAAGCATCATGCCCCAGACGCGGGAGCACCTGGCCATCCTCGACCTGCTCGAGATCCCAGCCGGCGTGGTGGCGCTGACCAAGATCGATATGATCGACGATCCGGAGTGGCTTGACCTGGTGGAGAGTGATTGCCGGGTGGTTCTGCATGGCACCGTGCTGCAGAACGCCCCCATCCTGCGGGTTTCCGCACGCAAGGGAACCGGTTTGGATGAGCTGCGTGCTGCACTGGACGTTTGTTTGGAAGCCCAACCAATTCGAGCTGACCACGGCCGCCCGCGACTGCCCATCGACCGGGTGTTTTCGATCACCGGTTTCGGCACAGTGGTAACGGGGACGCTTACGGACGGGATATTGAAAGTGGGGGATGAGGTGGAGATCCTGCCTGCCGGAATTAAGACCCGCATCCGCGGGCTGCAGACCCACAAACAGAAGGAAAGTTCCGCCCTGCAAGGAAGCCGGGTGGCCGCAAACATCACCTCGGTGGAAACCACCCAAATACGGCGGGGGGATACGCTGGCATTCACCGGAAAGTACAAACCCACCCGGAGGCTGGATGTCGGTGTCCGGTTGCTGGGAGATGCATCCACGCCTCTAGAGCACGGCAGCGAGGTGAAATTCTTTTCCGGTACGAGCGAGGTGATCGCCCGGGTGCGGGTGCTGGGGAAGGAAAGCATCCTGCCCGGAGAGGAAGGGTTTATCCAGGTTGAATCGGATCAGCCGCTGGTAGCAGCCAGGGGGGATCACTTTATCCTGCGCAGACCATCTCCCGGGGAGACCCTGGGCGGGGGCAGAGTGATTGATCCCCATCCGCGCGGGAGGTACAAGCGTTTTTCCCAGCCGGATCTCAACCGCCTGGAAACCCTACAGAAAGGCAGCCCGGGGGAAAACCTGCTGCAAACCCTGAATTCGATGGGTGCGGTTCCCTTGAGTGAACTGGCAAATAAAGCCGGAATTCCATTTACACTCACGTTTGATCTTTTAAGCAGCCCTGATTTGGCAGAGGGTTTCCTAGTGTTAAAGGGTGAGGTGAATTCCCTGAAGGGGGATCCGATCTTGATTGGAAGGCCAACCTGGGCAGCGATTACCCAGAAAGCGGCAGCTCTGCTCGGAGAATATCACCGGGCATATCCACTACGGCTTGGGATGCCAAAGGAGGAATTCCGTGCAAAACTGAAGTTCACAAGCACGGAAGGACAATTATTTTTCCCGCGTTGGCAGGTGGATGGATTGATCACCGATCAAGGTAAAACGATTTCACTGACAACCCACCAAGTTGAATTGAATTCAGCACAGAAGAAAGCCGCAGATCAGCTAGTACTGAAATTCGCTGATTCACAGTTCTCACCGCCATCGGTTAAGGAATGCCAGCAGGAAGTTGGCGAGGAAGTGTATGCTGTGCTGGTTTCACAGGGAGACCTGGTGCAGCTCAACCCCGAAGTTGTGATCTCCAGTAGGGTATATGAGAAATGGCATCAGGCTACAATCGATTTTTTGAAATCAAACGGGAAGATCACCGTGGCGGAATTCCGGGATACGCTGCAGACGAGCCGCAAGTTCGCCCTGGCTTTTCTGGAGGTCCTGGATGCGAAGGGAGTTACCCGCCGCGAGGGGGATTACCGAGTCTTAAACCGGGGTGATTGACAAAAGAAAACCCTCATAGTAAGATTGCTGCGCCGTGGCGAGGTAGCTCAACGGTGGAGCAGTGGACTCATAAGCCATTGGATGTGGGTTCAAATCCCACCCTCGCCACTTAGTTTATTTAAAATCAACATTTCGCGTATTCCAACTAGACTATAATATATACTTCATTTGAAATCAAAGGCGGAGGAGCAAGGTAAATGGCTAAGAAGCAGAAAAAACACAATCAGGCAGTCAAGACTACCCATCCCAAGAACAAGAACGAAAATCAGCCCGCGCAGTCGAAACAGGTCAAACAGGTGAAAAAGGAACGCGGCTGGCTGCTGGCCACTGCGATAATCATCATCACCCTGCATGGTATTCTGGCCACTTACCTGATCTCGACCTATCCAAGCAGCCAGGTCTATGTGCCCAGGCCGTACATTCTCCCGATCCTAATCGCCAACGCCTTCATCGACGTGGTGGCGGGCATCGCTATGTGGTTCTGGAAGCGCTGGGGCATCGTCCTGTTCGGGATTCAGCGCGGTCATCTCCGCGGCGATCGGGTTGGTGTTCACCGGGCAGCTTATGGTCATCTTCTACCAGTTGATCCCCTTCGCGATCCTGGGCTATATCATCGCGCTGAAGGATAAAAGGCAGTACTTTTCGCTAATAACATCAGGATAAAAACTTAAAAAGACCGGAGGCAGGATCAATCCTCTCCGGTCTTTTTTTCATAATTTCATCGCTAATTTAATTTGAAGTTTTTTGCCGCCTTGTCCATCCAGGTTGTTGCAGAATGCAGTGTTATTCACCCAGGTGAGAATATTCGGTGCCGTGATAAAAATCCGAATCCCATAATCCCCATTTCCGTGGAATGCGCTATTTGAAACGCTGATCTTCTGATTGCTGCTGAGATCACCCCACCTGTATCAGTTGCACTGCTTCACCCCATTTGAGTATGCACAGAATCCTGATAACATTATTGCTCCTCCAGTTGCAGTAACCTAGAGACCTGAAAGCGAATTTATTCTGCTAACCCGCTGGTGATCGATACAGCGAGTTCGAAGTTATCATTACTCCATTCCCCCGGTTGTATCCGCTGAAGAGCTGCGAAATAACCACCGCTTTATTGGATTGGATGATCAGGCCAGAGAGGTCAGTTTCTTGAAACCCAGGTTTTCACCATTATTGTAGAATTTATTTTGCCCTAAGGAACTCAGAAACGTGATCCCATTTACGAGCGTTGTTGGATTCAGTTAATTTATCAAGATATTTAGACCAGAATCAAAAATCCCGGGAAGGTAATCGCTCCCCGGGATTTCTTTTTTAGATACAACAATATCAATATTCTACAAAGATGAGGATGCCATCAACCAGAATCAAAATTCCCGGGAAGGTAATCGCTCCCCGGGATTTCTTTTAGATACAATATCAATATTCTCAATGATGAGGATGCCATCATGTTGAATTACATCTGAGATCTGCCGAATTACTCAGAAGTTCAATTCACCGGACAAGAATGCATTAACGAAAAACGGCACGCTCACCCTGCACGCGCTAAAGAACGCCGGTCCGCGGATCACCGGGCTGCAGATCAACGGAGGGAAAAACCTCTTTGCCGAACTTCCGGATTCAGTCAAAGCCGGGGATTATATCCTGCGCGGAGGGCAGCGGGTCTGGCACGGGCCGGAGGATATCATCCGCAGTTACCAGGCGGATGGCGAACCGGTCGGAGTGGAATGGAAGGACGGAATGCTTTCTCTGGTTCAGAAAACCGAAGCGCTGACTGGAATTCAGAAAACGATGACGGTGAAAGAGGGAAGCTCCCCGAATGAATTGATCGTGGATCATATCCTCACCAACCATAATCAGTGGGGTGTGAAATTCACCGTCTGGCCGATCTGCCAGGCAAGGTCGGGCGGTTTTGCCATCCTCCCGCTTTCGCGAAAAGAAACCGGGTTGCTGCCAAACAGGCGGGTGGTTTTCTGGCCATATGCGAACCTGCGCTCCGAAAACCTGGTTCTGGGGAATGAATTTATTTTCGTAAAAGCGGCATTCAAAGGATCCGACCGCACCAAGATTGGCTGGCTCAACGACCGCGGCTGGATGGGGTATTACCTCGACCGGACCCTTTTCATCAAAAAAGCGGAATTTATTCCAGGCGGTGACTATATCGACCTGGGCTGCTCTATGGAATGCTACTGCGACGTGAACTGCATCGAGCTGGAGACCACCAGCCCACTGACCGAAGTACAGCCAGGCGGAAGCGCCCGCCAGACGGAAACCTGGCAGGTTTTCCCCGAAGTGGACCTGCAAATTACCGAGGAATCTGTTAGTTCTGCGGTGAAATCGCTCGGGATCGAATAATTGCGTTGGAGGCGAGAGAAGTTAGTCGTTCACGGCATTCGCGCGGATGACGCCTGAGAACCAGCGTCCCGAATCCTTGACCACCCGCTTCTGGTCAGCTGTATCCACATAGACCAGCCCATAATGCTGGCTGTAGCCCAACGCCCATTCGAAGTTATCCATGAACGACCAGTGGAAATAACCGGTGATGGGGATACCTGCCTGGATGGCTTTGTGGACCTGGGACAGGTGGGCGCGCAGGTAACGGATGCGGCGCTCATCGCGCACGCGTCCGTCGAAATCGACACCATCCGGAACCGGCACACCATTCTCGGTGATCATCAGCGTCGCAATTGGGCTTGTAATCCTTCCAGACACGATCCAGGATCTCGAATAACCCATCCGGGTAGATCTCCCACATGCCGGAATACTCGTTCCCCTCGGGGTGGACCTGGGTGGCGGCTACAACCGGGAATTTGGGATCATTCCTGACCACAGTGCGGGTGTAGTAGTTGATCCCCAGCAGGTCACAGGTACGCATCTTCTCCAGGTCACCAGGCTTGATGAAGGAGGATGCGATCATCTTCCCCATCGGGATATCGTGTATGGGGGTGGTGCCCTTGAGGATCGGGTCGAGCACCACCCGGTTCACCATCGCGTCCATGCGCTCCGCCGCATCCCGGTCTTTCTTCGAATCCGTGGCGGGATGCACCGGGTTGAGGTTGAGCACGATGCCCACCTTCACCGGCTTGCGGGCGTTGGCGCGGATGGCTTCAGCCGCCAGGCCGTGGGAAAGAAGCAGGTGGTGCAGGGCTTTGATGCCGGCAAGCGGGTCCTTGACGCCCGGGGCGTGATCGCCTGAGAAATACCCGGCCATGGCGGTCACCCAGGGCTCGTTGTGGGTGATGAAGGTGCCCACCCGGTCGGATAATGCTTCGGTGACGATGGCGGCGTATTCGGCGAAAGCTTCTGCGGTGGAGCGCTCCGGCCAACCACCTTGCTCCTGAAGCGCCTGGGGGAGATCATAGTGAAAGAGGCAGACATATGGTTCGATCTTATTCCTCAGTAGTTCATCCACGAGTCGCGAATAAAAATCCAATCCCTTCTGGTTGACTTTACCCCTTCCTTCGGGGAGGATTCGCGTCCAGGCGGTGGAAAAGCGGTAGGCTGGGATGCCCAGGGAGGCCATGAGGGCGATATCCTCTTTATATTTATGGTAGTGGTCGATGGAGACATCCCCGGTCTCTCCATGCAGGATCTTCCCGGGGGCGTGTACGAACCGGTCCCAGATGCTTTCTCCTTTTCCGTCCTCGTTCCAAGCACCTTCCACCTGGTAAGCGGAGGCTGCCACACCCCATTTGAATCCATTTGGAAAGTTCAATGTGCCCATGATGTTCGCTCCTCGTTTCTCAGGATTCTTTACCTTTGCCGGTGACAATATCCATTAAAACCGGGTAGACGATGTCCACCCTTTGCTTCGGCTGCTCAACCGAGATGCAATCGTGAACGATCCCCAATTCATCCGGGAAGTGATAAGTGTGAATTGCCCCTGGCTTTTTTTCCTTCCATTCCTGCGCGACCTTCTGGACATAGACACCGTCCACATCCGCATCGTGATCATTGATCACCATCCAGATCTCTTTGGCTGCTGGAGGTGTTTTTCGATTGAGCTTCCTGACCTCCATTCCCATCCGGGGGAAGATGGCCAGCCCGTGCATGGAGACCCAGGCATAATTGTAGTCAGCCCCTTCGATATTTTCTTTAAGTTTTGCATCCCACCAGTGCATCTTATCCGGCAGCCAGCTAATGACTGGAATCGCCACCGGGAGCAGAGCAGATGGAAGGACACGGTAAGCGATCGCTGGCGCAATTACGACCGCAAAATCAATCTCGGGATGAATCTGCGCCAGCCAGGCGGTGATCGCGCCGCCCATTGAAAGCCCGCCCACGATCAGCTTCTCACCCAGTCCACGGGTGAGCTGGAGGCTTTCTTCAGCCCATGTTTTTAGTTCATCTTCGGTTAGTTTAAGGGTTTCCTCGGTCAGGCGGTTATTTATCCCGTGGTGAGGCGCGCGGGGGATATAGACATTCATTCCAAGATCGAAGCATTTTTGCCCCAGCGGGATGAACTGCTGTGGTGCGCTGGAATACCCGTGGAACCAGAGAACAGCCGTGGCCGTTTTCTTCCCATGAGAGAGCATACGGGTATGACCTGATGGATGAAGATCCGCTCCTTCTGAGGTAATGATGCGTTCGATCTGAGTGACAGTTTCCTGAAATGAAGAAACGGGTTTGGATGAATTCGTAACTTGAGACATACTGTTCCCTCCCAAAAAAAGGATACACCATATTCTAGCTTAAAATGAAACTCAGGCTGAAAAGCCTGAGTTGAACAGGTTAACACTGAAAATCTATTCAATCTTCACAGAATCAATGATTCCAACGATCAACGAAATGACAGGTGCATCCGGGTCACCCAGCACCTGGCGCGCGCCACCGCCTTCGCGGTTGATCAGCACCGTATCGCCTATCCCGGCATGGGTGGCATCCAGGGCGATGAAATCCTCATCTGTCTTTTCGCCGGGTGTGACCAGCGGCTGGACCACCAGCAACCTGCGGTTCTTATAATGTGGGTTTCCGATGGTGGTGACGACCGTGCCGACAACTTTTGCGAGGATCATGTGAACTGGTTCCAGCCTGGCTTGAGGATGAAATCAAAATCCTCATCCGGACGAATATCGAGGTCGTCGACGATCCCGACTGTGGCCAGGTCGATCGGAACGAATTTAACATCCGGCAGAGCTAGGGACGCCTCGCGCGAGCGCACCATCACGCAAAGGTTGCCGATCCCAGCCTGGACAGTATCAGCTGCCACCTGCAGTGCTCCCACTGGCTGGAGGTGTTTATCCAACGGCTGAACGACCAGAAGTTTTACCCCCTCGGTACCCGGGTACTTGATGGTGCAGACTACTGTTCCTTTGATCCTGCCGAATAACACGTCATTTCCTCCCGAGGGTTTCCACCACACGGTCAATGATCGCATCCAGAAGGACCGGGTCCACCTGGGTGCCCATCTTCGCCGTCACTGCCGCATGGATGCGTTGACGAAGGTCAGCCGGTGTGGGTGGTGCAGCAGACGCAGGGGAGGTCAGCGGGGTGTTCATCTCTTTTGCGATATATGGCCGGACAGGTGCGGCAGGAGGGGTATCGTGCAAGGTGATCAATTGCATCCCCAGGCGCTGAGCTCTTTCGTAAGCCAGCTCGGTTAGGACCACATTATCGTTCAGTTCCAGCGTGGTTGTGCCGCGCTTGACCATATCCTCGATATCCCGCTCGGTAAAAAATTCTTTAGGCATTCTATCCTCCTGCGGCGGTTAGACGCCGGGAATCCCTTCCAGGCCATCAAGCGCGGCAATGGCGGCGTTTTTCGCAGTGACGATCTCAGCTTCACTGCCGGAGAGCCACATGCGCCCGAAGCGCCCCACTGAGGAAACGTGCACCAGATTGATGTTGGCTTTTTTCTCCGCCTCATTGCAGGCATAGTTAATGTAGGCTGCCGGAGCGCACTCCAAGACAAGCATTGTCTCACCGGGAACCAGCATGCTCCCGCGGCGGAAGCGGTTAAGGAGCTGCGCCTGGTAGGGATCAATGCGGGTGATCACCTGAGTGGAGACAACCTGCGGTTTGATACGGTCCTCAACTTTCAAACCCAGCCGGTTTAGTACCACCTCTCCGGCTTCCAGTACGGCGGCCTGGTTCAGGGAATGAACCTCGAACATGCCGAATTCGCGCTCAACGATCTGGGCACCGGGGCGGGCTTCGGTGGCTTTGACAGCGATATCCACCACGCGGAAAACCTCGTTACCCGGTGCCATCTCCACATAGAGGGCAGCCATGCCTTCGGTGGGCAGATCCCCCTGGGTGACCGTGCCAATGAAGGCTGCGTACTGCGCCTGCATCCGGTCGAGAAAGCAATAACATCTCAATTGAAAGGCATCTGTCATAGCGTTCACAACTCCTTTTATTCAGGTTCCATCCGGGCACTCCTGGGCACTCTCCAGCCTTGGCTCACCCACAGCATTAATCGCAGCGGGTTTGGCGAAAAAAGAGGTGCTTATTTCTTGGCTTCGCCAGTGCGACCGCCGAAGCTGCCTTTGGTGCTTTGGGGCAGGATCATCTCGATCTCGACATGCGGGCGGGGGATGACGTGGACCGAAACCAGCTCGCCCACACGCTTGGCGGCGGCAGCGCCGGCATCGGTGGCGGCCTTAACGGCGCCAACATCCCCGCGCACCATCACGGTGACCAACCCGCCGCCCACGTATTCCGAACCGATCAGCGACACGTTGGCAGCTTTGACCATGGCGTCGGCGGCTTCCACAGCGCCTACCAGACCCTTGGTTTCAACCATTCCTAAAGCGATCAATGCAGTATCCATTCTTTTTTCCTCACTTTCGTGTATTTCTTAATATCCGGGAAAATTGCACCCGGTTATTTCGCATTTAATACTTCCTCCACCACAGCGCGGACAATCTTTTCCAAGTCAGGTGGATTTGCCTGGACTACTGGTTCGGGAGTCTGGAAGGCAGCCGGGGGAGGTGCGTTCAGTTCGTAAGCCAACCTCTTGATGTTGAACAGATGGCAGGCAGAGATGTTATCGCCGGTGATCGACCCACCGATGCCTCCCGAACCCAGGGTGAGCGAGGGCAGCACGCCAGTGGTCAGGCCAATGGCGCCAAGCGTGCCCATTGTGTTGACCAGGATGCGGAAGACGGGTTTTTCGAGCCCGAATGCCATGATTACCCTGTCATCAGTAGCATAGATGATCTGGGTGTGCCCGCGTCCACCGAACTGGATCAGCTCGATCGAGCGCTCGCAGCCAGCCTCCCAACCCTCGGCTTCGTACCAGCCCAGTACGGTGGTCAGCTTCTCGCGCGAGAGGGGTTCTTCCCGGCCGACCTTCGTAAGGCGGGTAACCAGGATGCGCGTCCCCGCGGGGATCTCGAACCCGGCCCTACCGGCCAGGGTGAATGGTGATTTCCCAACCGAGGCGGGGTTGATGGCTCCATCGGGGAAGAAAAGCACCTTGCGTAGGCAATCTGCCTGTTCTGGAGTTACAAAAAGAGCTCCCTGCGCTTTCATCAGGTCCTCCAGCTTGCGTGCAATAGGTGCATCAGCGATGACGGCTTGCTCGGTGGCGCAGATGGTGGAGTAATCGAAGGCTTTCGAGGAGGTGATATAGCGGGCGGCTTTTTCCAGGTCAGCGGAGCGATCCACGTAGACCGGTACGTTACCAGGGCCGACCCCGTAGGCGGGTTTGCCAACCGAGTGGGCGGCTTTCACCATTCCAGATCCACCAGTGGCGAGGATGAGCGCCACCTGTTTGTGGTTCATTAATTCCTGCGTACCGGGCAGGGAGATCTGCTTCAGGCAGCTCACCAATCCGCGCGGAACTCCCGCTTTTTCGGCGGATTCCGCCATCACATTGGCGGCTTCCAGCGAGCAGCGCGCGGCAGAGGGGTGGGGGGCGAAGACGATCGCATCCCGAGCCTTGACCGCCATCAGCGCCTTTGCGAAAACGGTGGAGGTGGGGTTGGTGGAGGGAATCAAACCAGCAATAACACCCATCGGCCAGGCGATCTCATACACCCGCTGAGCGGGATCCTCGCGGACGACCCCTACGGTTTTCAGGTCGCGGATGGACTCCCAAACAGCGCGCGAGCCAAATTCATTCTTGAGTTTCTTGTGGGCGGGCACACCGTATCCGGTCTCTTCGCTGGCCATCCTCCCCAGGCGCTCGGAAGCTTGGAAGCCGGTCTCCGCCATTGCAGCGCAAACGGCATCCACCTGGGCTTGAGATGCCTTCGCCCACTGCTTCTGGGCTTCAAAGGCTTCTGAAGCCAGGTCGCGCGCTTCCTGAATGGATGCCAGGTCCGAGTCCATTATCTCAGCTCTTCCTGAAGACGATCTCGCCTTCCACTTCCAGCGAGTCGATCATAGCCATGATGACCGCGTCCACCGGGGTATCCTTGGTGATGGTGGTCTGGCGGGCGCTGGAACCGGAGGCGGTGAGCACCAGGTCTCCGATGCCGGCATCGACGGTATCGATTGCCACATAGGGCTTGCCGGTGGGGTTGCCGCGCTCATCGGTGGGGCGCAGCACCAGCAGCTTGCGCCCGATCAGCTTTTCATCCTTGATGGTCGAAACGGTTGTGCCAACTACTTTCGCGATAAGCATTGTTTTTTCCTCAGTATGATTTCACCGTGGCGGTCTGTGGAGCAGCTACAGGGGTTGGCTCTTGCGTGGCAGCACCGATGATCTTGATCCCGGCGCTGGCGCCAATGCGGGTGGCACCGGCTTTAACCATCATCTCCGCGTCTTCGCGGCTGGAGATGCCACCGGAGGCTTTGACCCCCATCTCAGGGCCAACCGTCTGGCGCATGAGCATGATATCTTTCACCGTGGCGCCGCCAGATGAAAAACCGGTGGAAGTCTTGACGAAATCCGCCCCGGCTTCCTTGGATAGTAGACAGCCGAGAACCTTCTCTTCATCGCTGAGCAGGCAGGTCTCAAGGATCACTTTTACGAGCGCCCCAGCGGCGTGACCGGTGGCCACCACGCCTCGGATATCGCGGGCGACCAGGGCGGAATCGCGGGCTTTGAGCGCGCCGATATTGACGACCATATCCAGCTCGGAGGCGCCGTTTTCGAGCGCCATCTTGGCTTCGATCACTTTGATCTCGGGCAGGGTGGCTCCCAGGGGGAAGCCGATCACGCAGCAGACCTTGACGTACGACCCTTGCAGCAGGTCGGAGCACAGCTTCACGTAGGAGGGGTTGATGCACACGGATGCGAAGTTATATTTGCGGGCTTCCATGCAGAGCTGGGTGACCTTTTCGGGGGTGGCATCTGGCTTGAGCAGGGTGTGATCGATCATACCCGCCATGCTCAGATCGGAAGGGATGACGCCCACGGTGGTGGTGATGCGTTCTGCGCCGGCACTGACCACCTGTCCAAGTTTATTGAAGCAGGTTGTGGCGCACATGCCACTGGCGCAATCGCGTTTGCACATCAGCCCCTGCGAGATGGACTTCTGGATATCCTCCTCGGCGTAAGTGGCTAGCACCTCACGGGTAATGATCTGAACCAGCGATTCGACGACCTGAGTATCGGGGGTCATGAGGATCTTCCTTCCTTCATGTAGAATTTTTCAACTTCCGTGATCTTTTCCACGCGCTTGGTGTGCCTGCCCCCGCCGAATTCGGTGGAAAGCCAGGTTTTGAGGATCTGTTTGGCCAGGGCTTCGCCGATGAGGCCTGCGCCAAGAGTAAGAAGATTCGCGTTGTTGTGCTCGCGGGCATTGGCGGCGGTGGAGAGGTCGTAACACATGCTGGCGCGTACACCGGGGACCTTGTTGGCGGTCATGCAGGAACCGATCCCGGCACCGTCGATCATCACCCCGCGGAAAGCTTTACCTGATGAGACCATTTCAGCTACCGCCCGGGCAAGATCGGGGTAATCAACCGCGGTGGTGGAATTGGTGCCGCAGTCGATCACCGTGTAGCCCAGCTCGGCGAGATAAGGTTTCAGGGCTTCCTTGAGGGAGAAGCCGCCGTGATCCGCGCCTATAGCAACCGTCTTTTCCGGGGCAGGGGACGCGGCCTGCGCCTGCGGGAGGCTGGCGATCACCTTCCTGACGATCTCGTTGATTTCCTGTTCGCTTGGCGTGCTCATTTCCAGCTATTTGTCCTTTATGAAATTTGATTATAACAAACTGGTAAAGACCACATGACAAGATTACGTCCTTATAATAGCACTTTGGTGATAAAATGTCAAGTATGATCAACCCATACGATCAAATTCCCCGCTATCATCAACTGGCTCGTATTCTGCGCGAAAAGATCCAATCCGGCGAGTGGGAGCCACAATCGGCCATCCCCTCCGAGCGGCAGCTGGAGCAGCAGTACCGCATCAGCCGGCCGACAATTCGCCAGGCGATCGAGCTTTTGATCCGCGAAGGTTACCTCTACCGCGAGCACGGCAAGGGAACCTTCGTGATGCCGCAAAAGCTGCAAAAGGGACTTCTGGAACTGACCAGCTTTTCGGAGGATCTTTTAAAGCGTGGAATAAAGCCGGGGCAAGTGGTGCGGAGCTTAAACAGAGAAACACCGCCAGAAAATATCGCCCGAAAGCTGGATATGCCCGCGGATGGAAAAACCCTGCGCATCGAACGCATCCGTCTGGGCGACGGCATCCCCATCGGGCTGCAGACCTCCTACCTGGCGTTGGAAGAAAGCCAGGAAATTTCACAGGAGGAAATGGAAAATGCCGGCTCGCTTTATAAAATACTGCAGGAGAAGTTCGGGGTCATCCCCTGGGCGGCGGATGAGACCCTGGAGGTGACCCTGGCATCGCCGGAGGAAGGTCGCCTGCTGCAGATCGAGGAAGGCTGTCCGCTGTTATTGAACGAACGCGTGCTCTGGTCGCAGGATCGGAAAGCAGTGGAGTATGTAAAGATACTCTATCGCGGCGATCGCTACCGCTACACGATGCGGCTAACGCGGTCGTAAAAACAATCAAACTGATGAAAAAAACACTAACTGGAAAACCCATGCAGGGAGAGGACGGAGGCATCCCTTAAGCTAGTTTTCGCGACCTGCGAAATAGAATTCCGGTATTCCAACCTGGAGTTGTAGAGCCTGATGATAAATGAGGCGAAGATCCATTTTGAACTTACGACGAAAAAGATTTGCAGAGGAGGTTTTCGCAATAACACCATTAGGTAGGTAATGATTCTACGACCGAATTAGGGTATGTGAAAGATTCATAACCAGGAAGTCGAGGATGATATTCACTTTTAGAAGGTTGATTCAACAAATCGTTGATAGTTTCTAAGATTTGAGATTAACATCCTCCTGACACTACATTTGAAGATAAATCAAAAATTGCAATGTGAGTTAAACTGCTTTATCCACCACCCAGAAAATCATACCGGATCTTTTTTTGAACCGCTGCAATCTGAGTAAAAGCTTGTTTTAATAATTCTTTTTGTATATGGCTCAACCTAGCCGGATTGATGATATTTGTCGGACTCCGCCCGGCTTGCAGTTCATCCACCTGGGTCTGGAGGCGAAGCTGCATCATGAAATCGTATGAGGCGATGAATTCATTGCGATTGGAAGGCAAGATAATACCTCGATCGGTTAGGGCTTCGATACGTTCCTCTGTATGGGTTTGGTTCATCTGGTGACGCAGGGCGTACAAGCGTGAAAAGCTCACCATCGGCATCATGGCATCTTTCAAGTTGATTTCACCCGTATGCTCTGTTGCGCCGCCACCAAGATAAATATTACCCAGAAGACGGAACGGAGGTTTAAATGACAGCGCATTTTGGGCAAGATGAGAATAAAATGCGGGTTGATCTTCCAACGAAGAATAGATACTAAGTCGTAATTCACGGGTCATTTCTGAATCACCATAAATGGTGCGAAAATCGAAGAAGATGCTGAAATCGATGATTTCCTGAGGTTCGGATTTTTGGATCCATTCATTGGAACCGGATTTCCATTCAGTGAGAGGGCGGCACCAGCGGGGTTGACCAGCCATAACTCCACCGCGGCATTGCAGGTACCCGGCTTGAGCCAAACCGTCATTGACCATTATTCCTAATCTTAGGAAATAATTTAAAGTTCCTTGTGGATCCGAGTCGGGATGCGGCACGAAAATGATTCCATTATCCTGGTCCGTAATTAGGGTTTGTTCCTGGCGACCCTGGCTTCCCATGGCTATAAATGAAAAATCGGCTGGCGGCTCCCCCAGTTCTTCGATCGCCAGTTGCACCAGACGTTCAGTAACCGAGTCGCAAATGGAAGAAAGCGTGCGGGTTACATACCGTGGGCGGGCTGAGCTTTCCAATAAGGTCTTTGCCAGCAGCGGTGTTCGTTTTATATGGCGGACGATCTCCTCCTGCGATAGCGCGCGCGAGATTTCCCGAGAAAGTACGACCGTGCCATAATCCTGGAACTTGACCAGGGATTTATTATCAACAACACTTACAACCTTGCCATCGTGGTTCTCGACGGCAAGATGACGGACCCCCTTTTCTTCCATCCGCATCAAGGCTTCATAAACCGGTGCATCCTCCGAAATCCTGGTTATTGGTGCGCTCATAATCGTATGGATTGGTGCATTCAAGGGTGAATTCCCGGTGAGCACGCGGGCGCGGAGGTCGTGATCAGTAACGATGCCGATTTCTGCACCATCACTGCTAACCAGCGCTGCCGTAACCCCTCGCTCACTCATCAGGTGGGCGAGTTCGGTCACCGTAGTATTTAGATCGCAGATCAGCACATCGTGCCCCAAGCGACTGAGCGGTTCGTGAAGGAATAACAGTGACGTCTGTAGTTTCTCGGTTAATACCTCCCGGATGATTTCCTGTTTGCTTTCACTAGTGACATCCCGCAGAGTACCGATGAGAAATTCGCCTTCTTCTTCGCGAACCATGCGGGCTGAAAAGGAGACATACTGCATCGATCCATCCCCGGTTTCAATTTGAAGAATGTGATTTTGGACCTCGTCACCTATAAGCATTTTTTCAAAAATATCCTCAAAATCCGCCGGATTCATGAAAAGATCGCCCAGGGATGGCGAGTCTTTGGAAAAGTAAGCGCGGGCTGCCGGGTTGCTATCCAATAATGTAGCATGCTTTTCGGCTTTGGTGCGGAAAATCCCAAGTTCGGAGTATTGTGCTGCCCGCCCAAGAGCATCGCTTCCCATTGGGGTTGTTTGCGTGGTTATATCCCGGCAAAGGAGGATAAAACCATTCTGACCTGCAAATTGGATCGGGGAGATTCCCAGCACGCAAATAATGGATTCACCGTCCGCACGGCTTAGCACGCCTTCAATCGCTTCCCCCTCACCCGACCCCGTTTCAATCATTGAATCATACTTTTGCCAAAGCATCGTGTTTTCAGCCGGATGCAGCAAGTCGGACAAGCCTAAAAATCCAAGCTGTTCTTCTGTATATCCACTCATGGATAAAAATGTCTGGTTAGCATAGCGGCAGTGATCATCGATGATCAGCAAGGTGCCTTCCGTGGTAGCTTCCACCAGGGAATGGTAACGTTCTGTGGATTCATGGAGATCGTCTAGAATTTCCTGGCGCTCGCGTTCAATCTTGAGACTTTGGTGGAGAACAAAGGCAAGCAGTAGGACCACGGCTCCTGAAATTACGAGGGAGACTTGAACAAGGTTGCGCTCAAGCCGTTCGATTTCAGCCCGTACATCATCGGTGTAGATTCCGGTGCCGATCACCCAACCCCAGGGTGAAAACCCTTTCACAAAGGATTCTTTTGGTTCCAACCGGGTGGGATCATCCTTCCACTGCCAGACATAATTCAGGTATCCTTCCTCCGCGCGTTCCACCTGCCTGGCAAACTCAACAAAAATCGCCACACCTCGAGGATCAAAAAATTCCGACACATCCTGTCCGTTCAAATCTGAACGGTAGGGATGCATAATCATTCGAGGTTGCATATCCTGTATCCAGAAGTAATCCTTACCTTCTTTTCCATAACGCAACGCTTCCACCCGGGTAATTGCCTGCTCCTGAGCCTGTTCGCGGGAAAGGAGCCCATTCCTTTCATCCCGCTCATATGAAGCCAAAATACTCCACGCAGAGTTGGTTAATTCACGGATAAGCTCGCGTTTGCGTTCCAGGAGCGATTGCTCGTAGGAAGGTAGGATGATGCCCCAGATGACCGCAAGGAATAACCCGATTGCGATGAGCGTGGGAAGAAAAATCCTAATAATATATGAGCGGCGCTTGAATTGATGATGTTTACTCTCGGGTCGTTTAGCCACCTTGTCGACCGGAGTATTTTTATTTTCAACATTGGATTTACCGTTGAACGTGGGACTTTCAAAGAGCGTTTTTCGGAACTGCTCCCATTGTTGATCTGGCATTTCAATACCAACATTACCAGTGGTGTCATGCAGATCTGTGCCGGCACTTTCCGCCAGATTATATTCTTGGGCAATTTTCAGCAGATAAGCATATTGTGAGGCGGAATAGCCATCGTAAATTGCTTCAATGCCATCCAGACCGTAACTCTTTAATGAACCGACAAGAGAATCCAACTTTTGCGGATCGGATTCATAGTTGAACGGGTGTGCGAGAAATGCTTTTCCGCCTGCCTGGTGGAGCAGGTTGATCGCTGTCACGGTTTCCAGGTGCCCATCCGGAGCGGCGTTTGTGGCATTATTACCCTCTGCCTCCCCGGGTAAATTTGCCCCCATTTTCCTAAGAGATCCTGTGATACTTTGCACACTTAGATCGCGCGCCTGACGCAAGGATATCAGGGTGACATTCAAGTCCGGGTTCTTTGGATCGAATCCATACCCGAGGATATGGAGCTCGCGCCCCTGGAACCAGGTTGTCAACTCCACACCAGGCAGGCTGGAAATCCCGCGCTTTTTAGATGCTTTTTGGAAGCGTGGAAGTCCCTCAATCGTATCATGGTCAGTCAGCGCGGAATAGCTGACACCTGCGGTGGATAATTTTAAAGCCAGTGCTTCGGGAGTTTGCTCCCCATCGCTATAATTCGAATGAAGATGAAAGTTTACGATAACCGGCATGGTAATAGTCTATATCAAAAGCGGGATGCCTGACGTGAAGCATCCCGCTTTTAATGATTTATTTTTCCCTTTTCTGCGTCATGAGCGACACCACCACCAGGGTGATAAAGCTTAGGGGAATGGAAATGATACCCGGATTATTGATCGGCACAGGTGCATCAAGTGGGTTCAACCCGTAGAGGGTGTAAAGCTCCGGGGAGAAAGCGATCAAGGTCAGTGATGCAACGATACCCACTACGATTGATGAGGAGATCCCTTTTGGCGTGGTTTTTTTCCAAAACAAAAGCATTATTATGGCGGGCAGGTTGGCAGAAGCCGCCACGGCAAAAGCCAGGCCAACCAGGAAGGATACATTCATACCCTTAAACAAGATGCCCAGAACGATGGCAATTCCACCGATAACAAAGGCAGCAGTTTTTCCGGCAGCAACCTTACTTCGATCGTCCATTTTCTTGTTCATGAAGCGATCCATAAAGTCATGCGCCACAGCACCGGATGCCGCCACGATCAACCCACTCACTGTGCCAAGCACTGTCGCAAAAGCGATGGCTGAAATAATCGCGAACAACAATTCTCCGAACGACCGTGCGAGCAGGGGGGCGGACATATTACTATCGGCCGGGTTTAAAACCCCATTCGCGATTGCACCCAGTCCCATGAAAAGGGTAAGGATATAGAAAAAGCCGATAGCCGCGATGGCCACGATCGTTGACTTTCTCGCGCTGGCAGCATTGGGGACGGTGTAATAGCGGATTAGGATGTGCGGCAGGGCGGCGGTGCCCAGGAAGAGTGCGAGCATCAGTGAAAGGAAATCCAACCGCTCGAGCCCTGTACCTTCGACCTTGAATTTCAAACCGGGACGCAGGAAACGGTCACCGGTGACATCTTTGAAATAATAGACCGTCACTTTCTCATCCACGCTGCTGGAAAAACTGGAAGCCTTCCAGGTGCGGACGGTTGTGTTTTTATCCGTGAAAGAGGACAGGAATTTCAAAAAGGAGATACCGCCTGTGTTGGCATCTTTTTCGCCCTGGATCTGCTCCAGGTTACCCACCTGGCGCAGTTGATTCTCGGAAGATGCTGGTGCTCCATTGATCCACTCACCATCTGGTTTTACCACCACCGATTGGGATTCCATCAACATCAACCCCTGGTCGGTTTCGGCCGCATGCCACCAGTTCTGAACACCCTGATCATTAAGTAAAACAAAGATCAGCCCACCTTTCACTTCTGCCTGGTCCAACACTTCCACACCCGGTTCTTCAACCTGCACCTTGCCATCGACAATTGTTGCCGGGATGGAGGCATATTGATAAAAAGGCACTTTACCACCCTGATCCGGCTGGGTTGAGAGACCTCGAACGAGAACTGCGACAACCAGAACAGTGGAGAAGATTATCAACAATGCACCCTTAATGAACTGTACATAGGTCGTGGAAGCCATGCCAGCCGTCGCCACAATCGTGATGACAATTACCCCAACCATGGCTACCCCATAGGCATGAGGGATGCCCAGCAAAGGCTCCACCAGTACCCCCGCACCAACCATCTGGGGAATCAGGTAGCAGACCGAGACGACCAGGGTACTGATCGCGGCCGTAAGTTTTATACTGCGTGAATTGAATTTGGAGTCCAGAGCGTCGGTGAAAGTGTATTTCCCCAGTTTTTTCAGGGGTTCAGCCACCACGAACAGGGCTACAACCCAGCCTGCGAGGTAGCCGATGGAGTATAGAAACCCGTCAAACCCGACTGTGGCAATAAGCCCGCAGATACCCAGGAAGGATGCCGCGGAGAGGTAATCGCCTGCAAAGGCAATCCCATTCACTCCCCACTTGATCTGTCCGCCGGCAGCATAATATCCGCTCGAACTCTTTGTTTTTTTTCCCAGGTAAAAGGAGAGACCGATTACGATGACAACAAAAATGATAAAGACGATGATCGCCATATTATTCTGCCTTGCCCATCCCGTTGGATTTCTGGTCGATCGTTAAAGGTTTTTCAGCCAGCTCAGCTTCTTTTTTTCCACAAAGCATGTTATAGACCAGTGCCTCGAGAAGAGCTCCGATGATCAGAGCAAAACCATAAACTGTCGCCAGGTTCAAACCTGCCACGACGATGGTACCCATGGCCTGCGGGTTGAGCAAATTGATGGCAACAAAGATGCCATAGAAAATGGCGTAAAACAGGAACATCCAGAGGCCGATGCGCATCTTATATGCCGCGGCCGGGTCCTTGCCTGTGGGGGTGGCTGGTTTATGTAACATACCTTCTCCTGTTGTCCTCGAGGATGGCTTTATGTGAACAAATTATATAATAATTGTCAATTTTGCCTATGGGAGCGGTTGAGAAAACTATTTTCAAAAGGCGGGTTCGTTTAGATTGAGACCCATTTTTCCGGATCATCATCTTATTGGCGATATCAATTATTTTGGGTAGAAAATCCGGGAAAATAATTTTCGTTGCTATTTAAAAAATGACACACACAAATTTTAACAAGTAGACACCGAATTACCGGGTTTATTGGGTGCAGAAGGTACATTGACCCGTTGCGGAGATTTGAGGAAGCCCGTCAGGATCGCGGCGATGAAAAGCATCACCGTGGATAGAATGTATGCCTGGTTGTATGTGCCGGTCACATCCCGGATGGAGCCGGCAAGCTGGGAGAGCATAAAACCACCCATCCCCCAGGCGGTGTTGACGATGCCGTAATTCATGGCGTAGTTCTTCGGTCCATAGTAATCCCTGGTGAGGGCAGGGAACACCGCCAGGTTCGCGCCGTAATTCGCGCCGATCACGGCCACCAGGAGCATGAGCAGGGGAACGTTTGCCTGCGGGCTGCCGGTGGTCATGTTCATGAGGAGCAGGATCAACCCGGCCTGAAGCAGAAAGGCGGTGAGCAGGATGGCTTTCCGACCGAAGCGGTCCGAGAGCACCCCGTAGAGGACACGTCCAGCGCCATTACCCAGCGCGAGCGCGGAGACGGCCACTGCGCCGAAGGCTGCCAGCCCGATCTGGTCCTTTACGATGAGGGCGAGGTTGCCGATCACCATCAAGCCGGCTCCTGAGCCAAACGCGAAGGCGATCCAGATGAGGTAGAACTGCCAGGTGCGGAAGAGCTGCCGGGGTTGGAATTCCTCCACCGGGGTGGCGCTAACCGGGTCGGCTTTCCCATTTACGGAAGGGATGAAGCCGGCTGGGGGGAAGCGCATGAACTGGGCGCACAGGATCACCACCAGGGTCATGCCAAAACCGAAATAGAGCATGGTGTTGGCAAGCCCATTGGCAGAGATGGAAGCGCGTGCGAGGGGGGCGACCCAGGCGCTGCCCATGCCGAAGCCGGCAACGACGATCCCGGAAATGAGGCCGGTTTTTGATTCCGGGAACCACATCATGGCGGTGGCGCTGGCGGAGGAGAAGGTGAAGCCAATACCGCAGGCGATGAGCAGCCCGAATGCCAGGGTGTGCACCCAGGGAGAGGTGGACTGGCTAGGGATGATCATCCCCAGCCCGGCGAGGATGCCGGCAGCCGTGACAACCTTCCGCGGACCGTATTTACCGAGCAGCTTCGCGCCCAGGATGGTGGTGAAGGGCAGGACGATGCAGGCGGTGGAGAAGGGCAGCGATTTCTGGTAATCCGCCCAGTCCCATTCAGGGGGAATATTGGCTTTGATCACGCTCCAGGAGTAGAGAATGCCCATGGAGAGCAGGGCGATCGTGCCCGCGGCGGTGACGATCGTGCCTCGGTGGTTGGTGCCCGGTTTTACTTTTTCATCTGGGTTCATATATTCGATACGATCCTATAGGGAATAAGAGGGTCAGTTAACCCAATAACCGGTTGATTATACATGCTGGTGGTAACTTCCAAACTTGGTATCCATAATCTTTTTTTTCTTGGGGGAAAAAGTATTTATTAATTGGACACTTGACCAATGATAAATAGTTTCTAAGAGATTATATTATATAAAGAACTTATTAATACAAAGTATGATATTGCAAGGAGATCGAAAATGAACGACGCGATGGATCTGAAAATGCTGGAGAAAAATGCCTGGAGATCCTTCCACCAGGATGGGTTGTGGGATATTTACCTTGGGTTGATCCTTTGGGCGCTGGCGATTTTCCTGGGTTCCGGGATTGGAAGCAGTCGAAAATGACGCATGGCGGCTATTTGCATACATACTTTTGATCGGTGGGGCGTTCCTTGTCTTCTGGGCGGGGAAGCGATTCATCACCACTCCCAGGCTGGGGAGGGTGAAATTCGGACCGGCGCGCAAGCGCAGGAAGCTGCACTTGGCACTGATCCTGGGCGGGTTCACCCTGGTGACCGTGATTCTTGTCATCCTGACCGCGATCGCGAAGAAAATCAATGCGTCCCTGCCACCAGGCGTGCCTGTCTACCTGTTCGCGGGGATGTTCGTCGGCGCGGCGATCGCCACCATCGCCTGGTTCAACGATTACTCGCGCGGCTACTACATCGCCGTGATCTACGCGCTCTGCTTCGGGCTGGGCGAATATCTGAATAATTTCGCCATTTTCTGGATCGGCGGCCTGCTGGTGATGGCGCTGGGGGTGTACCTGTTCATCCGTTTCCTGAAGGAGCACCCTAAACCCGGCGAGGAGAGCGGCAATGGGTAGAAAGAGGGCGGACCCCGCCGCGGGGCAGCTGGGTGGCATCGACCGGGTGGTGCACGAACCCGCCCGGCTGGTGATCCTGGCGAACCTGTATGTGGTGGAAAGCGCGGATTATACCTACCTGATGAACCACACCGGCCTCACCTGGGGCAATCTTTCGGCGCACCTCAGCAAGCTTGAGGAAGTGGGTTATGTGAGGATCGAGAAGGAATTCGTGGAGAAAAAACCGCACACCATGGTGAGGTTGACAGACGAAGGGAGGAAAGCGTTTGAACTCTACCGAAGTCGGATGCAGAAGATGCTTTCGACAGGGTAGGGAAAGAAATCTACTTGTGATTTATATAACAAAACAAATAATGGATATAAATGTCGGGCACAACATCGGTGCCCGACCTACCGCTGAGAAGTAAATAATTAACACTCACTGTATCCGCAAGCATAGCACTTCCTACAGCCCTCTTCATTGATCACAGCCGCCTGGCCGCACTCGGGGCACAGGTCACCGATCTTCAATAAGGGCTGATTCTTGGCCTGCGCGGAAATTTCACTTTTTACCGGTTCGGAGACTGCGGGGAATTCTTTCACCGCCAGGGGCTGCTCTTTCAGCAGGCGTTCGGCGCGCTGCTGGATGTATTCCGAGAGAACCTGCGAAACGCCATCCGGCAGTGAGCGTACCCGCTTGGGGCCAAAGCCCAGGGTACGCCCGCCGCCGATGCCATTGAGCTGGCGGATGACCTCCTGGATGCGTTCGGAGGGTTCCACCGGCGAGGAAATGCGCAGCACGTAGCTCACCAGGCGCCCGATGGCCTCGCTTACCGCGGCGGTATCCGAGCCGGCCTTGGCGGTATTGATAAAGACCTCGAAGGGCTGGTTCTCGCCGTTCTCGTTGATGGTGATGAAGGCTTTGCCGAGGGGGGTTTCCACCGAGAAGGTGTAGCCCACCAGGTAGCGCGGGCGCGGCTTCTTGGTCCACTGCCAGAGCACGGGCTGCTCGGCGGCGGGTACCGCGGCGCCGGTCTCGGGGTTAATAACGGCGGTATCGGATTTCTTTGTGACAGTCGCCTGGGTCTCCAGGACGACCTTCTCGCGCGAGCCGGTGACATACACGGTGATGCCCTTGCAGCCCAGCTCCCAGGCAAGGGTATAGGCTGCAGCCACATCCTCCGCGGTGGCGGTGGAGGGGAAGTTGATCGTCTTGGATAATGAGTTATCCACGAAGGCCTGCAAGGCGGCCTGCATGCGCACATGCTCCTCGGCGTTCACGTCCTGAGAGACGACGAACACATCGCGGATGGCCGGAGGGATATCGAACGCGTTCTGGCAGGTACCCTCGTTCTTTACATGCTCCACAACGCTGGTGCGGGTTTCTTCATCCAGCCCGGAGCCGATCAGGGCTTCCTCGAAGAGCGGGCTGGTGTAGGTGAGCTGCAGGTCCTTGCCGTTGTCGTTCACGTGCCGGATATAAGCCAGGGCGAAGACCGGCTCGCAGCCGTAGCCCTCGCAGCCGGCCACGGTGGCGATGGTGCCGGTGGGGGCTACGGTGGTCTGCGCGGCGTTGCGGATGCCGTTCAGGCGGATATCGGTGGTCACGAGGTTCCAGTCCACCTCGGGGCGCGCCCAGTCGTGCTCATATTGGACGATGCTGAATGGCGGTTCCCAGGTGAGGTTTTCGGGATCGTAGATGGATCCGGTGATGGCGGGGAAAGAGCCGCGCTCGTGGGCCAGGTCGATGCTGGTGATCATGGAATGGTAGCGGACGAACTCCATCACCTGGGCGCCGAATTCCTGCCCCTCGGTGGAGCCGTAGCGCACGCCCACGTGGTACATCAGGTCCGCCAGGCCCATGATGCCCAGGCCGATGCGGCGGTTGCGGCGGGCGGCTTCTTCAAGCTGGGGCACAGCCGGGACGTACTTGTTGGCATCCACCACGTCATCGAGGAAGCGGGTGGAATTTTCCACCGATTCGCGCAGCTTCGCCCAATCCACCCGGTGGTCGGGGGCCAGGTGCTCGGCCAGGTTGATCGAGCCCAGGCAGCAGTTCTCGTAGGGTCCCAAATACTGCTCGCCGCAGGGATTGGTGGCTTCCAGTTGATACAGGTGCGGGACGGGGTTGGCGCGGTTGGCGGCATCCAGGAAGAGCACACCGGGCTCACCGTTATGGTGGGATTGGTTGACGATCTTCTCGAAGAGTTCGCGGGCGCGCACGCGTTTATAGACCTTGAGCGGGATGCCCGCATCCCTGGCCTGCTCGAGCGTGCCGTCGAAACCGCGGTAGCGCGGGTCCTGCACATCCGGGAATTTCAAATCCCAGCCGCCGTCACTCTCCACGGCCTGCATGAACGCATCGGTTATCCCAACAGAGATGTTGAAATTGGTGATCTGATTTTCATCGGTCTTGCATGTGATGAATTCCTCCACATCCGGGTGATCCACGCGCAGGACGGCCATATTGGCGCCGCGGCGGGTGCCGCCCTGGGCAACCTCGCCGAAGGCGTGGTCGTAGACGCGCAGGAAGCCGACCGGCCCGGTGGCCTGACCAGCCGAGGTCTTTACCAGGGTGCCCTTGGGGCGCAGGTGGGAGAAGGAAAAGCCGTTGCCACCGCCGGTCTGCTGGATGAGGGCGGCGTCGCGCAGGGTCTGGAAGATGCCGCTGGATTTGCGACCCATGTCGTCGCTGATGGGCAGGACGAAGCAGGCGGCTAGCTGCCCGAGGGGGGTGCCGGCACCGGTGAAGGTGGGGGAATTGGGGAAAAAGCGCTTGGTGCTGAGCAGCTCATAAAAGCGCTCGGCCATGGGCATCACTTCGCAACCGTAGCCTTCCTCGCTTTTCGCAACGTTGTAGGCGACCCGCCAGAACATCTCCTCCACCGATTCAGCCGGCTGCTGCTCCTCATCCCGGCGCACATAGCGTTTGATGAGCACCTGCCGGGCGTTCTCGGAGAGGGTGATCTCGTTTAGCGTGGTGGGCAGGGGCGGGGTGGTCTCTAGGCCGTTACGGTTTTGGGTCTTTGAAGTCATGGCGGTACCTTTAGGCTTCCAATAGGGTGTTGATCTCGTCGCGGATCTGGCGCAGGTCGTCCATCTGGAGATAGACGATGGCGAAACGGATGTAGGCGATGTGGTCGAGCTTTTTCAATCCAGCGATGGCCATATCGCCGACCACGCGGGAGGAGACCTCCGCCCGGCCGAGCTGCTGCAGGGAGGATTCGATCTCGGCCACCAGCTGGTCGATCTGGCCAGCCGGGACCGGGCGCTTGGTGCAGGCCATGCGAAGCCCATCGGTGAGCTTCTCGCGGTCGAATTCCTCGCGGGTGCCATCCTTTTTAATGATGAGCGGTGTGTTGAGGATGGGGCGTTCGTAAGTGCTGAAGCGCTGGTGGCAGCTATCGCACTGCCGGCGGCGGCGTACGCCACCGCGGCTATCGTGGGTGGTATCCAAAACAGAGGATTGATCGTGTTGGCAGTAAGGGCAGCGCAAGGTTCCTCTCCGTAAAAAATACCCGTTAATACCCCCAATCGTATCGGAAGGGGGAAGAAACCGATTTGAAATAAAAACGCCATATATGGCGGTTTCTGCAACAAATCGCCCGTACATTTACCGTTCCCATTCTAGCACGTTTGACGGGGTGCTGCAAGAAGAATGCCACACGAATTCTTAAGAAATTTGATATTTTAATATTCAGGTAAGAATTCTTTAACATTCGTCCTGCCATAAAACCGATTGTAAAAGATCATATTCGTAGTATAGTGAAAGTTGAACACTGTCCACCTTTTAAATCGTTTCCGAATATGCAGGGTGGATTCCCATCGTATAAGGTGATCCTTTTTGGAAAGTAGGGTCATTCTTATGAAGAACGACATATTCTCTCCCGATAAACCGAGATCCAAATATTCCCCATGGAAAATCGCCCTTTGGGTATTTCTCGGGATCGTTTGTCTGGCAGTGATCCTTTTCCTGGCAGTCGGGGTGGTTGCCGCAACGCACCTTACCATGCCGAAGCGTGTATTTGATCCTGCAGCGAGTCCAGGAACGCTCGGACTGGAATATGAGGACGTGCGCTTCCCGGCCAGAACGGGAGATGCCAGCATCGCTGCCTGGTTCATCCCCTCCGAGCAAAACGAACGAGTGGTCATACTTGTTCACGGCCGGGATGACAGCCGGACAAAAGCATTCGCCGGGCATTTCGTAGAATTTGCAAAAGCATTCCATGAAAAAGGCATCTCAGTACTAATGATCGATCTGCGTGGGCATGGGGAGAGCAGCGATGGCCGCTATACCTTCGGGTTGAAAGAACGAAAGGATGTATTGGGAGCAGTGGACTGGCTGGAAGAGAAGGGATATGAACCCGGAAAGATCGGGGTATTCGGATATTCGCTTGGCGCGGCATCGGTCATTGGCGCCGCCGCGGAGGAGGAAGACATAGGCGCAGTCGCCGTTGACAGCGCATTTTCGGAGATCCTGTCCATTTTGGAACGCAATGTCCAGAAGGAAACGGGTCTTCCGAAGATATTTATCATTCCCACGGTTTGGATGACCCGCCTGTTATATGGTTATGATTTTACCGATTCCCGGCCGATCGAAGAGATTTCCAGGATTCCCCCGCGTCCGCTCATGTTGATCCATTGTGACACGGATGATGTGATCCCAATTGGGAACATGGAACAATTATTAAAAGTGGTTCCTGGAACACCAAGCTGGGTGATCCATGGTTGCGAGCATGCCCTCGCATACCGGGAAGCAAAAAACCGGCCTGAATATGACCAGCGGTTGACGGATTTTTTCATCAACTCTCTACATTAGCGAATAATTCATTAAAAAAACAAACGAGCGTTCCCGGTTCACCTTGACCAAAATATTTATGTAAACGCTTGCTTTTCCTTTTTATTTGGCACTATAATCAAATCACTATACTCTTTCCGGAAGGAGGAAGACATGGCAAGCGTTACATTTAAAAACGTGACGAAAAAGTTCGGCGATTTTATGGCGCTGAACGACCTGAACCTGGAGATCGAAGACAAGGAATTCCTGGTGCTGGTGGGTCCCTCGGGCTGCGGCAAGACAACTGCGTTGCGTTGCCTGGCCGGGCTGGAAGAAGTGACCGAAGGCAGCGTATTAATCGCTGACCGGGTGGTGAACGAGGTGCCGCCCAAGGATCGCGATATCGCCATGGTGTTCCAATCCTATGCGCTCTACCCGCACATGACCGTCTACGACAACATGGCGTTTGGGCTCAAGCTGCGCAAGATTGATAAGGAAAAGATCCGGGAACGCGTTGAAGCTGCTGCGAAGGTGCTGGGCATCGAAGCACTGCTCAAGCGCAAACCACGCGAGCTCTCCGGCGGGCAGCGCCAGCGCGTGGCCGTTGGCCGTGCCATTGTGCGCGAACCCAAAGTCTTCCTCTTTGATGAACCGCTCTCGAACCTGGATGCCAAGCTGCGCGTGCAGACCCGGGCGGAGATCAGCAAGCTGCACCAGCGATTGCAGACCACCTTCATCTATGTGACACATGACCAGATGGAAGCCATGACCATGGCAACCCGAATCGCGGTGATGAACCGGGGCATCCTGCAGCAGTTGGATACACCGCAGAACATGTACGACCACCCCAGGAACCTGTTCGTGGCAGGTTTCATTGGCTCACCCGCCATGAATTTCTTCCCGGTCAGGTTGACCAAGCAGGGTGGCGATATCGTGATCACTGCCGGTGAATTTACCTTCAATGTTCCGGATACCTTGAAATCTGTTTACAAAAACCACATTGATAAAGATATGATCCTCGGCATCCGACCGGAGGATATTTATAACCCCGATTTCCTACCGCCCGGTATCCACATAGCGAAGACCAAAGCCAAAGTCGATGTGACCGAGCTGATGGGCAACGAGATCTATCTTTATCTTGTCATAGGCGAGCACAGTTTTGTCGCCCGCGTCGACCCGCGTTCCCGCTATACCGTTGGGCAGGAGATCGACCTGGTCTTCAACATGGATAAGATCCATCTCTTCGATCCTGCGGCAGACCCGGATAACCCGGTCGCGATAAATTAGTATTAACTTTTAATCGGAATACCTTGTAGCGCAAGTGCAGCACTTGCGCTACAAATATATATATCTTTTGGAGGAATGAATGTACAAGATCGTATTGCTGAGGCACGGCGAAAGTACCTGGAACATGGAGAACCGCTTCACCGGTTGGACCGATGTGGATCTTTCGGAGAAAGGGTTGATGGAAGCCCACCAGGCAGGTAAGACGCTCAAGGAAGGAGGGTATGATTTCGAACTGTGCTACACCTCTGTCCTAAAAAGGGCGATCCGCACACTCTGGATCACTCTTGACGAAATGGACCGCATGTACCTGCCGGTGATCAACTCCTGGCGGTTGAATGAACGACACTACGGAGCCCTGCAGGGCTTGAACAAAGCCGAGATGGCTGCGAAATTTGGAGAGGAGCAGGTTCACATCTGGCGGCGAAGCTATGATACCCGCCCGCCAGCCCTGGAGAAGTCCGATGACCGCTACCCGGGGAAAGATCCGCGTTACGCGGGATTGACGGAATCCGAACTGCCCACCTGTGAATGCCTGAAGGACACCGTCGAGCGATTTCTGCCCTACTGGCACGAAACGATTGTCCCTTCGGTTAAGGGTGGAAAACGAGTGCTGATCGCCGCCCATGGAAACAGCCTGCGAGCTCTGGTCAAATACCTGGATAATATCGCGGAGGAAGAGATCGTCGGCTTGAATATCCCCACCGGTATCCCGTTGGTTTACGAACTGGATAACGAACTCAAACCGATCCAGCATTATTACCTGGGAAATGAAGAGGCTGTCGCCAAGGCTATGGAAACTGTGAAGAACCAGGGAAAAGCGAAGTAGGCTCTTCAGAGTTAAAATGATGGAGGGCGGGTGCATTGCTGAACTGCACCCCAAAAGTTGGACAAAAAACCAACCGAAAGGGGTGCAGTTTTTATGACGAAATTCAGTTTAGAAGAGAAAGTAGCCGCGGTCAAAGCAGTACAAGCAGGAGAGAGTATCGCCAGGGTAGCCAGACAGTTTGGAATGAGTGAAAGGGTAGTGAGTAGAATTGTTCAGATGGTGGAAGCGCATGGGGAAAGTGGTTTAGGGAATCGGGCATATCACTTGACGGCCGAGCAGAAATACCAAGTATTGATGTATATGCATCACAATAATCTTACTTATCAGGAAGCGGGCATACAATTAGGGATAAGTGGATCATCAACAGTCTGGCAGTGGGAGCAAAGATACTTGCAAAATGGCATAGAGGGACTAAAGGACAAGAAAAAGGGCAGAAAGCCAAGCATACCAAAGCCTAAACAGCCAAAGACCAGGGAAGAAGAATTACTGGATAGGATTCAATATCTTGAGGCAGAGAATGCTTACCTAAAAAAATTGAACGCCTTGGTTGCAGAGCGGGAAAAGAGCGAAAGAGAGAACGGATAGCTGTTATCTCTGAGCTAAGGCGAGAATATCCACTGGAATTGCTTCTGATAATAGCGAAAGTCCCCAGAAGCAGCTATTATTATCACCTGAAACGACTCTCGGAGCCTCTAAAGCACAAGGATGAACGAGATGAGATCCTGAAAATATGCTTGGAGAATAAGGGCCGTTATGGATATCGGCGGGTAACGCTTGAATTGCGTCACAGAGGGTTTCAGACCAATCACAAGCTGGTCATGAAGCTTATGAAGCAGGAAAAACTCACCTGTAAGTTACGACCCAAGAGATATCATGCTTATCGAGGTGAAGTGGGAAAAATCGCCCCCAACCTCTTGAAACGTAACTTTAGAGCTGAAAGACCCAATGCAAAATGGACAACAGACATCACAGAATTCAAGCTGTTTGGGCAAAAGCTTTACCTTTCGCCAATCATGGACCTTTTCAATGGCGAGATTGTCAGTTACTCCCTTTCCAAGAGTCCAAGCTTTCACCAAGTTGCTGAAATGCTCAGGGATGCCTTCCAGAAAATCCCTGACCATTCTGAATTGATACTGCACTCCGATCAGGGATGGCATTACCAAATGCGACCCTACCAAAAAATGCTCAAAGACAAAGGGATCAGACAAAGCATGTCTAGAAAAGGTAACTGCTATGATAATTGCGTAATGGAAAACTTCTTTGGCATACTAAAATCTGAGTTCTTCCACAATCAGAAGTTCTCCTCCCTGGATCACTTCACTAGTCAGTTAGGTGATTATGTCGATTATTACAATAATCGCCGAATAAAGGTTAAACTAAAAGGACTGAGCCCTGTTAAGTTCCGAACTCAGTCCTTTTTGTCACCTTAATGCATGTCTAACAATTGGGGTGCACTACATATGCACCCGCCTTTTAATTTTCGGGAAATTTGATAGCGGGTAAGCAAACCGTACCAGCCTAACATAGATTGAATTTTTACCAGAAAAAACAATAAGGCAAATTTCGGGAAGACAATCAGACTTTAGATGGCTTATTCAGGCGTCTGGCGAGCGCTCGACCACCAAAGATGGCGATCAAGGCACCGGCGATGGTGATGACCCCAATATAAATAAAAGCATCCGCCCAGAAACGTTCAGGAAAGAGACGGATCAAAGCGTCGGAAGTGTAGAAAAGCCAGGTATCGCCGGTGAAAAAAATTCGATGGAAACCGGTGAAGAGCGCGCTAAAATCCAGGAAGGTGGAGAGCACCAGGAATTCCACGAGCCCGACGGTTGCCCAACCTCCCCACATAACCTGCTGGAAAAAGGTACCCAACCACCGCGATCTCCAGGCAAAAAAGCCGATCAAAAGCAACCCGCCCAGAATGATCCACCAGGCACGCAGCATCCCCTGAACCAGGATTTTCACATCCAGCATGTGGCTCAGTTCGCGGTCGTTGAAGAGGGGTGAGCCATCCGCCATTTTCAGGTTCCCCAGGAATGAAATCGGTTCGTTATTTAGGAGGTATTCAACAGAAACCTGGGCGAATTCCAACCGCTCATCCGGTTCAAATCCGAACGGATCCGCCGGGAAACCGGGCATCTGGTATTCCACCAGGGGGTAATTTGGACTGATCAGAACGCGAATAGAGGACATAAGCAGAAATACCGGTACAAGAATGATAACGGCGACACTGGTGAGCACCTTGAAAAACTTCATTGAAGCTCCTCTATTTGATCGGACACAAGAAATCTCAGAATCATGTTATTGGTGATCCATTCCACCGGTGACCTGTCATCCGTGAATACCAGGCGATCGTCCACCTGCGGGGAGGGTTGTAAGTTCTTGAAGGCTATATACAGCGACTTCATTAATAGGGGAGGTGGATTTCCAAGTTGCTCCAGGTTATCGATATTCGCAACCAGGTTGGATACCGAAGTGGGAGACCTGGTCGCGTATATGAGCGTATTGAACGATAACGGCAGATCGGAGATATAGACCGATGGAAATACCTCGGCGATGGTGCTGTATAGCGCATCCACCAATTGGCGGTCGGATGGTGCGCGACCTACATTGATCACCATAACACCATCCGAGGTGAGATGGTCAAAAACGGTTTGAAAGAATTCAATTGTCGTGAGGTGCGCTGGGATATAAGGTGGGCGGTAGGCATCCACGGAGATGATCTGGTATTTTCTGCCCGATCCTGCCAGACCCAACCTGCCATCCTGGGCGAAGGCTGCCAATTGGGGAATATCCATCCCGAAGTATTTTTTTCCAACTTCGATGATCTTTGGATCGATCTCGAACCCATCTACATGGATGTTGGGAAACACAGTGGCAGCCTGCCGCGCGGTTGTCCCGGCAGCCAACCCGATGATTGCCATATCCTTGATGCTTGCTGGATCCACGCCCGGGGAGTTGAAGAATGGACCCGCCAGCACCTGTTCCCATGGTCCGCCGTAAAAAAATTCACTGGGATGCCAGATCGAGTGAACTCCCTGGCCTTCATTCAACCTTAGGAACCGGTAACCATCCACTTCCTGGACCTGGATATAGTTATAAGCAGACTCGGTTTCATAGATCAATCCCGTGCTGCTTTTATCGAATCCGCGGACGCCCAGAAACATTAATATAAGGAGGATGATTGGCATCCAAACATAGATCAATGCCGACTTTCTCCCCACCGTTTTCCAGAGGCCATACATCGAGAGAATGACCAGAAGTAAACTAAAAACCAGGAAGGTTCGGTAAGTTCCGATGGTAGGGATCAGCAAAAGGACAGGCAGGAACGCTCCGATGAATGAACCGAGCGTGGAGGTTGCGTAGATCCTGCCGGAGAGCCCCCCGGCTTCCGAGGTGTCCTTGATGCCCAAACGGATGGCAAAAGGGGAGGCGGTCCCTAAAAGCGTCACCGGGATGCTGAAAAGGATCATGACCGCGACAAATGATCCGATGAGAACGCCGAACTGGAGCTGATCGAAAGATTGGGCGGCGAATTTGAGGATGGGGCGCGAAATCAAAGGGATTAGGCCGATGCTGAACCCTGCCCAAAGTAGAATCCTAAAGAATGTGCGAAATTCAGGCGATCGATCCGCCCAGATGCCACCGATAAAATACCCCAGGGTGAGGTAGATCAGGATCAACCCGATGATGGATGCCCAAACGAGGTTGCTGGTACCGAAGTAATTTCCTAAAAGGCGCGATGCGGTAAATTCGACTGCCAGGGTTGTCATCCCGGCAAAAAAAACCGCGACATAGAGCAGTTTCTTCATCCGGCCATTATACCAGCGTGAATTTCGGGGTTTATAATTCATCCGGAAATATTTTGAAATGAGGCTGTCATGAAACTCATCACTTTGGAGCAGATGCGGGAGATCGAGAGCGAAGCCATTCGATCCGGATCCAGTGTGGAAAAATTGATGGAACTTGCCGGGAAAGGTATTGCGGATTTTATCGAAGCTGTGTTTGAAGAGGATAACAAGGTCATCACTGCGCTTGTGGGGACAGGTAACAACGGCGGGGATGCATTGGTGGCTCTGGCAGAGCTGGCATCCAAAGGATGGGTAACCCGTGCCCTCCTAACCAGACCCAGGGATGATGTTTTGGTACAGAACCTGGTTCAGAACGGGGGTTTGATCACGACCTTTGACGCAAAGAAGATATCGCAATTAGCGGAATTCCTGGAGGGAACCAGCCTGGTTTTGGATGGAGTGCTTGGTGCCGGTATGAAGCTGCCGCTAAAAAAGGATTTAGCTGAATTCCTCGATTCGATTGGGAACTTACTTCTCATGGTCCCGGTGATCGCCGTGGATTGCCCTTCAGGGGTGGAACTGGATACCGGGGAAGCTGCCCCGGAGACGATCGCCGCAGACCTTACGCTGTGCATGGGCGCGGTTAAGGAAGGGCTTTTACACTTTCCAGCTTTCGAGCTGGCGGGAGAGCTGGAGGTTGTGGATCTGCATTTTACTGACCGGATGCCGGGTTGGAAAGCCGTGAAATCAGAAGTGATCGACGCGAAAATGGTGAGTGAACATTTACCCGAGCGCGATCCCCAGGGTCACAAGGGAACGTTTGGTACTCTCCAGATAGTAGCGGGATCGACCAATTACGCCGGTGCAGCGCTTTTGGCCGCCAAAGCTGCCTATCGTGCGGGTGTCGGCCTGGTGAGGTTGGCCATCCCTGGACCGATTTATCAAACCTTGGCGGGGCAAATCCCTGAAGCCACATGGTTGTTGCTTCCCCACGAGCAGGGAGTGATCAATGCAGATGCTGCCGGGGTCATCCGTGATAATTTGGAAAGAGCCACCACCATGCTGCTCGGTCCGGGATGGGGAAGAGAGGATTGCACAGCGGAATTCTTGAAGAAGTTTCTCCTCAACCGATCTGAACCAACCAGGAAGGGCAGAATTGGTTTCCTAGATGATGAAAACTCCGATAGCGCAGGCCTCAAGGCGCTTCCACCACTTGTGATTGATGCTGATGGGCTGATGTTATTGGCGAATATCAAAAACTGGCAAAAAGAGATCCCCGAAAATTGCATCCTTACCCCGCATCCGGGTGAAATGAGCGCGCTGACCGGTATGCCTGTTGAATCAATTCAATCAGATCGAATCGGTACTGCCAGGAAATTTGCGAAGGAATGGGGTCAGGTGGTGGTTCTCAAGGGAGCTCTGACGGTGATTGCTGAACCGGAGAGTGGGGTTTATGTGGTGCCTGTGGCGAGCTCCGCTCTCGCGAAGGCAGGGAGCGGGGATGTTCTGGCAGGGATAATCGCCAGTTTACGAGCGCAAGGACTTGGACCGGTGGAATCGGCAGTGTGCGGGGCATGGATTCACGCTCAGGCAGGGCTGGCAGCCGCGGAGACCGTGGGAGATGATGCTTCGGTCGTGGCAAGCGATTTGATCGCTTCGATTCCAATCATTTTCGCCGGGTTGCAATAATAAAAAGAGCTGGCACGAAGCCAGCTCTTTTTATACTAGTACTTCCTAGGATTTCGCCGGTGCTTTTACAGCCTTCTTGGGTTCTCCCTCGATCACGACGGTATCCGAGGATTTCAGCTGGGCAGCAGTCGATTTGGCCTGTTTCAAGAGGGCATCCGCCCGCTTGACAGCTTCATCAGCGGCCGCTTCCGCCCGAGCGCGGGCATCTTCGTAGGTTTCCACGGTCTTATCGCGCAATTCGATCGCGCGATCCTTGATCATAGCCCGGGTTTCTTCCCCCGATTGGGGAGCGAGCAGGAGCGCGGTAACTGCACCGGCAACACCTCCAACCACAAAGCCAATCAAAAACGCACCAAATTCATCACGGTCAGACATTTTAATTCTCCTTTCGGTTGAAATTGATATCCCGCCAGGGTCATTTCCTGAACGGGCGAAGGATATCCATAATTTTTTTCAAGCCTGCCAGATATTCGTTCAGTTTAATGACAGGCTCCACCAGGTTCTCGCTTAGGAAGGCGGTGGTACCTTTTAGATCGTTGACCGAATCGATCAGGTTGGCCAACACCGGCCGGATCTCATTATTGAGCAGGTTTACCAGTAATGCAACCTGAATCAATAAAATTATCAAAGCAATGCTTACCACAAAAGATACCAGAACCATCACGATCAGGAAAAAATCCCGGATTTTGGCAGAATCCACTCCGGGTTGTGCGATCCAAATTGCAGATGCGATGGATAGAACCAGCAAACCGGCAAAAACACCGATAATCCAAAAGGCGATCTTTTTAACCTGGTCTTTACCGGGGGATTGCTCCGATGCCGCCGTTTCCATTCCTGTTTCGGGTAAGGCATTTTGATCGGTCATAGAAAAAATTATAACATTAATAGTCAAGAAAAAATCCAAATAACGCTTCATAATAATTTTCAACAAAGCTCGAACACCCCTGCATGTCAAGTAGAAATTAGTCCAGGTGGTGATCGAATTGCAGCTTTTCCCGCCATATGTTAAACTTACAGGTTGCCATGCTCTTAAAAACAGCTTCATTCATTATTTTGCTATTCATATTTCCGTCCCAGCTCCTGCAATCCGTTTCACCGGAGCCGCCGCGTGTGGATGTGCCTCTCCAGGGCGATGTAGTTCGAGGGGTGGTTGGGATCGCCGGATCCACGGACGTGGAAGGATTCGAGTATTCCGAGGTGTTTTTCGGTTTCAGCCCGGGAGGAGCCTGGTTCACTTTGGGCAGGCAAAATAATCCTGTAAACAACCAAATAATTACAAACTGGGATACCACCGGCATCCCCGATGGAACCTACCGCCTTCGGGTAGTGGTTTCCAAATCTGATGGAAGTCAGACAGTAACAGTGGTGGATGATATCCGGGTGAGCAATTATTCTTCTGCTGGAACGACAAACGATGAGCGAACCTCGAGTCGTTCCACAGAAGTTGCCGATTACGATCCGTCTTTGAAAAGGACGGCAACTCCTTTTCCAATGAATCCAGCCGCGGTGAGCAACGAGGATTTGATCTCCAGCTTGCAGGCCGGCATTCTGGGGACAGGTGCGCTCTTCCTTATCCTCGGGTTATACCTGGGTTTGCGCTGGATAAATAAGCGAAAGTGAAACCATGGAAAACGAAACGATAATCCCTCCGCCTCCTCTTCCTGAGCAGGAAAAAGTATGGGAAGGCCCATTTCTCATCGTTGGATTGGGGAATCCAGGCCGGGGATACAGACACAACCGCCACAATGTCGGTTTCATGGCGTTGGATGAATTGGCTTCTCATTATAAGATCCCGATGTCAAAAGTACAGGCAAAGGCAATCACGGGGATCGGGATGGTGGAGGGGCGCAGAGTGATCCTGACAAAACCCCAAACCTATATGAATCTCTCCGGAACCTCGGTTGCTTCCCTTGCCAGGTATTACAAGGTGGAGACCGATCACCTCCTGGTTATTCACGACGATATCGACCTGCCGCTGGGAACCCTTCGTATCCGCGCCCAGGGAAGTGCAGGCGGACAAAAGGGAATGGTCTCCATTATAGAACGCCTGGGTACAAATCAATTTCCTCGCGCCCGGCTGGGGGTTGGCCGGCCTCCCGGCAGGATGCAAACCGCGGATTATGTCCTGGAGGATTTTTTCCCGGAAGAGAAGGATCTACTTGACCGGGTATTTTTGCGTCTTTCATCCGCTATCGATGCCTACATCTATGACGGAATCGAACCTGCCATGACGCGTTTCAACGGTCCTGTGGATAAGGTTTGATCGATGCTGGAAGGAATCCGGTCACACCCTGGTTTTATTGACCTCTCGGAAAGGCTGAAAAAAGGATTTACTCCTCAGCCTCTAAACCTCACCAGGGCAGCCCGTTTCCCGGTCCTGGCCGCATTAACTTGGGAACAAACCTACCCGGTAGTGTTTATTCTGCCCAGAGCAGACCAATTAAACATCGCTTTTGAAGAAATGAGTTTTTGGATGCCAGGGGGCAACCTGTTCAATTTTCCCGAGCCAACCCCGTTGTTCTATGAGAAGGCCGCCTGGGGAAGCACTACAAGACGGGAACGCCTGCGCTCGCTGGCGGCTTTAGCAAGCTATCACATCCCGGGTAATAGCCCACAAAACAACGTTCCGCTGGTTTTAACAACCATCCGAGGGTTAATGACCCGCACTTTGCCGCGGAGAGATTTCCTCAGCAGCACCCGGACAATAAAGACTAACCAGGTGGTCTCACCGGATACGCTCATTCAAAAATGGGTCGAACTTGGATACGAGCCTGGTGAAGTTGTGGTTGAGCCAGGCCAGTTCTCCAGGCGGGGGGGGATATTGGATATCTGGACCCCGTCAGCTGAAGCTCCATGCAGGCTTGAGTTCTTCGGGAATGAAGTAGATACTTTGCGAAAATTTGACCCAAGCACCCAACGAACCATAGAACCCCTTTCTTCTTTGCAGATTACCCCTGCCAGAGAAGTTATCCCAGCCAGGGGTAACCTCCCCGCGGATATGGTTGGAGTTGTGGATGAATTCCTTCTACCACAGATCCACCAATTCCCCGCCAGTATATTGGACTACCTTCCCTCAAAAAGCCTGGTAATTTTCTACGATAGAGAGCTTACAAAAAGCGCTGCGCTGGAGATCGAAGAACAGGCGGTGCATTTTCGGCAGGATTCCATTCAGGAAGGGCTGCTCGAAGCGAATTTTCCAGTTCCCTATCTATCATGGTCTGAATTGGTAGAAGGTCTTCAATCGCGAACATTCCTGGACCTGGGATTTTCGGTTGCTGACGAGCCTTCAATCATCGCACAATCCTTCCGAAGTCCGCCGAGGTTTGCGGGAAGGTTAAAAAACCTGGTGGATCACTTTTCAGAGATCCAATCCAATGGCGATGGTTTTACCGTTGTTTCTAGGCAAGTTGCCAGGCTTAAAGAGCTCTGGCTGGAAAAGCAGCCTGGAGGAAATACGCAAGCCACACCCGGTTTCATCGAAGGCAGCCTGACGGAAGGTTGGATCTTTTCCCGCCAGGATGGCGTGAATGAGCATCTTCTGACCGATAGCGAGATATTTGGATGGGAGCGTCCGCAGCCAAGGGCTAAAGCTGTTCAGGTTGCTGCACCCCCCGAAGATGGGTATTCCGACCTGAAACCTGGTGATTGGGTGGTCCACGTTGATAACGGTATTGGGAGGTTTGTCGGGCTGGTTAGGCGAAACCTGGAAGGTTCTGATCGCGAGTTCCTATGTGTGGAATATGAAGGCGGGGATCAACTATTTGTACCGATTTACCAGGCGGATCGATTAAGCCGGTACATCGGACCGGATGAGGGACAACCCCAGCCCACACGCCTGGGCACTTCGGAATGGGGCGGCGCTAAGGAACGCGTTTCGGAAGCGGTTAAGCAGGTGGCTGCAGAGCTTCTTTCCCTCTATGCACAGAGGCAGGTGGCGCGGGGATTTGCTTTTTCGGTGGATGGCACCTGGCAGGCGGATCTTGAATCCAGCTTTCCCTATATTGAAACAACCGATCAGATCAAGGCCATCCAGGAAGTAAAGAAGGACATGGAAAGCCACCGGCCGATGGATCGCCTACTATGTGGTGATGTTGGATATGGAAAAACAGAGGTTGCGTTACGCGCTGCATTTAAAGCGGTAAATGATGGGAAACAAGTTGCGATGCTGGTTCCCACCACGGTACTGGCGCAGCAACATTTCGATACGTTTAAGGAAAGGCTTACTCCATTCCCGATCAACGTGGAGATGCTCTCCCGCTTCCGAAATCCACGCGAACAGGAAGAGATCATCATCAGCCTTGCCCTTGGTGATGTTGATATCGTGGTGGGCACCCACCGTCTACTGCAGACAGATGTTCATTTCAAGGATCTTGGCCTGATCATCATAGATGAAGAACAACGTTTTGGAGTAACCCACAAAGAGTTTTTCAAGAAGATGCGCACAGAAGTGGATGTGCTCACGCTTACGGCAACTCCCATCCCGCGCACCCTCTACCAGGCGCTTACCGGGGTGCGCGATATCTCGGTGATCAATACCCCGCCGGCTGAACGATTGCCGATCATCACCCACATAGGACCATATTCACCCAAACTCGTCCGCCAGGCAGTCCTAAGAGAAATGGAACGCGGAGGCCAGGTTTTTTACGTCCACAACCGGGTGCAGTCCATCCAGGCGATGCGTTCTCATCTTAACCACCTGATACCCGAGGTGCGTATTGGCATCGCCCATGGGCAAATGAATGAGCATGAGCTCTCAGCGGTGATGCATGCGTTCACCCATGGTGACGTGGATATCCTGCTTTGTACTTCAATTATCGAATCAGGTTTGGATATTCCCAATGCCAACACGCTCATCGTCGACCGGGGGGATACTTTTGGACTGGCCCAGCTTTACCAACTCCGCGGCAGGGTTGGGCGGGGCGCGCACCGGGCGTATGCTTATTTCTTCCGACACAAACGAAGGATGCCCACCAGCGAGGGGCAGGAACGCTTGGAGGTGATCGCTGAAAATTCCCAACTTGGCGCTGGTTACTCCATCGCAATGCGGGATCTGGAAATGCGGGGGGCAGGGGATCTGCTGGGTACCCGCCAGAGCGGATTCATAGCGGCGGTTGGTTTTCACCTGTATACCCGCATGTTAGCCCAGTCCGTTCGCCAAATGCGCGGTTCTTCTGAAGTACCCGGACTGATTGAAAAAACATCTGCTTTCCGCGGGATCCGCAGCTTCACTAGCGTGGACCTACCGCTTTCCATCGGTATCCCGATGGAATATATATCCGACCAGAATCTGCGGCTGCGCATTTATCGCCGAATAGCAGATTCTTTGAGCGGGGAGGAGGTGGATGCCCTGGAGGAGGAGTTCCTGGATCGATTTGGTCCGCTCCCGGAGGAGGTAGGGAACCTGTTGTATTACATGCGGGTGAAGACGGAGGCTGAATTGGGCGGGCTTGTTTCCATAACCACGGAGGGTGATCAGGTTGTCTTTCGTTTCCCACCGGCTGGGGATGGAAAGGTGGATTCTCCCCTGCCACAGGTCGATGGATTGCGATCTGGTAAAAATTCCTATTGGCTCTCGTTAAAAGGAAGAGAAATCGGTTGGGAAAGCCTGGTGATGGATTCCCTGCAGAAAATCGGAGGGCTTCGGTTATGAGGTTCTGCAATAATTATTGAAATAAAAATCAGGGTGTGGTAGTATTATTGTAATAGAACAAAGGTTCAAAAATGGATTTTAAGTTGCATGCTCCCTATCAGCCTACCGGGGATCAACCGGAGGCTATCGAAAAACTGGTTTCCGGGATCCTGAAAGGTTACCGCGACCAGGTACTTCTTGGCGCCACCGCAACCGGCAAGACCTTCGCAATGGCGAATATTATCGAGCGGGTGAATCGGCCTGCCTTGGTGATGGCACATAACAAAACGTTGGCTGCGCAGCTCTACGCGGAATTCAAGGAATTTTTTCCCGAAAACGCGGTTGAATACTTTGTCTCCTATTATGATTATTACCAGCCGGAAGCATATGTTCCCAGGCACGACCTGTATATAGAAAAAGAAACAGAAACGAACGAAGAGATAGAGCGGTTGCGCCTGGCAGCCACAACCGCGCTTATGTCCCGCAGGGACGTGATCATCGTTGCCTCAGTTTCCTGTATATATGGTTTGGGTGATCCGGGTGAATATGGGCGAGGGCTGGTTGTATTGGAAAAAAACCAGATCCACCGCCGCAATGCGCTGCTTCGCAAACTGGTTGAAAGCCAATACCAGCGCAACGACATGGAATTGCGTCCGGGGGTATTCCGGGTCCGAGGCGATACTTTGGAAGTGCACCCGGCTTACGAGGATAAGAAAGCCATCCGGATTGTTTTCTTTGGTGATGAAGTGGAACGACTAATCGTGTTAAACCCGGTTACCGGTGAGATCCTGGAAGAGCCGGATCGCATCGAGATCTACCCGGCCAAGCACTACATTACCCAGGATCAAAAACTGAAGGAATCCATCACCGCAATAGAAACCGAACTAAACGACCGCCTGGCGTACTTCCGGGCTAATGAACGCTTGCTGGAGGCGCAGCGGTTGGAACAACGCACGCTCTTTGACCTCGAAATGATGCGCGAAGTGGGCTACTGTTCGGGGATCGAAAACTACTCCCGGCATATCGACCAGCGTCCAGCCGGTTCACCTCCCTGGACTTTGATGGATTACCTTCCACATGATTATCTGCTCTTTATGGATGAATCCCACATGACCGTCCCACAAGTCCGCGGGATGTACAACGGCGATCAATCCCGCAAGGGAGTATTGGTGGAATATGGTTTCCGGTTACCCTCTGCGTTGGATAATCGCCCATTAACCTTTGACGAATTCGAGCAACGTATGGGTTTTACCATCTATACCTCCGCTACACCTGGACCTTATGAGACAAAACGCGCCCAACAGGTGGTGGAGCAAATCATTCGGCCAACCGGGCTGGTGGATCCGGAGGTCATCGTCCGTCCTTCCGCGGGGCAGGTGGATGACTTGATTGGAGAGATCAAGGCGAGGGTGAATGCCGGAGAGCGCGTGCTTGTTACCACGTTGACAAAACGGATGGCGGAAGATCTGGCGGATTACCTTCTTGAGATGGGGATCAAGGTGCAGTATTTACATTCCGAGGTGGAAACCCTGGAGCGGATTGGCATTCTGCGCGACCTGCGCCTGGGAGTTTTTGATGTCATTGTGGGTATCAACCTTCTGCGCGAGGGTTTGGACCTTCCGGAAGTCTCGCTGGTAGCGATTTTAGACGCGGACAAGGAAGGGTTCCTGAGATCCGATACAGCACTGATCCAGACGATTGGTCGGGCAGCGCGTCACGTCCACGGCAAGGTGATCATGTACGCCGATAAGATCACCGATTCAATGCGAAGGGCAATTGACGAGACGAACCGCCGCCGACAAAAACAGGATGATTACAACCACGAGCATCACATCGAACCCGTAGGCATCATCAAGGGCGTGTATGACCTTACCGCAAGGTTAACTGCCAGTGCTGATAAAGGGGGGGGAATACACGGCCGGGATACCACCCGATCTGCTGCCAGCCTACCGAAGAAGGAACTGGAACGCGTGATAGCGGAGTTGGAGAATCAGATGAAAGCGGCTGCAAAAGACCTGGAGTTCGAACGGGCGGCAGTTCTGCGGGATCAGGTTTACCAGTTGCGGGTCATCCTGGCAGAAGAATCCGACCTGCCGGGATGGAAAAAAGTCCAAATTCTGGCTGGAGAAAACTAACAACCTTTTCGGGGGAAAGTATCAACGAACCCGGAATTGGGTGAATTCACCGGAACTCTGGGTCCACTCGGAGATCACTTTTTCCACGGCAGACATTGAAGGTCCGCGATGAAGCTCAGCAAGCAGCCCTTCCAGATTTGCCCTGCTGCCCTCAGCTACCACTTCCACCTGATCCCAGCCAACATTGCGGCACCACCCGTTGAGATTCAAAGCAGAGGCTTCCTGGAGAACGAAAGCCCGAAAACCAACCCCCTGCACCCTGCCGTGAACAAACGCGTGTAATCGTTCCAACCCAGAGGATTCAAACATGTGGATCAACCCCGGGAATTGAATTCTTCCGGGTCCTCCGGCTCAATATTCATCAGATCTGCCAGTTTGAAGTCCTGGTTAAAATTGAGGTTGTCTAGCGCTTCCTCAATATATTCTGCCTCTTCCTCATCTTTGCAATCCTCCAGGCTTTTTTCGATGGCTTCCTGGACATCTTCCCCGCCAATCTGGGAGAGCGACCAGATGATCGCCAAACGGTTTTCGCCTTCTTCCTCACCGTTATCCAGTTTCTCGAGCATTGGCTGGCGGGCTGCTTCCAACTCAAGCTCGCCCGCTGCGCGGAATGCTTCAAAGCGAACATCATCATCCGGAGAATCTATGAACTTTAGAACCTGGTTTTCCCAGCGGGGATCCAAAGTTCGGCTGATGGCAAAAAGACCGCAGCAGATCCAGGCGCGATCCCGAGATTCGAGCGCTTTTTCGATCAGGATTGGAACCTCCGGCCGTTCGGAATATCCAAGTGATTCGAGCGCGCGTTGGCGGACAACTGGAACATCCTTACCGGTGCACACCAGTAATAAGCTATCCTCCACATGTTGATGCTGCTCGGGAGATAATTCCTCGATCTCTCCAATAAGGACGAATCTGCCCAGCGCAGCCGCTCCTGCAGCTCGAGCATATGCGTCAATATCCTTTTCCATCATACCTAGGAAAATGTGGATGAGGGTCACATCTTCGGATTCCCAGAGCAAACTTGCCGAGATAGCACGAACTGCGGGGGAGGCATCCTCCAGTCCGATCCGGGCAATTTCGTCAAAACAAACAAGGGTTTCCGCATCGGTAAGTTCTTCCAGATCCTGTAAAAGGTTGACTTTTCGTTTTTCGCTTACAGATTCCCAGGATTTTTTCAGTAAAGCCAGGTCATTCTTCTCCAAATCGGAAAATCGGTGCAGATACTTGGGAGGGAAGGGTTTTGAATCGTCTCCCAGCTCAGCCAAGATTTGCGCAAAGGTGATTTTCTTTTCTTTTTCAACCATCTTGTAACCCTCTTCTTATTTTGGCAGCACCACAGGATTGATGAAATCCTGGAGAAACAAAAATGCCATCAATGCCAGCAGAAAGGTAAAACCGACCATATGAACAGCATTCTCATACTTCGCCGGGACGCGTTTCCCGGCGATCAACTCCGGGATCACGAATAGAATTCTGCCGCCATCAAGGGCAGGGATTGGCAGAAGATTGGTCAACCCAAGCGCTACCGAAATAATTCCGAAGAACCAGAGAATATTCACCACAGCCAGGCCTGGCGAACCGGATTCCACGGTGGATTGCTGGTTTCGCACCTGTGAGTAGATATCAAATAGCCCTTTGGGGCTAACCAACCGAGCCTGCTCGGAGGTAACCTGCCCTTGGATCAACTTGAGCGGAAGCGTGAACAATTGCTGTGCCTGCTCGAGAGCGGTGGATGCAGCCAGGGGGATGGCTTGTAGGAATCCGGGTTTTAGGACCGGATTACCCATGACCACACCGAGAGGACCCTGCCCTTCCGGTGGATTCTTCCGTGGGATGATCTGCAAAGTAATCTCCTCGCCATCCCGCAAAACTACAATCGAAATTTCTTCACCAAGATAGAGCCGGACTGTATCAGAAACACTAGCCATCGAGTTTACCGGTACTCCGGCAACTGAGAGAATCAGGTCATCTGCCAGCATACCGCTATGTTCGGCAGGTGAATCTGGGCTGATCTCGGAAATCATTATCCGGGAGGTATCGGGCGCTCCAACCTGAGAGAAAACGAATGCAAAGATGAGGATACCGAATAAGATATTAGCGAAAGGACCACCCAGAAGCATGCCGAGGCGTTTCCAAGGGCTCGCTGCGGCCAATCCTCCCGGGATACTCGGATCGTTTTCTCCCTTGGGGCGCACAAAAGCCCCAAAGGGAATCCAGTTCAAGGAGAAGAGCGTCTCCTTATATTGAAACATCTTCACAGCGCGTGGGGGAAAACCGAGCCCAAATTCCTCCACTTCGATCTTCCCTGATTTTGCCATCAGGTAATGGCCTAATTCATGGATGATCGCGATCACACTGAAGGCGAGGATAAATTGAACCAGGGTAAATAGAAATGATGAATTCATTCACGAAATCCTGCTTATTGATTTGAGTAGTAAGGATTATACACAAGAGGGTAGAGCAGCACGATTAGGAAATTTTAATCAGAAAGCAGCGAAGCTCCCCCGCCAACGCCTGAAACTAGCACGGATTCTACTCCCGGGATTTCCCGGAGGCGCGATTCCAAAAGGGATGCATCCCCTGTTGGGCAAATAACGTGTACGTTAGGTCCGGCATCAATTGTGAAAGCGCAGGGGATGCCCTGTTTTCGCCAGGTGCGGACCGCATTCATGACCTCCACTGTTCCGCCGCGCCAGTAATAGAGCGCGGGGTTGGAGGTCATCATCACCGCGTGCAATAAGTTGGAATCCAGCTCAATAACACCTGCAAGCTTTTCAAAATCTCGGCTTAAGATCGCTTCCCGGCAAACTGCCAATCGACGGGAAGAATCTGCCACCCGGGAGGCTTGCAGCAGGCTGGTATCTGCAATGCGGTGGCCTTCCGAGGAACCGGCTTCCTTTTCTCCGCTGTGGATAACCGCGATGCAATCTGTCAGCGCCCAGTGATCCGGATCGGCCAGGGTTATGGCATACGAATCATGATCGGATGTACCCATCTGCCACTCCGTATAACCAGAAGGTATCGAACGGCAGGCGGATCCAGACCCGCGTCTAGCCATCCGTGATAGCGAGGCTTCATCCAAATCAAGTCCCAGCGCGGAGGAAGCTGCCAGTGACAGGGCGGCGAAAGCAGAAGCGGAGGAGGCGATCCCCGCTCCGGTGGGGAAATCGTTGATACTTTCAATTTTTGCGAAAAGGGGAGGATTTGCCAATTCGCGTGCAATATCCAGAAAACGGCTCACCCGGTCTAATGAATCCCCGGTTTGTTGGATCCCATTCAAGAGGAAAACATCCTCATGGAGTTGAGGATCGAAGGTTACTGTAGTACGGGTGGCAAGTCCACCTAAGTTCATTGAAATGGAGCCATTTGCAGGTAGGCGCAACTTATCGTCCCGGTTTCCCCAGTATTTTATAAAGGCAATATTTGGGTGAGCAATGGCTCTGGAAGATCTAATGGTCATGGCTTGTTAGAAAAAAGTCTATCATAAATCACTTGAGAAGAAGATTTTATTCCTAGTGCTGTGAAGATTAAAAACCATCCGAATTTGTGATTATCCCAAAAGCACTGATTCCTCCGGATAATCCACCAGGTTTTGACGCGGTTCTTTATCCAGTAATGCAAGCATGATGGTGAAAGCACCAAGCCTGCCGCAAAACATGACCAGGATCAGCATCATTTGACCGAAAGAATTAAGATCGGCAGTCAACCCCAAAGAAAGCCCTGTTGTTGAAAATGCAGAAACAACCTCAAACAGGATGTCTTCCACGGAAAACGGATTCGTCAGCAGAATCAGCCAGGTGGAAACTACCACCAGGGTAATACTAACCATGAAAATCACCCCAGCCCGCCCGAGCTGTTTGAAGGGGATCGTCCGATGACCAGCGCGAATTTTTTCCAATCCACGGGCATAACTTATGAAAGCCAACCAGATGACGGAAAATGTTCCGGTGGTGATCCCACCACCGGCGGAGGCGGGGCCAGTACCGATGAACATCAGAAAAATTAACAGAAGAATACTTCCCTGGCTCATATCTGAGAAGAATGTGAAGCCCTGGAATCCTGCTGTACGAGAAGAGACGGATTGAAACCATGCCTGTACGACCCGCGTTACAAAATTGATGTCCGTCAAGACTCCACCCAATCTGTATTCAGATATTAGAAATCCGACCCAGCCAACAATGATAAGAGCTAGGGAAGTGATCAGAGTTATCCTTGTATGAAGAGACAATCTTCTGCGGCTGAATTTGTGCAGGAGATCAAAATAGACTGGGATCCCCAGACCGCCGGCGATGATCAATACCCCCATAATAATTAGCGAAATCGAGTCGAGGGGAATCCCGGTTGGGTATTGCGGTAACCCTGTGAAAAGATCGAACCCGGCATTGCAGAATGAAACCACAGAGTGAAAAATTGAATATAGAAGAATGCTGTTTGCTGGGACAATTCCTGCGTTCAACCAGTGCGTGCCCAGCGCCAATGCTCCAAGGAATTCAAAAATCAACATTCCAAGCACAGTACGGACAACAATCGACATGACTTTCGCTGGAGAATCCAGGCGTAATGCGCTTGTAACGGCAAGGCGATCCATCATTCCAATTTGCCTGCCAAGAATTCGGAAGAAAAACATGACCGTCACGATTAACCCCACCCCGCCAATCTGGACCAGAAAAAGGATGACCATTTGTCCCGACAAAGTGAAGGTCGTTGCCGTGATAACAATATTCAAACCCGTGACGGTGGCTGCAGAAGTTGCCGTGAAAAGGGCAGTAAAAATATTTATGGGTTGATAGGTCATTCCAGGTAACAGAAGTAAAACTGTTCCTATCAGAATCAGCGTAAACAAGCCAGTGACAAGTTGAAGTGAGATAGGTACCCGTTTAGGAGTAATCCGGAATTTAGAACCTATTAACCGAATTACCTTTCGGGCTTTAAATTTCTTTATGGTTGAAGTGGAAGTGACCATCAAACAAGGCTGAAATTAACCAGGTTCTTTTGTTGCCCGACCACGACCAGAAAATCATTCTTGTCGAGGATGATGGAATCCTCCGGTGACACAATTAAATCTCCCTCCCGTATAATTAAGAGCAGGGATAGATCAAACTTGGATGCTGAATTAAATGGTTTCCCATGTAAACCTGCAGGTGTTTTAATTTCGATCAAGCGGTATACGGGGTCAAGGTTCAAGATTTCCAGAATTCCAGGTGCGGATAATTCCTCCGCCAGTTGATTGGCAGCCTCTTCCTGGGGCAGGATGACCCGGTCAGCACCGATAGCGGTAAGGATATCGCGATGGCGCTGTGAATCTGCAACGCTAATTACATGAGGAATCCCCATTTTTTTCAGTGATGCAGTCACGAGCGCGTTGTATTCAAAATCATGTGAAAGGGCAACGATAACGGTATTAAAGGATGTGATCCCCACCATTTGAAGGGCATTTTCATCCTGGGCATCGAGGATGACGGCTTCAGATATCTCATTCGCCAATGTTTTTACAATAACTGGATCACGGTCGCATCCCAGGACGTGTCTTCCCAGCGAGGTCAGACGTAGGGCAAGAGAAGAACCAAAACGGCCCAGACCAATTACCGCAATATCACCCACGATCTGTTTTCGAGCCATGATTTCTCTCCTGATTGGATTTGTGATCCTAATCAAACCTAAATTGATAGGATGAATTATAGATGAATAAAGAATAAACGGACCTGTTTTCATTAACGAATTGGTCCGTTTATTCTCAAGAAGCCACTTTATTCAAGGGCTAATAACCGGGAACTTCTTTCCGTTTCCAAGCGCCGCCGGAATAAGAGGCGATGTCGGCAACCACACCCAAACCGACCCAAACCCAATCAAATCCGACCATCCCATTTGAGCCGTACACAATAGTGTACATCAGGGTCGTCCAGGGCATGAAAATAAGCCCAACAACCGGCCAGAACCAGTTTTCAAAGGCCAATTTCATCATCGCTTGACCGTAAGGGAACAACCAGAAAACAAGGATGCCTACCCGGGGTCCGAGAAACATCAGGACTAAAAAGAAACAACACATGGCGATATTCTCCTTTCTTTAGAAATCGAGATTAACAACCAGAGACTAATCAAATTCTCCTAGGATATATAGTAGCAGATTATTATCATTGTTTCAATAAATACGCGGTGAAATATGAGGACCAAATCACTGGATGCTAAGTGGTTAGGTCGATAACGAATATAATTTATCTTCGATATCAATTTACAATTATTAAATGTAAAACGGAGGAATTATGGATTGGTTTTTGGTATTTTCGATAGCTGCAGGGTTGATCCTATTGTTTGCAGGCAGGAAATTCTTCTGGCTCGCGGCAGGCTTGGCGGCGTTTATCTTTGGGATGAGCATAACCCGGGCATTATTTGGGGTGGGGTTGGTGGGTTTCATCATTTCAGTGATCATCGGTATTGTTTTGGGTTGGTTATCGGTCAAGTTCATTCGCATCGCCGGATATATTATCGGGGCTTTGGCCGGGGCTGTTGCGCTACCAATGCTGCTGGGGTTGTTTGGTTTTGATAAGAGCTGGTTGCTTATTTCTTTATTTGGCGCTTTGATCGGCTTCCTCCTGGTACGATTTGCGTTTGACTGGGGATTGATCATCATGACGGTATGGATCGGAGCGAACACGATCGTTTCAAATGTTGAAAAGATAATAAACTTGGGAGGATTTATATCTGCTGTGGGTTTTGTTGCATTATTTATTATTGGAATCATCTCGCAAAGAGCGATGACGAGGAAATAAAAATTACCATTCCGGAAAGAAGAATATTTTGGATTAAAGATTGAAGGGGATTGATTAAAAAAAATTTGGAGTATAATCTCTATAATAAACCGTCCGTCGGTTTATTATAGAGATTTATTAATATGCCCAGAATCAGCAAAGAGAAAGTTTATTTTGAGCGCCGAAATGATATCCTGGATACCGCCCAGCGACTTATCTATTCCAAAGGTTTTGATTCCATGACCATTCAGGATATTCTGGATGATCTGAAAATATCGAAAGGCGCATTCTATCATTACTTTCGTTCCAAGCTTGCGCTTTTGGAAGGGTTAATTGATCGTTCGATTCAAAACGCGCTCATCCTGGTAAACCCGATCCTGGATGATCCCAACCTCAGCAGCCTGCAAAAGCTGGCCAGATACTTTGATACCGTGGCAAGCTGGAAGCTGGCTCAAAAAAATTATATGATACAGCTTCTACTGGTCTGGTTCAAGGACGAGAATTCTCTTCTCCGCCAAAAAATGACCTCCGCTGGAATTGAATTCCTGGCACCACATCTCAGCAGGTTGATCGAGCAAGGTTTAAGAGAAGGATCTATGAAAGTGAATAACCCGGAGATGTCAGCCAAGGTGGTTTACTCGCTGATGCTTAGCCTGGGAGATGAACTGGGAAGAACAATCCTGGATGTTGAAAATTCACCTCCGGGAAGAAACCGCGAACAATATGCGCAATCCATGATAGCAACTGTTAGAGCTTTCACCGATGCGATCGAACGCATCCTGGGAGTTCCAAATGGATCAATAATCCTTATCCAGGAACCGATGTTAAAACAATGGATCTTACCTTGAACAATGATATTTATAATGGTGATGGAGGCAGGCAATGAGACTATATTTACGATTGGCTTGGCGAAACATTTGGCGCCACAAGCGCAGAACCATTATCATCGTTGTTGCTCTGGCAATGTGTATGTGGTTAATGATGTTCTACGACGGGCTGCTGGCAGGTTTCACCGACGCGATCTACGGGAATGCGGTCAAGATTCTGGGTGGTAATATCCAGGTCCACGAAGCCGGGTATTCCGAAAACAGCTTATCCAAACCGATCATGCCGCTTAGCGAAGACGAAAAGATCGCGGCTTACGCCCTGACTCTGCCAAATGTGGTTGGCGCATCCCGCCGGATCGAAACCGACGGGTTGGCCACCAGCCGGGAGGGTTCCTTCGGGGTGAGCATCATTGGGATTGAGCCAGAATTGGAAGCCCCCCTTAGCGTGTTATCCAAGAATGTTGTTTCTGGTAAGTACATCCAATCCGATGATGGTGATCTCGTGTTTATCGGAAAAGGCCTCGCTGACGAGCTGAACGTCGCGGAAGGGGAAAAGTTCACCCTGATCGGCAGGGATGCTCACAACCAGATGCGTAAACGAACCATGACGGTTGGGGGGATCTACGATGTGAATATGCCGGAGCTAGAGAAGGGGATCGTATACATGTCTCTTCAAGAAGCTCAGCAGCTTTACAATCTAAATGGAAAATCGACGATGGTGATGGTGACGCTTTCGAATATTGGAAAAGAAAAATCGGTTATCGCAGGGATCAAAGATCAATTCCCAGGAACGGATATTGGCTCCTGGCAAACCAAATATCCAGAGCTTACTTCCGCGATTACAACCAAAAGCGGAGCAATGAACGTTTTTAGCTTCGTGATCATTCTCATTGCTGGGATCGGTATTTTGAATATGTTGTTGATGGCTGTTTACGAGCGCACCCGCGAAATTGGTTTTCTGGGAGCGATGGGCATCCGGCCTGGTGGGATCAACCTCCTCTTTCTCCTGGAAGGCGCACTTATCGGCCTGGTAGGAATAACAGCCGGGATCCTTTTCGGGCTTTTGTTTAACTTTCTCTTTCAACAAGTCGGGATGGATTTTTCAAAATTTTCAAATGTTACTGCTTACGCTGCGCTTATTAGCGGCAAAGTCTATCCATCACTTGGTCTTGAAAAGATCATTGGTAGGGTGGTGGTGATGCTGATCGTTTCGATCGCCGCAGCATTTTATCCTGCCTGGGAAGCATCCCATCGGGAACCTGCAGAAGCACTGCATTATGTGTGAGGCAAAAAATGAGACAATTATTCAAAATGGCTTTTCGGGATATTCTGCGCCATAAACGCCGGTCCATTTTTTCGGCCGTGGCCTTGGGATTGGGACTCACGCTGCTGCTCATGTTCGCATCATTTATCGAAGGTGAAATCAGGGGCAGCATGGCGACCTCAATCAAATTGGATTCTGGTCACATTCAGATCCAAGCCCAGAATTATGACAAGAATAAGAACAGCCTGGTTTGGGAGGATCTAATCGCCAACCCCGGGGAAATTGCGGACCAGATATCAAGTACCCTACCGGTTATTGCTGCCACACCCAGACTATTCGCCAGCGGGGTTGTCACCCAGGGGAACGCCTCCAGCGGGGTCAGGGTAGTGGGCATAGACCCAAGGTCTCCAGCAAATGAGCCCTATATAAACGGGTTGGTGGCAGGTGAATTTCTCCAGACGGACGATAATAATGGCATTCTTATTGGAAAACCACTAGCGAATCAATTCAAGCTTAACCCCGGGGATACCATCAATTTATTAGTCAACACCTCCAATGGAGATGTGGATCAACAGCAATTTTTGATCCGCGGAGTCTATTCAACTGAATCTTCCGGGCTGGATAGAGCGGTCATTTTCCTGACCCTGGCGAAAGCTCAAGCGATTACCCAGGCGGGTGATCGCGCCAGCATAATCTTTATCCTATTAAAGGATATAAATCAAACTGAAGCGGTGATCAATGCTTTTCAGGCAACGGGTTTAAAGATCGTTCCTTGGACCGTATTGAATAGTTTCATTATGGAATTCCAACAATATGCTGATTCATTCGTGTATCTGTTTTATTTAATTATCCTGGCGATCACAGCGACAGTAATCATTAATACCTTGATCATGGCTGTCTATGAAAGGACCCGGGAGATAGGGATACTTTCCGCAATCGGGATGAAAAGTCGAAGCATCATGGGTGTTTTCTTTATCGAATCCGCAATCCTTGCCTTCGGTGGAATAATCGTTGGCTGGATACTCGGTGGGATCGTGGTGGCATATTTGACCCACTTCGGTGTGTATATTGGAAATTTCGGCTTAACCGGTTTCACCACGGGGGATACAATCCATGCGTATTTGACCGTATCAGCCGGCATCAGCCTGACCTTTCTGACACTTATCGTCGCTCTTCTTGCTGCGATCTACCCGGCCTGGTTGGCGTCGAGGATGGAACCAGTGGAAGCGTTGAGAAATGCACAATAAGGAACAAGGAGACTGAAATGGAAGTAACCAGAGTTGAAAATGTGACGAGAAATTATAATATTGGCGAGGTTGAAACCCAGGCACTTCGGGGGGTAACCCTTGGCATCGAAGCTGGTGAATTCACTGCGCTCGTCGGCCCTTCCGGTTCCGGAAAAACCACCCTTTTACAGCTCATGGGTTGCCTGGACCAACCCTCTTCGGGCAAAGTAATTGTGAATGGCAAAGATGTCTCCACCCTTAATCGCAGCCAACGCGCAGACGTGCGCCGGGGAACGATCGGTTTCATCTTCCAATTTTTTGCCCTGATCCCCACCCTGACAGCGTATGAGAATATCGAAATGCCGCTATTGCTAAACGGTTTGAAAAACGACGAGCGCAAAGCTCGGGTTCTCGAGTTACTCGAAGCGGTCAACCTCTCCGATCGGGCGGACCATAAACCGGACCAGCTGAGCGGTGGGGAGCAGCAGCGGGTGGCGATCGCACGGGCATTGGCATCGAAACCGACCATGATCCTGGCAGATGAGCCTACGGCTAACCTGGATACTAAGAATGGCGAACAAGTGATGGAGATAATGTCCCGTTTGAATAAAGAGACGGGAGTAACCTTCATATTTGCCTCTCACGATCCACGGGTGATCAAATATGGTCGCAGGGTTGTACAACTTCAAGATGGTTTGGTCCTTCAGGATAAAATAGAAGTGAAAAACAAAAAAGGAAAGTAATATGATTAAAAGATCAATTTTTTTCTTGGCAACGATCCTCGTCCTCACTGCTTGCAGCGCGGGACAGGGAAATAACTCCATACCCACGGTAGTGTTGGATGGCCAAAGCTCCTCCGGCACGATTGAACCGGATACTTCAATAGGAGTGTCTGCTTCCGGGATCGTGACCCCTGAAAGAAAAGCACGACTGGCTTTCGTTCAGGGTGGAAAAGTTGAGAAAGTTAATGCCGCTATTGGAGATAAAGTTACAAAGGGCGAAATTCTTGTAGAACTTGAGAATACGGTTGCGCAGGCACAATATGATCAGGCAAAGCGTACGCTTAATGAATTGACATCCGATGCAGCGATAGCCGCTGCTGAAAACGCTTTGGTTGTTTCTCAGAAAGAGGAAAAAGACGCTAAAAACAGGGTTCTAACCAGGGTTACCCGTCGCGGTTCAGATGATATGGTCGATAAAGCGGATTCCAACTTAACGATAGCCAGCGGGAACCTTGAAAACGCAGAGACATTTTTTAACAATTTCAAGAATCTAGCCAAGGATGATCCGAACTACATTGCTGCTCTTACGCGCTTGACCGCTGCCCGAACAGCATATGATCAGGCGAAGACCAACCTTGATTACCTTGAAGCGAAACCGACTCCCCTGGAAGTACAGAAGAATGACACAATATTGGCGATCGCACAAGCTGCAGTCAATGAAAATCAATGGTATTTTTCTGCTCTCAAAGGGGAGTCAATACCGGAAAATGCCACAGGGATCCAATTAACCAATCTCCAAAATGCGAAAGATAACCTGGCGGTTGCCGAATCGGTTCTTGATAACACCCGATTGATCAGTCCACTAGACGGTGTGCTAACGGACATAAATTTGCATGTGGGCGATTTTGCAGCGCCCGGCGTTGTGGCAGCGGCAGTGATCGATCCCACCAGTTATTATGTCGAGACTACTGACCTGAGTGAGCTGGATGTTCCCCTGGTAAGAATTGGCCAGCCTGTACGAATGACAATAAAGGCGCTGGGTGAAACGATCACCGGCAGGGTTAAAGCGATCTCTTCAGAAGCCACATCTCTAGGGGGGGATATGGTGTATAAAACGATCATCCTGCTCGATAAAATCCCCGAAGGGCTTCGGGCCGGGATGAGTGCTGACGTGGAATATTTATCCGAATGATGCTAGTTTTTCCAACGGACCCCCCTTGCTAATAAGTTGCACGCGGGGGTCTTTTTATTCCCCGATTATTTTGACCAAAACTCGTTTTTGGCGTCCCCCATCAAACTCGCCAAAAAAGATCTGTTCCCATGTACCGAAATCCAGTTTTCCATTGGTGACTGCCACGACCACTTCACGACCCATCACCTGACGCTTTATATGCGCATCCGCGTTATCTTCTCCAGTACGGTTGTGGCGATACCCTGAAACAGGCTCGTGTGGGGCGATTTTTTCCAGCCATTGGTCGTAATCGAAATGTAATCCATCCTCGTCATCATTGATAAATACGGACGCGGTGATATGCATGGGATTCACCAGGCACAGACCTTCCCGGATACCGCTTTCCCGCAGGCATTCCCGTACCTGGGGAGTGATATTCACATAATCCCGTCGGGTGGGTATATTCATAATGATCTCTTTACGGAAGGATTTCATTATTCTTGCCTCACGATAAATCGCTTGCGTACAATTCTATTATCTTCAGCACAACCTCGACCGATTTTTCCATCGATTGAACCGGGATGTATTCATATCGGGAGTGGAAATTATGAGCCCCGGTGAATAGATTCGGTGTTGGCAGCCCCATATAGGAAAGCCGCGAACCATCCGTGCCTCCCCGGACAGGTACAATGCGTGGGGTAAGCCCAACCGCTTTGATAGCTTTTTCAGCTGTATCAACGATATGGAACACCGGCTCAATCTTTTCCCGCAGGTTGTAATACGAGTCTGTGATCTCCGCGGAGACTGTGCCTGCTCCATATTTTTGATTCAGAAAAGCTATTGCTTTCTGGAACAATTCTTTCATATGCTCAAATTTCGGCCGCTCGTGATCGCGAATGATGTAGGTCATGGTGGTCTGGTCCACGCCACCGCGCATATCCATGAGGTGGTAAAACCCTTCCCAACCGGATGTATAGGCAGGCCTTTCGTTCTCGGGGAGCATGGCCTGAAGCTCCATGCCGATGAGTATGGCATTTTTCATGATGTTCTTGGCATAACCCGGGTGAACGATCTTTCCCTGGATGGTTACCTTGGCGGATGCGGCATTGAAAGTGTTATATTCCAGTTCACCAAGTTCTCCGCCATCGAGGGTATACGCGAAATCCGCGCCGAACTTTTTCACATCGAACCGGTCCACACCCCTGCCAATCTCTTCATCGGGGGTGAAGCCAATCTTGATCGTCCCGTGTTTAAATTCGGGATGGTTGACAAGGTATTCCATTGTAGACATGATCGTTGCCACGCCAGCTTTATCATCCGCGCCGAGCAGTGTATTCCCATCTGTTGTGATCAGCGTCTGTCCAATATAGCGGGAAAGCTCTGGGAAAATCTTCGGGCTCAGGAAAATATTCTTTTCTTTGTTTAATATAATCTCCCCGCCATCATAATTCTCCCAAACTTGAGGATTCACACCTGTTCCGCTAAGGTCGGGGCTGGTATCCACATGAGCGATAAAACCGATCACAGGTGCTGCCCGGTCCTGGCTGGATGGCAGAGTAGCCATCACATTGCAGTTTTCATCAACATTCGCATCCATCAACCCTAATGCAAGCAGTTCCTCCACCAATACCCGGGCAAGGTCAAATTGTTTTTCAGTACTCGGACAAGTGGGTGAGGATTCGTCGGATTGCGTATCGATCCGACAGTATTTGAGAAAGCGTTCTGAGACTGAGGTCATTTTTTCGTCCTCTCCTGTTTAATGGGTGGCGCAGGCGATGCAAGGATCAAAAGCCCGTACCACCCGCCCGACCGCCTTTTCGAGTTCAAGGTCTATCTGGTCATTCCTCACATACCGTTCGGCAGCCACCTTCAACGCCCGGCTGATGGCTTGCATGTTGTGAACCGTGGGGATGATGAATTTGGCCGATTTAATCAATCCGTTTTCAACCGTGTAATGGTGGATCAACGGTCCACGCGGAGCTTCCACCAGGCCGAATCCTTCCCCATCTCTCGGGGAGTAGGGAATGCTGGTCTCCTCTCCTTCAAGTGGTTCTGAAAGGATTTCAATTGCCCGTTCGAGAGCATATACCAGCTCGATTCCACGGCTGAGATCAAAAAACATGATTGCGTGGGCAGGTTTTCCAAAAGTTTTTTGAAAACGATCCAGATATTCATCCGCCAGAGGGGTGCCCATGTGGACGCTCATGTTGATCCGTGCCAGACTATTGGCCCGCATGATCTCCCCTTTGTAAAGTGTTTCATCCGAGTAGCTGTGCGTGCCTTCGATGAAAGTTAATTTTTGCTGGAATTCAGCGGGCGAAAAACAATCCACCTGTTTGCCGTTTTCATCCAGCATGCAGATCGTATCGCTGTCAAAATTCATGCAGGATCGTCCGGTGGAGGCGATATAGTGGGATGGCCGGTCATCACCCCAGGAACCGATTCTTTCGACCATATCAAGGCTGGATTGCCAGTAGTGATCGAACAATTCACAAGCTACAGGAAGGATGGCTTTCAAAGTGGTACGCATTTCATCGGCTGCCTGTTGGGCGATCCCACCGTTTACTCCGCCAATGACAGATTTTACCGGGTGGATGAATTGCCCGCCTGCCAGGGTTATCAGGTCGGTTCCCGCCTTGCGAACCTGCAAGGATTGAATGGCAATTCCAGGGCGGGAGGAGGTATTTGCGGTGTCGGGTTCAAAGATGCTATCGGTGCCGAGCCTATCCGGCATGGTGAAAATGAACAAGGAGGTTGCCTGGTTTTGTATCAATTGCCCGAGTAAAAGCAATTCCCGGATGCGTCTGGCGAGAGGGGGAGGCGTAATCCCGTACAAGGATTCAAGTGCTTTCACCGAGCATACATGGTGTGCTGTGGAACAAACCCCGCAAATTCGCGGAACGATAACAGGCATTTGTTCTGCGGGGATGCCCTGCACGAAATAATCAAATCCGCGGAACTCGGTGGCTTGGAAGTGGGCGGAGATGACCTCGTCACCATGGGTATCGATCACCACCTGGGCGTGACCTTCGATGCGGCTGATGGGAAAGATCAGAGTGGGCATCTCAGATCACCTTTTCCTTATGTCTGACCGGGCGGTTCCCGCCGGCATAATCCGAGAATTGGAATAGGAAGAGCGCGAACTGTGGGGAAACGAGCGCCTGGGCTATCTCCTCACGGGATATATCGGTCATGGTCTCGAAAACTCTTTGGATGGAACCCAGCCATTCGCTGGATTCTTTTTCAATAAAGAAGTCGGATGGACCCCGGCAGCCGACGCAGGGATGACCAGCGCGTGTGCAGGGAGCCCGGCAACCCCCGCGGGTTGAAGAGCCTACACATAGGTAACCCTGGTTGATCAGGCAAAGCCCTTCCTGCACTTTGCCCTGCTGGAAGCCCAAAAGCTTATTGGGACGGATGTTTTTATCCTTTAAACGCCCGCATTCCTGGCAAACCGAGCGGCTGCCCTGGAATCCCTGGGGATCGAACAATGCTGCCATAAAAAGTTCTGAAGTGGGCGGGCAACCCGGGAGATATAGGTCTATACCCACAACCGCATCAATCGGTTGGCATCGTGGAAGCAACCGGGGAACGTGCCGCCGGCTGGATTGGGATAAAAACAGGTCCCGAACTTCATCCCGATCACCAAGATTGGCTACGCCTCCGCTTATCGCGCAGGTTCCAACAGCGACAACCGATTTTGCTTTTTTTACCGCGGTTCGCAGGTGGTGGAGGTCCTGATCGGTACGCACGCCACCACTTATGAGCAGGATATCCACATCCGGCACCTCATAGGCGGATACAACCAGCGGCATGTACATGAGGTTGTACTTATTGATCCACTCGGTTGCGTTGAGGAGTGAGACCTCGCATCCAGCGCAACCCGAGAGCTGCAGAACGGCGAACCGGGTATTGGTCATTCTGTGACCACCCGTTTGAAATGGTTCATACGAGCTGGAACCCAGCCATCCAGAGCGGTTCTGAGTCTAGCAATATTGGAGAAAAGACCCATATCGATCCGGGGAAGGCATTCCAGGTGTTGCCGGTGCTGCGGGAAGATATTTGCCAGGCGGGTGGTCACACCGGTCTTGAATTTTGCCTCACGGACCAGCTTGAATTCGCGATCACCAGCTGCGTTTGCGCCGCCAAAGGGAAATGCAAAATGTTCTATCTCCCTGCCAAGCATCTCTTCCAACCTGGTGCGGCCGAGGAAGATCTCCTCCCGGACGCTCTCAGAGGGCAGCTCCTTCAATAAGAGATGATTTACCGTATGTGTACCGATGGTGACTAGAGGATCGGCAGCAAGTTGACGTATTTGATCCCAACTCATGCTCAATTCCTTCACTTTTTCGTATGGATCAATCCTGTGTTTTTCAAAAACCTGTTCTGCCAGAGTTTTCAAATCCTGGGGGGATGCAGCTTTCATCAAATTGCGGGCAGTGCTGCCAAAAAGCTGCCTCTCCTCATTATTTCCGGTGTTGAAACGGTAATTGGTTCCCTGGAATTCGAATTCCACCAGCTGAACTTGATTCAACATATCCTCGAGAATATACCACCAGACGATCGCCTTCTGATCGGGGAATGAGGTGGTCACGTAGATTGTAAATGGAATGCCGCGTTTCTTCAGGATCGGGTATGCAGTTGTGTAATTATCTGCATACCCGTCGTCAAAGGTTACACTGATAAATTCTGCCGATCTTTCCCCGGTATAAAGAATCTTTACCAGGGTATCCATCGAAATAAAGCGATAATTGGCTTTTTGAAGCTCATCCAGAAGTAGATCAAATTTCTCGGGGGAATACTCGATGCTGGCAGCACCCGGGACCCGAAATTTGGGAAGGTCCTGGACAATACGGTGGAACATCAGAATATGACCGATACCGCGATAAAACGGTCTGGCGAGAGGGGAGAAGATGTTGCTAGCGGTACTCGCAACCATGGGTTAAACCGGTTTCAATCCGAGAACCTGGATCTCGGAATACAGGGTATCTATTTTCCCGGGAGGAACATACTTCGATCTATACAATAACGCATGCCGCCGTTTTATCCTTAGTGCCAGGGGAAGGTGTTTTCCAGCCAGACTGTGATCGCCGATCATCAACCCTTGAACACCAAGTTGCCGGCAGATAGTGCGGGTGCATCTTTGAATAGTCCTCACAAAAAAATCCATGTCCCCGATGTAATTGATGAACATGACCTGGCGGTTCCGCTTTATCGCAGGATTAAGAACCAGGTAGCAATTCTCCGTTGGTGAACACATCAAGACATGCCGACAATGTAATGTCTTGTGGTCATGGAAGATCGCGGAATCCGTACCGGTCAGCTTTTCCTCGATCTTCCCCGGGTCGGTGATGATTTGGAGAGCCCCGGATGCAAAGGGAAACGGCAGAACCATCCGGTAATGATCTTCCAACGACCGAAAACCGAGCTTGAGAAGAACGTTGATAACCCGGTTGGAGGCTGTGAAATTCGTCAGGGTAAGATCCTGGCTGCTGATCAAGGGAAAAAGCAGCGAAAGACTTTCTGACCGGTATTCAGGTTTAACGATCCAGGAGGTCAGGTTGCAGAATTCCTGCTGCTTTCCTGATATCGACCTGTTTGAGTAAAGCGTTCCCAGGAAACCAACAACTTCTCCATGGTCTTCAAGTAAATACCCAAATTCCTGACGTTGGTTCACCCAAATGGGGTGAAAAATTTTTTTCCAGTCCTGCGGATTCACCTGGGTATGGGTCGCGAAACCATTAAAAAGGGGAAGGACGAGATCAAAATCACTGCTATTTACCTTACGAACACTCGTCATGTGATTATCGATCCGATCAACGCGGTCGCATTTTCTTGAAACGCTCGCTGTGCTGTTCGTCCTGGGTGAATGTGATCCTGACCGGAACTTTATATCGAGGTAGATTTTCCGCACAGGCTTGTTTGATTCTCAATTTTGCTTGCTGTTCATCTTCCGGTTGCTGCAATTTGACCAATGCGCAAACCATGCTGCCGGTGATGGGATTCTTTTCCCCGTATACGGATACCTCCTCTACATTGGAGATCGCCTGGATGACACTCTCCACTTCAGCGGGATAGACTTTCTCCCCACCCACATTGATCAGCTCGCTGCGGCGGCCGAGGATACGCATGAATTCGCCATCTACCTCTACTTCATCGCCGGTGATGAACCAGCCATCATCCGTAAAGGGACTGGGTGCATTCAGATACCCGAGCATGGCTGACTGGGCTCTGATCTGGAGGATGTTATCCACAACCCTTGTTTCAAATCCTTCTCCGCCGATCTTCACCCATAATGAATCAGACCCGAGCGATTTGGAGCGGAGGATGCCCACCTCGGAAAGACCGTAGGTCTGCTGTAATTTGATCTCCGGGAACAATTCATGGAAGCGTTTGAGTGTGCTCTCCGGCATGGGCTCGGTGCCATAGGTGACAGTTTTCAACGTGGAAAGATCGTGTCTTTTATAAGCTTCGCTGAGCAGGATCAGGTTGATGAAGGTGGGAGAAGTGGGTAACAATTCTGCTTGAAATTTTTCCACCGCCCCCAACACCGCGTCCGGACTGCGGTCCTGCACGGTGATGAGGGTACCGCCATTGGAAAGGATATGAAGCATAGTATTGACCCCGCCGATATGGTCATAGAGCAGAAAGCTAATAGATCGCTGCGCGAAGCGGCGGGTTTTGAATTTTTCCAGTAAACCGGATAAGTTGTGCAACGCTGCCTTGCTTTTCCCGGTGGAACCGGAGGAAAACAGGATCAGCCCCGGGTGATCCAGGGATCGGATCTTTTCATACAGCGGATGTGACGCTTGATTATCCAATACGGAGATGGTGGTGACATCGAAATCATCAATGGAAAACTTGATCTCGCCTTGGGCGATCTCAATGAATTCCTTCTTTTTCATCTCCACCGATCGGGTGAGGGGTACCAGGGTACAGCGGGCTTCGATGAGCGCAAGGAAAAGGGCAACCGCGTTCGGCGAAAAATCCGCTTCCAGGATCACCACTGATCCGTGCGGAATTTCGCGGATGCGGATCTGATTCTGCCAGTAAAGAACACGCTCCAGCAGCCAGCTATAGGTGTAAGCCTGATCTTTCCAAATGATCGCATCCCGCTGGTTGGATTCTCTAAAAACATCCATAAGGAATTCGATCACGATACTCCTCCCAGGTAGATGACCTGCCCGGTTATGAAATCACTTTCCGGCTTGATGAGAAAATCCACAAGATTGAGGATATCCTCGAATTTTCCAAGACGTTTGATCGCCTGGCGATTGATAAGTTCCTGGATCTTCTCCTGCGGAACACCACGGATCAGATCTGTTTCAATGGGGGTGGGACCGATCGCATTTACGGTGATACCCAGACCTGCAAATTCGCGAGCTAGAATCCGGGTCAATTCCTCCACAGCTGCCTTGGACGCAGCGTAAACCGCTTCTCCCTCCAGGTGGTGCGGAACTGCAACGCTGGAGAAATTAACGATCCGGCCATATTTACGTTTTTGCATCAAGCGGGCTGCTTCGCGGGAGAGCAGAAAGGTGCCGATGAAATTTGTATCCATTATCATGCGCGTGGTTTCCAATGGCATGAGGAGCGAATGGTTCATGGAAGCGATGCCAGCGTTGTTGATCAACACGTCCAATCGGCCGAATTCCTTTCGTATCGCGGAGAACATGGTTCGAACAGCATCCTCATTGGTGATATCCACCTGAAAATGGCGATAATTCTGGGTTTTAAGGTCGGAATCCTTCCGGCTGCAACCGGCAACGATCCAACCCGTGTTGAGATAATGCCCAGTGATCGCACGGCCGATTCCCCTGTTTGCCCCGGTGATCAGGATCACTTGCGACTCGGGCATTTAATTTTCCTTTAGGAGGGAAAGAAGATATTCAGCAAGGGTTTGAACTGTGCGGAAGGGACTGCTTTTCTGAGACATGGCTTTTTCATCAGCGATGGTGACCATTTTTCCGAATGTATCAGAGGTCTTTTCCTCCACCAGGACGATCAAGTTCACCAACCCGAGGGAATCCAGTTTTGAACCTCGTCCGAATAGCTGGGTTTCGGGACTGGGTTCGAGCTGGTGCGAATCATCCAACTGCAAATTCAATTCCGCTACGGAATCTAATACGACTTTCAAGACATCTTCAAAATTCATCCGGGAATCTCCGAAATATTAGGTTCCGTAAGTATAACATGATGAAGAATTCCGCTTTTCCCGTCAGGCAGCTTGAACGTGAGGATCATTTTTCCAGACCGAACCGCTATAATCATTTTAATCGACCCATGCGAAAGATCATCCACATTGACCTCGATGCTTTCTTTTGCTCGGTGGAGGAACTGCTTGATCCTTCCCTGATCGGAAAACCGTTCGCCGTTGGCGGGAAACCCGGGCAGCGGGGAGTGGTTTCCTCCTGCTCCTATGCTGCCCGCCAATTTGGAGTACGCTCAGCCATGCCCACTGGAAACGCGCTGCGCCTTTGCCCTGGATTGATCCTCGTTGGTGGAAGTCATTCCCGGTACAGTGAGTATTCCCGCCGGGTGATGGCTATCCTAGAACGCTATTCGGGTTTGATCGAACAGGTCTCCATCGATGAAGCCTTCCTCGACGTGAGTGATCTACAAGTGCCTGGATTGGAGATCGCGAAGAAGATCCAAGGTGATGTCAGAACAGAGGTGGGATTACCCTGCTCCCTGGGGATATCTACCTCGAAGCTGGTAGCAAAGATCGCCACCGACCACGGGAAAAGCCAGCATCGCGGAACAACACCTCCAAGTGCCATCACAGAAGTACCCCCCGGGAGGGAAGCGGAGTTCCTTGCACCCCTGTCCGTGGATGCGCTCTGGGGGGTGGGGCCGAAAACGAAGGAACTACTGGGTGAATGGGGGATAAATACAATTGGAGAACTAGCTTCTCAAAACGAGAAAGAATTCTCCAGACGGTTTGGGAACTACGGCCGGGAATTGATCCAGCGAGCAAGAGGGATTGATACAAGCCTGGTTTCACCAACCCGCGAAATGAAATCGGTCAGCCAGGAGATCACCTTCGCGAAAGATGTCGGGGAAAAACAAATCCTTACATCCACCCTGCGTAACCTTTCTCAAACAGTGGGAAGGAGGCTCCGGGCGGATGACCTTGCTGGAAAAACCATAAAGATCAAATTACGTTGGCCGGATTTCACAACCATCACCCGGCAGGTATCGCTGGATCAACCTGTGGACCAGGACCTCCTCATCTTTGAGTCAGCATATAAATTATTTGAAAGAGAATGGTCTCCAGGAAAAAAAGTGAGGTTGATCGGGGTTGGCGTCAGTGGTTTATCCGGATCCACCAGGCAATTACCCCTCTGGGATAACCGGGCGGAGAAAGAAAGGCGGCTTATGGAGGCGATGGATGAGATTCACGAAAAATTCGGCAGGAAAGCCGTCCATCGAGGAATGGAAGAAAAGCTCCGCGATTAATACGGGATTCTTTGTATTATTTTTCCAGGATAGTTTCGTAGAGTTTTGACACTTTGCGGGAAATAACAGACCAGTCGTATGATCGTGCATAATCCACGGATTGGGAGCACATCTGTTTCCGGAGATCGGGATTCTCGATAAGTTTTTGCAATGCCAGTTTTAATGCTTCCGGATTACCGTCTGGAACAACGTAACCGGATTTTCCATCCCGAACAAGATACGCCAAACCACCTACCTGAGAAGCGATTACCGGAATCCCGCATGCCATTGCCTCCAGGGCGACCATCCCGAAAGATTCATAAAGGGAGGGTACCACCACCACCTGCGCGGCGGAATAATAATACGGGAGTGTATCCTGGCTGCGTTTTCCGAGAAAGATCACCAACTCGTGAATGCCCAGCTCGCGGCTAAGGTTCTGTAAACGGGTCATCTCGGAATCCGATTCATCACCGTTACTATCCGGTTCTCCCCCAATGATTGCGAGGTAATAATTGCATTCATCGATCTCTTCGGTCTTTAATAGCAGGGCGATAGCGCGCAGAAGGGTCTCGATTCCCTTGAGTGGTTCAATCCGGCCAACGAAGAGGATCATACAGTTACCGGTAGGAACCCCGATGACAGACCGGGCTTCATCCTCGGGGATGGGGTAAAAGCGGCTGGTATCCACCCCCGGCGGGATCACAGCCAGTTTGTGTTCATCCGCTCCGTAAAGGTTAATCAGCTGATCCCTCTCCGCTGGGGTGGCGATCACGATCCGGTCTGAGAATGTGGCAATTTGTTTTTCGCTCTTAATTCGCTCCGCGGGTTCCAATTCCGCATCGCTACGGGCGATCTGGTTTTTCATCAGGCCAAGCGTATGATACATTTGCACCACCGGCACGTCCCAGGCATTTCGCAGCGAACCGGCAGCGATCCCCGACATCCAATAGTGGCTGTGGATCAGATCGTAACGAATTCCCTTACTTTCTGAAAACTTAAGAATTCCATCGGTAAAATCGGGCAGGTAAAGGGGGAGGTCGTTTTTCGGAGTGGGTGATTCGGGTCCAGCGGGGATATGAACAACGCGATTGCCACAGCCAAGATCATGAAGGACGTGGGGGACATGCTCATCCTGAGAACGGGTGAAAACATCTACGTGGATACCCAGCTCACCGAGATGATGGGTAAGTTCGCGTACATACACATTCATCCCCCCTGTGTGCTTGCCACCCAGGGTTGCAAGCGGGCAGGTGTGATAAGAAAGCATGGCGATATTCATGACTGCTTGTCGATTAGCAAACCTTCCGGTTATAATCCCAGCCACGCCACCGTAGCTCAGCTGGTAGAGCAGACGTTTCGTAAACGCCAGGTCATGGGTTCGAATCCCATCGGTGGCTCTTCCCCATTCTACTATGAGATTGCAGGGAACCGAATTATAATTTTTCCATGCCCCATCGAACACCCCCTCTCGTTATTGCCATCGCTGGTGGTTCCGGCTCCGGCAAGACCACGGTCGCGAATGTTATCTTGGAGAAGGTTGGTTCGCACCGTATTGCGTACCTTCCACATGACGCGTATTACCGGGATCTTACGAATCTACCTCCCACCCAGCGTGCAGAGGTTAATTTTGACCACCCGGAATCCCTTGAGACTGAACTGCTGATCGATCACATCAATACCCTCAAATCCTGGCGCCCCATCGACCTTCCGGTATATGATTTCACGCATCACTCCCGCACCGAGGAAACGATCCGCGTGAATCCGCAGCGGGTGGTCATCGTTGAAGGTATTCTGATCTTTGTCGAGACGCGGTTGCGTGAGCTTTTCGATATAAAAATATTTGTGGATACAGATGCCGATATTCGCTTTATCCGACGCCTCACCCGTGATATCCAGGAGCGGGGGAGATCCACTGAGATGGTTGTGCATCAATATCTCAGCACGGTTAGACCGATGCACCTGGAATTTGTGGAGCCTTCCAAGCGCTATGCGGATATCATCATTCCTGAAGGGGGATTCAACTCTGTTGCACTGGATATTGTCAGCGCCAGAGTGGAAGCGCTGCTCAAACTCGAGGACGAGGAATCTTGAATAAGGAAGGCAGCCGCAGGGTTAAAATTCTGCGGATCCTTTCCCTGGTCCTCGTTCTGGTAATTTCCGTTTTTCTTTTTATAAATCGTGATGAATTAAAGGATATTCAGGTATATGGATATCCGGGGATTGTGGTACTTTCTTTCCTGGCCAACGCGACCCTGATCCTGCCTGTGCCGGGTATCCTGATCACATCGCTGATGGGGACGGTGTTCAATCCCTTTTGGGTGGGGGTCGCAGCCGGTACTGGAGCAGCGCTGGGGGAGATCACCGGTTACATGGCTGGTTTCAGCGGACAGGCAGTGATCGAGAACCGTAAGTGGTACGATCGGATCACCCATTGGATGAAAAAATATGGTGATATCACCATATTTTTTCTCGCGCTTATCCCGAATCCGTTTTTTGATGCGGGAGGGATCATCGCTGGTGCTTTAAAATTGCCGCTGTGGCGGTTCCTGCTTTGGTGCTGGCTGGGCAAGGTAATTAAGATGATCGGGTTTGCACTGGCAGGTGCGGAGGTGATGAGATGGATTTCAATGTAATGCGTGCTTGCGGTGACCCCCAGGTCAAACGATAAGCCGCATTCTGTAACCAGCCAGGGTATCCATAAGGACGGCTGGCCGTTTGGGACCATCTCTCTAGGCTGTCTGTTGCCAGCCAGCTCCTGCGGTCCACCCGGGGCATTAACCAGCGAGCAACTGAATGCCCCTGCTTGACCTTGCTCCTCCCGGGGGTTGCCTGGCCGACGCATTGCTGCGGTCGCCGGTGGTCTCTTACACCGCCGTTTCATCCTTACCCTTTGCAGGGCGGTATGTTTCTGTGGCCCGATCCGGTGAATTGCTCCATCCCGGAAGTTATCCGGCGGGATGCTCTTTGGAGTGCGGACTTTCCTCGGCATGCAGACGCATACCGCGATCCCATGTTTGGCCTGGGGTAAAACTATCTTACCTTCATCCAATAGTCATGTCAATCATCCAAAAAATTCGGGATATTCGGACGTTTGGAAATACGCTATAATTTTTTTAAAGGTCAAGAACAATCCTCCCGATCAAACCAATTAATGTCAGAAATTCTCCAATCCATACTTCTTAAACCTGTTGAAATCGCGTATGCTATCTGCGCGGTTTCATTATTCCTTATTGGTACGAATTTCCTTGTCAGTGCGATCATTTACATGCGTAATTGGAAAAAAGCCTGGGGCTTACAAACGCCACATCCTCCCGAAGAATGGCCGCACGTTACTGTTCAATTGCCAATTTACAACGAACGCTATCTCGCTGAGAGGATCCTGAAGGCGGTTACCCAATTCGATTACCCCCCGGAAAAACTCGAGATACAGGTTCTGGATGACTCAAACGATTGGACAACGAATTTACTTATCGGCCTCGTTGAAAAATATCGTCGTCAGGGTGTGGATATTAAATATCTCCACCGTGAGGATCGCTATGGGTTCAAAGCCGGCAATTTATCCTTTGGGCTCCAATATGCCAAGGGAGAATTTACTGCAATCTTCGATGCTGATTTTATTCCACCCCGGAACTGGCTCAAAAGAACCATCCCATTTTTCCAGGACCAGAAAGTTGGGTTTGTGCAAACGCGTTGGGATCATATAAATTATTCGCACAATATGATCACGCGGATGGCTGGGTTGACCCTTGATGGCCACTTCATCGTGGAGCAATCTGCAAGGTCAACTGCCGGGTTAATTATGGGATTCAATGGCTCTGCAGGGATCTGGCGTGTGGCGACCATTGAATCGGCGGGCGGGTGGCAATGGGATACCATGACCGAAGATGTGGATATGACCTTCCGATCACAATTCGCCGGTTGGGAAGGGCGGTACCTGGTCAACCTCCGTTCTCCAGCAGAGGTACCCCAAGAGCTTGATGATTTTAAACTCCAACAATACCGCTGGTGCAAGGGAACTGCGCAGGTCGCGTTGAAATTAATGGGTCAACTCCCTAAATCAAAAATGCCTTTCAAAAAGAAATATTTTGGGATGATCCACCTGCTTAGTTACCTGACTTTTCCACTCGGTATTCTATTATTGCTTCTGGTTCTCCCAATAAGTTTATGGAGCCAGCCCTTCCTGAATATATTCTGGTGGGCGGGAATTGCCAGTATCGGTCCGGTGCTATTATTCATGCTTGCGAAAACCGAGCATGCACCGGGTTTGCTCGACCGGGCTAGGGTGATGCCAACCGAATTCCTAATCGGTGTGGGTATCTCGTTGATCTGCGCGCTTTCTGTTATCTCTGGTGGCGTTCACCGGGGAAAAGGCGGCACATTTATTCGCACCACCAGGGTGGATCCTCGAATCGGGCGGGCCTATGATACGAGTAAGCGGCGCATCCTGGACCTGTTTATTCTGGGGGAATACGCGATGGGTACTTACTTGATCCTTTCGCTAATCATCCTCTGGCCAACTTCTGGCAAGTATTTGCTCCCCTGGTTGGGTGGCAGCGCGTTCGGTTTCTTTTTTGTCGCTTCAATCAGCCTGTGGGACAGGATTCGGAAGAGGATCAAACCCCAACTATCTCATGAAGAAAGCGCCAATGCGGTTTAACGGGTAAAATATTCTATTGCGAGGAACGGATGCCTTTCGCAGTTAATGATTATGTTGGTACATATCTGCTGATTGAACAGCAAGGTCAGGGAGGGATGGCTACGGTGTTCAAGGCATACCATGCTGCTCTGGATAGATATGTGGCATTAAAGGTGATGCACACCGCCTTTACCGAAGATCCCACCTTCCTGGAGCGTTTTCAACGGGAAGCGCTCGTGGTTGCCAAACTGGATCATCCCCACATCGTACCGATTTTCGATTATTCCAACGAAGAAGGCCGTCCCTACCTCGTAATGAAGTACATCGAAGGGGTGACTTTAAAAGAAAAGCTGAAGAAATTCCGCCCCACCTACCGGGAAATGCTGCCCATTATTGAAGATGTGGGTTCTGCTTTAACTTACGCCCACGAGTTAGGCATCGTTCACCGGGATGTCAAGCCGTCGAATGTGCTGATCTCCAAGGAAGGGAAGGTCTACCTGACCGATTTTGGTCTCGCCAGGATGGCTCAGGTGAGTACCACAACGCTCACCAGCGACCAGATGATTGGCACACCTCAATATATCTCCCCGGAACAAGCAACCTCCAGTCCAAACCTGGATTACCGTACCGATATCTATTCTTTTGGTGTATTAATTTACGAAATGGTGGTTGGGCAGGTCCCATTCAACGCAGATACACCTTTTGCCATCATCCATGATCATATCTATACTCCGCTTCCCCTACCGTCCATATTAAATCCCAGTTGTCCCGAATCGATAGAGAGGGTCTTACTCAAAGCCCTGGCAAAGGACTCAGCAGACCGTTATAAGGACGTCAATACCATGGTTCGCGCTTTCCGCGGCGCCATCCGGCAGCTGGAAGGCACCCAGGTTGCGGAATCCCCACTACCAGTTGAAAAAATGGCCAAGCAAGATACGCCAGCGGCATATCAAAGCAACCTTCCAGTGATCGAAAACATCAATACCACTCCAAAAGAAAACTCCTTCCTGAGAGGGTCGAAGAAATTCCAACCCAAGGAAAAACAAAAATTCTCCATATCCCGGAAATGGCTCTACATCGGCGGCGGGATCCTGGCTGGTGTCCTTCTGTTAGCCATAATCGGCGTAATTGCATCCAATCTCAGATCTGAATCCCCGCCCAATTTACCTGCTGCCACCAACCCCCCCGGCGAAGTTTTTGTACCGATCGCCACAATCGGGGCAGGGGATCCTCGGGCTGCACAGGCTTCCTGGTTGAAAGCCATGCTTTACTGGCAACATGATGACCCGGATTCCATGCAAGCTCTTCTCATGCAAAGCATGGATTACGCAAAAATGGACCCTGCAATCCTGGGCGAGGCAGAACAGTATTTTTACACGTACGATGCGTGGCTGCCGACTGCTTTTCTGATTTGGAGAACAAACCAAATTTCAGGAGAAAATCCTGCGGATAATCCGAGGATGCACGAAGTACTTTTCAAAGCTGCGGATGACAAGAATGCAGCTGAATTCCTGGCACAAAATTCAAGCGACCCTCTCTTTCGGGTTGGAACCGCGCGTTCTGAATTGAAATTTGGGGATATTGAGCGTACCGGAAGAGAGTTGGAGCAGATTGGCCAGGATCCTTCCATCACAACGAATTTCCCTGAATTCAACCTTTTAAAGGCGGAGTATCTACTCAAGGTCGGCTCGAAAGTTGAAGCTAGGATGGTTATTGAACCCATGCTGGAAGACCCAGCTCTGCCCGATTGGGTGCGGGCTCTGGCCAAACAAATTTACCCATTCACTCGATATTAAATCGCTCATGGAGGATTCAATGCGCAAGCCGTTTGTTGCAGGTAATTGGAAAATGCATAAAACCGCCGAAGAAGCACGATCACTTGTGGTGGAAATGCTGCCGGAGCTCCAGGTGATGAATCTGGTGGAGCGGGTGATCTGCCCACCATTAACAGGGATCATGACCCTCTCGGCCGTGCTGGCTGGTACGGGAATCGGTTTGGGAGCCCAGAATTTGCACTGGGAAGTATCCGGTGCGTTTACGGGGGAAGTCTCCGCAGTGATGGTGAAGGAATTCTGCAAATATGTGATCTTGGGGCATTCAGAACGACGGGCCATGTTTGGAGAGACTGATAATACGGTGAATAAGAAAGTAAAAGCGGCTCTGGCGAATGAGCTGATTCCGATCGTGTGCGTCGGTGAAACCTTGTCTGAATTCGAATCCCACAAAACGAACGAGGTCGTTACCAGGCAAATTTTGGAAGGCATACAGGACATCTCATTGGAGCAAGGTGCGAAGATCGTCATTGCCTATGAACCGGTCTGGGCGATCGGGACTGGAAAAGCTGCTTCTGGTGAAGGCGCCAACAGGGTCATCCTGGAATCCATCCGCCAGCCAATGGAGAAGCTTTTCAACCACGAAGTTGCCCAGGGTGTGCGTGTTCTTTATGGAGGTTCTGTCAATGCAGCTAATGCAAACGAATTCTTTTGCCAGCCGGATGTTGATGGGGCCCTGGTTGGTGGTGCCAGTCTGAAAGTGGCAGATTTCCTCGCGATCGTCAGAGCTGCCGCCAAGTGATCCCGTCAGGCATCAAGGAATTGGGGTGGCTGCTACTTTGCATGCTGCCCTTTTTCTTTATCCAGGCAAGGTTGCACAGGGAGTTGAAACTGCTTTTTTTTCTGATTCTCCGCCGGGATACCTCCGCCGATTTGTTTTTTTATATACTGTTTTTTCCGGGCATCCTGGTACATGAATCCAGTCATTGGTTGATGGCAAAAATCCTGCGAGTTCCAACCGGCAGGTTTTCTCTAATCCCACGCCAAATGCCCAACGGGAAATTGCGTCTTGGGTATGTGGAAACTCAGAAAACGGATTGGTTCAGAGATTCTCTGATCGGGGCGGCACCTTTGATCGCTGGTTGCCTGATCACCGGGTGGCTTGCGGCAATCTTCTGGCATCCCCAGGGATTGGCAGAAGTATTATGGAACGGGGATATGAAGAATTTCTGGGAGGGCATTGAAGGTGTCTATCGCGGGTCAGACTTCTGGATATGGTTTTATTTGATCTTCACGATCAGTAGTATGATGCTTCCATCAGAATCTGACCGAAGCTCCTGGCTGCCGGTCTTCCTGATCTTCCTGGGTTTGGTGGCGGTATTAATTTTGGCAGGCGCCGGGAACTGGATACAATCCACGTTGTTACCAGTTATTAATCCATTCATCATTGATCTGGTCATGGTGTTTTCTGTAAGCCTGGTGGTGCATATCCTCTTGCTGCTTCCGGTGTGGGGTTCCAGATCGGTTTTGGAACGGTTGGTGGGTTTTCCATAAATCAGATAAAAAAAGTCAAAATTCATTGCGATATAATCACAATCTGGGAACAACTGATGCTTGTAGACCGATGTAATCGAAGGATCACTTACCTGCGTGTTTCTGTAACAGACCGCTGTAACTTGCGCTGTGTGTATTGCATGCCACCAGAAGGTGTGAGCTGGCAACCGCACGAGTCCATTATGCGCTATGAAGAGATCGGGGAGATCATCCGTATTGCAGCCGAGGAGGGGATTCGCGAAGTACGGTTGACAGGTGGAGAGCCTTTGGTAAGGAAGAATTTGGCAGATCTGGTTAGCATGATCGCGGTTATCCCGGGGATCGAAGATATCAGTCTGACAACCAACGGCATTCTGTTAGCGGACCAGGCGGAGGCTTTGAAAGCTGCGGGATTGAAGCGCATCAATGTCAGTCTGGATACAATGGATCCAGAAAAATATTCAAAAATTACTCGCGGCGGCAAAATTGACCATGTTTTTGATGGCCTGAAAAAAGCAGAAGTTGTCGGCTTGGATCCGATTAAGCTGAACATGGTATTGTTGAAAGGTGTGAACGATGGCGATATCCGCCAGTTGGCAGTTTTAAGCAAGGACCACCGATGGGAAATCCGTTTCATTGAATTGATGCCGGTAAAAAACCAGCAAAAATGGGGCGATGGATTTCCGGACCCGCAGGATATGTATCTCCCAGTTTCACAGGTAAAAGCGCTGCTCGAACCGGAAGGACTTGAACCCGTGGAGACGAAAACCGGGAGCGGACCCGCAGAAATATATTCCTTTCCTAACGCAAAAGGAACCATCGGGTTTATTAATCCGTTGAGCGAATCTTTTTGTGAAAACTGCAACCGTCTGAGGCTTACCGCGGATGGCAACCTGCGACCGTGCTTGTTGAGTGATGTGGAAGTGCCGCTATTAGCGACACTCAGAACTGGTGGTGATATCCGTCCTCTGCTTTACCAGTCGATGGAAGTAAAACCGGAGAATCACGAACTTGATCGAAACCTGGCGCCTGTCGCGCGGTGTATGATGCAGATAGGTGGTTAATCCTACCCGGTACCGAACTGCCGGTCTCCCGCATCCCCCAACCCTGGGACAATGTACCCCTTCTCGTTCAATCGTTCATCCACTGCAGCCAAGTGGATGGGTATATCCGGGTGGTGTTTTTGCAGGAGTTCGATACCAGCAGGCGCACCGATTATCCCGACAAACTTGATTTTTCTCACCCCCCAATGTTTCAATAAGTCAGCGCAAGCTGTTGCTGAACCGCCCGTGGCCAGCATGGGATCCAGAATCAGGCAGACTGAAACTGTTGGTTCGAGCGGCAATTTGTTGTAATACTGGACAGGTTTGAGCGTTCTTTCATCCCTGTAAAGCCCAATGTGCCAGACCTCGGCGTTTGGGATCAATTCCCAAACACCTTCCACCATCCCTAAGCCTGCCCGGAGAATGGGCACCAGTCCGATCTTATCCTTAAGGTGGAAGCATTGCATCGAGGTCATCGGGGTTTCCACCGTTGTAGGGACAAGCTCAAGATCTTTGGTCGCTTCGTATGTAAGCAGCGCGCCAATCTCCTGGACCAATTCGCGGAATTTTTTTGGCTCTGTGTTTTTATCGCGAAGTTTGGCCAGTTTATGGGCGACCAAAGGATGTGTTGAAATTATGGGATTGAGCATTTATTCACCTTGGGTATGTTTTATTATAGCATCGCCAAAGGACGGTCCCGGATAAAAAGACCCGAAAACCCCCTGGGGTATAATAATCTGCATGGATGAGAAGGACGAGCGCGTGATTGACCCCACCCCCAGGCAAGATGACCGCTTGGATCAGGCTTTGCGCCCTGCAAGTCTTATTGAAGTAATCGGGCAGGATCAGATAAAGGAGAACCTGGCGATCCTGATCGCAGCTGCGCGACAGCGAAACGACCCGCTAGACCACGTACTATTCTACGGACCTCCCGGGCTTGGCAAGACAACCCTTGCTCATGTTCTCGCCCACGAAATGGGGGTAAGCATCAAGATCACTGCCGGGCCTGCGATCGAACGGGCAGGGGACCTGGCTGCGATTCTGACCAACCTGCGCAAGGGGGATATTTTATTTATCGATGAGATCCACCGCCTGGGAAAGATCGTTGAAGAGGTTCTTTACCCGGCGATGGAGGATTATTCGCTGGATATTATCATTGGTAAAGGTCCCAGCGCACGTTCTGTGCGTCTGCGGCTGCCCAGGTTCACTGTGATCGGGGCGACAACCCGATTGGCATTGATCAGTTCTCCATTGCGCGCCCGGTTCGGCGCAGTTTACCGTCTGGATTATTATGATCAGCAGGCATTGGAAATGATCGTCAAACGCGGAGCTGAACTGCTTTCCTTTGAGGCTGAAGACAGCGGGATCCGTGAGGTGGCTCTTCGCGCAAGAGGAACACCGAGAGTGGCGCTTCGGCTACTGCGCCGTGTACGGGATTACGCCCAGGTGCGTGGTAGCGGCAGGCTCACCCGGGAAATGGCTGAGGAAGCTTTAAAATTACTGGTGATCGATAACCTCGGGCTGGATGATGTGGATAGGCGCGTACTGGTTACCATCATCACCAAATATGACGGCGGACCGGTGGGTCTTTCCACCATCGCCGCTTCAGTCAGTGAAGAACCGGATACAATCATGGATGTGGTGGAACCCTACCTGCTTCAACTAGGTTTTCTTGGCCGCACCCCGCAGGGAAGGATTGCAACCCGCCTGGCTTATGACCACCTCGGTTTTTCCTGGAAGGGGGATTCCAGCCAGATACCGCTTTTTACCTCCGACCCTGGAAGTTAGCCCAACTCTTTATGCGGACTTCAGACTTCGATTATCACCTCCCTGGAGAAAGAATTGCCCAGGTACCTTTAGAACCGCGCCACAGCTCCCGGCTGCTGGTCTATTTCCGGCATACGAAAACCATAGAGCATTCGGTATTCTGGCTCCTTGAACAGTACCTCAAACCTGGTGATCTGCTTGTGGTGAACCAGACCCGGGTGATCCCGGCACGGATCCATGCCATCAAACCAACCGGTGGACGGGTGGAGATCCTCCTTCTCAAAAAGCTCGATGATCTTACGTGGGAAACCCTTGTGGGAGGAAAACGTACCAACCAGGGGATGGTGATGGGTTTGGAGGGGATCGGGCTGCAAGCTTCTATTGTGGAGAACCTGGAAGGATCCCGCCGAATCGTCCGTTTTAACGAACCAATCGAATCGTTGCTTGAAAGTAAGGGTGAAATGCCCTTGCCCCCGTATATACACACCCCTCTACAGGATCCTGATCGTTACCAGACTGTGTATGCAAGGGTGAGCGGGTCTGCTGCCGCACCAACCGCCGGTCTGCACTTCACGGCGGAGATGATGGCCGCACTGCTTATGAAAGGCTACGAATTTGCCGAGGTCACCCTACATGTAGGGCTGGACACCTTTGCGCCGGTGACCGAAGAAGACCCGCGGACGCATGCTATACACATGGAATGGTGCGAGGTAAACCGAAAGGCAGCAAACAGGATAAACACAGCAAAAAAGGGTGGGGGAAGAATAATTGCTGTGGGGACCACCACAGTACGAACGCTGGAGAGCGCAGCCAGGGTTGCAACTGAAGGGAACCTTGTTGGTGAGTTCTCCGGTCCGACCGACCTTTTCATCCTCCCCGGGTTTAAATTCAAAGCGGTGGATGCCATGATCACGAATTTCCACCTTCCGAAATCCACTTTGCTGATGCTGGTGAGTGCGTTTACAGGCAGGGAGGAGATTCTTCGGGTTTACCAGGAGGCCATCCAGGAGAATTACCGCTTTTATTCCTTCGGTGATGCGATGTTGCTTGTTTAATCATGATAGAAAAAGAAGCGTGGCAAAACCTTGAAGGTGAAATCAGCGCTTGCCGAAAATGCGCGCGCCTGGTGGATTGGCGGGAAGCTGTTGCAAGGCGGAAGAAACGCGCCTTCCAGGAAGATGAATATTGGGGAAAGGGCGTGCCTGGGTTTGGTGACCGGAATGCGAGAATCCTGGTTCTTGGGCTCGCCCCCGGCGCGCATGGTTCCAACCGCACCGGCAGGATGTTCACCGGTGATTCTTCCGGGAATTTCCTCTACCCTGCATTATTTCGGGCTGGATTTTCGGATAGAGAATTTTCGCTGAACAGAAAAGATCATTTGATACTCACTGATCTTTTCATATCCGCGGTGTGCCGATGTGCCCCTCCAGGGAATAAACCCACCCCAGTTGAAATTGGGAGTTGCAGGGGATACCTGGAGCGGGAACTCTTGTTGCTGCCCCGCATGGAAGGAATCGTTGCACTGGGGCAGATCGCTTTCCAAGAAGTGTTGGTGAGATACAAGAAAAGCGGTTTGGATGTCTCAGGTATGAAATTCGGCCATCGAGCGTTTTACGACCCCGGGATGGATCACCCCTGGATTTTGGCATCGTTTCATCCCAGCCGCCAAAATACTCAGACTGGCCGGCTGACCAAAGAAATGTTTGACCACATCTGGCATACAGCCCGGGAATTGCTCAATGGCATTCGGAAGGATGCGATTTTCGAGCAATAAACCAGACTCTGCCAGAATCAACTTTTGGCGCTGTGACCAGCTCGATGCTCCCAAAAGTGTCCACCACTTCGAACCCGGTCTCTTCCAGCAGGTGTGAAATAGTTTCGATAGGGTAACCTTTTTCCTGGTGGATTTCGTCGATTCTTTCCCAAAATTTGTTCTGGCGGATGAATCCGGTTATGTGCATCGTGGCAAGTAGTTTCTCATAATCAAAAACCGGGCGATGAATGGCAATAAGATCGTCGGTATCGATCGGCACGCTGTTGCTTTGGGCACTCCACCGGGATGAAAGTCCGTATATGGTGTTCATGTCGAAAATGAACCAACCCGAGGGACCCAATGCCCGGTTGACGCCCGAAAATGTAAGTTTGAGATCAATTTCTTCCAGCATGTAATTCACCGCATCGAACAGGCAAGTGGAAAGATCGTACTCACTACAAAAATCCAGCTCCCGCATGTCAATTTTTTCAAATTTCGCATTCACCCCTGCCTGGGTGGATTGCTTTCTGGCTAAATTCAACATCTCATCCGATTGGTCGATGCCTGTGACGCTCCAGCCCTGCATCGCTGCCTGGATGGCGAAAGTACCCTCTCCACAAGCGACATCGAGCAATTTTCCTGCTGTAGGAATGCCATATTTCCGGCACAACTCTGGCAGCAGGCTGCTGAAGTGGAGAGAAAAATCCGGGTACTGCCCCTGTGCATAAATCTGAGCGAACTTCTGGTAGAGTGACAAATGATTACCTTTCCCTTCCCGTCAGGATGTAAAACGTTATGCTTGCGCAGACCATCTCATTTCGTTAGAATGATTTTATTATAACGTTGAGGGATAAACCATGAAGCTGATCTGGAAAATCTTGATAGGGATTGGGGTATTGCTCCTCTTCCTGGTGGTAGGTTTTTCGCTTTGGGCGTACACACCTTCTGCGCCTATGCCGGAAGCTCTGGCTGCGATGCAGGGTAATTCATCCGTACAGGTCACAAAAGATGGCTGGGTGACCTTCATGCCAGTAAGCGGTGAATCCGATACAGGGGTGATCTTTTACCCGGGTGGAAGGGTGGATCACCGTGCGTACGCTCCTTTGATGAGTAAACTCGCAGCACAAGGGTACCTTGTTACACTTGTGCCGATGCCTTTCAACCTCGCTGTTTTTGGGAGCGATAAGGCAAACCAGGTTATTGCTACTTACCCGGAGGTGGAGAAGTGGATCATCGGGGGGCACTCGCTGGGAGGAGCGATGGCGTCCTCTTATGTTTATAGCAACCCAGGGATAGTGGATGGCATATTTTACCTAGCTGCCTACCCGGCTGGCAATCAGAGCCTGGCAGATTCCGAGGTGAAGGTGCTTTCCATCTCAGGGACAAATGATGGTTTGGCGAACCCGGAGAAGATTGCTGCGAGCATCCCATTACTGCCCCCAGATACGGACTTTTTCCCGATCCAGGGGGGCAACCACGCCCAATTCGGCTGGTATGGCCTGCAGTCGGGAGATTCTCCTGCTGATATCTCAAGGGAGGACCAGCAAGCACAAGTATTTGAAAAGTTGCTGATATTCTTCGAATCTTTGCGACAATGAAAAAGATCCTAAAAGTTACCGGAATAATATTAAGCGCGATTCTCGTTTTAATCGTGGTTGCCCCTTTAATCGTTCCAATCGCGGAACTAGACACCAAGCCTGTTTTTGAACTCGCGGATCCGGATAGCCAATTTATCAATATTGGTGATTTGAATGTCCACTATAAGCAGGCGGGCACCGGAAGCCCCGCGATCATTCTATTGCACGGTTTTGGGGCCAGTGAATTCTCCTGGCGCGAAGTATTGGTACCACTTTCATCCCTGGGTTCGGTCTATGCCTACGACCGGCCAGGTTTTGGATTAACGGAGCGGCCTTTGGCTGGAGATTGGTCGGGGAAAAATCCTTACGGCACGAGCGGACAGGTGCAAATGCTGCTGGATTTTATTAATGAAAAAGGAATCGAAGAAGCGGTGCTGGTAGGCAACTCCGCTGGTGGAACGGTGGCGACGTTGTTCGCTTTGGAGCATCCCGGGCGTGTAAACGGGTTGATCCTTGTGGATAGTGCCTGGAAAGATTCCGGCCAGGGTGTGCTCCCGGTATGGCAGAAATTGGTTTTGGATACGCCTCAAGCTGCCAGATTGGGTCCCCTGCTGATGCGATCCATCCGAAAATGGGGAACGGAGCTCATCAGCACCGCCTGGCACGATCCGGAGAGAATCCCGGCAGGTGTATTGGAAGGGTATCAAAAACCGCTTCAGTCAGATAACTGGGATAAAGCGTTATTTGAGATACTCAAAGCGAGCGAACCTTTAAATTTGGAATCCAGACTTAATTATCTGGAAATCCCGGTTTTGGTGGTCAGCGGTGATGATGACCGGATCATTCCAACTGAAGATTCCATCCAGTTGGCCAGCTTGATACCTGGGTCCACACTTTCCATTCTGCCAGCATGCGGTCACGTGCCGCAGGAGGAATGTCCAGAAGAATTTCTGAAAGTGGTTGAACCTTTCATTCAAAATTTACAAGGAGAGCAATAAGAATGTCTGCAAAAAAGAATTTTTCCAAAGCGATTGATTTCACTTTAACAGATACACAGGGAAGACAAATCCGCCTGGCGGATTATTCGGAAAAGAAGTCAGTTCTGCTCGTGTTGATGCGCGGATTTGCCTGACCGTACTGTAAAGCACATCTGGCGCAGTTGCGCCAGGATTACCCTAAATTTGTCCGAAGAAATATTGAAATCATCGCCCTGGGGCCTGATGGTCCGAATGCGTTCAAACGCTACTGGGAGAGTGAGGATCTACCATTCATTGGTTGCGCGGATATTCGATCCCTGGTTGCGGCGCAATACCAGCAGGATGTAAACTGGTTCAAACTAGGCCGCATGCCAGCTGTTTTCCTGATCGATCCACAAGGGAGGATCATTTTCCAGCAATATGGCGATTCCATGTCTGATATACCTACGAATGCCGAGGTTTTTTCGGTATTTGATAAGGAGGTTGGTGTAGCCTGAAAAACCAGACTACAAAGCTTCGAGCAAGCCAGCTACCTGGTATCTTGATTTCTTCAGTGCACTCTTGAATTTTCTGTTAAATTGTGAAAGCATCATTACCATTTCCAGTATCTCTGTGGAGGTGACTGTCGGATGTCTTGAGGCAGACACCAAGGCAGAAATATTCATCAACCAAAAAAATTCCTCAAATGCCTCCTTATTGAACCAAAGCACATCCTTATAACGATTGACGCCGATGAACTGGCGGATTTCGTTAACAGCAAGCCAGGATTCTATCCACTCTCGTGGAGAGTGTGAGGGTTGTTCAAACCAAAAATGCTGCAGGGTCAGGATACGGATCACGAGCATAATGTGGTTGACTTGATGCTCGTCCTTTCCCATCTCAGTGAAAACCTGTTGCAGCCTCCGGGAGAGCTGCCATTCATCCATCCATGCCAGCACATGTTCGGAAGAATTACCTTCATTATCAAGTAATTCCAGTGGAGAAAGAAAGGACCAGGCAAAGAGCGCAAGCCAGGAATTCTCGTTTTGTAGAAGGGGAGTGAAAAAAATTGAAAACATTCTTTTATAACGCACCCCAATAGCTTGGGGAAATAGGTTATCGATCACCTGCATGGATAAAATGGTCTCAAGTTGTTTTCGAGCGAGGCCAGCGACATCTACGAGCGGCATTTTCTTACCTGTGACCTGGGCAGCGCCTTCGACAAGCTTAAGGATTCTTGCCTGGTAGGCTTCCGTCAGTGTCAGGGGTAATTTCTTATCCTTTTCCTTTATTCGACTGGCAAGAAGGAGTTCAAAATGGTGTTTGTTCGCCAACTCCTGGAATGGGAGTAGAACTGGTTGAAAATTCATTTCCTGCAATGTGAATTCAATATCTGGTACGCCTCTACCACCCAAAGTAGCCCAAAGCTGAGAATAGGATTTCCATTGGTCGTCCCTAACCTGCCTGAAATCCAGCAACACCTGGCATTCGAAGGCATTCAGGTTAATCTGCAGCCCGTTATCGTAAAGCTCTGCTGATGAGCGAATAAACTCCAAGCCGCTCATTTGATCACGAAATATTGTGAATGAACCCGGAGAGGGATTTATACCCAGACTTTCAGCAAGATTTCTCCGGGAAATCAAGCGCTTATCCCCGACGGAGCGGGCTGCCTTCGCGCAGGATGTTTTAATCCAACCCGAGGCTTGAGAGAATTTGTTGTTATAAACTACCAGCGCGCTTCTTCCCTGGAAACGGTTGCTGTAGGCTAAAACATTTTCATCCACATGGCCACCGGAGGTGAAAAGGTCGTAAAGTTGGAAGTTTTCCACCCCGGCGAAAAGCTCCCGCTGGTGCAACAGAGGAAAGATGAGGCGCTTATGCCGTTCGATCAAATCGGTATCCTCTATCTCCTGCCAGAGCGGACGGGTGAATTCCATTCCGTACTTTTCCGAATATCCCTCCACCTGTCCGTGACCAAACATGGGTAGACCAGGAAGCGTTGCCATCAGGGTACAAATCCCAAAGTACTTGTCACCCTTTCCGAATTGGTCCACGGCGGTGCGCTCGTCGGGATTATTCATGAAATTCACATAACGCTTAAGAATCTCAGGGTCGTACTCCAGGGTGTTCTTTATTAGCTGACGGTAACCGGCGTTATCCTCGTTGCGCAGCATGTGCATGAAAGCCGAGTTGTAAACCCTGTGCATCCCTAACGTACGGACAAAATAACCCTCCATCAGCCAGAATGCCTCGGCTAAAAGCAGGGTATCGGGTGCTTCCACAGAGGCCCTGTCGACGACCTCCCGCCAGAACTCCAACGGCATTTTTTCGTTGAATTGCTCCCTGGTCATGCTGAAATCTGCACGGGTGGGAATGGCGCCACCTGTGCCAGGTTCCGGGAACCAAAGACGTTGAAAATGTTTTTTCGCAAGGGTCATGGCGGCATCAAAGCGTATTATCGGGAACTTACGGGCAACGGCTAAAATCGTCTGGATCACAGCCTCCCGAACGACCGGGTTCATGTAATCCAGCTGGGCTGTATCGTTCCAGGGCATGGAAGTGCCATCGTTACCATGATAGATATAGCGGGTATCTCCAGTGTTGAAATCCACCCGTTTAAACTCGACAGCAGCATCCGTGCGATCGAAATAATGGTCTTCAAGGTAGACCCCGATCAAAGGGTTCTCGGAAAGGTTAGTGCCGTTGAATGTATGTGAGGGGAAAGGCGGGTAATCCAGAGAAAGGAACCAATCCGGGTGGTCCATCACCCAGGGGGAATCGATCCCCATATGATTAGGAACCATATCCGAAGCCAATCGGATTCCGCGTAACCAGGCTCTTTGCTTCAGGTTTTCAAACCCTGCATCCCCTCCAAGCGGGTCTGCGATGCGGTAATCATATAGAGAGTACGCTGAGGCGATCGCATCCGGGTTTCCGCACATTTGCTTGATCCTGGCAGATGCCCGGCTGCGTTCCCAAAGGCCGATAAGCCACAGCCCAGTGAATCCACTGGCCGCCATCCGGTCCAGTTCCTCATCCGGGATTTGGTCCAGGTAGGAAATCTCGTAACCGTATTTATGGCTCAACTGGTGGAGCCACACATACGTGTTCTTCGCAAGGAGAACCAGCTTCGGCATCCATTCCTTATCTGGACTGAAGCGTTCCTCCTCAGGCTCTAACCCTGCAGCGTGCTTCAGGTGATAAATGGGAATCTGGACAGGTCCAGTGCCAAATGATGCAATTTTCTGCTCCTCTTTGATCATATCGAGGCTGCTAAGCAAACGGTAGAGAAAATGTCCCAGAAGGACGGACCACCGTACCCGGATAAATTCGAGCTGGTCTTCCAGGGAATTGGGGTGTTTTTTGGCGGGAGCGCGAAGCATTTCCAGCAGAGGCTGGTTATCAGGTCCAAAACGGGGTTGAAGCTCGAAGAAGAGTTCCAACTCTCGGATTGCAGGGAGGTAGACGGTGTTTGCAGCGAGGTTTTGATCGCTGAACAATTCCTCAAAAGGCTGAAGGGCGGGATTTTCGTTATTCACCCGCAACAGAATCATTTCCTCCAAAACCGATTCCCTGTTTGGAACTCCCAGCGTGGAACCTTTTAAATATTCCTTTGCAGTTGTCTCATTCCGATATACTCCCAAAGGTGGGAATTCCTGAATGAATTGAAGGAGCATTCCGTCTACAGCGGTGCGGGTAAATTTACCGTCCAATTGCTTGAGGGCAAGTATTAAAATATCAGATTTTCTTTCACGCCTGTAGAGCTCGATAATATGGTGAAGGATCTCATCGATCAACCCCATGGCATTGATCTGCCCGGCTTGTGCAGCAGATTCGGGGAAGGCAACCAAGTTGCGCTGCTCATTGATTTTCCGGGCAAATACGCGCGCGGCATGGAAATTAGCCAGGATCGCATTGCCGTTATAAGAAAAAAGGCTTTCTTCGAACTGGTAGCGGTCACGGCTGATGCGTGAAATATGGAATTCCATGAAAAATTAACCTCGCAGAGCAGGCAGGAATAAATAATTATACAGGTTTCTGATTGATGAAACGTCAGCTTTTTTCCTGGTAATCCAGTGTTCTTAAACCAAGGCAGGGATCTTTGACTCCTTCGATCTCGACCCCCAGTAATGGTCCTGTGGGAGCGATTAACTCCTGGATCGTTTTTTCGAGGGGGGGTTGCGCCCAGCCAAAGATCTTCTTGAGGTTCGATACAGGCGCAGCACCCACAGATTTGAAAAAAGTGATTACCAACTCATGCCTGGCTTCGCGTTCCCCGATCGGGCGGGCTTTTTCGGGTAGCTCCAACATATGGCGATGGGTGAGGTCGTAGATGTAGGCGTATTTCCATGCGCCAACCTCAGCGGTCCCAACTGGAAGGACCTTCAATTCTGCCTGAAGGTGATCCAAAGCTTTGGCAAAACGGCCTTCGCTCCCAGCGCTGGAAATACGTGCAGCTTTTTTGAGGCTGATCGTATCCAGAGGTCCTTCCCTTAATAGGGCTTCAAAAACCTGTTTGCATTCACTGGTGAGCGTACCCTCCTGGTATTGCAGCAGGTAATCTTCCTCCGGATCCCCATAATTGGGAGAAAGGGCATAGAAATATGGTATTAAGGCTTGGGAAATGAAAGTACCTTTATGCCGTAAAACTTTAGCATAATACCATTGGTGCTTCCCCAGACCATTGTCCTTCCACCCCCAGGTTTTATGCCCTGGGTCGTCATGCTCATCCGGTACGGGGCGGTCTCCGGCTGTAGCCACCCACAAGCTGGGAAGGTCGATGCCCTTCACCGGCCAGAAGAATATGAATCCCCGTTCGTCAATAAAATTCCTGGCTTCTGCGGGTGTGTGGAGCATTCCCCTAGCGGATATGCGGTAGGTTTGCTTGCGGTATTCGAGCAGATTCTTTTTGGAAAAATAATGCATCTAAGCGGTTCTTAGAATATGTGTGATTATGTTCGAACCACTTCCGCCTATGTTCTGAGCCATTCCGATCCTAACATTTTCCACCTGGGTGCCGGATGCTTCTCCACGTAATTGTTGAATCACCTCGACCAACTGGTAAACCCCGGTTGCTCCAACTGGATGTCCGCGGGCTTTTAGACCGCCGCGGGTGGATATTGGGATTCTCCCGGTAGGGCAGATCTCGCCTTCGAGGGCAAGGCGGGGGGCTTTACCCCTCTCTGCAAAACCGCAAGCTTCCAGGGAAAGCGCTGCCATGATGCTGAAAGCATCGTGAGCTTCGAATACTTGAATATCATTGGGGCTGAGTCCTGCCTGGGAATATGCCTGCTTGCTGGATATCTCAGCAGCTTTCAACCAGGTAGCTTCCTTTCGTCCATGGGCAGCGATTGTATCTGTTGCAGCAGCAGATGCGGCAACTTTTACGGGTTTTAAGCCGGGTTTGAGAAAAGGAGAATCCAAGGGGAGGAGAAGAATCGCAGCAGCGCCATCTCCCATTGGCGATGCATCCATCAGATTAATCGGTTCTGCGATCATCCCGGCTTTGAGATAATCCGCCTCGCTGACTGGAGATTGAAACCTGGCATTTGGGTTGTGTGCTCCATTGGCGTGTGCGTTGACGGAAAATGGTGCGAAATCTTTTTTCTCCCAACCATGTTCATACATGTATCTCCGCATAATCAGCGCGTTCAACGCTACGAAGGTTATTCCCTGATCCACTTCCCAATCTGCGTCCGCTGCGGTGGCCAGGGCAGCGGTGATCTCGTCTCCAGGGGAATCAGTCATTTTTTCAACCCCGATCACAAGCGCGGATTCAACGTCACCTGAAGCCACAGCCAACACTCCGGCTCGAAAAGCAGCAGCACCCGAGCTACAAGCGGCTTCGATTCGCAGGGCTTCTGTGTAGCGCATCCCGATCCAATCAGAGATATAGGGACCGAGATGCTGCTGGTGGTTTGCAGAACTCGACATCATATTTCCGATATATACCGCGTCCACCCGGTTGAATTCGGAGGCTTCCAGGGCGCAAAGAGCCGCTTCCCCAGCCAACTCGCGTAAGGATTTCTCCCATTGCTCTTCGATTTTTGTCTGACCAAAACCTGCCACGGCTACTTCACGCATATATTCACCTGTTCCCACAATAATCGCTAATTGAATTATAGGTGCGCAGGCTATCAAAGGCTATCAGAATCGGCAAAATGGGGAAGGGTATAATTGCGAGGTTCGGAAACTCCACTGTTATGAGATCATTATTTCCTCACTTTCGAATCGGATATTCCCTTCTTTTGCTCATTCCGGGCGTGTTTTTAATTAGCGGTTGCCTTTCAACGGCCCTGGATTCCGCTGTTTCAGTAACACCATCACCGGAACCTACTTTCCGGGTATCGCCTACTCCTTTTCCAATTGACCAGGTCCGGGTTTACTTTACTGCAGATGTCCCACCCGGGTTGAAGAAATCGATCACGCTTCCGGAGGGTGTTCAGGTTGTGGAGGAGAGAGAAGTTGCCAGTGTGATCCTCGGTACAACCTCCATGGATAAAAGTTACGCTATGCCGTTCAGCGAATGGCATTATGTCATCGCCGCACCTTTTCCACGAATAACTATCGATCCGGACCTCCCATGTGATGTTTTGGTAGCATCCCAGGAATCAATGTCAGCGTTAATCGGAACCTCGCCCCATGCCTTTAAGTGCGGAGCCTTTTTACCGGTGGAGAGTAAGGATCTACTTTCCACAGTTTTGAGCACAAAAGATTCATACGCGTTGATCCCGTTTGAGGACCTTTCCAAAACGTGGCAGCTCAGGGATAGCGATGGTTACCGGGAGGGAGGAAGCGTTATCCAGTTTACTCTTAGCGGTGATCAGGAAGCTGTGGATGCGCTTTTTCTGCATGAGGATTTTTACGCTCCGACTTCTAACTTTGACCCGCAAAATTTATCCTCGGTGATTCTGACCGGTACTACCGCACTCACCCGGGGAACAGGCAGGTTGATGGACGAGAAAGGCAGTCTGTATCCAGCGGAATTAATTGGTGAACTCTTAAGATCTGCCGATATCACACATATCAGCAACGAAGTTTCCTTCAATCCTGGTTGCGATTTGGAAGGTTCCGGTACAAAATTCTGCAGCAAACCACAATATTTTGATTTGCTCAAATCGATCGGCACCGATATCATCGAGCTGACCGGGAATCATGAGCTGGATTACGGAAGTGGACCGTTCATATACACCCTGGATCTTTTTGAACAGAATGATCTTCCGTTTTACGGCGGCGGCAGGGACCTCCCGGAAGCTGCTCTGCCTGTAAAAATCGAGACCAATGGCAATCGGATCGCGTTCTTGGGGTGTAACTCGGTGGGTCCGAAATACAATATGGCAAAGGAGATGTCTCCGGGCTCCAACCCCTGCAACGCCGAACGATTAAAGAGTACTATTGAAGAGCTTCGCAGCCAGGGTTACAACGCTATTGTGACTTTTCAGCATATGGAGGTTTGTCAGCCGGAGCCTGTAGGTCCACAACGAGGTGATTTCCAGAGGGCTGCGAATGCCGGGGCGACGATCGTGAGTGGCAGCCAGGGTCACTGCCCGCAGGTGATGGAATTCCGCGGGGAGACGGTCATCCATTATGGATTGGGAAACCTGTTCTTTGACCAGATGAACAAAATCGAGCGTATGGCGTTCCTGGATCGATACTGGTTTTATGATAATAGATTAATTGGGGTGGAGCCGATTGCAATCATCCGGGATGACGAGGCTCAACCCAGGTTGATGACGGCAGAAGAATCCGCATGGTTCCTGGAAAGATATCTGACACCGGTGGGTACACCGTGACAAAAAAGGCATTCGGTTTCCTTTTTTTGATTTTCGTCGTGGGTTGCAGCGGATTATCCCTATCTCAACCAACCATCCCCCCCTCGCTTCCCCCAAGGCCAACCCTGACGCCCACCCCTGTGATTCCCCGGGTGTGGATTTCAGATGCAGTACCCACAGGATTGAAAAATTCCATAATAATCGAAGTTCCATTCGAGTTTGCGCAATCAGAAGAAGAAGCCGATATCCTCCTTGAGCCGACAGGGGGAGGTGCCGCTTCCAGCCAATGGATATACACCCTCGTTGCTCCATTCAACACAGTTGTTGATGAGATCACGCTGGAGGAGCTAAAGCTTGCCTGGCAGGGACAGGCGGTGAAAGCTTTTCCCGATAAACCCATTCTGCTCAGTGTAGAGACCCTGGCTGCATTTGAATCGGCATGGGGAAAAGCCGCTGAAAATGGGATCAGAGTGCTCAACCCAGATGAGATCACGGAAGCGCTTTGGCAGGAAAATGGCTGGGGTTTGATCCCCTTCGAGGAACTCAACCCGCGGCTCAAAGTGCTCAACCTAGATGGGCAAAATCCGTTGATGACCGGTTTTCTTCCAGCAGAATACCCCCTTCGGGTGGATTTCCAGGTAAGGAGTAAAAATGGCGGGGAAGGAATGAACCAGGACCTTGGAGAATTGATCGTCCTGTCAGCAGGGAATTTCGATCCCGCCCTGATGACCTCTGTATTGATGACCGGTACCACCGCGCTGGTTCGCAGCACAGCGGAACGGATGAACAGCAAGGGAATTGATTATCCCGGTCTGAAGATCGGCTCAATCCTAAGAGACGCGGATTTTACCCACATCAGCAACGAAGCTTCCTTTACCCCGGTTTGCCCTGAACCTGACCCTTGGTTGATCAATCTGCAATTTTGCTCGAATCCTGATCATTTCCCGCTGATCGAACAAATGGGAGTGGATATCGTCGAGCTTACCGGTAATCACCTTCTGGATTACAACCCGGATGCCTTTCAATATTCGTATGATCTTTACAAGCAAAGCGGGTTAAAGACATTTGGGGGTGGATTGAACCTTCTACAAGCAAGAGAACCATTGATCATCGAACATAACGGTAATCGGATCGCATTCATTGGGTGTAACCCGGTAGGGCCAGATTTTGTTTGGGCAGGAGATCAATATCCAGGCGCGGCCAGTTGTGATTTTGAGGAAATGCATGCAAAAATAAAAATGTTGAGGGAAGAAGGTATCCTGGTGATTGCCACCCTGCAAGGTCAGGAAAATTACGAAACCATGCCGCTCGCCGGGGTCAAGCAGCAACTCGACGCGATATCAGATGCCGGAGCGGTGGTTGTCAGCGGGAGCCAATCCCATTTTCCGCAGGGTTTCTCGTTCAGGGATTCTGGCCTGGTACACTATGGATTAGGTAACCTATTCTTCGACCAGATGGATTACCCGGTGGTTGGAACTAGGCGAGAATTCTATGACAAGCACTTCTTATATAATGGAAAATATATCAATACCCAGCTGCTAACCGGAATGCTGGAGGATTATGCACAACCCAGACCGATGACGCTGGATGAACGGGTACAGTTTTTATCCGAGATCTTTGCTGCCAGCGGTTGGCAATAATAACGGAGGAAAAAATGAAAATCCACGATATTTCACTCACCATCAAACCCAACACACCGGTTTGGCCAGGGGATATCCCTGTGTGGCTGCAGAGAGCAAAGAAAATTGAAGAGGGGGAAGAGGATAATCTTTCCCAATTAAAAATGGGGGTCCATACTGGCACACACCTGGATGCGCCTTACCATTTTGTCAATGATGGAAAAAAGATTGACGAGATCCCTCTGGATACTTTTTATGGCACCTGCCAGGTAATTCAACTGGGTGATGAGGTGGACCTGATCACAGCCAGTGAGCTGGTGAAAACCAATATCGACAAAAACATCCCGCGGATTTTGTTTAAAACCCGCAATTCCAGGGAATGGATTCAGCCCAACCCGGTTTTCAATAAGGATTTTGTTGGAATCAGCGTTGATGGAGCCACAATGTTGGTGGAAATGGGAATGAAAGTGGTCGGATTGGATTACCTTTCCGTCGCCCCGTTCGATTCTGGAAAACCGGTGCATGATGTCTTCCTTCAGGCGGGATTGGTACTGCTGGAAGGTGCTGATCTATCCAAGATTAAACCGGGGATATATCAGCTCATTTGCCTGCCACTGAAGCTTGATGCCACCGAAGGATCACCAACCCGGGCTATCCTGGTGGAGGAGTAGCCAATGAAAGAATTTAAAGAAAAAGATATCCTACCATTTTCCATGGAGCATAATTTCTGGACCTGGTCTGCCCAGAAAAAAGTGCAACCGATCCCGGTAGTCCACTCCAAAGGAGTATTCTTCTGGGATGAGAACGGCAAACGTTATCTTGACTTCAATTCAACAGTGATGAACGTAAATATCGGTCACAGTGACGAACGCGTTATCCAGGCGATGATCGACCAGCTCCGGGAACTTCCCTTTGCAGGACCGGGAATGGCCACCAAACCACGGGCAATGCTGGGAAAAACATTAGCAGAGATCATGCCTCCCGGTTTGACAAAATTTCTTTACACCCTCGGAGGGGCTGACGCCAACGAAAATGCAATTAAACTGGCACGGGCAAGAACAGGCAAGTTCAAGATTTTAGCCCGCTACCGCTCCTACCACGGTGCTACCCATGGGGCTGCTGCTGCGACAGGTGATCCGCGCAGAACCGCCTGGGAACCGATGGTGATGCCCGGTGTTGTGCATTTCCTGGATCCCTACCGTTATCGCTCCAGCTTCCATGTGGAAAAACCGGAAGTCTCCGATGCGGAATTCACCAGGGATTATATGCGCCATCTTGAAGAGATTATCGAATATGAGGATCCATCCACCATCGCAGCGGTTATGATCGAAACAGTCACTGGTACCAATGGGATCCTGATTCCTCCCCAAGGTTATCTTGAAGGCGTACGGGCGATATGCGAAAAATATGGTCTTCTGCTCATTTGTGACGAAGTGATGAGCGGGTTCGGCCGGACAGGGGAATGGTTCGCGGTGGATCATTGGAAAGTGAAGCCGGATATTATGACCATGGCAAAAGGACTCACCTCCGGTTATGCCCCCCTAGGCGCAGTCGCCATGACGGAGAATGTCGCTTCTACATTCAATGAAAGGGTGTTTGAAGGAGGTTTGACCTACAACGGGCATCCGATTTCCCTGGCTGCGGCGATTGCGGTGATCGGTGTGATGCAGCAGGATGGATTGGTTGCGCGGGCAAAGAAGATGGGGGAAACCATGAAAGAAATGTTGACCGAACTTGCTGATAGGCATCCCTCCATAGGAGAGGTGCGCTCGATTGGATTATTTTCCTGCCTGGAACTGGTAAAGAACCGAAAAACACGAGAAGCCATATCCCCATATGGCAGAACAAGCCCGGTGATGACCGCCTTCCGCCAGAAGTGCCTGGATCAGGGTCTCTTTCTCTACACCCATTGGCAGAATGTGTTGATCCTGCCACCCCTCATCATCACAGAAGAAGAACTGGAGGAAGGAGTACGCATTATCGATTCCGCATTGACGATCGTGGATAGCTCAATATCTGTGTAACAAATCCCGGGATCACCGCATCTAATTGGTGAGAATATTCGAGGAGAAGGAAATTGAATTTATCTTTTTCATCCATGAATGCAGATAATAAAAAACAGGATCTTCAAAAAGTGAAGGTTCTTATTCTTGGGTCCGGACCGGCGGGCTGGTCCGCTGCACTTTACACTGCAAGAGCAGAGTTAATTCCGACAGTGATTACTGGAACAACGTTGGGCGGCCAGGCCGCGCTGACTCATACGATTGAAAACTATCCAGGTTTTCCTGAGGGGATTGGTGGAATGCAGCTGGGGGAGCTTTTCCAAAAACAGGCGGAGAAATTTGGTGCGAAAACTGTTTTCGGTTCCGCGACATCGGTGGATCTTTCTCGCCGTCCATATATCGTTAAAACCGATGTGGGTGATTTTGAAGCGGAAACTTTGATAATCGCGACAGGCGCCAACCCGAATAAGCTTGGCATCCCCGGGGAGGAGTTGTTGACTGGAAAAGGGGTCTCCTATTGTGCCACCTGCGATGGTTTCTTCTTCAAGGATAAGAATGTAGCAGTCATTGGAGGGGGTGATAGTGCGTTGGAGGAAGCACTCTTCCTCACCAGGTTTGCCTCGAAAATCACCATCATTCATCGGAGGGATGCTTTCCGTGCGGGGGCGATACTACAGAACCGGGTTCAGCAGGACACTAAGATCATTTTGATGATGGATACAATACCTTTGATGATCCAGGGGAAGGAAAAGGTGGAAAATCTGAAGGTTAAGAATGTGAAGTCAGGATTGGAAAGTGAAATTCCGTTTGATGGTGTGTTTGTTTTTATCGGGCACACACCGAATGTCCAACTTTTCGACGGTCAATTGGATTTGGATGATCATGGATACCTCAAAGTGGACGCGCGAATGCAGACAAGTGTGCTTGGTGTGTTTGCAGCTGGAGAGGTGGCAGATCCTATTAACCGGCAGGTTGTCACATCGGCAGGTATGGGTGCTGCCGCAGCTATCCAGGTGACACGATTTTTACAGGATCATTAACATCTCAAAAAAATAAAAAACCCTCTTTTGGAGGGTTTTTTTGGATATTACTTTGCCGGAGTGGGGCTGGATATCCCAAGACCGGACCAGCTGAAGACCATTGGCGTACCAAGAGCACCGGCTATCTGCCAGATCGGTTTTCCTTCAGCGTCCGTGCCAGTTTGGCGGACGGGCTGGATATTCCAGCGGATTACATGTGGCATTGAATCGGTGGGGCGGAATGTGACTGGGATGATATATCTCGTGTCGGTTACATAATCCACCAAGCGCCGGCCGGAGCCTTCCGTGAGGTCTTCGATGATCACGTTATAAGCCTCATTGGGACGCAACACACCAACGGACGCCCATTGCAGTGTAACGGAATCGTTGGCAGCGGTGAAGGCGGAGCCATCCTGGGGAAGCAGAAGGTTAGCCGCCGGATAGGGGGGCGGAGTGGTTGGTGTGGGGGTTGGGCCAGGGGTTGGGAGTCGCGCGCACAACGGGATAATAAGGTTGGCGCCTGCAAAGAGATTGTCGCTTGGTAAACCATTCCAACTTCGCAGAGCTTCGATATCAACGTTGTAATTTGCAGCAACACCAGCCAGCGTATCCCCCGATTGAACTGTATAAGAGAGCGTCTGGCAGGCAGATTGGGTGGCCTGGGAAGAGGAGAGAGTGGAGGAAGGAATGGGGGATGGCGTGGGGGTGGGCTGTGGGATAAGGATCCGTTGACCGACGCTCAACACACCGCAATCAGGCGGCAGGCGATTCAGATCGGCAATACTTCCTACCGAAACCTTATATATCGCAGCCAGTAACAGGCAGCTATCACTTTCTTTGATTGTATATTCGATCGGTGGAAGCAGGGTGGGTGTGGGTTGGGGAGTAAAGGTGGGTGTCTCTGTGGGGATGTTGGTAGCGGTGGGAGTGACCGTACTGGTCGGCGCAGGGGTAGGTTCAGCTACCGTACCGGTGGCTTTTAGAGCGAAGAAAGTGATGATCGCTCCAATTGCCAGGACAAGGATCAAGATCCCGAGCGCGATGGGCAGGTTTAATGTGATTTCAGGCAGGCGAGGTTCTGAGACCCCTGCGGATTTCGCTTTTGATGCAGGTACGGGTTGGGTAAGGTTCTTACCGCAGACCGGGCATTTGAGTGCAGAATCGCTTACCCGGGAACCACAGGTTGGACACAAATTTTGAGGGGTTGATTTGCTTATTTCATCCATTTTTTTTATCCATAAATGAACACAAGGCAAAAATTATACCATGCGGGTTTTGAAATATTATCAAGCTATAATCCGCGATTAATAATTTCCTTTGCAGCGATTATAAATCATGGTATAAGCAGAATGCCCTGCTGTGCACGTGATGCAGCATCATCGGTTTTGAGCCAACACTAATTAAAATGGGGTTTGCACTCACGGAAACCACACGTTAGGCTTCGGCCAAGGTGTGTACGCCGGGGCAGACTCCGTCCTGCGCAAGCAGGTTCAAAACTACGCTGCACACGGCATGGTGGGGACTTTTTTCTCATTGACACACCATTGGTTCTTGGCTACACTAATAAGATAACCGCAGATAACAGGAGGAAAATATGGCCACTAATTTTCGCCTGGTCATCCGCTCAGGGGTGGATGTAGGCAAGGAGTATATTCTCGATAAGAACGAGTTCATCGTCGGTCGGGAACAAACTGCAGATATCACCGTGAGCGACCCAGAGATCTCCCGCCGACATGCGCGGATATTCTTTCAGAACGGGGGATACATTATTGAAGATCTGGGGTCCACCAATGGCACTTTTGTAAACGGCCAGAAAATATCCGGGCCCTATCTCCTTCGCCCTGGTGAGGTCGTGAATTTTGGCGAACATGTCAGTGTACTTTTTGAATCAGTTCAGGTGGATCCTAATGCCACCGTTGTGAGCAGCGCAGCTGCCCCCAAAGCCCCGATTGCTTCAGCACCTGCCAAAGCACCACTCTATACACCTCCTCCAGCAGCACCGGTCTCGCAACCAATGGCTCCCGCGCCTGTTGTACTGCAACCGTTCTCTGCCCCCATTTCTCAGGCAGCTCCGGCTAAAAAACCGGAAAAAACAGGCACCGCATCAAAAATGCCCGGTTGGTTAAAGATCCTGATCATTGTCGCTCTGGTGATTCTGGTCCTTTGTATATGCCCGATTGTGATAATAGACAGTTTGGATATGTGGTGCAGACTTTTCGGCGGTATTTTCAATTCGATCAACCCTGGAGCATGTCTTTAATAGTTAACCTGCGAATTTTTACAAATGGTTTTTGTAAGGACGGGTTCAACCCCGTTCTTTGTTTTCTGGACAAACAATCATAATACGAATATCGCAGATTTCGTTTTTGAAATTTGAGGTTGCATTTCCGGAAACAAAAGGCTAGAATTCTTAAAGAAAGCCTTTACTCTGAAAATGAATCTTAAAGCATCTCCTTCACCAAACTGGAGCAGGACGACAAAAATCATCGTCACACTGACGCTGCTATTTCTCCTGGGGGTGATGCTGACCAGGTTTCAATACCTGGTTGGCCCGGTGGTGGTCGCATTTATCATCGCTTATCTCCTTCATCCAATTTCGGCTTTTCTTCATACCAAACTGCGAATCAAGTGGAGGCTTTCTGTAGGTTTAGTTTATTTACTCGTGGTTTTAGGATTGATTTCGCTTCTGGCCTGGGGTGGATACAATCTCGTTGGGCAGGTGCAAAACCTGGTGAAATTTATTCAGGATGCGATCGTGAATTTGCCGCAATTCCTGAACGACCTTGAAAGCCAGCCAATCACGATTGGCCCCTTTGTCGTTTCCCCCCCAAAAACCGATGTAACAGCCATTGTCAATGATATCGTCGCGTTGATCGAGCCGATATTAAACCGAGTAGGCAACTTGATCACGACAATAGCCTCAGGGGCGATCAATCTGGTCACCTGGACATTCTTTTCCATGCTTATTTCATTTTTTGTGCTTTCCGAGACCGGCGGTCAGCGGTCAAAGATGATCATAGTTAACATTCCCGGGTTCGAGGCGGATTTCAACCGCATCCGGGTGGAGCTTGGTCATATTTGGAATGCCTTCCTGCGCGGCCAACTTCTTATCGTTTTCCTGGCGTTTTTGATCTATCTGATCCTGTTGGGCGGTCTGGGGATTAACTTCTTTTTTGGTCTCGCCCTAATGGCAGCCATCGCACGGTTCATTCCCTGGATCGGTCCTTTGATCTTTTACATCACCGCAGCCCTGGTGGGATATTTCCAGGTATCCAATCCATTTAGCCTGCAACCCGTACTTTACGCAGCCTTTGTCATCCTCGCATCCTACATAATCGACACGATCATCGATCAAATGATTCAACCGAGGTTCATGGCAGATGCGTTGAAATTACATCCGGCAGCCATCCTGGTGGCTGCCCTGATCGGTTTGAACCTTTTTGGATTTATCGGTCTTCTTCTGGCAGCGCCCACCCTAGCGACGTTAAAACTTGCCTGGGATTACATATTAAAGAAAATGGTGGATGAAGATCCCTGGTTGAATTTTGAAACATTGCAACCACCAAAAATCAACTCTCCAATAATCAACGGGATAAAGAAAATATATATTAGTATTAAATCGTTCTTTTTCCGACTATTTCATTAACATAATGATTGACTTGCGATGAAACTGATCAAAATTACCTGTCTCGAGAGGAGAAATCATGGCTGAACAAAAGGATTTAAAAACACAGGATATTTCCCAGACGGAGAATTTTCTCGCCTGGCGGGTGGAAGAACCGGATGGGGAAACCACCTTTCACCTGGATATTAATAATGTAACGGTTCATTTTTTCAAAGAGGAATGGGAAGAATTCCTTGAGTTAATGAAACCGCTGATCATGAAGGGATAATTCACTGATCTGATTAAATCAAAACCTCATTTTTCTCAGAAATGAGGTTTTGAAGACACGGCAGGAGCCCCTTGGTGTTCCATACCGAAGGGTATTATCTATCCACTATTCTAAATGGTTGTACTGACATACAACTGACAGGCGGTAAGGTTCGTCGACAACAAGATTCTGATATTATTTTTTATCGTTCTGAAATCTCAGCTGCCAGCTCGCGCAAGTCTGAGCGGGGTTTAATTTCCAACTCTTTCGCAAGGGAATTCCTGAATTCCTCATAGAAAATCAACGCCCGGGGGGCGTTCTTTAATCCCAGATATGCCTGCATCCCCATCAGAACGGCATCCTCGTTCCATGGATCAAGTTTGAGAATCTTCCGGCTGATTTCAAGTTCCTGGTAATACTCTTGATTAATCAGGTGAAGCATGCCAAGCGAGTGGAGCCCCTGTAAATAGAGATTCTCCAGCTGGTTTCTGCGGTCTAGGATCCAATTCGAGTATCGATCCATTGGGAATAGCTCTCCTTCATGCATGGAGAGCAGCATTTGTAAATCTTCCACCTTCCGGTTTCGGATCGCTGCCGGGAGATTGTGTTCAAAATGATCGAAATCGGTATAGGAACCAGGAGGTAAAACCAGGTTAACCCTTTCGTCTTCAATGATCAGGTACCTGGAAGGAAATTTATCGGGAAGCTCCGGTTCCAGGATGCGACGCAAGGCAGAAGTCGCCTGGTAGAGAATATCCAACCCCTTGGAAGGCTCGATTTCCGGCCAGAGCGTTTCCATCAGCTGCTCCCGGGAGGACGAACGGTCTGGTTGCAGAAGAAGATACCTGAAAAGGTGACCGGATTTGCGTCTCGACCAGGTTTGATCAGGGATGGGATGTTGACCCTGCCATACCCGAAATTGCCCCAATCCGAGGATACTGAGCGGTATGGTGGGTGTTTGGATTACCAGATCGAGAAGGGCGTTTGCTTTTTCAAAATTATCCGAGTTGGTTTTCTTGATGTGCTGCGCTATCAGGGGATAAACGATCTTGCGATCTCTAAAAAGAATTGAGGCGTACCCATTATTAATAATTTCCTCGGTGGCGTGCAGAAAATGCTTCTCAGCATCTTTGTGCCGTGTTTGCTGGAAGAGTGCGGCGAGCAGGAACTCAGCACGGGTGGCATCGAGGGAGGAATGCGATTTTCTTAATTGCGTGACCGCAGAGAGAAGATTCTTTTCGGCTGTATTCAAATCTCCGGAAAGCCAGGCAACCTGCCCCATTTCCATCAAAGCATGTCCAAGTAAATAGGGGGATTTGACTCGTTTGCTAAAACTAACCGCATCCGACGCCCAATTCAATGCGACTGATGTCTGCCCACGGAACCGAAAATATCGGCTTTTTTCAATCCGGACAAATACGCTTAGGTCGGGTAGGTCCAGCTGATTAGCGATCCGGAAGGATAAACGCAAGTATTCATCCGCTTTTTGGGTTTCGTTGTCATCAAGACATACTTTTGCCCAGGTAAGGAAATATACACCTGCAGCATATGAACCTGGTTCTACCTGCATGATCAGATCATCAAGTGCCTTTGTGAGCTTGGGGCGGTCTCCAAATGCCTCGAATAAATAAGCATTAAGAAGGGGAAAACCCCATGCTCGCGCACCAGCTTTCACAAGGTGAAAATTTGATTCTTCCATGATGGACAAAGCCAGGTCCACTTGTCCCTGGGTGAAGTACACCAAGGATGCCAGGTTCTGCAGGCTGATGCCCAGTCCCATGTCACTCCCAAGCGATCTACAGATCGATGCTGCTTTGAAAAAGTGACTTTCAGCTTCCTCAAATAAATAAAGTTCCGTAGCCAGGTTCGCAATAAGAACATGGGCATCCGCTGAAACGAGGGAGTCGATTTCCTTTTCCAACACACGTTCTGCAAGCCGGTTTGCCTCCTCTGTATCCCTTGCGCGTGCGTATCTCCATGCATTTTGGAGAATGATCTCCACAGTCTGACTATTAATGCCTCCCAGATCCAAAGGGTTGGTATGACCGATTTGGGATTGAATCGAATGGGAATCGAGACCCGGTCTCTCGTACCCAAAAATGGAGCACTCATATCCGGATAACATCAAATCACCTGATTGGCATAATTAAACCATACTTGGCAAAATCAACTGTATTTTTTGAAAAAAGTGGATACCTAATCTGATAGGTAAGGTATACTCCAAACCATCAAAATTGGCGGAGAGAATTATGGACCTGGATGATTTGCAGGCGATGAAGAAATTGGATAAAAGTAATTATTACGAAGAGATTATGAATTTCCCCGTCCATCTTAAAACGGGATGGGACATCGGAATTTTCACATCATTACACAAATCAAAACACAAAGATTGACCGGGCGATAATCTGCGGAATGGGGGGATCAGCGATTGGCGCAGATCTGGCCGTGGCATATGCGAGAGGTGAGAGCCCGCTTCCGATCGAAGTCAATCGGGAATATGACCTCCCAGCCTGGGCAATTGGAAAAAACACGTTGGTGATCGCTTCATCCCATTCAGGAAATACCGAAGAAACCATTAGCTGCTTCCGACAAGCTGACGCGCGAAATTGTTCGATCCTGGTGGTGAGCACTGGCGGTGACCTCGAAATAATGGCTGAAAAAGCGGGTGCTGATCACTTGAAATTTACCCATTCCGGGCAACCCAGAGCTGCAATTGGTTTTTCCCTGGGTTTGATGATGGCTGCGTTTTTTCGGTATGGATTGATCCAGGATGCCTCCAACGAAATCGAAAAGGGGTTAATGGTTCTAAAAAAAGAGTCGGATAACTTCATATCTGAAACCCCGGTTGCCAGGAACCCTGCCAAAAGGTTAGCAGGCCAAATGGTGGGGAGGATACCGGTGATCTTTGGGAGCGATGCGCTTGCACCGATAGCCCGAAGGTTTAAAACTCAGGTAAATGAACTCGCCAAGGGTTGGGCGGAATTTGATCTTCTGCCGGAGGGGGATCACAATACAGCGGCCGGCTTAGCTCAACCAGAAACGATGCATCAATCGCTATTCGCAATATTTCTGGAATCCGCCTCTGATCATCCCAGGAACCAGCTTCGTTCGACCGCGACCCGTCAAAACTTTCTTCTTGAAGGTATCACCTGCGATTATTACCTTGTCCCGGGCGAAACAAGATTGGAGAACATCCTGGCAGGTATCCAATTCTGTGATTTTGTATCGTATTACCTGGCAATTGCATACGGTGAAGACCCCACTCCCATTCCTGGAATAGTTGCCATTAAGCAATCCATGGCTGGTAAGGCATAAGAAATTTCATGGAATCCAGCTCTCAAAAAACCAGAATACGCGATCTTCCCAGGAACATCTGGGCTGTAAGTCTGACCAGTTTTTTTATGGATATTTCCAGCGAAATGGTGATCAACATCCTGCCGCTTTTTCTGGTGAATGTACTGGGGGTGAAAACAAATATTGTCGGACTTATCGAAGGCATAGCGGAAGCAACCGCCAGCCTGGTGAAGTTTTTCTCCGGATGGCTTTCCGACCGGCTTCATTCCAGAAAGTGGCTGGCTGTGGCTGGTTATGGCCTTTCTGCGATCTCGAAACCTTTCTTCTTGATCGCAAGCACCTGGGAAATGGTGGCAGTCGTTCGCTGGTTGGATAGGGCAGGCAAGGGCATCCGAACCGCACCCCGGGATGCACTTGTGGCAGATTCCATCGAAGAAAAAGATCGCGGCCTGGCATTTGGATTCCATCGGGCGGCGGATACAGCAGGCGCGTTGGTCGGAATTCTTATTGCTGCAGGCATTATTTGGATTGCCCAGGCGAACAGCCAATACCTTTCGGAGCACACTTTTCAGATCGTTGTGTTGGCCAGTCTGATTCCTGCATTTCTAGCGGTAATCACGCTTGCATTCGGTGCCAAAGAAGTTGCTGTGGCCGGCAAACGCAACTTACCTAAGATCATATTTAAAGGCTTGGGGAAACCTTTCATGATATTCATGGTGATCGCGGGAATCTTCACCCTGGGTAATTCCTCGGATGCATTTTTAATCCTGCGGGCGCAAAATACCGGGATGTCGGTGGTGATGATCCTTGTAATGATGGCGATATTCAACCTGATCTATTCGCTGATCTCCATCCCTGCCGGGAGGCTATCCGACCGAATCGGCAGGCGAAAAATGATTATTGCAGGATGGCTGGTTTACGCGTTCATTTACTACGGATTTGCCCTAGCTCAAGGGAGCAGACAGATCTTCATACTTTACGTAACATACGGTTTTTATTATGGTTTGAGTTATGGTTCCATCAATGCTTTACTGGCCGACCTGGTTCCAGCTGAACTTCGCGGAACTGCTTATGGAACTTATAACGCAATTATTGGGATCATTGCTTTCCCCGCATCCTTAATTGCGGGGATCCTATGGCAGGGGATGGGTTCCTGGCAGGGACTTGGACAATCTGCACCATTCTTCTTCGGGGGAACTATGGCATTGATAGCTGTGATCCTTATGTTCACCTGGTTTCCGAAGCCGATAAAGGTCTAAAATCCTACAAATTTTGGGGAATTCGAACTTGGATGGCAGCTTCACCGATCACCGGGCACTTCGTCTCACAAATTCCACAACCTATACATAACTTGCGGTTGACAACAGGAACCAGCGTTGTAGAAATTTGCTTCCCGTTTCCACGACGATGCAGCGTGATCGCTTTTTCCGGTAGAGGGCACATCTCCTCACAAACAATGCAATCCCGTTCGTCGGTCCAGGCGATGCATAGATCCTGATTGATATACGCTGAACCAATTTTCACCTGTCTTTTTTGATCGAGGGAAAGAGGAGGAATTGCCTGCACCGGGCATATCTGCCCGCAGGAATTACATGAATAATCACAATACCCTATTCGGGGGATCAAAACAGGAGTCCAGAACCCTGTTATCCCTGCCTCAAAAAATGTCGGTTGCAATGCATTTGTGGGACAGATTCGAAAGCACTCTCCGCAACGTACGCATCGGCTTATGAAGTTCTCCTCTTCCACACCCGGAGGTCGAATTAAGAACGTCATGGCAGGCGCTCGGACGGGCTGGGTGCCTGCTACTGCAATCCCGGCAGTTGCCGCCCCGATGGTAACCAGGGCTTCTCTCCGGGTAGGATCGTAGGTCATCCCGGGACTCACCCCTATTTTCGGCGCGAATCGGTTCGATTCATTTGGACAAGCCGAAATGCAATCCATGCAGGCTGTACATTCTCCCGGATCGCTTTGGTAACCTTTTTTCTCATCCACTGTACCAGTCTGGCAGACCCGTGCGCATTTCCCGCAGGAGATGCAACCAGAGGTCACCTCCCGCTTAAAGATCGAAAACCTGCTGACCCAGGCCAACAAACCACCCAAGGGGCAAAGATAGCGACACCAGAACCTTTCGGCGAAAAAATCCAGAAAAAGGATGGAAGTGAAGATCCCGAAAAACAACAGAGCCTGGGAGAACACAATTTGATTGATCGGGAAGATCGCGGGGCGGATGGCACTATCAAAACCATTTACTATCGGTTGCAGGAATGGAAACCTGTACAGGAATGATTCCAATACTTGAACGATGTAACTCAAAGACGGCCAGAGGGAAAATGTGAAGGTCCTGAAAATGATCGTCATTGGATCAAAGACCATGAGGCTAAGGTTACTAAGCAGAGCAGCGATCAAAAGGGCGATGAGCAGAAGGTATTTTCCCTTTCGCCATGATTCATTTACGCTTACGGCTCGCTTCTTACGGATAGGAAATATCTCGATCACGCTCCCCAACGGGCACAACCAGCCGCACCAAGCCCGTCCAAAAACCAGTGCGAATAAAAGAAATATACCCGCGAGAGCGATTCCGGGGATGAGGACCCTGGCAGCCAGACTGCTCCCGAGCATAACCAGCGGACTAAGCTTGAAGGGAATGGATAAGTATGTACCTCCTCCAAGAAGTTGAGGAGTCATTAAAAAAATGGCCAGGAAAAACAAGCCAGAAATTACCTGGACTGTGATCCTAAGCCTGCGCCAACTATGGGGGAAAATGCGGGTTGAATTCTTCCTGTCTGACATTAAATTTCAACCCGTGTTGATCTCCTCGATTTTCAAGTACTCGAGGTCCATTCTACCGATACCCCTCTGGCTGCCTTCTACAAGATAACCCAGCTCCGATGGTTTTATTTCGAACAATCCTGCCGCATAGCTATCAGCTGCAACAATATCTGGACTGGCAATGATAGTGTTGGTCTGTTTGACGTCATTAAGATCGCCGCCTGTGGGACCATTCGCCATGAGGATCCGGACTGCATCAATGATGGTCAGTTGAGGTCTCAGGATCGTATTTAAATCAGGGAGGCATTCCGAAAGGTCCATGTGTAACCTGCCCGGATCCTGGATGGCACCCATCAGGTTTTTCATTCCCAGGGTCAGGTTTGCCAAGGAGTGGTCCTTGGCTACCGGGACATTGATCAGAACATCAGCGTTATAGATCAGATCGTTTATCGAAGTTGTTTTCAGGTTTTTTGCGCCAGGGATTTCATGTTCCTGGAACTGCATGTTCTTCATCACCACCATCTCACCCCCAGCGGCTTTTACCTGATCACTAATCCCCGAAATTTCGTAGGCTTGTTCCGGTGTTCCGCCGAATGGTGAATCCATCACCTGAACGGTCCGCGCACCTGCTTCCAATACCATTTTAACGATCGCAGCTACCACCCAGGGATTCGTCGTCGCTGCGTATTCAAAAGAATGGTAGGCGACGCATATATTTGGTTTCACCACCACCCGGGATCCCTTGGGAACAAATCTTTCCATACCTCCAAGGGCTGCAATTGCCCTGCGGGTCATTTCCTCCGGATCGCCGTTCCGGGCGATCGCCAAGTCTGGCCAATTGTGGGGACTGGGGGAGGGAGATTGTTTCACCGGTGTAGATGCCGCCTGATCCTGGGTGGGGGTAGGATTGGGGGTTTGGGATGAGAGAGGAGCAGCGCAGGCAGTTAGAATTTGCTCTGCTGCAAATAAAGTTGCCGCTGAAGTTGCTGCTTGTAGAAACTTCCTTCGATTAATCGTTATCATTTAGATACCTATAATAAGTTACTTGCTCGAGACGATATTACACGGTATTTTTTGGGGGTGCTCGATGAACCATAACCAGAAATCATCCATTTGATCTCGTGGAATATTGGTCCAAAATTCTTCTGTTATCAAATTCCAATCGTCATTCTTTGCGGGATCCGGCTTTCCGGATTTTACAGTGGAACAATATGCTTTTATATATTTTAATACAACCAATTGATAATCTGCCGGTTTTTCCTGGTTTGGTGTTTGCGCCAGTACCTTGGGGGCTTTTTTCCCTGTTACCAGTTTGATGATCCGGGAAAACAACATATTATCAAGTACCAGATATCTATCCCACTGTAAGGTATAGGTTTCTTCCAGCGAATCCCGAAATTTTGGGGATAAATTCTTGAGAAAATTAAAATTATATTCAGCCTGGATTTGCGGGTAAGAGGACTGTTCTCTAAGTGAATAAACCGGGAAAAAAACAAGGGCTGGTTGTGAATTCGAATAATGATAAACCATCCAAATGGACTCAACCACCGGGTTTGAAGATTTCAAATCATCCACCAGAACTAAAAGGATCTTCTGTTGTTGATCTGATTCAGGATCTTTCGAAAAGGGCAACCTGGATGGGAAAGGTGGTAATGAACCAGAAATCGCTGCGATGAAATATCCTGCAATCACAGCAACAAAGAATACCAAAAACCCTGTCAAGAGCACTTTTTTCATATTCAGGAACATGCCCGATCAATGAATTCTACCAGACAGTAAAAATATCCAACCCCCTGGAGAATTGGTCCATCAAGAGACCTAAGTTGATTGCGTAAGGTAATATGCCAAGATTCCAAGGATAAAGCCACATACTGCGATGAGGGAAAAAAAGGCCTTCAATCTCTTGGGATCATTCGAGAAGCTGGTTTTAGATAGATTCCGGACTCAGCGATCCAATCCTTGGGTCTTCTGACATTCTTGGAATGGCATGATCCCAAAAAAGCAATTCGGTTTTCTGAAGAAGCTTTGACGTCATAGAGCCCTTTACCGCGAAGTGGTAACCTTGTTGATCTTTCCCGAAGCATCGGCGACAACGCGAACTGTCCGTTCGATCTTTTTCCCCCCGCCCATATTGGCCGAACCATGGAATATGAACAAGTAATTGCTCCCCTGGGGTTTCACCGAGGGTTTCACTCCGCTCACCTCAGGGAATTGGCGGTAGATTTGTTTGCAGATCGAGGTAACAGTTTCCTTTTCCATATTTCTCCTTTTTATGGACGGATGCGACGACGAAGGAAAGCCGGGATATCGATATCAGATGGAAGGACGGGAGATTCCATTGAAGGAAGGGGAGAAACCGTCTGTTCATCCGAAAATGTAAAAACATCCATGCTTTTTACCGGCTGGCTGACGACGAATGGGGATGGAGTTTCAATTTCAACGAATTTTTTCTGCGCAAATTGGGCATCGACTGCTGTTGCACCTATACCTGTGACAATGAGAATAACCTGGGCGCGGTCCCCGAGCCGCTCATCGTTGATCACACCAGGTATGATTTCTGCGCTACTGTTCGTCTGTTCCTGCAAGTAGTTCAGGGCATCAGTGACCTCAAAAAACGTCAGATTATGGCCTCCGGTGAAATTGGCAATGATCCCGGTAGCGTTCTCAAGGTTTATCGATTCAAGCAATGGGTGACGGATGGCGTTTTCCACCGCAGAAAGTGCTTTATCTTCTCCTTGTCCCACACCTATCGAAAGCACTGCACCACCGCCATTTTGCATTAGATGACGGATATGAGCGAAATCCACATTGATCATTCCAGGCTGGGTGATCAACTCCGCGATCCCCTGGATTCCCTGACGAAGGACATCGTCAGCAAGGCGGAACGCCATTTCCAAAGAAAGATCCCTGGATGCGATCTGAAGCAGGCGGTCGTTTGGAACGGTGATAAGGGTATCTGCAAATGGCTGTAATTTCGTCAACCCTTCCCGGGCGTTCGACTGGCGGCGACCTACCTCAAAGGAGAACGGCGTGGTGACGATTGCCACAACTACAGCACCTGTTGCCCGCGCCACCCTGGCTGCAACGGGAATAGAACCGGTTCCTGTTCCCCCACCCATTCCAGCGGTCAGGAAGATCATATCCGCACCGGAGAGAGCTTCATTCAAAGCGCTGTAGCTTTCTTCTGCCGCGGCTTCACCCATTTGCGGATTTCCACCTGCTCCCAATCCCCGAGTGGATTTTGGTCCCAAGTGAATCTTCACCGGAGCGAGCGTAGCATTCAACGCCTGGCAATCGGTGTTGGCGGCGATGAAATCCACACCGCCGATACCGAGTTCGATCATCCGGTTGATCGCGTTGCATCCGCCTCCGCCGAGGCCGATCACCTTAAGCACGGGCATTTTCGCCGCGATTGGAGTACGTAATATTGGACGGGGGAGAACAGAAATGGTCATGGGTTTTACCTCTCTGCCAACTGTGTTGCAATACTGGTGCCATCGCCACTGATCCGTTCCACCTGGCAGCCGTTGCTGCGCAGCATCTCAAGATCTGAATCGGAGAAAACCTGGGTGTTGCCGATCACAGTCACCTGGCGGGCAAGCGAGGCATCCTTAATAGAAAAGCCAATGGTTGGCTGGTATTTTTTAACATAAGGTCGAATGACATCCAGGTGCCAATCGGCCACTCCCCACTCATAAGTAGGAAGCAGCAGGTAATGTTCCAATATTTGATCCCCCGTGGAAACCGGAGGTAAGGATTTCGTCTGGATGGGTTCGCTGTGCAAGGCAGCGAATTCCTTTATTGCCATAACCACAGGGGCGGATTCTCCATCCTCGTCATACCAGGCATATATTTTGTATTTGCTTTCCCAATCTGATGCAAGTAGCCAGAATGACGCTGCTTTCACAGAGGGGTGGGTGGGAAGAATTGATTCTCCAGTCTGGTACTCTTTTTCGAGTGAGGGTTCCGGAAGAGAACCAGTTATATCCATGATAAATGAGGAATAAACCTCTGGTGAAAAAACCTCACCCTGGGGTCCGGAGGGATTGGATTGTAATCCCACGCCAAAGAGAAAAATGGGTAACTCCCTACCTAAGACCGATTTTGAGATGGCTGAATACCAATCTGCGATGCGGAACCCCTGCTGATCCTCGCAACCCTCAGGTGTGAAATAAGGGCGCACCTCGCTCCAGCGATCGGGGCCACCTGCACCCCAATCCAAAGGTTTGGAGAATGAATACGCATATGCGGAGAGTGCCATTTTCTCAAACAGTTCTGATTGCTTTCGACGCTCAATTGATTCCAGCGCAAAGCGCAGGAACGCTGTATCCCAGTAATTTCCCCCTGGTTCCAGGGGAGGGAATACCGGCATCATCTCCAGATCGGCGACCAATTCAGCTAGTGGTAAAAAGCGATCAAGAAAGCGTTCCACGAGATCTTCCTGGAACCAGGCTGCTGAAGTCCAGCTGGAAGTGAGGTTGGGGCGGTCAAAAAGCTGGATATATCGTACCCCCCAGCGCGAATAGGAATCCAGCACCAGTCTAAGGCTGGATTGCTCTGGAGCATTGGAGAGGGCAATCTGCATCTGTACGATAGGTTCGATTCCACTTTGTAGTAATCCACGGATAAAGGGTTCCGGGATCGCGCGATCTGGCGCAGATTGGATCACCAACCATGCTGCTCCCAGGCTTTCCAACTCCGGGAGCCACCTGGAAAGGTCCTTTTCAGTAAAGTGATCCAAATCCTGGTAGTAATGAAAACCCATTCGGGCAATATTTTTCCGGGTTGAAGTGTTGGTATCTTCCATAGCTTACCTTCCATACAAGAAAAATCAATTATTCAGGTCAGATGTTACAAGAAGCATGCCATCGGGTTGGCGTTGATGCTCTGCTATAATTTGAGCCATGATCCTGGTAACAGGAGCGACTGGTTTCGTGGGATCCGCCCTGATTCGAAACTTGAACCTCCTCGGAAAACCCATCCGGTTGTTGTTACGACCATCTCCCAAATCGCCGCGGATTCCCCGCGGGGTAAAAGTGGAAGTGGCTGTATGCAGTCTTAGGGATGACCGGGGTTTAATGGCTGCGATGAGGGATGTTGATGTTGTTTATCATCTCGCAGGGACAGAGCGTTACGGCAGTCAGGCAGATCTAAATGGGGTGGATATCGATGGGACAGCCATCCTTGCGGAAGCAGCCGTGCAAGCCGGTGTGGAGCGTTTTTTTTATCTCAGTCATATTGGCGCGGACCGCGCATCTGCATTCCCGGTGATGAAAGCCAAGGGGATTGCGGAAGGCTTGATTAAAAAAAGTGGAATAACATACACCATATTTAAATCCTCCGCTGTTTTTGGACCGGGTGATCAATTTACGACCGTTATTGATAATATCCTGAGATCATCTCCGTTTTTCTTTCTTATACCGGGGGATGGCCTGGTAAATCTTCAGCCACTGTGGATCGAAGACCTTGTAACAAGCCTGACGTGGGCATTGGAAGAACCAAAAACCAAGAATCAAACGATTCCAATCGGGGGTTGCGAGTATCTCACCTACCGGCAGATAGTTGAGATAATTCTAACAGCTACAAGACGGAAGCGAACATTAATAAATTCTTCCCCGGTTTTTCTTCGTTCAATCACCCTGTTTTCAGAGCAGGTTCTGAAGCGCTCCCCGATCTCGGTTTTCTGGTTGGATTACCTTGCAGTTGATCACACCACCGCACTCGATACCCTTCCTCGATTATTTGGTTTGATGCCCGCCAGGTTAAGCCTGATGATCGACTATTTGAGAAAATAAATCAGGTAATATGAGCGAACAAGCGTTTTGCATCCACGGACACTTCTACCAACCGCCCCGCGAAGATCCCCTGACCGGAACGATCCCCGTTGAAGCGGGGGCTGCGCCTTTCTCGAATTGGAACGAAAGGATCATGGATGATTGCTACAGGCCAAATGCCGAAGCGGGGAACTTTGGGAATATTAGCTTTAATATCGGACCAACCCTATCTGAATGGATGGAACAGAACCATCCATCGGTGATTCAACGCACCATCACGGATGACCGATACAATAATACAAAATATTCCGCGGGTAATGCGATGGCGCAATCTTTTCACCATACTATCCTTCCCCTCGCAACCCGGCAGGATAAATTCACCCAAGTTCGTTGGGGGATTTCCCATTTTATTCACAGATATGGTCGGCAGCCTGCCGGGATGTGGCTGCCAGAAACCGCTGTGGATATGGAAACCATTGAGGTTTTATTTCTCCTTGGTATCCGGTTCACCATCCTTGCTCCCTGGCAGGCGATAAGTGAGATCGATTCGCGGCAGCCATACTTAGTTGACCTGGGGCAGAACCGGTCCATGGCAGTCTTTTTCTACGATCGGGAGTTGAGCTCCGGAATCAGTTTTGACCAGCGAATCACATCCAACGCGGATGATTTTGTAAACCGTTATTTATCTCCGAGATTTTCATCGGGAGAAGGAAACCAACTTATTCTGGTTGCAACCGACGGTGAACTTTATGGGCATCACCAGGAATTCCGGTACGAATTCCTCAAGCGATTGTACGCAAACTCCTTAAATATTGCAGGGATCCATCCCGTCTACCCTGAGCGGTGGTTGAAAGAGAATGCCCCAAAAGAATTTGTGGAGATCCAAAATAACACCTCCTGGAGTTGCATGCACGACTTGCTGCGGTGGTCGGGGTCTTGCAGTTGCACACCCAACCCTGATTGGAAAGAACCACTTCGTCAAGCATTAAGTAGGGTTGCGGAAATCATCGACCAGGTCTTCCTGGATGAAACGCGCCAGCTCACAAAGGATCCCTGGACCTTGCGCGATTTGGCTTTGCAGGCTCGTGACCCTCATTTTGATTTGCAGCAAACCACTGGAGGATTTGTAGAACCCATTCTGAATGCTGAAAAAGCAAGAAAGAGCACCTTTCTTTTAAGGTCACAATTCGAACGCCAGCGCATGTTCGCATCCTGCGCCTGGTTCTTTGAGGATTTTGACCGAATCGAGCCTCAGAACGCTGTTCGTTATGCCGCTAATGCCATTCACCTTGCCCAGAAAGCTACCGGTACCAACCTGACGGGTGATTTGGCAACCATTTTTGAAAAGGTCCGCAGCAACCGGACTGGTTTGAACGCCGCCAAAGTTTTTAAAGAATTTCTGGAACGGGTTTCTCTATAAATAAAAAAACCGGCTCTTCTATGTTTCGAAAGCCGGTTTAAGCTCAGCGGTTGTTGATTCAAGCTTTGTGCTTCAGGGCTCCCCAGCCAGCATATACTGCGGTATCACCAAGTTCAGCCTCGATTCTCAGTAACTGATTGTACTTGGCAACGCGGTCTGAGCGCGCCGGGGCACCGGTTTTAATTTGCCCCATGTTGAGCGCAACTGCCAGGTCGGCGATGGTGGAATCCTCAGTTTCTCCGGACCTGTGAGAAGTAACTGCCCTCCAGCCGCTGCGGTGACAGATCTCGACAGCTTCGATGGTCTCGGTCAATGTGCCGATCTGGTTAAGCTTGACCAACAGTGCGTTGCAGGCATTTTCCTTGATCGCGCGGCGGACACGTTCGGGGTTGGTCACGAGAAGATCATCTCCCACGATCTGGAGCCGGTCCCCAACTTCCGCGGTAAACATTTTCCAACCATCCCAATCATCCTGGGCGAATCCGTCTTCAATGGAGATGATCGGGAACTGGTCCACCCAGCTCTTCCAGAAGGCGACCATTTGTTCGGGAGTGAGCTTTTTTCCTTCTTTCCGCAAGTTATAGGTTTTGGTTTCCTCTTCGAAAAACTCGGAGGCAGCCGGGTCAAGCGCGATGGCAACTTGCTCGCCAGCTTTGTATCCCGCTTTCTCGATAGCTTCGAGGATCACTTCAACAGCCTCAACGTTGGCTTTGAGCGCTGGCGCGTAACCACCTTCATCCCCAACCAGGGTGGCATACCCGCGGGATTTCAGGACAGATTTCAATGCATGGTAGATCTCCGCACCCCAGCGCAACCCTTCCGCAAAGGAGGAAGCACCTAAAGGCATCACCATGAATTCCTGGGCATCGGTGGATTGCCAGGCAGTGTGCGCGCCGCCATTCAGAATATTCATCATCGGTACGGGAAGCACATGCGCATAAACACCGCCGATATATCGGTAGAGCGGTAGACCAAACGCATTTGCCGCTGCCTTGGCGACCGCCAGGCTGGTGCCAAGCATGGCATTTGCACCAAGGCTTGATTTATTGGTGGAACCATCCAACTCGAGCATGGCTGTATCAATGGCTTTTTGCTCCGCCGCGTCCCATCCCACCAGGGCTTCAGCGATCTTCACATTGACATTTTCAACAGCTTTAAGCACACCTTTACCGTTATAGCGGCCATTATCCCCATCCCTCATCTCCAGCGCCTCGTGTATGCCTGTGGATGCCCCGGAGGGTACCGCAGCTCTTCCCCAGGACCCATCCACCAGAACGACTTCGACTTCGACGGTTGGATTTCCACGGGAATCGAGGATTTCCTGGGCGAGGATTGATTCGATCGTTGTTTCCATGTTCACCTCAAGAATTTATTATAGTTTTATGCCTCCAAGTATATCCCAATTTGGGGCTTGTTCAGTCATTTGACCAACTTCGACCCAAGCGATCGTTATACCCGGGTGTTATTCTTGACCGCGGAAACAAAAGCGAGGAAGAGGGGATGCGGATTGTTTGGACGCGAAAGGAATTCAGGATGAAATTGTGTGCCGAGCATAAAAGGATGCTCTTTGAGTTCAGCGATCTCCACCAGGGTGCCATCCGGAGATAAACCGGAAAAAACCATCCCGTTTTCTTCGAATTGTTCCCGATACTTATTATTGAATTCAAACCTATGGCGGTGTCTTTCCAGCACCAGGTCGGTTTGGTAACTTGCAGCTGCAATGGAGCCTCCCAAAAGTTGGCATGGGTATAGGCCTAGCCGCATCGTCCCCCCTTTTTCAATCACTTGTTGTTGATCCGGCATGAGGTCGATGACCGGGTTGGCTGTGGAGGGGTCGAATTCTGAGGAATTCACATTGCTTGATTTTAAGACCGAGCGGCCAAAATCGATGGTCATTACCTGCATTCCAAGGCAAAGACCAAGATACGGAATCTGGTTTTCGCGGGCGAACTTTGCTGCCTTAATCTTGCCTTCAATACCCCGGTTTCCAAACCCACCGGGAACAACAATGCCTTGAATCCCTTTGAGTTGATTTTCTGCATTTTCCTGCTCAAGATCGACTGCATGAACCCAATCGATCTCCGGGTTTACCCCCAGCCGGGTGGCGGCATGGAAAAGCGCTTCTCGGACGCTGATATAGGCATCATGCAGCTCAACATATTTTCCGACCAAGGCGATCTTGATATTGGGTTTTGGCTCTCGGATACCTTCAACCAATTTTTCCCAGGGTTTCCAATTCGGGGTGGTTCGAGATTCAAGGTTGAATTTACGCAGAATGTAGTCAGTGACTCCCGCCCTTTCAAGATTGAGCGGGATTTCGTAAAGGATGGGGGCGGTTTGCATGGGGATAACTGCCTCCTTTTCGACATCGCAAAAGAGAGCTATCTTATCAAGCAGATCATCCTCCAGAGGTTGATCACTTCGGGCGACGATCATATCTGGCTGAATACCAATCGAGCGTAATTCCCGAACAGAATGCTGCGTGGGTTTCGTTTTTAATTCAGAAGTTGCCTGGATATAGGGCAACCAGGTCACATGGATCGAGAGCGTATTTTCCCGTCCCAATTCCTTGCGCAGCTGACGCAATGCCTCCAGAAATGGCTGGCTTTCAATGTCACCGACGGTACCACCAACTTCCACAAGTATGATCTCGGCACTGGTGATCCGCGCCACCGTCGTGATCCTGTTCTTGATCTCATTGGTTATGTGGGGAATGACCTGGATGGTTCCACCGAGGAAATCCCCCCGTCGTTCCCTGCTGATAACCTCGGCGTAAACCTGCCCGGTGGTGGTATTACATGCCCGATTCAAGCGGATATCAATAAAGCGTTCGTAATGGCCAAGATCGAGGTCGGTTTCCGCACCATCATCCAGGACATATACTTCTCCGTGTTGGTAAGGACTCATCGTGCCCGGATCGACATTTATATAGGGGTCTAACTTTTGAACCATGACGCTGAACCCGCGTTCTTTTAATAGTCTTCCGATGGCTGCGGCTGTAACACCCTTACCAACCGAACTCACTACCCCGCCAGTGAAAAATATGAATTTCGGGTCCATGTTGAACCTTTCTTTTATGTAATTCCTAAATAAAGAAGGACCCCCGTTGGAGGCGGGGGTCCTTTGGATTACTTTGTCTGAACTTTTTGATCCAACGTTCGGGCGAGGAGGTCATCCTGGTCCTTGGAGGTTGGTTTTTCTTTTTTACTGTGGGTGCTATCCTGTTGCTTTGCTTTTTCCTTACTTACTGCCTGCCGGTAGGCAAGTTCCATCGCAGTGGGATCGGGTTCAGAAGGATTTTCAGTCTCAATCTCAGACTCAGATTTAGATCTTTTAGAACCTTTCTTCCCCTTTTCTGTTTTTACAGGTTCAGGTTTTTCCTCTTCCTGGACTGGTTCCGCTTCGAGGGCTTTCATGCTCAATTTTATTTGTTTCTTTTTCCGGTCTACATCAATGATCTTAACCTCGATCTCTTCGCCTTCTTTTAGAAGATCCGAAGGATTGCGGACGTAACCATGTGAGAGCTCGCTTACGTGAAGAAGACCGGATTTCTCTGCACCAATATCCACGAAGGCACCGAATGTCTCGAGCCGGATTACCTTACCTTTTACGACCATGTCCGATTTGAGGTCGCGCCAATCGAAGAGCAGCGGCTCGAACATTGTGAGTTCAATGCGGTCCTTGCGTACCCGTTTCACCCAAACCTCGATCGTATCCCCTGGTTTGAGGATATCGCCAACCCGTTTGACAGGCTGGTCATCGGGTGATTTAATCTGAGAAATATGGATCAAACCGGAAAGATCCGATCCGAGATCTACCTTTGCCCCGGCCAAGCTGACAAGTGTTACTTTGCCGGAAAAATGAGTTTTTGGAGCGATCCCGCCGGTTTGCTCAACGATGGGAGCAGTGGTTTCTTCCATATTATCTCCATTCAGGGTTTTAACAACAGACGATTATACCTTGCTAGGTGGTTACTGTCAATTAATTTCCCTTTAAGATGTAATCTATCGCACGGTCCAGTTGGGGGTCCTTTTTTGCATCGAATTCTTCCTGGGTAAGTGCTACCTCTATATCCGGCACAAGACCAATGTTATTGATCTGACGGCCTTTCGGGGTGAGCCAACGGGCAATGGTAACTCTGATAGCCCCGGCTTCATTGGGCAAAGCTGACCACTGTTGAACAGAGCCCTTACCGTATGTTTTTTCGCCAATTATTATTCCCCGCTTGTAATCCTGTATTGCTCCGGCTGCGATCTCCGCCGCTGAAGCGGTGCCGCCATTCACCAATACAACCATTGGTATCTCGGTAGCCAAACCGCCAGGACGAACTTCGTATTTTTGCTGAGTCCTATCTCCGTATTCCTCGATCAATACGGTGCCCTCTTTGAGAAACTCGGAAACAACTTCCTGGGCAGTATCCAGGTACCCTCCGCCATCATTGCGGAGATCAAGGATCAACCCTTTGGGATTTCGGGAAAGTAGGTCTTTCAAATCCCTGCGTAACTTTGGACCGGTATCCGCAGCGAATGAGGAAAGGTTGATATAGGCTATATTTTCATCCAACATCTTGGATTCGACACTGGGGAGCAGAATCTTCGCCCGAATTATTTTGACCGAAAAATTCTCCACGCCTTCACGTTGAAGTTTAATCTCCACTTCGGTTCCTTCTGGGCCAAGGATCTTTCGCAGAACCAGGTTTGGATCGATCCCTGTCATGTCTTCGTTATCAATGGCGATGACAGTATCACCAGGTTTCAACCCGGCTTTTTCAGCAGGGGAACCGGCCATGGGGCTAATGATGGTCAGGAAATCCCCGGTGGTATCCACATATGCGCCGATACCTTCATACTCACCCTCGAGGGGAGCGTTTGCCTGCTGGAATTCCACCTGATCCATGTAGGAAGTGTGTGGATCTCCGAGGCTGGAAAGCATCCCGCGAATGGCACCCTGCATTAATATGACATCATCCACCGGTTGATCAACGAAATCCCGGTGTACCGTTTCCCATGCTTGCCAGAAGGGAAAGAACAGGGCTTCACGGTCGATTAGTGGGCTCGTCGATTGGGACTCTGATTCTTGCGTGGCTACCCCGGGTAATTGTAGGGTCATGGCAGGATTTTTTCCGCCACTGGTGATCATGGACCCCGTCCAGAGTCCTGCAGAGAAGGTGAAGACGATCAGTATCAAACCGATAAAAATAAACAGGAGGATCTTGCCGGTGTTGGATTTCATACTATTACCTCTTAAGAAATACCGAATACCTCAATTGTACATACAATGATTAAACCAGAGTGAAAGCAGGCTCAATGAAATCTAAGATTTCCCGTCAGGCAATACCGAAGGAAAATCATGAATATCTCCAATCACATCATGAATCCCAGCAAGCCGGGGTTTGCCTCCCACAAGGACAGAATGAAATCCCAGTGATGCTGCGGTGACAAGGTTGACCGGGGTGTCGTCAAAGAGTATCAACTGCGAGGTATCCAGTTCACGAGATAATGCAATTGCTTTGGTAAATGCCTCGGGTTGAGGTTTACATGCCGGCCATATATCGATGATATCGATCAACTGGCTGAAGCACCCATCCAATCCCAGGGAAGTGATGACCCTCTTTGCATAATTTCTATCGGCATTGGTGAATATGAGCTTTTTCGCCCTGGTTTGGAGAAGCAACTCGCGCAATCTGGGATCAGGTTGCAGGATTTGTTCTACCGGAACATCGTGAACAAATTCGAGGTATTCCTCCCGGTTGATCCCGTATTCTTCCACCAGCCCGCGAAGGGTGGTCCCATAAGTTTTAAATAATCTATTTCGCAGACTGATGGAAATATCGGGAGGCATGTCGAGCCTGGTTTGGATGAATAGATCGATTCGATCCCCAATCATTTCCCAGATCCCGCTGGATGAGGGGTAAAGGGTATCGTCGACATCAAAAAAGATAGTGTATTTTGGCATCCGCACGAGTATAAACCGGAATGGGCAGGGGATGAAGCCGCTGGCATAACGCGGTTATAATCTCGTAACTATATATATGGGAATCGCCATTCTTTCCGAAAAAACTGCTTCCCAGATCGCTGCTGGCGAGGTGGTGGAACGCCCTGCGTCGGTGATCAAGGAATTAATCGAAAATTCCCTGGACGCAGGCTGTACCCAGATTGCCATCAGGATTCTAGGCAGTGGTCAACGATTGATCGAAGTATCGGATGATGGAGAAGGAATCCCAGCAGGGGAGTTGCCCCTGGCGGTTGCCAGGCATGCTACCAGCAAACTACGGGATGCAGAGGAATTGAGCCGGATCCATACCCTGGGTTTCCGGGGGGAAGCGCTGGCTTCCATCGCCTCCGTTTCGCACTTTTCTCTAATCTCCCGCACATCAGATTCAATAACCGGCTCATTGCTCGATGTGGACGGTTTGCAGATATTGGGAGTGAAATCTATTGCATCGCCTGTTGGGACGACTGTGAGAGTGGAGGATCTTTTTTTCAACACCCCTGCGCGTTTGAAATTTATGAAACAGGAGCGCACTGAAAAACTGGCCATCGAGAACCTGGTGATTCGCTATGCCGCGGCTTATCCCGCTGTGAAATTCCAATTTTATCTGGATGGGAAGCTTCAGGTGAATACAGAAGGGCGGGGAGATCGGGAATCGGTCATGCGTGTTCTTTTCGATCTACAAACCTCCCGGCAATTACTAAACATCAAAACAGAGGAGGAAGGCTACCGGATCGAAGGATTCACGAGCCCGATTTCGCTCACCCGCTCAAATCGCAAGGAGATAACCTTCTTTGTCAACGGACGCTGGATAGTGGACGCCACACTAAACACTGCGCTGATCCAGGCATATCGCACTTACTTAATGGTTGGGCGGTACCCACTAGCGGCACTTTTTCTTGAACTTCCACCCGAAGAGTTAGATGTGAACGTCCACCCAGCAAAAGCAGAAGTCCGTTTCCGTTTTCCGGATAAGGTATTCAGCTTGGTTCAGAGATCGGTACGCAGATCGTTATTATCCCAATCAACGGTACCACACTTTACGGGCAGAACCTGGCAGCCTTTCATGCCTTCATCTTCCGAAATTCAAAATGTCGACTCGCAACACAATGAACACTATTCCGAATTCAGCGAAGTGCAGGCAGCTCCAAGTGGTCAGCCGGATTTCAACAATCCTGTTCAAACACCCTTTTCATTTGGTGGTTTACCGCTTCTTCGATTGGTGGGACAGATCGGTGCTGCCTACCTGGTTGCGGAAGGACCGGATGGCTTGTATCTTATCGACCAACACGCAGCTCATGAGAGAGTGCTCTTTGAGAGATTCCGTGACCGCCACCATGAAGGAAATTCCGCCCAGGTTCTACTTGAACCGGTAATATTTGATGTCCCTCCTGGAAAAATGGACCAATTTGCCGATCAGCTCGAAACCCTGCGGCATCTTGGATTTGAGATCGAACCATTCGGATCGGGTTCTTACCGGATCCGTTCATTGCCCGGGATTGTTTTCGGCATGGATCCGCAGGAAGCTGTCCGCGTTGTATTTGATGACTTTGAAGAAGATGAGACTCCATTGCAGGGAGAGCTGGAATCGAAATTGATCGCCAGGATCTGTAAACGAGCAGCGGTTAAGGCGGGGAAAACCCTTTCTCGTGCAGAACAGGAAAAATTACTGCAGGACCTGGAGGGTTGCGAATCACCGCGGACGTGTCCCCACGGGAGACCCACGATGATCCATCTATCTGTTGACTTACTGGAAAGGCAGTTCGGCAGAAGGGGCAGCAGGTAGAGCTTGACTGAATTCTCTACAGAGATGAAAATAATCGGGAAATGTGATTATGAACCCATGAATTTCCGGGGAAGCTTAATCACAAATGTTGTACCCACATTTAGCGCACTTTGGGCTTCAATCGTACCACCATGACTCTCTACGATCTTTTTACAAATGGAAAGCCCTAAACCTGTGCCAGGAATGTTTTTTTCGGTCGACCTGGAACGGTAAAATTTTTCGAAGATGTGATTTAAATCGCCTTCCGGGATCCCCGGCCCGCCATCCCGAATACTGATAAAAAACCATTGTTCTTCGTTCCAGGAGCGTAGCTCGATGGAACCATTATCGCGGTTGTACTTTACTGCGTTGGAGAGAATATTCAAAAGGACCTGTTTGATCTTATCCCTGTCCGCCTCCAGGGCAGGGAGGATATCGTGGGGCACTTCGATATGGATTTTAATTCCGCGTTCCGAAGCCTTTGGTTCGATGACGTTCACGCACTCCTGCAAAATCTGTGGGACACTGATCGCTTCGGGTATGAAAACCATCCGGCCGGATTCCAGCCTTGCTAAATCAAGGAACGAGGTGGCCATATCATTGAGCCGCATGGTCTCCTCAGAAATTGTTCTAGCAAGCCCATTTCGTTGCTCGATGCTTAAATCGGAATGCTCCAACAAGTAAGCGATTGTGGTTATGGACGTGAGAGGCGTGCGAATCTCATGCACCAGTTCGGAAATCAGGTCCACCTGTTTGAAAAGACGGGCGTTTTCAATGGCGATGGATGCCTGCGCTCCAAGGGCAAGGAGGACACCTTCATCCTCTTTGTTGAACGCTTCGTCCTTTTTGTTGAAGACTTCCAGAACTCCGATGCATTTATCGTGGGTGATTAGCGGAATAGCGATCAATGATTTTACCGGGAAATCAATCGCCCTCAGGAAAGGAGCAGGAAACCGGGTGTCCTTTTCCACATCCTCAATGTAAACCGGTTCCCGGTTGGTTGCAACATACCCGGCGATGCTTTCTTCCGGTACGATGAAATTGGAAGACTTTTCCTGACCACCGATTGAGATCTTCTTAAAATATAACTCGCAGTGCACATCATCGTAGAGCAGAAGCGATGCACCTTCAGCCTTGACCAGGTCTTCAGCAACCCGGACAATTTTTAACAGGAGATTATCCAGGTCGGTAACTGTCGCCAGGTCGCGGGCAATATCGATCAGCGTCTGGTAACGACGAAGGGCGAGGGTAAATGTGATTTCACTCATAATTCAAAAGAATAACAATAAATATGCCAATTCTCCAAGCATGAGAGAAAGCCCCCTGATGATTGGGAGAATTATTTCTGGATATGGTTCAGTATATCCTCGGCCAGCTTGGTAAACTGCTGGGTCAGCAGTCCTTCTGGTTGAACATCCAGTAAAGGAATATTTCGTAAACTTGCCTGATAGGCCAGTTCTGGTACAGGTGGAATCATTTGTAAAACCGGTATATGCAGCGCATCCTGTACCTGGGAGATGGAGTACTGCACGTCAGTTCGCATCCGGTTGATTAAAACGAGGGATAGCAGTTTGGATTTTCCGAAACCTTTTTGATTCAATTCCTCAACCAAAATCCGGGTGCGCTGGATGGTCACCGGCTGAGGTTCAGTGACCAGAACAATCTCGTCACAGGAATCCAGCACTTCATCCAGACCGGGGATAAAGTTGGTGCCGATATCGAGAAGCAGTATCTTACCGATAGCGCCAAGATACTGCAAAACCGTTTTCATTTGATCCTGAGTGGCACACGGATTGGTTCCTTTGGCATAATTGGAAGTCATCAGAAGGTGCAGTCCATTTGGCATCCGCACCAGCTCGCCTTCCACTCTTGATTTGGTGATCTCAGCAGTCTTGAGCTTGAGGAGCTTATTCAACCCATCTGTCTCAGGGAAGGCTAATTCCACTCCCCAAGTTCCCTGCCCAGGTCGCAACTCGGCAGCGATGACCTCGGTTTTGCTTCGAATCCGCATGGCTATCGCCATATTGAGGGCAAGGCTGGAAACACCGAGACCACCCTTGGCAGCGATGAAACCAATCGTGTAACCTTTTTCTTGTGGAACCGCAGCACGATTCTTCCCCCTGGCAAGGAGTGCCTTAATGTGGGCAACCAATTCTGCCGGGTGAACCGGCTTTGTCAGGTAATCATCCGCGCCGACCTCGTACCCTGTGACCTTATCATCCACCTGGCTCTTGGCGGTGAACAGGATGATGGGGATATCGAGGGTGTCCTTATCCTGCCGTAGTTGGCGGGTAACCTCATAACCATCCATGTCCGGCATCATCACATCCAACACGATCAGGTCCGGTTTTTCATTACGGGTCAGGCCCAGCGCTTGGGTACCATTGCTCGCAGCCACAATCTGGTAACCCTGTCGTTGCAGCATAAGACCCACGAGACGCAGCGTCTCCATGTCGTCATCAACAATTAGGATCTTCTCGGCCATGACTACCCCGTCTATGTTAACAAAGTTTAATTTAGTCTAGCACAAACATCCTTTGAGGGCAAGCGAAAAATTGAGGTTTCACGGATGCTATAATCGCCTCATGGATTTGAACGCATTCAAGCGGTTTGCCATCGAACGCTGTGGTTTGTTACTTGAAAGGCCAGTAGTGGTGGGTGTTTCCGGTGGGGCGGATAGCATGTGTCTTGCAGAATGCTTAAATAAAACCGGATTCAAAATCATCGTCGCGCATTTTGACCATAAATTACGGCAGAATTCCAAGCTGGATGCTGAACTTGTGGCGGCATTTTCAAAGAACAGAGGTTTATATTACTTCTGTGGTAGCGAGGACATCCGGGAGTATTGCCATCGGAATAAACTGTCCATCGAAGAATGCGCCAGGCAGGTACGATACCAGTTCCTATTTGAGCAAGCTAGAAATGAGGGTGCCCAGGCGGTCGCTACCGGCCACACGGCCAATGACCAGACTGAGACTGTTTTAATGCATTTTTTACGCGGCAGCGGTGTGAGCGGATTGAAAGGGATGAAACCTCGAACGATCCTGGATCAGTTTGATGAAAAGATTCCACTTGTACGCCCACTTCTTCCCAATAATCGGAAGGATACAGAAAGCTTCTGTTATGAGAATGGGATCAGGTTTGTGAATGATGAAACCAATACTGATACTGCGTATTTTCGAAACCGGATAAGGTTGGAGCTCCTCCCTCTATTGGAGACTTATCAACCCGGATTTCATAAAAGACTGCAGCATACTTCATTGATGATGGAAGAGGTGGACGCGCTCTTATCAGGTCTGGTGGACGTTGCGTTGAAGCGGGTAACCGTTTCTACAGGGCTTGGTTATTATGAAATTTCAATCTTAGCGCTGCTTGATGAGGATTTGGCCATTCAGCGCGAACTGTTCCGCAGAGTCATCCATCGGTTGCGCAATGATAATCGTGATATTGATTATGCCTCCATCCAAAGGATCATCGCCCTCATCCAACCCGGAGGATCGGGGAAACGGGTGGAGATCATGCATGGATTGGAGGCAGAGCTCTCCCGGGGAATTCTTACCATCAAGGATCGTTCCATTAATATCATTGGATCCAAACAGCTCTGGATACCCCCGACTGTGAGCGAGATTCTGAAACTGGATTCTCAAATTATGAAGATTGGGAATATTGAAATTCGACTCTTCCCTGGCGAAATCCAAGAAGATTCCATACCTGAATACAGTTTACACGAACCTCTGCAAGCGGTTTTCGAACTGGAAAGTATCAATTTCCCATTGATTCTTCGGACACGGCAAAAAGGGGACCGCATCATTCCCTATGGGATGAGCGGGCATTCCCAGAAGCTCTCCGATTTTTTTATCAATTCAGAATTACAACTGAATGCGAGGGAGACCTGGCCGCTAGTCTGTGATCAAAAGGGAATCTGTTGGATTCCTGGTTTTCGGGTGATGCATCCTTACCGGGTGACTATTGAAACAAAAAGATTCCTCAAGATCCAGATCAACCGGATCTAAGGGTTGGTTGTTTTTTCCGCAAGTTGACGCAATTTCAAACTGATCTCACGCCATTGGATCTTTGAGATACCCAATTTCTGGCGAATCTTATCCGACTCCACCCCATTCTTCCAATCCACGAGGCCTGAGCTCCACCGGCACATGTCGAAAGAAAGATGCTTGGCAAGCCCGGATTCAATGCCCAGATCCTCTAACAGGTATTCCAACCTTCGAGGCGACCAAGGGAAAAGCTTATCTGTGAGTTGGTATTGCCCTCTGTATTCCTCGAATACTTCAACCCAGTCGCCGCTAAGCTGGATTTTCCTTTCCTTATAGCGACTGGAAGGATTGGCATATCGGATGAAAACGAAGGGGTTTCCCGGGTCTTCGGTATCAATGTGATTCATACCCAGCGCGAGACATTCACCCTTTTTTATCCCTGTCTTGATTAGCAAGCCAAATAATGCCGAGGAACGACTATCCGGAGTTTTACCCTTGCGGGAAGCATCCGCTACGAAAATGATTTTTTCAATCTCTTCCCCGGTGAGTACTTCGGGGAGAGGGCTGATCACGCTCTTTTGCAATACTTTTTCAGCAGGATCGGAGGGGATTCGCCCATATTGAAAAAGCCAGCGGAAGAATGACTTTATGGATGTCACACGTCTTGAAAGCGTTTTTGGGCTGCATGGTACTCCCCGCCCTTTTTCAAGCCACGAAAGGAATGCATTTATTTCCTCGGTTTTAATCGTTGAGATAGTTTGGGTTGGTGAAAGAAATCCTGCGAAGAGATGCATATCTGCCAGAAATGCTTTAACGGTATGCTGGGACTTACCTTGATCCTGCAGATATAATCCCCACGATTCGATCACAGACGGAAGAAGACTTTCTCCGGTGATGTGAATAATTGGTTCGCTGTTAGCCATTGGCTTACCTCAATTTGCGCATAGACATCAAAGAATTACAAGTATAGAATCATAATTCTTCCCAGTCAATCTCCAATCTGCTCACTCCACAGCAGCCTGATTCAGAAATCTCCGGAAGGCATCCTAATCGGGGAGTAAAACATTCGCCCCCGTGGAGGGAATAATGTACCCATAGGTCTACGATGGCCTGATGAAAAACTGGCGAAGATCGGAAAGTTCTGACCTTAGATTTACAGCGAGTGGAATAAATGGAAGAATATTTTCAATAGAAAGATCAGTTTCTATTGTTCCCGAAAGATTTGAGAAAAATTGAGAAGGCTTTCTCACCGCATCCAAGCTGATCAATTTTTCGAAAAGCGCACGTAGTACTTCTTGAGCCCTGCGGGTGCGATCAAAATCACCCGCGGCACCGCGGGAGCGGACATACCAAAGCATGGTGGCTCCATCCATCTGGTTCAAACCAGAACCGAAAAAACAGTATCCCGCTGAAGCCTGGGGGAGATTGCAGGTATCGCATAACTCACGAGCAGCGTTAACTCTTATGCCACCAAGAGTATTTACCAGATTCACAAAACCCTGGAAATTCGTCAGGACGTAATGATTGACCTTCAGCCCAATGTTTTAAAGAAACATTTCCTGCGCCAACGAAAAGCCACCGAATTCCATGGCCGTTTTTGTTCTTTCCTCACCGAAACCGGGGAGACAAGTCCAAAGATCGCGCGGGAAGGAAACGATGCTTACCTCCCCGTGGATTTTCTCCAGGGATACAAGAAGGATCACATCGGTACGGTAACCGGAATTTGGACGCTAATCCGAACCAAGCACAAGTATATTCGTGCGGTGAGAATACGCTGGATTCAGGGATGTTTAGGTTGTTGCTCCTGGAAGCGGCGTGAAAGGATCATTACTGGGGGATGGCGTTCGAAGGGTCATCCCGGGTTGAAATGGTGTTCGACTGGGTTCCATGCCAGGATATTGTGTCAATAGCAGTTCAGCCCGGGCATATGTTCTGGAATTGGCAGGATTTGATGTGCAACTAATCAGCATCAAAGCAGCAAAAGCCACTGCGATGGGAAGAGGAAACCGGTTATACATAAACTGTAAAAGTGAAATAATTATTTATTTATGCGATTTTGAAATTAATAGTGACTTCCTCTTGCGCAGGAGGAATCGGATTGAATAGTAACTCGCCATTGAATGCACTGAATTGTTTCACAGACTGTTCCCAATCCTCGCGTGGAAAACCGCGCGGGTAGGGATTGGCTTCTTCAACATCACCCGGTCCAAGGTTGATGGCATTCTCTGGATCAATCAAGTGCTTAAGGTGCAGGCTCACGAATTCACCATTCTTTACGGCGTTTATCGTTATCGAGCTTCCCGTGGGTGAATTTTCGACCATACTTCGCAAAACTTTCGATATAACTCTTCCTGCCAGGCTGGGAAGAGCCAGGATTGCAGGAATATCCGCAGGGATGTCACTCAGAAGTGAGATCTCGTGCTGGGATAGAACATCACGGTTTTCCTGTATTGCTTCATCAACCATCGATGTCAATAATGACAAATCCAATTTTGGAATTGAAGTATCCCGGTTGAGATCCGGGTCTACCGTCATGGGGGTAATTGCCTCATCTTCAAGTTCCGGCATCTCCTCCCCAGTTTCACTAACGGAATCTGTAAGTGCCTGGTTGACTTCTTCCGTGTGAGATCCCTCTTCCACCCCGATTTTTTTCTCTTCGGTTATCGTCTCTGCGATGCTTTCAGATGCTACAACCGCAGCCTGGGAAGCCCGCAGACGGGAAACTTCTTCCAGCGCAATCCGCAGCTCAGTACGCAGGTTTTCTTCTTCTTCAATACTCATACTCAGATTATTGGTATCCGGAACGGAGATCACTGCTGGCAGAGCGATCACAGCTGGTGGTTCCAGTTGTGGGGCAGCGGTTTCAAGGGGTAATTCCGGATTCTTTTGAAGAACATCTATCTCGGTGACCAGGGCGATGTTTTCCTGTTTTAATAGACCGTACTTCGTGCGAAGTGCTTCCTCATCCAGCGTGGCGAGATCATCGCTTACCAGATCTTCTTCACGTTTGGAGATCTCTGCGAGAAGCGCTCCGACCCGGTTTGTGACACTATAAAGATATGACTCGTCCGTGATATCCCAGATTCTTGAGGAATAGGGGGAACAGAGTAGCAACCCCGCTATCGGTACCTGGTGGTAGAGGATGGGAATGAACATCAAGTTAGATGGTGCTTTTAGGTTCAGAACATCCCGGAATGATTTCAGATCCTTGCTGACAGGTCCTCCAGTGAGCAAGATCAAGGGTAGGTTTTGATCGAAAGCGCGAAGGATCTCGGGGATATTTTCTCCTTTGATTCTTCCTTCTCCCAGCGTTTCCTGTCGGATTAGATCATAGCCAGCTTTGATCCGAACTTGTTTTTGTGGGTCCGGTATGGAAATCAATAGGCAGATATCTGCGACCATCGTTTGGGCGATGGCTTTGACCAGCAGCTTATGAAACGGATCCGAGCGTTCCTGGGCGGAAAGCTGCAACCAGGTATCAATCGTGCGCGATTCTGCCGTGAAGCGTGTACGTTCCGGAGCTCCGGTTGGGATAGGGGAAGGAACATTCACAAGTACTTGCGAGGGAGGGAGGGTAAACCTCCTGGTCAATACAGGCAGCAGGGGGTAAGTGAAGACCTGAACCAAACGGACGATTCCGACATAATCCCCGGGTTGCATTGGGTAAACAAGGTGAGCAGTCAATCCAGTGAGATTTATAGCAAGGAACCCTACACCGACTCCCCAGCCATCTGGTTTTTTAAAGATTAACCCAATCAATCCTACGACGATGGCTATGACCATCAAATTAGCCCAAAGCAGATCCTGCCAGGTTGAATTGAAATCCACTCCGGATCCCTGGATGAACCAGGTGAAACCGGTCACAAGGAAGGAAAGGCCAATAAAAATATTAAAACCAGCCAGGGAATAATCCGCTACTTTCCAGGGAAGAGGTGCCACCCACAGCCAGATGATCCATACCATGCATATGGAATTTACCGTCCGTTCCAGAATCGGTAGAATGAGGTGTGTGTCAAAATATCCTCGCCAGCCGAAGGTGGTGACCAGGAATAGCAAAAGCTGGCCACCGAGGACGATAATGATCCCTAGAAGGAAACGCCTGTATATTGTGGATTTCGGATCCTGATGGCTGGAAAGCGCCAGGAGAAGAGCTGCCAGGGCGGAAAAGATCTGCACAAGGTGAAAGATCAAATCTCCCGATGGTTCGGTCAGGATCGATAACACCTGAAGTAACAATTGGCTCATAGAAAACCTCAGAAAAGATTATAGCATGAGCGAAAACCGGCCGCACTGGCATGAACGCGGTAAAGAATCGTTAATTGAGACCATGAAACGGTCATTCCGATATCAAGGTTGACAAAACAGGCAAGTTTGATAGAATTGCCGAACCTAGCCGAAGTGGCGGAATTGGCAGACGCGCTACGTTCAGGGCGTAGTGGGCAAACGCTCGTGTGGGTTCAAATCCCACCTTCGGCACCTGAACTCTGCGAATGCAGAGTTTTTTATTGGCACTTTTCTTGTACCCGCTCTCCTTCATCATGAAATTCATTCGGAATATCAAGATAGATAAAAACAAAGCGTTCTACACTGGCGGATTGATCGTCCTGGTATTCATCATGATGACCCTCTTCGGTCGGATTTCTGAATTGGCGCGTCTCACCAATCAACGCAATGCGGTGAATACGGAAATCGCCAACCTGCAAAAAACACATGTTTATCTTCAAACACAAATGGCTTATTCCACTTCGGTGAAAGCTGTGGAGGATTATGCCAGGGAGGAGGGGCACATGGCATTACCTGGCGATAAAATTATTGTTCCCCTACCACCCCCAGGGGAGACTCCGCAGCCAAATTCAGTCCCAGTTCCAACGCCCCAACGCTGCCCTGCCTGGGAAATCTGGTGGTCACTTTTCTTTGGCCAATAATCGCAAAAATACCTGAAGGTGCAGGCTAATTTTTTCTTGTATTCGGACTCGATTTTCGGTTAGGATTCCTGGTTAGAATTCAGGTCGGTGCAGCAAGGAGTATCCCGATATTTGATCATCGTAAGTGTGTTCTTCCCGGGGGAGAAATCAAAACTGACTTCATCCATACATTTTCGCATCATGAAGAGCCCCAGTCCTGAGGGTTTCCTCTTTGAAAGGGGGGCATTTAAATCCGGGCTGCCGATTTTTTCCGGTTTAAATGGAATTCCATGATCGATCAAGCGGATTTTGATCCCTTCCTTAAATACTTCAAGCTCGACCAAAATTTCTCCATTATCTTCCCCCTGGTAAGCGTGTTCAATAATATTGGAACAAGCTTCGTCAACGGCACATTCTACGGAATAAATGGATTCTTCCTGCAAACCAGCTTCGGAGGATTTCTCCTTAACGATCTCTGCAATTTTCGAAAGGCTAGAATACCGGCCAGGAAAATTATAAGTTGAAACAGTCATGATCCTAAAAAGTGGCGACCGCGTCAACCACTGATTTGTGGATCTGGAATAATTCGGTGAACCCTGCCAGTTCAAGCGAGGAATAGATTTTCGGCGGGACATCCGCAAGCAGAACTTCACCACGGTTATAGCGTTTGCATTCCTTTTGCGTGACGATCAACACCCTTAATCCTGCGGATGATAAAAATTCCATCTTACTTAGATCAAAAACCAACTTATATTTGCCAGCATCGGTAATTTTCCGGGTTTCTTCCTGGAACTGGGGAGCGGTATAGCTATCCACCCGACCGATGATCGTCAGCACATCGCAACGTTTATAATGGGTTATGAGAACTTCCATGGTACCTCCTCGCGCAGGAAATTATTGCGATAGATTATATCACCTTGATAATAGTGATATTAATTATATAAAATATGAGTCTATGGCAACAACCATGGTTTTTCAGGTAGAATAAAAATATTCCCGGCGCAATTCTCCGGGAAGAAAAGGAAAAATATGAGTAACGAACCCTCACCTCAATCCGTGATGGATAGTTTCAATAAACGGCAGAGGATGCTACCTTTCCTGATCGGCGGTCTGGCAGTAGTGCTGGTTGTTTCAGGGATCATCATTCTGATCACGTGGTTTGCAGGACCGAATGCCCCTTCATTATTTGCGACGAAAACCCCCACTTCCACGAATACGCCTACAGCGTCAGCGACTGTTCCCAGCCCAACGCCAAGCAACACGCCACTTCCCACGGATACCCCGGAACCGACAGCCACTACCACTCCCTCCGGCCCATTCGAATACGAAATAAAATCCGGTGATACGTGCTGGGACCTTGCGAGCAGATTTAATACCGACGTGGTAACAATCATTGCGATCAATAATTTCCCTGCCGGAACCTGCCCGCTTCAACCAGGTGTCAAGATCCTTATCCCCGCACCCGGGCAATCCCTGCCCACGCCAACCTCGATACCTTCTGATCTTCCCCGTGGAACCCGGATCCAATATACAATCCAGTCCGGGGATACGCTGGCGATCATCGCATCCAAATTCAACTCTACCCGAGAAGATATCATCAGGTTGAATGTTACAAAATTAAAGGATCCAGACCGCATCCTGGTAGGGGATGTGATCACGGTGGCGGTGAACATTGTCACCCCAACCCCCACTAGAGGTGCAACCAGCACCCCGATGGGAACGCAACTACCCTCGACCACCCCAACGCAATAGGAATTGATGAACCTCCCGGTTTTGGGAGGTTCTTTTTATAAATAACCTCTATGCTGTTGGTCACCTGATTTTGTTCATTACCCATTGTGCGTATTCACGAAGGACAGGATTTTCGAAGTAAGAGATCCTATCCCTTAGAAGAGGGATATAGGAACTGTTGCCTGAATTTCCCATTGCGATAAGAAAATTCCGGATCAATCCCAACCTTCCGCTACGAAGCAAAGGGCTACTTTTAAAACATCGTCGGAAATCTAAATCATCCATATCAAGTATTTTGATAAATAGGTGGAAATCGACCGCCTGAGAAAGAGATTCACCAACAATAGAGGGACTTGATTTTTCAGAACTCCAAGGACAAACCTGCTGGCAGATATCACATCCAAAAATCCAATTACCGATAACCTCCCGGTATTCCTCGGGAATCATACCGATATTTTCGATGGTCAAGTAAGAGATGCACCGCCCTGCATCGATAACCCTGTCAGGGAGGATACATTTCGCCGGACACGCTTCAATGCACTTCGTACAGGTTCCGCAACGGTCTTCGTTGAAAGGCTCGTCCGCACGCAGCTCAAGTGAGGTGAATATCTCGGCGAGTAAAAAAGCGGAACCTGCAGCGGGGTGAATCAGGCAGGAGTTCTTACCGATCCAGCCCAGGCCAGCGCGGCTGGCTAATTCTCTTTCCAAAATTGGCGCGCTGTCTGAAAAAACCCTGCTTTGGGCAGTGTCATCGGAAGCTTCGGCAATTATTGTTTGTAGTTTGGCGAGCAATCCGGGAAATAACTGGTGGTAATCCTCCAACCGGGCATAAGACGCGATCTTGAATGCATCATCCGGGTCGGGTCGAATCAAAGGATATGGGTACCCAAGGCAGATCACGGATTTGCAGCCAGGCATCAATAATTGAGGATCAGCGCGTTTCTGAAGGGTATCCTTTCTTTCCAGGTAACCCATTCCGGCATGAAAACCGTTCCCCAGCCATGCCTGAAATTTATTAAAGTTCCCGGGCGGCTCTGGAGTGGTCACGCCGAAAATTTCAAAACCGAGGCGAGCAGCCTCGGTTTTCAATGCCTCTTTCAATTCGTCTTGAATCATTGTCCTTAAGGTGTTGGCGTAGGCGTCACCGATGGTACCAGTGTGATCGTGCCATCATTCACCACGATCAATACATAAAGAGAATCACCAAAAGCACTCCCTTGCGGGTTGAGCAAGCGCCACCAGATCTTATATGTCCCATTCTTGGAGGGTGCCACCATCTTAACGCTTACCTCCCCTTCAGCACCTGGTTTAACCTCTCCGCTGAGTTTTACCTGCTTGACTGGTAGAACTTTTTCAATTTCCGTTATGGGGACGCCATCCCAGTAAACCAATTGATAATTTGAGTTCCAGGTTGTAGTGCCGGTATTCTTCATCCGCCAGGTTTTGGTGAACTCTGCCGATGGTGAAATCTGGGTGTTATCAGGAATGGTCACATCAGCAGAAAATGCCATGGCATCCGGACTTATCCCTGTGCCTCCACCGGGAACCGTGGGGAATGAAAGCGTGGGATTGCCTAGCGTTCCAGCTGGAAACGCAGTGATCGCCGGTGTTGTCGTGAGCGTAGGCGTCTGGGATGGTTCCGGGGTAAAGGTCTGCGTCGGCTGGGCTGAAGCGGTGAGCGCCAGGTTTGCTTCGATTGTCTGAGCCACCTGGGTGATGATCAGGTTCGGGTCCGTGGTTGGCGTTGGTGGAGTGCCTGAACTGCAGGCAGAGAGTATCCATCCTGAAAGCACAAGAATAATGCCCGCCAATTTAAAATTATTGTGAAACATGTTATTCCTTCCTCCAATTTGCTCTCAATGAGAGATCAACTGATAATTTTCATGGAGGAGGGAATTACTGTCAAGGGTTGTCAGGAGCAGGTGTGACGAGCCATTGCGCTGGATCCGGTGTGGGAGGGCTTTCGACTTTGAATCCCAACGTTCCGCGGAAGGTCAGGTAGGTTACTGCACCAGGGTGTATGGTGAACCAAAAGTTATAAGGCTCATCCTGGTACTTGATGTAAATACGGTAATCCCCGGCTGGAAGGTCACTGAGGACCAGATTCTCCCGGAAATTATCATCGGAATTTACTCCCTGGGACGCATAGGTATATACATCCAAGGTGTGACCCTTCCGGTTGGTAACCGCCATGATCTGCTTATCGACTAGAGAACCGTTTGAGTTCATAACCCTGGCGATCAGCACGCCATTACCCTCAGGAGGAACAAGCCAGATCTCAGGATTGCGTGAGGCAAAAAAATCCGTTTTTTCGAGGCGAATCTCAAAATGAAGATGAGGACCGGTAGTATTCCCGGTTTGACCAATGTAACCCACCACATCTCCCTGGTTGACGTACATTCCCGGCCGGACGGAGACTTCAGACATATGTGCATACACCGTCGTTAACCTTCTCCCGCCCCAGCCAAAATCGTGGCGGATGGTTACAGCCAGGCCGTAAGGATCTTTTTTATTGGCTGAAGAACTCATCAGCCCGTAACCGGCAAAGGTAACCGTTCCCGAAGCGGCAGCCCGAATCGGGGTTCCGTAGGGAGCGGCGATATCCACGCCGGTGTGCACCTGGCTGGAATCAGGAAACTCATACCCATACCGATAATCCGGGAGAGGCCAGTTGATCTGATCCGCTTGGATCGGTCGGGTGAAATAGAAGTGGTCCAACGGGCCGAGGGACCAGGGGATCTGATATAGAGGTGAACGCCAGTCTGTGATCGGTTCCTGGGCCGGTGTTGGAAAATCGATTGCCAGGGGCTCTTCGTTTATGCTTGATCCCATGTCAGAGGATCTGGTCGGGATCAATGTTGGTAAAACCCGCGGGGTTGATGATGAAACTGGAGACTTCAATAACTGATCATTTTCTCCCTCAGTAAAGCCACCTGACCGGGATCGCTGCGGAATAATCGCGCAACCGGCCATTAGGAAAATTGCGAGAAAAACCATGACGGAGTTAGTTGCACGTGAAATCATGTTATTTAGTTAAAAGTGGGTGATGGGGTGGGAGTCCGGGTTGGAGTGCGGGTGCGCGTTGCCGTCCGCGTCGGTGCTTTCCAAGGTGTTCGCGTTGGGGTTAGGGTGATGGTTGGGATTGGTGTATAAGTTGCAATTGCCTCAGGCGGGTAAAGTTCTTCCATCGCTGCCTGCCAATCTTCCATACCGGAGTAAATGAATTGATTAAAACGTGTTCCCCGGTAATATGTTCGCCAGTTCGACATTCCCGGTAACCGGTCCCAGCCGAAACGACGGGAGAGATCAGTGAAATCCACCCACCAACCGGGAGGGGGATCAATTTCCTTACCACCCTTTTCGTACGAAACCGGATCACCCTGGAAGCGAGGGGTAAAATCCCAGACCATCTGTGTGATGGGTAAACCCTGGGTACCATCCTGCTTCAACGCTTTTAAATACACCCTCCAATAAGGCAGACCATTGAAGTCTTCCCTCGCGATCGTCATCCAACCGGCCTGAATTGGAAGCGTGTTCACAGCGAATGCTCTACCGGTAAAAAGCCAGTTTTCAGCCCCACCCGGTTCGGGGGGTTCAGTTAAAGGAAGATATGCGTTTTCCAATTGAGCCAAAAAATCCCATCCTGTTTTAACCCCTATCGTTTTACGAAGGCTTTCATAACTTTCAATCGCCAGGTCTTGGAGAAATCCGTAAGGGGCATCCACATTCTTGAGCGGGAGAACCCCTTTCCTTCCACCAGGACCGGGAGCCTGGGTGGGTTTCTGTTCATAAAGAATCGGGGTGGGTGCCATGTTGGCAGCTGTCATGTAGCGGGGAAGATTCACAGCCTGCGAGCCAGGGATCCAGGTAATACCCGCGATCGATCCAGGAAGGTTGGCTTGCGGAGTAACCAGGCGGTTATCACGGATGCTGAATATTGCCAGGTCTGTATGGTTGGGGCTTGATACAGTGGTGACAATATTTTGATTTGCAGGATCCCAAGCTGGCCAGCTTCCCGGCACGTGCTCCCGGGGGGATGATTCACGGTCGAGGGCATCCCAAATCACAATTACATCCTGGTTCCCATCGTTGGATACCCAGGCAACCTTGTTTCCATCCGACGACCAGACCGGGTGGCTTTCATCGGTTTCGGAATTGCGACTCAAATTGGTATAACGGTCTTCCACCTGGTCCAGTTTGGCGAGCCAGACTTCCGGTTCCCCGGTGCGGGTGGAAATGAACACAATTTCTCTCCCCCCTGGAGACCATGATGGGGAATAGTTCATCCCCTCCCCCTGGGTAAGCTGGATCGGTTCCTGGTCCGGGTCTGCCAGGGAAAGCAGGAATATTTCCAAATTGCCTTCCCGCGGGCTTTCATATGCCAACCACTGACCATCCGAGGACCAGGTGGGCGAACCTTCGTAATCCGCTGAATTGGTTATCTGTGAAATCTGACCGGTGGCCAGATCTAGAAGGTGAATATCCCAATAACCACTCGCACGAGATGTGAACGCCAGGCGTTTACCATCCGGGCTGATCACCGGATTGATATCATCCCAGGAACCGTTTGTTAAACGGGTGAAGGGAAGAAATTGAGGATGAAAAGCGAAGAGGTGGAAACTCTCGCCGTCGCTCATCGAAAGAACGACAGCACCAACCTGAGCCAAACCCTGTCCTGAGATCGAAATTGGCGTGGGTGTTTCCCCCACCGCCGTGGGCGAAGTGCGAATATTTTCTTCAATTAGCGGCGGCGATTCCGTCGCCATGGAAATGGGAACTGGAGACCGTGCGGCTTTTACAACCAGGTACACTGCAAGGATCGCATTCATCCCGATCAATACGATCAAGGCAATCCCAAGGTTTTGTTGCGTGATCCATTTCTGAAGATTCATGGCTTAATCAGAAATGACTGTGCAAGAATCAAGCCCATCATAGGTAATAATCGCATAAACTGATGAAGACGACAGCCTGCTGCTCTGAAAGCATGAGGAGATTAATCCTGGGGCACTTCGAAAAGTACTCTGGCAGGATCCATCAATTCAAAAAGGTTGCTGATCCGCCAAACGCAATAATTATGTGCCTGTTCCAACGTGGCTGGTACCCTGTGAACGATCTCCCCGAAAACCGCGTCCGCCGGGCCAACCCGGGTTTCAATGTGCAGATGCGGGTTGGAGGACCAACCAGTATTACCGACATTCCCAAGCACCTGGCATTCGCCAACGAGATCGCCAACTTCAAAGGAAGGTGGTTCGATCATATGAGCGTAAAGGATATATACAGAGCGTTTTCCGGTGGTAGTGTAGGTTGGTAATTCTCCTTCGGGGGGACAGAGCAAACGGGCATCGCTGGTGACGGTAGGGGCCACGGTGGGAAAGGGAACCACATCCTGAAAGGAAAGCGGGATGTTTTCCAAAGGGGTTTCAACCATGATCATGTTCCCGTAAGGTCCGTTGTTATTCAGAATCGCAGCCACCCTGCCTGGCAGGATGGATTGGATGGGCAGCCCGAGGATCTGCGGCCGGCTGCCTTCGGAAAAAAAGGCGATATCCAGTCCATGGTGGCCGTTATCCAACCGCGGGGTGGGGGGGATAAAGGGCTGGGTGATGAACATTTGCAGGTCAGAGAGCTGAAATCCTTCAATGGGAGAGCAAAGCGCAAATACTGGCGTGGGAGTGAGTGTTGGAAGGGGAGTGGCAGTAGCTGTGGGAGTCTGGGTTGGCGATTGTGTGGGGATTGGTGTGGCAGTGGCGGTAGGGGATGGCTGAATGGATGCACATCCAGCTATGAAAAATACAGCAAAAATTATTATGGCTAGAGGTTTCATTTTTCAGCAACGATTTTCCGGCATTCCAAATAAAATCGTTTCTCTTTGGCTTCCCCCATGGAGAAAGTTTTTCGCGGCAGGGCACCATCCAGAATGACCGTTTTGAATAGTTCAGTTTTACGCATTGGGGGAAGGAAAAATCCGGCGTTGCCTGGGGCTTGCCCAAGACGGGTGACTGCTTCTGAGCCGTGAACGTAATCGATCTTCTCAAATCCTCCCGCCGCTTGCCATTCATCGAGGAAGGATTGCAGAGTGCCAACGGCAAGGTTTGACGTCGGATTTGAGAAGGTGATGACCTTCCAGCCGGAGGATTCCACACAGCCGACCTTCTGAACTTGCGCTGGCGCATCCAGGATCTGCTGTTGAGCCAGTTCCGCGGAATGGCAGGGTTGAATGTGCACACCATCACCGAATCGATCGCTTAACCCTTTTTCAAGGCTGGTTTTGACATTGAAGAGCACCCGATGGATGGGTTCAAATTCAAGTCCCTGATCGTGAATATTAACCACCTCAACCAGAGAGTACCGGGCCGGGTGGTCGGGTGGAACCGTGCCCTTCATGCTTTCCCAGATGGCCTTGGCGGTAGCGAAAGAATGGTTTCCATCACCCATGGCGAACAATAATACCGGTTCCATTTTCTGGAGACGGTACCTTGCATAGAATGCAACCGGTTCGGCAAGTTTTTCCAGGCTGCGGATGAACATTTCCTCCAATTCCGGGCGATCCACGTGGTACCCTTTTAAATGCCCGCTCCCAAGCATCAGGTCAAAATCATATAGACACGGTAAGTCCCTTCTGTTCTCAAAGAGAGGTTCGATGGCTGAAAAAGCGGGATCATCGATCAGTACCAAAATGTGGGGCAGTTCGAGGGGCGCGCCTTCACGGATCCGTATCCTTGGTGGAAGGCGGTCAACGATCGTTCCCTCTGTGGCACGGATGAGGGTTCTAGAGCTTTTATTGAAATCATATTTTTCTAGGTCGAGAGACATCATGACGCCATGCCGGGTTTTCCCCAAGGACTGCCGCTCCACAAGGATCAACCCCTCCAACTTTTGGAAAATCCCCCGGTCCAGATATTGCTGCATGGCTTGCTGGGTTGAACGCATCCGCGATACCTCTTCTTCGGTTCCCAACATGACTTCAGGGAGGATCAATTCAAAAGTGGTTGGAGAATTGGAGATATACTCCTTGACCTGCGTCCAGTACTCCGGTTCGGATGAAAACTGGTCGCAGGCTATCACTGCCCACCTGGAAAGGTCGGTGCCGGGTTTGGGCAGGAGGATATCCGGAACCTGGATTCCAACACTCGGGTAATTGCGCATATCTCACTCCCTATAAGGATAAATGTTATTTTACCAAACGGGTGAGGAAAAAAAGAGCGGACCCCGACGCGGGTCCGCTTTGATCCCTTTGGATCGGGAGAATTTACATACCTGCCAAAAAGCAGATTCCAGAAGCACCTGGCCCCAGGTGAGTCCCAATAACGGGGCTGACGGGGGTGAGGAGAAGCTCGGATACGCCTTCCGCGCCGAATTTTGCCTTGGCACGGTCTGCCAGGACCTGGGCGTTCTCAATATCATCGGTATAGAGGGCGGCGAGCCTCACCGGAAGACTGTATTGCTCGGCGTGTTTCTGGAAGAGCTCCAGCATGCGATCCACGGCTTTTGAGAAGGTACGGACTTTTTCCACGGCTTCGATGCGACCATCGGAGACCGTGAGGATAGGTTTTAGATCCAAAACGGATCCAAGGAAGGCGGACGCTCCACCAATTCTTCCACCGCGATGGAGATATTCGAGCGTTGATGGGACAAAATAAAGACCGCTTTGCTTGCGGGCGTTCTCGAGCACCTGCAGGCATTCCTTAATATTAGCTCCTTTTTCCGCGGCGCGGGCAGCGGCTAGCACCTGGAAGCCTAGCGCCATACCGGAGGTCAGGGAATCGAATAGTTCAATGCGTGAGCCAGGAAAGTGCTCCTTTGCTTGAATTGCGGAATCAAGCGTACCGGATAATTTTGAGGAGATGTGAGCGCTGATTATTTCGTACCCTTCATCGAGAAGCCGTTTATAGATGCCCATAAAAGTCGCAGGGGTTACCTGGGAGGTGGAGGGCATGGTCTTGGATTCTTTCAACCGGGCATAGAATTCAGCTGGCATGATATCCACACCATCCTTCAAGGATTGATCATCCCAAATTACTAGAAGGGGAGCAATGGTAATCGGGTACCCGGAGAGGATATTCTCCGGAATATAAGCTGTACTGTCTGTCACGATCGCCAATTTTGACATATTTACCTCCAACGAGATTGATTCAGTTGATTAACACCGATCAACAAAGAACGATGCGAAACCTTTGATTGAAATACAATACCCTTGGTGAAGATCCCAATATTGGTCATGCCCGCTGAACTTGACCTACACCCTGCGTGAAGATAGAATTCCGCGTGAGGCGTATTTATATCACGGTTAAGGTAACAATTAATTCATCATGTTCGAATCACTTTCACAACGGCTGGACCAGGTCTTTCAAAAGCTTCGTAGACGGGGCAAACTATCACCCGAAGATGTGGACAATGTCTTAAGAGAGGTGCGGCTGGCCCTTCTGGAAGCTGACGTTCACTTCTCTGTGGTTAAAGATTTCATCGCGCGGATAAGGGCCAGGGCGATCGGAGCCGAAGTCTCGGAGGCGCTGAATCCAGCACAGCAAGTTATTAAGATCGTTAACGAGGAATTGATCCAAACGCTTGGTCAGGCTGAACGTCTCAACCTGACCGGAGAGAAACCAAGGGCAGTGTTTCTGGTTGGGCTGCAAGGTTCTGGAAAAACCACTGCCAGTGCAAAACTGGCCAAACATCTCAAAGGGCAGGGTGAACGGGTGCTGCTCATCGCTGCCGATCCATACCGACCCGCGGCTATTAAACAACTGCAAACACTGGGGGAACAGACCGGGGTGGAGGTTTTCTTCCTTCCGAATGCCAAACCCCCGGAGATCGTACGCAAAGGTTTTGAACAAGGAAAGAAGGGCGGGTTTTCGGTAGTGATCGCGGATACTGCCGGCCGGTCGCAACTGGACGAGAACTTGATGGATGAGCTACGTTCGATCCGCAAGAATGTGACCCCGTGCGAAACGCTGTTGGTGGTGGATGCCATGACCGGGCAGGAAGCGCTTCATATCGCCGAAGGGTTCAATAAATCGATTGCGCTTAGTGGTTTGATCTTTACCAAAATGGATGGTGATGCCCGCGGGGGTGCAGCGATCTCGGTCCGCAGTGTGACAGGTGTGCCGATCAAGTTCCTGGGAGTTGGCGAAAGCTTGGATGCCCTGGAGGCTTTCGATCCCAAACGCATGTCCGCCCGCATCCTCGGCATGGGCGATATGATCGGCCTGATCGAAAAAGCCGAGCAGGTCTACGATGAAAAGATTGCTGCCGTCCAGGCGGATAAAATGCTGAAGGGCAGCTTTACACTGGAGGATTTTGCCGACCAGATCAAGCAGGTGCGAAAAATGGGTCCCCTTAGCCAACTTCTGGATATGATGCCCGGCAGTATGGGAGCGGCAGCCCGCTCGATCGATCCCAATGACGCCGACAAGCAGATGCGCAAGACCGAAGCGATCATTAATTCCATGACTCTGGATGAGAAGTGTTACCCGGATATTTTGAACGCCAGCCGGAGAAGAAGGATCGCCCGCGGGGCGGGTTTGGACGTGCAGGATGTGAACCGCCTTCTCAAGCAATTTCGGGATGTGCAAAGGTTGATGAAGACCATGCAAAAAACAGGGGGTCGTGGCTTGCCGAAATTATTCGGTTAATAAAGGTGAAATATTAAGAACTGGTTTTGCCATCACCAAGTTGAGCACCTTGTGATAAAATAGTCCAGTTAAATCACGAAAGGAAAGAGGAGTAATTATTTCATGGTTCGCATTCGATTGCGCCGCACAGGTTTGAAAAATCAATCCACTTACCGGATTATGGCTGCCGACAAGGAAAGTCCTCGAGATGGCCGTTTTCTGGAGATCCTTGGGTCCTATAACCCGCGTACCAATCCCTCTACAGTGGAGATCAAAGAGGAGCGTGTTTACGATTGGATGAATAAAGGTGCCCAACCTTCGGCATCTGTCATTCAGATCTTCAATAGCGTGGGACTTTTGGACCGCTATACCCGTCTCAAAGCCGGAGAATCCCCGGAAGCTCTCCTGGCAGAGGCAAAGCTCGCCTACGTAAAACATGCCGCTGGCGGAAAGACGGAAAAACCGGTTGCTGAGGTGGAGAAAGCTGCTCCGAAAAAAGAAAGCAAGAAAGCTGTTGATAAAGCTCCCAAGCAGGAAAGCAAACCTGTCGCTGAGCCAGTTTTAGAACAGGAAGCCAGCGATGTTGTTGAACCTGCCCCAAAGCAGGAAGTCAGCGAAGTCGTAGAATCTGCTCCTGAGCAGGAAGTCAGCAATGTTGTTGAACCTGCCCCAAAGGAGGAAGTTAGCGAAGTCGTAGAATCTGCTCCTGAGCAGGAAGTCAGCAATGTTGTTGAACCTGCCCCAAAGGAGGAAGTTAGCAAAGTCTCAGAATCTGCTCCTGAGCAGGAATCCAATGAGACTGCTGAAACTGCTCCTAAACAGGTAGCGAGCGAAGTTGCTGAAACATCCCCTGAATAATTTGTATTTTTCGTCCAACAGGTTAACTTCTCAACCATTCCTGAGGATCAGGTAACATAATGAAAGAATTGATTGAATTTATCGCGCGCTCTCTGGTGGATGATCCCACTCAGGTGGAAGTTCGCCAGGATAAATCCGGCAACCATGTGCACCTTGAATTACGCGTCGCCAGGGAGGACATGGGACGAGTGATCGGCAAAAGCGGCAAGGTGGCCAATTCCATGCGGACTTTGCTCAAGGTTGCAGCTTCCAGGGAAGGCAAACAGATCACTCTGGATGTTATCGAGCCCAGATGAGCCCGAGCAAAAATATATCCGACCCCTCGAATGAATCCATAAAAGGCTCGCCCATGCCGGGCGAGCCTTTGTACATCCCCTTTGGCCGATTCGGACGACCTTTCAGTTATAAAGGCGCGGTGATCTTCTTTCCAGATGAAGATTATGGCACCATCCTTAAGGATGGAATAACGATCTACCTGGGTGCGGAAAAATTAGTGAAAAAGGTCGTTTCATGCAAACCGCATGGAAAAGGATTGATTGTTCATATTGAGAATTGCCAGTCCCAAATGGACGCAGCCTGGCTAACGAACCAGCTTGCCTATATACTGGAAGATCAGTTGCCTGCCCCAGAAAAGGGAAAATATTATCACCGCCAATTGCTCGGGTTGCAGGTCGTGGATCTTTCCGGAAACATTCTGGGTAAGCTGGATGAGGTTCTGGTGACCGGCGCGAATGATGTTTTCGTGGTCAAATCGGACGATGGGAGGGAATGGTTATTCCCAGTTATCGAGTCGGTGGTAATAAATGTGGATCTTGAAAAAGGAGTGATCCTGGTGGAACCCCAGGTGTGGATTTGAAAAATGTTCGATCTGAAAAAATACTGGGTGGGATTCAACCTGGTAAAAGGGATTGGCTCTGCCAGGACGAGAGCCCTACTGGATCATTTTGATTCGCTGGAACAAGCCTGGAACGCTGACCGGGATCAGCTTCTTGAAGCCGGTTTGGGAGAAAAAACTGCGGATAACCTGATCCAGGTGAGGCGCCAGGTGGACCTGGACCGCATCTGGGATGGCATCCTTCAAAAAGGGATCCGCGCGGTCACCTTCCAAGAGGAAGAATATCCAAGAAGATTAAAAGAAGTGGATCTTCCACCACCGGTACTTTTCATCCGCGGGGAGCTGCAGGCTGACGAAGACTGGCCGGTCGCGATCGTGGGCACAAGGCGGATGACAGCCTATGGCCGACAGGTGACCGAAGAGCTTGCGGAGCACCTTGGCCGGCATGGAATCGCTGTTGTGAGCGGACTGGCGCGCGGGGTGGATGCCATTGCCCACCAATCGGCGATCCGCGCCGCGGGAAGAACTTACGCTGTGCTTGGTTGCGGGGTGGATGTGGTTTATCCGCCCGAGCACCGCAAGCTGGCAGAGGAGATCATCCAGCATGGTGCCTTGATCAGCGAATACCCGGTGGGAACACCCCCGGATAGCAGCAATTTCCCGCCGCGTAATCGCATCATTTCCGGGCTCTCCCAGGCAGTGGTGGTGGTGGAAGCGGGGGAAACCAGTGGCGCTCTCATTACTGCTGCGTTCGCAGCAGACCAGGGGAGAGAGGTCTTTGCGGTACCCGGGTATATACACGCAGCGCAGAGCAAGGGGACCAACCGGTTGATCCGTGATGGGGCGCGTCCATTGCTCCAGGTGGAAGATGTTCTGCAATCGTTGAACTTGGAACAGGTTCAGGAATACCGGCAAACCAGATTGCAGTTTCCGCTCGATGGCACCGAGAATAAAGTTGTGGATGTGTTGGGGGATGAAACCCTGCACCTGGATGAAATCCAAGTAAAATCAGGAATGAGCATCGACACAGTTTCATCCACCCTGGTGATGATGGAGTTAAAGGGAATGGTTCGCCAGGCGGGTGGGATGAAATATTCACTCGTGCGGGAACGGATAGCTCCTTACAGGGTAAAGAATGGCACTTGAGCATTTTTACGCGGTGATCATGGCCGGCGGTGGGGGCACCCGCCTTTGGCCGCTTTCCCGCTTGAATCATCCAAAACAAATGCTGCGAATCGGAAGTGAGCGCACTCTTTTCCAGCAGGCAGTGGATCGACTCCATGGGATTTTTCCCCCAGAACGAATTCTGGTAGTGACGGTTCAATCTCAGGCCGAAGCGCTGATGGCAGAATCGCCGGATATCCCGGTGGAGAATTTTCTGCTCGAGCCTTCTCCGCGTGGAACAGCCTCAGTTGTGGGGTTGGCGGCCAGCCTGCTTTCCCTGCGAGATGAAGAAGCCGTCATGGCGGTGCTTACCGCAGACCATAGCATTGGAAACAGCGACCTATTTCGAAAATTACTTTCCGCATGTTACGAAGTTGCAAATTGCGATCAGCTTGTAACACTGGGAATATTCCCGGATTATCCCAGCAGCGGCTATGGGTACCTTCAACGGGGGAAAGAGACCGGCGTGTATCAGGGTTTCCCTTCTTATGAAGTCCTGAAATTCAAGGAAAAGCCGGATTCTGCTACCGCCGAAAGGTTTTTAGCAGCGGGCGATCATTATTGGAACTCAGGCATGTTCTTCTGGAAAGCGGTCACCATTCTGGTTGAATTTGAGCGTCAGATGCCGGCGTTATACCAATCGTTGAAAAAAATTAAAACGGACTGGAATACGAAAAACCGTTCCGGCACGCTTATCAGCGAATGGAATGGGATCAAACCACAGACGATCGATTTTGGTATCATGGAGAACGCAAAAGGCGTGATCGTTCTCCCCGCCCCCGGGCTTGGCTGGAGCGATGTGGGAAGTTGGGATTCACTTTTTGGGGTGATCCAACCGGATGCCAATGGTAATATTATTCTCAATCAATCCAGGATCGTGGGGAAACCCGGGGGTTCGCTAATTTATGAATCCGAATCCGGAAAGATCATCGCTTCCATTGGGATAAAAAACATGATTATTATCGATACGAAGGATGCCCTATTGATCTGCCCCAGGGGAGATTCAGAACAAATCCGCGAACTTGTCCTTAAATTGAAAGAAACAGGCGACCAACGCTATTTGTAGGAGAGGAACATGGTAGAAGGATATTGCGTCAAATGCAGAGCGAAGCGTGAGATCCAGGAAGCCAGTGCAGAATTCAACGCTGCCGGCGCTCCGGTAACTAAAGGAAAATGCCCGGTCTGTGGGACCTCCATATTCCGGATCGGTAAAACCGAGGCGCATGCCTCGCTCACCCCGCCGGTGCGTGACCCGATGCGGGGGAGGGAAGGCAAGCTGGTTATCGTGGAATCCCCGGCCAAAGCCAAGACGGTGGGCAGATTCCTCGGTAAAGGTTATACCGTCCGGGCTTCTGTTGGGCACGTGCGCGACCTGCTGCGCTCCGACCTCTCCGTGGATGTGGAAAACAACTTTACCCCCAAATACCGGGTCCCGAATGAAAAACGGGCGGTAGTGAAGGAATTGAAATCGCTGGCAAAAAAAGCCGAAGAGATCTACCTGGCGACAGACCCTGACCGCGAGGGTGAGGCTATTGCCTGGCATTTAATGGAAGCCGCAGGGATCGAACAAAAACTTACCAAACGGGTGGTTTTTCACGAGATCACCGACACGGCGATCAATGAAGCCTTTTCCAATCCACGCAAGATCGACATGGACCTGGTGGATGCGCAACAAGCGCGCCGCATCTTGGACCGTCTGGTGGGCTATAACCTCAGCCCGCTCCTTTGGGAAAAAGTGCGCAGCCGGCTCTCGGCTGGAAGAGTGCAATCGGTGGCTCTGCGTTTGATCGTGGAACGCGAGCGGGAGATCGAAGCCTTCAACCCGATGGAATACTGGAGCATCGGCGCGGAGTTCAAACCCCAGGGGATCAAACAAACCTTCCAAGCGAAATTGGCCAAGGTGGACGATAAGGACCCGGTCCTTGGAAAAAAAGAAGATGTTGACCCGATGCTGGATGAGCTTGAAAAAGCCGGTTATATCGTCAGCAAGTTGAAAAGAGGAGAGCGCCGGCGGAGACCTTCCGCTCCGTTTATTACCAGCACATTACAGCAGGAAGCTTCGCGCAAGCTTGGCTACACCGCCCGGCGGACGATGATCCTTGCCCAACAGCTATACGAAGGGCTGGATGTGGGTGAGGGGGGCACGACCGGTTTGATCACCTACATGCGCACCGATTCGACGAACGTCGCTGAGGTTGCCCAGGCGGAAGCCCGAAAATATATCGAGGATCGACTAGGCAAGGATTACCTGCCTGCAGAACCACCGAAATACGCCACCCGCGCGGCATCCGCCCAGGAAGCGCATGAAGCCATCCGACCCACCTCGGTGATGCGCACACCGGAAGCCATGAAGCCCTTTTTAGCTCCCGACCAGTACAAGGTCTATAACCTGATCTGGCAGCGCTTCATGGCATCCCAGATGGAGGCGGCAGTCTTCGATACGCTCTCCATTGAAATTTCGGCGCTGAACACTATTCGCAAATACCTCTTCCGCGCAAGCGGTTCCTCCATCAAGTTTCCCGGTTACCTGGTCATTTACGAAGAGGCCAAGGACGAGGATCAAAAGACTGAGGATGAGGATGTGCGCATCCCTGCGGGGATCACCGAAGGGCAGATGCAGGAGCTCATCCGCCTGATCCCGGAGCAGCATTTCACCCAACCACCCCCACGCTACACTGAAGCTTCCCTCGTCCAGGTGCTGGAGGAATACGGCATCGGCCGGCCTTCCACCTACGCACCCATCCTTTCCACCATCCAGGCGCGCGGATATGTGTTGCGGGAGGCCAAACGGCTATCCCCCACCGAGACGGGCATCCTGGTGAACGACCTGATCGTCGATTACTTCAGCGATGTGATCAACACAGGGTTCACCGCCCACATGGAGCAGGACCTGGACCAGATCGCCGAGGGGAAGATCGACTGGGTGAAGGTGATGCGCGAATTCTACGATAAATTCGAGCCAGAGCTGGAACATGCCCGCAGAGAGATGCCCGAAACCAAGATGGAGCTGGAAAAAGTTGGGCGCGATTGCCCGGATTGCGGCAAGGAGCTGATGATCCGCTGGGGGCGTTACGGAAAATTCATTTCCTGCAGCGGCTTCCCGGAATGCCGCCATACAGAAGCGTGGTTGGAAAAGATCGGGGTAGCCTGCCCGAAGGATGGTGGTGATGTGGTGGAACGAAAAACCCGCAAGAACCGCATCTTTTATGCCTGTTCCAACTACCCGAACTGCGATTTCACCTCCTGGAAGAAACCCATTGCCAATCCCTGCCCCAAGTGCGGCGGCTTGCTGGTGATCGCCAATAAGCGCGAGGTGCAGTGCACAAGCTGTGAAGAGACCTTCCTGGCGGATCAGCTCCCGGAAATCGAACCCGAGACGGCATAATCCTTGCAACGTGCAGGGGTGACAAAATCATGCATCCCGGCAGCGGGCTGACAAGGATCTGCTATGCTTGAAAAAATGAAACTCTGGCTGACAAAACCCCTCCATGCTGCGATTGCCGCATTTATCGTGGGGCTTTTTATCGGATTGGTGATCCTGGGCTGGTGGCTGTGGCCGGTTCAATGGTACGATGCTTCGCCCTCCGACCTGCGCCCGGATGCCCAGCAGGATTACGTCTGCATGATGATCGATTCCTTCAGTGTGAACCAGAACGGCAGCCTGGCCGTCCGGCGTTACGCCGAACTGGGAGATGATGGACCTGCGCTGGTTGCAGGGACCACCCCTCAGAACTGCCCCGGGGTTTCCCAGGAGGCGATCAGCAGCTTCCAGGCCATGCTGAAAGTCCCACCGGATTCAAGCGGTTCCACCGCTCCTGCGGCGGTTCCCACAGTCGGACCAGGCCAAACAGCCGCGCCGGCAACCGGCCAGACCCCGGCACCCACACAGGCACCAACCTCCAGCGGATCCAAGACTACCTCGTCATTCCTGCTGCTCGGATTGCTCTGCCTGGTCACACTCGGGGTGGGAGGAGCGGCGTTTTACCTGTTCGTGCTCAAACCACGCAAGGATTCAGGCAGTTCCTACAACGGAAAATCCTACCCATCGGGCGGAGGCGGCGCTGTTCCGGTTGCGGGAGTATCCCCCAGCGAGGAACCAACCGCCCAGTTCATCACAACTTATATGATCGGGGATGATCTTTACGATGATTCCTTCAGCATAGACGCGCCCTCCGGAGAATTCCTCGGTGAATGCGGGGTGGGCATCTCCGAAGCGCTGGCTCCGGGCGAGCCCAAACGGGTGACCGCCTTCGAGGTCTGGTTATTCGACAAGAACGATATCCAGACGGTGACGAAGATGCTGATGAGCAAGTACGCTTTCAACGATCCGGCCATCCGCCAGAGGCTGCTCCCCAAGGGAGAATTGCTCTCGGTGGTTGCCGGGCAGCGCGTGGTGCTGGAGACGGCCTCGCTGCGGCTGGAAGCCCACGTGGTGGATACGAACTACACGCAAGGGACAAGCCCCTCCGAAGCGGCCTTCGACCGGCTGACGCTGGAATTGAGCGTCTGGCAGAAGAAATAAAAAAATCCAAAAATTGAACCCGGGTAACCGGGTTCAATGATTAAATGCTAGATTAGGAATTGTATGTCGGGGACGAAATAAATACCAATTCTACCCTGAAGATATCAACACCCATATCCACACCATTATTGCGATAATGGCGGTAAGAATTATTATTAAACTCGTAATAACTCCAAAACTAAAGTACATTTTTTTCTGACGATTGTTACCGGAAGCGCGCATTTCTCTAAAAGCATTTCTCAGACGAGGGGTATAGGCCATTATGAATAATAAAAGAACAAAAAAAGGAAGAAGTCGACCATATAAGTTATCCATATAATATTCTTTGGTCAAACATCGGTCAGCGGCTGGTTGTGTCCCCAAAATTATTTGCGGTTTAGAATGAGAAGAACAATTTGGGAGAGGTTGATATCGGGAACAAAACCGGTGCTAACCTATGAAAGATTTTTTCATTATTTTTCGGAAGTTATTCGATCTTTAGGATCTTCAAGAGGAGCTTCCCCGCCGGAGTAATCACTTCCACCGTATCTCCCACCCGGTGGTCCAATAATGCCCGGCCAATGGGTGATTCATTCGAGATCATCCCCTTCGAAGGCTGAGCTTCCTTGGCGCCTACCAGGAAATAGGTATCGGGCGGGAAGCCCTCCTCCTGGACTGTGACCCGCGCCCCCACCGCAACCACATCCTTCACACTGGCTGTCTCGTCGATGATGACCACATCCCGCAGCACCTGCTCCAGCTCCATTATCCGACCTTCCAGGAAGGCCTGCTCCTCCTTGGCCTGGATGTAATCCGCATTCTCGGATAGATCCCCCTGCTGGATGGCGGTGCGCAGGCGTTTGGCGAGCGCCTCGCGCCGGGGTCCCTTCAGCTCGGCCAGCTCCGCGCGCAGGCGGGTCTCTCCATCTTTTGTCAGGTACGAAATCTCAGTCATCAGCAACCTCGATCAAGGGAGTACGCCAGGTTCAAACAGGTGTTTATGTTCTTCCACCGCAAATCTGTCTGTCATTCCTGCGATATAGTCACAAATTGTGCGGGTAGCGCCAAAACGGGAGAAATTTTCACGGATATGATCCGGTAAAATTGCCGGCTCACCCAGGTAAGCAGTGAACAGATCGATGAGGATCTTTTCCGCCTTGGCTGCCATGCGCACAACGCGGTAATGCCGGTACATCTTCGCGAAGAGAAAGTCCTTCAACTGCCGGTTCTGCACAGTAAGGCTCTTCGAGAATGAAACAACATTATACGGCAGGCGCTGCAACTCTTCAACCGAAGTGATCCCCTCTTTTTGGATGTTTTGATCGGAGGTGTCGATGATATCGGTCACCTCCAGCCCGATCAACCTGCGGATGATCCGGTGGCGGGTTTTTTCCTCAAGGTCGTGGCAGGGGATCTCCAGGTCCGTGGTTAGGTGTTTCCAGATCTCGATCTCCGCCAGGTTCTCGAGGGTAATGATACCGGAGTGCAGCCCGTCATCCAGGTCGTGGGCGGTGTAAGCCAGCTCGTCGGCGACGTTGGTGATCTGCGCTTCGATGTGGCCTCTCAACTGCGGATTGAATCTATCCGCATCGGATTGATCATACTCGGATTCATGTTTGACGATCCCTTCGCGCACTTCCCAGGTGAGGTTGAGCCCATGGAAATTTGGAAAACGATCCTCCAGCTCATCGACGATGCGCAGGGATTGCTTGTTGTGGTCGAAACCTCCATCAGCCTTCATCAGGCGGGCGAGGGTCACCTCGCCGGAATGACCGAAGGGCGAATGACCCAGGTCGTGCGCAAGGCAGATGGCTTCCACCAGGTCCTCGTTGGCTCCCAGGGCGCGGGCGATGGTGCGGCCGATCTGCGCCACCTCCAGGGTGTGGGTCAGGCGGGTGCGGTAGTAATCCCGTTCGGTGGTGATGAATACCTGGGTCTTGTGCTCCAGGCGGCGGAAGGCGGTGGTGTGCAATATCCGGTCGCGGTCGCGCTGAAAGCAGGTGCGGTAGGCGGGCTCACTCTCAATGTGGGCGCGTCCTTTTGATCGGCTGCTACGCATCCCGTAGGGAGCGAGTTCCCTTTCTTCCATAGTCTCGAGAGAGATCCTGTTGATCTTCATAATTTCCCTATTCTTCCCGGGCGCGAATGGTTGTTCCCGGTTCAAATCCTGCGAGTGCTTTTCCGAGGGTCCCAGGCTGCGACCCGGAAAAAATGGAAACGGTAACCTCGGGGTTGGCTTCGACCAGGGCGACCATTCTCTCCACCTTTTGTTTCATACCTCCGGTCACATCCACATATACCGATGCTTCCGGTTGTTGATTCATTATTTTAAAAGAATCCGGAGTGATTACTGGAACCAGGTGTTTCTTGCGCGGAAAATCTGCCCAGACCCCTTTTTCCTCCCCGGCGAGAAGGATATGCGCCGGGCGCAGGCGGGGGACAAGGTGAACAAAGAGGTCCTCGGTGGAAAGGATCGTCCCGCCCAGGGTTTGATCGAAAACCGCATCGCCGAAGACGACCGGCAGGATCCCCGCGGACTGGGCAGCCTGGATGGGGGTGATAACCCAATCGAGGATCTCGCGGTTGCGGGAAACGATCGCAGAGGATGGGGATACCGTGATTGCAAACAGCCCGGCATTGGCAAGTTCTTTCATCACAATATGATTCAACGCATGCGCCGCCTGCCAAACCTCGCTGAATCCCTGCCACTCCGCAGGGGTATGCACACCTTTCAACGTACCGAATTTGCTGGCGGGGACGTGCCCAAAGGAGCCCGAGCCGTGTCCAAGCAGGATGTGCAGATCAGGGTTTGAATCCATACTCGCGCGGATCTCGCAGAACAAACGCCGCATCAGCCGCAGCCTGGGCTGCTGGATCCCGGCTTTGTTGGTGATGAGCGAACCACCCAGTTTCAGGAAAACGAGCATGCGACTTATCCTTTTCCCGCTTTCACGCGGGTTTGAATGACCTCCACCGCCCCGGCTTTCCGCAGGGCTGCATCCACCGCGTCGCTTCGCTCCGGGTTGACCAGCGCAATCATGTTTCCGCCGCCGCCAGCCCCCGAGAGCTTTGCGCCCAGAGCACCAGATGACATAGCCGTCTCCGCAAGCTGATCTAGCATCGGGTGGGAGACCTCAAGACCCTGCAGCAGCCTGTGGTTATGACTCATTAATTCGCCCAGTACTTCGAAACTTCCTGCCTCGATAGAAGACCGAGCCTGAACCACAACTTTTTCGATCTCTGCAAAATACCCTTCATATTTAGGCCGATCCTGTAACCACCTCTCCCTTAACCCGAGCACCATCTCGCGGGTGGAGCTGCGGACACCCGTATCGGCGATCAGGAAATCCATGGGGAAGGCCGATCCTAGAATTGTGAACGGCTGATCCTTGATGAAGTAAACCGGTTCTCCGAAGGTAATGACGGTATTGTCGATCCCGGAGGGGGTGCCGTGATAGACCTTATCGACTTCAAAGGCGATCGCGCTCACTTGCTCATCCGGAAGGGGGTGACCCAGGAACAGGGAAAACGCCCGGGCAAGCGAGACCGCGATGGAAGCGCCGGATCCCAAGCCGCTGGCGATGGGAATGGTGGAAACGACGCGGATCTGGCAAGCCGGGATCGAAGCAGCTCCGACCGCCTGCTGGGTGCGGGAGATGGCGATGCGGAAAGGGTGGGAGGGATCAAGCGCGGTCAGGCGGGTGTTCAGATCGATATCCGGTGCTTCGATGGTGACTTCACCGGTTTGGCCCCTGGGATTGGCAAGGATATAGGTGGTAGACCGTCTTTCGAACACCGGGATCGCGATCGCCGGGCGGCCATACACGACGGCGTGTTCTCCGAAAAGGATGGATTTGGCAGGTGCGTGGGCGGTAACCGCGGGCATTGGATCAGGACGTGTAAAAGATCAGGAGCACCGAGAGCCCCCAAAGAAGGATCGTGACCTGCAGCGGGTGGTCGGTGAAAACCAGCTCCTCGGGTGCCCCACCAGCATGCTTGACGTTGATCAACCACAGGTAGCGAAAGATCCCATAAAGAATAAAGGGGATGGTCAGCATCATGGCGTGGTTGGGCGGGATATTGGGGGCGGTGAAGGTGTAGAGGCTATAGGCCACCACAGTGGTGCCGGATACGATGGTGATCAATTGATCGAGAAGCGGGATATTATAACCATCCAGCACCCGGCGGTGCGATTTCGCTTCTCCTTCCAAAAGCGAAAGCTCAGCGCGGCGTTTTCCAAACCCGATGAAGAGCGCGAAGAGCGTGGTGACAATATAAAGCCAGGGGGAGAATCGCTCGACGGTGATGAGGACGACACCGGCGGCAACCCGCAGGACGTAGCAGGCGGCTATGATCAAAACATCGATCAGGGGGATATGCTTGAGCCAGATCGAATACGCCAAATTTATTCCGAAATAGATAAGAGCAATGATCCCGTAAGCCGGGGAGAGCCAGAAGGATAGCGGGACGGTGATGAGGAGCAAAACCGCGACCAGGAGATAGGCGCCTTTGATGGGCAGCGCGCCGGAGGCGATGGGGCGGTTTTTCTTGACCGGGTGCACCCGGTCTGAGTTCACGTCCATAATGTCATTGAGGACATAAACGCAACTTGAGATCAGGCAGAAAAGCAGCATCCCGGCCAAGGAGCGGGCAAGCGCCGTGGGGTTGGTGAGCTGCCGGTCGAAGACTAGAGGAGCCAGGACAAAGACGTTCTTGGTCCACTGACGGGGACGCATGGTTTTAATAATGGCTTTGATCATGGATTAAATAATATCATAACTCCCAGTGGCAGAATTCCCGGGTGCTCCAGCCACTTTCGCAAGTAAAATTCAAGCATGCCGAAATCCAGGCTTGATCTCGAAATGGTGGAGCGGGGGCTGGTGGGGAGCCGTAGCCTGGCTCAAAAACTGGTAATGGCCGGGCAGGTCTCGGTTAATGGGCAACCAGCAATGAAGGCTTCCGACCCGATTTCCAGCGGGGATGAGATCGTGATCGACCTCGGCCCGAAATATGTTTCCCGGGGCGGGGAAAAACTGGAAGCTGCCCTGGAGGTTTTTAACCTCATCGATCTTTCGGGTTTCGTGTGTGCCGATCTGGGTGCTTCCACAGGTGGTTTTACAGATTGCCTTCTGCAGCACGGCGCTGCCAGGGTGTACGCCGTGGACGTGGGGCAAGGTATCCTGCACTGGAAGCTCCGGAACGACCCCAGGGTGGTGGTGATGGAAAAAACCAACGCCAGAAACCTGATTGGATTTGCAGAAAAAATGGATCTTCTTTCGGCGGATGTTTCATTTATCTCCATCAAGACTATTCTGCCGGTGATGACCACCCTTCTTAAAGAAGGTTCAGGAAGGGCGATTGTCCTGGTCAAACCGCAGTTCGAGGCGGGCAGGGAGGCGGCTGCGAAAGGGAAGGGGGTGATCCGCGATGGGGAGATCCACCGCCAGGTGCTCGAGAGTGTTTTAGAAAGTGCCCGCGGGATGGGTTTCTTCGTCCAGGGACTGATCGCCTCCCCCTTGTTGGGACCCAAAGGGAACCGGGAATTCCTCCTTTATATCTCGAATTATGGCTCTGACCAGGCTGTAGATGCGGATTTGATCGCCAAAGCGCTCGAAAAAGCTCCCGAAACAAAATAAGGTATACTAGCCAGCGTCATGACGACCGACCATATCCGAAATTTTTCCATCATCGCCCATGTCGACCATGGAAAATCGACCCTGGCTGACCGCCTTCTTCAAATTACCGGCACGGTTTCGGATCGGCAAATGGTCGAACAGGTGCTGGATTCTATGGACTTGGAGCGCGAAAAGGGGGTGACGATCAAGGCATCCGCGGTGCGAATGAACTACAATGCCAGGAACGGACAGTCGTATGAACTGAACCTGATCGATACCCCCGGGCACGTGGATTTCAACTATGAAGTGAACCGCGCGCTGGCTGCCTGCGAAGGCGCACTGCTGGTAGTGGATGCCACCCAGGGCATCGAAGCCCAGACCCTGGCGAATCTATACTTAGCGCTCGATGCCGACCTGACCATACTCCCCGTGATCAATAAAATTGACCTGATCTCAGCCCAGCCGGATGTCATCGCCGAAGATCTATCCGCGCTGCTTGGCGTGCCTGCAGATTCGATTCTTCGCATCTCTGCGAAAGAGGGCACCAATGTAGCGCAGGTGTTGGAAGAGATCGTGGAAAAAGTGCCCTATCCCGTCGGACACAACGAAAACCCGTTGCAGGCGCTGATCTTTGATTCCCACTACGATTCCTACAAAGGCGTTATCGCCTACGTCCGACTGGTACAGGGAGTCGTTCATTCGACGGACATCCTGCGCCTGATGATCACCGCCACTGAACTCAAACCGGTCGAGATTGGGATATTTGGTCCCGACATGCGCCCGATAAACATCCTTGAGGCCGGTGATGTGGGGTATATCGCCACCGGTTTGAAAACCGTACGCGAGTGCCGGGTTGGGGATACCATCACCCAGGCAAATACCCCAGCGGATGCACCCCTGCCAGGGTACCACCACCCCAAGGCGATGGTCTTTGCCGGTATTTACCCGGTGGAAGGCGAGGATTATGAGAATTTAAAGGAAGCACTGGAAAAGCTTCAATTGAATGATGCCTCGCTGGATTACCAGCCCGAAACATCACAGGCGCTGAATTTTGGCTTTCGCTGCGGGTTTCTAGGCTTGTTTCATATGGAAATCATCCAGGAGCGGTTGGAGCGAGAATATGACATGGATATCGTCGTCACCGCACCCTCCGTGGAATACCAGGTGACCTTGCTTGGCGGTGAAGTCGTCACCATCGATTCGCCAGCCAAGCTGCCGGACCAGGCCCAACTCTCGGAGGTCGGCGAACCATGGATGAAACTTCAGATCATTACGCCAACCGAGTTCTACGGTCCGATCATGGAGCTGACCACCAAGAAACACGGCATATTTTCCAGCCAGGACTATCCCGCGCCTAACCGGGTGCAGCTCAATTTTGAGATCCCGCTCTCCGAGATCATCGTGGATTATTTTGACGAGTTGAAATCACGCACGCGCGGGTACGCTTCGATGGATTACCAGTTCATCGGATACCGCCCGGGGAACCTGACCAAGCTGGAAGTTCTGGTGGGAGGCGAACCGGTAGATGCGCTGGCAGCCATCGTTCACCGCGACCAGGCTTATCATAAAGGGCAGCGGCTGGTGACGAAACTCAAGGAGCTAATCCCGCGGCAATTGTATGATGTGGCTATCCAGGCTTCTGCGGACGGGCGGATCATTTCCCGTGCCAATGTGAAAGCACTACGGAAGGATGTTCTCTCGAAATGCTACGGGGGAGATATCACCCGCAAGAAGAAATTGCTGGAAAAGCAGAAAAAGGGCAAGAAACGAATGAAAATGGTCGGGAATGTGGAGATTCCCCAGGAAGCCTTCATGGCTGTGTTGCGCCTGGAGGATGAGTGAGTTTTAGATCAAGGATGGCATCGCTGAAAATTCAGCGCTGGCTGCCAGGGGTAATCCTGAGCGCTGGAGCCATTTATTTCATATCCACCCTCATCAATATGCAGGGGTTGCAGTTGGCATTGCAGCAGACCCAGCCCATAATCCTGGCTGCAGGGGTTGTTCTTTACCTGATCTCCCTTGTTGCGAGGGCGGCTGCCTGGAGCATCCTGCTGGACCGGAAGGCTACCACCTGGCAGGCTTTCATTGCGATGAACGAGGGTTATTTAATCAATAATTTTCTGCCCTTCCGTCTAGGTGAATTGGGCAGGGCGCTTCTATTGGGAGGCGAAACCGGGCTTGGTGCGGTGCGGGTGCTTTCCACCATCATCATTGAACGTTCATTTGATCTTGCCATAGCGGCTGGTTTGATCATTTCCTTGTTACCCTTCGCGCTGGGTTTGAGCTGGGCAAAACCAGTGGCAATCGCCACCCTTTCGGTTGTGTTGCTTGGATTCGTGGTGCTTTTCCTGCTGGCCAGGAACCGAACACCTGTGGAAACCTGGATCGAGAAAAAAGCTTCGGGAAACGAGAAGATTCGCAAGCATGTTCTGCCTCAGGTGGATGCTTTTTTCCTTGGTTTGATGGCACTGCAGAACCCTATCCAATTCATCTCCAGCCTGGGATTGATGCTGCTTTCGTGGGCAATCGCCATCGTCGAAACGTACGTCATACTCAGTCAATTCGTTCCGGGGGTTCAGCTCTGGTGGTGCGCATTAGGCCTGGGTATTATCGCACTTGGGATTGCCATTCCTTCCGCGCCGGCCTCGATCGGCATATGGGAGGCTTCATCAATCGCAGCTTTCTCACTATTTAATGTGGATGCTTCCAGTGCGCTTGCATACGGTATTACCACGCACCTGTTGAATATCACCATTAATACCGTATTTGGCCTGTACGGGCTGGCGAATTCAGGAAAATCCATTTCGAGCCTGATGCATGACCTCGGACTTCGGCCTACCGCGGATAGTGCGACCATGGAGCAAAACAATGTCTAATAATTACCTGATCACCGGGGGAGCCGGGTTTATCGGCTGCAATTATGCCGCACGGTTGTTGAAACGAAATGAGAAGGTCACCATCTTTGATAATCTCTCCCGTTCGGGTTCCCGGTTGAACCTGGAATGGCTGCGGCAAACATTCGGCGATAATGCCTTCAAGCTCATCCAGGGTGATGTGCGTAACGCGGATTCTATCGAAGAAGCCGCCCGTGAAGCGGATATTATCCTGCACCTGGCAGCCCAGGTGGCGGTTACAACTTCGGTGATGAAACCCCGCGAGGATTTCGAAATCAACGCGCTTGGGACCTTCAATACATTGGAAGCCGCAAGGGCATCCAGAAAAAAACCGATGTTCCTTTACGCATCAACCAACAAGGTCTATGGTGAAATGTTGGACGTGGCAGTTGTGGAAGATACCACCCGTTACCGATATCGTGATTTTCCGGAAGGGATGGACGAAAAACAGCCACTGGATTTTCACTCCCCTTATGGCTGCTCAAAGGGTTGCGGGGATCAATACGTACGAGACTACGCACGGATCTATAACCTGCCGACGATGGTTTTCCGCCAGAGCTGCATTTTTGGCACCCGCCAGTTTGGTATCGAAGACCAGGGATGGGTGGCGTGGTTTGTTATCGCGTCGGTGCTGGGAAGACCGATTTCCATTTATGGAGATGGAAAACAGATTCGCGACCTGCTTTTTGTGGATGATCTCCTAGATGCATACGACGCCGCAATTGCCAGGAAAGATAAGGCTTCTGGAAATGCATTCAATATCGGGGGTGGTTCAAAAAATGTTATCTCTGTGTGGAATGAATTCGCCCCGATCCTGGAAAAGTTACTGGGTCACCCCATCAAGGCAAAGTGGGGTGATTGGCGCCCAGGGGATCAAAAAGTCTATGTCTCGGATATCCAGAAGGCGAAACAGGAGCTTGGTTGGGAACCGAAGGTCGGGGTCGAAGAAGGCATTCGCAGGCTTTATGATTGGGTGGTTGCGAATAAAAATCTATTTTAATAGTTCGCGCTGAATGAAAATACTCATCGTACTTACTTATTACCGACCGCACACCAGCGGATTAACCATCTATGCCGAACGGCTTGCCCGTGCGATGGTTACGCGTGGCCACCAGGTAACGATTTTGACCTCGCAGTATGACCCCTTGCTGCCTCTCGAAGAGGTGCAAGAGGGAGTGCGCATCGTTCGCGTACCGGTCGCGTTCCGGCTGAGCAAAGGGGTGGTCATGCCGAGGTTTGGGATCCTGGCGAGCCAACTAGTGCGAGAAAACGACGCCATCCAGCTCCACCTACCACAATTCGATGCTGCCGGTATTGCATTAAGAGGTCGGATCTATAGGAAACCGACCGTGATCACGTACCATTGCGATCTGCTCATGCCGCCTGGTCCGATCTCCCAATTGGCAAACCTGGCTGTCAAAATTGCGAATAACCTGGCTGCAATCTGGACTCACCGCATTGTGACCTATACCCGGGATTACGCTGAAAATTCTAGTTACCTTAAACGCCACCTGGGAAAATTGCAGGTGATTCCGCCGCCAGTGGAATTACCTGAGGTTCCGCAGCGGGATGTGGAAGCATTCAACACCCTGCATAATCCCGACCGGCATAGACCTGTGATCGGTATGGCTGCCAGATTCGCGACCGAAAAGGGCGTGGAGGTATTGTTGGATGCGATGCCCGCAATTCTTGAAAAACACCCACAGGCATTATTTCAGTTTGCCGGACCAAACCAAAACATCATAGGTGAGGAATCCTATTTCTCCAGGTTGAAACCCAGGATAGATGAATATATTAAGAACGGTCATTGGCAATTCCTGGGAATATTAAATCCCTTGGAAATGGCAACGTTCTACCCGAATATTGACCTTCTGGTGCTACCGAGCCTGAACTCCACCGAAGCATTCGGATTGGTGCAAATAGAAGCGATGATGAATGGGGTGCCCTGTGTCGCATCGGATCTGCCTGGGGTTCGGCAACCCGTCCGAAACCATGAAATGGGCAGGATCATTCCAATTGGCGATTCGAAGGCATTGGCAGAAGCCGTTCTGGAGATCCTCGCTGAGAAGAAAAAGAAAATCGTCCCCCGGGAGAAGCTGCAGGAAATTTACGATCCGGATTCAATTGCCCGGGAATATGAAGTGCTCTTCGACAAAATAGCCAGGGAGATCCGATCGAAATGAGCACAGGCAGCAAGGATTATCTGTGGTTGAATATTTGCAGCCTGCCATACTTTCGCGGTCTGCTGAGGGCGGTGGAGGCGCGGGTATATGAGGACTTAGAATTGCTTTCGCCGAGTCTAGACCTGGGTTGTGGCGATGGTCACTTTTCCCGGATCGCGTTCAATGAAGAGGTAAGTGTTGGCTTGGACCCCTGGACAGGACCGGTAAGCATCGCTGGCAGAGAGGGAAAATACAAGCAGGTCATCCAAGGTACAGGGGATCGAATCCCGTTCCCCAAGGAATATTTCTCCTCCGCTGTGAGCAATTCCGTGCTGGAACACATACCCGATCTCGATCCGGTATTGGAGGAATTATCGCGGGTTCTCAAACCAGGAGCGCCATTCATTTTCTGCGTACCAAACGAGAATTTTCTATTGAACCTATCCATCTCGAACTGGTTGGACAAGGTGGGTTTGCACAAATTGGCGGATAAGTATCGTGCCTTTTTCAACCGCATTTCCCGCCACCATCATTGCGATTCTCGAAAAGTGTGGGAAGAACGATTGGAAAGACACGGATTCTCCATCGATGACCAGTGGGATTATTTTTCACCGAGGAGCCTGGCAGTACTGGAGTGGGGGCATTACCTTGGCTTGCCCTCGCTGGTGTGCCATTTTCTTTTCAAGAAATGGATACTCATCCCAAAGCGATGGAACCTGTGGCTCACATCGAAGATCGTTCAACCATGGTATACCGAACCGCGCCGTCAGCAGAAGGGATCCTATGCTTTTTACCTGGCGAGAAAATTGTGAAAAAATGCTGTAGGATTATTAAGGTATCATCAAACGTCATTATTTAATCGGATAACGAATAAGATATGAATGAACCCAGCGTCCTCGATATTCTCAAGGATAAGATCCAATTCTGGAAGAAAAAAAGTGTAACCCAGCAACCGCTTGTTGCTTCGGATGGCATCGAAGTGGTTGGAGAAAAAATCGATCCCGCATCAACCTCCGGGCAGCCCGATAAGAAAAGGGAAAAAGAAGCAACTGTGAGGATGGGTCCCTGGAAGACATTCGGAGCGCTCATTCTGGCTCTGATCGCCCAGGCGCTCCTGGAGCCACCGAACCCCAGCATTAAAGGTGCTATCGGGCTATACGTTCTTGCGGGTTTTCTCGTCGTGGCGGCCATCCTGACGCGAGAATGGGAGCTGCCTCAGAATCCGTCCGGTACCGATCAAACATTCAACACGGGCTTTCGCAGAGTTCCTTTCCTGATCAGCATTCTTCTTTTGATGCTTTCCTTTTTCGCGTTTGGCGGCAATCTATTTACGCTGCTGAATTTGACCCTTTGGATAGCGGGGATGGCTTTTCTCTTTTATGCTTTATGGGTGAAAGGGGAGGGGGAACCGTGGTGGAAAAGTCTGAACCAGCGGAATGGCAAACCCCTTTTCACAATCAAGGTCACAGCCTGGACGGTTCTGGTGTTATTTTCCATTCTTCTAGTTACCTTCTACCGGTTTTACCGCTTGAATCAGGTTCCCGGGGAGATGTTCAGCGACCAGGCAGAGAAGCTCCTGGATGTCGGTGATATTCTAAATGGCCAGTATTCGATCTTTTTCCCGCGAAATACCGGGCGGGAATTCGTTCAGATGTATCTGACTGCGATCATCGCATCCTGGCTTAACCTTGGTTTAACCTTTCTCAGCCTGAAATTAGGCACAGCTCTGCTTGGATTTTTCACCTTGCCTTTTATTTACCTATTGGGAAAGGAAGTCGCCAATAGGTATGTTGGCCTGGCAGCCTTGCTGCTGGCTGGGATCGCTTATTGGCCAAACGTAATATCGCGAATTGGACTGCGGTTTCCGCTCTACCCTTTTTTTGCCGCTCCCGCGCTATATTTCCTGATCCGGGGAATTCGCAAACAAGACCGCAACTTGATCCTGCTTTCCGGGCTGGCGGTTGGTTTTGGGTTGCATGGATACAGCCCTTCGAGATTTATTCCCTTTGTGATCCTGGCGGCTTTTGCGATCTATCTGCTCCACCCGGTTTCAAAAGGGAAACGAAAACAGGCTTTGATCACCCTGGTGGTGCTGGGAGGAATGGCCTTCGCAGTCTTCATCCCGCTTTTCCGTTATTCGGTTGAGGATCCAAGCGGTTTCAGCGTGCGGGCATTTAGCCGGCTGGCGGGGACAGAGTCTCCCCTGCCTGGTCCGGCATGGCAGATTTTCCTTTCGAATACCTGGAATGCGCTATCGATGTTCTTTCACGATAATGGTGAGATCTGGGTACATTCCATTCCGCACCGCCCTGCCTTGGATTATGTTACCGGAGCCTTCTTCTTCCTCGGGCTAATTATTGTCATTATGCGTTACATAAAGAAAAGGGATTGGATTGATCTATTCCTCCTGATATCCATCCCATTGCTTATGATGCCTTCGATCCTTTCACTGGCCTTCCCAGCAGAGAATCCCTCACTCAATCGAACCGGTGCAGCCATTATCCCGGTTTTTGTCATCGCTGCGATGGGGATTATGAGCGCACTGGAAAGCATGTGGAAAAAGATGAATGGTCGATTTGGCCGAACGATGATCCTCCTGCTGGGGGTGATTCTTTTCATCTGGACTGCGGCATTGAATTTCAGGCTGGTCTTCAAAACTTTTGATGAACAGTTTATGGCCGGTGCCTGGAATACCTCGGAAATTGGCAGGGTAATCCGCGGTTTTGCCGATTCGGTTGGGACGAGTGAAACCGCCTATGTTGTGCCATTCCCTTATTGGGTTGATACCCGCTTGGTGGGTATCAATGCAGGTTACCCACAAAAGGATTATGCCCTCTGGCCGGAAAATATTAAGGATACTCTCACCGAGAAACGTACCAAGATGTTTATACTCAAAGCTGAAGATACCGAAGACTTGGCAAAACTGCAGGCAATGTACCCGAGCGGAACAACCACGACCTTCAGAAACCCGCGCGAGGGCAAGGATTTCTTTATCTTCATTGTTCCAGCCCAGGCTTCCGCTGAGTGATTATGCAAACATCGAATGAATCATCGAAAAAATTAAAAACGTGGTGGGTGGATCTTATCCTGATCATTGTCCTCTTGGCGGGGGCTTACCTGCGGGTGGTAGGAATCCGCTGGGACGAGACTTATCACCTTCATCCTGATGAACGCTTTCTAACCATGGTGGAAACCGGTATTTCCCCGGTTGCGAACCTGGAAGAATACTTCAACACCGATAGTTCCAGCCTTAATCCGCAAAATCGAGGATATGGATTTTTTGTTTACGGCACCTTCCCAATTTTCATGGTCCGCTATCTCGCAGAATGGACCGGCCAAACCGGATACGACCAGGTTACCGTGCTGGGGAGAGCTTTCTCTGCTTCTGTTGACCTGCTGACCGTGTTTCTTTGTTTCATGATCGGTCTCAGGTTATTCCGAAACAAGGTTTTGGCTTTATTGGGGGCGGCTTTCTACGCTTTTGCGGTACTTCCCATTCAGCTTTCCCATTATTGGACGGTGGATACATCCACCAATTTCTTTGGAATGCTAACCTTTTTCATCGCCGTGTTGATCCAGACAACCCCGAAGGATTCGCTGGAAGAAATCGACGCATCCCGAAAATGGTTCTGGGTTCGCTCCGGTTGGAAGCACTTCCTTCCTTATGCATTATTTGGTATCACCCTGGGAATGGCAGCAGCTTCCAAGGTGAATGCAGGCCTGCTCGCGATTCTTCTTCCAGCGGCTGCATTCATCCTTTTTCGAAACATGAATTCGATCCACCAGGATCAATACAAATGGCTGATCCTGCGAAATGTCATTCTTGCCGGGGTAATAAGTTTATTTGTCTTTCGCGTTTTACAACCCTATGCTTTCAGTGCTCCTGGATTCCTCACGCAAACCCTGGCGGATGCTTCCCAAAATGGTCCGGCCGGGGTATTGCGATATATCGGATGGGAACCGAATCCGAAATGGATCGGAAACCTGCGGGAGTTAAGCGCGCTCAGCGCGGGCGACTCCACCTTCCCGCCGGGCATCCAGTGGGCGCGCCGGCCGTTAACCTTTGCCTGGCAAAACCTTACCAATTGGGGGTTTGGTTTCCCCCTGGGGATTTTGGCCTGGATCGGGTTTATCTGGATGGGGATCAGGATGCTGAAAGGTTCATGGAAACCTTTCCTGTTGTTATGGGGTTGGACTTTCATATACTTCCTTTGGCAGTCCATCAACTTTACACGCAGCATGCGCTATCAAATGCTTGTCTATCCCACCCTGGCGATCATTGCATCCTGGGCGGTTGTTTCCATTTGGGAGGCGGGGAAGCACAAAGAAGCCCAGGAGAAGAAATCCGCAGGCGCGTGGCTGAAAGGATTATCGATTTTTACCGGTGTGGTAGTTCTTGCATCAACAATACTATGGGCTTATTCCTTTTCGCGCATCTACACCCGGCCAATAACCCGTTTGGCTGCCAGCGAGTGGATTTACCAGAACGTCCCCGGACCACTTGATATTCACATTGAAAATAATGGCAGCACATACAAACAACCACTATCATATCCGTTGGGAACCGACGTAACCTTTGAAAAACCGGTCCGGATGGTGATCAAAAACGACGCGAGCAGCAAGTGGTTTGGGGTTGATCTATCGCATATCGTCGATCCGGGGAACAATCCCGCTGAGAAAACGCTGTTGGTCACCGCTACAGATCTCAGTGCCAACCCTCCACAAGTGGCGAGTGGTACGATCCGGAATTCATTTGGCGGCAATGATGACCCGCGCGGTGGAGGTTACCAGGCCGTTTTTGGACAACCAATTGAGCTCACGCCTGGTCATACCTACTCGATCGAATTCCGTCTTCTGGAGCCAGGTACTGCCATTACCCTGGCAGGCCCTGCTGCCATTCGATTTTCCGGAGAGAAGGGTAATTCCACCCAGGCGCTGCCCGAACCCGCCAGATTGCTACAACCCGGAGAAGCCTATTCCCTAGTGTTCAATCCAATGGAATCTGGAAATCTGACCAAGCTATCGTTCGGAAGGATCGTGGATTGGGAATCCAATGAAGGTTTAAAGAAACTCACTCTCCTGATCGAAAAAAGCAATCCCGATGGCAGCTTCCAGTCAATAGGCGGTGGTACGCTTGAATCGGATTTCCTCGCAGCCAATAATCCCCGCGGCGAAGAAGCAACGATCCCGCTGGATGCGGCAGTATTGGTGGAAAAAGGCCAACCTTACCGCATATCAATAACATTCGAAGATGGTATGGGCGCGCTCGGGATTACCGGCAGCAGGCAGATCAATGAATCCTCCTGGGATGATCCGCTGCCTTACCCCATGGACGGATTCTCTCCATTTGATTACAACAACGGGCTATATAGAACCGATCTAAATCTGGAACTTTACTGGGATGATAATGCCGATAAGCTCCAGAGGATCACCAGCGCTTTGGATCAGGGTGATTATATTTTCATTAGCTCGAACCGACAGTGGGGAAGCCTGACGCGCATCCCTGAACGCTACCCGCTTGTGAGCGCTTTTTACAGGAGCCTGATTGGATGCCCGGTCGAAAAGACAATCTATAAGTGTTATGCAGAAGGCGAACCAGGCGATTACCAGGGAAACCTTGGATACGAACTGGTTCAGACCTTTGATTCCAACCCTCGCCTCGGTGCAGTTGAATTCAACACCCAGTATGCCGAAGAAGCTTTCACGGTTTACGATCATCCCAAGGTTTTGATATTTCGAAAAACCAACGAATACGATCCTGCCAAGGTTCGCGAGATCTTTAACCAAGTGGATCTTTCGAAAGTGATCGACCTGACCCCAAAATCTGCCAGTGAGTATAAAGGGAATTTAACCCTTCCTCCGGAAAGGCTTGCAGCCCAACAAGCTGGTGGAACCTGGTCGGATTACTTCTCATTTGATAATCCATTAAACAAGTATCCCCTACTGGGAGTCCTAGCCTGGTACCTCGCTCTGACTGTTCTGGGTTGGATAATGTATCCAACCGTTCGGATCGCCTTTGGGGGATTACTCGATAAAGGTTATCCCATTGCCAAACTCGCTGGTTTGCTCCTGCTGGCATTCCTGGTTTGGATCTCCGGTTCCTATGGGGCAGCATTTTCCCGGGTGACAATCCTAGGCGTTCTGGTGCTGATCCTTGGATGGAACCTATTCCTTTTCTTCAAAGATAAAAAGGAATTTACTCAGGAGGTTAGAGAATCCTGGCGGCAATTCCTGGTGGTGGAAGCGTTCGGATTGATTTTCTTTATTGCATTTATTCTAGTGCGCCTTGGGAATCCGGATCTCTGGCACCCCGCGAAGGGTGGCGAGAAACCAATGGACTTTTCCTATTTCAACGCCATCCTAAAGAGCACAACCTTCCCGCCATATGATCCCTGGTTCGCTGGCGGGTATATCAATTACTACTATTACGGATTCGTCCTTGTGGGTGTTCTGGTGAAACTTCTGGGTATCGTCCCGGCAATCGCGTACAACCTAGTGCTCCCCACGCTGTTCAGCCTTGTGGCGCTTGGGTCATATTGCGTCGGCTCGAACCTTTCTGCTGGTTTGCGAAAACGAGAGCCTCAAGGGACGCCGTTTCAAGGATGGTTTAAATTCCTGGGAAGCAAGACTTTCCTGGGAGGAGCAGCGGCTGCAGTGTTTATGCTTGTCCTTGGAAATCTTGGTACGGTGCGTATGATCTGGCAGGGATTTCAAAAACTCGGTGCAAACGGTATTTCCATTGAGAGCGGCAATATTCTTCAAAGATGGATCTGGACCTTTGAAGGAATCGGAGGATTATTCAGAGGTATCAAATTGCCGATCGGACCGGGAGACTGGTACTGGATACCCAGCCGTGTGTACCCGGGAGAACCGATCACCGAGTTCCCCATGTTTACGTTTTTATACGCAGATCTTCATGCGCACATGATCGCCCTACCACTCACTCTTCTGGCAATCGCCTGGGCTGTGGCAGTCATCCTGGGGCGGTGGCGTTGGGCGGAACGCGCGGGCAAATTCTCCTGGCTCAATTTCGCCATTGTCTTGGGGTTTGGAGGATTGGCTATCGGTGCGTTGAGGCCAACAAACACGTGGGACTTGCCCACTTACCTAGTGCTAGGGTGCCTGGCGGTTTTATATTCCGGGGTGAAATATGCCCCAGTCCCAACGAGTATCTTACAGGGGATCTCTGATAATTCCAGACGGTGGTTGGTTGCGATTGGATCCGCCATCTTGCTGGCAGGCGCGGCGTTCCTTCTTTATGAGCCTTTCGGGAGATGGTTTGGCCAGGCATATAACAATATTGAAATATGGCATGGGGATCGCTCGCCATTTTGGTCATACTTGACCCACTGGGGTGTTTTTCTCTTTATCATCGCATCCTGGTTGATCCACGAAACACTGGATTGGCTGGCTTCAACCCCGGCATCCGCGCTTGGAAAAATCAAACCATTGCGTTGGTTGATCTATATCGGATTGTTGTTCATCGCTGCTGTAGTTGTCATCCTAATGATTGACAAGGTTCAGATCGCCTGGCTGGTTGGACTTCTTGCGCTCACAGCGCTTGTGTTGATTTTTCGACCAGGGCAGGATGATCTTAAACGCATCGTGCTCTTCATGATAGGGAGTGGATTCGCGCTAACAATTGCTGTGGAATTGATCGTTATCAAAGGCGATATCGGTAGAATGAACACGGTCTTCAAGTTCTACTTGCAAAGCTGGACCCTTTTCAGTATAAGTGCGGCAGCAGCATTGATGTGGCTTTGGGATGCAATCCCTGGCGTGTGGCCGGAAAAGCTGCGGAAAGCCTGGGAGGTGATCTTGTTCCTGCTGATCGGCGGGTCCTTGTTATTCCCGTTAACCGCTGGGATGGATAAAATCGCCGACCGGATGAGCGTGACTGCCCCGCATTCCCTGGATGGGATGATGTTTATGAAATCTTCCCGCTATAGTGATTTCGACAAGGATATGGATCTCAGTCAGGATTACAGGGCGATTCGCTGGATGCAGGATTACATCGAGGGATCGCCGGTTATCGTTGAGGCGAATATACCCGAGTACCGCTGGGGTTCCCGCTACACGATCTACACCGGCCTACCGGGGGTGGTGGGCTGGAACTGGCATCAACGCCAGCAGAGGGCGGTGGTCAACTCGGATTGGGTTCAGCAACGCGTAGACCAAGTGGGACAATTCTACAGCACGCTGAACCAGGAAGAAGTGAAGGATTTTCTGCGCAGGTACAATATTCGATATATCATCGTAGGGCAACTGGAACGGGCAGCGTACCCGGCTGAGGGAATTTCAAAATTTGAAAGCTTGAACGGATTATTATGGGATGAGGTTTACCGGGATGGCGAAACTGTCATTTACAAGGTGAGAGAGAGTTAATTAAGGAAACCAAATGGTAGATTTCCTGAAATGGTACCTGCTGATCACGATATTGGGGTGGTTGACATTCCCGATTGCATTCCGGTTTTTTCCCAACCTTAAGGATCGTGGTTTCGCATTTTCGAGAGTTCTCGGGTTATTACTATGGGGGTATGCTTTCTGGCTTTTTGGATCTTTTCAAATTCTACAGAACGATCTTGCCGGACAAACGGTTGCGTTGATGATTGTTTGTGGATTAAGCCTGTTCTTCGCAATCAGGAATTGGATAGAGATCAAGGCATGGGCAAAGCAGAATATCGCCACGATCCTCGTGGTCGAAGGTGTTTTCCTTGGGTTGTTCGCAGGTTGGGCTCTCGTTCGCGCAGCCAACCCGGTTGTGGCAGGCACAGAAAAACCAATGGAACTGGCTTTCATAAATGCCATCCTGCGATCTCCCTCCTTTCCCCCCAACGATCCGTGGCTTTCGGGGTACGCGATCTCCTATTATTATTTCGGGTATGTGATCATCTCGATGCTTGCGAGGATAACTGGTGTGGCAACAGGAGTGGCTTTCAACCTAGCGGCTGCCAGTTGGTTTGCGCTTGCCGGACTTGGCGCTTATGGCTTGATCCACAATTTATTATCCGTCTGGCGACCTACAGCTAGCGGGAGGACCGTGGCGAATTATTTTTGGTCCCTGCTTGGACCCTTTTACTTGTTAATCGTGAGCAATGCTGAAGGTGTATTTGAATACCTGCATGCCAGAGGGGTCTTTTGGAACCAGTTAGCTGACGGGTCTTTTCAATCCAATTTCTGGCGGTGGTTGGATATCCAGGAACTTACCAATCCACCTTCACTTCCTCTATCCTGGAATCCGCAGCGGGTGGGGGGTATCCTCTGGTGGCGTGCTTCGCGGGTATTATCTGATTACGATCTGGCAGGGAACTGGAAGGAGATTATTGACGAATTTCCTTTTTTCTCCTTTATCCTTGCAGACCTGCACCCGCATGTCCTCACAATTCCCTTTGTTCTGCTAATTCTGGCAATTGGTTTCAATTTTTTCCTTTCCCCATGGGCTGCCGAACCCCGCGGATTTTCCTGGCGGGTATGGTTAAAAAAACCCGAATTCTGGCTGCTTACCCTCGCTGCAGGTTCGTTGTCATTCTTCAACACGTGGGATTTTCCCATTTATGTTGCCCTTGTCAGTTGTATCTTCCTGCTGATGAAGGTTAAGAAAACCGGCTGGCGAAAAGAAATCTGGTTGGATTTCTTAGGTTTTGGATTATTAATTGGATTGGCTGGAATTATTCTATTCCTGCCATTCTACACTGGGTTTAAATCTCAAGCCGGGGGGATCATTCCCAGCCTTGAGTATTTCACGCGGGGGGTGCATTTCTGGGTGATGTTCGCTCCCCTGCTTATACCCATCCTGGCATTCCTCCTTTGGCTCTTCTTCCAACCGTCGAACCGAAGCCATTGGAAGAAGGCGGCCGGGGTTTCAGCGATTATCTTGTTTGGATTTTGGATCGTTTCCTATTTGTTGGGGAGTCTGATGGGTGTAGTCCCTGCCCTGGGGAACCTGTTTGGAGGAGCGTTCGGAGAGAAATTGAGTTACCTCGGGTACCAATTCAGCAACCTGCATGGAAGTACCAGCTTGGAGAGTATTCTTGGAGAATCGCTAAAAATGCGGTTTCTTAAACCCGGAACATGGTTGACTTTGTATGGAATGCTTTTCTTGCTCTCCAGTCTTTTCCTGGTTATGGGAGGACGGGATAAAAGGGATACCGGGAAAGAACAGAATCCTGTCTATCAGGAAGTAGTGCAATTTACATTATTGCTTGTATTAACAGGTACAGCATTGACCCTGATGCCTGAATTCTTTTATCTCATTGATCAGTTCGGCTGGCGAATGAACACGATCTTTAAATTCTATTTTGAGGCCTGGATCGTGTGGTCCCTGGCAGCGGCTTTTGGATCGATCTTCCTCTGGAAAAGCATTCGCTCCCGAGCAGGCAGGTTGGTTTTTGGTCTCGCCTGGTTTATATCAATTGCTGCCGGATTGGCTTATCCTTCTTTTGCCTTACCGGATACAACCAATAACTTTCGCCCAAACCGCTTGACTTTGGACGGCCTGGAATTTTTCAAGGTATCCCGGAGCGGGGAGGCGGCTGCCATCGATTGGTTAAAAACCGCCCCATATGGGACGATCGTGGAGGCAGTTGGGGGGAGTTATTCTGAATTTAACCGGGTGTCGGGTCAAACCGGCTTTCCGACGGTTCTGGGTTGGCCGGGACACGAAAGCCAGTGGCGGGGTGGTGGTTTGGAAATGGGAACGCGGGAGGGGGATGTTCAAACGCTTTATAGGACTATGAACTGGGATGAAGCCAGGGAGATCCTGCGTCGATACAGGATTAAGTATATCTTTATCGGGTCATTGGAACGCTCATCACTGCGCGTGGCTGAGGAAAAATTCGCAACCAATTTACCGATTGTTTTTCAGAACGATACAGTAACGATTTATGCAGTTCCAGATTCAATTCTTAATGAAAACACAATCCCGGGAAGTTAAAACGTGAAGAGAAACACTCTCGACCTAATTCTCACAATTATTGCATTGGTCTTTGCTGCATTGCTCCGATTCACATATCTGGGCAATCATCCCCTTGATAACCTGGAGGCGACTCAAGCGTTACAGGTTCTGGATGGAATTATTCTCCAAAATGGACCTGTTTCCTCCTCTCCAATTTACGTTGGGCTTACCAGCCTTCTCTTTTACGTGTTTGGCAGCTCGGATACCGCAGCCAGGTTTCTGCCAGCGCTGGTGGGTGTTCTATTTGTTTTAGTACCACTGCAATTTAGAAAACACCTGGGTAGAGTTACAACCATCCTTCTAATGTTCTTTTTTGCTTTCGATCCTTTTCTGATCTACCTCAGCCGCGAAGCGGGGAGCGGAATGCTCTCGATTGCTGTTGTGATCTGCTTTTTTACCGCCCTCGTTAAACGAAAATCCACCTGGTTGGGTATTACCGGGACAATGGCGGTATTAAGTGGACCGCTTGGGTTCACCGGGATAGCGGCGATTGGTGGGGCTGCAATCTGGATACGAGGTAGGAATATTTTTGGGCTTGAAAATGGCGAGGAATCCGGGGAGCGTGAGATTAAATGGGGAAGAGTCTTTTTATCTGCAGCGATCACTCTCCTGGTTTTTGGATTCGCCTTCGCCATCCATCCATGGATCATCAATGGTCTTGGTGCCGGGATCGCCAGCACCCTGCAAGGGTGGTTTTCCCTTAGCGGAATTCAATCCCAGGGAATGTTGATACGGATTATGGTCGGCTTGGTTATTCTGATGCCATTGACCTTTATCCTCGGAATGAGTGGATCGATCCGCGGGTTGCTGGATAAAAACAATTTCTTAGGATTCCTTTCCCGTTGGGGATTGATCGCGTTTTTGATTGTGTTGATCTATCCAATGCACCGGGTCACCGATCTAGCCTGGGTATCCATCCCTTTGAGCGTTGCTGCTGCAATTGAGGTTCAAAAATGGGTTCACCCACCGGATTCGCATCGGGTGGCCGCCTACATTTACGCGTTAGCCTGCATTCTCCTGTTGATTTTCTGCAGCTTGAAAATCACAAATCTCCTGGTATATGAACCCGGAAGCGCAGATTACCAGCTTGCGCTCGCGGGTATAGCTCTCACCCTGCTGATGCTAGCAGTGTCTGCGTTCCTTATCGGTTGGGGTTGGTCCTGGAAGGTGGCTTTGTTTGGTTTAGGTGTCGGGGCGGTTGTTATCCTATCTATCTTCAGCATAAGTATGAGTCGCCGTGCAGCAGGATTGGGAGGAAAAGAATCTGCGAATATCCTCCTTCCGGGTGCGCATTCTCAGGAGTTGGCTCTCATTAAGAGCACATTGGATGATCTATCACTTCAGAAAACCGGCATCCCAGGCGACCTGGAGGTGTCTGTTCTAGGAATTGATGAACCTGGTCTACGATGGAGCTTGCGCGATTACAGTGCAGCCGAGTTCTTGCAGTATCTCCCACCCGGGGGTGCTCCGCAAATAGTGATCACCCAGGCTGATGAGGAATTACAATTGCCAGCATCTTATCGTGGCCAGGATTTTGTTAGCGCTGCGGAAGTGCCCTGGACATTGCTGACAGGTAAGGAATGGTTGCGATGGATTCTTTTTGGCGATGCACTGACACAAAAAAGCTTTATCATTCTTTGGGCTCGGAATGACTTGTTCCCGGAAGGCAGTTCTAACATCAATGAATAATAAGCATGAAGCCTCAACCCGGTTTGATTGCATTGCCATCGATGGTCCAGCAGCCTCCGGGAAATCCACGCTTGGAAAACTTCTCGCGGATAAATTGAGTTACCTCTTTTTTGATACCGGAGTTATGTACCGTGCAGCGACCCTAGCTGCGATGCAAAATAATCTGAACCTATCAAACGAAAATGCGATAAACGAACTGACCCGCAGGATAAAAATTGATGTTCGCCCGCCCACGCTTCAGGATGGCAGACCCAACGACGTTCTCCTCGACGGAACCGATGTGACCTGGGAGATCCGTGATAAAGCTGTGGAAGGAAATGTATCGCAGGTTTCCGCCTATCCTGAAGTCCGAAAGGAATTGACCGCGCAGCAGAGAATCATCGGAGAGCGGGGTAATGTGGTAATGATCGGCCGGGATATCGGAACCGTTGTCATGCCAGCTGCAAAATATAAGTTCTACCTGGAAGCTTCTGCAGAGGAACGCGCACGCAGGCGGGAGAAGGAGCTAACCGCGAGAGGGGAAAATGCTGAGTACAACGAAATACTAGCAGCCATGATCAAACGGGATCAGATCGATTCCTCGCGCGTAACAGCCCCGTTGAAACCCGCCCCGGATGCCATGATCATCAATACCGATGATTTAACCCTCCACCAGGTTTGTGATCTGGTGATGAAAATTATCGGGAAAGGCTAATATTGTGTGTGATACCTTAGTTGCTCTGCCAAATTCCACTACCAATGGCAATGTGTTGTTCGCCAAGAATTCGGATCGCGATCCCAACGAAGCCCAGGAATTGGTGATCGTTGAAGGGTCCAACCACGCATCGGGAAGCAGGGTCCGCTGTACCTATATTGAAGTTCCCCAGGTGAAGAAGACTTATTCAGTTCTGCTTTCAAAACCGTTCTGGATTTGGGGGGCGGAAATGGGGGCGAATGAATATGGGGTGGTGATCGGAAACGAAGCAGTTTTCACCCGTTACACAAATAACAAGGAACCTGGTTTGATAGGGATGGACTTTCTTCGGCTTGCTTTGGAACGTTCTACCAGTGCTGAAGGTGCCTTGGATGTCATCACATCTCTTCTAGGAGAATTTGGCCAATCGGGGAATTGCGGTTTTTCGCACCCTTTTTTTTATGATAACAGTTACCTGATTGCTGATCAAAAAGATGCCTGGGTGTTAGAGACCGCGGGCAGGCAGTGGGTTGCAAAAAAGGTCAAAGATATTCGTTCTATCTCAAATATTCTAACAATCGAAAATAATTGGGATTTTGCTTCACCGTGCGTGGTCGAAGAAGCCATTAAGAAAGGTTGGTGTCGGAATAAATCCGAATTCAGTTTTCGGAAGTGCTATTCGGACTTCCTTTTCACAACATTTGGAGCTGGAAAATTGCGACAAGCCTGCAGCATGGAAATCCTCAAGTCAAAAAAGGGTTCTATTGAAACGCGGGATATGATCGAGATCCTCCGCAATCACCGATCCGCAAAGAGACCAAATTGGAGCCCGGGCAAGGCTCTGACCAAAGCGGACATTTGTATGCATGCCGGATTTGGACCAGTTCGGGTGAGCCAGACTACCGGATCGATGGTTAGTGAGTCCGGTCCAGAGAGACCGATATTTTGGGTCACTGGAACTGCCGCTCCCTGTCTATCCATATTTAAACCTGTCTGGTTGGATTCTGGTCTGCCAGTTTGGGAGAAATATCCCGAGGGGAAATTTGACCCCTCGACGATCTGGTGGCGCGGAGAGGAGTTGCATCGGAAAGTGCTCAGAAATTATCCGCAACTTGCACCGCTGATGGTTAATGATCGCGATCAGCTTGAAACCGAATGGATGGGGGAAACCAGAAAGTTATCAAAGTCATCCCTTGAAGAGCGACGGGTGTATACCCGGGAAGCATTCAAAACCGCTGACGAGAAAACCACACAATGGGTCAACACAACCTCTTCCGGGAAGTTTAATGAAGCTGTGCCTTTTTATTACCGACATTTCAGAAGAATGGTAGATAAACAAGCAGAATTTCATAATTAATAATAAAATCAAGTTGTGATTCAGTTCATCCCAACTCTTTTTCCCTTCCCCAAGTTCATCCAAGAACCTGGCGACCTAGCCGGATGGCTTGGGTGGTGCTTAACCCTTTTTCTTATTTTATGGCTCACTAATCGCTGGAAGGATCGAGTTTTTGAAAGGATACCCAATAGGGGAAAATTATTCATCTTCCTCCTGGTCAGCGTCCCCCTCACGACATTGTTTTTTGGGGTTCAAAACGGGAAAGCGCTATCACCTTTAGGGGATTTTGGTTTTTATCAACAAGGAATAATATTCCTCTTTTCAGCACTTCCTTGGGTCCTGGCTGCTGGTTTGATCGGCATCCTTCCGGCCATGGTACTCGCTGGATTCAGCGGTTTGATCCAAAGTGTTTTTATCACGCACACTTTATTTACGCCCCTGGTTGTGATCCTGCTGGCACTTGTCTATGGATATTTTCTTCACCAAAATTTCCGAACGACAATTTTTGGCTGGTTACGACATCCATTCCCGGCTGCGTTGTTCTGTGTGTTCTTATTTTTTCCATTTGTGATTCTAGCCGCTTTTATCTCAACAGCGGGCTCGTTAGCGACGCGATTAAACTTCAGTTTGACCGAAGCCTGGCAGGGATACCTGATGGTTGGGATTGAATTGGTCGCAGCAGGGATTGCTGCAGAAATTTTATATGCTCGAAAACGCGAACTATGGTATGAACCAATAGAGCTTGTACCTTCACCGATTGAAAAAAGCCTTAAACTACAATTTCTGATCGCAACTCTCCCATTTTTGATCGCAATCCTGGTCAGCCTGGCGATATCGATCTGGGTGATGGCAAGGAATGTTTCCCTGCAGATAATCCGGGAAGATCTCATCAATAAAGCAGCCCTGATCAGCGGAGATGTTGGGGTTTTAGTGGAAAAGGGACAGAATGTCATTAATGGCCTTGGTTCTCTGGATTCACTTTCGTATTCACCGGAGGAATTCTCGCGAGAGATCAGCAAGAACGATAAGGCGACGAGCTACTTCTCGGAATTGATCCTTTTTGATGAAAAAGGTACCGTCCTGGCTACCTATCCGATGGATTCTCCTTTGGAATCTCCGCTGGAAGAAGAGGAAACTCGGAATATCGGCATAGTGCTGGAAGGTCAGAAGCCGCAGGTTAGCATGGCACCCCGGAAAGACGGAGATTTGGATGTCACATTCCTGCGGCCGATCGCAGGCAAAGATGAGACTGTGATGGGAGTATTGCTGGGAAGAACCCAATTTGCATTGAACCAGGACGAGGAAAAACTTTTCGCGGCATTAAACACATTCGAAAGAAGCACAGGCAATGCCATCCTGTTCAATGGGGGTATGCTATCGGTTGATGAAGTCCGGCCAGAATTCGCAATTACCAACTTTATTAGCTGGTCCTCGGATGGAACCGGGTATTTTAATTGGTCTTCCCCTCGCGGAATGGACTCGGTCAATTATTTTCAACCGATCCCGGAAGGTGATTGGAGTCTAATTCTCAATGTCCCTTATGCTACGATCTCGCAGAAGACCTTTTCGATCGCGTTTCCGCAGTTATTTGTCACAACAGCATTAATCCTCGGCGCGATTGCTGGACTGCTGATCAGCTTGAATAAAGTATCTGATTCACTGAAATCCCTGAGTTCAGAGACAACGCGGATTGCCAAAGGCGACCTGACGCCTGCCACTGCTGCGAAAGGCGTGGATGAAGTTGGCAAACTCGGACAATCCTTCGAGGAGATGCGGACCAGCCTGCGCTCAAGGCTGGAAGAATTGAATCATCTAGTCAGGGTGAGCAAAGGGGTAGCCTCCAGCTTGGATATTGAAAAGTCGCTTCAGGGTGTTCTGGCCGCAGCCATTGGTACCAAGGGTTCCTGCGCAAGGATAATCCTGATACCAGAAGTATCCCTTAAGGCATTCCCCGATGGTTTCTTCATCATGAAGGCAGGAACACTAGCCGATGTTTACGGTTATTTTGACAAGCCGATATTCGAATTCATGAGACACCAGGAATTACTTGCTCTTCCAAAACCTTCCAGAATGCGCCGGTTGGAGATCCCCGAAGACCGCCCTACCCCCTCGGCATTGATCGCCAGAGCACTTCACAACGAAGAAAAATATTTTGGTGTGCTTTGGGTCGGGTATGAACAAAGCAGGGAGTTCACAGAAGAAGAGATCCAATTCATAAATATGCTCGGAGACCAGGCATCCCTGGCAGCTTCAAACGCAACACTTTATTGTTCCACCGAAATTTCCCGACAGAGACTTGAAGCAGTTCTCGCATCCGCGCCGGAGCCTATCCTAGTTTTTGATGAAAAAGATCAGCTCTTAATGTTGAACCCTGCTGCCAAGGACCTTCAAGAACTGGTGACTGAAACATCCAGGGGGAGCAGCCTGGATGAAACCCTGGTCGATTGCGAACTGATCGATCTCATACGCACCCAGGATGGATTCACGCCCGCCCAAAGAGAAATCATCCTAAAAACCAAGCGAGTTTTCATGGCGGATATTTCCCCGGTTTACGCACAGGGAAGCATGATTGGGAAAATTTGTACCTTGCGGGAGATCACAGCGTTTAAGAGGTTGGACAGCCAAAAAACTGAATTTGTGGAAACCGTCAGTCATGATCTGAGGTCACCCCTTTCCACGTTGAAAGGTTACGCCACCATGCTACCCATGCTGGGGCAATTGAACGATCAGCAGCAGGAATACCTAAAGAAGATTACCTCTGGCATCGATGGAATGACGCATCTTGTGAACAATCTCCTTGACCTAGGAAGGTTAGAGTCGGGGGAGGGAATTAAACAGGAATACATTTTGGCATCATCCATCATTGAAAAAGTAATCAAGAGCCTCCTTCCGGAAGCAAACCATAAATCGATAATTCTCGAAATTGTCCTGCCAGAACCAGCGGGTCATAGGATAAATGCTGATTCCGCCCTTCTTCAGCAAGCAATCTTCAATATGGTGGAAAACGCGATTCGCTTTACGAACGTTGGTGGCCGGGTGGATGCCGGATATTTTACCAGCCAGGATAAGATCATATATTTCGTGAAAGATACCGGGATAGGAATTTCACCGATTGATCTGCCTGGGATTTTTACACAGCAGCCGACTACACTGGTGGAGAGAATGAAAGCGAACGGGGGAGGTGGCGCGGTAAAGCTTGGGTTAAAGATCGTGAAAACAATAGCCGAAAAACATCATGGGTCTGTGCGAGTTGAGAGCGTACTCGGCAAGGGAAGCACTTTCTTCCTAGAAATCCCATACAACGAGTCTAAGCAATCTCGGGGGTAAATCTAACCTATTGACGAATTGTGATATAATTACAGTTTGCATGTGCATTTCCCTATAATAAACCAATTCCAATGCGCAAACAATCGCATGTTTGCGTAGGATGTTTTTTTAACCAGGTTCAATTAAGGAGGAATCCTCGTGGAAACCAAAAGCCTTGTTGCATTACGCATCAGTCTGGCATCACCTGAAACGATCAAAAGCTGGTCTTATGGTGAAGTATTAAAACCAGAAACAATCAATTACCGACGGCTTCGTCCTGAAAAGGACGGTTTGTTCTGTGAAGCGATTTTCGGCCCGACACGGGATTACCAGTGTTACTGCGGAAAATATAAGAACCCACGCTATAAAGGTATCGTTTGCGATAAATGCGGGGTTGAGGTGACCAGGTCTTCCGTTCGACGCGAACGCATGGGCCACATTGAACTTGCCACACCAGTGGCTCATATATGGTACACCCGACGTATCCCATCCTACCTGGGTTTACTTCTGGATATCTCCAGACGCAACCTAGACCGGGTTCTTTACTTCGCGCAATACATAGTAACATTTGTCGACGAGGAAGCCCGTAATAAAGCGATCAAACGAATAGATGATGAACTTTCCAGTATTAATGATGAGAAAGCCGGAAGGATCAATAATCAGATTCTTGAGGTTAAGAAGACTCGCGATCACAAGATAGCTGAATTGAACCAGCGCAAGAAAGAGCTGGAGACAAATTCGGAAGAAATGATCGCCAAAAAACTTGAACCAGAGATCCAGGCAGGGCAATCCCTCGAAAAAACCTTGCAGGAAAAGATGGGCACGGCAACCCGGAAGGCACTTCTCTTCGAATCCACCAAGGAAGTTGTGGTTGAAGCAGGTGAGACGATCGATCAGAAACATATCTCCAAAGTACAGCAGATCGTCAAGGCCCACCTTGATGAAATCGAAAAAGTAAATAACGAACAGCTTAATCGTGATCTCGAACAGATCAAAATGGATGTGGCAAAAGAGAAAGCTGAAGCAGACCTCAGGATGGAGGAGCTGCGCAACGAATTAGAGGATCAAGCCAACGAAAACAGTGATCAGACTGGTCACCAGAAAGATGAAATCCTCACCCTGAAACCCTTTAGTTTCTTAAGCGAATCAAAATACCGGGAGTTGAAATCTAAATATGGACAGGTCTTCCGAGCTGATATGGGTGCGGAAGCATTTTTTGATATTTTACATCGGCTCGACCTCGACAGACTCTCCGAGGACCTTTGGAAAGAAGTAAGGACCTCCAAGAGTAAGATGAAACGAAAGAAAGCAACCACTCGTTTGAAGGTGGTGGAAGCCTTTCGTCGTTCCGGTAACAAACCTGAATGGATGATCCTGACACAGCTTCCAGTCATTCCACCCGATTTGCGACCAATGGTGCAATTGGATGGAGGCCGCTTTGCTACTTCCGATCTAAACGACTTATATCGACGCGTAATCAACCGCAATAACCGCCTGAAAAGGCTGTTGGAACTTGGCGCTCCGGATGTGATCGTCCGGAATGAAAAGCGTATGTTGCAGGAGGCGGTCGACTCGCTGGTGGATAATTCACAACGTGGCAAGGCGTTATCCCGCCGCGGACGACGTGAGCTGAAATCCCTGAGTGACATGCTCAAGGGTAAGAAAGGCCGTTTCCGCCGCAATTTGCTTGGCAAACGCGTAGATTACTCCGGTCGTTCGGTGATCGTGGTTGGCCCGAACCTGAAATTAAACCAGTGCGGGCTACCCAAGACCATGGCGCTCGAACTTTTCAGGCCATTTGTAATCTCCCGCCTGGTAAACCATAATTACACAGGGAATGTAAAAGGCGCCCGGCGGTTGATCGAGCGCAACAAACCAGAAATCTGGGAAGTGCTTGATGAGGTCATCAAAGAGCGCCCGGTGCTCCTTAACCGAGCTCCTACATTGCACCGCCTGGGCATTCAGGCTTTTGAACCTATCCTCATCGAGGGAAGCGCCATTCAGCTTCACCCACTGGTTACCACCGCCTTTAATGCTGACTTCGACGGTGACCAAATGGCTGTACATGTTCCGCTTTCTGAAAAAGCAGTGCTGGAAGCTCGTAAATTAATGCTAGCCTCCAGGAACCTTTTGAAACCTGCTGACGGTGAGCCCATTATCAGCCCATCCAAGGATATGGTGCTGGGAGTGTATTACCTTACGCACATGGATAACCGCAAGCACCGCGGCGATGGACAAATATTCTCCGATATGGATGAAGTTGAACTTGCCATGCATCTTAACCTGGTGGATATTCAGACCGCCATTAAAGTTCGGGTGGACTCCTGGTTTGGGGAGCACAACGACCGCCTTCCTGAAGCAGAACCCCGCCTGGTGGATACGACAGTGGGAAGGGTTCTCTTCAATCGTATCCTCCCACCGGAAGTTCAATTCGTGAACGAAGAGCTGGACAAGGGTGGTGTTAAGGACCTGATCGGCCAGGTTTATGAAATTTGTGGCCCGGATGTCACCACGGATGTTGCTGACAGGATTAAAGATATTGGTTTTGAATATGCGATGAAATCCGGAACAACGATCGCCGTGGATGACATCACCGTTCCGGAAGAAAAGGAAAAGATCCTCGCTGATGCGCAATCGGATGTGGAACTCCTTCAACGCGATTACCGCAGGGGCTTGCTGACAGAACAGGAACGTAACGAAAGGATCATCGAGATCTGGCAAAACACCACCAAAGTGGTTTCCGAAGCAGTGAAGAAATCCATGGACCCCGATGGCAATCTGGCAGTGATGGCAAATTCCGGCGCCACTAAAGGCGGTTTCGGTCCTATCTCTCAGCTTGCAGGTATGCGCGGTTTGATGGCTGATCCTGCTGGACGCATTATCCGGCTTCCCATCCAATCCAACTTCCGTGAAGGGCTTACCGCATTGGAATACTTCATTTCAACTCATGGTGCCCGAAAAGGCCTGGCAGATACCGCCCTGCGAACGGCTGATGCTGGTTACCTTACCCGGCGTCTGGTTGATATTGCCCAGGACTTGATCATTAATGAGTTGGACTGCGGAACGAAAGAAGGAATTTACCTGCGACGCGATGATGATGTGGCTGGTCAGGCCTTCCGCGAGAGGCTTTTTAGCCGCACACTCTGCGAGAGGGTTGTGGATCCCACCACCGGAGAAATCCTGGTGGAAGAAAACGAACTTCTGGATAATCAAAGCATCCGTAAGATCGAAGAGGCGCAGGTCAATATCGTCAAGGTACGCTCAACACTTACCTGTGAGTTGATCCACGGTGTATGCGCGATGTGCTACGGTATGGACCTCGGTCGCGGGAAGCTTGTCGAATTAGGTGCCGCGGTAGGTACTGTGGCTGCGGAATCCATCGGCGAGCCAGGTACGCAATTAACTCTGCGAACCTTCCACACAGGTGGAGTGGCTGCAGGGGGTGATATCACAACCGGTCTCCCGCGCGTGGAGGAACTTTTTGAGGCTCGAAGGATGCCGAAAGGCGAATCAGTGATCAGTGGGATAAAGGGTACCGCACGAATCCTTGTATCTGAGCGGGGTAACGAGATGCGTTCTGTTCTCGTGGAACACAGCCAGATGGTCGGCGACGAATATGAAATCCCGGATGAATGGAAGATCCTGGCTGCAGACGAAGCTGCTGTTTCGGTTGGAGAACTTCTCGCTGAAATGGGCGAAGCCACAATCACAGCCCAGCATTCCGGAAGAGTCCGGATCGAAGGAAGAAAAATCATTGTTTCCTACGAGCTAAAAGAGTCGGAGGAGTATGATATTCCCTCCACCTCCCGACTGATCATTCGCGATGGACAGGAATTGGAAGCAGGCCAGCAGATAACCGAAGGGTCGATTAACCCGCACCAGATCCTCAAGATCAAAGGCCGCGAAGAATGTCAGAAATATCTAATGACAGAGATCCAGAAGGTCTACCGTGCACAGGGTCAGAATATTAATGATAAGCATTTCGAGGTGATCATCCGGAAAATGCTTGGTAAAGTGCAGGTTATCCGCCCGGGTGATTCGAAATACCTGCCAAGCGATATGCTCGATCGGTTGGAGATACGCAGAGTAAACGAGCAATTGATCGCTGAAGGCAAACAACCAGCCCGTTTTGCAGAACTTCTACTGGGTGTGACCAAAGCTTCCTTAAGCACTGATTCATTCCTCTCAGCTTCCTCTTTCCAGCATACCATCAAGGTGCTGGCGGGCGCGGCAATCGCTTCGAACCAGGACCCGCTATATGGGTTGAAGGAAAACGTGATCATTGGAAAGCTCATCCCGGCTGGAACAGGATTTGTCCACGGGCGGTTCTCCGCAGAGGAAAACCTGGCAAAAGAACCTGTTGTTGCTGAAGAAGAAGCGGAACCAAAAACAGATACGGTAGCCGAATAACTGATATTTGCACTAAAGCTGGAGGGCTTTGTAAAAAGCCCTCCCATTTTTTAAGTTGACGATGTCAGTCTTTGTTCGTAAGATTGAAGCGTCGCTTAATCGAACGCTGGAGGGAATCATGGATATGGGTATTGTCCGCAAGGTGGATATCGATCACGAGATGCAGCAATCCTACCTGGATTATGCGATGAGTGTCATCGTAAGCAGGGCGTTACCGGATGCACGCGATGGATTGAAGCCGGTGCAAAGGAGGATACTCTTTTCCATGTACGATATGGGCTTGCGGGCAGATTCGGGCTTTAAAAAATCAGCAAGAATCGTTGGTGAAGTCCTGGGTAAATATCATCCGCATGGGGATATGGCGGTTTATGAAGCTATGGCCAGACAGGCTCAGGATTTTTCCATGCGTGCTCCTTTGGTGGATGGGCAGGGCAATTTCGGAAGTGTGGATGGGGATCCACCTGCAGCGATGCGATATACCGAAGCCCGCCTGAGCCGCTTTGCGATCGAATTACTTTCCCAGCTCGACCGCGATACGGTGAATTTTAGCCGTAACTTTGATGACACCCTGGATGAACCGACTGTCCTGCCAGCAGCCGCGCCTAACCTTTTAGTCAATGGCGCAAGTGGGATAGCCGTTGGGATGGCCACCAATATTCCACCACATAACCTTGGCGAGGTGGTGGATGCCCTCATTCATATGCTACGCTCCTGGGATTCCCTGGATAATGTTCATATTGAAACCCTGATGAAATTTATCAAGGGACCAGATTTTCCCACGGGGGGGATCATTTTACAGGAAGGGGACGAAAACCTGCTTCATGCAGCTTATGCCTCAGGAAAGGGACGCGTGGCGTTGCGGGGCAGCGTCCATAAAGAGGAAATGACGCGTGGGCGCTTCCGCCTTATCATCACCGAGCTGCCGTACACAGTGAATAAATCATCCTTGATCGAAAGGATCGCCGAGCTGGTTCGGGAAGCAAAACTGGAGGGCATTGCAGATCTACGGGATGAATCTGACCGGCAGGGGATGCGGGTGGTTATCGAGCTGAAACTTGGTGCGGATCCTGAAAAGCTTCTTCGCGACCTTTACCAACACACACCCATGCAGATCACGGTCGGGATTAACTTGCTGGCATTGGTCAACGGTGAACCCAGGTTGCTTACTTTAAAACAAGCTCTGCGGGTTTACCTGGAGCACCGTCTTGAGGTCGTGAAGAGACGGAGTGAATTTGATCTCAGACAGGCCAAAGAGAGATTGCATATACTAGAGGGGTTAAGGATTGCACTCAAGTATCTGGAAGAGATAATCACACTCATTCGCGGTTCAGCGGATACAGATCAAGCCCGGATCAAACTGATCAAGAAATTCAAACTCAGTGAGATTCAGGCAAACGCGATTCTGGAAATGCCGCTTAAGCGATTGGCAGCGCTGGAACGTAAGAAGATAGAAGATGAATATAAGGATTTATTGCTTCACATTAAAGGGCTGGAAGGTCTGTTGCGATCATCCAAAAAGCTTCGCGAGGTTGTGGGGGAGGAATTGCTGGAGGTAAAGAATAAATTCAGCGACCGCCGCCGGACGCAGATAGTTTCTTTGAAAAAAGGAGAAGCCAACCATAGAAAATTAACAATGGCGGATCTTACTGAAGCCACCGAAACCTGGGTCCAGATTTCATCAGATGGTTTGATCTCCAGAAAAAATGCTGTTTCAGTTCCCAAGTATTCAAACAAGTCCATCCCTACCTTGGTCCTTAAGACCGATACCCATCAAACGCTGTACCTTGCCGGTCTGGATGGGATGGCTTCCGCGCTGGCGATTCATACCTTGCCAGAAGCAGATCAACTTGATGAGGGTACAGCGCTAGAAAAAGTAACTCCTTTCAAAGACCCGAGCAAGCTTGCCTGTGGATTTGTGATCCCGAAAATTGATGATCAACAAAAATCACAGTTCCTGGTAACAATAACCAAACAAGGGATGGTTAAAAAGAGCCTGCTAGGCGACCTGCCCGGTCCTTCCTCGCAAATGTTTGCGCTGGTAAAAATTAATCCGGGGGACGAATTGCAGCAAGTGCTTATTACAAGCGGAGAAGATGAATTGTTCCTTGTTACGAAAAATTCTTCAGCAATAAGATTCGCAGAAAGCGAAGTTCGACCGATGGGATTAATGGCTGCTGGAGTAAATGGGATTAAACTCCAGGGTGAGGACCAGGTGGTCATGTCCGTAGTGATCCGGGATAAGAGTGAGGTTATTCTATTGGATACTACTGGAAAAGCGTGGCGACTTCCTTCTGGTGAATTTCCGAGGCAAGGTCGGTACGGAAGGGGAGTGGCGGCATCCAGGATTCAGGAAGGGGTGAGTATTCAGGGAGGTTTTTGCGATACCCAGAACCGCACCGTGATCGTGGTTATGAAGAAATTTGCGATGCAAACATTCCGCGTGGATGAAATCGCACCCGGAAAGCGAACCCGGGTTGGCCAAGAAGTTATCAAGATTAAACCTGGCGATTCCCTGCAACGGATGATTACATTGCCTTCAGAAAAAAAATTGCACCCCACCATCAGCAAATCGGCAAAAAAGAGAACGGCGAAGCCGGAAAAGGAGGGGAAAACATCCAACCGGCCGAAACCTACAAAAGGAAAAAAGTAGGTAATCCTCGAACCAAAGTGCCAGCCAGCAAATCCAATCCCCGAAAAATCCGGTAAATATACAATTACCTGACAGGGGATAGGCCAGGCAGGAAAAAAAGTGGAAGGTTGAATTCTCTTACGCTGGGGACCCGTCCGGATTGAGATTTCCTGCCAAACCGAGGGTGGGTGCGATCGGTCGCATCGCTTTGATCATGTTCTCTACATGCACCCAAAGGTCCATGCCGAATTCCTGCGCACCGATTTCCATTTCCTGCCGGTTGGCACCAGCTGCGAAGGCCTTGTCCTTCCATTTCTTTTTTACCGATGATGGTTCGAGGTCATACAGGGAACGTGAAGGCCGAACAAGCGCAACAGCGGTGATCAACCCTGTGATCTCATCACAGGCAAACAGCGCTTTTTCCAAAAGGGTTTGCCTGGGGTATTCCGGCAAATCGGAATGGCTAAGAATCGCACGAACGATATCCTTCGGGACACCCTTTTCCTCCAGGATAAGCGCGCCTTTGAGCGGATGATCAGGCAGGTTGGGGTGGATCTCCCAATCAAAATCATGCAAAAGACCAGTTACCTGCCATTTTTCAACATCCTGATCCAATGTTCTGGCATAGAAAACCATACCGGCTTCCACTGCGAGCATGTGATTGACAAGATTCTGGTTTTTCACATATTCAGTTACGATAGCGAACGCTTCTTCTCTGTTCATTGAAGTATCCTTGTCATGCGTTTAGAATATCGGTTCCTTGTTTCCGAGGATGGGCGCAGGTTTTGTGATGAATAACTCCCATAAAGCCACCAGGGTTGCGGGAAGTTCCCTGAGCGTCCAAAATCCCAGGGATAATTTTCGGTAGGGATAATTATCTGCATACACCCCTGAACTTTCCAAACCCAGGATATTGCACGTAAACACTGCGCGGGGTAGGTGGTATGGCTGGGTGACTAGAAGTGCTTTTTGAAGCCCAAAGATCTCTTTGGCCCGGTAACAGGTATCATATGTTCTTCTTCCAGCAAAATCGAGAATGATATCCTTCTCAGGGACTCCAAGGGACAATGCGTACTCTTTCATCGAGCCCGGTTCGTTGTAATCAAGGAAGCTATTATCACCGCTGAAGAGAAGTTTTTCCACTTTTCTCTGGTTGTATAACGCAACAGCGGTCTCCACTCGATCACGGAGAATTGTGGTTGGAGTACCATCCCTGCGTAACCCTGCTCCGAAAACGATGGCTGCCCGCTCCGGGGTAGCCTCAGAAACCGATGTGATCCTCGGGTTTGAATAAAGGCCTGTGATCAACCTTGGAATTCCGAGGATCAAAACGCCAATGATTAGCAGGATCAATATGAAATATTGAAACATAACAATAATTTTTCGCAATTCAATTATCTTTTATAAAAAGGAATTTTACCAGCCAACCAAGGATTGAGTTTCAGCACCGGAGGCTTTTAATACTTCGCGCAGGCGGCTATAGACAGAATCATCGATCTTTTTCACATCCTGGATTTCGTAATCCAGCGCCGTGGAGAGTGACTGCCTATCCTGCTCGTTCCTCATCATCGCGGTAAAAAATTCATCTAGGAGTTTTCGGTATTCCACCGGTACGTTGTAGGAATACGCCAACCCGAGGTTGGGAATAATTGCATCGGTCTGGTAAATGACCGGGATCTGGTCGAGAGCGTCAGTCAGATCTGAGAGCACTGCGGATGCGGTGCGAGGGTCACCAAGATGCGAGAATGTAACCCCGAAATCGCAAATCCCTCGAATATAGAGCGCCCGAACCACTGCAGGATGGTTTTGAAGAAAAGCACCTGGAAGAACTTGAATTTGACTCTCATTCAACAATCCCAATGGAACATAATATCCGGATAGTGAATCCAAACCAACCCAACAGGGGCGTTTATCTTTTAATTGAGCTAGGGCTTGCTCAGCGGTTGAAGCGATTTATACCAGTGATTGGATCGTAGCCCATTGTAAAACCACTCGCCTGATTTGCGAGGAACCTGGTTCCGTAAGAATAAACACCAAAATGGTTTGCAAGGAGGCTGATGTTGGCAAGCCCTCTTTCGTGGGCATTGATATAAGTTGCTGGGGGTATCCAGAGGACATGCGCTTTCCCAACTTCCAGATCATCCATAAGTTCTTTGTAATTGGGGTAATAAACCGACTTGGTGTTTAAAAGGGAAAATGCAGCGAAATCTTCGCCTAGCCCGTTCCCGGCAGAAACGATCGCCGAATCATTTTCCGGATTGATAAATGCCAAAACCAGGGGATTCTCCGTGGATCCGACCGGGGATGGGGTGGGGGAGTTAATAATCTCGGTGGTAGAAGTTGGTGTGGTCTTGTTCGAAACCGGGAGAATCGCGCAGGCGGTTAATACGAGGCTCATTAGAACAATAAAAGCTAATGAAAGGAAGAATTGCTTCTTAAGAATGACAACCATCGTTTGGACAAACGGAAAAAACATTCGATCACTCACCTGCGTGCATTCCAATCCCGGTTTCCATACTTTTCATTTTTCAATTGTTCGGCTCTCCCTGTTTCCTCCATGGATAGAACAGAACTTTCAAATTCTATTCCAAGCGTTCTTTGAAAGCCAGCTTTGAATGCATCCGCAGCTTTTTCCAAACTAACCCGGTACCCCAGGACTGTTTCGAGCGTGGTGGCATGCTCCAGGAGACGAATTTTCGCCGCGTTCCTTTCTTCCAAGGATGGATAACGAATGACCTCATTGATTCGATCCAGGTCGCCGAAAAGCGGAAGGGAGCCATGTTGCAGAAAGCCATAGTTTCTTCGAGCCTGCGCGCTGCCGATAAGCTTTTTCCCCTGGCAGGTAATCTCGTAATTGGATGCAATCTCAAAACAGACCGCGTCTGTAACCCCATTTATTGGGGAGGGATCCTTGATCTCCTTCAAATCTGCCGCTACATTCAGATAGGCGATGGCAGATAACAATGCGGCTGCCAGCCGGCGATAGCTTTCCAGGATCGATCCGCTGAAAATTGGATCGTCCAGTCGACCAGTAATGGAATAGGTAATCTCATCAGTATGCAGGATGGCTCGCCCTCCGGTGGGACGCCGCACGAGCGTCCAGCCAAGCTCTGCGAGCGATTCCTTGTTTGTATCAGAAACACTCTGAGCGTAACCCAAACTCAGGCACGGAGGATCCCAAGAGAACAGTCGTAAAGTCGGGGGCGAATCATTCTGGACGGCTGATTCCATTAATGCTTCGTCGACTGCCATATTCCAGTCCCCCGGGGCGGGGGGAGAAAAGATTAACCTCCAGGGGGTTGCGGAAGTTTTTGTGTATTCTAAGCGAGACATTTTCTGAATTATAGCCTGTCTGGAACCTGAAAAATTATGCCCATAAATTGGATAAAAAAGATATTATAAAGATTTAATGTTACAATAAATATAATTGTTATAATCGCATAAGAGAAAATTCCATAATCCAATATGACATATCTATTAATTGATATTTTTTTTGAAGGAGGTGGTGCGCAGGCGGTATTAGGAAAAGTAATATCATCGAGCTCACATTGCGTTCGTCAGAAGAAAAATCAAAAGGAGAAAAAGATATGCATAAGAAGTTATTACCCATAATTAGCGTCTTGATGATCGCTGCGTTTATTCTGGCAGCTTGCGGTGGTGGGCAGCCTGCTTCGACGGGTCCAAAAACGGTCACTCTCTGGCACGCGTACCAGACCGGTTCCGCTGAAGAAGCAGCCTTGGCTACAATTATCGAAAACGCCAAGAAAGCTTACCCGGACTGGACCATCGATGTTCTGCAGGTTCCCTTCGATCAGATCTTCAATAAATATCAGACCGAAGTTGCTGCTGGTGGCGGCCCAGATTTGTATGTCGCTCCGAACGATTCCCTTGGTGATCAGGTCCGCGCAGGATTGGTGGCTGATATCACCGATTTGGTCAGTGGAAAATTGGACAAAATCACAGAACAGGGTGTTGGTGGTATGTCAGTCGATGGCAAGATCTACGGTGTACCTGAATCTGCAAAAGCTGTAGCTTTATACTACAACAAAGATTTTGTCAAAGATGCTCCCGCAACCACAGATGATCTCCTCATGGCTGTCAAAGACGGCGCAAAGATCACACTTTTTAATGGTGCCTACCATTTCTTTGGCTGGCCGGGATCATTTGGCGGAAAATTGATGGATGACACCGGAAAATGCATTGCAGATCAAGGTGGCTGGGTGGAAGCAGCGAATTACCTCCTGGCATTGAAAGAAGCTGGGGCTCAGGTTTCGACAGATTACGGTGCTGCTGAAGCTCCGTTCCGCGCCGGTGAGACAGCCTTCTGGCCAAACGGCCCCTGGGCTCTTGGTGATTACAAGAAAGATCTTGGGGATAAGTTGGGTGTGATTCCGCTGCCCGACAGGTACCGCTGCATCTGCTCCATTGATCGGTATTGATGGATTCTATATCAACCCGAACAGCAAGGAACAGCAAGCTGCAGTAGACCTGGCACTCTTCCTTACTAACAAAGAATCCGAACAGATCTATATGGACCAAGCAGGGCATATTCCAGTGAGAACTGATGTCACCATCTCTGATCCATTTGTTCAGGGCTTTGTCAATGCGAACAGCACTGCCTTTGTTCGCCCGCAATCAATGGAATTCTCCAATTTCTGGACTCCCTTTGGTGATATGTGGGTGAAGGTCATGGAAGGAACTGTTGCTCCCGAGCAGGCTGTAGCCGATGCCTGCGCAGCGATGAATACCGCAAACGGTAAGTAACATTATTTTCGGTGGAGGAGCGCTGACTTTCATCAGCGCTCCTTTTTTCAGAGGTTGATAAGATAATATTTTATATTGACATTATTATTGGAGGTTATCGGAATGACATCCCCAACGACATTCTCAGATAAAAAGCCATCCAATTTCGAACGGTGGTGGGTACGGAATGATACCAACCGGAATATTTTGATCTACCTTTTTCCAGCCTTGTTCATCATGGGGATCATCACCTTTATTCCCTTGATTTATCAATTTTGGATGTCTTTCACGGATTACGGAATCACAAATTTACGTTGGGATGCTGCTCTCCCAAATAACGTCTGGTTCCAAAACTACAGCGATATTTTCACAGGAAAACTGGCAGCGAAATTACCCAATTTTAACTTTTTAAAATTACTCGCATTCAATCTATTTTGGACGATAACGAATGTGATGTTTCATGTTGTGCTTGGCGTGCTCATCGCAGTTCTACTCAATCAAAGGGGTTTATGGTTTAAAGGAATCTACCGCGCCATTTTCATTCTCCCCATGGTGCTTCCTACCCTCGTAATCGCAACTGTTTGGCGAAACATGTACGATCCAAATTTTGGCGCGATAAATGTCGCCTTACAAAATATCGGCAGCTTGTTCGGTATACCGCCAGAACAATTCATCATCCGTTGGCTGGACCAGGTTGACCCGCCTTTCCCCGGGTTTTTACCAGGAATGCCTTTACCTCTATCATATTTTGCATTACTTTTTGCCAATGTCTGGCTTGGGTGGCCATTCATGACCGTGGTCGCGACCGGTGCTTTGCAAAGTATTTCGGATGATTATTATGAAGCAGCCAATATTGATGGTGCCAGCAGCGTTCAATCTTTCTTTAACATTACAGTCCCCTTACTTCGTCCGGCTATGGTCCCTGCGATCATGTATGGGATGATCACAACATTTAATCTTTTCAATCTGATTTTCTTTATATCAGGAGGCGGACCGCTGCGGCAGACCGAGATCATGGTGGTGACGACCTTCAACTTGGTTAATGGCCAAAGGATGTATGGTATGGCGGCAGCATTCAGCGTGTTGATTTTCCTCATTCTTCTTGGTTTGACTCTTCTCACGAACTATGCCACCAGGGCAACGGAGCGCTACGATGTATCGTAAAATGAGTCTTCCCCGGCAGATCATTTCGCAGATCATCTGCCTTTTCATTTCCCTTATCGTGCTATTTCCGATCCTTTGGATCGTTGGAATGTCGCTCGATGCAAGGGATATCTCCCGCCCGCGTGAGTTGTTTCCTCCAGAGATCTCCCTGCAAGCTTTCGAGCGTGTTATCCGCCAGCCAACCAACAACCCGGTTTCTTTTGCCCAACTGGCATTCAACTCGCTTATGCTGGCAGGCACCGTGGCACTTTTTTCCGTTGCGGTGGGGGTGAGTTGTGCGTATATCCTTTCACGCTTTGATTTTCGGGGGAGGCGGATTGTGATGATCGCCATCATCACAGTTCTTATGCTACCCTCCATTGCCACTCTGGCTCCTCTTTTCGTCATGTTGAATCGGGTTCAGGTGATGGATTTTAATTTAAGGAACTCACTAATCGGGGTCGGTGTAGCAATGTTATCCGGCAGCCTGCCGTTTTCGATCTGGAATCTGAAAGGGTACTTGGATACAATTCCGACAGACCTATCTGAAGCAGCCAGGATCGACGGGGCTTCCTACAATCAGACGTTTGTAAACATCATCCTACCATTAGCCACTCCCGCCCTGGCTGTAACTTTCTTCCTCGGATTTTTAACCGGCTGGACTGAATTTGTTATTTCCTGGCAATTCTTAACCCAACCAAAGTCATTTACCCTAGCAATGGCCCTTTGGAATATGGTGGGTCAATTCTCCGGAGATACTCCCTGGTCTGCTTTTGCAGCCATGGCATTGATGGTTGCGTTGCCGGTGGGAATTGTCTACCTGCTGTTGCAGAAATATATCGTTAGCGGATTGGTTGTAGGGAGCGTGAAATAATCGTTTCCCCAAATTTCCGGGTGTCCTTAGCGGGCACCCTTTTTTTATTTATCAGGAGAAGAAAAGGTAAATCGATCTATGAAATAATTCCGAAATACGAGGAAAATAACAATAACTGGTATGCTCATTGCGATCGCCAAAGCAGCCAAATTGTTCCAGCCGGAAGCGCTGGAGTTCCCGAGCAAACCTGATATCGCCATTGCGAGCGTTACATTTGAGGATTTTTCAACGAAAAGCCAACCCATGGCAAACTCAGAATACCCGATTAAAAATGCGATCATCCCGGCAATTCCTATTGCAGGCAGCACTGTTGGAAGTGAGATATGTACGAATGCCTGCCAATCGGTAGCTCCATCCATATATGCGCTTTCTTCAAGCTCTATAGGTGCTGCCTGAAAAGCAGCACGCATATTCCAGATGCAGAAGGGCATAGCAAAAGCGGTGTATACAAGCATCAACCCAACAAGTGTAGTGCGAATATGGATCGCCTCCAGAAGGATATATAACGGGACCATCAAAGCGACGAATGGCAGCATCGCTCCCAGTAACAGAGCGAATACCCCGATCCTTCGGCCATAGAACCGGTAGCGGGCAAATGCATACGCCATGCTGGCACCAAGAAGGACGGAAATAAGTGCAGCACCAACCGAAACGATAAGGCTGTTCTTTAATAACCCTAAAAAGGACTCGTTTTGGGAGGGATGCCGTATCACCTGGGTAAAAATGTCCAGGGTAAGTATTTCAGGCCAGATTCGAAAATGAAGGGGGATACCTTTGATGGATCCATCGAATGCGAGGTAGAAGAGAACCCAAACCGGGATCAGAATGAAAAAACCTACGATGATGAGCAAGGCTTGAATACCTACCTGGGTCCAAAAACCAGGTTTATGCACGATGATTACCTTCACTTAAACGGGTGAGCTTATTGAACCAGATCACCAAAACCAGAAGGATCATTAATGCGAAAATGTTGATTGATGCTGCAACAGCGAATTTCCCCCCAAAACCGGAAAGCGGAGAAAAGAAGGTGAAGGCAACATTGGATAAGGTTGTGATGGGAAACGGAAAACCGAGAACAAAGAATAAGTAGAACTGGTTGAAGGAGAAAATTACCCGCACTAGGATCACCGGGAGCAACAGGGGCAAGAGGAGCGGAAAGGTGATTTCGCGGATAGTCTGGCCACTGGAAGCGCCATCGATCGCCGCGGCGTCATAGACATCAGGGGAGATCATTTTTAGGCCACCCAGGGTAGCCAGAAAGATCATCGGGAATCCGACCCATGTGCCTGCCAGCAGGGCTGCGAAGAATGCGGAGTTTAAATTCTGATACCAGACAGGGATGGAGACATCGGCAGGCAATCTGGCTATCTGCGAAAGCCAGCCATAATGCGGAGCCAGCAACCTGAGCCAGACAAGCGCACTCACAAATTCAGGAATCGCCCAAGGGATTATGAAAAGTATGATCCAGAACCCTCGGAATTTCACCCATTTCTGATTAAGGATCAAAGCTAAAACAACCCCTAGAATGGCCTGGCAGGTAACGACTGCGACGGTCCACAAGACATTAAAAACGAGTGGGGATGCTGCAGCACCCAGAAAGAGCTGCAACAGCAGTGAGAACCCCGAGTAATGCACCTGGTTCTGAATGGGAGTCCTTCCGAAGACCTCCACCTGAACTGAATTTTCCAAGCCAATAAGACCCTGCGCAACAGCCCGCCAAACGCCGCCGCGAATGCCATCAATGATGGAATAAACGCTGAAATCTGTGAGAGACATGGCGAACTGAAAAATGATCGGGTAAATTGCGAGAAGACACAGAATAATGATCCCGGGGATCAACCAGGGAACGGCTCTCCTGGTTTCCCGGAAGTTGAGTTTCATAGTTTTTGTTCTCTCATTTTCAGAGGTCTTTTTATCCCGTAGTATTGATACTAAATTATTAAGTGGCACCCAAACTGTAAAATGAAACCCCTGGGAGGCAGCAACGCACAACGGAGCGGTAATCGTGAGAATATATTGTGGCCATTTGGTAGGCCAGACGAGAAGAAATACAAGCCCAATCCCAAACCACCAGGTGAATATGGCATTCTTTCGTCCCATCTTTCGCAATCCAAGAATTGCCAGTAGGGCGATCACCGCATCTGTGGGAAGCAGGAACGGATTACCATTAAATGTCGCGGGATTGAATAACCAAACCAGAGGTTGCCAAAAGGGAAGACCCGCCTCTTTCACATGAGCGCTCTGCGCGTATGAACCATGGTAAAGAATGATCTCGGAGAGCCGATTAAGTGGATCGACCCACATCCGAGGATTGACTGCGAGAAAAACCAGAAAAACAATCATGCCCCACAAGAAAACTGGTGCAAGCCAGGCGAGAATTTTTTGGAACGAGTAAGGTTTATGGTTAGGCAGGGAAGACCAAAGCCAATCTGCGATGATAGCCAATCCGGCTACGCAATATGTAAATTTTGAAGCCGCAGTGATGCTCATTGCCAGCGCAGATAGTGAGAGCCAGAATAGATTTTTTCTTTTTGACCGGATGTAAAAAAGGACAGAGAGTAAACTCATTAACGATGGTAGCGGTTCAAGCATTATTTGGCTGGTGTATTTTACATGCCAGGAATTCAAAGCGAGTAGAAACCCTGCAAATGGATCAAAGACAGCCAGCGCGATTACCTCAAGGGTTCCTAATAATACAGAAACCATTCTGGCTAGTCTGAGTTGCTGGTGAGGCAATGATCGAACTGGAGGTAGGCTTGAATCGTTTTCAGGAACTAATGAAGCTTCCGGGATCTGAGTGATTACGGCCGCGAATAGAATTTTTGAAAGAGGTGGATGCTCGCTATTAAATGAATAATTGGTTATGAAATCTAGGTCATTATTTCTCAGCGCATGCGCATAACGCTGTGATGCTGCAAGATAATCATCCTCGTCATAATCAATCGGAAGCTGCTGAACCGCGAATACCCTGTAAGTGAAACCAATAACCAGGATCAGAATAAGCGACAGCATTAACCAAATGTAATGCTTACCCATTATTAGATTATAGAATGATTTATTTATGCCTCAAGGTGGAGATGATAGAATACGGTAATGTTCAAAACAACCACCAACTTCTTCAAAAAGAAACTTGTTCCAGTATTATTTGTCATCATGTTGCTACTTTCGGGTTGTACTTCTACAAGGGGTATAGGTTCCTTTGACGATTATCAAAAACCCAATCCCATTATTCAGAAATTCAATAATCAAAAGGATCCTGCTGGATGGTGGAAAGACGCAGTTGTTTACGAGATATTTGTACGAAGCTTCATGGATGGTAATGGAGATGGGATCGGAGATATAAATGGTTTGATCTCGAAATTAGATTACCTGAATGACGGTGATCCGATGACGAATTCCGATCTGGGGGTGAATGCGATCTGGCTCATGCCAATCTTTCCTGCAACATCCTATCATGGTTACGACGCGACAGATTACAAAGAGATTAACCCAGACTATGGTACGCTGGAGGATATTAAAACACTCATTGCAGCTGCGCATGAAAGAGAAATCAAAGTTATTCTCGATTTACCGATTAACCATACATCCAATTTACATCCATGGTTTCAAAGTTCGCTGAATGATGATCCTCATTATTCAAATTATTACCTGTGGAGTGATGACAACCCTGACTATAAAGGACCGATGAACGAAGTTGTTTGGCATCCAGCAGAAAATGGTAAGTTCTATTACGGAATTTTCAACGCAGGAATGCCTGACCTAAATTATTCCAATCCTAAGGTTACCGAGGAGATGGAAAATATTGTTGTGTTCTGGGTGGAGGAGATGGGTGTGGATGGTTTCCGCCTGGACGCAGCCCAGTACTTGATTGAAGAAGGTCAAAGACAGGATAACACCCAAAGCACCCACACATGGTATCGTAGATTAAATAAATTCATCACTGGTTTTAATCCAAACATACTGACGGTGGGTGAAATTTGGAATAGTTCTCAACAGGCGGCGAGCTATATTCAGGGAGAGGAGTTGAATCTCGCGTTCAATTTTGATCTTGCGCGAGCTATCGTTTCTGCTGCGGGTGGAAGGGTAGCAGAGCAGTTAAAGTCTGTGCTCCAAAAGGATTACCCTCTTTTCCGGGATGGGATCGGTTTGGCGAGTTTCTTGACCAACCATGATATGGCCAGAGCGATGAACAGCTTTTCCGGGGATACAGCCAAGGCAAAATCCGCGGCGACGATTCTACTAACATTACCCGGGACACCCTTTATTTACTATGGAGAAGAGATCGGGATGACCGGTGAAAAACCAGACCCCCAAATTCGCACACCTATGCAATGGTCTCCCGACGATTTAGCTGGCTTCACAACTGGAAAACCTTGGCAACCAATCAACCCAGACCCCGGTAGAGTAAACATAGCTGAACAGCTCACTGATCCTGCATCTCTCCTTTCGCACTATCGAGCATTGATCAGGATTCGTCAGGATAATCCTGTACTTCGCGATGGAGACCTGCACATCGTTGATTCTGGCAATCGAAGAATCTATGCGATCTTACGCTCAAACGCTGAAGATGCCTTTCTGGTATTAATCAATCTTGGCAACGAGGATTTATCTAATCAAGTTCTATCACTAACAGAAGGTCCATTAGAAGGTTGTTTTTCCACGCAACCAATCTTTGGGGAAACCCCGCCTGCCAGCATAGAGGCTAACGCGAGTGGGGGATTTGATGAATTCATCCCGATCAAGTCTTTACCCGCGAATAGTAATTTCATATTACAGTTAGTACCCTGTCAATAGAGGAAAAATGTTCACCCAAACCAGTGAAATAAAACAAACTGAACCCCGTAATACGGTGGAAATTCACCTGCCGGATGGGAGGGTATATTCGTCCAGCAGGGGAACTCCAGTGGGTTTATTTCTTAAAGAATTGCCTGAGGCTGGCAATCCACCCATTATGGGCGCGGTGGTTAATAACGAGTTGCGGGAATTAACCTACCCAATCGAGATGGATAGTTACGTTCGCCCGATAACCATGTCCGATGAAGATGGAGCGCGCATCTACCGGCGATCGGTAACCTTTCTTCTGGAAGCCGCATTTGATGAACTTTTCCCGGACGCGATACTGAAAGTGGACCATTCTGTATCTTCAGGGGGATTCTATTGCGAAGTCACAGGACGTGAGCCTCTTTCCATGGATGAACTTACCCGATTGGAAGGCCGGATGCAGGAAATGGTCAGACAGGATCTGCCCTTTGAACGCAAGGTAATCCCGTTGAAGGAGGCGATCGAACACTTTCAGAAATCCGGCCAGCTTGAAAAGGTGCGACTCCTGAAATACCGGCAAAAAGAGTTTCTAGTCCTTTACCGATTGGGAAACCATTTTGATTATCACCATGGGTATATGCTGCCTTCCACTGGTTACGTACGCTGGTTCAGTATTTCCAAAATGGGGGAAGGTTATGTTTTGCGTTTTCCCAGGCGGCAAGCCCCGGACAGGCTGCTTCCCATGCCCAGCTATCCTAAGTTGCTTGCCACCTTCCACCAATATGGTGATTGGCTGGAAAGATTGGGTATTGAAAGCGTTGGAGCATTAAATGACGCCATTGATCAGGGACGATCCCAGGAGATCATCCTTGTTTCTGAAGCACTGCACGACCAGAACATCACAGCTATTGCTGAAGAAATCGCGGAAAAATCCAAGGAAGTGCGAATCATTCTTATTTCCGGTCCATCCTCCTCCGGTAAAACCACTTTCTCAAGACGGCTTGCCATCCAGATCCTGACTCTGGGATTTTCCCCGTACGCGTTGGAAATGGATAATTACTTTATCGATCGGGAACTGACTCCGCTTGACGGGTACGGGGAAAAGGATTTCGAATCGCTCGGCGCGGTCAATACCACCCGGCTCGGCAGCGATTTGGAAAAATTGATCCTGGGAGAAGAAGTGCAACTCCCCCATTACAACTTCAAAGAAGGTCGCAGCGAGAATGGGGAAGTTATTTCATTAAAAAAGGACCAGATCGTCATTTTGGAGGGTATCCACGGGTTGAACCCTTCGCTTCTACCGGGGATCGACCCGAAAACCACACACCGGGTATATGTATCCTGCTTGACCCAGCTTAACCTGGATAGGCATAACCGCATTTCTACAACGGATTCACGGTTGATCCGGCGCATCGTCCGGGATGCCACCACGCGAGGGTATAGTGCCCAACAAACCATTGCCCGTTGGGATTCGGTTCAACGCGGGGAGAAGCACAATATTTTTCCCTTTCAGGAAAATGCGGATAATCTCTTCAATTCCGCCCTAGTATATGAACTTTCCGCCCTAAAACCGCTTGTAGAACCCCTTCTTCGACAGGTACCTTACGGAACAAATGAATATATCGAAGCCAAGAGGCTGCTCGCCCTCCTGGAATGGTTTCTGCCTGTTCAATCGGAGATCATCCCCGATAATTCGATCCTGCGGGAATTCGTCGGAGGATCGATTCTCGGGTATTTTCGGGGTTGGCAGGAATCGAATTATTCGTGACAATCATTGAATGTAGCATTCCCGCAGCCAAACCATTCAAAGTTTGGTCTTCTTATAATCTATGTTTAATCACTCTACCCAGACGGGCGATACCTTCGTTTATAAGATCTGGTTTAGAGTAGGAGAAATTCAGACGAATTGTATTTTTTCCACCGCCACAGGGGTGGAAGGACCCTCCTGGAACGAAAGCCACCTTTTCTTTGACCGCTTCCAGCAGGAGATCCGCGGTATCGATATTTTCCGGCAGGGTTGCCCAAAGGAATAATCCCCCCTGAGGGTGGGTCCAGTGAACCCCTTCCGGCATATGTTCAACAAGGGCATCCAGCATCACATTCCGGCGCTCGAGGTAAACTTGGCGGATGGTGACCACGTGTTTATCCAGAAAACCCTTGTGCGCCACCTCGTAGGCTATCATCTGGTTGAAAGTGGAGGTGTGTAGATCGGCACCCTGCTTGGCTTGTACGAGCTTGGAAATCACCTCCGGTGGTGCGATCACCCAGGCGAGCCTGATCCCGGGAGCAAGCAGTTTTGAAAACGTCGAAAGATAGATCACGTTGCCGCTATACCAGCCGTTGGCAGCTCGAATGCGGCTATCAAGTACCTCGACTGCGGGTAAATGTTCGCCCTCGAACCGCAGTTGACCGTAGGGATCATCTTCGATGATGGGAACACCATAACGATCTGCGAGTTCCACCAGCTTCTTCCGCCGCTCAAGCGACATGGTCACCCCGGTGGGGTTTTGAAAATTGGGGAGTACGTAGATGAATTTCGGTCCACAGCGGAGGGCTTTATCCAGCTCGTCGGTGATCATGCCATTTTCATCCGAGGGGATGGCAATATACTCCGCGCCATATGCATTCCAGGCTTGAAGCGCACCAAGATATGTTGGCGATTCCACAAGGACTCGGTCACCTCGGTTGATGAATATCTTTCCAATGAGGTCAAGGGCTTGCTGGGATCCCGAAGTGATCATCACGTTTTCGGGGGTAATCTGGATGCTGTACCTCTGGGTATGTCGGGTGATCATCTCCCGAAGGGGCCAAAACCCCTCGGTAGCCCCATATTGCAGGGCGAGGGTACTGGAATTCTCCAGGACGTTATTACAGGCTTCTTTAAATTCAGGAACGGGGAAAACGTCCGGGGCGGGTAAGCCTCCCGCGAAGGAAATCAAATCCGCTTGCTCGGTCATTTTTAGTAATTCACGGATGGCGGAACTTTTCATCCGCTGTGTACGTTGGGCATACCGGTGATCCCATTGAGTCTGCATTTATTCTCCTATTGGATGGATTAGAAATAACCAGCGATCATCAGAGTTTCGGAAACCGGGAAACAATTGCAGCAGGAGTCGGAAGGGTGAACCTATCCCCTGGTTGCAATTCAGCGGGTGCCGGCAGTGCGGACTTGGAGGCACTTTGGAACACAGTAATGGGCGCTCCTTCCACCGCTGCCTTGATCTCAATAAATGCCTGACCGGTGAGGTAGCCCTCGGTATCCACAGCACAGCTGGTCACATTTCCAATTACCCGGCCTTTGACATCCAAAACAGGGTCGCCGTTGTGTGCCATTCGTACCGCTTTTTCTGAAAAACGGAAGCGGGCAACCACTTTATTCCGCTGGGTTTCTTTCTCAATAAATGCCTTTCGTCCGATGAACCAGGGTTTATAGGTTTTTACATAGGATCCAAAACCACCCTCTGCGACCCCGAGCGATCCATCAGCAGTGTATTCATGACCGTATAGGGGCAAGCCGGCTTCGGTGCGCAGGGAATCCCGCGCGCCAAGCCCGCAGGGTTTCAATCCCATTGGGGTACCTGCAGCGAGAAGCGCCTCCCAGAACGCGGTAGCTTTGCCGGGGTGGACGAACAATTCGAAGGCCATTTTCTCACCCGTGTAACCTGTACGGGATACTACCAGGTCAAAATCACCGACAACGGCTTCACATAGCTCTGTTCGCTTGAGAGACATTATCCTTTTTCGATCAACAGGGTTGCAACCCAATGCAAGCAGCATGTCACGCGACTTTGGCCCCTGAAGAGCGATATCCACACGCATATCCACTCCTTCCTTGGGATCGCGCAAGTTACGAAGTATCACATTCTTGCCGAACACCTTCGCACCCGGATTTTCGGTATCCACACAGCATTGCCCGGCTTGAACTGAATTCAACCAGGCCCAGTCCTTGTCATTATTTGAGGCATTAACCACGACCAAATATTTCTCCGCACCGCGGCGATAAACCAGGCAATCATCGATCACGGCTGCTTGGGGATCAAGCAAGTGGGTGTAGCAGGACTCACCGACCTGAAGAGCAAGGATATCATTCCCACAAACGCCATCCAGGAAAATCCCAGCCCAGGGACCTTCGGCTTGAAAAACACCCATGTGAGAGACATCAAAAAGCCCAGCAGCCTGACGGGTGGCAAGGTGCTCCTCCACCACCGAGGTGTACCAAACTGGCATCTCCCAACCTGCGAAAGGCACCATTTTTGCCCCCATTCGAACGTGGGTCTGGAAGAGCGGAGTCTTCCTGGTTTCTTCTTCAGGCGCTACCCAATGGAATTCTGGTAATGGTTGAGATGGTTTAGTATTAATTCCGATATAGTAGGGCTTGCAATTTATTGTCTTCTTTGATTCGATCACTTCTGCGGGTGCAGGTTTTGTTTCAATAACGCTGATGGGACCGGGAAGGCGGCGGGTGATATCAGCATCGAAGAAGGTGTAACCATCAGAGAGATCCCGAAGCCACGTTGCAGCAAGTGATGCATCCGCTTCTGCGAAAACCACCTGGTAAACATCAGAACTTAGGCAGGTCAAGCGGCAATCAACTTCACGGATTGGTGTCCAGAGAAGTGTTTGTTGGGTTTTACCTGGAGAGAGTGGCTCGATATCCTCTTTGAAAACGTAATTCAGGAACTGTGGTAGAGCTTTGCCGGAAAGGTTGAAACCAACTTCACCATTCTTCCCTGTGAATTTATCTTGAAGGGAGAATTGATGGGGGTAAGGGAGAGGGTTTGAATTCCTTTCCGGGTCGACCTTCTTAATGAGGTTATCCACGCGGGATTTCGCTGCTTCAAGGATCTCAAAATCGATCTTAACGCGTACTGCCGGTCCCTGGCGGGTTTCTATCGAATATGGTTTAAGCGCTGTAAGAACATCCGCGATGATATCGGCCACCTGAATAGTTTCTGTCTCTTTAAAACCTCGCTGGGTTATCCAGGGAGTCCCCAAACGGATGCCCGAAGCAAACAACGCTGTTTTATCTCCGGGGATGGTATTGCGGTTGCAGACAATACCAGCGAGATCCAGCACACGCGCAGCCATATCCCCGGAAAGTGGAGTGCCATCACTACCCACCACAGTCTTACAGTCCACATTTAAAAGATGCGAATTTGTTCCGCCGAAGGGAATACGCAAGCCACGTTCTTTCAATCGTTCTGTCAGCACTTCACAGTTCTTGAGGATCTGGCATTGCAGATTGTGGAATTGTTCGGTTTTAACCAATTTAAATGAGGCGGCCAATGCCGCGAATATGTGTACGTGCGGGCCACCTTGCTCGCCGGGGAAAACCGCCCGGTCGATCTTTTTTGCCAGCGCAGCATCGGTTGTCAGAATGCATGCTCCTCGCGGACCGCAAAGAGTTTTATGGGTGGTGAATGAGATCACCTGAGCGTATCCTATCGGAGATGGGATCACTCCTGCAGCGGTCATTCCTGCAATGTGGGATATATCCGCCAAAAGAATCGCGCCAACCGAATCTGCGATCTGGCGGAACCTGGCATAATCCGGGATCCAAGGGTAGGATGAATACCCGGCAATAATGATCTTGGGATTGTTCTCCCGGGCAAGCCGCTCCACAGCACCGTAATCAATCTGCTCGGTGGTAGGATCTACATTGTAATGAATGACCTTGAAAAGTTTCCCAGACCGATTAACCGACGAGCCGTGGGAGAGGTGACCACCGTGTAATAGGTTCATACCCAGGATCGTATCTCCCGGGTTTATCAGCGCTGTGTATATCGCATTGTTTGCCGGCGCGCCTGAGAGAGGTTGTACATTCGCAAAAATGCTGTTTGCAGGGAACGCATCCGTGGAAAAAGCTTCCGCGCACCGCCGGCGGGCAAGTGATTCGACGATATCCGCGTATTCCACACCTTTGTAATATCGGGGATCGGCATACCGCCGGTAATGATTCAACCTGGAAGCGTAATCGATTATCTCAGTTTCTTCCATCCAGCGGGTTTCTTCATCCGGGTAACCCTCTGCATAGATATTTTGAAAAACCGACCCCATGGCTTCCAGGATGGCATCGGGAGCCTGGCTTTCGGATGGAATCATGATCAATTTTCGTGCCTGGCGTTCAGCCTCGAAACGAATCAATGCGTCCACAACGGGATCAATTTGGGATAAAGTACCTCTAAAAATATAATCACTCATCGTTACGCCTCCCGGGGGATCGAATCAAAAAAATCACTTACCTGACCTTGCAGATACTTGGCCGGATAAGCGATCATGAACTCGGGTACCGTATCGTAATCTAAGGATGGGCATTCTTGCCTGCGGTATTCCCAATGAAATTGTAGCCCAGCGGTCGAATTCGGTCAAGGAGGGAAGTGATTGCCCAACCTAAATCAACCTTAGAATCCGGCAACAGAGATGTAATATATGCATAAACTGCTGGATTTTGGTATATTTAAGCTCAATATCCCATATTTAGTTTCTTTTGAGGTTTATTAGTGTTAAAGAAGGTAATACTTTAGTGGATGGCCAAAAGACTCAATCTGAGGATCAGGATGATGAGATCCTTCGAAATGCCATCCTCGGTGATAAGGAAGCTTTCAGCCAGCTATATCAAATGTACGTGACGAAGATTTACAATTATGTTTTTTACAGGGTGGGTAACACAGCCGACGCGGAGGATCTAACCGCGAGGATCTTTTACCGTGCAATGGGTTCAATTCAACGATATGAACAAAAGGGCATTCCCTTTGCTGCCTGGCTTTACAGAATTGCCCACAATATGGTCGCCAACTGGCACAGGGATAATTCCAGGCGGAAAGAAGTGCCACTTGAGGACCATATAGACCTGCCCTATAAAGGCGAACTACCTGAGTCCATGCTTCTTCGCCACCAGGAATCCGAGAATCTAATCCTGCTTATCCGCGGACTTCCTGCTGAACGCCAGGAGCTGATCATATTGAAATTTGCGGAAGATCTTTCTAATTCTGAAATTGCGCTGATCATGAACCGGAGCGAAGGTGCGATTAAAAGCCTTTATCACCGGACGTTGGAAAGCCTTCGGCAAAGAATCGATCATTCTGAGAGGTAATTATGTTGAAGATCGTCACCGATGGTGCTGTGGATATGCCCCAGGATTGGTTCCAAAAATACCGGATTGAGTTAATCCCGTTGATGGTAAGGTTCGGCGAGGAGGTTTTTACACAAGGTGTGAACATCGATGTGAGCAATTTTTACGATCTTGTGCGTAAGAAAAATATTATCCCAAAATCTTCTCTACCTTCACCTACCCAGGTGGTGGATTTCTATCGAAAGGTCGCGACTAAACAGGATACCGTGTTATCAATCCATATTGCCAGCAAGATGTCGGGAACTTTTAATGTGATCCAAATGGCTGCAAAAGAATTGATCGGTGAACTGGATATCCATCCTTTTGATTCTGGAGCAGGCTCTGCAGCGATGGGTTTTATGTGCAGGGAAGCACGTGAGCTGGATCAAAATGGAAAACCATTGAACGAGATCATCCTAAGGTTGGAGGAAATTCGGAAGTCACTTACAGTGATTTTTACCCTCGACAACCTGGAATTTGCGCGGATGAATGGCCGGGTTAATGCATTAACCAGTCTGATGTCGGCGTTAATAAAAATTAAACCAATAATTATCCTGCAAGATGGCTTGCTGCAGATCAATGAAAAAGTCAGGACCCGGCAGAAATCACTCGATCGCATCATGGAGAGTGTGAAAGAGCGGGTCAACCATGAAAAGGTTGATCTTGCCATCGTTCATGCAGATGATCTCCCGACAGCAAAAAAAATTATGGAAAAAGCAAAAGATTTATTTAACGTCCGGGACATCATTATCACCGACCTTAGCATCCCGGTCGCCGCCAACCTGGGACCGCAAACGATCGGAATCGTTGCAGTTCCTGTCAAGCCAGCTATCCAATAATTAGGGGTGAGGTATGGATTATTCAGATTTCGAATACGATCTACGAAGAAAAATCGTGCCGGTCGCACCGGACCCTGCATTTGTTGAAAAATTAAATGAACGTCTCAGAATGCAAAAAAAGATATTTATAGAAAAATCCGAGAATTCATTCTTGCCTTTGCTGCTAATTCTTTGTGCCTTCCTCGGAGTAGGAGTGATTCTTTATCTTGTGGTGAAAACCAGGAATAAGTGAGAATTCGAATCACCAGTAAAAACTAAGCTATTTGCAGGTGTGATTTCAATTCTGAATCCGATGGCTCAACCAGGTAGGAACCATCCGGGAAGGCAATGGTGGGGACACTTCGGTTTCCTCGATTGACTTCCATCACCTTTTTTGCTGCTTCTTCGTCTTCATCAATATCAATCCATTTGAATGGAATATTATTTTTTTCAAATATTCCGCGGGCTCGTTTTGAAGACCAACACCAAGAAGTTCCGTAGATAATGATAGTGTCAGACATTTATGCTCCTCATTTTCAGATTAGTTAGGATTTTAACGCGAAAATGGATATTTCACTTAATCCTTTCTGGATGAAATTCCAAATTGGCGTCGGTAGGAAACCAATCGGTCGATGTGTTAAAATCCCAGCATGGGAAAAAGTATCGTGTTCATGGGTTCTCCCGATTTCGCAGTTCCCGCGCTTGAATTTCTGGCGGGCAACTATACCATTGAAGGAGTTGTAACCCAGCCGGATAGGCCTGCAGGGCGGGGAAAGTTTATAACTCCACCCCCAGTAAAAATATCGGCGCTTGAATATGGTTTGGAGATAATTCAACCGAATCGATTGAGGGATCCTGGAGTATTTGAAAAACTGCAGGAATGGAATCCAGATGCGATCATCGTTGCTGCATTCGGGCAAATTTTGAGGGAGAATGTACTGAATTTACCTGCATATGGCTGCATCAACGTTCATGCTTCCCTTCTCCCCCGCTGGAGAGGAGCCGCTCCCATTCAGGCTGCGATTCTTTCTGGCGATGAAGTCACTGGTATTTCGATCATGCAAATGGACGCGGGGATCGACACCGGGAGAATTTTCAGTCAAAAAGAATTACTTATCAAAGAAAATGAAACAGCGATTGAGTTGGGTAACCGTCTTGCTCAACTGGGGGCTGAATTGCTCGGGGAGACACTTCCCAGGATCTTTTCCGGGCAGCAATCCACTTTCCCGCAGGATGATTCTTTGGCAACCTACGCGCCGAAAATCGAGAAATCAATGGGTGAGCTTGATTTCTCCCTCTCCTCAGAACAGTTACATCGCAACATCAGAGCTTTCTATCCATGGCCGGGGACGCAATTCAATTTGGATGGGCAGGTGATAAAAGTGATAAAGGCCAGGGTCGTACTTCCCGGCGATCTTTTTCCCGGTAAGCGCGGATTGGATCAGGGTTTGCCGGCAATCGGAACAGGCCATGGCGACCTGGTAATTGAAGAATTACAACCGGCGGGGAAAAAACCGATGACCGGAAAAGCTTTTCTGCAGGGTTTCAAAAATTGGGAGATTCGATGATTCTCCTAAAAATTCCAAATTACTAGTTGAGGTGAGTGAATGCGAATTGTAATCTTTGGCGCTGGCGCGATTGGTTCTTATTTTGGCGCAAGCTTGATCCTGGCAGGAAATGATGTTAGTTTTTACGAACGACCTGGCGCAGCCGAAACCCTCGCGATAAAGGGGATATCCCTTTACCGGAAGGGGATGGTGCAAAAAGTTAGCGGATTGGATGTTCACACCTCCATCCCAAGCTTAAAAAAGGAAATCCCTTTTGATTTTGGGATTCTCGCCGTGAAATCCTACGACACCCAAAAATTTCTGGGATCCATCAGGAAATATGCTTCATTCCTTCCACCAATCCTCTGTTTGCAAAATGGGGTGGAGAATGAATCCCAGCTGGTGGAAGTTTTTGGTGAAGATCGGGTAATCGCTGGCTCTGTCACCACAGCCATCGGCAGAGAAGGTCCGGGGGTGATAAGTGTCGAGAAGCTGCGGGGGGTGGGAATTGCTGGGGTCTCTCCCCTGGTTCCCGCAATTGTTAGAGCATTCAATGCAGCAAAGTTAAAAGCCAGACGATACTCCTCAATTCCCAACATGAAATGGTCCAAATTACTCACGAACCTTCCCGCAAATGCCTCCGCTGCGATTTTAAATATGACACCCGCGGAGATCTTCGCAGACAAAAGGCTATTTGGGCTGGAAATGGAACAACTCCGCGAAACGCAAGATGTGATGCGGGTGCTTGGATTCAATGTGGAGGATCTTCCAGGAACTCCGGTGAAGCTTCTCGCATATGGCAGCAGGATTTCAGGAGACATTGGACAACCACTTTTCAGCCGGATTCTCGCAAAAGGGCGTGGAAATAAAAAACCTTCCTTCCTAATTGAGATTCAATCCGGTTCCCGAAATTCCGAAGTGGAATTCCTAAATGGGTCCGTAGCGGGATTCGGGAAGGAACATGGCATCCACACCCCGGTGAATTCCACCTTCACCCGGGTTTTAAAACAGATCCTAACCGGTGAAGTGAAGTGGAATGATTTTGATCACAAACCGGATGCTTTGATCAACCTCGTCGACCTGGAGCGGAGAAATATATGACATTCCCGGAATGGATCAATGATGCGGTTTTTTACCAAATTTTCCCAGATCGTTTCGCAAACGGTAACCCTTCGAATGATCCTGTGAATGTAAAGCCTTGGGGATCCAGGCCTACCCATCAAGGGTTTCAGGGTGGCGACCTTCAAGGGATCCGCGATCATTTCGACTATTTACTGGATTTGGGTATTAATGCCATTTACCTCAACCCGATCTTTCAATCACCTTCCACCCATCGCTATGACACGGTTGATTATTTCCGGATTGACCCCCGTGTGGGAGATGAGCAGGAATTTCTGGACCTGCTTGAATTCGCCCATCAAAGGAATGTCAGAATAATTTTGGATGGTGTCTTTAACCATAGCGGCAGAGGTTTTTTTGCATTTTCCGACCTCCTTGAAAATGGGGAGCAGTCGCCGTACAAAGATTGGTTTCATATCAAGAAGTACCCCATCAATGCGTATGGTCACGGAGATGCTACAGACTACCTTGGATGGTGGAATAATAAGAGTTTGCCAAAATTCAACACATTCAACCCTGAAACCCGATCCTACCTAATGCGTGTGGTTCGATATTGGACAGAGCGGGGGATCGATGGTTGGCGTTTGGATGTCCCCTGCGAAATCGATGATGACTCTTTTTGGGCTGAATTCACCGATATAGTAAAGAGTATCAATCCACAAGCGTACACAGTCGGCGAGATCTGGGATGTGCAACCTCGCTGGGTTGGGGATCATCATTTTGATGGCCTTATGCACTATCCGCTGAGATCCGCTTTGATCGAATTCTTGAATCAAAAAGTACACGCCCGAGAGTTTGGGTCAATGGTGGAGCATCTTCTCAATGTTTATCCTGCGCAAAATCTTGCCGGTTTTCTATTGTTGGTGGGAAGCCATGATACGGAGCGGATCAAGACCATGCTTGGCGGATCGGTGGAAAAGGTCAAACTAGCTTTTCTATTTATCATGACATATCCCGGTGTACCCTCGATCTATTACGGAGATGAAGTTGGGGTGGAAGGCGGAAAAGATCCGGATTGCCGGCGGGCATTTCCCTGGGATGGAAATCTATGGAACCGTGAACTGCACGAGTGGGTGCGTCAATTGATCGGGATCCGTAAGTATGAAGAATCACTCCGTTCTGGTACTTACAAGATTATCCAGACTGGACATTCGGAATCTGTGTTTTCTGCATTGAGGGCTACTAGGAATGAATGCATCTTGTTTGTGATTAACCCAGCATTCGCTGCACAGGATGTAGTGTTCTCCCTGGGTGAACTTGGATGGGAAGCCTCATCCAACGTAGAGAAACTGATCGGTGATGGTGAATACAAGGTCGAAGGAACTGATCTTAGGCTCACCATCCCATCATTGAGAAGTGTGATACTTAAAGTCAAAGGATAATGTGCAAAAAATGGATAAAAAATCACCTGTTCGGAATATATTTTCAGTTATCATCGCTGTTCTTTTAGGGCTGGTCCTTTTATTTGGAATATTTTGGGTGCCTATTCAGAAAGTGATGATGCAACCGGATGCTTATAAACAGGCATTTCAAGATCAGGGTCTATACCGTGTGTACCCCCTTTTAATTAGTGGGGTACTATCCGGTGATTCACCCTTAAATTTCCTTGGAGATGGGTTGGGTCAATTGACCTCCAAATTGGATCAAGACCGATTGAATGATTTCATTTTCAGCATGGTTCCCCCGGAATGGTTCCAAGAGCAGGTGGATTCAAATTTGGACAGGCTGTTTGCGTTCCTCCATGGATCCGAAGACACCCTCTCGCTTGGAGTGGATCTGAATGGATTCAAGAATAACCTCGGGCAGGAGAATAGCGTTCGTGGCGTCATCCAATTGCTACCGGTTTGCACAACAGCAGACCTGGCTGGTCTTCTTTTGTTGTTAGGTGGTGAAAAAAACCTTCCGCTATGCAGGTTCCCGGATGAAGTGATGGGTCTTGTCTTTCCAATTATCCAACCATTTATTTTGAACATGGTCGCACAGATACCGGATCAGATACCCCTTATTACATTATCCCTGCAATCACCAAACACCCCTCCCGGGCTGGTAGCCTTCGTTAACCTTGTGCGCAATTCAAGCACGATATCTGGGATTCTTATCGGGTTATGCATTCTGCTTATTACCGCGTTGATTCTGATTTCAACCCCGGGATGGAAAATAAAAATTCGCAACTGCGGGATTGTATTCTTGGCTGCGGGTACAGCAGGACTTGTTTTTGATTTTATTCTATGGCTGGTAATAAATTCGGGTACAACCGGAATGATCACTTCAACCACATCGGCATTTCCGGCTGATATTGGTAAGGTGATGACAGGGATCTATTTACAGATCGCAAATAGTTTTGTGATGGTTGCTGCTCTAGCGGGATTTATTGTACTTACTAGCGGGGTGATCTTATTCGTGATTTCGCGCACGATATTAAAAAGTCAATCCGATTCTTGATCTCCAGAGTTCTGATAACGCTTCTGCCACTCATAAAGATGATTCAATGCTTCTATCGGTGAGAGAACATTAAGATCCAGATCTCGAAGTTCCTCCAACAATGGGTTGGATTCAGGAAAAAGGACAAGCTGCTGGGAAGTTTTTTCGTCGCGTTGGAATGCGGTACCCGAAGTACTTTCCAGTTCCTTCAAAATTTCAGACGCGCGTTGAATAACGGGGGGAGGTAACCCAGCAAGTTGTGCCACATGGATGCCGTACGAACGGTCGCTGCCTCCGTGGACGATCTTGTGAAGAAAAACTACCGTCCCGGATGATTCGGTAACTGCAACGTTGTAATTACGAATTCCAGGCAGCATTTCTGCCAGTCGCGTCAATTCATGATAATGGGTCGCAAAAAGCGTTCTGGAGCGCACACCGGGGTGATTATGAATATACTCAACCACAGCCCAGGCGATCGATAGCCCATCGTACGTGCTCGTTCCCCGTCCAATTTCATCCAGGATCAAAAGACTACGCGGAGTGGCATGGTTGAGGATGTTTGCAGTCTCCGTCATTTCGACCATAAAAGTGGATTGACCGGCAAAGATTTCATCCTGTGCGCCGATGCGGGTGAAAATCCTGTCAACCAATCCAATTTTCGCGCTCGAGGCGGGAACGAAGCTTCCAATCTGCGCCATTAATACGATCAACGCCACCTGACGAAGAAAGGTACTCTTACCGCTCATATTTGGCCCGGTGATGATCCGCACGATCTCGCCCTGTTCGAAGATCGCGTCATTTGGAACAAATTGACCGGAACTATGAGCCCATTCGACCACTGGATGCCTGCCATCCCTGATCTCCAAGATAGGTTCAGGGACGATCACAGGCTGGTTGTACTTACCTATCGAGGCCGCCTCTGCAAGTGAAGCGAACGTGTCGAGTTCTGCAAGAATCTGACCGGTCGCGAGCAATATTTCTCGATAGGTGGAGATTCTTGCACAAATCTCCTTAAATAAACGGTTCTCGACTTCATGGATCCGGCTTTCCGCATTTAATACAAGGGTTTCATACTCCTTCATCTCTGGGGTGATGTAACGTTCTGCGTTCACCAGGGTTTGCTTGCGAATATAATCCGGCGGGACAGTGGCTGAGTTTGAATGTGTCACTTCAATAAAATAGCCGAAAACCTTGTTGTAACCCACTTTTAGGGTTTTTATCCCGGTTCGCTCACGTTCTATCGATTCAAGATTCGCGATCCATTCGCGCGCATGCCTGGAGGCATCGACTATACCATCCAGCTCAGGGGAGAAACCGGGGCGTATCACCCCCGTATTTTGGAGTGTGACTGGAGGTTCATCATTCAAGGATTCCTTTAGGAGATCCAGTAACTCCTTTTGTACGTTGATGTTCCGTGACAATGATTGCAGTTGAACGGGATCATCTTTAAAAAGATCCTTTATGGCAGGCAAAGAGCATAGTGTTCCCCGCAGAGAGATCAATTCTCTTGGGAGGGCAACCCCGGCTGCAATCCTGTTGGATACCCGTTCCAGGTCGACCAATGGTTTAATTGCTGCCCTGAACTCCGCGCGAAGAATACTATCCTCAAGGAAAGCAGCGACGCATGCCTGCCTTTCCTGGATACCATCGATATCAAGCAACGGGCTGCCTACCCATTGACGAAGCAGTCGCTTCCCCATCTGCGAGACGGTATGATCCAGTATTCCGAGCAGCGAGCCAATTTCATTCCCGGAGCGAATCGTTTCTGTGATCTCCAGGTTTCGCCTGGTTACAGAATCTAGTGCCATGAAATTACTTAGCTGATAGGTATTTAATGAAGTAAGCTGCCCAAGCGAAGCTTGCTGCGTGGATTGCAGGTATTGCAGGATCACCCCACAAGCGGTCACGGCGAAAGGATGGGATCGCAATCCGAAGCCATCCAGCGAAGCGACACCAAAATGCCTGAGAAGGGTTTGTTCGGTACGGGAAGGGTCAAATTGCCAGTCCGCCAATCGTGTTACGGATCGTCCTTGAATGAGCTCGTTGTCCTGAAAGGATTCCGGCAAAATGATCTCTGCAGGGTTCAACCGGGAGATCTCTCCTCGAAGCGCTCCCTGGATATCTCCTTCTGCGATCTCAGTAACCTGGAATTCCCCCGTTGTGATATCTGTGAATGCCAATGCAGCCTTTTGTTTTGAGATAACCAGGCTGCAAAGGTAGTTATTGGCTCCCCCGTTCAGCATACCGGGTTCAACAACTGTTCCCGGAGTCACCACCCGGATTACTTCCCTGGGAAAAAGCCCTCGTGCTGGTTGATCCCCAACTTGTTCGCATATCGCTACGTGATACCCTTTTTTAATCAGGCGGGAAAGATACCCTTCCACCGCGTGGTAGGGAATACCTGCCATGGGAATCCTGACCCCTTTTGACACATTCCGGGATGTAAGAACAATCTCCAATTCGCGCGATGTCGTTCGTGCGTCTTCGTCGAAGGTTTCATAAAAATCCCCGAGACGAAAGAAAAGGAGGGTACCCGGATACTTACTCTTAATATCCAGGTATTGCTGGCGAATTGGAGTTACTTCATCTACGGGCATTTGAACGGTGGATCAGGTGAAAATTAAAGATAATTTGAGATTCAACAACTTTATTATTATTACTGTCGTTGTGAAAATTATATCACCTGTACATTAGACACCTTGATGATAAATGATGAAACCAATCCCAAGGATTACCAATAATTAAGTCAACAACCTGATGGATTCATTCGTGCTAATAATCCGCACGCGGGAATGAGACAACTTCACTCCTCTTCAAATTCAAGTTGTCCGGCAGTCTGTTCGCTCCAATCCGCCAGCGGTTGAAGCTCAATATCCCCAAACCGTACTTCCTGGCGAGCTTCCACCACATGGGTTTTTATTAATTCCAGGAGCGCGAGAAAAGTGACTACGATTTCCATTCTTGCACGATCAGGGGAAAGAACTGAGCGGAAGGTAGTAATGCCATCCCGACGAATGGCATCCAAGATCGCTATTATCCTTTCCCGGATGGTTATTCGCGGCCTGGTGACGACCTCACCGAGTGGGCGGGTATCTTGGCGCAGGAAGAAGATTTCCCTTGCCGCCAAGGTGATATCCAGAAGGGTGATACCTGTCAGATCCAATTTACCTTGTACTTTTGGCGTTGACGCGATGCGTAAATAGGTGTGCATCCGTGCCTCATCCCGGGTATTCAGCCAGGATGCAATTTCTTTAAACCGTTTGTATAACTTCAATTGCTGGGCAAGCAATTCGCCGTTATCCACCTCTTCGCCGGTGACCAGATCGACGGAAGGGCGGGGGAGCAGGGCGGATGATTTGATCTGGAGGAGTTTCGCGGCTATCACCAGGAATGCAGATACTTCGGATGCCTGCCTGTCAGTCAATTGCTGAAGGTAAGCCAGGTATTGATCTGTCACCTGGGCGAGCGCCAGTTGGGTAATATCAAGCTCAGCCCGTTCGATCAGGTCGAGCAAAAGATCCAGCGGACCCTCATAGACCTCGGTGAAAATTTGATAGCCTTCGGTTTGATAACCAGCGGTGAATAGACCCATGGCGGCAATTATAGCATCACGCGATATTGGGCGAAGCGGTTTCAATACGGTTATAATGGGCCCATGCATGAATCGGAGTTTAGCCACCTTGATCCGCAAGGACGGGTAAAAATGGTTGATGTTGGCGGGAAACAGGAGACTGAACGAATCGCCATCAGCAGGGGCGAAGTTCACCTCCAAAAAGAAACCATAGCGCTAATTAAAAAAAAGCTAGTGAAAAAAGGCGACGTGCTGACTGTAGCTCAGATCGCCGGTATTCAGGCTGCAAAAAGAACCAGCGACCTGATTCCTCTGTGTCATCCGATCTCTGTGGATCAAATTGAGGTTGACTTGCAGATCGCGGATTCCTTCTCAGGCATTGCGATAGAAGCGAGAGTAAAAACCCATGGCAAAACCGGCGCGGAGATGGAGTCTCTGGTGGCTGTTTCTACAGCTGCTCTGACGGTTTACGATATGATCAAAGCCGTGGAAAAGACAGCCCGGATACAAAACATCCGCCTGGTAGAAAAACACGGGGGTAAAAGCGGGGATATTCTCAATGAATGAAGGTACACAACAGATTCGAGTCCTGTTCTTTGCCCATATTAAGGATTTGACAGGAACTCGCCAATTAGAATTAGAAATCCCGTGTGATTGGACAGTCAAAGACCTGAAACTGGAAATGGTCCGTCGATTTCCGGATTTGAACAAGGCCATGGATCACCTTATTACTGCCATTAATCAGAATTTTGCTCCTGATGAAAATGTCATCCCTGTCGGAGCTGAAGTTGCTTTCTTTCCACCAGTAAGTGGTGGAGCGGGAGGCAAGACGATAATTAAAATAATAACTTCTGAAATTCAGATTGATGAAATTCAGCGGGAGATTACTACAATAACCACGGGAGGTATTTGTTCTTTCACCGGAGTTGTGAGAGGGTTAAGCCCTGGTTCTAATATCCTGATTACTGAAAAACTGGAGTATGAAGCCTATACGCCGATGGCTGAGAAAAAAATGCACGAGATCGCGGCGGAGATTCGGACGCGCTGGTTAGAAGTGGAAGGTATCGCGATCATCCAGCGAATCGGGGTGGTTCCTCCAGGCACGCCTGTAGTCCTTGTAACCTGTTCCGCTGCACACAGGGATAATGGGATTTTTGAGGCTGCGCGTTATGGGATAGACCGCCTGAAGGAAGTAGTGCCTGTCTGGAAAAAAGAGACAGGTCCAGATGGAGAGGAATGGATAGAAGGTACCTACCAACCGACAGATACTAACTTAATATAGGGGTATACTATTTTTTATTAATCAAGAAGGAACACGCGGACCGCAAACCACTTGACATAGAGTGTGAAGTGCTTGGCGACCCCCATGTTCCAGGGAGGGATCCTTGGAGAATACATTGGATAATCGTGCTATAGAAGAGACCCCGGAAGAGCTTGCAAGCCGGTTAAATTTACCGTTCAAAAATATGATGCTCCTTCGGAGGTCACTCACCCACCGCTCCTACATCAACGAGCATCCGGAGTCGATCGAAGATAATGAAAGGCTTGAATTCCTGGGGGATGCCATCCTGGATTTCATGGTGGGAGAGTGGCTTTATCATCGTTTTCCGGAGATGCCAGAAGGTGACCTTACAAGAATGAGGTCAGCACTGGTTCATACAGAACAACTAGCCGAATTTGCCAGGCAATTGGATTTGGGTCGGGGATTAAGACTTGGGCGGGGAGAGGTTATTAGCGGTGGAAGAACCAGGGACGCGTTGCTTTGCGACGAGTTTGAAGCGTTGATTGGAGCTCTTTACCTCGATGCCGGGTTGAATTCAGTCGAAATATTTGTTTTCCCATTACTGGAATCCGCTGCAGAAGATATCGTTCGCAATCATAAAACCGAAGACCCAAAGAGCATGTTGCAGGAATGGGCACAAGCCCAGGGTTATGAGACGCCTGCATACATTACCTGCAGTGTTGATGGCCCAGATCACTCCCGGGAATTTGAGGTAAAGGTGATAGTCAACGATAACATTACAGCCACGGGCAGGGGTCGAAGTAAGCAGTCAGCGGAGAAAAGCGCTGCCCGCGAGCTGTTGAAAATGATCAACATTCTGAACTGATTATAAAAAGGAACATTAATGCGACCGAAATTACGATCCCTGGAATTGCATGGTTATAAAACATTTGCCAGCCGAACGATATTTGAATTCCCGGGAGCTATCACCGCGATCGTAGGACCGAATGGTTCCGGAAAATCTAACATCGCGGATGCGATCCGCTGGGTACTTGGAGAACAAGCCTATAGTCTATTGCGGGCAAAAAAAACCGACGATTTGATCTACCAGGGTTCTGAATTCCGTCCACGATCATCGATGGCACTGGCAAGCGTGGTCCTTGATAACGAAGACTCGTGGTTGCCAATCGACTTTTCAGAAGTCGCACTTTCCAGAAGGGCGTACCGGGATGGAGATAATGAATATCTTCTAAATGGGCAGCGAATTCGGTTGAAAGAGATCAACGAATTGTTATCCCAATCCGGCCTTGCGGAGAGAACGTATACGATAATCGGGCAGGGCTCTGTGGACGCAGCGCTTTCTTTAAAACCGGAGGAGCGTAGGAAATTCTTTGAGGAAGCGGCTGGTATTGGTCTTTACCGTTCCCGCCGGGAGGAATCGATTAATCGCCTCGAGGCAACCCGTCGAAACCTGGAAAGAGTTCGTGATATTCTGGGCGAGCTTGAACCTCGACTAATTGGATTGGAAAAGCAAGCCCGAAAAGCGCAGGAGTATGAACGTATTAAAGCAGACCTGAAATTGCTCCTGCGCGACTGGTATGGATTCCACTGGCATAAAAGCCAAAATGAATTAACCCACACGAAAGAAGTTGTTCGAGCTCAGGAAACACAATTGCATACTGCCCGCGGACATCAGGCGGAAATTGATCATCAGATCAATGATGTCAGGTCAAGGATCCAGGCGATCCGGGATGAATTAAATACATGGCATGAGGAATCTTCTAGCATACACAATCAATTGGAAGAATTAAATAGAACTCTGGCTGTGCTTGAAGAGCGAGAGAAAGCTATCCTGCGGCAGGGCGAAACATCGCAGGTTGATCAGATCCATTTGGAGGAAGAGGAGAATTCCTTATTAATCCAGGAAAATTCTTTACGAAATGAGCTTGAATCCATTCAAATAACTCTCAAAGAAGCCAAGGATCAGGAAGCCTCCGCTCGAACGGTATTTGAGTCCGCAAAGAAGAACCGCGCGGAGAAAGAACGGGACCTCGAAAATTCCCGAAAATTCATGCTCGAGGCTGAAACTCGCCAGATCCAGATCCGCTCAAGAACCGAAGAGCTGGTTATTCGGTTGGAGTCGATACAAAAAAGCCTCGAGACCAGCGCAGGAGTGCAGGAGGGTCTTGAAGCGGAACTTGAAACCGCCGAGCTCGAATTACAGAATCGAAGTGAGGTTCTAAATCTGGAACTCAGTAAACAGCAGGGCAGGTTGAATGAAAAAGAGAAATTGATAACGGAAAAAACTTGTATCGAAACAGAGATAAAAGCTTACCGTGAACGTGAATTGGGTTTGCTTGGTAGCCAGGCAAAACTAAAAGCCCAAATCGAAATTATGACGCAATCCGAGCGTGATCTGGCAGGTTTTACAGATGGCTCTAAGACAATCCTCGAAGCCGCTGCAAAGGGGACTATTCCAGGAAAGATGGACACGCTCACCGAACGGATCCATGTTAAGCAAGAATATGAAGCTGCAATGGCCGCGTTACTGGGGGAGATGCTCGAAAGCATTCTACTTGAGGATTCAAACAATCTCGAAGGAATTCTGACATTATTGGAAGATGGAGAAAAGGGGAAGGCAGTATTAATCGCGATGGATTCCGTTCGGCTTTATGAGGGAAAAGCGCCAGTTTTGCACCCCGGGATCATATGCACAGGGTTGGACGCGGTGGGAGCTGAAGGAGAATTACAGAATTTCCTGAGAATTCTCCTGGAAAATGTCTACATCGCCCGGTCTCGGAAGGATGCTCGTGATATTTCCCGATTGATCCCTGCATGGGGCAGGGTGGTGACCTTGCAGGGAGAAGTATTCTATGGAAACGGCGCTGTAGCTGCTGGACGAGAGACTCGGGTTAATCTCCTAAGTCGACCACGGGAAAAACAAACCCTGGTTAACTCACTTGATCAAATGGGTTTGACCCACCAGAAATTGACTCTCGAATTAAATGATTTGGATGATGAATTGGATGGTGTTCAAAAGAAATTAAATGCGATTGATGAAGGAATTCAGTCAGCTGAAAAAACTATACAGGTGCAAAAATCCAACTGGCAGCAAGCTTCTTTGCATAAAGAGCAAGCTGTTCAAAAACTGAATTGGATCAAGGATCAAACACGAAATTTCCAAGCTGATCTGCAAAAAATAAATGCAGAAATTGTGCTTCAAAAGGAGAAGTCATCAGAAAATGACCTGGAATTGAACCAATTCCGGGATGAGACAGCAGCAACGCGAGAACTGGTCAAAGCGATTACCCTGGACGAGCTTCAACTTCAATTCACCCATTGGACTACGCAGGCAGCGGTAATCGAACAAAATTTCCTTCAAACAAATAAACGACTGAATGAAAAGGAAGAAGCGATCAACTCGCTTCACGATCGTATTGAGGGTCAATCCAAACGCATGGAAGGATTGAATCAAAATCTTCGATCCACTCGAGAAGAGATAGATGTTCTGCGGGTAAGGAGTCATGAATTATCCAAGCGCATCTCGGAATTAAGGGAGGTCATCGCTCCACTGGAAAATGAGATGGGGGAAAAAGAAAACGACTTCAATGCGCTGCAGGATATTCAGAGCGCTGCCCGGACTGCTGTGCAGATCGCAGATCGACACACATCCCAGGCGCATCTCGATCTCAGCAGGCAGAAAGACGCCCTGGAATCACTCCGTAATAAGATAGAAGAGGATTTTGGGCTGGTTGCGTTCGATTATGTCCAGGAGATAAACGGTCCCAATCCTTTGCCTCTGGAGGGCATGGTGGAACATTTACCATCCATCAAGGAGCTTCCTGCTGGATATGAGGAAAACATTATCCGCCAAAAAACGCAATTACGACGAATGGGACCGGTCAACCTGGAAGCACAGAAAGAATACCAGGAAGTCTCTGAGCGGTTCACCTTCCTTAAAAGTCAGGTGGAGGATTTGATCAAAGCAGATGAAGACCTTCGGCAGGTCATCGCAGAACTTGATGACTTAATGAAACGCGAGTTCAGAAAAACGTTCGATGCAGTTGCGGTGGAATTTAAGCAAATGTTCACACGCCTGTTTAATGGTGGTCAGGCCAGGTTGGAATTGATCGATGAAGACGATCCCAAGAATTCCGGAGTAGATATTGAAGCCAAGCTTCCTGGCAGACGGGAACAGGGGTTAAATCTCTTATCCGGTGGAGAGCGAAGTTTGACCGCCGTTGCGTTAATATTCGCGTTATTGAAAATATCTCCGACCCCGTTTTGCATATTGGATGAAGTGGATGCAATGCTGGATGAGGCAAATGTGGGAAGGTTCTGCGAGTTATTAAAAGAATTGAGCGAAAACACGCAATTCATTATCATTACCCACAACCGGAACACGGTCCAAGTGGCAGATGTGATCTATGGCGTTACCAAGGCAAAAGATACCACTTCCCAGGTTATCAGCCTGAGAATGGATGAGATCACAGACGAACTGGTTTGAAATAATCTGGATTTGAAATAAAAACAGAGCCGCGTTCTATGCACGGCTCTGTTTTTATTATGTTGTGGCAATTACTGAGTAGGCATTTCTACGATTGGTTCCGTCGGAACGTAATCTTTCCAGAGATCATCAATGGTGATCGTGGTTCCAGAGCGAAGTTTTGTGATCCAATCGGTATAGATCTTCTGTTTGGCGATACTCAAGTACCTTGAAGATAACGGTCTTTCATCTCGGCCTAGAACCTGGATGATGTGGTACCCCATGGCGCTTTTAACCGCCTGGCTTGTTTCGCCTATCCCCATCGAAAATGAAGCGTCCTCAAATTCGGTGACCATGATCCCTTTTGGGAACCAGCCCAAATCGCCGCCTATGGATTTAGTTCCAGGATCGATCGATACTTCCTCGGCTAAGGCAGAAAAATCCTCGCCGGAAGATAACCGGGAGATAACCTGAGTGGCCTCCTCCTCGGAGGCTACGAGGATGTGCCGCGCCCATACCTGATCCACCACCGAAGGGATATCGGTGGTAAGCGCATCAAAAACTTTTTGCCGAAGGAGCTGGGTTTGCCAGTATTCCCTCAAATCGGATTCTTTGACATCATAAGGTGCAAGGATTTCCAGGTATTTCTGGAAATTATCTTGATACCCTTCCCGGGTATAAGCGGTGGGCGTTCCAAGCGGACCAAGGGTCACAGCTGGTGTGGCGGTGGTTGGCTGTTCAGAGGTTGGAGCCTGGGTGGGTGTGATACTTGGAACGAGGGTAAGATCGAGGGTGGCAGTTGGAAGTGCTGTTTTGGTGGGTCCAAGGATGGCTACCTGGGTTCTTGAAAACGTAGGGGTGACCCAGAGCGTTGCAGTGGATTCCGCGGTAGGTGTTCCGTCGGGAGAATAATTGAATAATCTTTGCAGGGATTCATCCACCTCGGCTTCAGATACCACGATAGCCGGGTCGAAATTCCCTGCTTCCTTCCGGATCAACACGTCGTCAATCATTGAATTTAGGTAGTTCAATGCAAATTCATTTGCATCGGCCATTTGCGATTGAATTCTCTGCAGGTCGTACATCGCCTGCAAATATGAATCAAAATCATTTAATTGCAGCGCGTATTCCATAATCTGTTGACTGTAATTAAACTGCTGGACGTTCGCCAGGCGTGCAAGCTGGGTCTGGTTTCGGAAATCATTGACTGTGACCTTTTCGTCACCGACCCTCGCTACATCTCTCTCACCCTGCAAGTAGTTTTGATCAAACACACCGAAGCCAAGAACCAGGATGACCAACGCAGCAAACGCACTGATACCGATGATGACCCAACGTTGCTGCCTTCGCACTCGTTCTGAATGCGCTTTGTGTTTTTTCGATAATTCATTTTTGCTATTCTGTTTTGCCATGTTTCAGCCTGTAAATAAGAATTACCTGGGAGGTTCGAACCTCCCAGGAATATTAGCGGTAATCCCCCCAGCGTTCGCCTGTAAAGGGCAGAAGCGCGATCTGACGTGCGCGTTTGATCTCCCGTGCTAAGGCACGTTGGTGACGTGCGCAGGTACCGGTCTGTCGGCGCGGACGAATCTTGCCTTCCTCGGTAACAAACCGGCGCAAAAGCTCAATGTTCTTGTAATCCATTTCGACGTTCTTATCGGCACAGAACTGACAGATTTTCGGGCGGGCCATATAGCGCCGCTCGCGCATCGGTTGTTCTTGTTCGTTGATATTCTCTTCAGACATACTTGCTCCAATCTTTTCTAGCAAATTCCGGCAGAGAAAAATCCCTGCTGAAATCGAATGCCATTATTTCTCAATGACAGCGATCATGAACCGCATTACCGGTTCCTGGAACCGCAAATTGCGATCCAGCTCATTTGCAAATGCGGGCGACATCTGGGCTTTCACAAGCGCATAAATCCCATCGAGTTGTTTTCGGATGGGGTAGGCCAGTCGGCGTTTTCCCCACAAGTCCACTTTTTCAACGGTGCCACCTGCGTCGGTTATCCAGGTTTTGATCTTTTCGATATTGGCATTTAATGATGCCTCGTCCAGATCTGGCTGGAAAATAGCGACAACTTCGTAATCACGCATGTTGGAATCCTCCTTTCCACGGGTTTGCCCCGGGTCATCACCGTAGGTGAGCCTGGAGCGGAAAGATGGCAAATAATTGCCAGTCAATCGAACAGAGTCAGATTTTACCATTCATGACCCAAAAAAGAAAGGGGCAGGCATTGAATTTATGAAAAGCTATATAATTAATTCCATAGGAATTCCACCAATGACAACGCAAACAAAATGTCCCAAATGCGGAGCCCAGGTTGCATCCAAAAAGAAGGGCTCAACAAATCTTTGTCAATACTGCGGAACAACACTTGATGTTATCGGATCCAAAGGATCGTCCTTAAGAGAAAATGAGGGGTTGGGGTACACGCCTGACCCGCCAGATGCATATTCCCCTTCGGTTGATACAGAAATTCCGGATGAGGCAGTGCCTCCTCAAACCGTATTTATCAACGGAAAACCTGTGGAAATCTCCCCCGAAGTGGTAGCAAAAGTTATTCACACCGGAAGGAATATTAGCCGGTACTTCATTTTGGCTATTGCTGTGATCATGTCCATATGTACTTTATTCTTCATGTTTGGGTTGTTTCAAAATTGATCGACGACAATCTACCCGGTAATTAGCCTAGGTTTGATTAAAAAACCCCATATGGTCTTTCATCTGGATACCCGCAAGCCTTATGATATTCTCCTGGATGCTTCCATCCATTTTCATTAACTCCGAGTATGAAATCGGCTTACCGTAGGTGATACAGGGAAGCGATTTAATACTCCATGGGATGAAAAACTGGTTGAAGACCTGAATGAATTCAGCCATGCGCCGTTTTGTCATTAGAGTGGGCTGCGTTTTGAGCAAAATATGCCTGGTCCACTTGGGTTGGAGGATGTGACTGACAGTGGTGATGAGGAGCCGGGTATCGGGAGCTTTGTGCAGGAATAACTCAATACTGTTAGACCAGTTTTGCAGTTCATCGATTGCGTTATCGTTGAATGAAGGATCTGGATCGATCGAGCCTGTTGGAAAGATCAGGAAAGCGATCCCGTTCTGAAGTCTCTTTATGGCTTCCCGGATCGCCATCATACGGACTTCAACTTTTGAATTAGTGTAGATCAATTGCGGGGTGACATGGGGTAGAGCCATACAAAATGGAATATCCGAGATGATGGCATTCAGATCCTGTCGGCCGAGTGTTGCAAGGATGCAAAATGAATCATATGCGCCAGGGTGATTGGAGACGATCATGAGCGGTCCATCCGAGAGAATATTTTCCGTTCCCCTGACTTTGATATCCGAAACGAACCGGTTACATAGCCACCTTCCGGCAGCAGGAAATCCTTCTGCTTCAGTTTTCTCGTCGAAGGTAACAAAGAACCTGGCAAAATATCGGACAGGCAAGTAAAAGAGCAGGCCTAACAGGAATTTCACGAATGCAGAAGCATTCAGAGTGCCAAGGATCTCGTTCACGCTGTGCATCAATAAAATATGGATTGTTCTTACGAATTCCTTTTGTTCAACCTGAGAGGATGATGTTGACATGATTAATCTAGTTTCCCTTATGGTAATAATTCTTGCCAAAATAAAAACCGCTTTCGAGCGGTTTTTATTTTATTACATTAATTAACCCGGGTCATCCCCCAAGATACGCCTTCAGGACCATGGGATCATGCATGAGTTGATCCGCATCTCCCTGAACAACGATCCTTCCGGTTTCCAAAACGTAGGCACGGTTGGCGATGGCCAGTGCCATTTGCGCATTTTGTTCCACCAGCAAGATACTTACCCCCTGAAGGTTGATTTCCTGAATGATCTCAAAAATCTGTTCAACCAGTATAGGGGATAAACCCATGGATGGCTCGTCTAGAAGGAGGAGGTGCGGGTGCGCCATCAGCCCGCGACCAATGGCGAGCATTTGTTGTTCACCACCGGAGAGTGTTCCACCGGCTTGATTCCTTCGTTCCGCCAGGCGCGGGAAACGAGTCATGATGGATTCAATGTCTTTCTGGCGGGTGGCTTTATCCATTTCCAGGAATCCACCCATTTCAAGGTTCTCCAATACGGTCATGGAAGAGAATATCTTCCGACCTTCTGGCACCTGTACCACTCCTTTTGAGACGATTTCGTACGAAGGTGCAGTCGTAATTTCCTGTTCTTGGAATTTTATGGAGCCTTTTATGGGACGGTATAACCCGGAGATCGTATTTAAGGTGGTGGATTTCCCCGCACCATTTCCCCCAATCAGGGCGATGATTTCGCCTTCGTTAACGGTCAGGCTGATTCCTTGCAGGGCTTTTATTGCCCCGTAAGATACGTGTAGGTTATCGATTTCAAGCAGCATTGTTTTTATTCCGTTTAAATTTATCCACAAGATGCTGGGTACCTGCTCCCAGGTAAGCTTCAATCACTCTGGGGTTCGCGCGGATCTCTGCCGGTAAACCTTCTGCGATCTTAACCCCGTGGTCGAGGACGCTGATCTGTTCCGAGATTCCCATTACCACGCTCATATCGTGTTCGATAAGAACGATCGTAAGATTAAAATCATCTCTTAAAGTGGCAATAAATTTTGCCATGGATTCTGTTTCCTGGGGATTCATACCAGCGGTTGGCTCATCCAAAAGGAGCAGGTTGGGGCGGTTTGCCAATGCACGGGCAATTTCCAACCGGCGTTGCGCACCATATGGCAGGTTCACCGCAAGCGTATCTCCACACCCCTTCAATCCGACGTGATCCAAAAGCTGCATGGCTTCCTTAAGTGCGTCGTACTCCTCCCTTTTGAATTTGCGAGAGCGAATAACAGCGCTAAACCACCCGGAGGTCAGGTGAGGTTGGGCACCAACGAGAATATTTTCCAAAGCAGTCAATTGCTTGAATAATCGTATATTCTGGTAAGTTCGGGCAATTCCAAGATTCGCGATCTCATAGGTTGCCAGCCCCTGAATGGGCTGCCCATCGAAAAGGATTTTCCCCTCTTCCGGGCAATAATACCCGGAAATGCAATTGAAGAGAGTGGTCTTCCCTGCGCCGTTCGGACCAATGATGCTGGAAATTGAATTCTTGCGGATGTCGATATCCACCTTATCCACGGCAGTAAGACCGCCAAATTGCTTGGTAACGTGTTGAATCTGCAATGTGTCAGTCATGGCGAGCCTCCTTCGCGGCTCCCGGTGTGATGGGCGGTGGCTCGTCACCGGATTTTATCCGTTTTGAAAGCGCGGGGCGTTTCGCAGGCCAGAATCCTTGTGGACGCCATATCATCATGGCAACGAGAAGCGCGCCAAATGCGAGCATGCGGTAACTTTCAAACTCACGCAGGAGTTCAGGCAAACCCTTGAGTGCGAATGCTCCAAGGATGATTCCGGGAATACTTCCCATGCCTCCGACGATGACTATGGCAAGCGCATTGATGGAAACCATCAAAGTGTGATCTTCCGGACCGGTAAACTGGTTACGGGTGGCGAAAATTGTACCTGCCAAGCCGGCGAATGCAGCGCCGAGTACCAAGGCGAGGATCTTATATTTCATCGGGTTGACCCCGCTCGCGGATGCGACAGTTTCATCCTCGCGCATCGAGATCCATGCCCGCCCAACACGGGAATCCTGAAGTCGAATGGTTACGAAAATTGCGATGGCTACAGCCATAATAATCAAATACATAAAATCGATATCGGAATTAAAGGCGGTTCCGAAAATAACAGGACCTTTGATATCCTGGATTCCTCGCGGACCTCCTGTGAAACTAGTGAGAAGATCGCTTTTGAGTGATATGCGCATAATCTCGCCGAACCCGAGGGTGACGATCGCCAGATAATCACCCCGCAGCTTCATTATGGGTAACCCGATAAGTGCTCCGGCAAACGCTGCGAGTCCGATACCCACGATAAAAGCGATCCATGACCCCAACATTAAATTGTGGGGTTCCGGGGCATTGAGCAGAGCTGCAGTGTAGGCTCCGACTGCGATGAAGGCAGCAAATCCAAGCACGAGCTGCCCGGATAACCCTACGATCAGGTTTAACCCTAGACCCATGAGTACATATATCCCGACGGTCCCGATCACATAGTTCCAATAAGAACCCCAAACCCGGGGAAGAATGATCATTGCGGCAAGACCAAGGACAAGGAGGAAAATCCTGAAAACTTTATTGTGCCAGGTTTTTTGGATTGAAGGTTTATTAAAGAATGATTTGACAGCTCCTACAGGTTTGCTGAAGAACTTTCCGAATGGGATAAGTTTGAGAAGACCGCCCAGGAAGGCAAAAAATACGAATGTGACCAGGGTTACAAGAAAACCCATGATGGGAGGCAGTCCATAAAGGCAAAAATTGACATTCGCAGCGGAAAGAGCTGTTAAGTATGAGCGAAAGTCACCACCGTTGACATAAATGATCCCTAGAAGCAGGCAGAAACCTGCCACGATCGCACCGGTAATCGCTCCAGCTGCGGAACTTGCTAAGACACCTCTGAAATTCCTGGTTTGATTAACGCGCCAACCAACCAGGAATCCCATCAAAGCATTGAAAACTATCTGATAGTAAGGATTCGATAGCGAACCGCTGATCACGTTTTGACCAAAAGCCTTCGATACGATCGAGGCAAAAACCACATTAAATCCGATCATTATCAGGAAAATGACCACGATGGACGCTATGACAGCCGGATTGACGATTTTATTGCCAGAGGATTTATTTTTCATAGCTTTTCCTCTTTGATCGTCGTACCAAGAATCCCGGTAGGTCTATATAGGAAGATCAATATCAGGATCAGAAAGGCTATCACGTCTTTCAATTGGAAATCGACACCAAAAGCTGCGGGGGCGACTGATTCAATGACGCCCAGAACCAGGCCACCAACCATCGCACCGGGAATACTACCGATGCCACCCAGGACTGCTGCTGTAAAAGCTTTAATCCCGGGTAGAAAACCCATGAAATAGTTGATAAGACCCATCTGGAGACCCCACATAACACCGGCTGCTCCTGCAAGGAGTCCGCTAATGATAAATGTCTTGCTGATCACATTATCGACATTCACACCCATCAAAGCGGATGTCTTTTTATCTTGAGAAATTGCCCGCATCGATCTTCCAAGGCGAGTGCGCTGAACTACATAATATAGCAGACCCATTAGAGAGAGAGAAAGAATAAATGTTAATACTCCTGTATAAGTGAGCATTACGGAATTATCGTTTACCTTGAGTGCAAATCCGGTTCCCCGTGCGAGCAAATCTGGATTTGTGTAATCGCGAAGTTGAGGGCTGAAAAGAAGTTGGACAGCATTCTGAAGAAAAATGGAAGCGCCGATAGCACTGATCAACGGCACCAACCTGGGAGCATTGCGGAGGGGACGGTAAGCGATCTTCTCAAGAAAATAACCCGTCGTTGCAGCAGCGGTCATACCGACCGCAAAAGCAAGGATGATCGAAAACCAGGGAAAGGCATTCAGAAATGTTTGTTCCGGGAAAGCAGCAGTGGGTACACGGATTTCCTTCAAGGCTTGGATGAGGAAATATCCCGCAAATGAACCCACCATCATCACTTCGCCGTGAGCAAAATTGATCATTCCGAGGATGCCATAGACCAGTGAATACCCGATGGCGACCAGCGCATACACCCCCCCAATTACCAAACCACTGAAGGCTAACCTGAGCCAGGTTTCTGGTCCAAATCTGGCATCAACGAAAAAAACCAGATACATGCGCCAGATTGCCCAGACGATAACCGCAATCCCTATAAAAGGCCGGATGTATCCACCTACTTTTTTCCAAAAGCCTTTAAAACTTAGCGACCTCTTTTTCTGCATAGAGAATCCTCGACGGGGAGTAAAGTATGAAATGAATTATACCTGATACATAAACCTGCCCGGCCAAATTTGACCGGGCAGGTCGAACAGTAAGACGAACAGTTTACTGGGCAGGAACCCAGGCGCCGTCCTGAATCACAACGAATAGTGGACCGTTGGAATTGCATTCACCAATTTCATTGCAGGAATAAGTTCCAGCAACACCTGTGAAATCCTTCAAGGTGCGGACAGCATTTACAAGAGCGCTACGTGGGACATAAAGGGAGCCATCGCCACCTTTGACGGCTACAGATTTAACCATTGCGATCAATGCCGCAGTTGAATCATAACCGTTCCATGAGAAGGGGGAGAGCACGCCAGGAGCCTGACCGAAGGCGGCTTCATAGGCTGCATCAAATGTGGCTTTTGCGGGAGAATCGGGAGGGGTGAGGGAAACTGCGAACGCACCTTCACCATTGGCACCGGTGCGGTCGAGAAAATCCTTGCCGAAAGTGCCATCACAACCAAAGAACACGGCATTTTCGAGGCCTGTGGTCTTCATCTGGTTGGCCAGCACAGAGGCATCGGCGGTATAGCCACCGAAATAAATCGCTTCGGGGTTACCAGCAGCAACGGTTGAGAGCACTGCAGTGAAATCGGTTTCTTTTGTGGTGATGGCCTGGAAAGCAGTCACTTCGCCACCAGCTGCTTCAAAATTATCGCGGACAGCCTCAGCCAAACCCTTTCCGTAATCTGAACCATCGTGCAGGACTGCGATTTTTGTAAATCCTAGTTTTTCAGAGAGGAATTTCGCAGCAAACTTTGCCTGGATCACGTCGGTGAAAGCAATCCGGTTGAAGACCGCTGAACCTTTTTCAGTCAGCGCGGGGTTGGTGGCCGAGGGGGAGAGCATGGGCAGACCGGCTTTTTCATAAATGGGGATGGCAGCCGCAGTTGCACCGGAGAAAATGTGACCAGCAACAGCCACTACAGACGGATCAGCAACCAGCTTCGAAGCCACCGCAGCGCCACCTTCTGCATTCCCGCCATCATCCTGGGCTACGAGTTCGAAGGAAAAACCTTCAAGTTGGCCAGCGTCATTGACAGCAATCTGAGCACCCTGGGAGATATCGATACCGAAGGATGCATCACCACCGGTCATGGGAGCGCCCATACCGACTTTAACTGTGGTGCCAGGATCAACCTTGGCGCAGCCAAAGGGATCGTTTGCGCACACTTCCGGTGCGGCAGGAGCCGCTGCAGGAGCACATGCAGCCAGGGCGAGCGAGAGGACAACAACGAACAAAAACACAAAACGCTTAGACATCATTCTTCTCCTTAAAAATTTTTGGCGATTTTTGAAACAAGACTGAAATCAAAAAATATTTAGCAATCACCTCCTTGTATTCCCAAAAAAAGAAACCGCCTCTTTTTGGGCGGCTTCCTCTTGGTTTTCTGCTACTTTCCTAATCTACTTCTCTAACAGTTCGGTTGCCGTCCAAATGTTGCATTTTGTACATGAGCCAAATAATCATGTGCATAAGGATGGCGATAAGGGCGGTGAAGAAAAAGTAGCTCAAGATTTCCTCTAGCAATTAATTGTTAATATGATAGCCCAAAAATAGAAAAAGTCAATAGGCAAT
>CAWDHI010000001.1:0-759587 GCA_963802095.1 uncultured Chloroflexia bacterium | reverse complement strand
AGAGCTGGCTGAGCAGTTCATACGAAAAGCTGATGATGTAGAGAATGCCGGTTTTTCAAGGTTTGCAGTTACATTGAAGGAATTAGGTGAGTTCTATAAGCGTGAGGAGAAGCGCATTATTGACGAATATAAGGATCGTGATGAAGAATAAGTAAATATCTGACAGCAATAGAATTTCGGTCCCTAAAGGAAAATAGCGGAATTTATTGACAGTATCGCTTGTCGAGAGCCAGATTCACCGCAGGAAAAGCAATCTAATTAGCTGCACCGCCCAGGAAATGTGCCCTCCGTTCATAAATCCTTGATTTCCCAGGAAACTGATATGGAAGAAAGCATCGCATCTTTATTGCAGCCAGAATATATTGCTGAAGCTGCCAGTAAATGGAATGCGACTGGAGAAACCGTCCTTCTGGACGAGGTGACCAACTTTGTCTATGAATTCAAGAGTCAAGAAGAGCGTCGGATTTTGCGCCTAACCCACAATTCGCACCATACCGAAGATGAAATCGTCGCCGAATTGGATTGGGTGATTTTTCTCATCGAAAAGGGTGTTCCAGCCAGTCCACCTTTGCTTTCCAAAAATAATCACATATTTCGAGGATTATTATAGATTCAAAAAAGTACATTGTATTTATAGCCAATATGGGTGTAGTGATCCTGACCTTTGCGGGTGGATTGATTTATTCAAACTCATCTGCATAAGTAAAAGTAACTTCTGTAGATGCTACCCTTGATGCTGTAAGGACAACGAAAAGTACTCTTGAAGCAGCATTGTACAGGATTGATTAAGAATGTCCAGGTGGAATGCAACTCAAAGAAATTGGCAGATGCTTTGGGACGGGCGGCGCAGTTGAAAATGCAATGTTATGTCCGATGATGATTCCCGATGTGGATTACACGAGCGAAGAAACTGTTGCATCAGACTTGAAAGGTTTCATTAGACTCTCAAGAGGGTATGTGATTGAAACCAACGATTGGGAGGCTGTTTTTGGGGATCCCAATCCTACCATTCACAGACTGTATTCGAAAGAGTATATGTGGGATTATTTTGTTTATAAAACTGATTCTGAATGGGAAACAATTAATGGAATTTTTGACCTCACGAATGTATGTTGGTTAAATATTAATAACGAGTAAATCCGAATGGAAAAATGAACACAATTAAATTATTCTTTCTAGCCATTCTAGGTGCTGCCTTTGTCATCTTACGGTACTTCCTGCTAGGCGCATTATTTGTGGGGTTTGTCTACTTGATAGGGTTGGTTTTTAGCGTATTGTTCAGAATATTTCTTCAGGCGACCCCTCTCCATCAGATCCAATCGCCCCCTGGGTCACCCCAGGATTTTATTATTGACAAGCGACGGAAATTGAAAGTATCTAAGGAACCGTTCTTTTTTTTAACCACATCGAATCCGCACTCCCTTACACCTTTTCCTGTAAAATATTCTCAAAGAGGGAGGAAAAATGGTAACAACCCCGGATTCCGTTCAAGCCGTTCCAAAATCAGGATTCTCCATTAAGTCTGGCTGGCTTGGTTCTTCCTGTTCCTGCTTCCTCCGGCCGCTCTCTTCGCAGGTATCATTCTTGATCAATCCAGCCTCCCGCAGTCTCTCCTGATTTCGGCAGGAAATTATTTTTGGGGGCATTTTTCCTTTTTCCATTCGTTGGTGGGATCATTCAATGGTCATACCTGCGCACGAAATTACCTCGCGCACTTTTTTGGATTCCCATGCAGATGTTGATTCACACAATAACCCTGATGACCTTGCTCTTTTTATATGCTGCTTACTTCGTGTTGTTAGCGCGGAACTTCCCCAATTATGATCGTCTCCTAAGCTTTAGCCGGTATCCTGCTGGTTTACCTTCTTCCAGGGGCGTTATTACACTTCGCATACTTCCGTATCAAGCGCGTCCCGGTCCCCTGGTCCTGGTTCAAGGATTACGCGATCGTCTTCGGCCTCGGCCTCTTCGGCTTCTGGCTTTACGACGACTTCACTTTCGAACGCGCTGCTCTCATTCCCGGTCTCCATGGCCAGCACTATTTTGACCTGGCAGTCTTTATCCTCTACACCTCAGCCGGCGTTGCCTGGGTCCTTGCCCGGGTACCGTTCCCCGGAGCGGTTAAAAAACCTAAGGTAGTTAAAAAACCTAAGTCTGAAAGACCTCCGGAAAAGTATTTGCAGCACGGTGTTTTCAAGCGCTTCATATATTGGCTTGCCTGGTTGTTCCCTTCGGGGTTTATTATATTTATTGCCTGTGCTGGGTCCCTGGAAGATCCGTTGGATGGTACCGTATTTGCCGTTGTTGTGTTTTTTAGTGTTTTTTTCTTCCTGGCCGAATGGCGGTGCTTCGACAGGCTCGCTCACGTTTCGAAAAAAGATTTTGCAATTGAAGCGTTTATTATTCCGATGGCTCTTGTGGGATTGATTCCTGGATTGCAAAGCAAACCTGTCCATATCGCGATGCTGTTACTTGCTTGCCTAGCAATTGGGTTCTTATCCAGCAGGCTGGTTTGCGGAAGATCCACTTGAAGATAAGCCGGTACTTCTTCCTCTATTTCTGTATTGCCTTTTCAGTTTGTCTGATACCGGTTTTGATTTTCGCTGGGATCTGAATTCTGACCGTGAGATCTTTTGGATATGCCCTCTAGTTTTTCCCATCTTCATCTCCAAATTACTTGCATTATTTATCCACCCCGGGTATCTTCCCTCCCGAAGAGAATTATGTGACAGATTCAACCACTAAAAAAATACAAGAGCTTCAAAGCTGAAGATTTAAATGATCAATAAAAATTTCTACCGAAATTGACGCAGACTCCCGGCTCTTGTAGAATGAGTTAAATAAATGATTATAGTTAATTGGGAAATCTTTAGTTATCTTTGAATAATATCCCCAGCAAATTAGTTGGTTGTATATAGGGTTGTGAATGAACAATGACTTAACCTTCATCACCAATGAGCCCGGAAAAACCCTGAAAGATCGATTCAACGTGCTGATTAAAGACGCACGTTTTTTTGATGCCTTGGTAGGATATTTTTTCACTAGCGGGTTTTATAGTTTATATCCAGCATTAGAATCCACCGAAAAAATCCGAATTCTTATAGGGATTAGTACAAACTGTGAAGCAATAGACCTTCTTGAGGAGGCAAAGCAAGACCACCAGTATGAGATGGTGTTCTCCCATGGCAGAATCCAAGGAGCTTTTTGGAAATCTTGTGGCTGAGGAATTAGATGAATCTCAGGATACTCTTTATGTGGAACAGGGCGTAGTTAAATTTATCGAATGGGTAAAAAGTAAGAAACTCGAAATAAAAAGGATTTTATCCCCAAAACCTTCATGCCAAACTCTATATCATTAGTTTTCAGGAAGGAGACCGGGATTGGAAGGATTATTACTGGTTCAAGTAATTTCACCCAGGCGGGTTTGGAAGACAATCTAGAATTCAATGTAGAGCTAAAAACAGCGTTGATTATCAATTTGCGAAGGATAAGTTTGAGGAATTATGGAAAGACGCAGTTGATGTTAGTGATAAATACATTGATACGGTTGAGAAAAAAAACCTGGCTAAACGAAGAAAACTTCCATACCATCTCTACCTAAAGTTTTTATATGAATATTTTAAAGATGAATTAGGCCAGGCGGATGACATTTTAAATTATTTACCCGAAAATTTCATGAAATTGGAATATCAGGAGCAAGCCGTTATCAATGCCAAGAAAATCCTTGAACAATATGGCGGTGTCTTTATTTCTGATGTTGTTGGTTTAGGTAAGACGTATATAGCAACGTTACTGGCTGGGCAAATCAGTGGCAGAACCTTGGTTATCGCTCCACCTGTTTTATTAGACCGCGATAATCCCGATCATGGCCGAACGCACTTTCTGATTTCAAGATAGCCGCGGACTGTGAATCGATTGGTAAGCTCGATGAAATCCTAAGGCAGGGAACCGAAAAATACACCAACATCATTATTGATGAAGCGCACCGGTTCCGCACAGAAACAACCATGTCGTATGATAAATTGGCAGAAATTTGCCGCGGTAAACGGGTGATTTTGGTCACTGCTACCCCTTACAACAATTCACCCAAAGATATTTTGAGCCAGGTCAAATTATTTCAAAACGCTAGGAAAAGTACAATCCCCAACCTACCTGATCTCGAGACGTTCTTTGTCAGACTGGCTGGAAAGCTAAAAAACCTAGACCGACAAAAAGACCATGATGAGTACTTGCGGGTAGTAAAAGAAAACGCGAATGAAATTCGTGAAAAAGTACTGAAATATCTGATGGTCCGAAGAACCAGAACAGAGATCATCCTGTATTTCTCAAACGATCTGAAAAACCAGCACTTAAAATTTCCCGAAGTTGCCAACCCTGAACCACTTTATTACGAACTGGATGAACACGAAGATTTGAGATTTAGCAAAACTATAGAACTAATTTCCAAAAAATTCCTATATGCTAGATACACCCCTTTACTATATTACGATGGCCCCATTGACCAGCTAATCAAACAATCCCAATTAAACATGGGTAGGTTCATGAAGATCCTGTTGGTCAAGCGTCTGGAAAGCAGCTTTTTTGCATTCCAAAAATCTTTAGAGAGGTTTATCCATTCGTACGAAGTATTTGACCCCAACTTAAAAACGGGAAAGTGTATCTGAGTAAAAAGAATATCAATAAGATATTCGAATTCCTCGAGCAGGACGACGATGAAGCCATTCAAAAACTAATCGATGAAGGCAAGGCAGAAGTACACCCCAGCGATGAATTCACGGAAGATTTCATCCTTGACCTGCAAAGAGATTTGGCTCTTCTGCGTGAAGTTCAAGATATGTGGGCAACGGTGAAGCGTGACCCCAAACTATTAACCTTGTTATCGAAACTTGTCAAACCAATACCTGAAAACTAATAAGGTGGTTCTTTTTACTGAATCAAAGGAAACGGCTGAGAATCCCACAGAGCACATCAACGCAAAACTCCCCAACTCGACGCTGTGTTTTTCGGGAGGGTCAGGGGAAGCTGTTCGTGATGTTGTGGTTCAGAATTTTGACGCAAAAATGCGCCACCCCAAAGATGATTACAGGATTTTAGTTTCAACTGAAGTCCTTTCCGAAGGCGTCAACTTGCACCGTTCAAACGTGGTTATCAATTATGATATTCCCTGGAACCCAACCCGTATGATGCAAAGGGTGGGGGCGTATCAATAGGGTGGACACCAAATTCGAGACCGACTGCAACATCTAATTTCTTTCCAACCCGTCAATCAAACGATGAAATCAAATTAAAAGAAGCTGCGGAGGCTAAGATCAATGCATTTTTGACCCTTCTTGGTGGTGATTCCGCTTTACTGACCGATGGAGAGCCAATAGGGTCTCATGAACTGTTTGATCGATTAACTTCAAAGAAAACTTTGACAGGTGAGGATGAATCCGAGAAGAGCGAGCTCAAGTATCTTTCCTATCTAAAACAAATCCGAGAAGAGGATCCTTCTCTGTTTGAGAAGATCCAGTACTTACCAAAAAAATCACGCTCTGCGAAACTTAAACCGAATAAGGCCAATTCTTTATTAACTTTTTTCCGCAAGGGGAAGGTTCAGAAGTTTTTCCTATCAGGATTGAAAAACCAAACCAGTGAGCTGGATTTCATCACCGCTGCAGAAACCCTGGAAACCAACCCTGATGAAACAAAAAAAGACTTACCCGGGGAATTATTTTGAGCTTCTCGATAAGAATAAAACTGCATTTATCAACGCTACAACTGAAGACCTCATAGAACATCCAACCCAGATCGGGAAGGATAACGCACATAAAATTTTGGGAATACTGCGAGCTGTTTTTAAAAAACACCCAGCAATTAACCGATGACCAGGAAGCTTTTGTGGCCAAACTGGAAAATCGTTTGGAGCAAGGGGCAATTCCCAGGCATACCGCAAAGACCACCATGCAAGCATTGGATTCCTTAAACAGGGAACAAATAAGCCAACCTCTCAAGGTGTTGGCAGTCCTGCAAAAAAATATCCCTGTGAAATTTCTGGAAGCCCATTATGCTGAACAAAACCCAATAACAACCGGCAAACGAGAAGTGATCCTATCGATGTATTTAAGAGAGGACTAAATAATGGATAAACAGCAGGCGGTTAAGCTCGTAGATAGACTTCTTGAAGCGAAATTTGATCGCATAAAATATATCAAATTCTTGAAAGAGCTTCTGAATCATTACGATGATGACGGTGCGAGAATTGACTCTGGTGCATATATTCCCGATAAATTCAAGGATTACGTGCAGAAATTCGAACGAATCGGTAAATATACAACCGGCAATGATCAGATTATGCTGTTTATCGTTTACCTGAAGAAAGAGACTTCTATCGACCAGGCGCGGACGATGCAGAGAAATTTGATAGCCTGGTATTTGCAAAAAGAAAGCCAGAAGGATGCTGCATTAGTGGCATTTGTTTCGCCAAATGGGAATGATTGGCGATTTTCACTGATAAAAATGGAATACCAATTGATTGAGAAAAATGGAAAGTTCCGCGGAGTGGAGGAATTCACTCCCGTGCCGCTGGTCGTTCCTGGTAGGTATAAACGAAAAAAGCCATACTGCCCAGAGTCGACTTTATCCCATTATGGTGAATGATAGTCAGGATCCAACTTTGGACCAACTGGAAAACGCATTTAATATCGAAAAAGTCACTCACGAGTTCTTTGAAAAATACCGTGGATTGTTCATTCATATTTAAGATAGCTCTTGATAAAGAAATTCTTACAAATCCCAAAATAAAAACGGATTTTCAAAGTAAGGGTATTAACACAGTCGATTTCGCCAAGAAACTACTAGGCCAAATCATCTTTTTATATTTCCTACAGAAAAAGGGTTGGTTCGGAGTACCTCGGGATGGTGAGTGGGGGCACAGGTTCAAAGCAATTCTTGCGAGAACTTTACCAGAAAAAACATGGGGAATATCATGATTTTTTCAATGATATTCTCGAACCTCTTTTTTATGATGCTCTAAGGATTGACCACAGCCACGATGACCATTATTACAGCCGGTTCAACTGCAAAATCCCCTTCCTGAATGGGGGATTATTTGATCCGATGAATGATTACGACTGGGTTCATGCCGATATTCTCTTACCAAATGAATTATTCTCAAACAATCATAAAACAAACGAAGGCGATATTGGCGATGGCATCCTCGATATTTTTGACCGCTATAACTTTACTGTACGGGAGGATGAACCTTTTGAAAAAGAGGTTGCTATTGATCCAGAGTTGTTGGGTAAAGCTTATGAAAAGTTTAATGCGATTCGGGCTGATAACTTCAGCCAATATCAAGCTGCAGTAAAAAAGGGGGGGAAAGCTCATGAGGTTAAATTTAACAAGCAATACGGCGTCTTTTACACTCCTCGTGAAATTGTTCATTACATGTGCCAGGAAAGCTTGATTCAGTATTTATCTACTCAAAGTGAAGAAATAAATAAAAATACCACAATTTCTCCCACTGAGATTCAGACTTTGATATTATATGGAGAAAAAATAATCGAACATGATACACGTGTTAAAACAGCTGGGCATGAAACTAAAAAATATTCTTACTTGATGCCAGAATCAATACGTCGAAACGCGAAATTACTAGATTCTAAATTAGCCAATATAAAAATATGCGACCCGGCAATAGGCAGTGGGGCTTTTGCAGTAGGTATGATGAACGAAATAATTAAAGCTCGGCTTGTATTGGGTATCTTGATGACCGTGAGAATTTTACGTCTTATGACTTAAAGAAGGTTTGCATAGAAAATTCTATATATGGTGTTGATATTGACCCTGGTGCTGTTGAAATAGCTAAATTGCGTTTATGGTCTTCAATCGTGATCCAAGAGGAAAAATATCAAACTAATATTAAACCACTTCCGAACTTGGACTTTAAAATAATGTGTGGTATTTTAACGTTGAGTTTTCCGGATATTTACTTTGTAGATCCTAACCTAACCGCAGAATTAGAAGACATAAAGAGAAAATATATCCATATTACGAACCCTTCTGAAAAATCAAAATATCGAGATGAAATAAATATACTTTTTTTGAAAATTGTAGGGAGTGCTGCACAATTCAATCCTCATTATTCAAGAATCAATTTTGATTTTCGAACACATTTTTCTGAAGTATTTCATAGCGATGGTGGTTTTGATATTGTTATTGGTAATCCGCCATATGTTAGGGTCGATCAAATCAAACAAGAGGATCGGGAAATTTATAAGGAATCCTTTAAAACTGCGAATGGAAAATATGATCTTTATTATTTGTTTTTCGAAAAATGTCGTAGCCTCATAAACTTTCAGTAAAATCTTTTTCCTTTAATTACGCCTAACAAATTTTGTGCGGCGACATCTGCTTATACGCTTCGATTATGTTGTTGAATGATTTTCATCATCATGAAATAATTAGTACCTTGTTGCTTGGGGTTTTTGAAGAGGCAGCAAATTACCCGATTATCTCCATTTTTTCAAAAGCAATTGCAGATGATAAAGTTATCGTCCGTGAGGCAAAGAGCATAAATGCATTATTCGAATCGACGGACTCAAGTTATATATTAAATCGCAAAGAGTTTTTAGTTTTTCCCAATTCAATAATTCCGATAAACGTTGGCGATCGCCAAATTAATTTGACAAAAAAGACTCCTGAAAGAGTTTACTAAGGTTGGGGATTTTCTTAGCATTTCAGAAGGATTGCGAATTCCTGAAAAATATGAAAAAAAATCCGGGGAGTTCAAGATTGTAAAACAATATCAGTTTGAAAAATGGTCAGAAATAAAGGAGGTAACTCGAATCTCTAAAATCGATTTATTGAAAGTACTTTCAGAAAATTCAGATAGATATAAAAAAATCATGCAGGATAAGATAATTTTCGCAGTATATGCATTAAGGATTACGGCTACCTTAGATACCCAAAAATATATCCCTCAGGGAGGCGTTTATTTTGGAGTTGCAGCAAAAGATGATGTACCAATATTAGCGATCCTTTCAATTATTAATTCAAGACCTCTGTCTTTTTTATATCGGGTTTTATTTGGTGGCATGCACATGGGTGGTGGGTACCTTCGTTTCCGAACTACCTTCTTAGAAAATCTACCAATTCCTGATTTATCCATCCATTCTTCCAATAATCTTATTACTTATGCTCAGGACCTTCTCAAGGCGAATCAATTCAAGGAAATAAGCGATATCAATTTAATGGAAACTGAAATTGATAATTTAGTTTGTGATTTATATGATTTGACGGAAGAAGAAAGAACTCTAATTAAATCTTTAGTATAAACCTAAAGCTTTTCATTTCGAATTCTTGAATGTAGAAAGAAATTTGGAGGAAAAAATACATGTTTTGATTCGACACTGCTCAAATTTGCCTTAATGGTCACATCATAACAAAAAGATATATTGACTACCCTGAACTCCGTAAGGATTTTTGCGAAAAATGTGGGGAATCAACCATTTATAAATGCCCAAAATGTGATCGTGAAATTCCAGGCGAGCAAATATATTTAGGTTTAGTGGATTCACCAACAGGTTTTTTTCAACACCATTTTCCATATTTTTGTATCTATTGCGGCTCATCATTCCCATGGACATCTCGGAAAGTTCAGCACTTACAGAATTAGTAAAAGGAATTCATCTATCCAAAGATGAAAAAGAATTGATGATAACTTCTATTCCCGATTTAATAGCCGATAACCCAAAAACAAGTACAGCTGTGGTTAGATGGAAAAAGGGTTTATCGGTTGCTGGTGAAAATATTTTATCGGCAATCAAACAGATACTAGTTGAAATTGTTTCTGAAGCTGTAAAAAATACTTTATTTAGTTAATCTCAAATCTGCAATATTTTCGTCATCGCTTTCGTGACCGACAATTGCCACCTTCAGGGGGATTATGTTTAAATGCAATTGTTTTCTCCTCTAATAATCGCTTTCAATAATTCGAATACAAATTATTTATTGATCAGACCAGTTTCTGGGAGATTTATATAAATGAAACAGCCATCAATTCGTTGCTCCTTTATAGAAAAAAATATATTGACCTATAAATGTGCGAATTCTCTCTATAAAAATATATAACAACAAAACATTGAACTTATTAAAAACCATTTCATTCTTAATAATTACGGACCAATTTTGACCTACCTAGATAGGGGGTGGAGAAAGTCGAAAAGTGAACACGGGGGGTATAGTACGTACAACTGAATAGCCGTCCCTGGGTCCGACCCCCCCTCCCTTAGTGAAGGATTTGGGATCCCAGGCAGGGGTATATCCTATGCCCCATCGTATCCAAATCCCGGCCAGAAATGGTTGGGTTTTTTTGTTTTAACCCCAGGAGGTGACCATGCTTGAATAACTCTCTGCTTTTCTCCAGCGCTGGAGATTGAATATCAGTTACAAATCGATACCAATTCCATTTCCTAAAGGAGACTAAAAATGTCCGAAATCACAGCTTTCAAAAGCAACACTCTGATGTCTGAAGCCCCGGCTTCCTGGAATACCAGGTACATCACACCCGACGGCTTCATCTGCCAGCTCACCTTGCGGGGAGATACCGGCAAGGACCTGCTGGAAAAAGCTAATGCAGCTCTCAACTGGCTCAAGGATAACCAGTTCCTGCCCTGTGAGAATAACGGCTTCCACAACAAGCAGAATCTCCCTAATACCCCTAATGGCAAGGTGAATAACAATAATAACAATCATGACAATCAATCCAGCTCCAACTGGTGCCCGATCCATCAATGTGAGATGAAACGCTGGGAGAAGGATGGCCGCATCTGGTTCAGCCACAGAGCGAGGTAACAGCTGGTGCAACGGCAAGAGCAAGTAATGGATCGATCCTCATCCCCATCCCGGGCAGTCTGGCTAACCCCCAGGCTGCCCTTTTTTTGTATCTGGAGGAAACCATGACCAATGATTCTATTCCCATCCCCTGTCTGCACTGCATTGAACGCCTGCAGGCGCATTGTCCCCATCTGCTTACATCCCGCACAGGACAGTTCCATTATGGCAATGGCGAAGTCTGGGATGACATCCACGAAACCTGTGACGATTGCGGTGCCAACCTGGATAGACTGCCACCCAAGAAAGAAGCCTCTTCCCCTAACAATGAAGAGATCCCATTCTAGCCAACCTGCCTGATCAGACGACACGACGAGAAGAAGGAGAGAAACCACAGAAGAAAAACCCTCTCCCGATAAAAGTGATGTTCGCCTTAGTTGTATAAGGCTTTCCAGCCCACCGTCTCCCACCTGCAAACGAGGTGGGTTTTTTTGTTTCCATACCCAAACTAGAAAGGATGACTATTATGTCCCCCAAAACGCAAGTTCTCAAGTTCATGTACTCCCTGCTTTCCCCCAAGACACACCAGGTGAGAGAGGTCGAAGTGACCGAGCCAATCGTGCACCAAACGGATGTCCTCGACCTGGTTGCCGAGCAGTTCATTGCTTCGCTCAAACCAGAGGTGGTCAATGCCCTCAATGGTCGCCTGGAGCGCGGCCTGGCACTGGCCAAGAGCTGGTCCGTGCTGCATTGCCCGAACCCGATAAGCCCCCGCTGCTACCGGGTTCGTTCCTCAGATGGATCTTCCCTTTACCGGGTGGATCTGGATGCCCGGACATGCGAATGTCCTGACAGCCAGAAAGGCAATACCTGCAAGCACCGTATCGCTGCCTATTACGTCGAACAAGCCAACCAGATGAATCCACTTAAGCCCAAGCCAACACCAATCAACCAATAAACCAATCCAATCCACAGCCCCGCTTGCCCCGGACACATCAACGACGGATGATATCCTAAGAAAACTGGGATTCGCCCCTGAAGCAAAGGTAGCCAAAGAAGATATCCCTGCTCCCCAAACCCTGGGCATGCTCTACCGCCGCTACCTGCATGGGGAGGACCTGCCCCAGGAGCCCATCAAGGTCACCATCCAGGAGATCACCCGCGAGAAGGTCATACCCCATCCCACCTTACCTATAGAAGAAAAGTGGTGCTTATGGGTGGGTGGACTGCCCCAGGGATTACCCAATGGGATCCTCTTTGGATCCAAGGGAGAACACGACCTGCTCTCCGTGTTTGGTAAGGTGACTGTCTCCGAGCTCAAGGGTAAATCCCTGTTGATCCATCCCCAGCTCCTGAATATTGGTGGGAAACCCCGCTATACCATTCGCTTCCGGGGGTTGAAATGAGCCCCTATTCAAACACTCCCACACTCGAGCAGCTTCCCCTGATCAACATCGCTTCCACCACCTGGCAGAAAGACTCCCAGAGACGCAAGAAGCAGGTGGAATCCACCTTTGCTCGGATCCGCCAATTGCACGATGAGCTGAATGCCCAGCTGTATGCTCACCCTGCCGAAAGACCCCAGATCAATTCCCCTGCAGATGCCTTCCAGATCATGGATTACTTCATAGGCATGCTGGATCACGAGGAGATCTGGGTCATGGACCTGGATACCCGTAATCGGGTGATGAGCCTTATCAAAGTAACCCAAGGGTCGGTGAACTCCTCAATCGTCAGAGTATCCGAGATCTACCGCCAGGCAGTATTGGAGAATGCTCCCGGGATCATTCTGGCACATAACCACCCCAGCGGAGATACCTCCCCAAGCGTGGAAGACATCGCTGTAACCAGGTCTGTATTCCAGGGAGGGAAGCTATTTGATATTGAACTCCTGGACCACCTGATCGTGTCCCACGGGCAGTTCACCTCCCTCAAGGAACGCGATCTGGGATTCAACTGAGATGTCCATCCAATCCATAGAGCCTTTCTCCAGCACTGGAGAAGGGCTCTTTTTTTGTTACCCCAAGGAGAATAATCATGCTTACCCAAGTTATCGATACGACCTATCAACCCCGCTTCACCTCAAGCGACCTATCCGCAAGTATCACTGAACGCATCAAGGAACTGGCCCAGGCAACCGATGAAGCCAGAATGACTACAGATATGCTCCAGTATCTGGAGACCTGTGCCAAGTTCCACCAATATAGTCCCTGCAATGTGTGGTGCATCCTGATGGCCTGCCCGGATGCCACGAACGTTGCAGGTTACCAGAAGTGGAGAACCTTCAACCGCTATGTACGGAAAGGCGAGAAGGGCATCCCCATATTGGCACCCATCTTTATCCAGGAAAACCCCGATGATCCCAGCTCAAGGCAGGAACTCAAGGGCTTCCGGGTCGTGTATGTCTTTGATATCTCTCAGACTGAAGGGGAACCACTCCCAGAACCTCCCAACTGGAAGAGTCCTGAGCAGAACGCAATCCTATCCCAGAGACTGATCGACTTCGCCAAGCATAAAGGCATTTCGGTGACGGTCAAGAAGCTGGATGGGAACACCCAGGGTTTGAGTCGGGGAGGGGAGATCGAGCTGGACCCTAATGCTGGCACCAAGACCCTGATCCACGAGATCGCACATGAGCTGCTGCACCAGGATGAGAATCGTCCAATGGACAAAACCATCCGGGAGCTGGAGGCTGAATCGGTGGCTTATGTGGTTGGCAAGCATTTCGGCTTGAACGGCTTGAGCAGCCCGAATTATGTTGCTCTACATGGAGCTAACTCGGAGATGATCCTGGATCACCTGGAGAGGATCAGGAAGGCGGCTGCGGAGATCATCAATGTGATGGATTATGCTGTGATAACTGTTTGAATAGTTAATCGGGAATGTTGACGATCGAGTACTGGCAGTCATATTTCTCACCAGTACACATCGACTTATGCGTAGGGTAACCACCCTTGCGAAAATTTTCATATCTAGTAAAATATTTATACTAAAAGATATGCTAGAAAGGAGACACTAAATTTCAGTAAACAAAATTTGCAGAGAATAATTACATATCATCTACATAAGAATTAAACTCAAGACAAAACATATAAATAAAACATAACCTATAGACAAAAACGGCTTAAGAATCTGTACACAGTAGGATTAATTAGACACTAGAATCGATAAATTTTTCTTGGAGCCGTTTTCATTTTAATTCTTAACCTAGACACATTTCTTAGTCCACAGCCAACGATTATTTAGAGAACAATTAAATAGACCGAATTTTATTCTTCCGAAACCGACTTTCTAAATCAACATTAGAGTAAGGGTTTTCAAAGATATTTGTAAAAGTATCCTGAGAGAACCAAAGTGGTTTGAAAGTGAACCTTATCAACTTGGAAGATGTGGGATTGTCGTGATGGATCAGTTCATCATTGACCATATCCATCGAGACGAATTTTTGTTTCTTTTCTTCCACGATTGGTTTGGGGATGGTGGGACCCCGCAGTATGACAGCGGGCAAATTCTAAAAATAAAGAGGAGCCTATTATGGCTACGAAACTTATGAAAGTTACAGATGTGGCGAATGTTCTAAATATCTCTCGGTCACTAGCCTACTCAATGGTGAGTAAAGGAGATATCCCATCTTTCAAGGTGGGAAAGATCGTTCGCGTTCACCCAGAGGTCTTGAATCAATTCATTCAGGACAATCATTCCAGAAACATTGGTTCACTCGGGGACCCTGAACCCTTGTTAACACAATCCAAAATAGTCAATATTGATACAAATTTATCATCGGAGAAGGAGATTAGCCATGTATAAACAGATCGACTCACCTCTATTGGTTACAAATTCAACTCAAAACGCCAATTTTGTACATCAGAATAGGTACACGTTGGATGAATTATTAAATACGGAATTTCCTGAACCTGAATACATCGTTCAAGGACTTTTACCGGCAGGATTGTCTTCCCTTGGTGGGAGACCGAAAATCGGGAAGTCCCTCCTCGCATTGCAACTAGCCTATGCAGTCGCATCCGGGAAGCCGTTTTTAGGAATTAAGACTTCTCAAAGATCTGTTTGTTATCTTGCTCTCGAAGATAGTCCAAGACGCTTGAAGTCGCGAAATAATCTACAAGGAAATTTTGGGGAAATTGTTCCTTTGACTTTTGAAATGAAATGGGACACTTTCAAAGCCGGTGGAAAGGAATCTCTACTATACATAATGCGAGAAGAACTTGTACGGATTGATCATCGTTGACACAGTTGGCCGTTTGTTCAGCAATTTGGATCAAATAGATAACTCCCAGATGTCATGCTTATACGGAGATCTTCAAACTACTGCGCTAGAAAACGATGTCTCCTTGCTATTCGTTGATCACATGAGAAAACAAAATGGATTTGATCAAGATCCAATCGAGGATCTCCTGGGTTGTACCGGAAAATCAGCACCACTGGATACCATTTTTGGTTTGTATCGCTCAAAAAATGATTCGAAAGGAAAGTTGGTTGCCAAAGGCCGTGATATTGAAGAAAGAGAAATTGAACTTTCCTTCAATAAGGACTTTTTAAAGTGGGAACTTAATGACCAGTCAAATATACCTTCACCAGGCTCTTGTAAATGGAGAGTCCTTGAAAGTATCAAAGAATTAATAGCAGAAGGATCATATGCTACTCCTTCATCCATCTCTGAAAGGATGCATGAAGATCAAGGAAATGTAGGACATGATTTATCTGAACTCGTCGCCGATGACCTAATTATCAAAGGTGAAAAAATTGGGAGATTGCAACCATATTATCTTCGCGAAATCGATAAAACAGGAGATGATGATGAAATACCTAACCAATAGTAAAAGTATTGTCATGTTTGTTATGTTTGTTACTCACTTACCAATTCAATAAAGGAGGCAAAAATGGCTAAACGACGCAGTAACCATGAAGGAACAATTTCCAAATTAGCAAATGGTTCCTTTCGTGTACAAATTCGACTGAATGGTGGAAGATTAAGCCATACTGCTAAAACCCAGAAAGAATGTATGGAATGGCGCAAACAGACGATTGCCCAAATTGACCAAGGTCTCACTTACACAGGAGCACAAACCACACTCTCTGAACTTTTAGAGAGATGGTTGGTCTACATAAGGCCAGACTACCAAGAAGAAAGTTGGTACATTTATGATATGAATTCGCATAAGAGAATAATCCCTTCAATTGGTCAAACGAAACTCAAAGATCTTAAGCCCGAGCTGATTCAGAATTTTTACGATAGAGAATTGAAGAAAGGAACAGGAATAAGGACCATCGAGATTATCCATGTGATTCTCCACAAATCACTGGATTACGCTGTCAGGATGGGTTTTATTGGGCGGAATCCAGTGGACCTAACCAACCCTCCCAGACCTGAAAAGAAAGAAATGCAATTTTATGATGAAAATGAAACCAATCAATTTCTGCTCGCAGCACAAGGTGATCGAAATGAGGTCCTTTATCAGCTTGTACTTGCGACTGGCTTACGCCAATCCGAGGTATTGGGGTTGAAATGGTCAGATTTAGATATTGAAAAAAGTACCATTACTGTTCAAAGACAACTTAAACGTAATCGCCAAAAAGAAAACTACTTTAAAACAACGAAAACAGCTGCTGGCCGAAGATCAATTAAAATATGGAAGTCAAACTCTGGAGAAACTCAAAGAACATAAAATTCGCCAGGACCTTGAAAAGATGGAAACTGATCAATGGCAAGAATAACGACCTGATCTTTCCATCTTCGAAAGGAACACCAATGGATCAAAGAAATTTGTTACGAAGTTTCAAGAGCTTACTACAAAAATCCGGGCTAAAAGAGATACGATTCCACGATCTCCGTCATACAGCTGCGTCACTAATGCTAAATCATGGTGTCCCGGTGATCATTGTCTCCAAGAGACTTGGGCATTCCAAGGTAAGTGTCACACTTAGATACTTATGGACACTTGATAAATGAATTGCAGGATGAAGCCGCAGAGCTTATCGACAATCTGATCACACCAGTAAAAGTCGAATGGCCCCTTAATGGCACCAAGGAACCTGCTAAGCCATATATCACTCAATAAGATACCCCCATATATAGGCAAAAACCTCCTGAAATAGGAGGTTTTTGCTTTATATACTGGTCGGGGCGAGAGGATTTGAACCTCCGACCTCTTGCACCCCATGCAAGCGCGCTAGCCGGACTGCGCCACGCCCCGAACTTCGGCTGGTATTATATGCTGAATGCCATCATTTGGCAATGAATAATCACTACCTCAGAAGGTATAATTGCGCCTCATTCTAAATATTAACGAGGAAATGTGAGCAAGATCATTAATACGGAAAGTGCCGGTAAAAACCGGAATTTGATGGTCAAATCGGTGGTGGTTGCGCTGAGGGAGTTATTAAAGCAGGCAGAAACCGGAGAAGAAACCCGGGATATCACCGCGTATATTTCAATGGCTTTGAAATCGATTGCCGACACTGTGGATGAATCTGTGGCTGCCTGGGAAAAAAGAGGCTACTGGGTGAAAGCCGAGCGATTTCGCATGGATTGGGAGTGGACCGGTTTTTACGCAAAAAGCTTCAAAGATGCTTTGATGAAGGAAGATTGGGGTACAGTGGCATCCCTGGCAGCCAGGACTGGGCAGAAATTTGGTTCGGTGAAGGTGGCAGAGAAAAACCGGATCGGTTCACCCTGGAAGGGTGCTTACCAGCATCTACGAAGTTCATAAAAAAAAGACAGCTCCTGTGAAAGGGGAGCTGTCTTTTTTTATTAAGTTGAATTTATTTTCGTTTCAGGATTACGCGGGCATCAGCCACTTTCAAACCCTTGCCTGTTTCATAAACCAATAAAGGATTTGCATCAGTCTCTGAAATTTCATCCTTCAGATCCAGGATCATGTTGGAGAATTTACAGATCGTCTCCACCATAGCTTCCTGGTCTCGCGGCGATTCTCCGCGAGCACCTTTCAGGATGGGGGCTCCTCGAATTTCGGATAACATCCTGCGTGCTTGGCCTTGCGTTACGGGTGTCACCCGGAAGGTAACATCTTTAAGCACTTCGACGAAAATACCGCCTAACCCAAACATGACGGTTGGTCCAAAAGATGAATCATTCACAGAGCCTAAAATGACCTCAGTACCCCAGGGGGCCATTTCCTGGACAGCAATCCCATGGATATTTGCATCCGGTTTGTATGCTTTCGCGTTAGCCATGATAGTTTTCCATGCTTCGCGAACACCGATTTCGTCTTTCACGTTGACTTTGACACCCCCGGCATCGGATTTATGTAAAATATCCGGAGAAACGATCTTCATAACCACCGGGTAACCGGTTTCAACCGCTTTTTCAACAGCCTCATCTTCGGTCTTGGCGAGCGAGATTTTCGTCACAGGCAGACCGTAAGCCGCGAAGACCTGCTTGGCTTCGATCTCAGTAAGTGAATCCCTCCCGTCAGCACGAGCTTTCGCAATCACATCCAGAGCTTTATTTCTTTCCACAGGTTCGCATTGGTAATCCGGCTCGGCTGCGATTTCCTTGATGCGCGCGTATTCCCTCAGGCATGCCAAGGCATTAACCGCCAGATCTGGTGCGCCATAGGCAGGGATGCCATTTTCAACAAGCCATCGCATGGCTTTATCAGACCGCTCGCCACCGACGAAGGAAACCGTTACGGGTTTATCCTTGATCCCGGTGGAATCGATACCGGCCTTGATACTTTCGGCGATCCCCTGGGGATCGGTCATGGCGGTTTCACAATATAAAACGCATAAACCATCCACCCAGGGATGAGCGAAGGAGAATTGTGTTGTTTCGCGGTACCAGTCGTTACCGGCCATACCAGTCATATCCACCGGGTTCTTGGCGGAGCCATAATCCGGCATGTGTTTTTTTAATTCAGCCTGAACGTCATCAGGGGCAAACATCAGGGGGATACCGTATTTTTCTGCCGCATCTGTCGCCAAAACGCCAACTCCGCCACCATTTGTGAGAACCAACATCTTCTCGCCTTTCATGGGGGGTTGGAGAGAGAGGACCTGGGTGCGGTTGAAAAGATCATTCAGGTCCTGTGCCTGGATAACCCCGGCTTGTTGAAAAGCTGCGCTGTATATTTTGGCTGCGCCGGCAAGGGAGCCAGTATGGGAGGCGGCTGCGGCTGCACCGTGGGCGGATACACCAGATTTTAATGCGATGATCGGTTTGGAAGCCTTCCTACCGGCTTCGATGAAAGCTCGGCCATCCTTGAATCCTTCCACGTAGAGCGAAATGCAATAGGTGGCAGGATCATTGTTGAGCCAGGTCACCAGGTCGGCGAAATCCACATCGCTCATATTGCCAATGGAGATCAATTTTTCGAATCCCACCCGCCGCGTGAATGAGGCGGCATCGATCGCGATGAGCAACGCGCCGGATTGGGTAATCATGGAAGACTTGCCAGGCAGCGGGAGGAATGGCGCGAAGGAACCATTGAATTTATCAGCATTCGATAGAGTGCCAACGATATTTGGGCCCAGGACGCACATGCCATATTTATGCGCCTTCTCCACCATATCAACCTCAAGATCTTTGCGACCTACTTCGGAAAAGCCGGAGGTGATAACGATCAATCCTTTCACACCTTTTTGTCCGCATTCATCGATCACCAGAGAAACGAACTTGGCGGGAATGGTGATAATTGCTGCATCAACCGAGCCGGGGATATCTTTTACAGACTTGTAAACTTTTTTTCCGAGAATCTCCTCGGAATCGGGGTTCACTGGGTAAATGCCCCCCTCATATCCACCTTTAATCAGGTTCAAGACCACAGTGTGCCCGATCTTGCCTGGCGTGGCGGAAGCACCGATAATGGCAACATTTTTTGGACGGATCAAACCATTGATAACTTCTTGATTCACTTCAATTCCTCCTACTTAAAAATATTGAGATTGAATTTTATAATCATTGATTTGGAGAGTATGAAAGAAAACACCTGATTATTGTAGACTACAATCATGATTAATCAGAGTTATTTTAAGCCCCTGTCTAAAAAACAAATGTACTAAGTTTTGACATTTCCGAAACCTGAAAATGAGAATTCAAATTACCAATTCACCCTTGACGATAATTCAGCAGGATAAACTCCTCAGGATACTCACCGCAGGATTGGACGCCGCTGATCCACGAAAATCGGTTCGCTCGGCTATTTCGGTTGAAAATGGTTCAATATTAATTAGAGACACCCAAAGAAAAATTGCATTGCAGCGAAATATCCATTTAATTGGCGCAGGCAAAGCATCCATACAAATGGCACTGGGATTGATGGATGTGTTGGGGAATGCTATTACTGGTGGGGTTTTAATCACTAAATCATTTCCGAATGTGGAGAATTTTCAATTACCGCACAGTATCGAAATATTGAAAGGCAACCATCCAATTCCAGGAGAAGAATCCCTACGCTCCACGAGGAAATTGGTTGAATACTGCACAGATATACCAAAAGATGACCTGATTATCTGCCTGATCTCCGGGGGTGGTTCTGCTTTGATGACGCTTCCATTTGAGGGTATCAAACTGGAAGATATCCAAGCGCTAACCAGGGAATTATTAAAATGCGGAGCGACCATCGGGGAGATCAACACCCTGAGAAAGCACCTGGATCGCGTGAAAGGGGGGGGGTTGGCAAGACACTGCTCACCAGCCGAAGTGCTTACACTTGCTATTTCAGATGTGATAGATAATCCCCCGGGAACCATTGCCTCCGGTCCGACTGTACCTGATGAGAGTACGTATCAGGACGCGGTAAGAATTATCCAGAATTACAAGCTTCAGGAAACTCTACCAGCATCGATTTTAAAGGCCATTACGGATGGGCTGGAAGGAAGGAAACCTGAAACTTTAAAAACCGGCGATGAAGTTTTTAAGAAATGTGCATTTCAATTAATTGCCAGTAATGAGACATCGGTCTCAGCTTCCTTGGATGAAGCAAGCTGCCTGGGATTTGTTACGAGTAATCTGGGATCTTCGATCCAAGGAGAAGCATGCAAAATTGGCAAAGAACTGGCGGAAATCCTGTTGAAAAATATTGACGACACCATCAGGAACGCAAACCCCGTTTGCCTTGTGGGTGGGGGTGAAACGACCGTCCAGCTGAAGGGTGGGGGATACGGTGGACGCAATTTGGAGGTTGCGCTGACAGCAGCGCGAAGCCTCGCAGGCAGGAAGAATGTTTGCCTGGTCGCGCTTGCTTCGGATGGGGAGGATGGTCCAACCAATGCCGCAGGCGCAGTGATTACCGGTGATACATTCCGAAGGGGAGAAAGTTATGGACTGGCCATTCAAGAATATCTTTCTGAAAATGATTCCTATCATTATTTTGAAAAAGCAGGTGGAATGATCCGTACCGGCTCAACGGGTACGAATGTGATGGACTTGTTTTATCTATTGATATTTTGATAAGAAATCAGTTTTCCCGGTTGCACCAGATCACAGCAGATTGGCGGATCAAGGCGTAGGGTACTTTCATTGTACCGAGAGAAGGGATTGGGCGGCAAGTAATGGTCAGGTCATACAAAGTTGTAAATTCCTCCCGGGTTACATCAATATAGCTATTTAGATTGGATATTGATGATAACCTGATGAAGCCCTCAAAGATGAAACCCCCCAGGATCAGCCCTGCTTTCTCCAGACGGCGGTTAGGTTCAGTGGGGTCATAATCCACCGGGTCGGCATTTGGGGGCATGATGTGAAAGGCTAACGCCTTGGGGGTTGGAATATGCATTACTGGATATAGTATCGGTTTTTGAGCTGTGCCTCCGTAAGTCAATAAAAAGTTCGCCTGGTAGATCGTGATGAAATCTGGAGCAGCGGAAGTTCGCAGCCAGGTACTCACCCGGATCTGGGATTTGGTGAGTACATTTCCCCAAACGATCCCTTGATCCAGGTAGATCATGACCATAGTGATCTTTTCATCCTCCGCGAGAGGAGGCAATCCGTTGACGTTGTTTTCGGTCATATACAACTCCTTACAGATATTTGTAAATCACTTATTCATCCCGCGGTAATACTCTTTAATCGCTGGGATAAGGTACTCGCTGAAAGCCCTTTCCTGTCCATAATCCGGTGACCAACCCCAATCCCGCCTGGCAGCGGAGTCATCCACTTCGGCAGGCCAGCTATCCACGATACTCTGCCTGCTGTGGTGGGGTTCAAAACTGATCCGTGCATCCGGGAATTCCCGCAGGATCTCTTTGTGAAAATCCTCTGCGGTGGGACTGAAACTGGTTATGTTATAAACCAGCTGGGACAGGGTCTCAACCGGGGCTGATTCCAACTGAATCAACGCTTTGATCGCGTCAGGCATGACCATGAATGGGAGTTGGGTATCAGGACGGACGAAACATGCGTATGGAATACCTTTTGCGGCATGGTGCAACATTTCTGGACCATAATCACTTGTCCCACCGGTGGGGATGGTGGTGGCACTAATTAATCCTGGAAATCGGATACAACGGAAATCCACCGGGTGCTGCGGACGGTCTGCAGCAAGCCTGCGATAATACCGGGAGTAATAACTCCCCAAGTATTCGCAATACAGTTTATTGCAACCATACATTGTGGTAGGTTGGCAATAATCACATTCCATTAATTTACCAGCGACATTTTTTGTCTTAAGGTCTGGTAAACCATAGGCGGCAATTGAACTGGGATAAAGGAAACGAACCGGTCTACCCTGCCAGGAGGATTGTTCCACGGCGAGACGCAGTAGATTTATCGTACCCTCGACATTGATCTTATGGGCGGTCTCCGGGTTGTATTCTGCTTTGGTGGAAAGGATAGAAGCAAGATGAAAAATGGTGCGGATCTCGTACTCGGCTACCAGCCTTCCGAGAAGCATATTATCGAGAATATCCCCGAGGATGAATCGTTCCACTTTTGCATTAAGCGCATCGTCCAATGGTTGTACATCGAGCGCTATGACAAAGGCATCTTTCTTATCCGTGAGAAAATCGATCAAACCATGTCCAATTTCGCCATTCGCACCAGTAATCAGGATCACTTCTTTTCTCATGATATTCTCCAGGATCCAGAACCTATTGATTTATTTATACCTGAAAATCATAAAAACGCAAAACGAGATAAAGAAAAAGGTTCTGATGTTATTCAGAACCTTTATATCGTATCAACAATTTTCTTAGGCGGTAGGCTGGGCTGCCTTTTTCCCCTTGAACCAGGTTTTCCATTCCCGGTTCTCCCATACGACAAGGATTGGTGAAGCGTCGAAAATGGAGGAATATGCGCCACTCAGGATGCCTACGAACAGGATGACCACAAAGTGACGTATGGTGATACCACCGAAAAGGATCAGGATGAACAGAACCAGGAGAACGGTGAAAGTAGTCATAATGGATCGGTCGAGGGTTTGCACGATAGAATGATTGACCACTGTTTCGTAGGGAATTCGGCGATAGATATTTGAATTTTCGCGCAAGCGATCGAAGACCACAATCGTATCGTGGACGGAGAAACCGATAACAGTGAGAAGGGCGGTGAGGAAAAGCGAATCGACCTCCCATCCCAGGAAATGAGAAAGAAATACCTGCACACCGATGACGACCAGGATGTCGTGAACCATGGCGATAATGGCCGCTACGCCGTAACGGAATGCATGATTCACTTTCCTAAATGCAAAAGTGATATATGCAAGGATACCCAACGCTGCTAAGCAGACTGCGAAGAACGCACGCTGGGCAACCTGGGCTCCAACCGTGGGACCCACCGTATCGAAGCGGTTGACCGTCACTTCGCTCGAAAAACGGGTAACCATTTCCGCCACGATCGCTTCCTTGGTAGCTTGAGGCATGTCCTTCGAGCGGATAATCAGAGTGTCGTTCTCAGCTGTTTGAACACGCGGACTCTCAAAGCCGAATTCACCATAGAGGGCAATAACCTCCGCAGGCGGGGGTACCTTCCCGGTCTCAAAGCGAACCTCCAGGAGAGATCCGCTCGTGAAATCTATTGAGAGGGGCAATCCCCAGAGGGCATAACCGATCATCCCGGGAATAATGATCAAAAGGGAAAAAAGGAAGTACCAGTAACGATGTTTTATGATATTGATCTTCATAATTATTAACTCCTACAAGCCAAACCACTTGGGGTGATCGGCGAATTTTATCCGGTCCAGGGAAAGGTGCAAGAAGGAGCGGGTTACAACGACTGCCGTGAACATGCTTACAAGAACACCCAATGCCAGTGTGAGAGCAAATCCTTTGACAATACTGGCTCCAAACGCACTACCGTACCAGAACAAAATCGCGCAGGTGATCAGGGAGGAAACATTGGAATCGCGAATGGATAGCCAGGCCCGCTTCCAACCAATTTCGATGGCTTGGTTGAGCATACGGCCTGAGCGGAGCTCTTCTTTCAATCGCTCAAAAATCAGCACGTTTGCGTCAACAGCCATGCCTATACTAAGTACAAACCCAGCGATACCTGGGAGGGTGAGGGTGACGGGAATCAATTTGAAAATCGCGAAACTGACAGCGATATAAATGATCAACGCCAGGACAGCGATCAGACCGGGGAAGCGATAATACAGGACCATCAGTAGGGCGATCGCAATGAATGCCAACATCCCCGCTGTGATACTTTTATTGAGGGAATCCTGACCGAGGGAAGGCCCGATGAGCGTGCTCTGGGCAACTTCCAGAGGAACCGGGAGGCTCCCGAAACGTAATACTGTGGCTAATTCGTTTGCTGAATCCACCGTGTAATCCCCAGTGATACTTCCTTCGCCTTCGGTGATCGCATTTTGGATTACAGGTGTGGAGACAACCTTCTTATCAAGCACGATTGCCAAATATTTGCCGACGTTTTGAGTAGTAAAGTCCTTAAATATTTGGGTGCCTTGTTCCGACAATGTAAAGGCGATATAGGGATTCGGAATCGATGCATCAGACGTTACGGTGACAGACTTAAGGTCTGCCCCGGTGATCACAGTATGGTATATGGGTGATTCTGAGGTGGAGCCAGTTTCATCCTGAGTGGCAGGCTGCTGTGAATCCTTACTTCCAAAGTCAGTTTGCACAACAGTGCCTGGTTCAAGATAGGTGGAGCCTGCATCGATGAACTCCAACAAACCAGTCTGTTGCAAAATGGATACGACCTGTTCTGTGTTTGTCTTTCCTGGAAATTCGCCGAGAATGTATTTGGTTCCAATAACCTGGAAAACCTGTTCACTAACTCCGAGGGCGTTACTACGATTTTCAAGTATTTTGCTGGCATCCTCAAGATTCTGTCTTGAAGCTTCAAAACCTTCTGAAGGTTGCAAAAGGACTTGAACCCCTCCGCGCAGATCCAAACCCAAGACCGGTTGAACCTCCCTGCCCATGATCGAATTGACTGCCTGCGGCGGGTTGGGAAGATCCACCATGACAGCGATCACTACGAGGAGGAGGATCAAAAGAAGAAAAATGTACTTACGTTGCATGCAGAAAAGACCTCCTATCAAGCAAATGCCAGCCCAAGGCTGGATTTAACATGAAGATTATACCCGTTATGGAAAATGATGAGTAGGGAAGATTACCTTGTGGCCTTGGAAATAAAACTATCAATATAATCACAAGCCATCTCTGCGGTCTGCATGGGTGATAGATCATCCGTCTGTATAACCAGATCGGCATTATTACGGGCATTTGCTAGTCGACGTAGCTGCTCCTGGTAATCGAAAATATTCCAGTTCAATTTTCTTCTAGAGGTGGCGGTTTCATACCCCACCTCCAGAAAGATTAGAATATCCGGGTGGATCAGACGATTCCACATATCCGCGACATAAGAGTGTTCCTGTGCGATATGACGCAGATCCAAATCCGGCCGTTTCAACCTGAGGTGATTGATTAAGGTTGTTTTTCCTGAACCACAGGGTCCAACAACACCTATTCGGATTGATCTGAAATTTACGGGGTGAGATTCAGAAGCCATTTTAGGACCGGGCTTTCTGTGCCTGGATCTAAGTAAATTAAAAATGGAGAAACCAATCCTTCGTAAAATTTCATTAATATGATTGTGAATTTCGTAGGAGGGGAACAGGCAACGTTAGGGACATTTTCCGAATCTGGTCGGAGCCAATAGCTGAAACCCGCAATACGACAACGCTCATATCATCATTCGGACGAGATTGATCAAGGCGAATCGCCTGGTGGAGGAGAGCATCCGCCAGGTATTGCGCACCGGGATTTTCCTCTTCGAGCATCCCCTGGATTGAGCTACATATATCCATGCGCTCTCCGGTCCTATCCCCTGCAAAATAAATACCATCCGTGAAAATGATGATGGTTAGGTTGGGAGTTAGAGGAATCTCAGTGACCTCGGGTTTAATATTGCGAGTTGTACCTATGGGAATACTGGGTTGATCGATGCATTTGAGTTGATCGCCATTCGCGATAAAAATCGGGCTGGGATTATTTCTGGACAGTACGATGGTCTGGGATTGAAGATCTACCGAGAGGATATTCAAACAGGCGATCACTTTGCCATTCTTTTCGGTAAATAAAGTATCTGAGGCAGCTCTGGCAGCGGCTCCGTCCCGGACCCCTTCTGCAAGCAGGGCGATGACTTTACGTACAACGAGGGTGGAGACGGCTTTCGCTCCCCGACCGCTGGATTGGCCATCAGCCAGTACCACCGAAACTCCTCCATTTGGGCGCTCGACCATTTCCAAAGTATCCCCGCTTTCCGGGGTGGCATATTTATTCGTTTTCGCAGCAGCAATATGTATTTCCATTTAGATAATTGTAAACCCATCCGGAGATTCTCGATTCTTGAATATTATTGTATTTCAAAAAACCTTGACCTATTGACCCTCAAAAAGTATAATTCTGCGTTTCTGAAAATCAGTTAGCCCGTAATAATCAGGAGTAAATAGAATGGGTCCACTTCCAAAGAGAAAATTATCCAAAGGTCGGCGTGACCGCCGCCGTTCCCATAACGCGCTGGAATCCTCTAATCTAGTTCAGTGCAGCAATTGTAGTGAAATGCGCCTCCCACACACTGTTTGTCCAAAGTGCGGTCATTACCAGGGCAAGGAAGTTATTGCAATTGAAAAAGATAAAAAGAAGAAATCCTGACAACCTGGAGAGCGGGCAACCGCTCTCTTTTTTTTATTCATTTTTGGTTGGGTTTTGCCGGACGGGTTTTGAGATGAATGGTTGATATTGAGCGATCAACCTACCCGGCAGATATCCCTGAATGGTAACCCCGCCCCTGGAATGGTCCAGCCTATCGATCCGTCCCTGGTCGTGAAAAAGAGAGATAAGCTGTCCCTGCTGGTATGGTAAAAAAACGAGGATGGGGGTTAAGGATTCAAATAGAGCATTTTCGATCGATTCCAGCATTTCTGCGATTCCGGTTCTAGCCTTGGCTGAGATCGCACTTGACCGGGGAAAATTCTCGAGGCTGCTCAAAGCGTCATGCGGGTCAGGTAACAGATCGATTTTATTTAAAACCGTCAGCGAAGGGATAGAATGCGCGTCGATCTCCTGCAAGGTTAAATGCACTGCTTGGGATTGGGCTAAGGCGTTGGGGTGGGTTATATCCACCACATGTAAAACCAGGTCGGATTCTGTGATTTCCTCAAGGGTTGCCCTGAAAGCAGCGATCAATTGGGTGGGCAATTTTTGAATGAATCCAACAGTATCGGTGAAAAGAACAGTATGACCTTGCGGGAGGTTCACCCGGCGAGTTGTTGGGTCAAGGGTGGCAAATAACTGGTCAGCGACATAAACATCAGTTTTCGCGAGTGCGTTGAGAAGGGTAGATTTACCCGCATTTGTATACCCTACAATTGCAACTACAGGGATTTGTGAAAGCTTTCGCTGAACGCGGTGACGGGAGCGGTGAGCTCGAACTTTCTCGATTTCCACCTTCAGGTTTGAAATGCGTTTTCTGATCTCGCGGCGATCAACTTCCAACTGGGTTTCACCAGGGCCGCGTAACCCAACACCACCAACACTCCCCGTTCGACCTGCGCCGCCTCCAGCCTGGCGGGCAAGGTGAGTCCACGCGCGGGTCAGGCGGGGAAGTCGATATTCAAGTTGCGCCAATTCAACTTGTAAAATGCCTTCTCTTGTATTGGCGTGCTGCGCGAAAATATCCAGGATAAGTGCAGTCCGGTCAATAATCTTAACCGGCGGACCAAGCAATTCTTCAAGCTCGCGCTGGTGGCGGGGGGATAATTCGGTATCAAACAGAACTACATCCGCTAGCGAATCCTCCACCAGCATTTTGATCTCTTCCAGTTTTCCTGAACCGACAAGCGTCGCGGGATGGGGACGATCCAATCGCTGCGTTGTTTCTCCGATTACCACCAACCCTGCGGTATCGGCGAGGAGTTCCAACTCGGCAAGTGAATCCGAAAGGCTTAGTAGGGATGGGTTGGTTCGAATCTCCACACCGACCATGAATGCTCGCTCGCGTGGAAAAGAGGTGGAGATGGTTTTTTTTGGTGACATAATTATCTGAACTATTCCAACCAATTCACAATGCGATTCATCGCTTCTGAAATACGCTTTGTTTCTGTTACCAGAGATATCCGGGCGAACCCTTCCCCAAAATCACCATAAACTGAGCCCGGAGTGATACTCACACCGGTATCATTGAGAAGGGCTTCACAGAAGGCAGCACTGCAATCATATTTGGATGGTGTTGCAAACCAGACGTACAGCCCTGCTGAAGGACAATCAACGATCAATTTGGTTTTTTTCAATCCCTGCATGACGATATCTCTTCGTTCGCGATAGATTTCGTTCCTGCCGAATATCCATTCCTGGTCACCGGTCAGGGCAGCAACACCTGCTTCAATGACGGGGAGAAATTGTGAGGAGTCCACCTGGCTTTTATAAGTATGTAACAGCTGGAGCACATCCGGGTTGCCAATTGCCATTCCCACACGCCAGCCCGCCATATTGTACGTCTTTGATAAGGAATTGAACTCTACACAGTTGTCTTTCGATCCGGACACTTGCAGGATCGAAGGTGCCAGGGAACCATCAAAAGTAATCTCCATATATGGAGCATCGTGTGCGATCAAGATATCGAAATTTCGAGCAAAATCCACTGCCTGTTTAAAAAATGCAAGCGAAGCGGAAGCACCAGTGGGATTATTGGGATAATTCAACCAGAGAATTTTGGATGCTTGGGCGATCTCGATAGGAATATCCTCAAATTTCGGGAGAAACCCATTGATCCGACGCAATGGAATTGGAAATGGTTTTGCTCCGGCAATCATGGCGCTACTTCGATAAACTGGATAACCCGGGTCAGGAATTAAGGCATAGTCCCCGGGGTTAAGGATCACCTGGCTCAGGTTGAATAATCCTTCCTTAGATCCGATCAAGGCCAGTATTTCTTTTTTGGGATCCAAGCTCACGCCATATCTTCGTAAGTAGTATTCAGCTACGGCTTTCTTAAACGCAGGAGTTCCTCCCATGGTGGAATACCCATGCGTGTCACTCCGGCGGGCAGAATTAATCAGGCTATCGATAATATTTTTTTCCGGAGGTAGGTCCGGTGATCCCATATCAAGCCGGATAATATCCACCCCTTGACGCTTCAACTCATCGATTCGATTACTCAGTTGTGCAAAAAAATAGGGTTTGAAATCCGAAATTCGATCCGCTGGATTAATTTTCAATTATCAGCTCCATTTATTTTCATTAGGTATTTTATTCCCAAGAGGTTAGTTTGGCAATTTCCAATTAAATTTCTGCCTATGGGCGGAAACATGATTCCCGCCTTCGGGCATTTCGATAAAAAACTACCAATAGCAATTTTGGAGAAAGGGAATTCTATTGGTATGATTCTTGCATTGGCACATTACTTGCAACATTAGACGTTATCAATATAATTGTTCGAAGAGAGGGCTCAAAATGTTAACCCATGTTCAGATAACCTCAACGCGCCCGGTAACTACGGCGCACCTCGCCCAAACCATGACCTTGCTCAGCCTGCCTATTGATGAATTAGCAGAGCAGATCGAAACCGAGTTATCTAATAATCCAGCGTTGGAAATGCTGGAGGAGCGACGATGCCCCACATGCCACCGGCCGCTACCAGATAAAGGCGTTTGCCCTATTTGCAGCCGACCAACCAATGTGAATCCCGAAGAACCTGTAGTCTTTATTTCCACAAGAGAAGATTTCTTTCCTCAAAGTGATGTCTCCTCGGAGGATTACCCTGATGAACCAATTTCCCCATCGGTAGAAGATCTGCCGACATTTGTGATGCGCCAAATCGCTACTGAATTAGCCGACAACGATAGGGGGGTCGCTGCATACTTATTAACCCATCTCAACGAAGATGGTTTATTAACCACGACCCTCTTCGATGCTGCTTCCTACCTGCATATTTCACCAAGCCGTATCCAGGAAGTTCAATCGATCATTAAGCGGGCCGAACCGATCGGCGTTGGCTCGCTCACTCCCCAGGAAGCCTTGCTGGCTCAACTTGAGGTACTTGGAGAGACAGAGATCATCCCCGAACTTGCATCCCCGATTATTCGGGATCATTTCGATCTGCTGACCCGGCACCATTTTTCGGACCTGGCAAAAATCTATAATACCTCGCAAAGACAAATTCAGAAAGTGGCTGAGTTCATCAGCGACAATCTCAATCCTTTCCCTGCTAGGTCGCATTGGGGAAATATCCGCCAACCAGGGTTATCAAATGAGCAGGTTTACCGACAGCCGGATATAATCATCAACCACATGAATGAGGATCCTGAGCAAAGATTGATGGTTGAGATCATCATCCCATTGCGGGGAACATTACGGGTCAATCCCCTTTTCAAAGCGGCAATATCAGAAACTGAGGAACAAACCAAAGAGGATATGAAAACCGACCTCGATCGCGCTTCACTTTTTGTGAAATGCCTGCAGCAACGTAACCACACCATGCTTCGTTTGATGCAAAGGGTAGTTTCCCTCCAAAAAGGGTACATCCTCATGGGTGATAAAAACCTCAAACCCGTTACACGAGTCCAATTATCCAAAGAACTGGATGTGCATGAATCAACGATTTCCAGGGCTGTTGCCAACAAGTCCGTTCAACTGCCAAACCGTCGGATTATTCCTCTATCCTCCTTTTTTGATCGGAGCCTAAATGTTCGGACGGTCATCAAGGAAATGATCAATAATGAAAACCGCCCTTTGAGTGATTCCGATATCGTTGTGTTATTAACAAAACAGGGATTCAACGTCGCTCGGAGGACTGTTGCGAAATACCGGGCTATGGAGGGAATCCTCCCTGCCCATCTCCGACATTTAAATTGATGAATACCGCGCCTTCACGCGCGATCTTTGATGGGATCTTTCGAGGCAAAGCACCAGGTTTGAGCGAATTTGGTGCTTTGCTTCAATTCATCCCTACCCCAGCTGTGCTGCTATCCACACAGAAAGAATTGATCGCTTCTGTCAATAGTGGCGTGCTCAAATTAACTGCTTTCGCAAATCCAGATCTTCTTGGAAAGCCATACGAAGTCTTGTTCAATAAACCGATCAATCGGATCTTCGCATCGGGGGGTGACCATTTTCTGACAATCAATCGAAGCAAACGTTCAGCGATCACCATTAAGGCAAGGGTAGTCGTATTAGAGGGCAATAACGGATGGGTGCTGGTACTGCTTTCTCCAGGAGATGATTCTGGAGAAACTGTATTCGGGGAGACCGAAATGATCCTGCAGGCTGCGGCCGAATTAATGTTTTCGGATAGATTGGAGAGCATTGACCTCAGTCTTGAACGAAAACTGCAACTTTTGGAGAATATTCTTCGGACCAATGTGGTTTGTCTCTACCAGGCAGGATCAGGGACCCCGGAATTAATAAAAATTAAAACAAGAGAGAATCGTTCCATTTTTCCCGATAAACTCCCTTCCAACGATCTAATACGTCTGAACGAACCGTTCCTCTGGACTCCGGCGAAGAAAGTCCTCACTGAGTTACACCAAAAGGGAAGATCGGAGAGCCTTCTTTATATTGCTTCTGTACCAATCGGGGATAAAGGGGCGTTATCCGGTCTGGTCGTTGCGGGCGATTACGTCCGGGAACCGATTGGATACTTAATCCCCATCCTGAAATTGCTGGCGAATTCCATTGGATCCGGGATCCAACAATACCTAAAGGCAAAGAATTTCCAGGAGACTATCCTTCGTCAACAGAAGCTGCTCGATATTTATTGCCAGGGTATCGAACACGCGAGAGAAGGGATCATTGTTCTCAAACCAGACCTAAGTGTTATAGAAATCAATCCGGCCGCGGAATGGATGCTTGGATATTCGAACTCAGAGGTTATTGGCCAACCTGTGGATAATATCCTTATCGGCTCAGAGCGCCTGATACCTGCTTTTGAAACCGCATTGCAGAACATTCCCACTTTGAATATGGGCAACATTACGCTCAATCGACGGAATGGGCAATCCTTCCCCACATCCATGCAAATTATTCCAGTTCAAAAAGAAGGTGTCCTTACGGCAGTCATTTGTTTTTTAACCGATGTAAGCGAGCATGAACAAATTCAGGCGCGGACCCAACAGCTTGAACATCGTGCCTTGCTTGGAGATTTCACCAACGTATTTGCCCATGAAGTGCGAAACCCGATCAATAATATTTCAACCGGTATTCAATTGATTGCTTCCCGAATTGAACCTGATGACCGCAATAAGGATGTGGTGGATCGGATCCAAAACGACTGTCTTAGGCTGAATTCTCTGATGGAATCAGTTCTGGCTTTCTCAAGACCTGTTCCGCGCCACCTCACCGCCGTCGATCTAAACCTTATGCTTTCACAGATGATCGGGCGTTGGTACCCTCGCATGGCCAAGGTAAATGTCACCTCATATTTTCAGCCAAACCAGGAGATCCCCAAAGTGGAAGGGGATTGGCGATCCCTCGAGCAGGTTTTCACCAACCTGATCAGCAATGCGGTAGAAGCGATGGAAAAAAACGGTGGCACACTTGCGATAAAATTGGAGCAGACCCACACCCCAGGCGTTGAGGGAATGGTGGAAATTAAGATTAGTGACACCGGACCCGGGATTCCGGATGAGATTAAGGCCAAGATATTTGAACCTTTTGTGACCACAAAATCGAACGGGACCGGATTGGGGTTGGCAATAATTAAAAGAATTGTTATCGCCCACCGGGGAAATATTGACGTGGAATCATTCCCAGGTGGGACGGTATTTCGGGTTACTTTACCAGTTTATAATGGAGAAGAGCGATGAGTTACAGTATCTTGATCGTGGATGATGAAGAAAACGCGCGTAAAAATATTGGCGATTTCCTGACTTCAAAAAAATATGAAGTAATTGAAGCGGAAAACTTAAAGAAAGCACGGGAAGCTATCCAAAAAGGGATGGGTGATGTAATTCTTCTAGATGTTCAACTTCCGGATGGTTATGGACCAAATTTGCTTCAGGAAACCGCGAACCTGGCTGTGCGTCCTCCGGTAATCATTATTACGGCATTTGGTGATATCCAAATGGCGGTTGAAGCCATGCGGAACGGGGCTCACGATTTTTTAACCAAACCGGTCGATCTTACTAACTTAGAGCTATCCCTACAGCGCGCGTGTGAAACCGTATCCTTACGGCGGGAGCTTGCCCACCTTAGAAAATCGCAATCCGAAAATCTTGGATTTGTCCTTGGCCATAACCCTTCGATGCTCTCTGTAATTGAACAGTCTAAGCGGGCGGCAAACGCTTCCGTTTCGGTGTTGGTGACTGGAGAAACCGGCACCGGCAAGGAAGTCCTTGCCAGGTTTATCCATTCTTCCGGGCCTCGATCAGGAAAACCGTTCATTGCGTTGAATTGTGCAGCCATTCAAAATACCATGTTGGAATCCGAACTATTTGGCTATGAACAGGGAGCATTCACTGGAGCCGATAAACGCAAACCCGGTCTGATGGAAGTGGCTGATAACGGGATTCTGTTCCTCGATGAGATTTCCTCCATGCCATTGGACACACAGGCGAAATTATTGCGGGTAATAGAGGAGAACGCCTTTCGAAGGGTAGGGGGAACCACTTTGATCCGAGTTGATGTTCAAGTCCTTGCCGCTTCAAATCGGGATTTAAAAACAATGATGAAGAAAGGAGATTTCCGGGAAGATCTTTACTTCAGATTAAAAGTAGTAGATCTAAACTTACCATCGTTACGGGATAGAAAAGAAGATATCCCTGATCTGGTTGGATACTTCATCCGAAATTTCAATATGAAACTCGGTAAAAACATCCTCGGAATATCACCTAAGGCTTTGCAGGCTTTGAAAGTCTATAATTGGCCGGGTAATATTCGTGAACTAAGCAATGCCATGGAACGAGCAACCCTTTTCTGCGACACTGAAACGATTGAACTGGGTGATTTGCCGCTGGATATATCCCGATTATGACCTGGTAAAAAGAGCTGGCATAATCCTTGCAACATTACCTCCTGAGATAACACTCAGGAGGTTTTTGTATGATCGAAATGACCGTAAATGACTTCTTACTAACCATGGCTGCATTAATGATGCTCATGGGAGTCATCACGTTCGGTATCGGAGTATACATTATTGTCGCTAAGGTGGTGGCTGGAGATGTCCGTTCCCTGGCAACCCAGACGGCCAAACTGGCTCAGAAGGGGATCACTGATGATGTTTCCGGTTTGGTTGGCAACGCATCCACATTGATCGACAGTCTAAACGGCCTTACGAAAACCTCCGCAGGATTGGGAATGTTTTTGATTTTTGTAGGTCTGGCTCTTTTTGGTGCGGCATATGCATTGATTACCAAAATCAACCTGCCTTGAGAAAAAAATCTGGCCATTTTCAGGAGCCAAAATGCTTGCTGCTGATCTGATCACAACACTACGGGGGGCATTACCAACCGAGGAATCCAGCAATCTGATCTCTGCCTTGCGGCAGGATCCGCTCGTGTGGCAATCCTTGCATGATGATGTATTCCTCGCGAAAGTCCTGAAAAAGGCCAAGACTGATCCTACCGTCTGGTCCCCGGCAAACCTTGCAATTTTGGGTTTGGGTGTAGAAGTTTCACTGACTATTCTGCAAGCTGGTTTGAATCCACTTTCTGATTCTGCTCTGGGGTTGCTTGCTACTTCCAAGTTCGAGGAGACAATTGGAGCAAGGCAGATCCCTGCGACTTTATCCCAGGCAGGCTTGATCGCGCTGGGGATGCGGGAGAGAGCTGCCGCTACCGGCTCTCTCGAAGCAATCGTGGAGAGCATACTTCCGCCATCTGCTGGAGAATATAAAAACACATACCAGGTTTGGCGAACTCCGCTGACTGCTTTCTTTGGGATGCTTCCAGATCCCAATGAGCTGCTTGATATCCTGTTACCAAAACAGGGTTCAAAAATCCGGATTGAATGGATCTCACACATCATCTTATCTGATCCCGCGCCACAAGAAACCCAAGTAGACACCCTTTATGGTTTGCTCTCCCGGGTTCCCCTTGGAATACAGGTGGGATGGCTGATCGATCTGAATCGATCTGGTAAGAAAAAAATCGTCGTCGAACTTGCCAGCCGCATCTTGGATGACCGAAAGAATGAAACCAGCAAGGGTCAAAAACCATCTGATACAGCGATCTTCAAAGGTGATCAATATGCCAACCGGGTGATGGAAACACAATACCTGGCTGAATTAGAACAGCTCGCGGAGAATACCGATGAGGCGCGAGTACTTCTAGATTCAGCATCCGAAGGATTGAAATCCTGGATTCGAGATTTGGATCAACAACGGGAATGGATCGATCCCGATGGATCTGGGGATAATGTTTTCCCGAATCAAAACCTGGATGAAGAAAATCCTGTAGCGCAAATCATGAAGACCGGTGCGCTCAAAGAGGAATCCCAGAAGCGCATTGAGATTGTGAAATCGGCCGCGAAAAAGCTAGCGGAATTGATCTATTCGGATCCCGATTCCATTTTCCCCAGGTATGCACTGGGATGGCAGCCTATCGAAATCATTCGAAAATTATCAGACCTCGCTTTGTACCCGGAAGCATTCGCTTGCGCTGAAGGGTTCATCACCCTGCGACCGGCTGATACAGGTTTGATCTCCACTGCCAGCGAATTAGCTGGAAAGATGGGTGATCCCAACAAAGCGGTGGAATACGCAGGACTCCTAGTGCTTTTCGATCCGGAAGATATCAAATGGCGTCGTAATCTGGCTGAAAAATATCAGATCACTGGCGATTTCGCTCATGCCCTGGAAGAACGCCAGAAACTTCTCACACTAAATGATCAACCAGAGATAAATGATTGGTTGTCGATGGCAGATACGGCGATACAAGCCGGGAGTATCGAAAAAGCTTTGGACGCCTGTAATGCAGTTTTGGCTGCAGAACCGAGCAATGATCTCGCCTTGGCTTACCTGGGCAAGGCATTGCTTGAAAATGGAGACCTCGATGAGGCTATCGAGAAGCTTAAGGAAATCCACTAACCTGGAACCTGGAAGAGCAAAATCCTGGTTATGGCTGGCTGAGGCGTTAAATAAAAAGGGTGAAAATGATAAAGCGCTGGAAACGCTTCGGTCTGCAGTGATCGCCGCACCGAATTCGGTGGAAACCAACTTCGCGCTGGCAAAAGCCTGCATCGACGCAGGTAACCAAACCGAAGCCTTACCTTACCTACGAAAAGCTGCCAAACACGCTCCGGATACATTACCTGTGATGATAGGCCTGGCAGTAACTCTCGATGGGCTTGGACATAGCGTTGATGCTCGCGGTGTTGTGGAGACAGCCAGGGAAAAGTGGCCCGGGGATCATCAACTCGCATATTTGCACGCGAAGATCCTTGCTGAATCCGGGGAAGTTGCAAAAGCCCTCCAGGTGTTTGATATCGCGCTTCAATCGGTACCAGAAAACCTGGACTGGTTTGTTGAATATGCTGCGATCGCTTTTGGTGAAGAAGGTAGCTTTATTCTAGGACAAAGGGAAGCTCTCCCACCTGAAAAGATCGATCAGATCATACCTGCGTTGCAAAGAGCTTCCAAATTGGAAAGTGTGGATTTCCGGACCAAAATTCTGCTGGCTGAAGCGTTTATTTCCAACGGAGAACCCCAAAACGCGTTAGATCTTTACCAGGAAACAATAAACGATACGAATCTGAAAGAAGAAGGATGGTTATGGCGTAACCGAGTGGGTCTCGCCATAGCCGCACTTGTCCTTGAAAAATCGGATATGGCGTTGACCGCTTTAAGGGAAGCTTCAATATTAAAACCCGATTCGGATTTGATTCTCCGCAACCTTTCGGATGCGTATGCAGCTGCTCATTTAATTCCTGATTCGAATGCGGTTGCAAGGCAAGTTCTACGCCTGAAACCGGAAGATCCAGTTACACTGAACTGGTACGCAGACCAGATGCAAAAGAATGGCGATTACCGGGAAGCTTTCGAGGCATTATCAACAACCAAGAAACTTGATCCGGAAAATACCAGGTTGCTTTTAAAGATGGCAGGGATTGAATTCATCATGGGCGATCCCGAAAAGAGTCGCGCAGAATTGAACACCATCCTGGACCTGGGTTGTTCCAATTCACATGAATTGATTGAAGGCGCAAAAATCGCTTTGAAGTTGGAAGATCCCAACCTTGCGCAAGCTTTTCTGGAGCGCAGCATTGCCCTCGATCCTAAACAGACCATAGAAATGAGACCGGTCCTGGCTGGAATTTACAGGAATCTCGGAAATCCGCAGCCAGGGATCGAACATATCCAGGTAGCCATCCTTGCCGACCCGGATGATCCTTCCTTGTTTGTGTACCAGGCGGACCTACTGAGCGATGTTGGTAAACCTGAAGCCGCCCTGGCAAGCCTGACCCAGGCGAAGAATCTGTTGGTAAAAAATCCTGGGGGCGATAAACCCGTAGATACAGTTAACCAAGTTCTTTTACCAACGACCTGGCGGGATGTGGTGAAGGGTTCTTCGATATCCAAACGCTTCATGCAGTATTACCGTGAAAGCGGAGATTACCCTTCTGCGATAATCCACGCCGATGAAGCGATTGCCGAAGAACCTGGTGATCTTGAATTACGATTCCAATCGATTCTTTTAACATTTAGTGCACTATCCGATGATAAAGTACTGGATTTTTCCGATGACGACTATTTGGATAGAAAAAGTGAGCAGAAAAATGGTGTCGCTCTTGCCGATATCAATGCAATCTATGCCACGCTGATTGCAACCAGGTCAAATATATTAATGGATCGGGATCAGGTCAAGGAAGCCGGCTTGCTTGTTGGAAAGGCACTGGAAAATATCCCATCCTCGCAGGTCCTGAGATACTCCAAGGCTAGATATTTAAAGCTAGCGGGACATTTTGGAGAGGCACAGGAAGTTTTTGAAGAAGCATTAAGTAAAGATGTTGACCATCCTGATTCGGTCACGACCAAACAACTTCGCCTAGATCCCACCTGGGAACTAGATGGCTACTGGAAAGCAGTTGCTGCACTTGATTTGGGACAATGGGAAAGAGCTGGTAGATATTTCCAGGAGTACCAGGAAAGGTTCCCAAAATCACCGCGATCTCATCTTGGAAGAGCAGTATTCCTTGTTGTCGCCGCTGAAAATCAACACTTCTACCAACAGGTGGGTTGCGTTGTTCATTCACCTGGAGATTGGTTTTTATCCCGTTCTGCCTTCGATGAATTCGATCGTGAACTCTTGAGTTCTTCCCGGAATACCAACCCTGCGATGGTTAAAAGATGGGAAATCCGGGGAAATGCAGTTCATAAGCCTGATCTTGGGGTGGTGAAATCCCTGGCAATGCTGCCCAAAAACTCCAATGATGCGAGCGCATTCATTTCTGTACTTAAGGACCTCAAAAACGTTAATGCGATGTTGCAGGTTGCCCAGAAATTCCCGGATGATCCCCAGGTTCTCGCCAAACTGGCCATCAACTTGATAGAAACAAATCCGGAAAGCAGCTATAAGGCAGCAGAACGGGCGCATGACCTAGATCCGGAGAATCCCGTGTTTTCTGCATTAGCCTCCAAATGCTCGGAAACATGTGCCGAACTGCATCGGGCAATTGATTTCTTGGATATCAGTCTGAAGGTTTGGTCCGAAGAACCGGAATGGCAGATAAGAGCGGCGAGGATGAACGAAGCTGCTGGGAATTATCAAAAAGCGATTGGGCACTGGGAACAAGTGATCGTGCTACAACCCGGAAACCTGGAACCGATGATTGCTCTTGGGAAAGACTACCTGGCAATCAATGAAGCTGAAAAAGCGGTCGAGTCACTGGAAAGCGCCAGAAAAATTGACCCCAACTCGGTGGAATCTTACATTGTCCTTGCCAGGGCATATGAGTGCGCGGGGAATCTTCCTGCTGCATTGGATAATGCTGCGTTTGCTGCACAGTTGGAAGGCAAGAAATCTGAGCCATTGATCTTATGCGGAGAAATAGCTATGAGCATGGGGGATCTACACAGAGCGCAGGAGTTCGCGAGCTCCGCGCTGGCCAGGGAGCCAGAGAATGTAAAAGCAATATTGTTTGCCTCCAGGGTGGCAAACCGTAGGAAAGGGTCCATGGCCAGCCTGGAGGTTATTGAACGTGCCATTATGAATGGCAGCAATTCCGTCCCGGTATTGCTGGAAAAAGCTTCTCTATTGCAGAAACTTGGAAAGAAAAATGAATCTTACGAATCTTTACAAGCCCTGGCAGATAGGGTGCCGGATAATCCCGAAGTGCTAAGCGCATTGGCAGAGTCGCAATTAAGCCTGGGAAAAAACCTGGAAGCTGTTGATTCAGCTCACCGGGCTCTGAAGTTGGATCCCGATATTTCAGACATGCATTTGCTGATAGGCATATACCAGGGGAAGAACGGACAACTGGATCTTGCAGTCGATCACCTCAGTGAAGCGATCCGCATAGACCCTACAAATGTTGAGGCATATCTTTCGTTGGCGAATATGTTAAAGGATCGCCGGGATTTTGCCGGGGCAAGAAAAATTTATGAGGAAGCAATTAAGAATTGTCCAGATGAGGCACTTCCTTACTATCAGCTCGCTTTGATGTTAAAAGAAGCAAAAGACTATACCGGAACAGAAGCATTACTTCGCAAATCCGCGCAGCTTGCGCCAGAGGATGTGAACATTAAACGTCAGCTCGGGGCGGTGATTGCTTTGAACCTCGTTCATAACGCCCAGGAGGATACACGGTAATCATGAATCCAATATATATGGATGGTAAAGCCAATTATTCAAGGGACGATTTCATTTACCTGTTGCATTCCGCATTGGAATGCGGATCATATCGCTTCCTCCGGCAAGCTTCGATGGCCTGGTTGTCTGCATTTCCGGGAGACTTGGAGATCCGCTTGGTGTATGCCACCGGTTTGATCGCCGAAGGAAAACTTGAGGAAGGTGTGGAACTCTTGGAAGGGATCGTTAAGATGGATCCCGAATTCGATGATGCGCTTCGAGGATTGATCTATGCAAGCCAGCAGAATGAACTGACGAAACGGGACCAGTTTTTGGAGAATTTATTCATTCTTACTGGAAGGAAACTTGATGATGAGGAGTATCCGCAATGGTGTGAAATCCTGCGGAAAAGCTACATGCTTCTCGAATCGGGTGATTTGAACGGCTTGGCAACCATGGCAGAAGCCATCAATGATGCAAACGGAGAATCTATACTGGCTGCCATTCAGCAGGTGAGATGCGCGGTATTTAGAGGGGATAAAGATTCCCTTTCCTTGTTTGCTGAGCAGTTTTCTTCAAAATGGCCAGATTGCCTTCATTTTCAACTCTGGAAAGTTGAATCCAGTTTTAATCAAGGTGAAGATGCCAATGCGGTTGCATTATTGCACACTTGTGTCAGCCGGGATTCCACCGGCCGGGTAGCCAAAAGGATCTGGGGGGATAACCATCAATATAAACCGTTATGGCCGACATCATTTGACCTTCCGCTGGATATACCGATCCCCGCGGATGTGGCCGCTTACATGGGTTTAAATATTCTCGGAACAGCCGGGCCTGGTGCAGATCCATCAGAATATTCCCTGGATGAAGTTGAAGATTCGAATAATACCGGCTTTGCTGAGGAGGTTATCACCTATGACAACGCAAGGGTGGATGAACCTCCCGACGGAATTGAGCCATCACTGGATGACACCGGGGATGAAGAGGTATCCAGGGGTCCTGTAATTGTTAAATTGCCAGTAGATGAGGAATCTGACAAGGAAAAGAAAACGGACGAAGTCATCAAAGTTGCGGCTGAACTCGAACTGCTTTCCCGCAAGCTGAGGAAACCTTCCGCCCCACGAATGGATGGAAGATTTCCACTCTATGTGATATTTTCTGTGCATGGCAACTTAAAAAAGCAATATGGGTCTGCCACAACTGAAGTGATCGAAAAAGAATTACCCAAGATAGCTGCCCAGTTCCAAAAACGGAGCGGGTGGGGTGCGATGGTCTTTATCCCGGATGATCCCAAGATCATGGCCTCCCTGGGAATACCAGTTGTGGAAACCATTGATCCTTGGAAATTGAAATTAGCCCTGGTTGACCTGGATAAAAACCTGGCAAAAAAGGGACAAATGATCGGCGCATTATTGATCGTGGGCGGAAATGAGATCGTTCCGTTTCATTCGCTACCCAACCCGACAGATGATTCAGATCGGGAGGTTTTATCCGATAACCCGTATACATCCACCGATGGAAATTATTTTATTCCGGAGTGGCCGGTGGGCAGGCTGCCAGGCGAGCAGGGTATGGATGCTGGTTTGCTTTTGGAACAGATTCGTCAATCGGTTTCCTACCACGAGAAGGTTAACGAAAACAGCAACTGGACACGCCGCTTTGCCAACTGGCTTCGTGACTTTGGGCAGAACCCAGTTCAGATGCTCAGCCCTCAGAGGAAACCACACAATTTTGGTTTCACTGCTGCCATCTGGCGCCGTTCTTCTCTGGCGACATTCAAACCTATCGGAGAAGGAAAGAACCTGATGGTTTCGCCGCCTGAATTTTCCGGGAGCATTTCCGCGGAGAAAATTTCCACTGCAACCTTTGGATATTTCAATCTGCATGGGCTTTCTGATGCTGCCGAATGGTTTGGTCAGAAGGATCCAATTGAAGCGAAGGCTGGCCCGGATTATCCGATCGCTCTCAGCCACAAGGATGTGACCCGGAACGCCAGAAGCCCGCAGGTGGTATATTCTGAAGCTTGTTACGGCGCATTCATCAATGGGAAGACAACGCAAGATTCCCTGGCGTTACGGTTTCTGGATATCAATACAAGATCGTTTGTGGGCTCCACTTGCATATCCTATGGTTCGGTGACCACTCCACTGATCGGCGCGGATCTATTGGGTAATTACTTTTGGCGATTTATCCAGGAGGGGATTTCCACAGGGGAAGCGCTGATGCAGGCGAAGATCGAACTGGTGCGGGAGATGAACAAGCGCCAGGGTTACCTGGATGGAGAGGATCAAAAAACCCTGATCTCGTTTGTTCATTATGGTGATCCATTTGTTCGCAAGGACGCTGATGAACCGCAACAGAAAGTGATAACCAGAAGCCTAGAACAACCGGAAGTAACACTGGTTTGCGACCTAAATGAGGAGAGACTTGATACAGGGTTGCACGTTTCTGATGAGATGCTTGCTCAAGTGAAAGATATCGTGGAACCGTATTTACCCGGGATCGATAAGGCGCAGGTTCGTATTTGCCAACAACAAGCTTCCTGTGAAGGCGAAGAACATCGTTGCACTGTGACGGAGCTGGGTCAAAAAGTGCACCACCTGGATAAATCCGAGAATGTTGTGGTGACCATCAGCAAGGAAGTGCAGATGGCAGAGCATAGCCACAAGCATTTCGCGCGGGTAACGCTGGATGCCCAGGGAAAAATGGTCAAGATGGCTGTCTCAAGATAATCCGTATGCAAGGGGTTTCATTCCAAGAGCTCATCAGGTCATGGTGGGCTCTATTTTTTACTATTTTTGGTTCGGTTATAATCAGTCTGTTTGATTTTCATGATTGGAGAATCCTCAATGACCCCCTCCGGTTCGCAAATTCGTCAGGAATTTATCGACTTCTTTATCTCCAAAGATCATACTTTTGTTCCCTCCGCGCCGCTGGTTCCGGGGGGAGATCAAACCCTTCTTTTCACCAACGCAGGGATGGTCCAATTCAAGGATGTTTTCCTGGGGACCGACCACAGACCGTATACCAGAGCTGTAAATTCTCAAAAGTGCATGCGGGTGGCGGGGAAACATAATGATCTGGATGACGTGGGCCGGGATGATACCCACCATACCTTTTTCGAGATGCTCGGGAACTGGTCATTTGGAGATTACTATAAAAAGGAAGCCATTTCCTGGGCTTGGGAATTGCTTTCTGAAATTTGGGGACTGGATAAGAGCCGGTTATGGACGACCTGTTTCAAAGATGAGCAAGGAGAAATCCCAGCCGATGAAGAAGCTGCCGGATTTTGGAGGGAACAACCCGGGATAGACCCATCTCACGTGCTCTATTTCGGGCGCAAGGACAATTTTTGGGAAATGGCGGAAACCGGACCTTGCGGTCCATGCAGCGAGATTCACCTGGATCGCGGTGAAGAATTTTGTAATAGAAAGGATACTCCCGGTCACAAGTGTGCAGTAAATGGGGATTGTTCCCGTTTCCTGGAATTATGGAACCTTGTATTCATTCAATATAACCGGTTGAGCCCTACAAAACTGGAACCCCTGCCAGCATGCCATGTGGATACCGGGATGGGGTTTGAGCGGATCGTTTCTGTTCTTCAAAATGTTCCATCGAATTACAAAACTGATTTACTCCTCCCTCTGATGGAAGTCGTCCGAGGATTAACGGGTGACACCGTTGAAGAGATGGATGCCCGATTGACTCCCTACAGGGTGATCGCGGATCATGCCCGTTCAGCGTCGTTTCTGATCGCAGATGGGGTTGTTCCCGGAAATACAGGGAGAAATTATGTCTGCCGGATGATCATTCGTCGCGCAGCCCGTTTCGGCTCGAAGCTAGGTCTCCATGACCCGTTCCTTGCCAAAGTGGCTGAAAAAGCCATCGAGATTTATGGCCTGGCATACCCTGAAATGATGAAGAATAAAAAAACGATCCTCGAAAACCTAACCCGGGAAGAAAAACAGTTCAATAGAACCGTGGAAGCAGGTATCAGTGAATTGGATGAGATTTTTCAGAAAATGACAAAATCAGGCAAAAAAATCATTGATGGGGAGGTTGCTTTTGATCTTTATGCAACCCACGGTCTTCCTCTGGAAATTACTCGGGACATCGCCCGAGAACAAGGTTTCGAAGTAGATGAACCTGGATTCCGTTCTGCTTTGAATCAGCATCGCATCGATTCCGGAGGAGGAAAGGCGATCGGGATAATGGGTGGGGAAGATGCTGAAATATATCGATCGATTTTCGGGACACTTGTTGATAAGAAGAAGATCGGTAAACAAGGGGTAGATTATGACCCCTATGGATTAAAACCGGTCGAAGGTGAAGTGCTCGGAATTGTATGCGATGGCGAAATCCTAGATAGCGCAGGGGAAGGGGCAGCAGTTGAGTTGATCCTGCCTAAAACGAATTTCTACATTGAATCCGGTGGACAGGTAGCTGATTGGGGAAAAATCGACGCGGTCGATGGATCCTGGCAGGTAAATATCACCGGGATGAGAAAACCTGCCGCGGGAATGATTACCCATGTTGGGATTGTTACCCGCGGAAATCCGAAGATCGGAGATTCCGCGGTTGCTAAAGTTGATCTTCAACGCAGGCAGGATATCATGCGCAACCATACTGCAACCCATCTCCTACATGCCGTTTTGAATAAAGTTCTTGGGGAACATGCCCGTCAATCCGGCTCACTTGTAGCACCGGAAAAGCTTCGTTTTGACTTTACCCACCCGGATCCAATTTCACAGGATCAACTCGAAACCATCGAAGCCCTGGTGAATGAAGCCATTTTTTCAGATTATCCTCTGGCCAAGGTTGAAAAATCTTTAAACCAGGCAATGTCCGAAGGTGCCATGGCATTATTTGGTGAAAAGTATGGCGAAACCGTAAGGACGATCACAATTGGGGAAGAAACCCCATTTTCCTATGAGCTCTGCGGCGGCACGCATGTTGACCAAACCGGGGACATAGGTGTTTTTATCATCCTTTCGGAGGGCAGCGCAGCCGCAGGGATTCGCAGAATTGAAGCGATTACCGGACGCGAAGCTTATAAGCTCATACAGAAACGTTTTAAGACTTTAAAGCAAGTTGGATATTTAACCGGCAGTTCCATGGACGGATCTGCGGAAAAAGTGGCTGGAATTCTGGATGAGCTTGATGAAGTCAGTAAGGAAAATAATGAAATAAAAAAACGACTGGCTATCGCAGAATTCAACAGCTCGTTGGAAAACGCCCAGGTAATCAGTGGCGTCCCAGTTCTGACTTCGATAATATCAAATGCAGACGCGGACACCTTGAGGATTCTTACCGACCGGTTCCGCGATCGCTACCCAAGCGGTGTGGTGGTTATCGGATCGGTTGTGGAAGGGAAACCAGTAATCATCGCGGCATGCACGGAAGATCTGGTAAGTCGCGGGATTCACGTTGGAAATCTGGTCAAGGATATTGCTCCCTTGATCGGAGGAAGCGGTGGTGGGCGGCCAACCCTTGCCCAGGCAGGGGGGAAGGATCCGGAAGGGTTAATTTCGGCGCTGAATAAAGTGACAGATTACGTTCAGAAAAACTTGAAATAATCTATAAAACTCAGTAATCTTAATGGTAGGTTCTCCCAACAATTTCACAATTTCGGGTTTCATTAACGGTAATAATTGAACAGATTTCAAAATCCTGGATTGGTAAGGATTCATGCTTTTGGATGGAAAGCGAGCATCCGGATTTATAGGAATGGATGAGAAACTAAAAACGAGGACACAACCATGACCAATTACAGTGAGAATTTTGAACATCTATCACCGGTTTGGACGCACTATACCGATATCGTCGTTGACCATGCGGAAGGCAGTTATATCTATGCAACAGATGGACGCAAGATCCTGGATTTTGCCTGCGGCATTGGCGTAACCAACACAGGTCACTGCCATCCAAAAGTCGTTGAGGCAATCCGCAACCAGGCCGGATTATTATTGCACGGGCAGGCGAACCTGGTCACCCATAAACCCATGCTCGAGCTTGTAGAGGAACTAAGGACAATCGTCCCTCCGGAATTGGATGGTTTCTTTTTCAGCAACTCAGGCGCTGAAGCATTGGAAGGAGCACTAAAACTTGCCCGCCAAGCCACCGGGCGGCCAAACGTAATCGTTTTCCAGGGTAGTTTTCACGGCCGAACGGTGGCGACCATGTCCATGACCACATCCAAGACGATCTACAGGAATGGTTACCAGCCGCTGATGCCCGGGGTTTTTGTTGCACCTTATCCTTATTCACTAAAATACGGCTGGAGTGAAGAAGCGACCAGCCAGTGGTGCCTTGAGGAGCTTGAGTTCCTTCTACAGATGCAAACTGCACCATCTGAGACTGCTGCAATTTTTATTGAACCTGTACTCGGAGAGGGTGGGTATGTTGTTCCTCCTGCATCCTTCATGAAAGGGTTGCGCCAGCTCTGCGATCAACATGGAATCTTGATGGTCGCTGATGAAGTCCAATCCGGTTTTGGACGAACCGGGAAATGGTTTGGGCACCAGCATTTTGATATTATTCCGGATATCATGACTGTTGCCAAAGGGTTGGCCTCCGGGATGCCAATTTCCGGTGTTATCAGCCGGTTGGACCTAATGAAAAAATGGACCCCGGGATCTCATGGTGGTACCTACGGCGGGAATGCGGTTTCGGCTGCCGCCGGGGTGGCCACGATCCAGGCGATAAAAGAAGATAAAATGATTGAAAATGCAGTTGAACGCGGACTGCAGTTAATGGCAGGGCTTGGGCAACTCCAGGAATCATATCCCCAAATCGCGGAAGTAAGGGGCTTGGGGTTGATGATTGGAACAGAATTCCGGGATGCAAAGGGCAAACCGGATAAAACAACCTCCAAAGCAATCCAGCATGAATGCGGAGATCGCAACCTGATGATCCTTACCGCGGGCGCATGGGATAACACCATTCGCTGGATTCCACCACTTAATGTAACAGCTGATCAGATGAATGTTGCCTTGAATATTTTCGAAGCAGCATTAAAAGCCGTTTTACAATAAATGATAGAATTTTATTTACCAAAAATCACTACGGAGAGATGAAAATGACTGAAAATCTGAAGGAAATACTGGAACGGGCGCATGCTGCCCAAAAAGTGGTCGAATTCTGGCCGCAGGAGAAAGTGGATGAAATGGTCCTGGCTGTCGGGTGGGAAGCTTACAAGCGGGAGACAGCCGAAAAAAGTGCCCGGCTCGCGGTGGATGAGACAGGTCTGGGCGTCTATGAAGATAAAGTGATCAAACATCAGAAAAAAACACTGGGGGTTGTCCGCGACCTGCAGGGGGTTAAAACAGTTGGCGTGATTGAAGAGGATAAAGCCAAGGGACTGGTAAAGATTGCCAAACCTGTCGGTGTTATTGGCGCGATCACCCCCATGACGAATTCTTCATCCACCATGCCTTGCAACGGTCTGCCTATATTAAAAACCAGAAACGCGGTGATCTTCGCACCGCATCCCAAGGCAAAAAATACATGCGATTACATTTGCAGCGAAATGCGCAAGGGTCTGAAAAAGGTTGGTGCACCCGAGGATTTGATCCAAAACATCAAAGAGCCAACCATGGAACTCTCCCAGGAACTGATGTCGATGGTAGACCTTGTGCTTGCCACCGGAGGAGCTGGGGTTGTCAAGGTTGCCTACAGCAGTGGAAAACCGGCCTATGGGGTGGGGGCGGGGAATGCAACTGTGATCGTGGATGAAACCGCCGATCTGGATGATGCTGCTTTGAAGATCTTCAAAGGAAAAACCTTTGATAACGCAACCTCCTGCTCTGCTGAAAACAACATCATCATTAATGAATCCGTATTTGAGCCTCTACTGGCAGGGTTGAAGAAGAATGGCGGATACCTGGTAACCGGGGAGGACCGGGCGAAATTAAAAGCTGCCATGTGGCCGGATGGAAGCCACCTGAGTGGAAAGATCGTTGCCAAGAGCGTAAAAGTCATCGCTTCTGAAGCAGGGATCACCATCCCTGAAGATACCAAATTCCTGATGGTGCTCGGCGAGCATATTGGCCCGGAAGATATGTTCTCGGCAGAAAAGCTTTCTCCCGTCGTGACCTTATGGAAATACCAGGATTTCAGCAAAGCAGTCCAGATGGTCATCGACATCACCGCTTTCAGCGGGTATGGGCACTCCTGCGGGATCCACTCAACGAACGACGAACATATTATGGAGCTTGCCACAAAAGCCAAGGTGAGTCGCATGATGGTTCGCCAGCCTCAAAGTTACGGCAACAGCGGTGACTGGACGAACGGGATGGCATTCACCATGACCCTGGGATGTGGAACCTGGGGCGGGAATATCACCACCGAAAATGTTGGCTGGAAGCACTTCCTCAACACCACGTGGGTTTCATTCCCAATCCCCGCGGTGATCCCCGATCCGGAAGAATTGTTCGCTCCGCACTTTAAAAAATTCGGGAAATAAAAACCCACACAGGAAAATATAAGCCGCGTAAAGAAAAGTATCTTTCGCGGCTTTTGACAATAAATAACCATCATCCTATGAAAGAGAGGTAGAAATGGCAGAAATTGACCGAATAAAACTTGATAAGGTGCTGGCGCAGGAAATAACGAGATTTGCAAATGAGCACCCGGAGTGTCACAAGCTCTATGAAAGAGCGAAAAGCTGCCTGCTAGACGGCGTTCCAATGAACTGGATGGTACGTTGGGCAGGGGGATTTCCTTTATTTGTGAAGGAGGCGAAAGGTGCTTCTTTTACCTGCGCGGATGGAAAAAAATTCATCGATTTTTGCCTGGGAGATACCGGCGCGATGGTGGGTCATTCGCCTGATATTCCAATGAAATTGATTGCAGAACAACTCAATAAGGGTATCACATTCATGCTGCCGACCGAGGACGCCATCTGGGTGGGGGAGGAGCTGCAAAGGCGATTTGGATTGAAATACTGGCAAACAACCCTCACCGCAACGGATGCCAACCGATTCGTTCTGCGGCTGGCAAGGCACATCACAAAAAGGCCCTACGTCCTGGTGTTTGATTACTGCTATCACGGCTCGGTAGATGAATCATTTATCACCATTAATGATGGAATACCTGGGCCAAGACCAGGGGCGATCGGTCCACAGGTGAATCCCGCCATTACCACCAGGGTTGTCCCTTGGAATAACATTCCGGCTCTCGAACAGGCACTGGCTCCCGGGGATGTTGCCTGTGTCCTCGCAGAACCGGTGATGACGAATATCGGCATTATTCATCCTGAACCGGGGTACCACGACGCGTTGAGAGCACTTACCCGGAAATATGGGGCACTGCTGATCATTGATGAAACCCATACCATGTGCGCCGGACCGGGCGGATACACACGGGAAGCAGGGCTACAACCGGATATATTGACTGTAGGAAAAACCATTGGAAGCGGTATACCTGCCGCTGTTTACGGTCTCTCAGAAGAAGTCGGAGATATGGTTTCCAAAAGCATCAAAGTGGATGAATCCGATGTGGGCGGAATCGGCGGTACGCTGGCAGGGAATGCGCTTTCGCTGGCAGCCATGCGGGCTACTCTGGAAAATACCTTGAACCCGGAAATATTTGCTCACACCATCCCGCTGGCGATCCGCTTTGCTGAAGAGGTCAAGAAAGTCATTGATGAATTACAGTTGCCCTGGGTGATCAACCGTTTGGGGTGCCGATCGGAATACTGGTTCTGCGATTCGTTACCCAAGAACGGGGGCGATGCAGAGGCTGCAGTGGATTCCGAGCTGGATAGATATATGCACCTGGCAGCGCTGAACCGTGGGATCCTGATGACCCCATTCCATAACATGGCATTGATCGCCCCGGATATCACCGAAAAGGAAATTGATTACCATACCCGGGTTTTCCGGGAGGCGGTGATGCAAATAATCTAGGAAAAATCATTCAATTAACCTTCCCATGCTAAACCCTGGCTTACCCGGTCATTCGTCCAGGTTATTCCACACAGGCTTTAGGACGAAATACAGTAAAACCAATGGGAAGAGATGAATAAGTGCACTTTCTTTGAATCCCGGTCCCTTGAACGACATAAAAAGGAAAACCGGGATCAAGCAGCATACGAAATAAATAAAAACCCAAATCCTTCGACGAAGTTTCCAGAGGAAGTATGCAGATATTGCTGCAGCGAGGCTGAAGAATGCATCGACCCAGAAAAAAACAATCCCGGAAGCCAAAGCAGCATTAACAGCCGTATAGACCATGTACAAATTCCCAACTCCTGCGAGGAGGATCAAATAGGATAAATTCTTCCATATTCTATTGAACTGGTCGTCGGTCAATTTGTGTTCGGGAGCTGGTTTGAGTTTTTGGGAGGTTGACGCGTTCGCAGCTCTGTCCTTGTTGACTTTCCTTATAGCTTTACGGGTCAGGAAAACAACCAGGAATGCGATCCCGAAAACCATCAAAATGAATGGAAGATTGATTTCAGCCATGTAGATCCTTAGATTAAAAAATCAGAACTAAACCACAATAATGAGAGGTGTCCATTTACGGTTTTTGGACACCTCTCAAATTATATTATCACTTCATCATGATAAGGTGATCGAGAAAATGGAAATTATGTAATTTCCTTCTCTTCATCGGTTATCTTACGGAAGGCATCCTTTATGGGAAGGAGACCAAGGTTCAGTTTCCAATTGAGATCCATTGGTTCGCCGTAGTAGTCCACCAGCTTTCTTGGTGGGGAGAGCTTCTGCGTGACGAGGGAAACAATGATCATCAGCAGGAGGCCAGTGATAAATGCTACAAAAGAACCAATGTAGATCGAATCCCAGAAGCCGCACCACCAGGCATCGCTATAAACACCCATGTCTGCAGTGTATTCGCAGACTGCTGCAGTGGATTGGCCATCGATACCGATTTGGAAGAAGTATAACGACGCTGCGATCCATGCCGTGAACCCACCGACGAAGGAAGCCACTGCGCCCCAGGAATTTGATTTTTTCCAATACATCCCAAACGCGAATGGGGAAAACAAACCAACAAGCAGCAAGGTCCAGGCAACGATGGAGAGTTCATAAATCGTTTGCGCCCAGAGGGCGATGGCAAGGCCTATTACCGCATTTACGATCACCATGGTACGGGTTGCCCAAACTGCCTTCATTCCTTCCAGCTTTTTACCAGTGATGAGCGGGATAAGATTTTCCGTCACTGCTGAGGCACCAGCCAGCAGTGAGCTATCGGAGGTGCTCATCAATGCGGAAACCAGCGCTGCGATAAAGATGGCGGTGAGCAGCGGTGGAAGGAATGTCATGGATGCGGAAACGAGCAGATAGCTGGTATCTTCCAACCCAGGAGAGAGTGAGTAAATCATTATCCCGATCAATGGAGACATAATCCCAAAGAACAGGTAAAGTACCCCGGCACCATAGGAACCATAGACCGAAGTCGCCTGGTTTCTCGCAGCCATCGAGCGCTGCATCAGGTCCTGAGTGGCAACCGATCCCAGGCCAATCGCCATCCAGGCGGCGAGCCAGTACATCCAACCAGTTGCTCCGGTGTAACCCAAGTAGCCTTCTGTTGTCGAAGGCAGCAACCTGAAGGGTTCGGATACATATGTGGAACCTGCCCCTTCGATCATTCCCGGGAAGCCACCGACCTCCACAAGAACGAACAGGAAGATCAATGTGATCCCACCAGCGGTGAGAAATACCTGGAAGAAATCCAGCATGGTATCAGCGAGCATGCCACCCATCGTCGTATACGCTGCGACAATTGTGATGACGATCACCATGCCCCAAACCGGATCGATCCCGAACAATGCAGTTGCAATGGCTCCTCCTGCTACGATCTGCGCCGCAGTCCAGGAAAAGTAGGTCAGGCTTTGAGCGATAACCGTCAATACGACCATTACTTTGTTATAACGCCGCTCGAAGAAATCAACGATGGTGAGATATTTTGCCCGCCTCATCAGCCTGACGAACAACAACCCGGAAATGAACAAACAGACTGCCGCACCGAAGGGGTCGAAAATCACTCCGGAAAAGCCATAATCGTAGGCGGTTTCCGAGGCTCCCATGAGGGTCTCTGCAGCAAACCAGGTGGCCATGATCGAGGCAGCTGCCATATGGATTGGCAGCCTGCGACCGGCAACAATGTAGTCTGCATTGTCCTGAACCTGCCTGCCTGCCCAAATACCAACAGCGATTCGGACAGCGAAGAACAATACGATGAACAGAACGACCAACCAGGCATAATCATATCCTTCGAGAATCATTTTTTCGCTCCTTTTTTGAGTGGAATTATGGTTCCTATATGGTTATAAAGTCTTGCTGATTTCAGCCAGCGTATCCTCAAGCCTGTTCAGCACGGCATCAATTTGTTCATAGGTGATCACGATCGGTGGTTCGATCCGGATGGTATGGGCGCTGGTCAGCGTACCGGCGACCAGAACTCCCCGTTTAAATAACCCGGCTGCAACCTGGTACCCGATCTCCGGGGTCTTGAAATGCTGTCCGATCAGAAGTCCTTTCCCGCATACATAGTCATAGATATTGCTATATTTTTCCGCCAGCACCTGGAGCTTGGGCATGATATAGGCGCCCTTTTCTGCGGCCTGTTTGGGATAATCATCCCGTAATACCACGTTTATGGACGCGATCGCAGCAGAGCATGCCAACGCACCCCCGCCGGTGGTTGTGGTGTGAATGAAGGGATTGGGATACATCATGCACTGCCAGATCTCTTCAGTCGAGCAGAAGGTACTGATGGGCATTACGCCGCCGCCAAGAGACTTCGCCAGGGCGAGGATATCGGGTTTGACATCCCAATGGTCCACACCCCATAATTTTCCGGTCCGGCCGAGACCGGTTTGTACTTCATCCGCGATGAGTAAAACACCATGCTCTTTGGTCGCTTTGCGGATACGCGGCCAGAAATCATCGGGAGGAACGATCGCACCGGCTTCTCCCTGGATGGGTTCCATGAGGACGGCTGCGATCCCGATCCCGACCTTATCACAGATCTCGAGCTGTTTTTCAACCGCTCCAGCATCTCCATAGGGGACATGGTAAACAGGACCACCGTAAAGAACACCTGGCGGACAGCGGTAATCGGATTTGCCCATCATGGAAAGAGATCCCATGGTCTTTCCGTGAAAAGCGTTCGTGGAAACGATAAATCCTGCCTTTTGGGTGTACATCTTGGCGAGCTTGATCGCGCCTTCAATTGCCTCAGTGCCGCTGGCGCAGAAGAAGGAATACTTGATATCACCGGGGGTGATATCTGCCATCATGCGTGCGAGAACGCCACGCAATGGATCGATCAATTCCTGGCTGGGCATGGGTGTCCGTTGAAGTTGGGCGGCAACCGCTGCAACAACATCGGGGTGGCTCCAGCCGTGGTCCATCATGCCATATCCGCCGAGACAGTCTATATATTCCCGTCCAAGCACATCCTTGAATATTGCGCCCCGGCCGGTCCATTCCACGCACGCCCAATCACCGGCTTCGGTCACCGATTTCCGGTATTCCAACCAGTTTCTATTGAAATATTCCCCAAAATTATTCTTGCTCTCATCTATGATTGCTTTTCCCTCCTCCTGGTTCACCTCCTTCTTTTCGATTATCTTCAACCATTTCTCGGAATATGATAAAGCGTCCTGCAAGTTCTGCGGCATAATCATTCCTCCTCGTTGCTTAAAGTATTTTCGAACATACAAAAAGTAACCGGACTATTGAAATCCACCAATAAATTTGATTTGGGATAAGGGACGAGCACCAATATATCTTTTCTCGTCTCTTGAATATTATGGATAACTGTAAATACAATGTCAAGTGATATAAAGACCCAAATTACCAATAATTGCGGCATTACAGAAGCTGACAAGGCTCTCTGAATGGAGAGCCTTGTTTCCATATATGCAATACATAATTACTGATAACACAACTCAGGATTCCTCGGATGGTGCTTCATACGGATTGACATCTGGAACCCCGGGTTTGTACCTTTTCATAAAGGGGAAGTAGAGGATAAGGCCGATGGCTGCGAGGGCCAACGCCCAACCCAGCGAAGACAAACCTTCCTCAGCAAACTGGCTGTAAACCGCCAACCCAATAACCAAAAATGGAGCGAGAGTGCATAGTAAGAGACCAAAGGTTCCTCCAGGGATCCGAGACCGCGGCATGGTGGGATCTTAATTTTCGAAGCCGCCAGAGGGCTATGAATTCCAGGACGATCACAACCGATTGCAGAAAAACATCCGCTACGACGAGGAAAGCAAACGCGTTCGTGGCGAATATCGTGAAAATCACCCCGACGAAAATGATCGCGATCCAGGGGGTTCCATATTTCGGGTGTACTTTAACGAACCATTTCGGAAACATCCCATCCTCTGCCAGGGCAAAGGGGACACGGGAACCCCCCAAACTGTTCCCGATAAATAAACCGATCATCGAAAGGACGGCCGCGATCATAACGATTAAGCCCAAGCCATTCGCCAATGGGCTTCCTACTCCTGCAACTTTTTCACCGATTACTCTCGCAATATCAGGAAACTCCCAACCAGATGAGGCTTCCGGGTTGACGCCCCACTCCGCAATCTGCTCATCAGTGATCCCGTAATCCGCAAGGACAGGACCAATGCCCTCTCCGTCTGCGTATTCTTCAATCCCCCACATTTGGTACCGCCCATTCTCCCCTGCACCACCATAAAGCCCGGCTAGCGTGGGAAGGGCGTAGGTGAGAATGGCAGCCACCAACACAAGCGCCATTGCTCGCGGGTATGTTTTCTTCGGATTGACGATCTCATCCCCCGCCGCGGCGGGCAGCTCCCAACCCATATAGTTCCACATGGCAACAAACAACCCTGTGCTAAGCGCTGCAACGATAGTTGTATCGGGTGGAGTAAACGGCAGTGCAACAGTGGTGCCGCTTTTTATCCAAGAAAAAATACCGATAATTGACATGATTATCAGGGGGGTGATCATCACCAGGCCTATCCAGGTGGAAGTCAAACCTGATAAGCGGCTCCCTCGAATTTGGAGCAGGGAGATTGACCAAATTAATAAAGCTGCGGTCAGGAATTGAAGAAGACCCGCAGACAGATATACCCCGCCGATAGTTGTTCCTTCACTAAGTGCCGGGAACAGGAATCCGAGATAATAAGTAGCCCAGACCGGGTAGATCGAAACATCCAGCCAGGAAACCACCCACATCAGCCAACCCGACATGAAACCGGCGAATCCACCAAGACCCTGCTTGATCCAGTGGTAATAACCGCCTTCCACAGGCATCATGGATTGCAGTTCCCTGACCATAAGCATAATCGGAATACTGAATAAGATCGGGGTGAGAATTAGGAGGAGCATGGCCATTCCAGGTCCGGACCAGCCGATGATCGGTTCGGCTCCAAATGCTCCGCCGCACACCGTGAAATAAATCAACCCAAATAAGGGGAGCAGTGTGAGCTCCCTTTTTAATTTCTTCCGCTCTGTCGTAATTTCAATTTGATTGTTTGAAGTTGCGGTCATTTTTTTCTCTCCAATCAATTTAGGCTTTCATTTCCATGATCCCGTACGGGAAACCATAGTCCTTCATCTTTTCCATGAAGGGTTCCGGCGGGAATGCTTCTGGGCCCATAACCCCTTTACCCTTCCATTTTCCTTCCGCCAGCAATTCAAACCCAATCACAGCGTTGAACCCTGTCTGGGCAACAACAGATTGGCAGCTCCATTTCTTCATGCAATCTGCATTATCTGCAACCTGGTGAATGTAGACCTGGCGAGGTTTGCCATCCTTTTTCCCTTTTACCCAGGTACCTGCACAGGTTAGCCCTTCCATCAGGTGACCCAGGTGGGCAGGGTCGGGGAGGCAGGCTGCAACCACATCCCGCGGGGCGACCATCAAATCTTTTACTTTGATTGGCTCTTTATTATCAAGTCCGATCATATGAAGCGTTTTTAGAACTCCTATGAACTGGTCACCGAGAGCATATTTGAATGTCACCCGTTTGCAATTGATCCAGCGGGGGACCAACAGGACTTCCTCATGCTCCACATTTATGACTTCCAGCTTTCCAATCCCCGCGGGAAATTCAAAGATCTCCGGTTCAGAGAAGGGTTCTGTGGTGAACCATCCTTTTTCCTTTTCCCAGATCACAGGTGGGTTCAGACATTCTTCGATCGTGGTCCAAATGGAGAAATTCGGGGCAAATTCATAGCCTTTAACGATCAGATTCGCTCCATCCCGGACTCCAATCTCTTCAATCTCATCAAATAAATGGTCCTGGGCGTATCGGGCGAAAACATCCGCCATGCCGGGTTCAACTCCCAACCCGACAAGAGCCAGTAACCCTTTTTCTTCCCACTTCTTTGCCCGTTCAAACTGGTAATCCCCAAGTTTGATCCCGCATTGGGTGAACGGCTTTTCCGGGTGAGGTTCGGAGAGGGTCATCGCCATGTCCATGTAATTGCACCCGTAATCGTATGCAGCATCAAAGATCGGTACGTTGAAGGAAGGATCACAAGCGTTCATGATCAAGTCGACTTTGTACTTTTTTGCCAGGTCAACGATCAGCTCTTTCTTGTTTGCATCCACCCATTCGACTGGAAATTTATTGTTGTCCCCCAGTTTTTCCTGAACTTCCAGGCAGCGCTCCTTGTTGTAATCAGCCAGCACCATCAATTCCAACCAGGGTCGGGGTTTGGATATCGCTGCAATCGCTTCGCCAACACCCCCAACACCTACTAGTAAAATCTTCATGTTCTCCTCCTGAATAATGATATTTTTGAATATCGGCTAAAAATAAACTTCTTTCACAATTTTCAAGTGAATAAAAGTTTCAGTTTCCCTGATCCCATCGATAGGTGTAAGTTTTTTACCCAAAAAATTAAGGAGATTGTCCTGATCGGTGCATATCACCTCCGCGAATAGATCGTACGCCCCACTTGTAGCGATCAGATAGATCACTTCATCCAATTCAGCGATCATCTCTGCCACTTGATTAAGTTTGCTTCCTTCAACCTTGATGCCGATCATCGCCATGAAATTAAAGCCCATTTTTGGGGGGTTTGAAATGGCAAGAACCTTGAGGTATCCGGATCCTACCAGTTTGTTGTAACGCAGCCGAATCATGCCAGGAGAGACGCCAAGCGACTCCGCTATCTGGGAGAATGCAACCCTTCCGTCCTTTTGAAGCTCGGAGATGATCCGGAGATCAATCTCGTCAAGAGTTTCCCGCCTTGGATTGCTAATATTGCGACCCATATACATATAATATACCGAAAAAGGAAAAAGTCAACTATTAATTGCAAAATATGCATAATATACACAAATATATAAATAAACAGCAGCGAATTAACGCTGCTGTTTATTTCTGCCAGGCATGTTGTTTAGATCAAAGGGATAACGTCACTGTATAACTTGCCAATGGCAGGTCCCATCAGGGCAAGGGCGGCGATGACCAGGATAGAAACAATAATTAAAATTAATGCATATTCCAAAAACCCCTGCCCTTTTTCCAGCTGATGAGAGTTCACATTCAACCACCTCCTTCCGAACTATATTATCCGTCTAATAACGGATGAATACAACCAGTTTTTGGAATTATTGGATTACAAAAATGCAAACTATTTTCGAGACGTTTTCACCCCTCGCGGTCTGGAATCCAGCAGCAGAGTACCAGGTCGCGGGCAGCTTTGACCTCATCCAGCCTGCCAACCGGCGTTATGTGCGGGGCGGATTTCAAGAGCTCAGGGTTTGATTTTGCTTCTCCAGCGATGGCAATCAAGGCTTCCGCGAATGCATCCAGGGTTTGCTTGTTTTCCGTTTCGGTTGGCTCGATCATCAGAGCATCGTGGACGATGAGCGGGAAATAATTCGTTGGCGGGTGGAACCCGTAATCCATCAACCGTTTGGCGATATCCAAGGCGATCACCCCGGGGGCATCGTCCCATTTGCCTTCGAGGACAAATTCATGCATACATACCCGGTCATAGGCTAGTTTGTAATCCTTCCGGATCCGGGAGAGCAGGTAATTGGCGTTGAGGACGGCATACTTGGAAATGGCTAAAAGGCCTTCAGGCCCGTGCATACTTATATACGTGAAAGCCCGGACCATCATGCCAAAATGCCCGTTGAAAGATTTGACCCTGCCGATAGAGTGTTTTGGCGCGCGGAAACCATACAACGGTGCCATATCTTCTGAGCCGTCTTCGATAACATCGATTACCGGGGTGGGAAGGAAATCCACCAATTTATCAGATACCCCGACCGGACCGGATCCGGGACCGCCTCCTCCGTGAGGGGTGGAGAAGGTTTTATGAAGGTTGAAGTGCATGATATCAAAACCCAAGTCTCCGGGTCGAACAATCCCGAGCAAGGCGTTCAGGTTGGCGCCATCACCATACACCAACCCTCCAGCTTCGTGGACGATCCTTACCACTTCGAGGACATTCGCCTCGAAGAGCCCCAAGGTGTTGGGGTTTGTGAGCATCAGTCCTGCAGTGGTGTCATCGCAAGCTGATCGAAGAGCTTCCAGATCAACGTTACCTTCCTTATTGGTGGGGAGGGGGACAATCTCGAATCCCTTCATCGCAGAGCTGGCCGGGTTTGTCCCGTGGGCGGAATCGGGAATTAGTATCCTGGTTCTTTTAGCGTCATTTCTCGAGTTGTGATAAGCACGTATGATGGCAACGCCCACAAACTCACCCTGAGCACCGGCTGCGGGTTGCAGGGTGATCCCTCTGAATCCACTGATCTCTGCCAGCCAGAGTTGCAGGTTATACATCAGCGCCAGGCAACCCTGGATGGTCTCGACCGGTTGAAATGGGTGGATAGCGGCGAAGCCGGGGAGACGGGCAGCCCGTTCATTGACACGAGGGTTATATTTCATCGTGCAGGAACCCAATGGGTAAAAACCGCCATCCACCGAGTAATTTAATTTGGATAAATGGGTGTAATGACGGATGACATCCTGTTCAGATAATTCCGGTAGGGGAAGAGATTCCCTGGCAAGACCTTCGGGTAGCGGTGTTTGGGGGACATCCGGAGCGGGAAAATCAATCCCGGTTCGGCCAGGTGAAGAGAGTTCAAAAAGGGTCGGTTCAGTCATGATGCGCCTCCCCAAGGATCTCGCAGAGAAGATCGATATCCTCTTTATCCACCATTTCTGTAACTGCGACCAGCATATGGTTTTTCAGGGATGGGTAATCACAACCCAGGTCGTACCCTCCCAGGATTCCATGGTCGAGTAGGTGGAGGTTGATCTCTTCCACGGAATCGGGACAATGAACGATGAATTCATGGAAGAACTGAGCATCATCGAGCACAGCGAATCCCGGTACGGAAGCAATACGGCCAGCAGCATAATGCGCTTTCTGGTAGCAAAGATTGGCAACTGAATGCAAACCATGTTTGCCGAGAGAACTCAGGTAAACCGCCGAGGCAAGTGCCATCAAACCCTGGTTTGTGCATATGTTGGAAGTCGCTTTATCGCGGCGAATGTGCTGTTCACGAGCGGTCAGGGTGAGGACGTATCCTTTCCGGCCTTCTTTATCCACCGATTCACCAACCAGCCGTCCAGCCAGCTTGCGAACGAGCTCCTTCCGGGTGGCGAATAATCCCAGATACGGTCCACCAAAAGATAGGGGGATACCCAATGGCTGTCCTTCACCAACGACGATATCTGCCCCGAAATCCCCCGGAGGTTTCAGAAGCCCCAGGGAAAGTGGATTGACCGCAACGCCAAACAGTGCTCCTTTTTCATGCACTTCCCTGGCCAGAGAGGTAAGATCAAAAACCCGGCCAAAAAAATCTGGATACTGCACCAGAACAAGAGAAGTTTTTTGATCGACATCCTGAAGCAATTCATCGGGGTGGCAAAGGGGGTTAACCTTGTTCTCATCACCCAGAATCTCGATATCGCCATACCCCTGCAGGTACGTGCGGACTGTTTCGCGGTAATGAGGGTGCAATGCGGGGGAAAGTACAATTCTTGGGCGTTTACCAAAAAAATGATGATAGGCAAGCACACCCGCTTCTGCGCAGGCAGTGGCGCCATCATAATGGGAAGCATTACTAACATCCATTCCCGTGAGGGCTGCGATCAGGCTTTGGTATTCAAAAACAGCTTGCAGAGTACCCTGGGAGATTTCCGGCTGGTAGGGTGTATACGCAGAGAAGAATTCGCCCCGGGAAATGACGCTATCCACAACTGCAGGGATATAGTGGTTGTAAGCCCCAGCCCCGAGGAAACAAATCAAATCCTGCGTGGATTCGTTCGATTGCGAGATTGCCTGCACCATCGAAAATGCTTCCATTTCGGATAATGCCGGCGGGAGATCGAGCTTGGGAAATCTGTATTTCTGGGGTACGTCTCTAAAGAGTTCCTCGAAACCATCCAATCCGAGCGCTTTCAACATCTCCCTGGTTTCGTTTTCTGTATGGGGAATGAACATCTAATGCCGACCTTCGCAATACTTAATATACGCTGGCGCATCCATCAGGTCATTCAATTCGGATGGATCCTTTACCTTGACTTTGACAATCCAGGCTTTTCCGAAAGGCTCAGTATTCAAAAGTTCAGGCGTGGAGCTGAGGGCTTCGTTTACCTCGAGCAGTTCGCCAGATACAGGGAAGTTCACCTCAGCAGCGGCTTTCACCGATTCGACTGTAGCACATTGAGATCCTTTAGTGCAGACATCCCCGGCCGAATGGGGAACCTCGATGAAAACAACATCGGATAATTGTTCCTGGGCATAATCTGTTATCCCAACCACCGCTGTATTCCCTTCCATTCTTATCCATTCATCGGTTTTAGAGTATTTCAAATCTGAGGGGGTTTCCATAGTTATCTCCTGGAAGAATGATATTGGATGACGATTTGGAATCAACAATCGAGATTATTATAAATCAAGAAATTATGGGCAGGGGTTAAATCGGTTTTCCTATTTACCTACGAGTGAAAAGGAAAAATCCAAACAATTGGATCATCCCGGCGATTATCAACGCAGCATTGAGCCCGAACATTTGGGCAAGCCATGCGCTAACCAAAGGGGAGATCATTGTTGTAAGATATTGAGTAGTCTGGGCAAATGCAACGAAAGACGGGCTTTGCTCAACAGGGATATTGCGCATAAGCTCATCGAAAAACACCAAATTCAAGCCGGCATTGAAAAGTCCTGCGACTGCAGCCAGAAGAATGATCACCCCAGAATTCGTAGTTTGAGCGACAAAGATTGGAAAGAGCGAGATTCCAAGCGTGGTCCAAAGTAGGATGGGTCGGGAACCTCTTGTTCGGGAGAACCTCAGCCAGAAAAAATACCCAACTACCATGACCATTGTATTCGCCATGGTGATATAGGCTATAGATATATCGGGGAGATTTGCCTGACGAACATAATACAAAGGGAAAAGCGGAGCCGCAAAAGCAACCCCAGTTAAAAAAATGAATCTTTTAAATGTGAAGGAAAGAAAAGCGGGATATCGCCGCACTGATGCAAAGATCTGCCTGAACCGGTCGAGATAATTTATGCCCTGTGAAAGTATGGGTTTATTCTCCGGAATTCTCAGCCTGCTTGTGAAAAATAAACTGAATATCGCTCCGATGGATACCAGAAGGAAGACCAGCTGAAAGTTGAACGGAAAGTTCCTGCGAGAGAGTACTTCACCAATTCCGAGGGTAGCCACTGTGGTGATCATCCCCACCAGTGCCCAGCGGCGGGAGAGGAGCTCGAAGCGGCTCACGTTCCCGGCGACGGAGCTCATGACAACATTGAAGAGTATTGTTAGGATCGCTTGAGGAAAAGTGATCAAACCCCACACCAGGATGATCGCAGGTATCCAGGCTTCAGGGGGGAGAATGAATGGGATTATTCCAGTAAACGCGAAACCGGAGAGCTGAAGGAATCTCGTCCAGCTGTACCAGGGGATAATGTTTCGTTTCTGCTGCAGCCATACACCGAGGGGAATGGCAAAAAGAAGTCCGGTGAAAGCAGGCATGGAAGTAAGTAAACCAACTTCGAAATTGCTTGCACCCAGTCGGGTTAGAAAAACAGCAAGGAATGGCATTCCAGCGGTGGCATAACCAACCGCCAGCCCATCCCGAAGCACATTCTTGAAATTATCGCGTTGAACAGGATTTGTAACCTGACTGGGAAGGTAACGATCGAGCATGGGAACCTTTGATAATTATAGCATTTGAGATCCCGAGGATGGCGTACTTCGGAATCGTCTGGTTATAATAAGAGCATTCCTAGACCCCGGAGGCAGCAAATGGCTCAAACAATGTCGATCGAAGATGTCCGCTCCGCTCATATTCTTCTAGCCGAAAAACGCTACGAGAAGAAACCTGTAGAAAAAGGGTATGCGAACCGGACACTCCATTTGGATCTATCGACAATCCGGATCTCAATTAAACCGGTGACCGAGAAAATGAAAGAAACTTTTACGGGTGGACGCGGATATTGTCTCTGGCTACTTTGGAACGCGGTAAAAGATGGAACGAAATGGAACGATCCGGAGAATGAGCTGGTTATCGCGGGTGGACCCATTGGCGGAATCACAGCCTACCCGGGGACAGGAAAATGTACAGTGGTGACGATCTCCCCAACCACCTTCAGCGTGATTGATTCCAACGCCGGTGGTTACTTCGGTCCTTATCTCAAATTTGCCGGTTTCGATGCGCTAGAAGTTCAGGGAAAAGCGGCAACGGACGTGATCATCGTTATTGATGGTGACGAGGGCACAATACGGATCGAAGAAGCACCTTTGGAATTTGTTGATACGCACCTCGTGAACAAACAATTGACCGAAATGTATGCCAGGGATGAAAAGGAAAAGCGCGGGATATCTGTGATCAGCGCAGGTCAGGCAGCAGATTACGCCGCCATTTGCGGTCTGAATGTCAGTTATTACGATCCGAAAAAAATGGAAGTTCGTTACAAACAGGCAGCCCGGGGAGGTGCGGGTCGGGTTTTGCGGGATAAAAAGATCAAAGCGATTGTGGTCAAATTCACTGGGATGACCGGGAACAGCAACGGTTCAGCCTATCCGGATTTGGTGAACAAAGCTGGGCGCAGAATAAAATCTGAAATTTCCGAATTTGATGCTGTCCAAAATGACATGGGCGGGACCGGAACGCCCTACCTGGTGGAGATTATGAGTAAGTTCGATCTTTTACCAGTTGAGAATTTCCGTTTCGGCGCGGATGATCGCGCGCCTCAGATCGGCGGTTCTTTATGGAAACAGCAATACGACCGTCGGGGCCCGGATGGCTGCTGGTATGGCTGCACCCTGGCATGCGCCCATGGCATCACAGATTTTGAGCTGAAAACAGGGCCTTATATCGGTCAGAGAGTTTTTGTGGATGGACCAGAGTATGAAACCCTGGGTGCTTTGGGATCGAATTGCGCGATATTCGACCCGCAAGCGGTTCTGGAGCTGAATTTCTATTGTGATACCTACGGGATCGATACGATTTCCTGCGGGAATTCGATTGCTTTTGCCATGGAGTGCTATGAGTATGGAATCCTTACCAAGAAACGAACCGGGGGTTTGGAATTGACCTGGGGAAATAAGGATGCGGCATTGGAGTTGCTCCATCAGATGGCCAGGGGTGAGGGATTCGGTGTGGTTGTCGGACAGGGAATCCGGTCAATGAAGAAGGAATTTGTGGAGAAGTTTGGTGCCGATCCTAAAGTATTGGCTGATATTGGCATGGAAGTGAAGGGGATGGAAATATCCAACTACATGCCCAAAGAATCGCTGGCACAGCAGGGGGGGTACGCGCTGGCCTCCAAGGGTCCCCAACATGATGAAGCCTGGTTGATATTCATGGATATGGTCCACAAACAGCTACCTACGTTTGAGGATAAAGCCGAAGCACTCTATTACTTCCCGGTGTGGCGCACCTGGTTCAGCTTGCATGGATTGTGCAAGCTTCCCTGGAACGATATTATCCCCGTGAGCAATAAATCCTACACCGGAGTCCAGGCAGCCAAGGTACCTGAGCACGTGGAGAATTATTGCTGGCTGCATGAGGGTGTGACCGGTAAGCAGATCGATATCGAAGGTGTTTTGGAACAATCAGAAAGGGTATATCAATTTCAACGGGTATTCAATTTACGATTGGGCTTTGGAACAAGGGAATTTGATATTCCCCCGTACCGAGCAATGGGGCCGGCAACTGTGAAGGAATATGAATCACGTGCAGAACGATACGATCAGCAGATCCAAGCCGAGATCGGGAAAGATCCAAACGGTCTGACGACAGATCAAAAGTTACGGATCGTACGGGAATATCGTGAGGATCGTTACCAGAAATTGGTGGATGCGGTTTACCTGCGGCGTGGTTGGACCAAGAATGGCGTACCAACCATGGAAACTCTGAAAAGACTGGGAATAGATTTCCCGGATGTTGTGGCGTTAGTATCTGATCATGGGGGATAACGCTAATCCTGGATTTCAACCTCTGTGACGAGGATGGTGTTACAACCCTGGTCGATCCAATAACCCAAAGAGGTTCCCTTTGAATCGAAAGCGTCTATTTTATAGATTTCAATCCCGCGAATTTGCACAATATCTCCGTTTTGGATATCGCGTAATTCAGTAAAAACGTCATTATTTTTAGCAACGGTATGCAGGAGGTTAATCTTCCCCTGCGGCTGGATGGCACCCAAACCCTGCCATGCAAACATGTGATTCACCACCGTGGTGCGGACCAGTTTGGGATCTGCGAAATCGCCATTTGTAACCAGGATATCGTAGGTAAGCATTGGTACCACGGGTTCTTCATCCGGAGAGATGTGACGAACCATTCCTGTGAAGGTGGATTCCGGGTTTCCCTCATAGGAGATCTTCCAAAAGTAACCGCTCGGGTCACTCATCAAGGAAAGATCTTCTGAAAGGGAATAATCTGGATAATTACGAGTCCAAAGGTGAAATGGGTCAAAATTCAAGGATTTATAGGCAATGAACGATGTGAAGAGGATCGTCCCAAGCAAAATCAGCACCAGGATGTATGGTGCCTGTAAGGCGCAGCCAATAGGCAGGAAAAGAATTTCCTTTAGTGAATATTTTCTGGGCTGATGTTCCATTTATAATAATTATATGGGAAGAATCCTTGGATTATGAAATTCGACGAAAAAAATCGAAGATTATATGGAGTGATTCAGGTATAATCCTACAAAACCGGAATGAAGATCCTGACCTGGAACCGAATAGCGCATGGCTCTGAAATAATTACAGAGTGACGAGGAAGAGGGTTCGCTGCTGCGAGGCGGCGTTAACCGGGAATACCCGGGAAAATCGAAAGATCAGCGGATGCCCTCCCGGAAGACAATCCGGAATTTCCCAGGAATCAATCTCATTCCACAATAATTTGACCGTACATAATTAGTACGGAAGATTTTATTTTGGAGGACGCATGTGTGGAATAGTTGGATATATCGGAAAAAGTGACGCAACCCGGATCATCCTCAATGGTCTGAAAAAGTTGGAGTACCGCGGGTATGATTCAGCAGGACTGGCTGTGATTGGGGAGGGGAAGATCCAGGTTCGCAGGGAAGCTGGAAAACTTGAGATCTTGGAAGGTCTGATTCGAACTGATCCAATTCATGGCACTGTAGGGATTGGGCACACCAGATGGGCCACCCATGGCATGCCTTCTGCGAAGAATGCCCACCCGCATGTGGGAAGCGCTGGGAAAGTAGTTCTCGTCCATAACGGGATCGTTGAAAACTATCTGGAGTTGAAAGCCGAATTACAGGCGGAGGGAATTGAATTTATCTCCGAGACAGACACAGAAACAATAGTGCAGATGATCGAGCGACATCACACCAGTGGGTGCGACCTGATCACGTCGGTGATGCGAACGGTGACAGTTTTGAAGGGGGCGCACGGCTTGGTGGTGATGGCTATGGATGAACCGGATAAGATCATCGCGGTGCGGATCGGCAATGCGGGAGGTGTGGTGATTGGTCATGGAAGCGGAGAAATGTTCATCGCATCGGATGTTCCTGCTTTGATCGAACATACCCATCGGGTAACTTTCCTGGAATCTCACCAAATGGCTATCGTTCGTGAAGGTGGCGTGGAATTCAGGGACCTTCAGGGGAAGGTCATCTCCCTCCCAATTAGCCAAATCGCCTGGGATCCGGTGGCGGCTGAAAAAGGGGAATATCGTCACTTCATGCAAAAGGAGATCCACGAACAGGTACGCTCATTGACCGATACTGTAGCCGGCAGGGTGGACCTTGAGAGGGGATTGATCAACCTAGATCAGCTTAATGCCACCACGGAAGAGCTTGCGCAGATAAAAAAGATCACCATCACCGCTTGCGGTACAGCATCGCATGTGGGTATGGTGGGAAAGGTAATGATCGAGCGGATCGCGCGATTACCGGTGGAGGTGGATATCGCCTCTGAGTTTCGTTACCGTGATCCGATAGTTGAACCGGGGAGTGTCGTGCTGGCGATCAGCCAATCCGGTGAAACTGCGGATACGCTTGCAGCGATGGAAGAAGCGCGGCGGAAAGGAGCCAAGGTGTGGTCCATCGTTAATGCAATCGGTTCCCAGGCGATGCGATTGAGTGATGGATTCATTTCCATGCAATGCGGACCGGAGATCGGTGTGGCATCCACCAAGGCTTTTACCGCACCACTCGTGGATCTTTACATGCTTGCGATCCTGCTCGCAGATAGCCGAGGGGCGATTAGCGAGATGGAGCGAAAGAGACTCGTCCGGGATATAAGCGTCATCCCCGATCTTGTAAGTAAGTGCTTGGACCGGGAACCTGAAGTGGAAACCGTTGCTCTGGCATTCAAAGAAACAAAAAGCGCTCTCTATCTTGGTAGAGGCATAAATATGCCAATTGCTTATGAAGGCGCTTTAAAGCTTAAGGAAATATCCTATATCCATGCAGAAGCCTATCCGGCCGGTGAAATGAAACACGGTCCCATCGCTCTGGTTGATAAGATGTTACCCGTGGTCGCAATAATCCCTCGCGATCCCTGGCACGATAAAATGATCAGCCAGGTTGAGCAGGTTAAGGCAAGAGGCGGAGTTGTTGTGGTTGTGGCAACTGAAGGCGATCGAGCAACTGAAGCCCTGGCGGATTACGTTCTCGAGATTCCGGAAACGCCCTGGTTGCTATCCCCAGTGACCACAGTAATCCCACTCCAGATGCTTGCCTATCACATCGCCACCCTTCGTGGGTTGGATGTGGACCAGCCAAGAAACCTGGCAAAATCTGTTACAGTCGAATAAGCCCTTTTACCGGGATAACACTCAGATGTGTTAAAATTCGGCAGGCAGATTACCGGCAAATGTACAATTCCGATACAGATTTTTTATATCCCGCCCGGGTCACCCCCTTTTTAAGGGGGTGCCGAGGTGAAACTTGGGAAAAACTGGTGGATTTTATCCTGGGCGAGCAGTCCTCCGACTTGGAAAAAGCCGCCTTTACGCTTATGATGGTTCGGTTGGGAAGATGTACAGATTGCGATGCAGATTCTTTCAGAGCTTCACAGGGTTGTACGCAATGCGCGAAGCTGATGATTCACCGGTTTAAAGGTGATGACACAGACCTGGAGAATCTCTTCAAATCCGCCAAAAAAGACCTGGAAAAGTATCAAAAATCAAAAGAAACCAGCAGGTGAAACCCTGATGAATGATAAAAACGAAGAAAAACAACACTTGATCGTTGGCGTGCGTTTTTCCAAAGTAGGCAAAGTTTACCATTTTGACGCCACACGGCTGGGGGAGCTGATCCCCGGTGATATGGTTGTTGTTGAGACCAGTCGAGGATGGCAGCTTGGCGAAGTGACCGGAACCATCCTGGATACCTCCAACATGCCTGAAGGTGGGTGGAAACAGATCGACCGTAGAGCGACACCGAAAGATCTCATGCAACGCCAAAGCTGGCAGCAGAAAGAAGGCGATGTTGTTGCTGCTGCACAAAAGCGTTCCAAGGAATTGGGATTGCGGGGAGTGAAATTTGTAAATGCGGAGTATTCCTTTGAAGGCAGCCGGCTATCGATCCAATTCTGCACAGAGAGCGAGGAGAAAGTCGATCTGAAATCGATGCGTTCAGATATGCAGCGAACATTTAAGCCAGCAGCTGTTGATCTTCGGCAGGTGGGACCAAGGGATGTGGCAAAGTGTATGGGGGGAATGGGTGCCTGCGGTTTGGAAACGCGCTGCTGCACACGCTTCTTAACCGAATTCAGTTCCATCTCCATCCGGATGGCGAAAGAACAATCCGTATCGCTAACCCCTTCGGAGATCACCGGGATGTGCGGAAGACTCCGCTGCTGCTTGATTTATGAATATCAAAATTACGTGGATGCAAGGGCGCAATTACCCCGACGCAATAGAATGGTTAAAACACCGCGCGGCATGGGGAAGGTTCTGGATGTAAATCCACTGCAAGCGATGATCCTTGTTGAGATCCCTGAAGTAGGTGTGGTCCAATTCCATAAGGACGAAATTGAGGTCACTGAAGAAGAAGGCAAAGAACGGTCCGAAAAGGAAAGAAAAAAGGGGTAGCATAATTTGAAACCGATTCTGCCGGAGGGTTGGGAAAAAACAAAGAGAATCCTGGTGATGCTGGCTCATCCGGATGACCCCGAATTCTTCTGTGGGGCAACTTTGGCTCGCTGGATCGAAAATGGCCACCAGGTTACTTATTGCCTTTTTACGAGGGGTGATAAAGGTGGCAACGAGGACTTGATGGATCCGGTATCAATCTCCAACCATAGAGTGGCTGAGCAAAGATTGGCTGCAGATGTGCTTGGAGTGGGGGAGGTCCATTTTCTGAATTATCCGGATGGTTACCTTGAGGCTAACCTCGAAATCAGGAAGGCTGCAGTGCGGGAGATCAGATCCGTAAAGCCTGAGGTTGTTGTCACCTGCGATCCAGGCAACCTCTTTTTTCGAGGGAACAGGCTGAATCACCCCGATCACCTGGCAGCTGGGAGAATCGTCCTGGAGGCAATCTACCCTGCAGCAGGAAACCCCCTTTATTTTCCGGAATTGATAAGCGGTGAGGGTTTACAACCCCACAGCAGCGAAGAGGTATGGGTTGCCCTTCCGGTAGAAGCCAACACGGTGATTGACGTCACTCCCCAATGGAACAAAAAAATGCTCGCGTTACATGAACATCAAAGCCAGATCGGTGCGCCGGAGGAATTTGACAGGCGAATGCACGAACGCAAGACTGAAGACAGCACCCCGGAGAACCCACGTTATGAGGAAAAATTCCGAAGGGTTTTTTTAGGCTGAAATGATGAGCTTACTGGAAGAAGCTATTGATCAACAGGATTACATGACCTCGTTGCGCCGTGACTTCCATATGCACCCGGAGCTGGGATTCGAGGAAGTCCGCTCTTCGGAGATCGTTCAGCAAGAGCTCAAGAAGCTGGAAATCCATATGGAAACAGGAATCGCCCAAACCGGAGTGGTTGGGATAATCAAAGGGGAGAGACCAGGTAAAACAGTACTCTTGCGTTTCGATATGGATGCGCTTGCTCTGCAGGAGGAAACGGGGATTGCATATCAATCTCTGTCCCCCGGAAAAATGCATGCATGCGGGCACGATGGTCACATGGCCATCGGGCTTGGTGTGGCAAAGTTACTGACTGGTAGGAGATCTGAGCTGCCAGGGACAATCAAACTTGTTTTTCAACCAGCTGAAGAAGGTGCTGGAGGAGCGGAGCGAATGATTGCTGAGGGAATCCTGAATGCTCCAAAACCTGATTACGCGCTCGGAATCCACATTTGGAATGAAAAACCTTTGGGATGGCTGGGAATTACTCCTGGAGCGGTGATGGCAGGCGCGGATTTCTTCGGGATCAGGATCGAAGGCAGGGGAGGGCACGGCGCCATCCCAGAGAAAACCTCAGATCCCATCGTTACCTCTGCGATGATAATTAATGCATTGCAGAGCGTGATAAGCCGGAATGTTTCCCCAAGAGATTGCGGCGTGGTGAGTATTACACAGGTCCGAGGGGGTGAAACATATAACGTCATCCCGGGTTCTGTAGAACTCAAAGGCACCATCCGTTCATTCCAGAAGGATGTTCATGATCTTTTGGTGAGGAGGATTCAAGATATTTCATATGCCATCGCCGGTTCAATGCAATGCGAAGCAAAGATTAATTGGATCATGTCCGATCCACCCCTCGTAAATGATCCGTTTGTGACACAATTGGTTTTTGATACAGCAAAAACAACCCTGCCCAACCATTCTGTCGACCAAAATTACCAGTCCATGGGTTCTGAGGATATGGCCCTTATCCAGGAAAAAATACCTGGTTGCTATATTTATATAGGTTCCGCAAACGCGGAAAAGGGATTGAATTTTGGCCATCACCACCCCAAATTTAATTTTGACGAAGCCGTTCTCTCCAAAGCAGCAGCCCTTATCTCAGCCAGCGCGATAAAACTGCTCAATCAAGTCTGAAATTATTTTTCCTCACAGGTCAAATAAAACTCATAATTGACAAACCAATAGCGGCTTGTTATGATATTATCATCCGAATAAACTGATTAATAATATGAAATATGCCTAAAAACCTCAACCCCTTTAAATTATCTCCGTTTTTAGAATACCTGGCTGAGAGCAGCGAACAGGAAAACGACCACCTTCCACCGCTTATTGAGATCAGCAAAAAATTGGGCGTCAGCATTGCCAGCTTGCGGGAGCAATTGGAAGTGGCGCGAATGATGGGATTGGTCGAGATCAAGCCGAAAACCGGACTCCGGAAATTAGACTATTCATTCCTTCCCGGTTTACTTAATAACCTGGCTTACGCGTTGAGGGATGATGATAACCACTTTCACGAGTTCACCGATCTTCGAAACCACATTGAATCATCGTACTGGTTCCAGGCTGTAGCACTATTGACATCTGATGACCACGATCACCTTCGCACCCTCGTGGTGGACGCGAAGAAAAAACTGAAGGGGAATACAATCCAAATACCGCAACTGGAGCATAAGGAACTGCACCTTTGTATTTATCGCAGGTTGAATAATCCCTTCGTCGCAGGAATTTTGGAAGCCTATTGGGAAATGTACGAAGCTGAAGGACTCAGTTTGTACGCAGACCTGGAGTACATGAATAATGTCTGGGATTACCATGAGCAGATGGTGGAAGCGGTCTGTTCGGGAGATTTTCAAAATGGTTATCAGGCTTTGATGGATCATATGGACCTGATCTCTCACCGGCCCCCAGCTGCAAGGTTGGGAAAATTTGAATGATCTGTTTGAGAGGAGCGCACATGGGATCATCGCAGTATAAAAGCATGGACAGCAGCGTTAATAAATCCTTTGATATTGTCAATGACTTCAGCATCACTTTTTCCACTGTGAACGGTTCAGGCAGCGCCACAGCCAATACGACCATCCTGCGCGCAATTTTCAAGATGGGAATTCCGGTTTCCGGAAAAAATATCTTCCCATCGAATATTCAGGGTTTGCCTACCTGGTATACGATACGCGTGAGTAAGGATGGTTATACCGGTCGGATGGAGCAGGATGATATCGTTGTTGCGATGAACCAGGTATCCATTCAAGAAGATATCCGGTTCCTAAATCCCAAGGGAGTCCTATTCTATTCGGATGATATTAATCTCCCGCAGATCCCGGAAGAGGTTTCCACGTATCCGATGCCGATTAAATCCATGGCAAAAGAAATGGAAGCGCCTGCAGGATTGCGAGATTACATTTCAAACATGATATATGTTGGCATCCTCGCGAGGATAATGGGCATCCAAATGGATAAAATCCGTTTGGCGATCGAATATCATTTTAAAGGGAAGGAAAAAGCGATTTCATCAAACATGGAAATTATCGAAAAAGCCTTCGAATGGGCAGCTGCGAACCTTGAAAAAAAAGACCATTACTGCCTCGAATCAATGGATTTAACCCAAGATTGCATTATGACGGATGGGAATACTGCAGCAGCACTTGGTTCGATTTTTGGCGGTGTGCAGTTTTCAGCCTGGTACCCAATCACTCCTGCAAGCACGCTTGCGGAATCGCTTAATGAATATTTGCCACAATACCGTAAAGAACCTGAGACCGGCAAGGCGACGTATGTTGTCGTCCAGGCGGAGGATGAACTGGCTGCAATTGGCATGACGATCGGAGCTGGATGGGCGGGATTACGTTCGATAACATCCACTTCTGGCCCTGGCTTGAGCCTTATGGCTGAATACATGGGTTTGGCTTATTACGCGGAGGTTCCCGTCGTGGTCTGGGATGTACAGCGTGTTGGGCCAAGCACAGGTCTTCCAACTCGCACCGCTCAAGGCGACCTGACGTTTTCCTATTTTCTTGGTCATGGTGATACCCAATACATCATCCTGATCCCTGGTTCCATGGAAGAATGTTTCGAATTTGGGTGGAAAGCCTTTGATATCGCCGAGCGATATCAAACCCCGGTCATCGTCCTGAGCGACCTGGACCTTGGGATGAACCAGTGGATGACCGGAAAATTCAAATACCCGGAACTTCCAATCGATCGCGGAAAAGTGCTTTGGGAGGAAGATCTGGAGAAATTCATGGAAAAGCACGGGAGTAAGTGGGGGAGGTATCAAGATGTAGATGGAGATGGGATACCGTACCGCACGATCCCCGGTAACCTGCATATTAAAAGTGCCTATTTCGCCAGAGGAACCGGACACGACGAGTTTGCACAATATTCAGAAGATGCCCAGGAATGGGAAAAAGGGTTAAACAGAATAAAACGAAAGATAGATTATTCCAGAGATGCCCTTCCAATGCCGGTTCTCACTCCCAATCACGGCGCAAGAATCGGGATCATAGCCAGCGGGTCTGCGAACCCCGCTGTGGAGGAAGCGCTCGATATGCTGGATTCAGCGGGCACTCCTGTTGATTATCTCCGCGTGCGCTCAATTCCTTTTTCAAGCGAAGTTCTAAAATTCTTGGAAGAACACGAACGAATCTACGTTGTTGAGATGAACCGGGATGGGCAATTACAGCAGTTACTCACTCTGGAATTTCCTGTGCAAGTAGAAAAACTGATCAAAACCACCCACTCAGATGGATTGCCACTGACTGCAAAATGGATTACGAACGCGATCCTCTCTCATAAGGAGACCACGAAATGAGCGACTCACCTGTAATACCCAGCAACCAGGCAGCGAATGAGGTCGGGATGGTGCGGGCGGATTACAAAGGTGCTCCAAGCACCCTATGCCAGGGTTGTGGTCATAACTCCGTTGCTGCGCAGATCGTAGCCGCCTGCTATGAAACGAACCTCATCCCCGAAAAGGTGATCAAGTTTTCCGGAATCGGGTGTTCAAGTAAAAGTCCGTTTTATTTCCTCAGCCGGTCTTTTGGGTTTAATGGTTTGCATGGCCGGATGCCTTCACTTGCACTTGGTGCAGCCTTTGGGGATACCAGCCTGCGAGTTATCGGTGTCTCTGGGGATGGTGATTCTGCAAGCATAGGCATGGGTCAATTCAAGCACATGGTTCGGCGAAACCTGCCAATGACCTACATCATCGAAAACAACGGCGTTTACGGTCTCACCAAAGGACAATTTTCCGCTACCGCTGAAAAAGACCTTTTCTTGAAGCGGCAGGGTACCAATCCTTATTTACCGATAGATATCTGCATGGAAGCCCTGGTGGCCAACGCCAGTTTCGTCGCCCGCTCATTTGCAGGGGATCCAAAACAGGTAAAGGAATTGATCAAAGCTGCGCTCAGCCATCGCGGAATCGCTGTGCTGGATATCATCAGTCCCTGCGTCACCTTCCACAACCAGGGTGGTTCCGTCCACTCCTACGTCACAGGAAAAGAGATGGAACAACCACTTCATGATATTTCTTATATTCCAAAACGAGATGAGATCATTATCGGGGACTTTGAGGAAGGCACTACCCAGGAAGTGGAACTTTTTGATGGATCGAAGATAGTTCTTAAAAAACTGGAAAGCAAATATGATCCTTGCGACCGCTGGCAGGCCATGCACATGCTTGAAGAAGCTCATTCGAATAACTGGCTGGTAACCGGTTTGATCTACGTTGATCCGGATCAACCCACCATATATGATATTTACAATTTATCTGGAACAGCATTAAATCGGTTAACCGCTGATATGATTCGCCCTTCCCAGGCAGAGTTGGAACGATTGAATTCGAGTCTTTTTTGAGATCAAACGGGATTCAACCCTGTCCAACACGATGGAGCAGGGTAAAATTTGCAACCTTCATCGCATGAACGGGCAAACCTGAAATAACGGCTATTTGCTGACCGGGCTGGAAAAGATTTTTTTCCAGAATTCTTGCGTCCAGATGCTGGAGCATCTCCTCCACTGAATTGGCAAATGGAACCATCTCTGGGCTTGTTCCCCAACATAAATTCAGGCGTTGGTATGTTCTCTCATTTGGCGTAAATGCCAGGATTGGGACTCTCGGTCTGGTTTTTGCCATCAGGATGGCAGTCTGACCGCTTAGAGTGAAAACAGCAATTCCGGCGATCTCCAGGTCTTTTGAGATTTCATGAACTGCGCGGGTGATCGCAATGGCGCTATTGTGGGTTGGGTCGATGGGAACATCCTCACCGAAACCCCATTCTCCGAAATGTTCCTCAGCAGTTTGGATGATCTGATCCATCATCGCCACACTTTCGACCGGGTACTGCCCGCTGGCTGATTCGGCAGAAAGCATTACGGCATCGGAACCATCAAAGATGGCATTGGCCACATCGGAGGCTTCCGCGCGTGTGGGGCGAGGATTACTGACCATGGAATCCAGCATCTGGGTTGCTGTGATCACCAATTTGGCATGACGATTGGCTTCTTTAATGATCGTCTTTTGCATGATGGGAACATCGGAAGGGGAGGTTTCCACTCCCAGGTCGCCCCGTGCAACCATCACCCCATCGGTAACATGAAGGATCTCGTGTAGATTTTGAATAGCTTCCGGTCGTTCAAGCTTAGCAATGATGGGTGTTTCCGACATGCTTGATTCGATTTTATTGATCGATTCCTGTAAAAAAATAATATCGCGAGCTGCCCGGACGAAGGATAGAGCAATGTAATCAACTTTCTGCTTGAGGCCGAATTCTAGGTCAGCCTGGTCCTTAGGAGTGAAAGAAGCAAAACCAAGATCTGCTCCAGGAAGGTTGACCCCTTTCCGTGAAGTTAATTTTCCCCCGATCACGACCCTGCCTTCCACAGAATCGTCGGTTACCTTAATTACTTGAAGCTCAAGTTTACCGTCATCGATTAAAACGCGAGCGCCACGGGTCATGCTTTTTTCGAAATCCGGGACTTCCATGGGGATTATCGTTCCTTCGAACCCGGGGTTCATGCCAGAAACTCGGGAGGAGAGGAAAACGGTTTCTCCTGCTACCAATTCGATGCCGTTTTCGGGAAGAGTTCCGACCCTTAATTTTGGTCCCTGAAGATCCTGCAAGATGGCAACCGGCTTCCCTAATTCCGTGGATAGCTTACGGATCAAAGAAATGGATAATGCATGATCTTCATGAGTTCCATGAGAAAAATTTAACCGGGCGACATCCATCCCTGCATCAAAGAGACGTTTTAGAATCTCCTCGTTTCGGCTGGCTGGTCCTATCGTTGCGACGATCTTCGCTTTTCTCGCCATGGATTCTCCAGAATTCGAGGATGTGTTAATGGACCTGAGTGGAATTCGTGATACTTAAGGTATCTGCAGGGTTTCGCGAATGCGCGGTATAGCCCAGTCAATATCCTGCTTGGTAATGATCAGTGGAGGGGCGAATCGAATCACCTTTTCGTGGGTTTCCTTGGCAAGAATACCTTTGTTCTTCAAAACCTCGCAGAATCTGCGAGCACCACCAGCTTCAGTCTTCAATTCCACGCCGATTAATAAACCTCTCCCACGAATTTCCTTTACATGCACGCTGGGGATTTTCATTAATTGTTCCATAAAATATTCACCCATAGCCGCACTCTTCTCCACAAGGTTCTCCTCTCGGATGACCTTGATGGCCTCACGGGCAACTGCAGCAGCCAGGGGATTGCCTCCGAATGTAGACCCATGTTCTCCTGGCGTGAACAGACCCATGATAGGTTCATCTGCCAATACAGCTGAAACGGGGTAAAAACCACCCCCAAGAGCTTTTCCTATGATGATCATGTCCGGGCGGACATCTTCATGCTGGCTGGCAAAGAGCTTCCCGGTCCTGCCAAGGCCGGTTTGGATCTCATCTGCGATGAACAATACCTTATTATTGGTGCATATTTGTCGGATTTCCCGCAGGTAGCCCTGGGGGGGAATGAGAACTCCACCTTCACCCTGGATGGGTTCCACCATGACCGCAGCAGTGGCGGGAGTGATCGCTTTTTCTATCGCGGAAGCGTCACCAAAGGGGACTACCTTAAAGCCGGGCGTGAAGGGACCAAAATCATCCCTATATAATGGTTCCGTAGAAAAGGAAACGATGCTTACTGTCCGGCCATGGAAATTTCCGGACGCAACGATGATTTCCGCTTCGTAGCGTGGAACGCTTTTCTTTATATATGCCCATTTCCGGGCAAGCTTGATAGCAGTCTCCACAGCTTCCGCACCTGAATTCATCAATAAGGACATACCATAACCGGTCCAATCAGCAAGTTCCTTGAAAAGGAGGGGGAGTTGGTCATTTCGAAACGCACGGGAGGTTAGGGTCAGTTTGGCAGCCTGATTCACCAGCGCATTGAGAATACGGGGATGAACATGCCCCTGGTTCAGAGCTGAATAAGCGCTGAGGCAATCCATGTAACGGTTTCCATCGACGTCCTCAACCCAAATCCCATCCCCCTTTTGGATTACGACATCCAACGGGTGGTAATTATGCGCTCCGTAACGATCTTCTAGGGCAATATAATCCTTTGATTCCATATTCTCCCTCTTATAAAAATTATTTGGTTGAAAAACCGATAGAAGTATAACATAACGGTTTTTTTAGGATATTTCTACGAGTGGATAGAAAAATCTCTACAATGAAGAATTCTTGTGGACTTTTTTCTCTGCTGATTTGATTAATGAGTCCATCAAAGGATAAAGAACCCAACCAACTGTAACCGAAAGGATATACGCCAGAGTGGGCTCGAAACCAGGGGTGATGACGTAACGACCTTTGTCGACGCCTTTAAGAATGTAATCAGCGACTTTTTCTGAGGGCAGCGTTCCTGCGGAAGCATTTATCTCCTTCATAATCTCCGTCTGAACAGACCGTTCGTAAGCGAGTTGGGGAGTATCAACATCGGCAGGAAACACAATCGAAACTTTGATGCCTCTGGGTTTCAGCTCCGCACGGATCACATCCGAAAAACCACGGATGGCATACTTAGTGGAGGAATATGCTGAATATCCATATGATGCGTAGAAACCTGCAAAGGAGGAAATATTGATGATGTGCCCGGTCCCCCGTGCCAGCATGGCAGGCAGGAACGTTTTCGTGATGAGGACAGTGCCGAAGAAGTTGGTTGCCATCTGGGTATGGAACTCAGCCATAGGAATGTTTTCAACTTGACCAGGGAAAACGATCCCAGCGGAATTGAATAAATAATCCGGGACACCGACTTTTTCTAGAAAACTCTCGAGGATGCGAATGGTGCTTTTTTCCCTCGAAATATCGGCGGAAATAATCCCCGCTCGTTGGGTAGAATTAATCCGGTTCTTCTTCAACTCCAGGGAAGTAGTGGTCAAGTTTTCCAAGCGACGGCCAAGGATGTAGACGTTTGCACCCCGGGAAACGAGTTTTTTTGCCAAGGCCAACCCGATACCACTCGAGCCCCCTGTTATCAAAACCAACTTGTTTGCGAATTTTTCCATGATTACCCGGAACCTCAAGATCGGCAGGATGCGCAGGAACCACCGCTGCAGCTTCCGCATCCACCGGAATGACTAGGGTTGGTTGATTTCTCTGTCCCGTGAGAAAAACAAACTGAAAGGGCACGCTTGGTATCAACGCTGTCACATTTTTCACAGGGAATGGGGGAGTCTGCTTCCTTCATGGGTCGGATCGTATCGAATTTCGAACCACATTTCCTGCAGATATATTCATAAATCGGCATATAACCTCGAATGACGTACGATTTTATTCCATTTTTCTTGATGAATCAAAGATTATTCTGGTTCATCGAAAGAGCATACGCGGCGATCCCAAAAGCAGTGGCAACGTTGAGCGAGCGTTTGCGACCCGCCATGGGTATAAATACGACCTGGTGACTATTTAGGATGATCTCAGGGTCAACCCCAACTTTTTCATTTCCTATTACAAGGAGGATTGGTGAGACCGGTGTTGCCGGTTTGGATTCAAATATCGAAATCGCTGATTCGGTACGCTCCAGCACCCAAATATGGTACCCCTCGTATCTTTTAGAAAGGACAAGATCTGATCCATTCCGAACATAATCCCAGGGAACAGACCACTCCGAACCCAATCCGGTTTTCCATAGTTTCGGATGTTCGGGTGTGGGGGTGTACCCTCCAAGATAGAGCCGTCGAATACCTGCGCCGTCGCTGGTACGAAAAATCGATCCAACATTATATATACTCCGTAAATTATCCAAAAGGACTTCCAGATGGTTGCTTGGCGTTGCAACTTTATTTCTCCAATCCTCACCATCCAGATAACCGTATTCAGTTTTCCGGCCTAATGAACCACACAATGGACATTTTTCCAAGGGATTATCAGTGGGTGATTCCGGACAGCGGAATCCGCACTCTTGATTCAAGCATTCAAAGATCTTAAAAATTGTGCTCATCAGATAAGGAAAAATACCGGGATCGAAAAAGTTAGTTTTTTTCGCTTGTAGCGGAAAGTAAATGGGTCCATTTCCATGGCTGCGATCACTTCCTCCGGGCGGCCTGTGGCAGCCTCTCGAGCGGAAAGGGTCAATTGAAAACCTACATATCCAACTTCAGGTTCAACCGCATCAATGGACTGGATCAGGGGTCTCAGGTCATATTCCTTGCCCCTGCGCGTTCGAATGATCAATCTTTCTGCCATCAAGTGGTTCCATTTTTCTACGAAAAATACCGGATCGATTTCCAGAAGAGAAGTCACCAGATAACTTGACGATTCCAGCTGACTTTGGAGTATTGGAGCGAAAAGATCAATTTCTTCTATATGAATGATTTCCAGACCCGGATGAGTATTTCTTAGTATCTTCTCGGTGATAACCGGGACGGTTTCAGTACTATCCAGCCAGAAATCTAGCAGTTCGTAAGAAGAAAGGAACCCCAAGGGAAGGGGAGCGGCTTGCTGGATCCTGGGTTGAGGGTGAAATCCCTGACTGTAAGCCAGGTTGAGGTACGCGCGACGAAAAAGTCGTTCCCAAATGTGCTGGATATCCAACATACCGGTATATCGCAGCGGTTCGGTCTTATGATATAGAACCCTGCACCGGATCATGATTGAATCACTTCCGCTTTTACTTCCGGGCAGCCCCAATGGGAGCCGGGATTTTCCTGCCTGATCTTTTTATACCCCGGGAGGATCCCACACACATAACAACTTACGCGGCAATCCGGGCGCAAGACTCCCGACCGGCTATTTTCGGCTTCTTCGAGCAGGTATTTTTTTGTGACTCCAATTTGGATATGGTCCCAGGGAAATACCTCATCTGCGGATCTAACCCGGTGGGAAAACGAGAAAGGATCTATCCCGGACTGGTCAAAGGCAACCTTCCAAAGGTCAAAATTAAATTGATCCTGCCAGGCATCGAACCTTGCCCCGGCTTTCCAGGCATTATAGATAACTTCCGCAGTCTTCCGGTCACCCCTGCAAAGCCAGGCTTCCAAGAGGGAAGTTTGCGGATCCGCCCAGGTCATTTTAAGTCCAGGCCCGCGTAGTTCCCGGCGAAGAAACGCCTGTTTCTCGCGGATTGATTCCAGTGAATCCATCGCACGCCACTGGAAAGGGGTATGTGGCTTGGGAATAAAAGTGCTGATACCTGCGTGCAAAGTCGCTTTAAGACCGTGGAATTTTCTCCCTTCCATTACGACCCTTTTACAGAGATCGGCTATCGCTTTCACATCGTCCATGGTTTCTTCCGGGTGACCGATCATAAAATAACATTTAATTACCCTCCAGCCTCGGGAATATATCAAGCGGGTTACTTCCAATAGAGCGTCATCCGAAATTGGTTTATTGATGATATTTCGCAACCGGTCCGTGGCAGCTTCGGGGGCCAGTGTAAAGCTGGTTTGTCGGGAACCGCTCAATTTCTCGAGCAAGTCTACTGATAAAGACTCTATACGAAGGGAGGGGAGAGAGATGGTTAAATGCTTACCTTCGAAACGGGTTTGGATCGCCTGAACGATTTCCTTGATCTCCGAGTGATCGGATGAAGAGAGAGATAGTAGCGCGACTTCCTCAAATCCGGTTTTATCAAGCGCAACCTGGAGTGCTTCCAGGATCTGATCGAGAGGGCGTTCCCGAACTGGCCTGGTGATCATCCCCGCCTGGCAAAAACGGCACCCGCGCGTACAACCACGCATGATCTCAATCGCCACCCGGTTGTGGACAACCTCAATGGATGGAACAATAAAATCCGTGACCGGCTCAGGCAGGCGTCCGACGATCCGTTTCTGGATGCAGCAGGGAACCTCTGTAGATATTGTGTTCAGTCCCAGATACTTTCCAGCATCATCATTCCATGGCGAATAAAAAGATGGGATGTATACACCGGTTATCCTTGATAATGCAAAAAGAGTTTTTACTCGATCGAAGCGATTTTTCTTCGATGTGATTAATGAATCTAGAATTTCGTGAATTGTTTCCTCTCCCTCGCCGATGACAATGACATCCAGAAAGGGAGCCATCGGTTCCGGGTTTAACATCGCGTGACCACCAGCGATCACGAGAGGGTGGTCCGATGTCCGGTCCCGCGAGCGAACTGGGATTCCCGCAAGATCAAGCAGGTTGAGTGCGTTGGTGTAGAGAGTTTCGTAGGGGAGGGAGATACCAATGAGGTCAAATTTTTGGAGAGGAATGCGATTTTCTAGTGAGAACAATGATATACCATCCCGTCGCATTATCCTTTCCATGTCAACCCAGGGGAGAAAAACTCTCTCCGCAAGTGTATCCTGACGTTTGTTGATTTGGTCATAGAGGATGGAAAGACCCAGGTTTGGCACCCCCAGGTCATAGATATCCGGAAAAGCTAGCGCAGCATGTACTTTTACAGAATCCCAATCTTTGCGAACCTGGTTGAGTTCATTTCCTGAATACCGGCCGGGTTTTTGGACAGAAGGCAGGTTCAACTCCAACCATGAATCGAGAGCTGAAATATTTGGAACGACCATGTTCGCTATTGAGTTCCCTTATAAAAACCACCATCCACGGTAAGCATGACACCTGTGATATAGGAGGCAGCCGGGGAGAGGAGAAAAACAGCTGCGTTAGCAAATTCCTGCGGGGTGCCTAACCTTCCCAGGGGGCTTTCACTGGTTAGCTTGGCGATCTCTTCCTCAACACTGGTTTTATTGTTTTTTGCCCGGGCTTCCATGAGTTCATGGACCCTTTCTGTATCTGTCCATGCAGGGAGGATGGAATTGACCCGGATGCCTACAGGTCCCAGCTCAAGCGCCAGGCTTTTTGTAAGACCTACAGTGGCGGCGCGGATGCTGTTGGAAAGGACAAGGTTTGGTAATGGTTGCTTTACCGAAAAAGAGGTGACCGTCAGAATGCTCGCGCTGGAGGATTCACGGAGTGCAGGCAGGATTGACCGGATCAAGCGTACATGGGAAAGGAAGGATAATTCGACGGATTTATTCCAATCCAAATCTGAAAAGGAATCAAACGGTCCGGGAGGAGGACCACCTGCATTTGTGAGCAAAAGGTCAACACCCCCAAAATGAGATTGTGCTGCTTCCAACAGCAGGAGAGGCGTTTTGGGTTCAGTGATATCTCCGGTGATAGGGATTACCCTAACTGCCGACCTGTTGTGGATGGTCGTTGCCGCATTTCTCAACGCGGTTTCATCACGGGCGTTGAGAATGACCTCTGTACCTTCTTCCGCAAGCGTGGAAGCCACCGCGAAGCCAAGACCACGGCTGGCGCCAGTGATTATTGCACGTTTACCTTTGAGCTGGAGGTCCATAATAATCCTAGAAGATGTCCATTTCCTGATGAATCAATTGAAAGGATCGGTGAGTATTTTCGCAATACCCGGGAATGGCTTGCAGACATTTTTCTACCACCACCCGATCGCTTCCTGCCATTGCGCAGGAGATCACGGTTTCCTGCCAGCTATCCTGCGAATCCACTTCAGCTGTGGAAACATTAAATTTCTTGCGAAGATCCGCAATGAGTGGTTTTACCAAACCCCGTTTTTCCTTCAAGGATCTGCACCCTGGGATCCGGAAAACCATAACCAACATACCGTAAGGGTACATCGTGGAGGTAAATTTAACCGAATTGCACAGTTTGGTCAATGAACATTTCTGCATCCTTGTATTCATCGTTTCGAAAGGGTACAATCCCTGACAGTTTTGGAAAACCTAGTGATGGACACAGAGAAAAAATACCAGGAAACTCTGGATTTCCTATATAGCTTCATCGATTACAGTCTTTCCCGTAATTTTCGCAATGCGGCAGAGAATTTTAACCTTAGCCGGTTGCAAGTGTTTCTTGAAAAACTTGGTAACCCGCATCAAAAATACCCGGTGATCCATGTGGCAGGTACGAAAGGAAAAGGATCAACTTCAGCGATGATAGCCAGCGTGCTGCAGGCTGGTGGATACCGGACAGGGTTATATTCATCCCCGCATCTGGTTGATTACACAGAGCGCATTCAAATCGATACAACCCCAATTTCACAGTGTGCAATCTGTGAGATGGTGGAAAGAATTAAACCAGCAATTTTCCAGGTGGAAGGACTTACGACTTTCGAAATCACAACCGCGCTGGCTTTCTTGTATTTTGCCGAGCAGGAAGTGGATTATGCGGTTATTGAGGTGGGTTTAGGTGGAAGGCTGGATGCGACAAACGTTGTTGATCCGATTATTTCGGTGATCACATCCATTTCCTATGATCATATTCAGATGCTTGGAAACACGCTCACCAAGATCGCCTTTGAAAAGGGCGGCATCATCAAACCGGGCAAACCGGTGGTGATTGCACCACAAACCACCGAAGCGAGAATTGAACTGGAACGCATTGCAGCGGAAAGAGAATCGCCGGTAACCCAGGTCGGGAAAGATTTCCTTTATGCTTCGCTGGCGCATTCTCTTTATAACCAGACCATCCTCGTTTGGCCAATGAACGAGCAAGATTTGGCAGATTTTTACATCGAATCAGGCGGCAGGGCTCTTTGGGGACCTGCCAGGTTGATTATCCCGCTGCTTGGATATCATCAGGTGGAAAATGCGGCCACAGCTTATTCGGTGATCCAGAAATTAAAACTACAGGGTTTGGTTATTGGAGAAGAAGAAATTAAAACCGGATTCCTCCAAGTACAATGGCCGGCTCGATTCGAAGTTATCCAGCAAAATCCACCGATCATCGTGGATTCCGCACACAATCGGGATTCCGCATTAAAATTACGTCTAACTATAGATGATTACCTCGCGGATCTTCCCGTTATTTTGCTTTTTGGCGCCTCCGAGGATAAGGATATCGAGGGAATGTTCTCCGAGCTTCTCCCCAGAGTTCGGGAAGTCGTTGCATCGGAATCCACCCATCCACGCGCGAGTAAGGCAGAGAACCTGGTGACCTTAGCCCACTCCCATGGCGTGAAAGCTAGCGCCGTGATGCCTCTTGATAAAGCCCTGGAAAGGGCGATACTATTAGCGGATGGAGAAGCAGCCGTGGTTGCAACCGGGAGCCTTTTCATCGCAGCTGGCATCAAAGAATTATTCTTACAAAAAGAGAGAATCGTAGCGGGATGACGCAATTCCCGGTTTAGGAAAAACATGAAAGAAATACCTTGGCCTCAGTTTAAAGATAATCCGGAAGACCTTCCCTCAGCTTTATATCAAAGAACGGAAGAGCTATACCAGGTTCCGGATGCGCCTATTGGAAACGATGGGCTCGTTGAACTCCCAGCATTGATCCTTCGGGATGTTGTGATTTTTCCCCACATGGTTGCGCCGGTTTTCATTTCGCAAGGCGTGAATCTGGCGGCTGTGAAGGCTGCCCAGGAGGATTATTCCACACTGATCGGATTGATGGTCCGTGAGCAAGGGATGGACGATCCCAAATCCCGCGATTTCCTGCCAATTGGAGTTGAAGTAGCAGTAGGCAGGTTGCTGAATCTCTCCGAAGGAAACCATTCCGCGCTCATACAGGGTCGACACCGCATGCAGATTGTGGAGTTCACTCAGACTGACCCTTTCATTAAAGTGAAAGTTCGGCCGATTATTGAATCCGTAAAGACCGACCGGCGGATAGAAGCGTTGATGCGAACAACCAAGGACCTCTTTGAACGTTGCGTTCGCTTGGATCGCTCGCTACCTGATGAGGCTCAATTGTTCTCCATGAACATCCAGGAACCAGGATGGTTGGCCGATATGGTGGCTACAGCGATCACATTTCCATTCGAGGAGAGGCAAACACTACTTACGATCCTTAACCCAGAAGAACGTCTTAAGAAACTGAACTGGCTGCTTGCACAGGAACTGGATGTGCTCCAATTGGAGGACGAGATCCAAAACCGTGTTCAGAGCGAAGTGGATCGCACCCAGCGGGAGTTTTACCTAAGAGAACAGATGAGAGCCATCCAGTCTGAATTGGGGGAAGGTGATATCTGGACGCGGGAAATTAAGGAACTCAAAGAACGCGTCGAAAAAACCGAGTTACCTGAGGACGTTCAAAAGGTGGCTTTGAAAGAAGTGGAGCGGTTAGGCCAGATGATGGCAATGTCTCCCGAAGTAAGTATTATCCGGAACTATGTGGATTGGATCCTTGATCTACCCTGGAAAGAACAAACTGAGGATAACCTCGATGTTACCCATGCCGGTGAGGTCCTTGAAAGATACCATTACGGACTTGGTAAAGCAAAAGACAGAATTCTTGAATATATCGCTGTTCGCAGCCTGAAGCCCAAACGTCTTCGCCAACCAATCCTTTGTTTTGTGGGTCCTCCGGGAACCGGAAAAACATCGCTTGGTAAATCAATAGCTGAAGCACTGGGGAGGAAATTCGTTCGCGTATCGCTAGGTGGTGTACGCGATGAAGCGGAAATCCGGGGGCATCGCAGAACCTACATCGGCGCCATGCCAGGCAGGATCATTCAAACCATGCGGAAAGCTGGAACTGTAAATCCTCTCTTTATGCTGGATGAGATCGATAAATTAGGTACTGACTTCCGGGGTGATCCCTCATCTGCATTGCTTGAAGTACTTGATCCCGAACAAAATTCCAGCTTCTCTGATCATTATCTTGAAGTAGCTTACGATCTTTCCCAGGTAATGTTCATCACAACCGCCAACAGCCTTTCCTCAATACCTTCCGCACTTCTTGATAGGATGGAATTGTTGGAATTTCCTGGTTACATCGAAGAAGAAAAATTGGAAATCGCAAAGAGATTTCTTGTCCCTCGGCAAATTGAAGAAAGCGGACTAAAACGCAGCGAAACTGGTTTTTCTGAACTCGCGATAAAAAAGACAATCCGGGAGTTCACCTACGAAGCAGGTGTCCGAAACCTTGAACGGGAGCTGGGCAGGATTTGTCGAAAGGTAGCCCGATTAAAATCGGAGAGGAAATCCTTCCCGAAACGGATCAAACCCGCGGATGTAGAGATATTCCTTGGCCCACCGCAATTCTTCCTGACGGAAGCGGAAAGAAAAGATGAAGTTGGGGTGGCGACTGCGATTGCCTGGACAGAAAATGGGGGCGAGATCATGCCTGTGGAAGTATTAATCCTTGAAGGTAAGGGGACACTTCAGATCACCGGTCAAATTGGCGATATTATGCAAGAATCTGCCCAAGCAGCACTTTCATATCTGAAATCCCGCTCCAAGATCTTAAATATTTCCCCGGATATATACGAACGTGTGGATGTTCATATCCACATTCCCGAGGGAGCCATTCCCAAGGATGGGCCGAGTGCCGGGATCACAATAGCAGCTGCGCTCATCTCAGCTTTTACCGGCCGAAAAATTTACAAAGATGTGGGTATGACGGGTGAAATTACCCTTCGCGGACAGGTACTGCCTATCGGGGGAGTCCGTGAGAAGATCCTGGCAGCACACCGGTCAGGGATAAAGCGAGTGCTCCTGCCGGAGAAGAATATGAAAGATCTTGTGGATATACCCCCTAAAGTGATCACAGATCTGGCGATTCGACCTGTAAGCCATATGGATGAAGTGATTTCCATAGCGCTCCATCCTGCTTCGGAGAAGCATTCCCCTCCACAAATCCCGATCCGATCAGAGAAGTGATAAAAAAAAGCCCGAAAGGGCTTTTTACGTCTGGGAAACTGTTTTTTCAGGTGGAGGCTGGGGGGGAGTTGCCGGCTTTTTTTCGGATTGCAGGACTTGGATACCGTTGCGAACCTGATTCAATGTACGGTCGATTTCCATTTCAAGGCGTGTCAGACTCTCCACAGAATACAAATCAGCATCCTTTCGGATATTCTCTGCTTCGTTGCGGGCCTGGGCGATTATCTGGTCAGCCCGTGCCTGCGCAGCCAGAACGATGGCATCGTGCTGGATGAGTTCGTCGCTTTTCTCCTTGGACATCGAAACAATATTTGCTGCTTCCTCTTTGGCTTTGGCGATAATGCGGTCGCTCTGGGCAAGGAGCTGCTGTGATTTCTTGATCTCTTCAGGGATGGACACCCTCATTTGGTCGATCAAATCAAGGATTTTGTCCTCATCGATCATCACGCTGTGCGTGAACCAGATTGGACGGCTTTCATCGAAAAGTTCTTCGAGCCGGTCTACAAGATGCAGGATATCCATCGAAATCTCCTCAAAATCGAACTTAAGGATGGAAGGTGCAATAAATACGCCAAAATAATTATAGCGTATTAATCTCTGAGCGAAGTTATAGGCAGATCGTTTCTGGATTCCCCGAATTCAGAGAATTTATTCTTCAGGGCTTCCTGGATGAACTCCGGAACCATGCTGCTGATATCTCCCCCAAGAGCGGCGATTTCGCGGACGGTTGTGGAAGATAAAAAGGAATGCTCTTCACTGGTAATTAAAGCGATCACTTCAATATCTGCTGCGAGCCGGTGATTCGCCAAAGCCATGCGGAATTCATGTTCAAAATCAGAAAAAACCCGGAGCCCTCGGACAATGACTTGCGCATCGATTTTCTTACAAAAATCCACCGTCAAGCCACTATAGCCCTGTACAAGAATCTTACTATTTCCAGAAAATGCTTTTTTCACCATTTGAATGCGGTCATCTGGCATGAACAGAAGATTTTTTAGGGGTCGATCATATACCGCAACGACCAATTCATCGAAGATGCAAGACGCCCGGGTTGCGATGTCAATATGCCCGAAATGTATCGGATCAAAGGTGCCTGGAAATACTGCCTTGACCATGTTCCCTCCTAACTGATATCACCCTGACCGGGTGACCAAAACGATTGTACCTTACGAAGCAGGGGTACCAGCGCGGGATCGGAAAGTTCAGGATCGGCTTCCACTACGCGTTGTGCTTCGGAACGAGCCTTCTCCACAAGCTGAATATCGGTGAGGTTGGCCATTCGGAGCGGTGTGTATCCCGATTGCCTAGTTCCCAGGAATTCCCCTGGACCACGCTGTTCGAGGTCCTTTTCTGCGAGGATAAACCCATCATTGGTGGAAACCATGATTGATAAGCGCTGATTTTCGATTTCGTCCTCAGTATCGGGGATCAAAAGGCAGTAGGAATTCTCCTTTCCCCGCCCAACTCTGCCGCGCAATTGATGGAGCTGCGCAAGGCCGAAACGGTTTGCGCCTTCTATCACCATGATGGTAGCATTGGGAATATCGACTCCTACTTCAATCACGGTTGTGGTAACCAGAATCTGGATTTCATTCTTGCGGAAATTCCCCATTACGGAATCTTTTTCTTCGGTATGAAGTCTACCGTGAAGTAAACCCAGTTTCAAATCGGGAAATACATCCTTTTGTAACCGCTGATATTCATTGACTGCAGATAAAAAGGCCTCGTTATCACCCTGGTGGATAAGCGGGTAAACAACGAAAGCTTGCCTTCCGTTTTCCACCTCTTTTCGAATTACTGAATACGCACCTTCCCGTTCCAACGGATAGATGATCCGTGTTTCTACAGGCAACCGACCTGCCGGCATCTCGTCGAGGATGGATACATCCAGGTCACCATACACGGTGAGGGCAAGTGAACGGGGTATAGGGGTGGCGGTCATAACGAGCAGGTGAGGATTCTTACCCTTTGAACGCAGAATTGCACGCTGCTCCACTCCAAAGCGGTGCTGCTCATCAATCACAACCAATGAAAGGTTGTGAAAAATCACGGGCTCTTCAAGGACAGCATGAGTTCCAATTAGGAGCTTGATCTTTCCATCGGCAAGATCCTTACGGATCTCCTCCTTTTCAGAATCGGGTGTATCCCCAATTAGTAAACGAATCTCTCCCGCCCTGAAGGGAAAAATGGAATTCTCATTTGAGGTGAATAACCTGGTAAGGGTTTTGTAATGCTGACTAGCTAATATGCTAGTAGGGGCGAGCAACGCGCTTTGTTTTCCATTTTCAGCCAGGATGACAGCAGCCAAACCTGCCACTACGGTTTTACCCGAACCCACATCCCCCTGCAGGAGGCGGTTCATCGGATGTGAAGAATCCAGGTCCCTAACTAATTGATCGAATACTTTGGTTTGCGCGGATGTCAGCTGAAAAGGAAGTGTACCGACGATATCGTTGATTCGCTCCTGGGAAATTGCGAAACATTCAGAAGTGAGAGCTTGCCAGGTACGTTTCTGCTGAAGGACACCGATCTGAAGCAGAAATATCTCGTCAAATGCCAATCGATCCCGGGCGATTTGGAGACTATCTAAACTATCCGGGAAGTGAATTTGCAGCAAGGCAGTAGCCAAATTGGAAACACCCGCAGAGTCTTTTACATTCGGAGGGAGATACTCCGGAACCTTGAGAGCCCAGAACGATATCGTATCGTACATCATCCTTCGGATTGATTTTTGGGTTAAGCCGGAGGTTAGGGGATATACCGGTACGATCCTATTGGTATGGAGGTGTTCCTGTTCAATCAACTCAATATCCGGATTTGAAATAACAAAACGACCCAGGTAGAGATCGACCCTGCCAGCGATGACAACCTGCATTCCAGGACGGTAGGTTCGAAGCGGCCAGGTCTGATTCCACCAGATAAGACGCAACGGACTTGTTCCGTCACTTACGATGATCTCGGTGATATCCCGAGGCGGCTTTCCCCGTTTGAAGGTGGCGCCACTTTGCACCGTTGCGATGATGGTTACATTTTCCTTGACAGTCAGACGATTGATCGGTTTCAACTGTGTGTAATCATCATATCGCCTGGGAAAAAAGTAAAGCAGGTCCTCCAGCGTGTTCACTCCAAGCGATTTGAACATGGAAGCTTTGGAAGGTCCCACTCCCTGAACCACAGTCAGCGGAGCGTCTAAACCTGCACCCGGTGTTGCAGATGATGGAACCGAGGGTTTTTGTTTGTTTGATTCTAACGGAACCTGATTGATTGTGTTCACCGGACCTTGGGGTGGAAGCTTCTCCGGTGAGTAATCCTTTGTTATTTCGACCGCCTCAATAGATCGGGAATTTCCATACGGGATTTGATCCAATATATTTAGCATTTCAGATATTGCGAGGGGACGTTGTTCCAATGGTAGACTGGAATATGCCTGAAGACGTTTGGAAATTTCATCCTTAAATTGCAGAGAAATATTAAATAGTTGAGCATCCTGTTTCCAAACAGGATCTATCTTATCCAATCCACCCACAATGGCGCGATTGTCATAATTACGCTTAATCTCCAGGTTGAGAAATTTCCGAAGGTTATCAACGGGGGAAGGCATGGTATTTATTTTACCGTAGCAGGTACACCAGAGACCAGGTTCCAGCTGATTATTCTGACAAAAACATTCCCATGAATTCCGATCCGAACATTGTGGTCAGGAAGGGATTCAATTGATGTTCGCTGAAAGGAGTATCAGGGAAAGAATCATCACAAAATTGCTTCATACAACGGATCTCAACGGGGGGTACCATACCGCCGTGAAGAAAGGAAATATGCGCTAAATTATCAAATTCTTCTAGGAATTCCTGAAAAGATTCTATAGCAGTATGATAATTGCGTACTTTACTGATTGGTGTAAACTTCCCGTCCTCCAATACGAATATCGGATACAGGTTGAAATATTCGCTCACAACCGACTGCGGCTGGTCAACAATTCCAGTTTGGTAAAGGTAGTTTAATGACGGTGTGCATAGGATATTAAAGATTAGCGGGATAGATTTACGGAGTTCTCTTTCTAGATTCGAAGCAGATACCCCTGAGTGAATCGCTCGGGCTGCTTGTTCGACCAATAATCCCTGACCAGTGGAAATCGTCTGCGTATCGATAAGGTACAACCGGGCACTACCATTGAAATGTAGTGCCGTTTTTTCTATCACAGAATAATACGGATTCAAGAAACTGGAAGCGGTGAGGATGATTATCTCGTCATATTTGGAATTTAATTCTTGGAGAATCTGGTCGAAAGTATCTTGCGTAGTGTTGGTTGTGTTTGAAGATTTGATTCCGGATTCGGAGAAATGATTCGTTGTGCCATTAACCTCCGGATCATTTCTATCGGCTTTTCCGATGTCCGTGTGGGGTAAATTGAAAAAATGGACGAATTCCCTGCCGGGGAATACAGGATTTGGGAATTGTGCAGCGCTGTCTGTAATGATACATATGGGATTCATCTGTTATTCAACAGAGATAATAAATTGGTAATGCGGTTGACCGCCTTCGTGAATTTCAAGTTCCTGCTTAGGATATTTCGCTCGGATCAGGTCTGCAATCTCATTAACGTGAGGCCGTTCAATATTCGAACCGTAAAAAATTGTAATGCGCTCTCTTTCATTCGTTCCGGCATTTTTTAGAAATTCAAAACAGGCTTCTTCGAGGGTGGAAGAAGATTTGATCAATTGGCCATTGTGAAGGGCTATCACTTCTCCTTCCTTAACATCCACCTCATTTATCTGTACGGTCCTTGTGGCGGTGGTGATCTCACCGGTTTCAATATCGGTGAGGGACTCATCCATTTGTTTAACGATCGAATCGAGATCACCTTCGGGGTCCAGCCTGAGGATGGCGGAAAGACCCTGGGGAACATTTTTGCTTCGGATGACCCTGACTGTTTTCACCGTCATGGATGCCGCGGATTCTGCAGCGAGAATGATATTTTTGTTGTTCGGTAAAATGATTATCTTTTCTGTTGGAAGGTTCTCGAAAGATCTGAGGATCTCTTCGGTGCTGGGATTCATCGTCTGACCCCCTTGAACAATGGCAACTGCACCGAGACTGGCGAAAATCCGTGAGATCCCATCTCCTGGTGATACTACAACTACAGCGATTTGTCCTGGTTGAACTTCAGGGAGTTCCAATTGAAGAGTGCCATCCAAGCCATTCCCTCCGGTTTGTTCGACCAGGTTTTCCATGGCTACTTTGGTGATTGTCCCATACTTCATCGTATAATCGATGGGCTCGTAGCGCCTGTCTGTCTCGACGTGAATGTGCATCCTGTAAATCCCATCCCCTTCACCAACCTGGATGGAAGTGCCAATTTCAGATAATCCCTGATAAAAATTGTCCAAATCAAGATTGCCTTCAGGTTTAAAATCGACGACAACCTCGTAATCCTGCCCTTCTTCCACACTCTCCTTAACATTTTGTAGGTTCATCCCTTCCAGTTGTTGAACCATCATTAGAGGAGTTTCAAGAGAATATCCCTTGGAAGAACGTAGCATACCTTCCAGAATAATATAAAGCCCTTTCCCGCCAGAATCGACAACACCTGCTTGTTTTAGAATTGGTAACAAATCAGGGGTATGCCGGACAGATTCATTTGCTGCATCCACCACAGCTTCCAGCACCTTCAATAAGTCGTTGGTTTCGAAGGCGGCCTCTTCGGCAGCAGTGGCGATATCCTTCGCCACAGTCAGGATCGTGCCTTCAACGGGCCGGACAACACCCTTATAGGCGGTATTCTTGGCTTCGATGAGACCTTTGACAAAAAGATCGGCGTCCATTGTTTCCAGGTTATCCATAGTCCGGGCAAAACCACGCCAGATCTGAGAAAGGATCACACCAGAGTTACCCCTGGCTCCGAGTAGAGCGCCTTGCGCCAAATCGTGGGCAATTGGTCCGATCCTGATTTCTGAAGATTCAGCGATCTCGTTGTACGCTGATTGCATTGTTAATAGCATGTTCGTTCCGGTATCTCCATCCGGAACCGGAAAAACATTGAGCGAATTGATCATTTGCTGATTGGTACGCAACCAGGTGAGGCTGGCTTGAATGAGTGATTTAAATTCCTGACCATCAATGGTTCGGATAATCTGAAAATGAATATCCTGAGTTTGGTCCTGAGGGTTTTCTGCCATGTTCATTGAACTCCGTAGTAATTAATCCGTGTAACTTATCCTTAAACCTCGAACATGGACATTAACCTGGGTCACAATTAATCCAGTAGCTTTTTCAATCTGGTATTTGATGTTTTCAGAAACACTGTTGGCAACGGATTGGACCCGGGTCCCATACTCAATGATCACATAAATATCAATAGCCAGACTTTCATTTTCGTAAGAAACGTTCACACCCAGGGTCGGATCTTTCACGAGGACCTTGGCAATTCCAGTCATCACATTCTTACCGGTGATACCCACAACTCCATAAGATTCCAACGCTGACTCGCTGGCGATGGTCGCCAGAGCGCGGTTCGACATGTAGATATTTCCGAGGATCTTCTTTATCTCAGCCATTTTTTCATCCTTGTGATAAAACGGTGTTTCTTGAAAAAAGTTGCGATATGTGGTAAACTCCGTTGCTGGTAAAACAGGTCACAAGCGATTAAGTTTAGTGCAAGAGAGGATATTTGGCAATGGCAAAGTGCGAAAATTGCGGAAAAACAACCACATTTGGTCATAACCGGAGTTTCTCCCTCCGTTCAACCAACCGAAAATTCCGCCCAAATCTTCAAAAAGTATCAATGATGTTACAGGGTCGCAAAGTACAGAAAACACTCTGCGCAAAATGCATACGCACTCTTTCGAAGAGTGAGTAGAAAGTAAGAAAAACCCACAGAAAGCGGTTAAAACCGCTTTCTTTATTTAACGGACTCTCGCATCTCCAATACTGCATCTTGAATACTGCGCGGGTGATTGAAGATGGAGTTGCCGGCAACGAAATCCCTGGCTCCGGCGCGATAACATACTGGCAGGGTCTTAGGGTTGATTCCTCCATCCACCTGAATGAACTGCGCCATCCCCAATAGCTTAATATTTTCATTCAGTGCAACAATTTTTCCAAGGGTTTCACTAATGAATTTTTGGCCGCCAAAACCAGGGTGAACTGTCATTATCAGAAAGAAGTCGGCGAAAATGAGGCTGCCTTCGATTAGAACCAGATCCGTTTCGGGGTTTATCACCAATCCAGCTTTACAACCCAGGGTTTGGATCCTCTTTATGGTTTCATTTACTACAGGATTATTCTCAATGTGGACACTGATCCTATCTGCTCCAGCGTGCTGAAATGCTTCGATATATTTTTCTGGATTGATGATCATCAAGTGGACATCGATCGGGAGATCGGTGATTTTCTTGCAGGTTTCGACAATCATTGGACCCATGGAAATATTCGGAACGAATACACCATCCATTACATCAATATGGATGTTATCCACCCCAGCAGACTCGGCAGCCTTTACCTCTTTTTCCAGATTCCGAAAATCAGCTGCGAGGATCGAAGCAGAGATACTAAAAAGGTTTTCGTTGTTCATCAATTGAAAATATTTCCATAACGAAGGATGATGTAGAACCAAAAGGGGATGAGACCCGAGACCAAGAATAAAGTTAAAAATGCCAATCCAACTGTTGACCAGTCAATTCCACTGGAAGAGCTCTGGTCCCAACCTGTATTGTTTGGGTCAGTTGTGTAAAGGGAGAAAGGTATGGTTATTTTTGCCTGATCGCAAAAAGATTGCAAAACTCGCCCCATTTGGTCTCCGTTGCGATAGCGAGAGGCAGGTTCCTTGGATAATGCTCGTAAAATGATCTTCTGAAGAGAATCGGGTATATCCGGATCGAAGTACCGGGGAGGAAGGGGAGGGTTTTCGCGGTGCATTATCGACAATTCGGAAATGTCCTCTGAATAAAATGGAGTCTGACCGACCAGGCATTCATAGAGGACAACTCCCAGAGAATAAACATCCGATGCGGGGGAGGGCGCTAATCCTGATGCCTGCTCTGGCGAAAAATATAATGGCGAACCCCAAACCACATCACTTGATTCATCAGGGTTGATGGAAGAAAGTGCGCGGGCAATTCCAAAATCAGTGACTTTTAGGCGCTTATCCCTGGAGATTATGAGATTATGTGGTTTAACATCACAATGAACCAATCCAGCGCGATGCGCATAGCCAATTCCAGCGCAAGCTTGCAATATCAATGGCAGCGCATCCTTGGCCATTAATTTATGTTGTTCAAGTATTATTGACTTCAAATCCGTACCTGAAATATATTCCATCACGAGGTAGGGACTGCCATTTTCAAATCCAAAATCATGGACGGTCACAATGTTTATGTGAGATAGATTCGCTGCTGCTTTGGCTTCAAAAATAAATCGTGATTTGAATGATTCATTGTATGAATAATCATTCCCCAATATTTTTATTGCCACCTGGCGTTCCAAAGTCTGATCCCAGGCAAGGAAAATATCCGCCATACCCCCGTGAGCAGCCAGATCCAGGATCTTATACCGGCCTTCAATGATGCGTTCTTGAGATTTGGTGGGAACCATCCAAAAAATTATAACATGCTCATTATTTCACTTTGACCTATAATCGAAATATCGGGAGGTTCCCATTAAAAAATCTGTTTCAATTTTCATCACTATATGCGTCACATTAATTCTCCTTTTCGGAACAGGAATAGCGATTAGATTACTTTTTCCTCCAGGTGTTACCGCATGGACGCCAACTGCTGAAATAAAAACCATTCCATTCCCCACAAAAACATCCGTGAATGAAAATGCCGACGCAATTGAAACACCGGTAATGAGCATTCCTGTAGAAATCGATGGAATCACAACAGGAGTATATGTACAGGTGATTGGAACAGGAGGAACCGGACTACGCTTGCGGAGTGAGCCTGGTTCCACTGCCAGAACCGAAAGCATCGCTACCGAAAACGAAATATTCTTGGTGGTTGACGGACCAATTATCATAGATGGATATACCTGGTGGAAAATGGAAGGTACCTATCAATCCGATCGAATTGGATGGGCAGCTGCGGAATTCTTAACGCCAATCATCATACCTACACCAGATTAAGGGAATCTGGAAAAGAAGCCTAAAAGCTTTCAAGACTGTAACTTGCCAAGCAATATCAGTTTGCATATAATCATTACATCAGGCCGTCCCTGAAGATTATTTTATTAAAAGAAACGGTTGAATTGGAGGGAAACACTGGACCAACATCAGGGCACACATGATTTCAGCGATAGCACCCAGCCAGTCCAACAGCTCCAGGGGGGATATGTCCTGGTAGATCGCTACGCGATCCAGGAGGTGATCGGGGTCGGAGGCATGGGGTCGGTCTACCGGGCACGGGACCTCCATTTTCCGAATGTCATTAAGCTGGTCGCTGTCAAGGAGATGATCAACTCCGCTCCAGATCCGCTTATCAGGAAAACGATCGTACAGAATTTTGAACGTGAAGCAAATATTCTCGTAACACTATCCCATCCTTCCATTCCCAAAATTTTTGATTATTTCACTTTTGACGATAAATCCTACCTTGTCATCGAATATGTGCATGGCAAGGATCTTGAAGCTATGCTTTCGGAGATCACAGGTTTCATGCCTGAGGATCAGGTGATCGCCTGGGCGATAGAATTGTGCGACGTTGTGCAATATCTTCACGGACATAAACCGGAACCTATCGTTTTCCGGGATATGAAACCTTCAAATATCATGGTGAACCAGCAGAACCATATTATGCTGGTGGACTTTGGGATTGCCAAAGTTTTTAAGCAGGGGCAAAAAGGAACCATGATCGGTACCGAAGGGTACTCTCCCCCCGAACAGTACAGAGGTGAGGCAACGCCGATAGTTGATATATATTCACTTGGCGCTACACTGCACCACCTATTAACTCACCGTGATCCACGACTTGAAGCTCCGTTCACATTCAACGAGCGGCCAATTCGAAAAACCAATCCGGCTGTTTCTTCCGAACTAGAGGCGGTTGTCGAAACAGCGCTGCAATATAATCCAGAAGACCGTTATCAATCCATGGAAGCTATGAAAGAAGCCCTGATGGGTGCCGCTAAGAAAACAGGCGCGCTTACCCGCATCGCCATCGGAGCCACTACGCCTATTGTTTCGGAGCAGGCAGTGAAACCGCTATGGACCTTTAAAACAGAGGATGAAATACGAGGAGCGCCAGTATTTGATAACGGTAATGTCTATGTTGGCACATATGACAACAACCTTTATGCGATCACCGCTTCCGAGGGAAAATTCCTTTGGAAATTCCCCTCAGAAGGTGGAATTGTAGGTAAACCAACGGTCAATGATGGAGTGGTCTATTTTGGCTCTGAAGATCAACGGCTTTACGCGGTGTCTGCCCGCACCGGTAAACAAGCATGGTCTTTTTATACCGAAGGGCCAATCCGCTGCTCACCCAAGGTTGCGGAAGGGCATATTTTCATCGGTTCCGATGATGGCTCATTAAGTGCTGTCAATATTCTGTCCAACCGAAAAACCTGGTCGTTGGATGCGGGTGGACCGATACGATCTTCTCCATATATCACCCAGGATTCGATTTATTTCGGATGCGAGACAGGTGACTTTTTCTGCGTTGATTTTCATGGTCAGACCAAATGGCGGTTTAAAGCAAAACGCGGAATTACATCCTCACCTGTGATCAACCAAGGGTTGGTATATTTCGCTTCCCTAGATTCATTATTCTATGCTCTTGATGCCAAGGCAGGATGGGTTATCTGGCGGTTTAGAATGGGAAAAGGATCCGTTTCATCCCCTTGCGTGGCCGATAACCAGGTGTTCATCGGCTCAGCGGACGGATTTATCTACTGTGTAGATGGAGCCAATGCGAGGGAGATTTGGAGATTTAAAACCGATCATCAGGTAAGTGGTTCGCCTGTGATATACAAGGATGCTCTATATTGTGGATCAGCTGATGGTAATCTCTATTGTATCGAATACCGCACTGGACGTCTGCGCTGGAAATTTGCCACGCAGGGGCAAATCACAGGCACCCCTGTAATCTGTAACGATGTAATTTATATCGGTAGCGCTGATCATATCCTTTATGCTTTGATGACCTGACCGGAAGGGAAGTGGCAGAATGGCTAAATCTTTCGAGGAACTCGTTAATAAAATATTTGGCAAAAAGAGGCAATTCCTTTCCGATGTTCAGACTGCGCCCTTATCCGAGGAACAACTTAAAGCAGTCAGTACTTCTTCAGTAACACTGAAACCCATTCAGTTGATGGTCGGGACTGCGCAATCGGTAGGGAAACAACGCGAGCATAATGAGGATTCAATATTCGCTCTAAATTCAATCCTGGCTGACGGCAATATTGAGCTTCCTTTCGGGATTTTTATTGTTGCTGATGGAATGGGAGGCCACATGCATGGCGAAGTAGCAAGCGGGGTCGCCATTCGAGCCTTTTCACAGTTCGTGCTTACCAAGTTATACATGCCGTTCCTCGGGATTGTTCCACAAACCCCGTCTGAAAGCCTGCAGGAAATGATGGAAAAAGGGATGCAGGAAGCTCAGCAAGCTGTGGTTAAGCGAGCTCCGGGAGGAGGAACAACCCTCACTGCTACCTTGATCCTTGGTGAACAGGTTACTGTGGCGCATGTGGGTGATACGCGTGCATACTTCTTGTACCCAGATGGGAGGATGCATGCGATAACCCAGGACCATTCTCTTGTTCACAGATTGGTTGAATTAGGACAAATCAACGAAGAGGAAGCTTCGAACCACCCACAAAGAAATGTCCTTTACCGGGCAATCGGGCAGGCAGAACCATATAGACCTGATATCGATACTTTCCAAATACCACATCCCGGATCACTATTAATTTGCAGCGATGGACTTTGGGGAGTTGTCCCCGAAGCAGATATTTTTAGAATAGTTAAGAATTCACCGAATCCTTCGATAGCTTGTCATGAATTAACTAAAGCGGCCAATGCAGCAGGGGGACCGGATAACATAAGTGTAGTTTTAGTGCAAATTCTAACGTGAAAGAATAATGGGATCTGATTATTACAGTTTGTTGGGATTGCCACAGGATGCATCAGCAGACGAAATTCGTTCAGCTTACTTTGATGCTGCCAGGAGATTACATCCGGATGCCAATCCAGACCCAGGCGCGAAGGAACAATTCCTGCTGATCCAGGAAGCTTACGATACTCTCAATAATGAGATTAAGCGGACGAAATATGATGATTCACTCCCCACGCGTAAAACCGGTCCAGAAGTATCCATAAAAGCCAAATATAGCCGAACAGCGATTCCAATGCTTGCTGAAAAGCAAATGCTGTATGTGCTTTTGGATCTGAATTGCACTGCGAAATTCGATCCTACACGTTATCCACCCATCAATATTTGTATTGTGATCGATAAATCAACTTCGATGGCTGGAACGCGGATGGATATCGTAAAAACCAACACGGTAAATCTGATCCGCCAACTGCGACCAGAAGACCTCGTCTCCGTGGTTGCATTCAGCGATAAGGCAGAAACAGTTGTTCAACCAACGCATGCCTCCGATATCAACCGCTGCGAAAGCAAAATTCATGGAATCCGCTGTTCCGGTGCCACAGAAATATTCCAGGGCTTGGAAGCAGGAATCAACGCACTGAATAATGGATCGCTTTCCTCCTCGGTAAAACAGTTGATATTGATCACTGATGGTCAGACATATGGAGACGAACAAGCATGCTTTGACCTGGCTTCAAAGTGCGTTGATGACGGGATTACGATTCATGCTCTCGGGGTGGGTCATGAGTGGAATGACGTTTTTCTGGATAAACTTGCCAGCACCAGCGGTGGAAACGCGAATTTTATTTCGAACCCCAAGGACCTCTCGAAGTTCTTTGATCAGAGGTTAAGCGCGATCGTTCGGGTTTATGCCCACAATGTTACCTACGATTTCACCAGCGATCCGGAGGTTGAGCTGGCATATGCCTTCCGCTTATCACCGGATATCACTCCCATAGACCCGGATTCACCGATAAACATGGGCAGCATTTGTTATGACAACAATCTATCCGTTCTTTTAGAATTCGTCATCCATCCGCTTACAAAAAAAGCCGATAATTTGGTTCTCACCACCGGAAAAGTGAAGCTGGAGATTCCAACCAAGGCGGTCGGAATTGAGAGACTCCCGATCGAATTAAAAAAGAAGTGGTGCAAAATCTGGACAAAGAATCACCACCTATTGCTATAATAGAAGCGATGGCCCGGTTGACCCTCTACCGGATGCATGAAAATGCGCGAAAAGAAGTCGAGGGGGGGGATATCGACAAAGCCACCCAACACCTCCAACATCTTGCCACGCATCTTCTCGCCGATGGCAACCGAGATCTCGCCCACACTGTCCTTATGGAAGCGGAACACATTCATCAAAGCCACCGTTTTAGTGAAGAAGGCAACAAACGGATAAAATACGGAACCAGAGCACTTATGAAAAACCCAGGATTGGAGCAACAAACACCATGATAATTTGTTCAAATTGCCAACATGAAGAGCCACCTGGCGCGCTCTTTTGCAGCGAATGTGGGGCAAGGCTTATCCTTCAGGAGAACCTGACCACGCAACAGATCAAGAAGACGCCTTCAGATGTCCTGACCCAGCAACCTGTACCCCCCCCACAACCACCGATTGATATTAAACCAGGCGAAGAAGGATCTTTGGTTTCATTGCACCTGGTGGAAAGTGGGCAGGTGATACATCTCAAGGACCGAACCGAATTCACCCTGGGGAGAGTATCCGAAGGGCAACCCATCCTCCCGGATATAGATCTTTCAGCATTCAATGCGTATGCACAAGGCGTCTCCAGGTTGCATGTCGCCCTTAAAATCGTCAACCAGAGTGTTGTCGTTACTGATCTTGGCTCATCCAATGGAACCAGGGTAAATGGGCAAAAAATCGTTCCACATGTTGATTACCCCATCAACCATGGCGACATTCTGGCAGTCGGGAAATTGAAAATTCAGGTACTGATTCACAAATGATCTTAAGGATAACATTATGTCGACAGTGATTATTCATGTATCGAATGAAGACCCCGTAATGGGAGAACTGGATAGCCTTCCATCATCAACGGATACGATCGTATCCTTGAAAAATCCCCGGAAAAAAGATGGGAAAGATATCAAAACAATGGAAGCGAATGTTAGCGTTGTAATATATCCAATCGCAAAAATAAATTATATCGAAGTTGTTTCTTCAGAATCTGAAGAGGAAATCATCACGTTTGTTCGTGAGTAAATTGATGATAGAAGATAGTTACAAGAACCGCATGGTCCTGGTGGTGGATGATGAAGATAGGATGGTGCGGTTCATCCGTTTAAACCTGGAGCACGATGGCTTTCAAGTAGTTGAAGCAGGTAAAGGAATGCAAGCGGTCAATATTATCCGAGAAAAATTACCGGATATTGTCCTTCTCGATGTGATGCTTCCGGACATTGATGGATACGAAGTATTAAAATTGATCCGCCAGCATAACGCCACACCTGTCATCATGCTTACTGCCCGCGGAGAAGAGGAAGACAGGATAAAAGGTTTGGAACTTGGCGCTGATGACTACATCACAAAGCCATTCAGCCCACGTGAATTAGTCAGTCGGATTAAAGCTGTCCTGAGGCGATCCGAAACAGGAAGTATCGCATCCAAAGAGGTTATAAGGGTGGATAACCGACTTACCATGGATTTTGGTCGTCATGAAATTCTCGTAGATGGAAAACCAATCCAATTGCGACCGACCGAATATCGCCTGCTATATCATCTTGCTATGAATGCAGGATGGGTTCAAACTTATGATACACTTCTGGCGAAAGTCTGGGGTTATGAATACCAGGATGAACCCCATTATGTACGTTTATATGTGAACTACTTGCGACAAAAATTGGAAAAAGATCCGGCAAATCCTGTCTATATTCTTACAGAACGGGGAGTAGGCTACCGGTTTGTCGATTACAGAAAAAACAAACAGGAACCAGATAAATAGGAGAACCTATGATCAACGAACCCATTCATGTGACAGACGACAGTTTCGAAAATACCGTTCTGAAATCTACAATACCCGTTATTGTCGATTTTTGGGCGCCCTGGTGCAATCCTTGCAAAATGGTAGCACCAACTTTGGAAAAATTGGCAACCGAATACGCGGGAAAACTTTTAATTGCCAAAGTTAATGTGGACAATGATCAAAAATTTGCACAGCAATATGGCGTTCAGGGAATCCCGACGATGCTATTTATTTCGAATGGGAATGTGGTGCACCAACAAGTGGGAGCACTGCCGGAAAATATGCTTCGGCAGGCAGTGACCACATTTATGGAAGTCGCAGAAGGAAAATAAAAAGAAGATTATTGAAAGATCACTCGGTGACCCTCTGAATCGAAGCACCGAGTGATTTTAATTTAACATCCACTTTTTCATAACCGCGATCAATCTGCCCAATATTCCGAATCACCGATTTTCCTGGCGCGGATAACGCGGCCAACAATAATGCCATCCCCGCGCGAATATCAGGGCTTTCCATTTTTTCGCTAAAAAATTGAGAAGGACCCTGGACGATACAGCGATGGGGATCACAGAGGACGATATGCGCTCCCATCCCCACAAGCTTATCGGTGAAGTACATCCGGCTTGGGTACATCCAGTCATGGAATAAAACAGTACCCTTCGATTGCGTTGCCACAACGATCGCTATGCTCATCAAATCGGTTGGAAAAGCCGGCCAGGGCATCACACTAATCTCCGGTATGGCACCACCAAGATCTGGCTCAATTTTCAATTTTTGGTGGGAAGGAACGATTATATCTTGCCCATCCTCCACCCAATGGACACCAAGGCGGCTAAAAACAAGGCGGATCATGGATAAATACTCGCAGCCTGCATGGCGGATGCGGATGCTTCCCTGGGTTACTACTGCTGCTCCAATAAAACTGACGACTTCAAGGTAATCAGGTCCAACGGAAAATTCTCCACCGTGCAATTTGGGCACGCCCTTGATTTCGAGAGTATTGGAACCGATATTGCGGATTTCTGCGCCGAGTGAATTAAGAAAATAGCAAAGTTCCTGGATGTGTGGCTCAGATGCAGCATTTCGGATTAAGGACTTCCCTTTAGCCGTGGCACAGGCCATGATCGCATTTTCGGTAGCGGTGACACTCGCCTCGTCCAAGAGGATGTCCGCTCCCCTCAATCCCCGGGACTCAAATTGAAAATTTCGATCATATCTAATGGATGCGCCAAGTTTTTTTAGAGCGAGCATATGCGTATCCACCCTTCGGCGACCGATCACATCACCACCTGGAGGAGGAAGGGTAAATTGCCCAGCCCTTGCAACCATTGGTCCCGCCAATAAAATTGATGCGCGAATTTTTCGGGTTAGATCCGGATCCAGATCTGCCGGGCATACTTCCCGTGCATGGATGCGCCAACTGTGGTCACCAACTTTTGTAACTTCTACTCCCAAACTGCTCAGAAGGGATTGCATTGTCACAACATCAGTGATATCCGGAACGTTATGTAAGGTTATCGCTTCATCAGTCAGAAGACAAGCGGCAAGGATTGGAAGGGCGGAATTCTTGTTTCCTGAAGGTGTTACCACCCCTTCAAGTTTGACTCCTCCATCTATAATAAACTTTTCCATGTGACCCTCCGATAAGTGAATGGATTAATACGTTTCAGTGACCTTCTTTAAACCAGCAGGTTGGTCCTCAGGCAGTCCCATTTCCTTGGTTAGCTGCAATGCAAAAAGCTGGCCGGGAATTACATAGGGAATGGGTGACAGCCATTCGGGTATGGCCTTTGGGGTTTGAAATTTCACCATGGCAGATGAAAGAACACGCGGGACATCTGAGATAGTGATCAATTCCGCGCCAATATTTATTAATTGGGAAGCCAGGGATGCGACGTCCTTTTCTAATTTTCCCGAGGGTGCGACTATGAGGACCGGTGAACCTCGACTGACAGTCGCGATGGGACCATGCCGAAAATCAGCAGTTGAATATGCTTCTGCGATAACGCCAGTTAATTCCTTGATCTTTAATGCAATTTCAAAAGCGGTAGCGTAATTGTACCCTCGGCCAAGAACGGTGCAACGGTTGATGTAGCGGTAACGCTGCACCTTGATTAATTCAGGTAGAGCAAATTGTATGGTTTTCTCCATCGATTCAGGAAGTGATGCCAGCTGAGCAAGATGGTTTTTATTGCCTGAAAGAGTGGAAGAGAACAGCGCCAAGGCCGCAAGCGAAGATGTATAAGTCTTTGTTGCAGCTACAGCTTTCTCCACTCCTGCATTGATTGGTATTACATGATCCGAATTTCGGGCAAGGAGAGAATCTGGATCATTGGTTATTGATAAAGTGGCACATCCAAATTTTCTTCCGGCTTCAACCACAGAGATAATATCCGGAGAGCGACCACTTTGGGAGATACCAATAACCAGCGCATCGGAAAGGTTTGGATACGTGTTATAAAAAGTGAAGAGCGAAGGTGTGGCAAGGGCAACCTGGAGCTTGTTATGTGCTCCAAAAAGGTACTGGGCGTACCTGGCAGCATTGTCAGAAGTACCACGCGCCGCGATCACTACATACTTGAATTTCGAACGGATTTTGTCGCAGATGAAAGAAATGTTCGAAGCCTGGGAAGCAAGAAAATATTTAACGATCTCCGGCTGCTGCAATATTTCTTTTTCTAGTTGGCTCATATAAAAACTCTCCGTGGAGATTATTTTACCTTGATGCAAGCCTTAAGAAACAGGAGTATACTTTTTTTATTCATACAGAAGATAGGAGTCCCGCATGATTGAAACTATTAAAATTGATCCTTTGAACAAACAACAGGTTAGAGAATTCATAGATTTTCATTATGATCTTTATAGGGGTACTCCTCAGTGGGTTCCACCATTTTTTACAGACATGTATCTGGTTTTTGATAAAAAGAAGCATCCATTCTATGAAAAAAACTCTGCCGATTTTTTTGTTTCAAAACGCGACGGAAAAATTGTCGCGAGGATCGCTGTAACCGAAAACACAGTCTTTAATCAGTACCATAAAACCCGAAAAGCGCAGTTTTATTATTTTGATGCTGAAGATGATCAGGAAGGTGCCAATTCTATTTTTGATGCAGCTTTCGAATGGGCAAAAGACCGGAAGCTGGATACTATTGTCGGCCCAAAAGGCTTCAGCATTTTTGATGGATATGGAGTCCAAATAGAGGGAAATGAAAATCGGGCCATGATGACGATGATGAACTATAACTTTCCCTACTACCGAAAGTTAATTGAAAATGTGGGTTTCGAGAAAGAGGTGGATTTTGTATCCTGCTATTTAAAGAGGGAGCAATTTACCCTGCCGCCAAAGGTTCAGGAAATTGCTCTGAAGGTGGAAGAAAGGGGATACTTTCAGGTTAAAACCTTCCAATCGAAGAAAGAGCTCAGGGATTGGTCCTGGCGAATAGGTCAGACTTACAATAAAACCTTTGTTAATAATTGGGAATACTACCCATTGACAGAAAGAGAAATCCAATTCCTTTTAGATAGCCTTCTCACCATTGCAGATCCCAAGTTGATCAAAGTGATTATGCACAATGATGATATTATCGGATTCCTGTTCGGATTCCCGGATGTCTCGGCAGCATTGCAACGCCAGAAAGGAAAAGTAGGTATATCCCGTCCTTGGGGGATTGTTGATCTATTGAATGAATTCAATAGAACAACTTTCATTTCCCTTAATGGTGCCGGAGTACTGCCTGAATTCCAAGGTCGGGGTGCAAATGCGCTGCTTTACAATGAAATGGCAAAATTTTTGCAAGGGTCCCAGTTTGAGGCTGCTGAATTGACACAGGTGGCGGAAACTGCAGTTCAAATGAGGAATGACCTAAAAACTGTGGGTGGCAAGGAATATAAAAACCACAGAGTCTATCGAAAAAAGATCTAAATAGAAATATAGATAACAAAGGCTGCCTTAAGGATCAATCAGGCAGCTTTTTTCTTTTTTATAATGGCGACCAACTCATTGATCGCGTAAGCTATCCAAAGGATAGAGAAAGGGATGAGAGGGAGAACATATCGTTGGAAAGGTATTGAAAATGCCAGGAGAAGGAAAATGAATTGAAGCGTACTACCCACCAGAAGGATTACCAAGAATTCCCGACCTGTCCGGTTTGTCTGCTTCGCATGAATGGAACCAAAAATAAAACCCATTGTTGAAAGAACCATTGAAAAAAAACCCCAACCGAGGCCACGAAATAGATTCTGAATCAAAAACGCTTGATACTTAAGTTCAGATTGAAGGGTATTTTCAATATAATTTCCTACATCATGGAAAACGGGTGGGGTAAGGAAGAGATTTGCGATCACGCTGCCAAACCGTTTACTGACCGTGTTCGAGATCCAACCCTGACTGACACTCTCCAGGTCTACCACCTGGCGGGCAAGCAAAGCTTTGCGGGCGACGGTGGCGGCAATGAACGCCTGGAAAGGTTTATCCCATAAAAATGGGTTGAGAAAATAGGTCATCCCCAAGAATATTACGGCATACGCTGCTATTTGAATTATTAACCGGTTTCTGCCCATTTTCAGCGGATAGTTCCGGTATATCAAGGCGAACAACCCGAGAAGGAAAAGTGGAAGGGCTGAATATTTCGTATTGAAAGCCAACGCAACGGGTATAGCAGAAAAAAACAGGAAACGGGGATTCAGCAGGAAGGACCATAGGGAAAGGATGATAAAAAAAAGCATTGGTCCTTCCGACATTGCCCTGCGGGTGTGAAGGAGGATCAGGGCGTTTAGACTGAAAAGAAGAACCATCAACCAACCCAATAGATTTCCTCGTAATTTTCGACCTATCAAAAAAAGAAATAGTATGTCCAATGGAAAGAAGATTGCTGATGCCAGGCGACCAGTGATAAATTGAGCTTCGGTTGGGTAAGCACCGGCGACGATGTTTTGTCCCCAATCGGCGGACCAATTCCAATCATTCTCCAGCTCAGGGACTTTTCCCAACGCTCGAAAAATACCGATCCAGGTCCTGGAAAAGGGTGCATCCAAAAGCCGATATTGCATTCGGATATCCATCTGGTTTTGTGGTTTCCAGATAAGGGAGCTGGGGTCCTGCATAAAAAGATCAACATCACTGCTCATGAAAATCTGCGTGGCTTCATCGGGGTGAAAAGGGATTTCAAGGATATCCCGAAGGAAAAATACGGAGAAAAGAATAATAAAGAATCCAACCAGAATTGGATTAATCCAGTCTCTATAATTTGGTCCTGTTTTCACAGGAGATCCTGACGCATCTTGCATATTTAGATTTTACAGCCAAATTGTTGTAAGCAGGATGGAACAAGGCTAGAATTATAGAGACACGTGAATAAAAAAATTTTCACCAATCGCAAGATTTACCTTCTTTTAGGTTTGGTTGTTGGGATTGCCTTTACCTGGAAGCTGGTTCTAATTAACTTCGACGCATTCCCTTTTAATGCGGACGAAGCCATTGTGGCTCTAATGGGCAGGCATATTCTACAAGGAGAAATCCCAATATTTTTCTACGGTCAAGCATACATGGGTAGCTTGGACGCTTTACTTGTGGCTTTATCATTTCTCATATTTGGCGAACAGGTTAATACCATCCGTTTTGTACAGATCCTTCTGTATATTGGAGTACTCCTTTCCACCTTCTGGCTATCCGTAATAATTTTTAGATCGCGAATGGCTGCGCTGTTTTCAGTGATCTTGCTAGCAATCCCAACAGTAAACGTGACCCTTTACACAACAGTCAGCCTGGGTGGGTACGGTGAAGCATTGCTGATTGGTAACCTGCTCCTTTGCATCGGATTATTGATGGTTCAGAAACGATCACAACAAACATCGTTCGCAAGTAACCTTGGATTTGTTCTCTTATGGGGCGTTCTCGCAGGTTTGGGTTTGTGGGCAAATGGGTTGACACTTGTCTATTCTTTGCCTATGGGGTTTTTTCTGGCATTTTGGATTATTCAAGAATATAAGGCAAAGAGAAGGACAATTCAAATATTGATGCTAATCTCCGGAGTGTTAATTGGTGCAGCTCCGTGGATTTCCTATGCGTTCCAAAATTCCATTGCACAGTTGTTTCATGAGCTATTAGGAAGCGCAGTAGCTGTTGAAAGTGAATCCTGGTTCAATCAAGTGGTCATGCACACCCTCAATTTTGTGCTTTTTGGCATTCCAGTGATCCTTGGGTTTCGACCTCCCTGGGAGGTGCGTTGGCTGGTTCTACCGCTGATCCCGTTTGTTGGTCTGTTTTGGTTCCTGGTCATCAAAAATGGTGTGAGAAGAATTCGAGCAGTTAATGGCAACGAGAGATGGATACAGTTAATACCCGCCAGTGTAATTCTATTTATTATCATCTTATTTATATTTACACATTTCGGAGTGGACCCTTCAGGCCGGTATTTCTTACCTATAAATATAATGCTTGCGATTTATGCTGGTATTTATATTTATCAGGGCATTTCTAAAAAAATATTAAAAATAGCAGGATTAATAATAATTATCAGTTTTCAATTCCTTGGAACGATACAATGCCTCCTGCGTAACCCGCCAGGTCTCACCACACAATTTGATACTTCCACAGTGATAAACCGGGAATACGATGCCGAGTTGATTGCGTTCCTGAAAGAATCTAATGAAACCAGAGGGTTCACAAATTACTGGGTATCTTACCCGCTTGCATTCCTATCAGGCGAGGAACTGATCTTTACCCCTCGCTTGCCATATCATCAGGATCTTCGATACACTCCACGTGATGATCGATATGAACCTTACGCAAAGTTGGTTGAACAAAGTGAAAAGACTGCATTGATCACATCCCGAAATATACAGTTGAATCTAAAAATCCGGAAATTCCTTCAAGAAAATGAAATCACCTGGAATGAAAAGCAAATTGGGGATTACCTGGTTTTTTATGGTCTTTCAAACCGAATAAATTCAGATGATTTGAACGTTTTGATTCATCCGTAAATATCCGGTCGGCGATCTTTTTGGACTGGAATCGTATCGCGAGCGTTTTTTACCAATTCCGTATCAATATTCACCGTTATCAGTTCATCCATTTCAGAATCTGCTTCAGCAAGGACCTCACCCCATGGATCGATGACCGAAGATGCTCCTCCCATGATCTCATTACCTGATTTTCCAACAGCATTGCATGCGATGATAAAAACCTGGTTTTCTATAGCCCTGGCTTTTAATAATGTCTTCCAATGCCCGGCCCTTTTTCGAGGCCATTCCGCGCTGATAATCATTATAGTCACGCCATTTAAAACATACTTGCGGAAAACTTCTGGAAAACGAAGATCGTAACAAATGGCCATTCCAACATTTCCCCATGGTTTGGAGAAGGAGCAAAAATCATCACCCGGTGAAAAAAAAATATTTTCCTTCATCATGGAAAAGAGATGGATTTTTCTATAGTTGTATACAATACCAGTTGGATCAAAATAAACCATTGTGTTATACAAGTGGTTATTGACTTTGATGGGGTATGTTCCAGCGATTGCTATCCGTAACGAACTCGACATGTTTTGGATCACGGGGAAATAATCCAGGCTTTGGGCAATATATGCATCCATATGCTTGTAATCATATCCACCCAACCACAGTTCTGGGAGCAAAATCAGTTCACATTCTCTAATTGCCGCCAGCTTGATAAACGATTCCGCTTTGCGATAATTGCTCTTAAAATCACCCCTGGTGATCTGAAATTGTCCTACAGCAATTTTGGTACGCATGGGTGAATTATAATTTAACCAACCTTCTCAGGAGTTCGATAATTGAAAAATCGTCAAAAAGCAATTTATTGGGTGGGGGCAATTTTACTTTGCATCACATTGCTCGTTTTATTAACCATCGCGAATTTTCAGTTTTCCAGGAATAATCCAGGGGGCACAGATTTCCTGGTTCATTGGGTGGGAACCCGAGCGTATTTTGGGGAAGGAATAAGCCCTTATTCGGATCAGGTTGCCTTGGAAATCCAACAAATGGTTTATGGAAGAGCGGCACTGCCAGGTGAGCACGAGTTGCGCGTGGCATATCCATTCTATTCGGCAATTCTTTTCTTCCCATTTGCACTCATCCAGGAATTCGATGTGGCTCGGGCAGTATGGATGACGATTTTGGAGATCGGGTTGATATCCTTAACCCTTGTCAGCATCCAATTAACCACCTGGCGCCCAAAGTTATGGGTTTTGGTGTTATTGTTGTTATTCTCACTAGTTTGGTACCACGCTTTACGATCATTGATCAATGGAAATGTCGTCATCCTCATCGCTTTGGGAATCGCGGGAGCTTTTCTTGCCATTAAGAATAAACATGATGAGCTGGCTGGGGTTCTAATCGCATTGACAACAATTAAACCTCAGGTTGTGATCCTGGTCGTCATCTACGTATTAGTTTGGGCAATTTTTCAGCGAAGGTACAAGATTATCGCCTGGTTCTTTATCACACTCGTTTTGCTAATCGCAAGCGGTTCCCTTCTTATTCCGGATTGGATCATGCAAAACCTGCGCGAAATCATGCGATACCCTGGATACAATCCTCCGGGCACACCAGCTTCCGCTCTAGCAACCTGGTTCCCGGCAGTAGGACCCAGGGTAGGTACATTCCTATCTCTTGCTGTAATTGTGATCATGCTAACTGAGTGGTGGCTCGCCCGACATCAGGGATACCGTCATTTTTTCTGGACCGGTTGCCTGACCCTCGTATTGAGTGCCTGGAGCGGAATCCAAACGGATCCCGGAAATTTCATCATTATGCTACCCGCAATTCTATTATTTTTTGCGATAGTCGCTGAACGTTGGCCGACAGTCAGCAATATAATTACTGCCTCAGTACTTGGCGGATTATTTATCCTCATTTGGATAATCTTCATTTCGACGCTGGAGCGTTCCTATCAGCCAATTCAAAGCCCAGTTCTATTCTTTCCACTTCCACTGATATTATTCATTCTGCTTTACTGGATTCGAAGTTGGGCGATACATCCCCCCAAGCTTTACTATGATACTTTCCAGCAGGATGAAGCCTTATCCAAGTTATGAATAGAAAACAAAGATTAATTCTTGCAGGGATCGTAATTCTCGCTGCTGTACTGCGTTGTATTTTTATTAATACCCGCAATATTCAATACGACGACGCGTTCAGCTACTTCCTGGCGAGAGCAAGTATCGAGAATATTATTCGGGGAACCGCGGCAGATACGATGCCACCCCTTTTTTACTTTCTACTCCATTATTGGCAGTTTGTTGTGGATGACATCTGGTTCCTTCGATTGTTGAGTGTTTTCCTTAGCTTGGGAGCCTTGCTCTTCCTTTTCGGTCTGGTCAAGAAATCCATCTCCATTACGGCAGGATTATGGGCGGCATTATTTGCGGCGATCTCTCCTTTGCAGATATACCACGCACAGGATATCCGCATGTACGCGTTGCTTGCCTTCTGCGGAATGGGTTACCTTTATTTCTTTTTTCAACTTTGGGGTGGTGATCCCAAGCCAAAGGGAAAAACCTGGAATTGGGTTGGGATGATCCTTTTTGGTGCAGGTGCAATGTACACGCATAACCTTGCGGTATTTTGGGTACTATCGCCGATCTTGTTCGTTGTGATAAAAAAGGATTGGAATTTTCTTTGGAAATATATCCTTGCATTATTGATTGTGGCATTGGCCGCTTTACCCTGGCTAATCATGATCCCCGGTCAGGTGCAGAAGATACAGAATGCATTCTGGACCCCCCGTCCAGGCATAGTGGAGGTCATTCAATCGATCATGTTGCTGACCTTCAATTTACCTGAACCGAACCAAATACTATTCTTTGGGGGGGCTATCCTGGCTGCATATATTTTCATAATGGTCATTTACCGGGTATTTAGGAATCTATCCAAAGCGCCTAACCTTTTGCTGCTAACAACAATAAGCTTTCTTCCACCTTTCCTTTTATTTCTGGTCTCCTATCTGATTCGACCAGTTTTTGTGATTCGGGGTTTTATCCCTTCTCAGCTAGCATTTCTCGGGCTAACAGCAGCGATCACGGCTATTGATTGGAAAATCCACCTCGGAAAAATAATGGCCGGTTTGGTCATCCTGAATGCTGTGTTTTCATACCCGGCTTTGTATTCCTACGCAGAATTTCCGCGGTCACCATTCGCAAGCGCAAGTTTACAAATTCGCGATGCTGTGAAGGATGATTTCTTTATCGTTCACGATAACAAATTAAGTTTTTTTCCCATCCATTATTATTTTCCTTCAACATCCCAGGTTTTTCTGAAAGACCAACCGGGTACTGCGAATGATACCTTTGCGACTCCCAGCCAGGTAGCTATGGAAATCTTTCCGGTGGAAAACATCGATTCCGCCTCAAACGGGAGGAATAAACTGGTGTTTGTTGTATTTCGAGAGACTGCAAGGGAATATGAAGAGAGAAACCAGCCACACCCCGTGATATCTTGGTTGAAGAGTAATTACACGCTTACAGCAGAGAAGAGTGTGGGTGATCTGCGGCTTCTTTACTTTGAGAGAGAAGTTAAATGACCCGTAAAGATTATGCGGGCCTATTTTTATTATCGCTGATCGTTATCACGGCTGCAGGGTACCTGCAAAAAAGTGCAGGCTATATGGACGCGGAGTATTACGCGGTGACCGGGAGAGGACTGCTTTCAGGGAAGGGATTCACGCAGGATTTCCTCTGGAATTACCTGGATGATCCTAGCGGTATACCGCATCCATCCAATACATATTGGATGCCGCTCGCATCCATATTTTCAGCAATTAGTCTCCCGCTTGAGCAGGGAGACCAGGATACAACACTTTGGGTTGTGTTTATATTAATTTCATCTATCGTACCCCCATTAACTGCCAGAACCGCATTTGGTTTTTCCGGCCGGAGAAGTGATGGGTGGATGGCAGGATTAATAACGCTTTTCTCCGGTTTTTATTTGCTGTATTATGCTCTCCCGGAGACCTTTACTCTTGGAATGATCCTCGGGTTTATTATGATCTCCAACCTGGCTCGAATAATATCCGTAAGGGAATTCAACAATAAATGGATAATTTCTTGGGGAGTGATAGGAATTATTTCCGGACTTTTGCACCTTGCGAGAGCGGAAGGTCTTTTATGGTTTTTTATCGCGCTGGGCTGCCTATTTTTTATGGCAACAAAAGTACGGAAGGCAGGAAAATTAATACCTGCTTTCTTGCTCTTAATTGGAGGATATCTCCTGGTTAGCGGAGCATGGTTTGCGCGCAACATAGATTATTGGGGATTCCCCTTTCCTCCAGGAACGAATCGAACGTTGTGGCTGGAATATTACGATCAAACCTTCCTATTCCCCGCAGACTCGCTGACCTTCCAAAACTGGATCCAATCCGGAATCAACTCAATTTCCCGTGCAAGGCTGGACGCATTTTGGATGAATATTAAGAGCGTGATCGCGGTTCAGGGTGGGATTCTTCTTGTTCCATTAATAATATCCGGGTGGTGGCTGAAGAGGACCGACAAAAGGCTGGTCCTGGCTGGAATCTATTACGCATTTATTTTTCTTCTGATGACGATGGTTTTTCCATTCGCCGGATCAAGAGGTGGCTTCATTCATTCGGCAGCTGGCGTTCAAATTTTCTTATGGGCTTTGGTCCCTGTTGGCCTGGATAGATTTATTCAGTGGGGCAACCGAAAACGTGGCTGGCAAATGGAGCAAGCCAGGTTTGTTTTTCAAATCGGAATCATCTCGATTATGTTTTTTATGAGCGGGATAATTTTCTACCAACGGGTAATTGCAACAACCAACGGGATCTCGAATTGGTTGATCGACGAGAAAAAATATGCACAGGTACAACAAGAGTTGTTTCGTGCGGGGCAACTCGATAGCGAATCTTTAGTAATGATTAAGAATCCGCCGGGGTGGAATCTGATAACCAATTCCCCGGCAGTCGTCATCCCGGATGGAGGAATTTCCTCGATCCGTTTGGCGGCAAAAAAATTTGGAGCCACAATATTGGTTATCGATAAGGATCATCCAAAGGTATTAAATAACTTTTTTGAGGCGAGAGAAAAACCCCCTGAAATGGAATTGATTCTTACTTTGGATGATATTAAAGTATTTCGATTAATACATCAGCCATGAAATCAAAAATATTCTGGCAGCAGGTATTGATCCTCTCATTGGCTGCGATAATCTCAATGGGGGTTTTTATCATTTTTAGCAGCCAGGTGTACCGTACCGGTTATCCCCTGGATGATGCCTGGATTCACCAAACTTTTGCCAGGAATCTCATAAAGTACCACCTACTAACTTACTTCGAAGGAATTCCTTCCACTGGATCAACTGCTCCGTTATGGACCCTCCTCTTGTCCTTTGGATATTTTATTTCCGATAATAATTATCCATGGACCATGATCCTGGGATTCATATCCCTGACTACCTTGGGTTGGCTGGGAGAACATTTATTTCGCCGCATTTCGATAGATTACTCATCGGTTATTCCTTGGGTAGGAATACTGGTTATTTTTGAATGGCACTTTATTTGGGCAGCCGCTTCCGGTATGGAAACTTTACTGCTTGCGGATATTTCCCTGGCTGTTTTTTCCTTATTGTTAAATCAAAAGACAAATTGGTTCCTGGCGGGTTTATTGGTCGGTGTTGGAGTTTGGATAAGACCGGACGCCTTGCTCCTTATGGGACCCATAGTGTTTGCCTTTGCTTTTGAAGTCTGGAAAAAACGTGCAGGCTTTTGGGAGGCTGGAAAAATATTACTCGGGGTAAGCATTTTCGTGATTCCCTATCTTACTTTCAATCAAACAATATCCGGAAATTACTGGCCAAATACCTTTTATGCCAAGCAACTGGAATACCGCGAATTACTCGATCAAACACTGGCACGCAGGGTGTGGACCGTTTTCCAACAACATATAGTTGGCATCGGTATACTTTTACTCCCAGGTTTCTTTTACAAAATTTGGGAGTCCATCAGGAAGAGAGAATGGGTTTTACTTTCGTTTGTGATCTGGTGGTTAGGTTTTCTTCTCGTGTATGCAATTAGATTACCGGTCGATTACCAACACGGGAGATATCAAATCCCTGTAATGCCTTTGTTTCTCCTGATATCGGGGTCTGGGGTGTATATGATATGGAAACAATCCGTCGGAAGAAAAACCCCGCGCATTCTATCGACTGCCTGGGTAATTTCGATCATCCTTGTGAATACCGGCTTCTTTTGGCTTGGCGCACGAACATACGCGAATGATGTGGCCATCATTGAGACGGAAATGGTTGACACTGCTAAGTGGATTAATTTGAATACTTCAGAAAGTTCACTGATCGCGGCTCATGATATTGGCGCATTGGGTTTTTTTGGCGAGAGGGAGATCCTGGATTTGGCTGGGTTGGTATCTCCTAAAGTATTACCGGTCATCCGGGATGAACAGGGTTTAAGTGCCATGATCAAGCAATCCGGTGCAAATTATTTAATGACATTTCCAGATTGGTACCCAGAAATCACTTCAAGTCTGTTTCCCATTTATATTAGCGACGGAAGATTTTCACCCGCGGAAGGGGGAGAAAACATGACTGTTTACCGAATCGAGCAAAACTAGCGTGGGTAATGTACAAACAATTGGAAGGTTATGCTATACTTGCAAAGTTAACCGCTTAGAGGCCTAGGAGAATAATATGGCGCTTCAAGCCCTGGATACAAGCGAATTCACCGAGAGTTTTTTAGATACACTCCAGATTGAACATAACCAGATCAAACAGCAAATAAAAGATAATGCTGTGATGCTGGAACAAAGCCAACTGGAATTAAATCGTTTAATACAGCGGAATACGACCTTTACGGGTCAGCTCCAACAACTGCAATCCACAAGCGATACGATGAGCCGTGAAGAGATTAAAGCGATCTATAATAACGCGATTGACGCTCAGCAACGGCTCCTGGTTATGCGTGGGCAGATCGATAAATTACAAAACGAACAAAATCTCCTGGAACGGTATATCGGGATGTTGGATCAAGCCAGGTCTTATATCATGGATAACTGCGCAGGTATCAGAACAGGCGGTGGGGGCGGAGATAGCATGGCCAGCCTCGAAGAGTTAATCGGTACGGCAGAAGGCGAAAGGGGAAAACTCGCCAAGGAAATGCACGATGGGCCTGCCCAAGTGCTATCGAATTTCGTTCTTCAGGCTGAAATTTTAGAGAAAACGATTGATGTGGATCCTGCCCGGGTGAAGGAAGAGCTGGCAAGTTTAAAAGCAGCATCCATCGCTACTTTTCAGAATGTGCGGAATTTCGTTTTCGAACTTCAACCTATGTCAATTAGTGACCTGGGTCTGGTTTCTACTCTGAAGAAATACACAGAAAACTTCAAAGATCACAACAATGTCGAAGTGAACTTCCAGATGCGCGGCTCGGAAAGACGTTTACATAATTATCTGGAGTTAATGATCTTTCGTGCTGTACAGGAATTGATGACCAACGCGGTTGTTCATAACCAAAAACAGCTTAGTAAATTAAAAATTGACCTGACACTTTCCATCGAAGATGATCGCACCAAAGTGACAATCGCGGATAACGGGCTTGGATTTGATCCAGCAACGGCAATCACCAAGGAAAATTCAGGTCTGAATATAATTCGTAAAAGGGCAGAAATGCTTGGCGGTCGGCTTGATATTGATTCAGTACCAGCAAAAGGCTCGATGATCACTCTTGAGATTCCCTGCGTCCCGATCACCTCACCATCCCAAGCCTAAATTATTTCCTAACTGAAGGAGTAGCATGTCGAAAGTAATTGGTATTTTAACCGGCGGGGGAGATGTCCCGGGGCTCAATCCTGCAATAAAGTCAGTTGTCCTGAACGCTTTGGAATCCGGGTATAGGGTGATCGGTATACGGAAGGGGTGGGGAGGGTTGCTTCATTACAACTTGGATGAACCTTCTACAAGAGATTATTACATAAAGGAATTAACCAGGGAAGATGTCCGCACCATCGATCGGACAGGTGGGACGTTTCTTCACACATCGCGCACCAATCCCCAGAATGTTAGCGAAAAAAGGATTCCAGATTTTCTGAAAAATTCAAAGTGGGGTAAAAAATTAGACGGCTCCGAAGTGATGGATTACACCGATTATGTCCTCCATCTTCTTAATCACCTGGGGATTTCCGTAATGATCCCTATCGGTGGAGATGACACGCTAAGTTTCGGTGTCAGGCTCCACAAAGAAGGTTTCCCGGTCGTTGCCATCCCAAAAACGATGGATAATGATGTATTCGGCACCGATTATTGCATCGGTTTTTCCACAGCAGTAACCCGCTCGGTGGAATTCATCACCAATATGCGTACTACCGCCGGTTCGCACGAACGGATCGCTGTTATGGAACTTTTTGGCCGAAATTCCGGTGAAACAAGCCTCATAAGCGCCTATCTTTCTTATGTGGATAGAGCGATTATTTCTGAAGTTCCTTTTGAAATTCACAAATTGGTCGAGTTCCTGGTTGAGGATAAACGGAACAATCCATCCAATTATGCGATCATGACAATCTCCGAAGGAGCGATTATGCAGGGTGGGGATGTGATCGAAAGTGGAGAGGCGGATATGTTCGGTCACCGAAAACTGGGTGGTGTTGGGGTGCTGGTTTCGGATGAAATAAAGAGAATTTCAGGCCAGGATATTATTTACCAGCAGCTTAGTTATCTGATGCGCTCAGGAGCCCCGGATTCACTGGACCGGATGGTCGCCATGTCCTATGGAAACCTGGCAGTACAACTAATCCGTAGGAATGAAACTGGAAAAATGGTCGCGTTACATGGCGGAAAATACACGACCGTACCTGTGGATATGGTATTGGCGGGAAAAAAGCGTGTTGATGTGCCCAGTTATTATGATATCGAAGCATATCGGCCGAAGATTCGAGATTTCATGGGTGTACCCATGTTCTTAAGCTAATTAATTGGAGATAAAAATCATGGACAATAAACTTTACCAAGAATTTGAATCCATGCTTGAGCAAAGCGTGGAAATTACTGAGAAGCAAGTCAAAATTAAGGACGCTGGTAAACTTCAAAAAAATGCTTATAAATTGGCGGAAACATCCGCCCTTGGCTCGGGTTCCAAACAAGACCTTGCGCGATTTTTAACACGTTTAATCGGGCTTGAATTAGGAATTTACCCTGCCTCGATCAATGACCTGTATATAGCCCGAGGGAAAGAATTGGTTCCATTTACTTTTTCCGTACCTGCCATCAACCTACGGGTTTTATCATTCGATTGCGCCAGGGCAGCTTTTAGGGCGATGCAGAAGATGGAAGGCGCTGCCGTTATCTTTGAAATTGCCCGTTCCGAGATGGGCTACACCGACCAAAAACCCACTGAATACACCACTTCAATTCTTGCAGCAGCAATCGCGGAAGGGTATCGCGGACCGGTTTTCATCCAGGGAGATCATTTCCAAGTTTCCGCAAAAAAGTATACAGCAAATGGTGAGGCTGAAATCACTGCTTTGAAATCCCTCATCGATGAGGCGATCTCCGCAGGTTTTTTCAATATTGATGTAGATACTTCCACGTTGGTGGAAATTGATAAACCCACAATTGCCGAACAACAATTGATCAATACCAGACTTTCTGCCGAGCTTACGGATTACATTCGATCCAAAGAACCTGAAGGTGTTTGCATCTCTGTGGGCGGGGAGATCGGCGAGGTCGGTGGTCATAATTCGACGGAAGAGGAATTGCGGGGATACCTGGATGGTTTCGCAAAAGAATTGAAGAAACTGAATCCCAACGCTTTCGGGTTAAGCAAGATCAGTATTCAAACCGGCACCTCGCACGGTGGCGTGGTTCTCCCGGATGGATCGATCGCTAAGGTGAATGTCGACTTCAATATTCTACGTGACCTGAGCCGTGTCGCCAGGAAAGATTACGGATTGGGTGGCACAGTTCAACACGGCGCATCAACACTACCAGAAGACGCATTCTCGAAATTTGTTGAATATGAAGCTACTGAAGTTCACCTTGCAACAAATTTCACCAACATTTTCTTCGACCTAATTCCGGAGGAATTCAGAAAGAAGATCTATGCATATCTTGATGAAAAAAGCGCACCTGATCGAAAACCGGAGATGACCGACGAACAGTTTTATTACAAAGTCCGCAAGAACGCCATTGGGCCATTCAAAACCGAGTCCTGGAAACTGCCGGCTGATCAGCGCGAAAAGATCGGCCTTGCCTGGGAGGAACAATTCACCAAATTATTCACTTCTCTTGGTGTTCGCGGAACAGCGACAATCGTTACCAAATTCATCAAGCCGGTAATGATCCAGCCCGAGATCAAGAATTACCTCGCTGGCGGGGAAGATATTTCCGACGTTAGCGATCTCGCAGACTAAAAACTGTATTTGAGAAATACAGCCTGAAAACCTCATTCAAACTCGTTTTCAGGCAGTTTTATTTTCGATATGAACCCGGTTAAAGATCAAATCCACCCAAATGAGAAAGACAGGTACTCAGTAATTCCACGAGTACTCATTTTCATATTTCGTAACAATTCCGTACTTCTAATCAAAGGCTCTTCAATAAAAAAAATCTGGCCCGGGAAGTATAACGGGTTGGGAGGGCACCTGGAAATGGGTGAGGACCCACTAGGTGCTGCCAGACGGGAGCTAAAAGAAGAAAGCGGGCTTTCCTGCAGTACCCTTTCTTTATGTGGAAATGTTATCGTGAATACAGAGAGAAACCCAGGGATAGCAATTTACATTTTCAAGGGGGATTACGAGGGTGGAGAAATTCGACCTTCGGTTGAAGGAAGCCTGGAATGGGTGGAATTGGATCTACTGCATCAATACCCGGTTGTGGAGGATCTGCGGATAATTCTTCCAATGATCGCAGTTCGCAATCCAGAGATGGAACCGTTCTATGCTAAATACTTTTACGACGAAGAAGATCGCATGCAGATCGATTTCACCGTTTAGTCATCTGGATTCAGATGCTCATAAAAAATAAGCATTGTGCTTCCGTAAACCCGTTTATCAAATTCGGAAAAATTTTGCAGATCGAATTTTTTGTATTCTATCGGATGAATTTGAACGATCACCCATCCATCCGGACTCGACCAGCTATCGTGATTATCAAGGGCATGTATGGATTTCTTCCACATCTCTTTATATTGCGGAGGGGCAATATAGATGTAATCGAATGATTGATCTGGTGTTTGGGCGAGAAATTTATTTGCATCTAGCAGTTTCACACTTCCAAGACATTCCAAGCGTGTCGCCAATAGATTGGATTTCAGTACCTGTACCGCTCGGGAGTTTATATCCAAAAACAGGCAGCGCGAAGCTCCACGGCTGAGCGCTTCCAGACCAACTGACCCCGTTCCGCCAAATAAGTCGAGGAAAGATGCTTCAACTATATCTCCACCAATGATGTTGAAAACTGCTTCCTTTACACGGTCCGTTATGGGGCGGGTGATATCTCCGGGAACCGATTTAAGGCGATACCCTTTGGCTTTTCCAGCAATGATCCTGGGGCTACCCAAGGAAAACCACCTTATGCCTGAAACACGGAATTGCGGGCAGCAACGAGGTTGCCGTATGGGGCGGTGATGGGTACCACACAGCCAGTCCCCAATACGAACCTTGAACCACCCGATTCATGAATCGCGTTTTCTGCTTCATGTTTTATCGAAACCGGATCTCCGAGAACAAGAGATTCAATTCTGCTAAGTCCGCCACAAAGAACACCATTGAAATGCTTGCGTGCTTCATCAATACCAGGAGATGTATGGCGGTCATGCCAATTCAGGATCTGAACAGGATATTCGGCTACTTTAGAGAAATATATACCCTCACCATGGATATGAACCATATTCAGCCAGGCGTTATTGACTCCATCCAGAATTTCCAGATCATAAGGGCGACAGAACGTTTCGAACTCCGCTTCTGAAAGTAGGTTGGATTGAGCATGCTGAACAGCGAAAAAAACGCCGTCGATTCCAATTTCCATGCAATCATGGATAAAATTAATTGTCGAGCGGGTGATAGTTTTCAAACCGGCATGCAGCAAATCAGGTTGGGAGCGCATCATTTTTAGAAGGGAATCCTGGCCTGCAAGGTTCTTCGCTTGAGCCATCGGATTGAAAATGGTCTGTAAAACCGGCGTGTGTGGGGAGAAATGTGATGTTACCAACTGAAGAACTTGCAATTGATTTGCCAAATATCCTTCGTTCGGATTCAAAACCTGGAGCTTTAACCAATCCTCGGGAGTGTGGATGATCGGCTCGTAATACGCACGGGTGCCTTCCGCATCACCCTTCCATTCATCCCGAATCCCCCAATCTCTAAGGCAGAAGGACGAAGCCGGAGTTAATTTTACGAGATCGAAATCGAACGTGGCCTGGTAGTTGATTATTGCGGCAGCAAGCCGGTCTGGAGATTGGTCATCAACCGGAAAATGTCGCCATAAAGCCACGGGTTGGGTGGGCATCGATTTTCCAGCAAGGCAATCCTCCAACCTCTTGCGGTGGCTTTGGTCAAATCTGATGATGGATGTCATTTTTTCCTGGTTTTTAATGGAGCGATCTTCCTGGCGATCATCTCTTCTTCTGATTGCTGGTTTTCAAAATACTTCGTGATGAAATCAGATTTGCGGAGACGCAATGCTAAGGGGGCTATGCGTAACAAGTCATCTTTCTTGACCTCCACCCTGCCATCTGCAACCGCGTAGGCACGTGAAGCTTCGAAAAGTGTAATTTCTGCGCGCACTGAATCTATCCCAAGCCGTTGAACAAGACGGATACCCTCCCGGGCAATCGCATCTGAAATTGTAACCTTTGGAAGCAAATCCCTGGCGATTTGAATTTCTCGACATGCCAAACCGGTTTCCCTCTCAAACCGCGTAATCATCGTATGGGGGTTCTTTTGATAGGAGATAACTCTGCGGTATACCTCCAATCTATCTGAAGGCTGGGCGAGCCCGCGCACTATAACCCTCAATCCGAACCTATCCATGATCTGCGGCCGAAGGATTCCTTCTTCAGGATTCATGGAACCTATCAAGGAGAACCGGGAGCGAAAGGTGGCTGTAACCGGACCCCGACGCACAGTGAAAGAGCCCTGGGCAGTTGCATCCAAAATGGAGTCAATTATCTCCCGGCTGAGCAGGTTCACCTCATCAATATAAAGGATATTCTGGTCTGCCTGGGCGAGAAGCCCGCGTTTTATCCGCGTGGTTTGCGTAGAACCTGGTCGTTCTTCCACGCATCCGATCACATCATCAATAGTGGAATTTAAAGGTAATTCCACCAGTCGGGCTTTATCCTTTTTTGTGAGCGGAATACCCTCGGCATATTTTCTAGCACATTCAGGGCAGACTGCATCCATACCCCCTGTTTCGACGTCATCAGGCATGCAGCCAAAGAAGCATGCGCTCCGTTCCACGATTGGTAGAAGATCAACAAGGCTGCGAACAGCCGTGGTTTTTCCAGTTCCTCGAGGCCCAACCAATAAAACCCCCCCAATGGATGGATTGACCAAAGTAAGCAGCAGGGCAAGTTTCAGGTCAGGTTGGCCAACAAGGGCAAGAAAGGGAAAAGGGAGCCTATCTGCAAGAGTGGATTCTTCGTATTGCGAATCCTTTTGGAGATTAGCCCCTGTGGCTATCTCCAACAACTGCTTGAGAGATTTAACCTCAATAGGTTCCTTATCGATCGCATTACTAGTTGAGGGCGGGATTTCCTCTACCATGGATCACCCTTTCACTTAATATCTTTGAATGTCCAAAACCGATTTGCAATGAAGTTCCATATTAAAACGATCACTATCGCGCAAGCAAGAGCCAAATTGTGGGCGACCACGATCGGAGAGAGAAAGAAACCGGGCAGAAACCGCTCGGCCAGTTTTGTGAAGACCTTCTCAAGGACCGCAAAAATAGGTGTTCTGATGAACAAACCGATCACGCTTACCAAAGCGAATTGACCCATCTGAAGAGGTAATGACCTGGTGGTTGAACCTTTAAATGTCCAGGAACGGTTGAGGAAAAAATTATTTATCACGGCGCAGGAAAAGGAAATCACGCTGGCGGCGACAGCAGTTATAGGTGTGAGCTGGGTGAGTAGATTGAAAATACCAAAATCAATGACAGTGCCAATACCACCTACAATTGCAAATTTGATAATTCGTCTTTGTTCAGTTCGGTTTGTCAACATTGGGATCAGCGGCTCATTGTCAAAAAGTAATCTACTGTACGTTTTATCCCATCATCAAGACCAATTTGTGGAGCCCATCCAAGAATTTCCCTGGCGCGAGTGATATCCGGCTGGCGAACCTGGGGGTCATGACCGACAAACATGTTTTCTTTGAAAACGATACCCGCAGGGTTCTCTAACAGGGTGTTAATTTTCACAGCAAAATCAAGTATGTTAATCTCGGTTGCATTTCCAAGATTCACAGGCATATGTTCATTTGAAAGCATCAATTTGTATATTCCATCTATCAAATCACTTACAAAACAAAAACTGCGGGTTTGCTTGCCATCTCCGTAGATTGTCAAAGGCTCATGGTTCAATGCTTGGTTTATGAAGTTCGGAACTACCCGGCCATCATCAAGCCTCATCCGCGGCCCATAGGTATTGAAAATCCTGGCAATCCGGGTATCAATATTATGAGCGCGATGGTATGCCATCGTTAGCGCTTCGGCAAACCGCTTGGCCTCATCATAAACCGACCTTAGTCCAACAGGATCGACATGCCCCCAATAACTTTCTTTTTGAGGATGTTCGAGAGGGTCCCCATAAATTTCACTTGTCGAAGCAAGCAAGAACTTCGCATTCTGAGCTCTCGCAACTCCCAGAGAGTTGTGTGTGCCGAGGGCTCCTGCCTTCATTGTTTGAATTGGCAGGTTGGGATATCCAAACTGGGAGGTCGGGTTCGGGCTTGCCGGGGAGGCGAAGTGAAGGACATAATCCAATCTTCCAGGGACGGTAATATAATCGGACACATCGTGTTTGAAGAAATGGAAATTTGGGTTTCCATCAAGATGGGACAGATTATCTGGAGAACCAGTGACAAAGTTGTCCATACCCACGATTTCATGACCATGATCCAGAAGAAAATCGCACAAATGCGATCCCAGAAACCCGGCCGCACCGGTAATTAGAATTTTCATCAACCTATCTCCAATCCATCCGTGAGATTAAACCATCGCCTGTCACCTGGTGTGAAACGAGACCAGGGAGATCAAGAAACCAAATGTTTCCCTGGTATAGAAATGCCAATCTTTCCGATTGATCCTCCTCGCCAGGAGGCGACCAAATAACAGATTGCGGTTCCATCCCTGCAGAACCCTCCGGAGGGAAAACGACACTTTTATTGGAACCATCCCGATCCATCAGCACGATCTTATATCTGCTGGTGTCGCTTCGAGCTGGGAATATCGCTTGAAGATAAGCGATCTGGTACCGGTCATTCGTTTGAAATGAGGAAGTGGATGGATAAGCGAACATTCCTGCGAGCGGTACTAATGTGACAGGAGAGTTCGAGCCAGGAAAAACTGCCCTCAGGTCAAAATCTGGGGATGATCCTGATTGGGAATCGTCTTGCGTAGTACTGTGATCCAGAAAAAGTAAGAACTGCGAATCGGGAGACCATTCCAGAGGTGGAATCCAGGCCCAATCACTCCTGCTATCATACGGAATGATTTCCTGAAGAACAGAAAATGCTCCTTCATCCTGATCAACCAATCCAATTTCATCTGGGCGGGAATATGCCAGATTATTTCCATCCGGTGACCAGGAGTAATCCGTTCCCCACCAACCGTATGTTCCACCGCTATTAGATTCAATAATACTTTCATTGCGGATCACGCTCCCACTGCTGGTAAAGGTCATGACCCAAAGGTCATTGTTCGCCTGCCAGCCTGGCGGCGCGTCACTTGGTTCAACCGTGGAATAGGAAAATGTGTTTTCCTGGTTAGGAATCCAGTCCGCATGATGGATGACATTATTCACACCAAGGTCAATCGAAGACTGTCCTTCGTGCGCAATATTCACAGCGAATAATGAATTAATGTTCCCCCCATCAGCGGGAGCCTTTCGCGTAAAAAGGAGCCAACGGCCATCCCGAGATATATTGAAAATTCTTCCATCCAGATCACCAGTAGTGACCACGGGTCTGCGTTCGCCGGTTGAGCCATCCATTACCCATGCGTTTCCTGCAATCAAATAAGCGATCCTTCCAGGGATTGTTAAAGGCGTGAATGGTGTTTGAACTCCCACCATTGTTATCTCTGGAACGGGGTCTTTAACAACTGCAACCTGGAAAATGGATCTCGATTTCTGAACTCCATCTTCCATCACCCGCCGATATGTAATTTGCTGGCTGCCATTCGAACCAGGTTGAATAAGAAGAGTTTGTCCTTTCGGAATGGATTCATTTTGAACGATCTGATGCTCGAAGGGAATATCCTGTTCCTCCACATCAAATTCTTCAATAACCCTGACGACTACAATCTGCGAGGGGTTGGTGATTAATTTGAAAGATTCCGGTTCTACCCTATCCAGATTGTTAAGTTGAACACCAGCTTTTTCCAACGCTGTGGCGACACTTGTTTTTTCCTCAACCTCAATTGGGATGTTTTTCCCGTCAGCAAGCACAACAATTTCGATCATCGCGCCGGGTGTGGATGACGGTGAACAAGAAACCAGGAAAACCAGAATCAGGAATACAGTGAAAATGGGAAAATATTTTGTCATTAGCACAATGATACAGGTATAATCAACACGATCATTTTTTACAAACCTTCATTATAGCATGAGTGAAAATACACCTTTTCCAAATCTCCTGATCGCCACAACTGAAGCAATGCTTTTTGCTGCGCCAAGTGCGGTTACCGTTGCCCAGCTTGCTGAAGCGGCTGGAGTTAATCCAAAGGATATCGAATACTGTTTGAACCAGCTTGAAGAAAGATATTCCAAGGAAGGCGGTTTGAGGTTAAAGTGGCACAAAGCAAAAGTAGAATTTACCACTGCTCCAGAATTTGCAACTCAAGTTGAGAATCTTTTGGGTTTGGAAGCCAACTCCCGATTAAGCAGGGCAGGGGTGGAGACTTTATCGATCGTTGCATACAAGCAACCGATAACCAGGCCAGGGATCGATTCCATCAGAGGCGTCAATAGTGATGGCGTTATCAAAAGCCTCCTGCTCAAAGGTATGATCGAAGAATCGGGACGGGCGGAGGGACCGGGCAGGCCAATCCTATATACAACGACAAGTGCATTTCTGCAACAGTTTGGGTTGAGATCCATCGATGGTTTGCCGCCTTTCGATTACGAAATTGCTCCGGATGAATCCTCTGAAGAAAATCAAGTTCTCAAGGATTAGCCAATGACCTCAGAACGGCTGCAAAAAGTTCTTTCGCAAGCGGGATTTGGATCGAGGCGATCTTGCGAAGAGATAATTGAGCATCAAAGAGTTACTGTCAATGGAATAACAGCCACACTGGGGACTAAGGCGGATATAGAAACAGACCTGGTAAAAGTGGATGGTAAACCACTTTCCATAGAACGGCGCAATAAAACCTTTATTATTTTTAATAAAACAGCCGGAGTTCGCTCAGACACTGATCCAGCAGATCCACGCCCTTCTGTAAGGGACCTCATACCAGTTCAGGGGCATCTGTACCCAGTTGGAAGGCTGGATATAGATGCTGAGGGGTTGGTGTTAATGACGGATGACGGTGATCTTGCCAACCGTTTAACTCACCCTCGCTATGGCCATGAAAAGGAATACCAAGTCCTAGTTGTTGGAAAACCAGATGAGAAGCAATTGGCTGCCTGGCGTAGAGGAATTGTGCTTGTCGATGGCGGCAAGACACTTCCAGCAAGAGTCTACGTGCAAAGGCAAAAAGAGAACACGACCTGGTTAAAGATCATAATGCGCGAAGGCCGAAAAAGACAAATAAAAGAAGTGGGGAAAACACTGGGTCTTCCAGTAAAAAGAATTATCCGCATCAGGTTGGCGACGCTGGAACTTGGTAATCTAAAACCTGGAAGCTGGAGAAACCTGAGTGAGGATGAGATAGGAAAACTAAGATCAAGCGTTCAAAAAGAAGGTACAACAGGGAAGAAAAAAGTGACTACAAATCAAAATCTATCCAGCCAAACACAAAGAAAAAGAGTAGAAAGAAAAAACTAATTTAGTTTCCCTGTCAGATCTTTAATCGCTGCTTTTTGGGTTTCTGGTAGATCTGGAATTTTTCGAACGTAAGATTTAAGTTTTTCGAGGCTAACTGCAGGCAGGGGAGCATCATCAGCCTCAATAGTAATGTGATTACTGATAAAAAGCGCCAATGGAATTGATTCAGGAAGGGAAGGAATCTCCCCAATCGAATTCAATAATTTCTTAAAATCATGAATGGTTGCTTCTGCCTCAAGCGTGGGATTTCCAATATTCTCCGTTCCAAACAATTTTGAAAAGAAACCACCGGATTTATAAAGCTTCCATTTCTTTCTTTCAACGTTGTAAATTACCCTTCCCTGCACCATATAAGTATTGATCAACCAAATGCCAGTTGGTCCTGTAAGAAGGTGGGGTATGGCAGTAGTGTAATGGAAAATGGCGTAAGAGTTATCCAGACCTTTAAGGGCAGCATTTATTAATTCATCCGGCCTGGGGGATACTCCAAACCTGGCAGATAATGGGATATTAATCGTTGCGAGGATAATCCCTATTGCCCCGGAGATTAATGATGGAAGAAAAAGAGGCGAATTGGCTTCAGCATTGAGCAAAGTAAAAAATGCGAATCCCATAAACCCAAGCCCGAGAATTAAGGTTAATCGACTGAGAAATTTATTACGCTTAATTAATTTGTCATTGGAGTAAATTTTCATAAAAATATCCAACCCTAATGGGTACTAATCTTTTCCTGGATTTCTGACCGGATGGATTCGAGGATATTTGAATCTACTGCACGCTGAGCAAGCGCAAGCCCATTACAAATGGCTCTTTCATCTGATCGACCATGCCCGATGAAGACATAACCATCCACTCCTAATAATAATGCTGCACCGATCTCGCCAGGATCGAGCATCTTCTTCAAAGCTACAAATGCAGGTTTTACCAGCAGGTATCCGATCTTCCGGGTGAATGAAGCGGAAATTTGTTCCCTGAGGTTATCCGTGATTACCTTGGCGACGGCTTCGCTGGATTTGATGAAAACATTCCCGGTGAAACCATCTGTAACCAAAACATCCACGGCTCCAGAATAAAAATCCTTCGGTTCAACATTACCTATAAAGTTCAACCCAGAATTTTGAAGCAATGGATAAGCTGCTTTTACCAGTTCATTACCCTTGCCGGCTTCTTCACCATTTGCCAGGATCCCCACCCGCGGTTTGGGGCAATTTAACAATTTCTCTGCGTAAATGGAACCCATGATGGCAAACTCCAGCAGGAATTCCGGACGGCAATCCGCATTTGCGCCTGTATCCATGAAAAGTGCTTTTCCATTCTTTACTGGTAATACCACTGAGAGTGCAGGTCGGGAAACACCTTTGATCCGCCGAAGCGTTGTCACAGCCGTGAAATATGCCGCCCCGGTATTTCCGGCGGTAACAAAAGCGCGAGCTTCACCATTCTTGACCAAATTCATTCCGATTGCCATGGAATTTTGAGGCTTTTGCCGGGCAGCTTCAACGGCGTGCTCATCCATATTAAGGATTTCAGGAGCATGAACGATCCTTACTTTCGCCTGGCTCTGGTTTTGTTCTTTCAACTTCGGGGAAAGGATGTACTCATCGCCAACCAGGATGATCTCCTCGTTGAGTTTTATTGATGACTTGACTGCAGCTTCAATCTCTGGATCTGGATACTTGTCGCTGCCCATTCCATCCAAGACGATCGCCATTTTTTCCTCCAAATATCAGTTTCTTGACACATACTTCAAGCAAGTTATAATATCGAAGCATTTGTGCGCTGGTGCTGGAATTGGCAGACAGGCATGGTTGAGGGCCATGTGCCGCAAGGCGTGTGGGTTCAACTCCCACCCAGCGCATTCAGCAGCCGTGAAAACGGCTTTTTCTTTTTAAAAACTTACATATCCCGGTCGACAATAAAACGAGCGATTTTTATCAAGGAATCATACGCATCTGAATGGGGAAACCCTTCGATCGCCTGGATGCCACGATTTGAGAATTCCCTGGCAATTTGAAACGATTCCTGGATTGCTTCTGTTTCGGTGAGATCAGAAATTAGTGTCTGGATGGAATCCCGATCATCTAGGCAATTTCCGGAAAGGATCTCCCGGACAAACGGCTTTTCAGGATAACGCTCTGCGTAAATTTGAAGCGGTAAAGTTAATAGACCCTGTTGGAGGTCGCTGCCAATTGGTTTCCCAAGAGTAACCTGGTCACCGGTATAATCGAGAATATCATCCACTATCTGGAATGCCATGCCAACTTCTCTACCAAACGTCCGAAAAACCGCATGGATATTGCTATCTTCCGTGCATAGAAGAGCAGAACAATAGGAGCAGGTTTCAAACAAGGAAGCTGTTTTGGCATAAATGCGCTGGTAATAGGCTTCCCTATCGAGACGACATGGACCGCTGAATAATTGGGTGATCTCACCATTAACAATGATGGAAAGTGTTTCTGCAAATCGACGAACTACTTTTGTGGATTCCGTCTCTGCAGCCAGGCGGGCAGAACAGGAAAACAGGTAATCTCCCGTAAGTACCGTGGCGCCCGGAGACCATTTTGCATTAAGGGTTTGCATCCCTCTGCGGATCAACGAATTATCAATTAGGTCATCATGTACCAGTGTGGCTGAATGCAAGACTTCGACCGAAGCTGCAAGAAAATGTATCTTTTCCTTCGGTCCTTCAAGGATCTGGGCAGTGAGCAGGGAAATAGCCGGACGGATCCTTTTCCCACCAGCAGCCAATATCCGCTCCAGTGCGGCAGAGAGGTCCGGGTTTTGGCTTTGTACTGAAGTATGCATGATCGCTTCGACATCAGCTAAATCATTCTGGATCGGTTCTAAAATTTCATTCAAGTTACTCAAAATCACTCCAATTGAAAAATCATTTTTGCTGATTCAGTGCTAATTTTACATAATTCTGAGAATTCTATACCCATTTTATTGGCAACGAATTCAATGGTTGATATTAATAATGATGGTTCATTTCGTTTCCCTCGCCAGGGCATTGGTGATAAGTATGGCGCATCCGTCTCGAAAACGAAAGAAGTTACAGGTAATGTTGCAACAATACCAGGATCTACTCTGGATGGTGAGTATGTAATTGCACCGCCGATACCGATGAAAAAGCCGAAATCACGAAATAGCTGAGCTTCTTCCAGTGTTCCCTCAAAAGCATGCATGATCCCGGGATTTTCAGCAATTTGGTTATTTTCTTCAACCAACGACCTATTCCAATTTGAAAGAATTGTTGCCAATTCACTGATGGCAGATCGGCTGTGAAGGATTACTGGGAGTGAGAAAGTTTTGGAGATTTTCAACTGTTGGTTTAAGAGTTCAACCTGCAATGGCAAAGGAGCGAAATCACGGAAAAGATCGAGACCGATCTCTCCAATAGCCACAACTTTATTCTCATTCACCAGGGAGGCGATTTCATCGACTGCATTTAGGCTGGCATTCGTCGCGTAATTTGGGTGGATACCGATTGCCGCGAAGCAAGATGGGTATTTCTGACTTATATCAATGGCTTTTTGGCTGCTTTCCAGATCCACACCCGGGATGATGATTTTTCCGATTCCTGATTCAATGGAACGAGAAATAACCTCATCGAGATCTTCGCTGAACACATCCAAGTTGAGATGACAATGGGTGTCGACGAGCAATTAGCTTAAACCTGCTATCTGCAATCCATCCTTCAGGATATCCTTGACCTTATCGCCATGGGTGGTCTCGCAGTAAACCCGCATGATAGGTTCTGTGCCGGAAAACCGAATCAAACACCATCCCCCATCTTCGAGGATGAATTTGAACCCATCTGTAGTATTCAGTCCAGTGCACCGCAATCCGCCAATGAATTCCGGTTTTGCACTCAAGATTAAATTTTCCCGGTCTGTTCGGTCTCCGGAAAAAGACCGGTCTACGCGGTCGTAGTAGTGCGGTCCGATCCTGGAAAAGAGAATATCGATCAACCCGGAAGGTTTTTGCTTCAATTTAATCATCATGTCCAGGATGTAAAGGCCTGCAAGAATTCCATCCCTCTCCGGAACATTCCCCCGAAAAGCGTACCCACCGGATTCCTCACCCCCGAGCATCGCGTTTGTTTCCAACATCTTCGGGGCGACATATTTAAACCCCACCCCGGTTTCATATACGGGAACGTCGTACAACTTTCCCAGTTTGTCGAGCATACTGGTGGAAGAAAGGGTTTTTACAATCGGCCCACGCTCCCCGCGGACTTCCAGGAAATAATAGGCAAGCAACGCATAAACCCGTAATTGATTGACGAATTCCCCGTTCTCATCACCAACTCCCACCCGGTCTGCATCGCCATCTGTAATAAGCAAAACATCTGAATTGGTTTCAAGCGTTTTTGCCAGACCCACGTTGATATTAGGAGGAATGGGTTCAGGTCGTTTCATTTCGGGGAAAATTGGATTCCGTTCGTTATGAATTTCCCTGACATGGATCTTTCCTCCAGCGAGTAGTTTGGAGAACCAACCCGCGCCATTTCCCCACATACAATCCACCAGAACTTTTAAATCTGCTGATCGAATGGGTTCGAGGTCGATCAGGTGATTGAGATGTTCAATATATGCAGGGGCTGGATCGAAATTAACGATCAAACCTTTTTCCTGGGCTTCACCAAGCGCAATACTTTTTACACCTTTCATTTCATCCGGGATGAGACTCTCGATACGGGCCAATCCATCCGGGGCAATGGCTCCGCCATTTTCATCGCGAACCTTGAAACCATTATCGGTAGGAGGGTTGTGGGAGGCGGTGATATTTATCGCCCCGGAAGCTTTTTTATCGATTACCGCATATGCAATTACCGGGGTTGGGGTGGCTTCACATGTGAGATAGACCTTCAGACCATTACCTGCTAGCACTTCCGCAGAAGCCTGGGCGAAAAATTCGGAATCGAAGCGTTTATCATAGCCAACAATGAACCAATGACCGCCTTTTCCTTTTTCCAACATATAGGAGGCGAATCCCTGGGTAGCCCTGCGGACATTAGCAAAGGTGTAGTCCTCCGCAATGACACCTCTCCAGCCGTCTGTTCCGAATTTAATCGAATCTGTCATAATATCCTCCAACCAACTTATCGGATCGGCATAATTATAACAAGGGACAACCCGCCGAACGAATGAGTCACGCTTCCGTTATAATGCATTTCTGCAGAAAGAAGAAAAAATGGACCGAATTTATCTAGACTACGCGGCGACGACACCGCTTGACCCGATCGTTCTGCAAAAAATGACACCCTATTTCTCGGAGGAATTTGGAAATTCCTCATCAATCCATACATGGGGTCAAAAAGCAGAATACGCGCTTGAAGACGCCCGGGAATCCGTAGCGGCATCGCTTTATTGTGATCCAGATGAGATTATTTTCACAAGTGGAGGTTCAGAATCGGATAACCTCGCTATTCGGGGAGTTGCTTTCATGCGCCGCAAGATGACCGGAGCGAATCGGATCTTGATCAGCCCGGTTGAGCACCCTGCCGTGCATGAAACAGCTCGCCAGTTGAGGGATGATTTTGGTTTTAGTGTTGAATTTATCCCGGTGGATGAATTTGGAAAGGTAATCCCCAGAGAACTAAAACGGCTGATAAATAAGAGTACAGCGGTTGTGTCAATTATTTATGCAAATAACGAGATAGGCACCATGAATCCGGTCGTGGAAATATCAGAAATTTGCCGCGAAGTGGAAATACCTTTCCATACTGACGCAGTCCAGGCTGCTGCGCATATACCCTTGAACATAAAACGATCAGGAATCGATCTGCTTTCAATCGGAGCGCATAAATTCTATGGTCCCAAAGGAGTGGGAGCGTTATTCATTCGTGAAGGTTTGGCTTTACTACCCTTGCAAACTGGAGGGAAACAGGAACGGGCTTTGCGAGCTGGCACCCACAACATTCCGTATATAGTTGGACTCGCAGAAGCACTAAGACAGACGAACAAGAATCTCGCCGAAAATATCAATAAGGTCACAACGCTCAGAGATTATTTAATTGAAGGGGTTATCACCGCTATTCCCGATTCAAAATTGACTGGCCACCCTAAAGAACGCTTGCCGAATCACGCAAGCTTTGTATTCAAAAATATCGACGGTAATGCACTCCTTATGGTGTTGGATCAGCACGGATTTGCGTGTTCTTCCGGGTCAGCTTGCAAGGTGGGAGACCCCAAACCATCGGAGGTATTGATCAACCTCGGATTAACTTCGGATTGGGCTTCCGGATCTCTGCGGATTACCCTGGGAAGAAATACTACCTTGGTAGAAATTCAGAAATTATTGGATATACTTCCCGGTTTGATTCATTCCTTGAGGCAATAGGGCAACAGCAATGTCCTCGGGGTTGGGAACGGTGGCGGTTGGATTGAGCGGGGGGGTGGACAGTGCTGTTGCGGCAGCTTTGTTGTTGGAACAGGGGTATGAAGTTACAGGATTGATGCTCCGGCTTTGGGTTGATGAAGAATCCGAAGATGATAACCGTTGTTGTTCTCCGGATTCCATTAGTCTTGCCAGGAAAGTTGCCAGAAAACTGGGTATCCCATTTTTTGTGATTGATGCCAGGGAGGAATTCCGAAAAACCGTTGTCAATTACTTCCTAGAGAGTTACAGGGAAGGGGAGACTCCCAATCCATGCGTGGTTTGCAATAAGTGGATCAGGTGGGGATTCCTCAAAAAAAGAGCAGAAAACATGGGTTTGGAGTATTTTGCTACCGGGCATTACGCACGCATTAGTAATAAGGAGAAAACCTTCAATTTGATGAAGGGATCAGACGCGCGAAAAGATCAATCCTATGTCCTTTCCCGACTGACGCAAAACGATCTTTCCCAAACCCTATTGCCGCTTGGCGATTGGGACAAAACTGAAACGAGAATGAAAGCAGCCAGCCTGGACCTCCCTGTTAGTCAAAAATCCGATAGCCAGGACTTATGTTTTTCAGGGGTCGGCGTATCAGGATTCCTAAAAAAACATATTCCGGATCGATTTCAACCCGGGGAGATCGTGAACTCGGCAGGAAAACCAATCGGAAAGCATGAGGGATTGGCCAACTACACTATTGGTCAAAGAAAAGGGATCCGGATTGCGGGTGATAAGCCATTCTACGTCTTAAAAAAAGATCTTCAAAAAAACCAACTTATTGTTTCCGAGATCGAGGGGTTGGAGAGAACCAGGTTCACGGTTCGGGATATAAATTGGATCAATCCCATGAAAGAAAATGAATTAAACGCAGAAATAATGGTTCGGTACAGGTCTAGAAGTTATCCATCAAAAATTAAACTGGAAGAGGAAAAGGAACAGGCTTTTGTTGAATCCTGTGAGCCAATTTACAATATAACTCCCGGGCAATTGGCGGTTTTCTATCAAGGAGAGTATGTACTCGGTAGCGGATTTATTACAAATATTGCATGAGGATAAAAAATGACTTTACCTTCTTTTCTTTTCGGATGTTTTTTTGCGACCTTATACGGTGCTGCATTTCACTTGTGGAGGGGGGGAAACTTGGGGCGTTTTGTCTTTTATCTCACATTCAGTTGGATCGGTTTCTGGTTGGGGCAATATATTGCTGAAAAAATGGACTGGACTTTTCTAAGTGTGGGCCCACTTCACCTGGCGATGGCAAGTATATTCAGCTTTTTATTCCTTGGGCTAGGTTACTGGCTCAGTTTGATAAATTCAGAAAAAAAATAGGGAGAGAACATGGTCAAAATTGAGTCAATCCTTTCCGCTCGATTATTCTTGCAACCCCAGTTGGAAGGAAAATGGATCTATTTTCAATCCAACCTCAGCGGGCATATCAGCCTTTTCCGAATGAAAATTGGCGGTGGCGTACCCCAACCATTGATCCCACCTGATATAGCGATGCACAACCCTCACTTAATCGATGGATATCCGTTCGTTGTTCTACCAAAAATTAGGAAGATACTGGTAATGCTTGACCAGGACGGAGATGAAAAATACCAACCTGCTTTGATTCCCATGTCAGGTGGGTTCCCTGAACCTATAATGAATAGCAGGTTTAAGGATTACCGTTGTCATTTGACAGCGGTCGACCGCAAAAAAAACATCCTTTACTTCGGTAACGAGTCTCAGGATAAACCGGAGACCACCGCATACCAGGTAGATTTGGAAAAAAACAGCGTTGTACCACTTTTACGATCGAGCGGCTTTGTTGCACCCGTATGCCATACTGAAAACCATGACAAGGTTGCGATAGTTGAAGCCTTTAGCATGGGAGATACGGTTCTTCGTATTTGTAGACCTGACGAAAAAGTCGCGGAAACTATATTGGGTACTCCTTTCGATGACCGGGTACCAGGTAAGAGAGTTGAATTGACTTCGATCAACAGCGTGGCATTCACCAAGGATGAAAGAGGGTTATTGATCGCCTCTGCTGTTTTCTCCGATACCTATAGCATCGGGTACTTAAAGTTGAAAACAAGAAAACCGATCAAAGAAGTAAAGATCAAAGGATTAAAACATACAGGTTTCGGCGAATTGGAAAGCATCTCCAGTCTTTCCAATAATCGCTTTTTCCTTCGCTTCAACATTGATGGAGCTTCATGGCTTTACCAGGCGAAATGGGAGGAACAATCTAACTCCCTCAATGTTGAAAAAATAATTTGCGGAAAAAAACCACTAAATGATGGCATGTTGGAGTCATTTTCTTACGATGAATCGAAGGATCGGGTGGTTCTCAGTTTCTCTTCAGCAAAAAAACCAACCCAAATTTACGTACTTGATAGAAAAGATGGCGATGGATTATCACGTAAAACCAATGAACAAGTTTTAGGAATACCAGAGGAGCATCTTTCAGCTGGTGAGGATGCCACTTTTGAATCGTACGATAACTTGCGCGTTTCTGCCCGCCTCTACCGGCCTGCTCCCGACTTGGAATTTAAAGGTGCTCGTCCGTTGGTCTATTACATCCATGGTGGACCACAGGGGCAGGAAAGACCAGATTTTGCCTGGTTTTCCATGCCGTTGATCCAGTATTTAACCCTAAGTGGTTTCGCGGTTTTTGTCCCCAATGTGAGAGGCAGTACCGGATATGGTCTCAAATATTCAAAAATGGTGGATCTCGATTGGGGTGGAAATGACAGACTGGACCATATACATGCTATGAAAGTGCTTTCAAAAGATTCAAGGATAGACGTAAAGCGAGCGTGTGTTGTTGGAAGGTCTTATGGTGGTTACATGACCCTCACCCTCGCAGGAAGACACCCGAATTTATGGAAAGCAGCCGTTGATATGTTCGGCCCGTATGACCTTTTCACATTTTTGGAAAGGATCCCGGAATCATGGAAACCAGTAATGAAAGATATTCTGGGTGATCCAGTTTTGGATAAAGAATTCTTGATCGACCGGTCTCCGAAAACTCACCTTGGAAACATGACGTGCCCGATGTTGGTGATTCAAGGTAGGCATGATCCCAGAGTTGTGGCCCAAGAATCGATCGATCTGGTGGAAAGCCTTAAAGCACAAGGCAAGGATGTTAGGATCTTACTTTTCGAAGATGAAGGACATGACATCCTTAAGTTTCAAAACCGGGTTCGCTGCTATGAGGCCATCACCAACTTTTTTATCGAAAAATTAAAGCCAGGCAAACCAGAATGAAATGGCAAAACTCGAACACTGAGGCAAGTGAAGGTGACCTGGTGGAGTTGGTGGGAGTTGGTTACAAACACATTATCATTCAACTTCAAAAAGACGCTGTACTGCACACGCACCGGGGAGTTATCAAACATAATGATTTAATCGGGAAGCCATGGGGAACGAAAACTTCCAGCCATAAAGGGAATCCATTTTATTTGCTCCAACCATCCCTAGCCGACCTTATTCGTGGTATTCCCCGATCCACACAAATAATGTACCCGAAAGATATCGGGTTCATTATGATCACACTTGGGGTGGGGCCTGGCGCGAGGATTATTGAGGCTGGGACTGGATCTGGGGGATTGACCACTGCGTTTGCGTATTCTGTGGGAAGTACTGGGCAGATATTTTCTTATGATTACCGGGAAGATCAACAGAATACGGCAATAAAGAACCTCGAAAGGTTCGGCCTGGCTGAAAGAGTCACTTTTAAAATCCGAAATATATCGGACGGTTTTGATGAAACCGGGGTCGACGCTCTTTTTCTGGACGTTCCCAACCCTTACGATTATCTTGATCAAGTAAAATCTGCCCTAAAACCTGGAGGATTCTTTGGGACCATTCTTCCCACCATGAACCAAGTAATCCGATTATTACCCGAACTTCGCCACCATTATTTTTCATTTATTGAAGTTGTTGAGATTTTTATCAGGTATTACAAACCTGAACCGGAACGGTTCAGGCCTGTAGATAGAATGGTGGCTCACACCGGTTTTCTTATCTTTGCCCGACCTTTCCTTGCTCCGATTGATGATTCTGATGAATCCTCCGAGGATGTAAATGATGAGCCTGGTGAAAGCGAGGAAGGAGAAGTGGGGGAATAAATGCAAATGGTGTATCCAAATCGATGAACACATTAACAGAACAGGATATTATTCAAAAACTTTCCAAGGTTGAAGAGATGGCTGAGATCAAGGATGATCACCGCATAAAGGCTGCGGTGCTGATTCCTTTATTCCTCAGGAATGAATCGTGGAACGTTTTATTTACGCGCCGAAGCCAAACCGTACAGGATCACAAAGGACAGGTTTCCTTCCCGGGGGGATCTTTTGAATGGTTGGATAAAGATCTGGAAGCTACCGCATTGAGAGAAACTGAAGAAGAGATCGGCATATCACCCGAACTAATAAAAATTCTGGGTCGGATGAATCCATTTGCTTCCATCAGCAATTATCTGATTACTCCAGTAGTCGGATTACTTGAATATCCCCACAAGATAAAAATCGCTGTGGAAGAAGTGGATAAGGTTTTTTCGATACCTTTGAATTGGTTGGCAGACAAAAGGAATTACGAAGAACGGGATTACATGCGTTCAAATAATTCAATCGAAAAAGTTATTTTTTACCAAGAATATGAGGGGGAACTCGTGTGGGGAATTACAGCAAGAATATTAACCCGAGTATTAGACCTACTTTTTGATTGAGATCCAACGGGAAGAAACTAATCGTTATCAATCTTGATATTACTAACTTCAGGTAATAAGCAAATTACCTTGACCCTTTAATTCATAAAAAAAATGAGCTGCCACGATTAATGACAGCTCGAATTCGATCCGAATGAGATCCCTATTATTCTTCGGGTAATTCCTCTTCCTTTTTACCCTTCTCGATCACTTCTGGTTCTTCAAGTCCTGCAACAGCTTCCTCAACAACTACCTCGTCCACTGCCGGGTGGGTTACGTGAACGATCAATTCCTGTCCATCCTGGAGAATGGCCACCTTTTCAGATAGGACAATATCCTTCACATAATATGCATCTCCTATTTTGGAGAGGCCAGCCATGTCCACAACGATTCGATCGGGCAAATCCTGGGGTAGCGATTCAACCTCGATCTCGTTCAATCCGGTTACAAGCACACCGTTGAAATCTTTAACTGCGGGAGCTATACCAACGAGCTCGATGGCAACTTTGGTGCGGATTTTTTCGGTGAGTGAAACCACCTGAAAATCGACATGTTTTAGAGAATTACGGAGATAATCCTTCTGTTTTTCGCGAACCAGCGTAGCGTACTCTTTACCTTCCAGCGCAATCGTGATAATGCTGCTGGAAGTTACCGAGCTGAGGATTTTGGATGCTTCTCTGAGCTCCAAGGTAATTGGTGTGGACTCAAAATGATGTCCATACATTACAGCTGGGAGTTTACCTTCTCTTCGTAAAACCCCAACTTGTTTACCCCTGATCGTCCGGGGGATTGCATTGATAACAACTTTTTCCATATTACCTTCCTTCGAGTGCCTCTCACCCTGATGGGTTACCTTCACTCTACGAAATGCGGCAGAACCGCCAAAAAATATCCGTGCCCGCGGCACGAAAAAGAATTTTATATCCGCGGAGGAATAATGTCAAGAATAACATCCGGAACAAATTTGTATTAAACCCAATCCAGAGTGCGGGAGACCGCTTTCTTCCAACCATCAAAAAGCCGCTGGCGGGAGATTTCATCCATTTTCGGTCGCCACTCCGATGATTTAGACCAATTGTTACTCAACTGATCCAGATTTCGCCAGTATCCAACCGCCAGCCCAGCTGCATACGCTGCACCTAATGCAGTTGTTTCCATTATTTGTGGTCGAACCACTGGGACATTTAGAATGTCCGATTGGAATTGCATCAGCAATTCGTTAATGACCATTCCGCCATCTACTTTTAGGGAAGTGAGCGTCACACCGGAATCCGCATTCATGGCATCGAGAACTTCCTTAGTTTGAAACGAAGTGGCTTCCAGGACAGCCCTCGCGATGTGCCCTCGGTGGATATATCGGGTCATCCCAACAATCGCGCCACGGGCATCACTGCGCCAATAAGGAGCAAAAAGACCAGAAAAAGCTGGAACAAAGTAAATTCCGCCATTATCTTCAACGGACCGAGCCAATGGCTCGATATCGTTTGATTTTTCAATGATACCGAGGTTATCCCGCAACCACTGCACAAGAGCGCCTGCGATGGCAATTGACCCTTCAAGACAGAATATTGGATGACTTGCACCCAACTTATATCCGACAGTCGTAAGCAGACCATTACGACTATGAATGGGGGATTCGCCGGTATTCATCAACATGAAACATCCGGTACCGTAAGTATTTTTTGCATCCCCTGGAGAAAAACAAACCTGTCCGAAAAGAGCTGCCTGTTGATCCCCGAGGTCACCGGCGATGGGGATATCAGTGCCATCGATATGCGCATAGCCATACATTTCTGAAGATGATCTAATCTCTGGAAGGATCGAAATTGGAATATCCATATCACTGAGGATTTCCTCATCCCAATCCAGGGTGGCAAGATTCATCAGCAGGGTGCGGGAGGCATTCGTTACATCTGTCATATGGATCCCGCCGTGATTACCGCCGGTTAATTTCCAAATTAACCACGAATCCATATTTCCAAAAGCAAGAGTCCCTGATTTTGCAGCTTTTTCAATTTGTGAATTATTTTGGATTGCCCAAGAGATTTTTGGACCGGAAAAATAAGTTGCGAGGGGTAAACCGGTTTGCACGCGGTATCTATCTAAACCTCCATTAATGGATAGGGTTAGGCAGATATTATCGGTACGAGTATCCTGCCAAACGATCGCATTTCCAATAGGTTCCCCCGTGGATCGATCCCAAAAAACCGATGTCTCCCGCTGGTTTGTAATTCCAATGGCAGCTATATCATTGATAGAGATGTTGGATTTTCGGAGTGCGTTCCGAATTACAGTTATTGTATTTTCATATATCTCATTAGGATCATGCTCCACCCATCCTGGTTTTGGAAATATCTGTTTATGTTCTTTTTGATCGATAGCGATTATATTGCCTGAATGATCGAACGCTAAAAAACGCGTGGAAGTAGTTCCTTGATCTATCGCACCAATGTATTTGCTCATTGATATTCCCTCTGTAATATATTATTTCTCTAAGCAATGTTTGATCTTTGTGATCGCTTTTATTGCTGCTTTTTCACCTGCTTCGAGAATGACCCGTGCTTCTCTAAAGCCAAAAAGTGAATCGATTTCTTCCGGAATTAGTGGTTCTATCAAAATATCTGGTGGGAAGTTACGCAGCTTCATTCTTGTCAACTGACTGGATTGAATGACCTCTGCCCGATACATGCTAATCAATGCATCGGGGATTAAACGCTTTGAGGAACGGGAAAAATCCCAACGATTTTCTGTGCCAACCAGTGGTTGGACATTAACTGCTATAACCACATCCGCACCTGTGGCTCGGGCATGATCCACCGGAAGGTTGTTGAGCACACCTCCATCAACCAGTAATCGTCCCTGGCGTTCTACGGGGTTGAATATCCCCGGGATGGCAATGGTTGCGTAAACTGCAGACAAGAGGTCGCCTGATCCCAATACAACTTCAGAACCCGAACCCAGATCCACCGCGACCATCTGGAGGGGAAATAGAAGTTTTTCAAATTCATGATTTCCACCAAGAATTTTTTCGATATATTTTTTCACCCGGTTTCCTTCCAGGAATCCCCTGCGAAGCGGGTTGGGGTCCAGCAATCGGATAAATTCACTAGTCCGAGAAATTCTTAATGCTTCTTTTTCCAACTCCAATGGGGTGATGCCGACTGCCAACGCAGCTCCAACGAAACCGCCAAAACTTGTCCCGCAAACAAAGTCAAATTGAATGCCGGAGTCGGATAATACTTTCAAAAACCCGATGTGGGCGATTCCTCTTGCGCCACCCCCACTTAAAGACAGAGCCAGAGTTTTTTGTCTATTCATCTCTTTTATTATATATACTTTGAATCATCAAATGACCCTTTTCAGGTCAATCAGTGTCTGGTAAGATTAGAAGACGACCTCGACTGAAGTCCCGGGGTCGTGTATTGTTGTAAATACACAGGAAGGCGCAGGAAATGTTAGTCAGAAGAAACGACCTAAGGAATATTGCCATCATCGCCCATGTCGATCATGGAAAAACCACCCTGGTGGATGGGATGTTGAAACAGGCTAAAGTTTTTCGGGAAAACCAGCAAGTTGCTGTTCGGGTAATGGATTCAAATGATCTGGAACGAGAGCGTGGGATTACCATCCTGGCGAAGAATATCGCCATCGCCATTCCGGACCGTGACGGCAATTTGGTGAAGATCAATATCGTCGATACCCCTGGCCACGCTGATTTTGGCGGCGAGGTTGAACGCGTGATGAATATGGTGGATGGTGTTCTTCTGTTGGTCGACGCAGCAGAAGGCCCAATGGCACAAACAAGGTTTGTGCTCAAGAAAGCCCTTGCCATGGGTCACAAGGCGATTGTTGTAATCAACAAAATGGATCGCAAGGATGCAGAGCCTGATCGATCGGTAAATTCGACCTTCGATCTTTTTGTCGAGCTTGGCGCAAGCGATCACCAGGCAGATTTTCCCATCATTTATGCAAATGCGATCACCGGGCAAGCCGGAACAAGCCAGGACCTTGGTCCCAACCTCCAGCCGTTGTTTGATGCGATCCTTAATAACATTCCAGCGCCTGAAGTGGACTTAGAATCTCCGTTACAAATGCTGGTAACGAACCTTGGTTATGATGATTACCGCGGGGTAACAGCGGTGGGAAGAATATTTGGCGGAAGGATAGTAGCAGGCCAGGATCTTGCCCGAATCACCGTTGAAGGGCAAATACTTAAAGAAAGAGCCCGATACTTATACATCCACCAAGGTTTGGATAAAGTTGAGGTCGATTCTGCAGAAGCAGGCGAGATAATCGCGCTTGCCGGGTTAGAAGGGATTGCGATCGGAGAGACACTAGCGGACCCGGAAAACCCGGTAGCATTGCCCCCCATATCGGTAGAAGAACCAACCGTAAAAATGACCTTTGGTGTGAACACTTCGCCCTTCACGGGGCGGGAAGGTAAGTGGGGGACTTCCCGCAATCTTCGCGAAAGGTTGTTTGACGAGCTAAAGAACAACGTGGCGCTACGGGTGGAAGAAACCGAGCGAACTGATATTTTTATCGTTTCGGGGAGGGGAGAACTTCACCTGGCGATTCTCATCGAGACGATGAGACGAGAAGGATACGAATTTGAGGTTTCCCGTCCGGAGGCAATCTTCCACACCAGTGAGACCGGGGAGATGTTGGAACCTTACGAAGAATTACAGATAGAGACGAGCGCGGAGACTGTTGGCACCGTTGTAGAGATGCTGGGTTCAAGACGCGGAAAAATGCTCGATATGCTCAATTTACCGGATGGATCCGTTCACATCCGCTACCTTGTTCCCACCAGGGGAATCTTGGGCTTCAGATACCAGTTTCTCACCGCGACGCATGGGACCGGAGTGATGAATTCGATTTTTGATAGTTACGGCCCCATGGCGGGCAAAATCGTCTCGCGGACAACAAGCTCGGTTGTTGCTTGGGAAACTGGCACGACGAATAATTTTGGATTAAAAAATGCTGAAGAACGCGCAACCCTTTTTGTGGGACCTGGAGTTGAGGTTTATGAGGGTATGGTCGTGGGGGAAACACCCCGTCCCACTGATCTAATGGTGAATGTTTGTAAGAAAAAGCATTTAACCAATATGCGTTCATCCAACAAGGATATTGAAATTCGTCTCGTACCTACCAGGTTGATGAGCCTCGATGAAGCGATCGAATACCTGAACGATGACGAATTATTGGAAGTGACCCCCCATTCGATACGTATTCGTAAGCGGGTCCTGAATACTGAGGAGCGGGGGAAACAAACCAAGAAAGCCAAAGAATTGATGCTCGAGTCAGAATGAGGAAAATTTAGAAAAAAGGTTTATCCTCCCCCGATAACAGCAACCAGATCGATAATCTCTCCAGGTTGGAGAATTTCATCCTTGCTGATCGGTTTCTGATTGATAAAAGCCATGGCAACCAGTTCCGGTGGGATACCGCAAGAAGAAATCGCATCTCTGAGAGGGATCCCAGAGGGTACTTCTACGTAATCCATGCCATCAATATACTGCTTCAACATCCCCTTGGGACGTAATTCAGCAGTATTCATTTGATCAACTCCAAGAAGCAATTCCGAACGATTCCAAATCAAGTTTCTTCAATGTCTCATTTTTCGGGATGCCATTTGAATCCCATCCCCGCTGGTCGTAATACATATCCAGCAACTTCTGCACATCTTCAAATTTGGTAATCTGACCGGCGGTTGGGCCATCCGCGGGGGGTTCAGTATAGAAACGGGGGGAGGGCAGGTCCCAGGTTCGGTCAAAGCTTGAATTCTCCCTTATCCAGAACAACCGGGTGAGATTCCAGATCTTTTCGCCGACTTTCTCAAGATCCTCCCAGGTTCGGCGGGTTCCTGTGATCGCTTCCAGCGCCGGCACATAAAGGTCACGTTCAATGGAAAGTTCCACCCATTGCAACCGGCATGATCCGAGAACATCGAACATCGGACGGAAATTTTGCAACCAGATGATCCTGGCAACTTTTTCAGGAACGATGAGGTCCCTTCCAACTTGGAGATCGTAAGTGATCGCCCAGGAGCGGTTATGATGCGCTCCAACATCGCAGGTCATATAAGCCAGGAGCATCGCTGTGGCGTTATGGGTGGCATAAGCAGATTGTTCCATACCTTTGACATGGATGGCAAAATTATTGCTTCCTTTTCCGATTATCTCGGAAGCTTTCTTAACTCCTTGAGAGAGCAGCTTACCCATTCCTTGTCTATATGCGATCTTGCGGATCAAATCGAAGACCGCCTTCGTATTACCAAAATCCAACACCAACCCATCGGAATCCGAAGGTGTGAGTAAACCTTTTTGAAAGCATTCCATCGCCCAACCGATCACGCTTCCGGTGCTGATCGTGTCAATACCAAGGTCATCACATAGGCGATTTGCCTCAGCCACATCCTCAATATCGGAAATGCCAACATTTGAGCCTAGCATACCGATCGTTTCGTATTCCGGACCTTCCACATTTGATTGATATTTTTTAGATCGGCTGTATTTGCCACAAGGAGAAGGGCATCCAAAGCAACCTTTATCGGTGATAACAATCTTTTCACGCATGACCGGACCATAGAGTTCTTTTCCTTCCGAGAAATGTCCGGAGATGAAATTTCGGGTTGGTAATGCCCCAACCTCATCGCACCAACTGGTGACGATGGTTGTTCCATATCGCTGCCATGCGAACAGACCTTCAGCCTGTTTGCATGCCTTAAATAATTCAAAACCGGCTTTCTGGTAACCTTCTGGATCTGCAATGGGAATGGCTTTGGTGCCGTGTACGACAATAGCTTTTAGTTTTTTAGAACCCATCACAGCGCCAACACCACCGCGACCCGCCTGGCGGCCGTAATCATGGTTAATGGAAGCGAAGGGAACCAGGTTTTCCCCTCCAGGGCCGATCACCGCCACCTGGTAATCTTCTCCGTACTTTTCCTTGAGTTCCTTTTCAGCAGAGATGGTACCCTTACCCCAATATTCCGAGGCATCCACCAAAATGATCTGATCATCCTCAATCAATAAATTTACCGGATGAGGGCTTATCCCTTCCAGAATGATAGAATCGATACCAGCGTATTTCAACTCCGCTGTGAGCATGCCTCCAAGGGAGGAGCTGGCATACCCACCGGTTAGCGGTGATTTTGTGGTGAAATCCATTTTTCCCGCACCGGGGACCATCAATCCAGAGAGAGGACCGGAGGAGAGGATGAGTTTATTATCCGGACCAAGCGGATCAGCGTAACGGGGAACTTCAGTGAAGAGTAGATATGCGCCAAATCCACGCCCTCCTATGAAATCTCTTGCGAGTTCTGTAGGAGTGGGAGATTTATATATCTTGCCTGTGGATAGATTTACTCGAAGAATTGAACCACCATAACCATTCATGGATCTCTCCCTACAAAGATGATTGAGAAGAAACTGAAAGAGCGCTTGTTCCGCAAACAGAAACGCAATCCCCACAGAGATCGCATTTCCAGGCTGTTTGAGCCAAATGATTATCAAGGTACATGACACCCTCCGGACAAACCGGGACGCACGCTTCGCATAAAATGCATTCGGTGAATTCCACGAAATAAACCCCATCCGGATTTTTCTTAATTGCGTCTGTAGGGCATACCATTGCACATTCACCACATTGCGTGCAAACTTTCATTTCATACACCCCAGGTTCAGGAAAAAGGGGGATTAGAGTCAGGCCAGCTTTTTTCGGATTGTTTTCACCAAACAGGTTCATGGAACATGCAACCAGACAGGCTCTGCAACCCGAACACTTCTCGTTTTCAACATATAGCCGCATAGTTTCCTCCCGTGTTGAGAGATTTTGATTATTTATAGCAGATTTTCTAAAAGATTCAAACTAAGGGAAATTACCAATTAACACAAATATTACCCAAATACTATGACAAGTGTTTATAAAGTGAGGGTATTAATACAGTTATTTTGAAATTGGAAAACTGGTAGAATTATCATGGCAATGAATATCGAAGTTGAATTTATCGGAGTTTCACGCGTCCTTTCGGGGGTATCAAAGGCAGAGTTTAGCATCCCGGAGAATGGGAGTTACCGGGATATTATCAGTGAGTTATCGAAAAAATTCCCTCAATTCGATGGTCAGTTGATCGATCCGGAAAATAAATCTTTTATTGGTTCCAGTATGTTTAATTTGGATGGCAAAAGGATGATCAAACCTACAGAATTGGATAATTCGCCAGAGGAGAACGGGCATCTCATCCTCATGTCAGTTCTGGCTGGCGGGTAGACTTAAACGTTAGAAACCCAAGGAGGCAGAACCAAATGTTCGGTTACAGCGGCAGAATCCTACATATTGATCTTACCAACCGAAAACATTGGATAGAGGAGAAAGGGGAGGATTGGTTAAAAACCTACATTGGCGGAGTCTCAATGGCCACCAGGTTGTGCTGGGAGAATATCCAGCCAGGATGTGACCCGCTTTCGCCTGAGAATCCGATTTGTATCGCTAACGGAATTTTCACTGGCACGCCTGTGCCGGTTGGCGGTAAATTCGGGATGGCCTCCAAGTCACCCCTGACCGGATTTATTGGTGACAGCCTTTCAGGGAGCTGGTTTTCGATCGCACTAAAACGCGCGCAATGGGACGGGTTGGTTGTGCATGGCGCGAGTGAAACCTGGGTGAATATATTCATCGATGATGACCGCGTGGAATTTCGGGATGCCACCAAGCTTCTGGGTAAGAACACATTTGAAACCGAAGAAGCGATCCGCGAAGCACTGGCGGATGACCAGGTTCGATCCTGCACCATTGGACCTGCCGGTGAAAACCTTGTCCGGTTTGCCAATGTTACCAATGACGGACGCCAGGCAGGCCGCACCGGGCATGGGATGGTCTGGGGTTCCAAGAAATTAAAGGCTCTTTCCGTGAGAGGAACAAAAGGAATCAAGGTAGCCGATCCGGCAACTCTCATGAAAATGTCTTTCGACATCAGCGACCAGGCTCAGGGACCTCATACGGTGAAATATCGCGTGTTGGGAACTGTGACTAATGTTCTGAACATGAATAAACTGGGATTGCTGCCAACCCGCAATTACCAGGAAGGAACCTTTGAGTATGCCGAGCAGATCTCCGGGGAGGAGCTTTCGGAGCACTACAAGGTGAAGACAGTCGCCTGCGCGCAATGTCCCATCGCTTGCGAGCAAATGTCACTGGTGCGAGAAGGTCCATATACTGGAGCGATCACCGGAATCGAATACGAGTCGCTTTACGCGACAGGTTCAAATTGTGGTATCAGCGACATGAAGGCCATCATAAAAATGATCGATATCTGCGATGAATCCGGAATGGATTCCATGAGCGGAGGGGTGACGGTCTCCTGGGTGATGGAGACATTTGAAAAAGGAATCTTCAAGAAGATAGATTTCAAGTGTAAAAAGTACCCGGAAGGATTTGAACCCAATTTCGGGAATGGCGAAGCTGGAGTAACTTTACTCGAGATGATCCGCGACCGGGAGGGGCTTGGAAATCTCCTCGCAGAAGGAACCAGGATCGCCGCAGCTACGATCGACAAGGAAAGAAAAACAGAAACATACAAATGGGCGATGAATTCAAAAGGACTGGAAAGCCCAGGGTATGATGCCAGAGGTTTAAAGACATTTGCAGTAGGAGCAGCCGTAGGCACCCGCGGTGGCTGTCACAACCGCTCGGCAGCCTACGATGTTGATATTACCGGAGTCACCGATCGATTCAAGATCGATGAAAAACACGGAGAATACGCCCGCGAAGCAGAAGAGTACGCAGCCGTATACGATACGTTGCCGTTATGCAAGTTTATCCGCCGCTGCTTCACTGGCAAAGCGGACCGGTCTGGAGCCTGGCCTTCCATCGCAGCTTTGATCAATGCCACCACCGGTTGGGATTTTAAGTACGAAGATATCGACCTGATTGGTGAACGTGCTCATACAATCAAAAAGGCATTCAACATCAGGGAGGGTTGGTCACGAAAGGATGACGCCCTGCCTTACCGATGGCACCACGATCCCATGACCAAGGGAGCCTCCGCTGGTCATGTGGTTAGCATGGAAGAGCTTGAAACGATGAAGGATCAATATTACAAAGCCAAAGGCTGGACTAAGGAAGGTCTGATTCCCAAGAAAAAGTTGATCGACCTGGGAATGGCGGACGTGGCAGAACAAATCGGTGTTTAATTTACTGGTAAAAAGGAGATAGTAGAGTGACTACAACAACTTCACGATTCAAATATATCGCCTGTGATTATGAAAAGTGTATCGGCTGCCAGCTTTGCGAGTATATCTGTTCGTATACGAAAACCGGTGAATTTAACACATATCGCAGCCGAATCCGTGTGGTGAGGGCTGAAGAGATCCTAATCACCGCAGTGGCTTGCCGAACCTGCGAAGATGCTCCATGTGTAGTAGCCTGCACGCGGGATGCGCTGATCCAGGATCCAGCGACAGGGATCATCCAGGTGGATGTGAACAACTGCGATGCCTGCGCATGGTGCATCGAGGCTTGTGATTTCGGCGCCATATCCATCAACCCGGAAACCAAGCTGGCCGAGATCTGCGACCAGTGCGAGGATGTGGATGGTGGACCCCAATGTGTCCTCTGGTGCCCGAAGGACGCATTGGAACTCGTGAACCCCGATCAACGGGCGCAGAAAGCCCGAAAACGCCTGGCAACCGAAGCTGCGATCGGTCCACGTTCATAATTACATTTCAACAACTATTATTACATTGTCCAGGAGCTCCATGACGAACACAGACGGAAAGGAAGATCTCCGCATTGGCGTTTATATATGCCATTGCGGATCGAACATTGCCGGCGTCATTCCTCCGGCGGATGTTGCGGCGTATGCGGCCGGACTGCCCGGAGTGGTCAGGGCCACCGATACCCACTATGCATGCGCAGATTCGGGTCAATCCTTGATAAAAGACGATATCAAGAAATATAAACTGAATCGGGTGGTGGTTTCTGCTTGTTCTGTCAGGATGCATGAACCCACATTTCGGGCTGCTGTTCAGGAAGCCGGGTTGAATCCCTTCCTGATGGAGATGGCCAATATCCGCGAGCAGTGCACCTGGGCGCATGGGCATGATAAAGCCGGCGCTTTGAAAAAGGCAAAGGATCTAACTGCTGCCGCGATCGCCAAGGCTAGTTTCTTGACACCACTGGACATGATCTCCGTTCCGGTGACGAAGAAAGCGGTTGTAATCGGGGCAGGCGTAGCCGGGATCAGCTGCGCGCTTGATCTGGCAGAACAGGGAATAAAAACGATATTGGTAGAGAAGCAGGAAACGATTGGAGGGGTCATGGCACAACTGAACAAGACCTTTCCAACTATGGATTGCAGTATATGAATTCTCGCACCCAAAATGGTTGACGCGGCGCGCCAACCCAACATCACAGTAAAAGCATACACGGAAGTTGAACGGGTCGAAGGATTTGTCGGAAATTTCAAAGTCCAGCTAAGAGAAAAATCCAAGCGGGTTATAGCCTCACGCTGTAATGGCTGTGGAGATTGTTCAAAAGTCTGTCCAATAGAAGTTCCCAACAATTTTGAAATGAACCTTGCTCCGCGCAAGGCGATCTACGTACCCATGAGCCAGTCGGTACCGCTCAAATACACTGTGGATATGGATGCCTGCATTCACTGCTACAAATGCGTGGAAGCCTGCGGCAAACTCAATGCAATCGACTTCAGCATGGAGGATAAGATCACCTGGGAGGATGCTGGCGCTATCGTGGTTGCCACCGGCTATGATCATTTTGATCCCAGCGTGATGAGTGAATATGGCTATGGGCGGTTCCCCAACGTGATCACATCAATGGAGATGGAACGTCTGAATAATTCTGCCGGTCCCACAGCCGGTGATCTGATCCGGCCCAGTGACCTCAAAAACCCAAAGCAGCTTGCCTTTATCAACTGTGTTGGTTCCAGGGATAAACGATACAACCCTTACTGCTCAAATTTCTGCTGCATGTACTCCATCAAAAATGCCGTTCTGCTCAAGCAAATGGATCCTGACCTGGATATTTCTGTATATTACATGGATATCCGTACACCCTCCAAGGGATATGAAGAGTTTTATGACCGGGCAAGGGAATTGGGCATCCATTTTATCCAGGGCAGGCCGAGCCTGATCACGGAAGACCCAGATTCTAAGAACCTTTTTGTGCATTCCGAGGATGTATCCCTGGGGAAGGTCATCGAACGGGAATTCGATATGGTCATGCTGAACCAGGCTGGCATTCCCCAGCCAGACCAGGCGACCATGAGTTCAGTGTTGAATATCGTTCAAAGCCCAGGTGGATTCTTCATGGAGTATCACCCCAAACTGCGGCCAATGGATACCCCCACAGACGGTGTATTTCTTGCAGGCGCTTGCCAGGGGCTGAAGGATATCCCTTCCAGTGTGGCGCAGGGGATCGCTGCGGCCTCCCGCGCGGGCCGGATCCTGCACTCGGATCAATGGGAGATCGAGCCAACGGTTGCTGCTGTTTGGGATGACCGCTGCATCAGCGCGCAGGGAAAACAATGCGGTCTCTGCGCAAAAGCATGTCCGTACGGATCGATCAATTACGAGGTTGGTAAGGCTGCCGAAGTGGTGACTGCCAAATGCCACGGTTGCGGTGGCTGCGTGGCGGAATGCCCGCACAACGCCATTACCCAGCTTCACTATACGGATGCGCAGTTGTTAGTCCAATTACAGGCTGTACTGGCTAATGAACCCGAAAAGAAAATCCTGGCATTCCGCTGCCACTGGTGCTCCTATGGTGGGGCTGATTTGGCAGGGACGAGCCATTTCGAGTATTCCGCCAATGAGCGCGGCTTGAGGGTGATGTGCTCGGCACGAATGGATTCCGATTTCGTTTACGAAGCTTTTCGTCTTGGTGCAGGTGCGGTTCTGTATTCAGGTTGCCATCCCCAGGATTGCCACTATATCACCGGGCAGATAGTGGGAGCAGCCCGTGCGGAACGATTGATGAAAACCTTTGATAAGATGGGCATGTCTCCGGGACGCTTCCGGGTGGAATGGATCTCTGCGGCGGAAGGCGATAAGTACGCACGGGTGATTAATGAATTGCAGAAAGTGGTAGATGGGATTCCGCCTGAAAAATTGAAAGAGGAGATCGAGACTTTACGCCCGCAGATGGAACAACGCGCCCGCAGGATGAAGGAAGCTCCCAGGGTTGATGAAGCCATTGAGTTTTCCAAGAAAATGGTAGCCTCCATGCACGGTGAGGAGGTGGCAAATTGAGCCATTCAACAACATTAACAATTGCAGATAAAGTTCGCGCCATTCCAGGGGGGGAGCACCTGGAAATGTGCTATTCCTGCGGCACGTGTGTTTCCAAGTGTATGATCCAGCAGAAAGTGGAGCCTGATTACAATCCCAGGCGATTGATCCGGCGAGTGCTTCTGGACCGGGTCGAAGAATCCTATACGGATCCAACTACTTGGATGTGCTCTGCCTGCGATCTTTGCTTCCCAGCCTGCCCGCAGAAGATTCATATCTCCGGAGTGATCGGGGCAGTAAAGCAGCTTGCGGTCGCGGAAGGGTATAAATCCCCGCTTGAAACGGTCAAAGTTGATGAGAAGCTTTGTTCTGGCTGCGGAGTTTGCGTCATGGTCTGCCCTTACGAAGCCCCCCAGTTGGTCGAGAAGAAGGTCAACGGCCAGATGGATCGTGTTTCCCAGGTGGATAAGAACCGCTGCATGCGCTGTGGTACCTGCGTGGCGGCCTGCCCACTGGGAGCGATCTCGCGGAAAGGTGTGGCAAATCCGGATATCGCTAAACAAATAAAGATCAAAACAGACAGGACAACATCCCCGAAACTTCTCATCTTCATTTGTGATTGGTCCCTGAGGGTGGACGATGACCTGCGGATCCTGGAATCCTATCCATCGAATGTACGAGTGATTCACATTCCCTGCTCCGGGCGGATCGATCCGCAGATGGCAATGCTTGCGTTACGCTCTGGTATTGATGGGGTATTGGTATGCGGGTGCGCCCCGGGGGAATGCCACTTCAAGCGCGGGACGTATGTTGGATCATGCAAAATCTCATTGCTGGGGCAGATGTTTGACCAAATGGATCCCGAAAGGGGAGGGCGGGTCCGTTTTGTTCAGATTGGCACCCAGGATCGCGGCCGGATAAGAAATGAGATCGATGGCATGCTGGAATCCCTCGAATTGATGAAAGCGAGATAACATGAGCCAAAGACCAAAACTCGCCTTCTATTGGGCAGCCAGTTGCGGTGGTTGCGAGATCACCATCGTTGAGTTGGGCATGCGCCTGGTCGACGTCAGCGAAAAGGTTGATATTGTTTTCTGGCCGTGCGCGATGGATTTCAAATACGATGATGTCCGTGCCATGAAGGATAAGGAAATCGATGTTTGTTTTTTCAACGGCGGGATTCGTAATGATGAAAATGAACATATCGCCACTTTGCTGAGGAGAAAATCAAAAATCCTGGTGGCTTTTGGGGCTTGTGCCCACATGGGAGGCATTCCATCCTTAGCCAACCAGTATGACAAGGAAAGCATGCTTTACCGGGTCTTTGATGAGATCCCTTCGAATGATGATTCCCGTGGAACTCGTCCACAACCAACCACCCACATGAAAGAAGGGAATATCGAAATCCCTATCCTTTATGATCGAGTGAAGACACTTGCCCAAACTGTAGAAGTGGATTATTACATGCCAGGCTGCCCGCCTGTAGCAGACCAGGTCTGGAACGTGTTTCAAGCCCTGCTTTCTGGCAATATCCCGGGAAAGGGCTCAAAGATCGGTGTTGACCCCAAATCCAACTGCGATGTCTGTGTGCGGCAGAAGGGAAAAAGCAGCCAACGCATTTCAGAATTCAGACGCCCACATGAAGTTCAATTGGATCAGGAAACCTGTTTTCTAACCCAGGGTGTTGTGTGCTATGGAGCTGCAACACAGGCTGGTTGTGGATTACCCTGTATAAATGCGAATTTTCCATGCCGGGGATGTTACGGTCCACCGGAAGGGGTGACAGACCAGGGGGCCAAGCTGATCAGCGAGATCGGCGCATTGATTGATACGAGCAAACCTGAAGATCTGAAGAAGATCATGGATGGTTTTGTTGACCCGGTAGGCACTGCATACAGATTTGGCTTGGCAGATTCAATCCTCAATGAATTGAAATATAAATAGGGTGAACAGATGAATCAAAAGATCAGTATTGACCCTATTACTAGGCTGGAAGGACACGGCCGGATCGATCTCTTTCTAAACGAAGAAGGCAGCCTTGAAAATGCCTATATGATCATTCCGGAACTGCGCGGATTTGAAAAATTCTGCGAAGGCCGGCCGGTGGAAGAAATGCCTCAGATCACGCAGCGGATCTGCGGTGTGTGCCCTACTGCACACCATATCGCTGCTGCCAAAGCAGGAGATGCTGTTTATAAAGTTGAGGTTCCTCTCGCAGGCAGGATGATCCGCGAGGTGTTGAATGACGCTTTCTTTGTGGGCGATCATGGAACCCACTTTTTTGTGCTTGGCGGACCGGATTTTATCGTGGGACCTGGCGCGCCAAAAGAACAGCGCAATGTGCTGGGAGTGGTCCAAAAGGTGGGCAGGGAGGTGGGGGGCAGGGCGATCCAGCTCCTGCAGGATAATCACGAGATTTGCTCCATCATCGGCGGTAGGTTTATTCATCCGGTGGCGGCAATCGTCGGAGGAGTGACAAAACCAATGACCGTTGAGGATCAACAGAAGATCCTGAATCTGGCAAGACGCTCCCTGGAAACGGCCAAATTCACTTTAGAGCTTTTCGATTCATTGGTATTGAAGAACAAGGAATATGTTGACCTAATCCTCAGCGATATGTATGCGCACCAGACCTATTACATGGGTTTGGTTGATGAAAACAATAAGGTGAATTTCTACGATGGCAAGGTCCGGGTCGTTACGCCTTCGGGGAAGGAATTCGTCAAGTATTCGCCGGAAGAATACCTGGATAACGTCGCAGAGCACATCGAGCCCTGGACATACCTGAAGTTCCCTTATTTGAAAAAAGTGGGCTGGAAGGGATTCATTGACGGAGAAGGAAGCGGGGTCTACCGTGCATCACCGTTAGCCCGCTTGAATGTTTCGGATGGTATGGCAACTCCTCTTGCCCAGGCGGAATACGAGAAATTCTACGCAACCCTGGGCGGTAAACCAGTTCACGCCACCTTGGCGACCCACTGGGCACGGCTTATCGAGCTTCTTTTCGCAGTGGAACAGATCATCCAATTGACTTCGGATGAAAAGATCCTCGACCCGAACGTGCACGCCATACCAACCGAGATACCTTCTGAGGGGGTCGCGATAATTGAAGCACCCAGGGGAACCCTGACCCATCATTACCAGACCGATGAGCGGGGGTTGTTAAAAAAGGTAAATTTGATCGTGGGAACCACTAATAATTACGCAGCGATTGATATGTCCATCCGTAAGGCTGCCCAAGGCTTGATCCATAAGGGCAAAGCAGTCAGCGATGAGATCATGAACAAAATTGAAATGGCTTTCCGGGCATACGATCCCTGTTTTGGCTGCGCTACACACGCACTACCGGGGGATTCGCCGATGATCGTCCGGATTTACGACCACGAAAAGCAGATGGTCCAGGAACTCCGCAGGGATTGATGAGGAACGGATGAGCAAACGAGGACTGACCCAAAAAACCGTCAACGAACACAGCATTATATTGGAACGCCCGATGGTTACCCGCCATTACCATATGGAATGGGACCTGGATAAGTGTATTGGCTGCCAGATCGGACCTTTGTGCTGCCCGAAGGATGCCATCCACCACGTGGAGGCCATGCTGGAAAATGGAAGGATCATCCAAGGGCCATCGGTGGATATCGATCCAGATGCTTGTGTTTTCTGCGGGATCTGCGAGCTTATGTGCCCAAAAAATGCGATTGAAATTATCATCAATGGGAAACATGAAAACCCAGTTGTAGCCAAGGAAGCTTTTGCCATCCCGATCGAATCGACCGTGTTTGATAAAACAGCATTTGATTGGAGCCGCGAGGATTTTGTGGTCACCAATTGCCCAACGAATGTGATCAATTTCGATTTCAGTCAGGATACGCTGGTGGTGGATGATGGTAATTGTATCCGCTGCCGGCAGTGCGAAATAGCCAGCAATGGGGCGTTCAAGGTTACCCAGCCATGGCAGGGCAGCGTGCGTTTGAAAAGGGAACTATGCGTGGAAGGTTGTTTGGCCTGCGCGGATATTTGTCCGACCAGGGCTTTAAGCATCAACGAAAGTGGCGACCTTATATTGGCGGACTACTATTGCATCAAATGCGGTGCCTGTATGATGGTTTGCCCGAAAAAATCCGAAACCGAGGAATACACCATCTCCACAGTGGCTTATGGGGTTTCCAAAGAGATAAAACATCAACGAATTACAAATATTGAACAATTACCCATTTGGGTTGAACGCTGGCGTTTCCGTCACAAAGATGTGGAGAGCGGAACCTGGATCGAAGCGATTCAGAAATTGGCTGATGAAAAAGCTGGCGTGATGGAGATTGATACAAAACGCGCTTTGAAACGACGTGACCTGTTGACCGCACTGGTAGGTTCAAAGAACCTTCTTAAATGAATTTATTATTACATTAAACTATTCCTGCGGGAGTTTCCTAACCGCAGGAATAGTTATTATTACTCATCCGTGTTTCCCTCTTCGAAGATCTTATAGTAGCCTTTGTCCAATTCATCATTTGAAAGGTGGGCATATCGCTGGGTTACTGCGATATTCTTGTGTCGTGCCAGCTCCTGGGCTAATTTTAGGTTACCGGAGGATTTCAGTACCCTGGTTACGAAATAATGGCGGAAGGAGTGGGGGGTGATCGTTCCAACGGCTTCTTTACCAAGGATCTCTTCAACACGGGCTGTAACGATGTTACGGCCTGTGGTAGTGGTAATAGGCTTCACCTTTTTTCCTGCGCCCTTATCATGACGAGCGAAAAGGGGCAGGGAGGGGAGGGGGCGGTTTGAAATCCCATCCAGGCTGCTTCTAGCGGATAAATAATCGCGAAGAGTCTTGATTGATCTTTGTGAAAACCGAACCACATCCTGACGATTTCCTTTACCGATGATCAAGGCGTGCCCTTCATTCCAATCGATATCCCCGCGGTGCAGATTGCAGGCTTCATGTACTCGCAGACCGGTATCAGCCAGGGTGACAAGAAAAGCCCTGTCCCGATAATCGATCATTCTGTCCTGTTCCTCCTGGGAAGGATTAATGCTCAGATTAATCATAGCGATTAAGATGATATCAATGGACTGTTCAGGGAATTGGGGCAGACGCTGCCCGGGACGGCGGGCTCGCTGGTGGATGAGAATGTGCACACGGGGGAGATTGATTTCGGCCAGGTTTTCAGCAGAGATGAATTCAAAGAACCCGGAGATGGCCGTCAAATATAATCGCTCCGTGGCAGTTGAGAATACCTTCAGGTCGTTGGCGAACCAGATGAGTGAATCTTCATTGAGTTGAGTAACCGGGGTTATCTGAATATCGATGTTGTGAACTTCAAGAACTCGGATATAAAAATTTATTGCGTGTCGATAGGCCAGCGCAGTATTGATCGATCTGGAAAGCTTGACGCTATCCAGGTAGGCTTCGGCAGCTTCTTTGATGGTTTTCATGACATTATCCTTGTTCTATATCATTATTCATGATTATGATAATCGCACTTATCGAAACCATAATCATGGATTATACGCTCTCCTGCCCTGCGAGTCAATTCGCATGGTGGCTTGAATGCATTTGGATTGAATTCAGATTCAACTTATAATTGCTATCTGGCAAAACTTTGACAATTCCCCCACAGGATAAGGTCATGGAAATATTTCCAAATATTCAAATTATCAAAGGAATCGCCTCCCGCCAATACATGATCAGGGATGAAGATAGATTCACGATGATCGATGCAGGCCTGAGGTTGGACGCTGGCAAGATTATCCGCTTTCTTGTAAATAACATCCAGGATCCTGGAAAGCTTACCCAGATCCTTATCACCCATGCGGATGGAGATCATTTTGGTGGAGTGAATGCGATAATCAGTAAGTATCCGAATGTGAGGGTAAGAGCATCTAGAATAGAAAGCGGATCGATAAAAAAGGGAGTATCTTCAAGAAAAATCCAAGCCAAGGGTTGTCTAGGGATAATATTCAGCCTCGGGTCATCGTTGTTTCGTTCAGATCCAACGCCCTGTATTGGAGACCTGGAGCCAGAAATGGAGCTGCCTGTGCTGGGAGGTCTTCGGGTGCTGGATACGAGCGGTCACACCCCGGGGCATATCTCCTTTTTCCTGTTAAAACATAGAATCCTATTCGCAGGGGATTCAATCCTGGTCCATGGAGAGAAACTGGTTCCTTCAACAGGTGCGAACACCTGGGACATGGAGAAGGCAAAAATGGCTTTCGATGAACAAATGGCGCTGGATCCACTAATTATCGCTGGCGGGCATGGTTGGATAAAAATGAAATGAAACAATACTCCCTACTATACGGCGATTCAACAATAAATTTGTGGATCCCTGATGCTTTTTTTTCAGAAGAGATCACCCCGAACGTGATTCGTTCAAATGCAAGCCCAATTGAAATCGTCCAAAAGGCGATTGCCTCCCCGCTCGGAAAAATAGATACAAAGGGTTTCCAGCTTGATAAACGTCTCACCGCTGCAATCGCGGTCAACGATAAAACCCGCCCTGTTCCGCACGAGTTTTTGCTGCCACCGCTATTAAATTATCTGCAAATATCCCTTGGGATTAAGAAATCTGATATTTTCTTTTTCATCGCGTCCGGCACCCATGCTCCCATGTCTGCTGAGGAATACTACTTCACCCTCCCGGATTGGATCATCAAGGAGTATCAAATCTTCGTTCACGATTGTGATAAGCAGGACGACCTAATTTCAATCGGAAAAACGAGCAGAAATACACCTATACGCATTAATAAACAATTTATGAATGCAGACCTTAAGATCGTGGTCGGGGTTATTGAGCCACACCACTTCGCCGGTTTTTCAGGAGGTGTAAAGACAGCCTCCATCGGGTTAACTTCCAGAGAGACGATAAGGGCAAACCATTCTCACCTATTGGATGAGCGGTCGACGATTGCGAGCTATTTCGATAATCCTCTCAGGCAGGATATAGAAGAGATCGGCCAGGTCATCGGGGTTGACTTTGCTCTTAATGCAGTATTGAATTCTGATCACGAGATTGTCCAGGTATTTTTTGGAGAACCAAAAGAGGTGATGCTCCAGGGAATGGAATTATCTAAAAAGATTTGTCAGACCAAGCTTCAATCCCCATATGACCTGGTCATTGCCTCCTGCGGTGGATATCCGAAGGACATCAACTTATATCAAGCTCAAAAGGCGATCACACATGCCTGTGGATTACTGAAAAACGCAGGCAGGTTGATCCTTGTAGCTGAATGCAGGGAAGGTATCGGCAGCCCGGGATGGTCCCGCTTTATGAATGAGGTTATCTCGGTTGATGATATCCCCCTGAAATTTCAAGCGGAAGGTTTCAATGTTGGACCGCATAAAGCATTTTTATTATTTCGACAGTTAAAAAAGATCGAAATAATCCTGGTTTCCAGGATTGACCCAGATGAAGTTCGAAAATATTTTATTCACCCCGCAGAATCCATTGAAATAGCATGGGAATATGTCCGTCCAACATTGAACGCTGATTCCAGGATCGCGATCATGCCATATGCGATAAATACAATTCCTCACTTCGAATAGGTATATAATAATCGGGACCTTGTTTTGGGAAAAAATTCCGGGAGAAAACAAATGACCACAGTTTCTGAAATGACAGGTAAAACAACGATCGCTCCTGAGGTGCTTATTTCGATCGCAAGATTAACAACGTTGGATGTCATTGGAGTGAGCCACCTCACCAACCCGCCGGGAAAAATCGGACGGCTTTTCACACATTTTTCTTCTGATGGTGTGAAACTTATCATCGAAGATGAAATCATCTACATGGATCTCTTCGTGGTTTTGAAAAGAGATGTCAACATACGGGATGTCTGTCACAGCATCCAAAACCGGGTTACTCGCGCAATCCATGAGATGGTTGGGATGGAGGTTGGTCGGGTAAATGTGCATGTTGAGGATATTGATTACTCGAACTCCTGATAATCCGAACCATGAAATTACGGACGAAATCACGCTGCCTGGCGCTACAGGTTCTCTACGAAAATGATGTTACCGAGCATCCATTGGATGTGATCATTCAGGATCGTTGGGACCTGGAATTTCAAAGTGAAGAGTTCCACGAGTTCCTTGAAAAAGAAATCCAAAAGGGGAAATCAACGGAAAGCGAGATCATATCAAGTATCAAGGAATTTACTCTGACGATCGTTTCCGGAGTGATTCCCTGCATCCAAAAAATGGATGAGATCATCGCCAAGCATGCCCCAGAGTGGCCGATCGACCAGGTGGCGGTAATAGATCGCAATATCCTCCGCATTGCTCTTTGGGAATTTGCGGTTGAAGAATGTACACCCGTTAAAGTAGCGATCAATGAAGCGGTTGAGCTGGCCAAGATGTATGGCTCGGAAAGCACACCACGCTTTGTGAATGGGGTTCTCGGCAGTCTGACAAAACACACAAGCGAAATTCATCAGGTTTTCCAATAAATATTCGAAATTGAACCGCAAACTAGCAATAATGGCATGAAAAGGACAGGTATACCCCGGGTTTTTCCGCTGGCATTAATCCTTCTTGCTGGATGTATATTCTCTCAAACCGAAACAGCTGATTATGGTTCGGAAGAAAAATCCATGGCAGAGGTTGTTTTCCAAGTCACCCTACCCCCTTCCCTTCAGCTACAACCTCAATATATGTTGGAAGTAGTGGATGAAGTGACCGGGCTACCCTTCAATCCTGTACGGTATCCGTTAATACCCATTGATGCTACTCATTACTTTGGTCGGATCCCCTTTAATTATGGATCTATCATAAAATATCGATATATTCGCATGGATTACATTCCCAAAGTGGAATATAACGAGAAAAATGAACCGGTACGGTACCGCTTGCATCAGGTCAACGGCCCCGCAATTCTCGAAGAAACTGTTGCGGCCTGGGAAGATACTCCTTATACAGGTTCAACGGGAAACCTTATGGGAACAGTGACAAACCAGGAGAACGTTCCAATCCCTAACGCGATGGTCGTCGCTGGAGGGGAGCAGGTGTTTACCAATTCGGAAGGTCTTTTCTCAATCAATAACTTGCCGACGGGGATGCAAAACCTGGCGGTGCTTAGCGTGGACGGATCTCAATCATTTTTCGAGCAAGGCGCTCGGATCGCAGAAAATGCTATCACACCTGCGCGGATCCACCTTAAAAACCACGGAAATGTAATCATCACATTCGAAGTGACTCCCCCTCCGGGTATGGAATCAGGAATTCCAATACGGTTAATCGGGGAGCTTTACCAACTGGGTAATACTTTTGCAGATCTGGAGGGTGGGATGAGCACGATCGCTTCCCGCGCTCCCCTGCTCCAGTTCGATCCAGAAAAGAATGTTTACACATCGATCCTTTCATTGCCAGTTGGCACTTATTTTCGGTATAAGTATTCTTTGGGGGATGGGTTTTGGAATGCAGAAACCGATGAAAACGGGCAGTTCGTTACCAGGGAGTTCATGGTTCCTTCTGAAGATACAACAGTTCGCGAAGCAGTGAAAACGTTCACGTCACCAGGTACCGCTCCGGTAGAATTCCAAATCACAGCCCCACTGGATACACCCCAAGGCGATTCCCTTTCCATCCAATTCAATCCATTTACCTGGATGGGATCGATTCCTCTTTGGCCGCTGGATAATAACCAGTGGAAATATACACTTTCCAGCTCCCTAAACCTGATCCCAAACACAATGTTCCGGGTTTGCCGTAACGATCAGTGCGGGGAAACGGATGCTGTTATGGATGGGATGCCCGATGCATTCTCCCCGACCAGCACAACACAAACATTTCAGCTAAAGCCCACAACTTGGGTTTGGATGGATGACCAGGGAGCGCAGCCAATCCTTCCAGACCAGGTGCCAGTAAAGGGAACGGATTTTATCAAGGGCGTGGAATTTGACCGAAATTACCAACCCCGCTGGCAACCGGGTTTCGAGAATGCGTATAAAACGATCCAGGGATTGAACGCAAATTGGGTATTCATCACACCCACATGGAGTTATCTCAATGGGATTCCTTCCACAATCCAATTGGAGCCCGGAAAAAACCCTCTCTGGCTTGATACTTCCCAACAGATCCAGCTTGCAAGGTCTAAACAATTATTCACGGCCATTTTTCCTTCCTTAATTGAGATCAATTCTTCCCAAATGAGCACTGATCCTCCGCTCTCGCGAGCTGGATGGGAAGAATGGTTCAAGAATTACCGGTCATTTCTTCTCTTTTACGCTGACCTGGCTTCGGTCAACGGGGCAGATGCGCTCGTCCTTAGTGGGTACGGGGCATCCTTCTCACTGCCCGACCGGATCGCGGTATCAGACCTAAATACAGCGGAAGCATCTGACTTTGCCATCGTGCAATGGCAGTCGTTGATTGGGGATATTCGATCACATTTTCGCGGAAGAATATTTTGGGCAGAAAGGTATCCCTTTCAATACCAGATCCTACCCCCGTTTATCCAGGAAATGGATGGCGTCTACCTTTTATGGGACGGTTTATCCAATTATGACCCTATCGGTACACCGCAATCGATTGCCGACCTGGTGTCTGCGCAGTTTCCAGAAGAGGATATTCAGAATCTCACCGCACTGGGAAAACCCATCATTGTGGGATTGTGGATCGAGTCCTCTGCTGGACGAACAAGGGTATGCCCGGAAACTGGAGTCGATTGCCTGGATGAATTGACAAATGGCCAAAACTCAACACCTGGCCAACTCGATCTGCAACAACAGGTGAATCTCTATGCGGGAACATTAGAATATTTGACAAATCAATCGTGGGTGACAGGGGTCGTTTCCAGGGGTTTTTATCCACCTGCAGAATTACTCGATGCCTCCGCATCCATCCATGGCAAACCAGCCGGGGAAACAATTTCGGCATGGTTTTCAGATCTGACGGGCACTTTAAATCAGTGAGAATAGAATGGATCCTGAAAGCTCAAGCTTTTTCCCACCGGAATTATTCTTGAAAAGTGATCGTCGATTGCATGAAAATCTTACAAGGGAGGAATTAATCACAGCGGTTCGTGAGCGAAACGAAGGTTTCATCACGAAATCGGATTCCATTGTTGTTAAAACGGGAAAATTCACTGGAAGAACCCCCAAGGATAAATATGTTGTCAAGACCCGAGGGACAGCAGACCGGGTGTGGTGGGGATCCGTCAATCAACCAATCACAGAGGAACAATTTGAAGTAATACTTCATGATCAGTTGGAATACCTAAAAAATAAGGAACTATATCTGCAGGAACTCAGCGTCGGCGACGCGGAATCAATGTGTCTGCCAATAACCGTGATCACCGAAACTGCCTGGCACAGCCTTTTTAACTTGAATCTGTTTAAACCGAGGGTCAACACCCTTCTCAAGCAGAATTTCCCTTCTTTGATCATTATTCACACACCAGGCTTTCAAATTGACCCCCTGACCGCCGGAATTAATTCCGGCGTATTTATTATCATAAACCTGGATAGAATGATCATCTTAATCGGTGGCACAGCGTATGCCGGCGAGATCAAGAAATCTGTTTTTTCAGTGATGAATTATATTTTTCCCGAACGAAAAATGCTAACCATGCACTGTTCGGCAAACCTAGGTCAAGAGGGTGATTCAGCTTTGTTTTTTGGCCTTTCCGGAACAGGTAAAACTACGCTTTCCTCCTCGCCAGATCGACATCTGATCGGGGATGATGAACATGGATGGAGTGAGGAAGGTCTTATAAACCTGGAAGGTGGATGTTACGCGAAAACAATAAAATTGAAGGAATCTCGTGAACCTATCATCTGGAAGGCTGCAAATTCCGCGGGATCGGTTCTGGAAAACGTCATTTACGACCCGGATTCTGATATTCTGGACTTTGACTCCGCTGGAATCACCGAAAACACACGGGCAGCCTACCCACTATCCGCAATTTCACCGCTTGATCTGGGTAAGGTCTATCCACCTCCAAAAAATATCTTCTTCTTGACGGCGGATGCGTTTGGGATTTTACCTCCGATCTCAAATTTGGATTACGACCAGGCGGTTTATCACCTGCTCACCGGTTATACTGCGAAAATCGCTGCAACGGAACAGGGCTTGGGGTCAGAACCCTGCGCAACGTTTTCCTCCTGTTTTGCTGAACCATTTCTGACTCTCCCACCTAGAGTTTTTGCAGATCTTTTTAAAGAGCGAATCGATCAGTTTAAACCCACAATATGGCTTATCAACACAGGCTGGATTAAAGGCCCATTTGGGGTTGGGAATCGGATCGAGCTTGAATACACCCGAGCAATGATAAGCGCTGCCATCCAAGGGAAAATAAATTTATCGAAAAGTTACTTGGATCCAATTTTCGGAGTGAGAATCCCCCGCGAAGTATTCGGGGTTCCTACGGAATTATTGAACCCACGAATGATGTGGAAAAATACCTCAGCTTACGATCAAGCCGCCGGATCCCTGAATGAAAAATTTAAACAAAACTATCTCAGGTTTAACTTCTGAAAGAAATTATTCTAAAAATACATCTATGCGAATTAAGCACTATTTCAGTAGGTAAAGAAGCATCGACCCAGATAGGATAAGGAATGGTGCATAAGGGATTGCCGTGAAGGGTTTATAGTCCTTTCTTAGGAGCATCCAAACCACCAATCCTGCGCTAATAAATCCACCAATCAATATGGCAAACAGCAGGCAGGCAAAAATGACTGGCCACCCGAGCATCAACCCGAGGATACCACCCAGGTTAACATCACCAAAACCCAAAGCGACTTCGCTGCTATCCAATCCCCTCTTTTTCGCCATGTATCTGGCAAAAAGCTCTCCCAGGAAATAAAGGCCAAGCATGATCAAAAAACCCGCTCCCCCACCGATCAAGGTTTTAGCAAACCCATTAATAGAGTAACCAACAACAAATCCCAATAAAAATCCCGCAAATGACATTTCATTCAAAATAACCCGGTGCTCAATATCAATGATTGCAACAGTGGCAAGGAATAATAAACAAAGATATGCAAGCCAAATATTGAGGTGGTGCGGAGGAAAAATCCATAACAATACAGTTATCAGGGGGAGCAGGATGATAACTACCTTGAAGCGGTGCGATGGGGTTATTCCGCACCCTGTGCATTTTTTCCAGAGTATGTATCCACCAGCATCCCGCTCTTGTCCACATTCCGTACACACCGGTGTTGAAAATCGCCGTGTGCGAGGTAGAACATCACTTAAATAATTAGTAAGGTAAGCATTAATTATTCCCAGAATTGCGATGGGGATCAATATCAGGTTTTCCATATTATTCGCTTTTTTCGCATGAATTTTTTTACATCGTCACATCGAATGGTACGACCTATACCACCCGGAGAAGCAGTTGAGAGCCCTCCCACGATATTCCCCCACTCCAATGCTTCTGCTTGAGAACCGCCGGTCAACCAAATCTTCAAATAACCAGCATTGAAGCAATCCCCCGCACCAGTGGTATCTACCGGGATGATCTTGATACTCTTTGAGTGTAAGTTTTGCCCATTCTTGTATCCAATAGCTCCATTCGCTCCATTCTTTATCACCACTTCAGGCACATGTTCACCAAGAATAATTAGTGCTGCATCCAGATCATTTTCTCCAGTTAAGAATCGAGCTTCGCGGGCATTACACAGAAAAAGATCGAGAGATTTTAGCACCTTGACTACTCTTTTTTCCTTGAGCGTATGGGCTGCATTGGTGTTTCCATCCATGACCAACTTCCATTTCTTTGCTTTGATAAGCGGAAGCAGCAAGTCGAACTCCCTTCCCAGGTAAAGACCGGGAGCGTAAAGTGCTTTTCCGGAAGCACTTGGGAGGTTTCGAATCTCAGAAGTGATCAATGGATCAGGATCATAATAGGCTATGAAGGCACGGTCTTGCGGATATGAAAGGGAGACGGTAATTTTTCGGTGCGGTCGATCCTGAAATCGAAAGTAATCTTCAGATATTCCTTCTTTTCGAAGTTCTTCCAAAATAAAATGACTGTACATATCGTTGCCAAAATTTGTTAACCAACCGACCTTTAATCCTAGACGGTGCATGGCAATAACGCTGTTACATGCACCCCCGGGTGTTTGAATGAATCCGGTTCCTACGATCTCCTTACCCAATTCCGGCAATGAAGTTAATCCGGTGATAATATAATCCAGGCAATAATCTCCCACAACCAGGATATCGAATTTCGTCATTGGATCAGTTCAACCTTGGGAAATTAGCTCCGTGGGCTTCACGGTATTCAAATAATAATTTCTCCGCCAGAGCTTCATCCGCTACCAGGGGGTGGATCGTCAATGCGTGCAATGCCTTCTCTAAGCTGCCTTCAACAGCAGCTTCAATCGTCAAGCGTTCATAACTTTTCACCTGCTTCATCAAACCCAGGCATTCATCCGGAATGGAGCCGACATTCATCGGGCGGATAAGACCAGAATTGACAAATACTGGAAGTTCCACCGACGCATCCGCTGGCATTCCATCAATTGCGCCATGATTCAAGACATTCAGGATCAGAATTCGGGTTCTGATACCAAGCAAGCCTTCAATCAGATCCAACGCCACTCCTGCATACCCTTCTTCTGCCTGGGTGTGAACTTCTTCGACTGAAGCTTTCATTTCCTCGGTTGGGTTTCCGGTTTCAGTCTTCATGTAGGTTGCCCAGCGTTCTTTCAGGTAATCTTGGTAAATGCGGGAAAGGGCGCTGTCATCATTTTTATTCTTGCGAAGGTCATTGAAAAATTGGTGGTTCATCTCAGCAATTTGCTCTCCCCTGCTCTTTTCTGCCCGAAGGATCAGATTTACGGATTTTTTCGAGGAGTAGAAATAGTAATTGTATTCGTTGGGGATCATTTTTATCGAACGAAAGGTGTGAACACTGAAAGGCAGCTCTTCCGGGATATTCCCATTTTCCATCTGTTCAAGGAAAAGGGGCATCACATCTTTTCCATTGAAAAGGATCTTACGAATCCAACCCAGGTGGTTCAAGCCAAAATAATCGAGGTAAATATCATCCACCTTGGCATGAAGCAATTTCGCAGCCGCATATCGCATGGAGGACGGTCCATCACAAATCCCAACCGCACGTTCCCAGCCTGCCACCCGCAGAATCGATTCTGCCAGCATTCCGGAAGGATTCGCGAAATTGAGCAGCCATGCAGCCGGGCAGCAATCTTCCATCTTCCGAATGTAATCCATCAGCACAGGGATCGTACGCATGGCCATGGCAAACCCGCCTGGACCGGTGGTTTCCTGACCCAGTACACCATTTTGAAGTGCGACCCGCTCGTCGATCACCCGGCTGTCGATTCCCCCTACCCGGAAGGTGGTGATCACAAAATCTGCGTTAATGAGTGCCTGCTTTGCATCCGTAGTTCGTGTGATTTTGAGGTTGCCCCGGTTCTTGTTTTCTAAATTCTCGGTCAACTGGGAAATCAATCCCAACCTCTCTTCATCAATATCCATGAGGCATAGCTCATCGCAGCCAATATTCTTCTGGCGGCGGAGGAAGGATTCTATGATTCCAGGTGTTCGAACTCCTGCTGCGCCTAAAATGGTAACTTTCATCCGTTTTCCTCCAGGTAATGATCTTGAAATTATACCCGACCTACTTTGGCGGACTTGCCATATTTGGAAGGTCGGGATTACAATCATTTTAGAAAACATATTCTAATATTTGATAGATTTCCATGGAACGAGAAGAATTCTTCAATTGGTGGCCTAATTCCGAGCCAATAAGGCAGAATATCACTGCTGTTAAGGTATTCGAACCTTACCAAGGTGATTGCTATTCATTTCCGGTTGAAATTTCACCGGAAATTGTAAAAACGTTGCAATCCAGAGGGATCACTTCCCTCTATTTGCATCAAGTGGAAAGCCTGCAACAAGCTGATTCTGGTAAAAACATCGTCATCACCACAGGAACCGCATCTGGTAAAACCCTTTGTTACAATCTCGCCATCTTGGATCGATTTCTCCGTTTACCTGGTGCTTCAGCGTTGTATATTTTTCCAACCAAAGCTCTTGCAAATGATCAAGTGCAAAACATGCGCGGTTTTATCGCGGACCTAAATCGTGATTCCCCCCGCACCCAGAAGATGATCTCACCAGACCAGGTATCCGTCTATGATGGTGATACTCCTGCAACATTGCGCTCAGGGATCCGCTCCAGGGCAAGAGTGCTCGTTACAAATCCGGATATGATCCACCTGGGGATCCTTCCCCATCACACACTCTGGCAGGATTTCTTCTCCAAACTGGATTTCATTGTTCTGGATGAAATTCATTTATACCGGGGGGTATTCGGGTCGCACGTAGCCAATACCATCCGGAGAATGAAACGGGTTGTAAATTTCTATAGAAGAAAACCTCAATTTATTCTCACTTCAGCAACAATAGCAAACGCACCAGCACATGCGGAGAAGTTGATCGGAGAACCTGCCACCCAAATCAATCAGGATGGCAGCCCGCATGGAAAACGCACCTTTGTTTTATACAATCCACCGATCGTCAACGAAGATTTAGGAATCCGCAGGAGTTCAATTACTGAATGCAACCGGATTGGAATGGATCTATTCATGAACCGGATTCAAACCATTATATTTTCTAGATCCCGACGGGAAGTGGAGGTGATCCTGCGGAATTTTCTCGATATCATTCCCCCGAATGACCGGGAAAAGGTACGAGGATATCGGGCTGGCTATTTACCCAAACATCGAAGGGAGATCGAATCTGGCCTTCGCAGTGGAGAAATCCTGATGACGGTTTCAACCAATGCGCTTGAATTGGGGATTGATATTGGAGGGATGGACGCAATTATTCTGGTTGGCTATCCTGGATCGATCGCTTCGGTACGCCAGCAAGCTGGTAGGGCTGGGAGGCGCCATGATGACTCGTTGGCAGTTTTTCTGGCTACCTTTTCACCGCTGGATCAATACCTTGTGAATCACCCGGAATACCTCTTTGAACGCTCCCCGGAACAAGCCTTGATAGACCCGGATAATCTCCTGATCCTGCTAGCCCACCTGAAAGCTGCCGCTTTTGAAATGCCTTTCAAGAAGGGGGAATGCTTCGGTGGTCTCTCTGCTGATCGAACAAAAGAATATTTGGATTATTTGGCAGAGGAAGGGTTTCTGGTGAATCGCGATAACGGGTACTTTTGGTTGGCAGATGCCTACCCTGCTTCACAAGTTTCCTTAAGGAATGCTTCCCCATCTCAAATATCCTTGCTGGTTCCACACGTCGAAAAATTAGATACGATTGGAATTGTTGATTACAACAGCTCCCTCTGGATGGTTCACTCCGATGCAATTTACCTTCAAGAAGGACAGCAATACCGGGTGGAGACGCTCGATCTTGAAAATGGTCGAGCAATCCTGAAACCGGGTAATTTCGATTATTTTACGCTCCCTCAACAGGAAATTCAGATCAATGTCAAATCGTTGCTGGATCATGAAGAGATAAAAGGCGGCGAAAAATCTTTTGGTGAAATTCATGTTATGCAACAAATAAAGAGTTATAAGAAGATTCGATGGGAAAACCAGGAAGTAGAAGGAGTATTTCCATTAATTGGCCTCCCTCCCACGGATCTTCTGACAACCGGATATTGGTTTCAATTTAATGAAAACAGCGTCGAATTTTTAAAATCCCAGGGTATGTGGAGCAGCGAACCTAACCGCTATGGAAGAGATTGGGAAAGAATCCGTCAGTCGATTCGCCGGAGAGACAAATTCATTTGCCAATCATGCGGAAAGGTAGAAACCACCCAGGAATTCCATGTCCATCACCGTATTCCATTTAAACAATTCACCCAACCTGAAGAAGCAAATCTATTCGAAAACCTGGTGACGCTGTGTCCCGTTTGCCATATAAAGGCGGAATCAAACTTGCGAATCCGCAGTGGTTTGGGCGGTTGCCGTTACGCGCTTTCAAACCTGGCACCCTTATTCCTGATGTGTGATCAGTCCGACCTCGGCTCGGTTGCCGATCCAATATGCAAATTCGCCGATGGCCAGCCTACGGTAATATTTTACGACCAGGTACCCGGAGGGATTGGTTTTTCGGAACATCTATATAAGCACCACATGAATTTATTGAATGCTGCGAGAGAATTGATCTTGAATTGCAACTGCAGGGATGGCTGCCCTGCTTGTGTGGGAGCTTCCGGGCCTCAGGCTGAAGGCGGAAAAACTGAAACTCTCTCGTTATTGAATTGTCTTTTGGATTGAATATGCCAGAAACGCTTCGGGACCGGTTGAAATCGTTAGGTGTAAAGACGGGTGTTTCCCTAAAATCAACGATTGTCTCAGATAAAAAATATCCCATTCAGGATGTATTGCCAGGAGATTTTCGCCAAAATGTTCACGGTAGTTCATTTTTACATGAAGAAATATTTCCCCGAGACCACCATCAGGGGGTAATACAACTTGATCAGAACTTTGACCTCAACCTGATTGCCCGGTGGGGGCGGACGCAGGAATTGGAAATGCTTCAGTCTGATTCCCTGGTGTTTCTCGATACAGAGACAACCGGCCTCAGTGGTGGGACCGGAACTTATGTATTTCTGGTTGGGATTGGCTATCATTCGAATGAGGGATTCATTGTGCAGCAATTCTTTCTTCAGGATCCTGGTGAGGAAGCTGCATTCTTGACGTGTTTGAGCGAGGCATTGAATGGCATAAAAGGCATAGTCACTTACAACGGGAAAAGTTTTGATGTCCCAATATTGAAAACCCGTTATATCCTCAATGGATTGTCTGCACCATTTGCATCCATAGGTCATATCGACCTTCTTCCCCTTGCCCGCCGCTTGTGGAAATATCGCTTGACCCACCGGAACCTAGGTGTCTTGGAAACTGAGATACTGAAAATGGAACGCTCCAACGAAGAAATCCCCGGATGGATGATACCTGAGATATATATTGATTATTGCCGCAACGGAGACGCCCGTCCATTGAAGGGGGTTTTCTACCACAATGCGATGGATATTGTATCTCTCGCGGCGGTTATGGTCAGAATGACGAAAATTCTTAATTATGGCGATAAAGATGATGGTTTTGACGGATCAGAGACCATGGCAGCGGGTGAATTGCATCAAGCACTTGGGCGAATTACGGAGGCTGAATCGTTTTACACCAGTGCGGCAGGGAAGCCCATGCAGGAATCGCATCAGGTTTTAAACCGAAAGAAACTGGCGATGATGTATAAAAAATCTAGCAAATGGGAAAAAGCCATCCCCATTTTTGACCAGCTCGTGGAAGTCGGGGATTGGGAGGCCTGTGTTGAGCTGGCCAAGTATTACGAACATATTTTCAAGAATTATCAAATTGCAATGCGTTATTGCCTGACTGGGATCGGTTACATCAATCACGCGAAAATGTCAGAGGAATCCCGTGGAACCATTTTGGCGGAACTCCAGCGAAGGATTGGTCGGCTTATTATTAAGGAGAACAACCTCGGTGGGGAATGATGCTTCACGATGGAACGCAAGGTACCGGGAAAGGGGCTTGGGAAAATGGTCTGAACCTCGGGATCTATTGGTTCGTTTTCAAACGCTGATTTCGCCTGGAGCCCTTGTCCTGGATATGGCTATGGGGTTGGGTGCGAATGCTAGATTCCTGAGCGAAAGAGGATGCCGGGTGGTTGGAGTGGATATATCCAAGTTGGCTGTTCAAATTGCCAAACAAAACTGCGATTCCATCATGTCATTTATCGGTGATTCAAAATCGATTATGTTCCCGTTGAGCACCTTCGATGCTATCCTTAATTTTTATTATTTGGATCGGAAATTATTTGAGCTGTATAGAAAGGCGCTAAAATCGGGTGGAGTTCTCATTCTCGAGACTCCTTCAGAAGTTGCTGATTCAAAGATGTTTCCGGAAGAGTACCTGCTAACAAGAAATGAGCTGCTGCAAATCTTTCCATCCTGGGATATACTCTACAGAAACCGGGTATGGGTACCCAGTGATTCGCGTGGGATGAAAGTTATTGAAAAACTTATCCTTAGGAAGGTTTGAATGTTTTCAGACGACTATAAACCTGTTTACCTTACCACCAGCCCTCTGGAGGCGGAATCAATCCGTATTTTGTTGGAATCTTTTGGTATCAAGGCAGAGCTTTCTCAGGAAAGCGCAGGGGCTGCGATTGGTCTGACGGTTGGCCCTTTGGGTGAAACGCTAGTGTTGGTAAAGGATTCGGATGAGGAAGCAGCCAAGGAGATCCTAAAATCCATGGATGATGGGATGCTGGAAGCAAAGGATCCGACGTCCTCTTAAGGACGAGACTGATTATTGCCCTATTAGATTTTGATAATCATCTGGTGTATCCATATCCGCCAGGATACTAGGGTCATCAACCTCCGAATAAAAAATATCGGATTGGTGCTTTCCCAGGAAATCCCGTAATGTTCCCGGTTCTTCCAAGTCTAGGATCTCTTTGGCTAAAGATTGATCGATCAACCAGGGATGACCTCTGCGCATGTTGTAACTGGGGATAACCACTTTCATTCTGGTTCGCTGAAAATCCGAAATGACTTTATCAATGGTAAAAGCTTTCAAAACTGGTTGATCGCCCAGGATTATCATTATTCCATCCATGGACTCTTTGATCGCCACAAGACCGGTCTGAAGCGATAAAAGCATGGAGCCATTGGAAAAACCCGGGTTAAAAACAGCCTGAACAGGATATTTTCCTGCGATCTTTAATATTTCCTTAGAAAAAGCTCCATAAACCATAAGCGTATTTGAGACCTTGCTTAGTGTCACCGTCTGGAGTACTGCATCCAATACAGTTTTTCCCTTCCATTCAAGTAGCATTTTGGGGTTTCCCATTCTAGAGGAAAGACCAGCTGCCAAAATAATCGCTGTGATCCTTGCGTTATCTTTCATCATTTTTCCCCCAAACGGGTTAGATCTTTGGGTGTGTCGATGTCTACGAAAATGCTTTCATCGATCCACGGAACCGAAAGTGGCGGGTACTTCCCGAAGATTGCCCTTCCTCCGATATCACCTGTAAGCCCGCACAAGTCGGGAAATGTCAACTTATCAAATAAAACCGGGTTTCCTCTTCTGGAATCGAATTCCGGTGCGATCACTGGAGACTTCGTAGAGGCATGAACTCGGATTAAGTTGTCTATCAGATCTGGTGTTACCAGGGGTTGATCCGCCAGCAGAAAAAAAGCCGCTCCAGAATTTGGAGAAGCACCAGCCAAACCGGCTTTAATCGACGATGATTGCCCGCTTCTCCAGTCCTGGTTTATAACGATTTTCACAGGCAAATCCGTAATCTGGTTTATAACCTCTGCCCCATTCGCGCCGGCAACAACAATCACTTCGGAAATCTTGGATGCTAGTGCGGTTTCTGTAACCAAGCGAATCAATGTTTTACCATTCCATATTGCCAATTGTTTCGGGGAGCCAAACCGCCCGGCTCCACCTGCAGCCAGGATAATTCCGGATACCTTTTCCCGGGAATACAAAATTTCTTTCTCTTTCAAGTTTGCCGTAATGACACAGTCGTATATTGACAATAATCTTTGAGTGGTTTTTTCAATAGAAATGGTTTTCGCCAAACTTGATATCTGATTCAAGATTACAGTTTTCCTCGCATCCGACGGTATGTTCTTTAAACCTCCTTGAGGATGAAGTAATTCTTTTTCAAGATCTTCCAATGTGACCAAATCATTCATTTTTCGGGTGGTTATTCGAGAAAAGATCTCCGATCGGTGAACGTTTTCATCATTTAGTGGTTTTGCCAAACCTGATAGACCTGCCAGGACAACCACATGGGTTGAAATCCCGGGTATTGCCGGTTCGTTTTCAGCTGGAGCTTTTAGGGGCAATTGCCTGGATCCGTCTGCTTCAATCAAAAGGGGAAGATTTTTCTTATGCGTGTACTCCCCCAACCTGTTAACGATAGTATCCTGTAACCCGACCCATTTTCCTTGCGTATTAAGGTCACCGGTAAACAAAATAACACCAATCTGGAACGAATCCAATAATTGCTGGTCAATCAGTTGGTTGGTGATGATAATGTGTCGATCGGCTAGTTGTGCCTGAGACTTGGAGAGATGGGTGGTACTGGTTACAAAAACAGGGGCTGAATATTGTCGGGAAAGCTGGAAAACCGCTGTTGATTTTCCCCCAGCTCCAACGAAAGAAATTACTGAATTCTGTTCAGCCCGCAATGCCTGGAGAAGGTTCATTACACTCTATTCTGATAACTTTTTACGATAAGCTGGCTGAGAGAGAATGGCTTCCACCACCCCACCGCCAACGGCTAAAGCCTTGTCGGATACTAATCGGATGAGTTTTGGGTCCATTCTTGGATCGATATCACCAATTTTAATACCTGCTTTAACATCGAGGCCATTATGTAACAATCCCCTGATCAGACCTGTAAAAGGAGCAATTATGGCATTACCACCTACCCAACCTAACTCATCCGATTCCGTAACAATATTTCCGATTTCCAAATCAGTGTGGAATATTCCATCGGATGGTGAGCGCAAAACTCGCTCGTGTTGGAAATTTGCGACCCGCTCCGGGATGCCAGTATCCGGTTCAGCTTCCCCATCGTAAATCACCCGCCCCATATAATGTCCACGTTGCGTTTCGATGACAGCGTGGCAATTATTCCCGGCATAGAAACCCGGTCCGAGGCCGATCGAAAAATATTCAGGCCCATAACAGGAGGGAATACCCTGTTTGATCATTCTCGCGTCCACCAAAACATCCGGATGGAATTTATTAATTATCACCATTTCCGGGTCTACAAGCACCGGGACGCAATTCTCAAAAATGATTTTCTCAAGTGACGGGAAAAGGCAACCGGTGACACCTTCAATTGTGATAGAACCATCATAGACTGCTTGCGCAAAACTGACTGTTCTTCGAACAGCATGGGGCTGGGCTAATTCAGTAACGATCAGTTTGCATCCCAGCCGAAATAATCTCAAGGCCACCCCACTTGCGAGGTCGCCACCCCCCAGGACAACAATTTTTATTGTCATTTTAGGGTTTAAACCTTACCCAGACCTTTAAGAACAGTCTCCGGGACAAGGGGAAACTCGTTGAACCAATGACCTGTTGCAGAATGGACTGCATCGGTTATCGCTGGTACCAAGCAAAGGTAGGGCATCTCTCCCATTCCTTTCGCACCCCAGGGACCGTTGCTATCCGGTACTTCCAGGATTATCGTTTTGATCTCCTCAGGAATATCAAGGATGGTGGGAATCAAATATGTTGAAAGGGTTTTGGTTCTTACCCCGGATGCATCCTGAATGAAATTCTCCTGAAGCGCGTATCCTGCAGCTTGAACGATCGCGCCTTCGACCTGGCCTTTGACCTGCAATGGGTTGATTGCCTTTCCGACATCATTCACACAGATCACTCTCTTTAATGTTATCTTGCCGGTTTCAGTATCGATATTTGCTTTAACTGCGATGGCAACATATCCATATGCAAAATTAGGCTCACTTTTCCCGGTTTCAGGATCAAATGGGGTTGTGGCTGGTGGTCTGTATTCATATGTCGCGATAGCCGGTCTCTCTTCTCCTTGCCATTTGCCAAGTGCTGCTTCAGCAGCCCCTTTAACTGCATTGGCTCCCATAAAGGTCATTCGGGAGGCAGAAACCGAACCTGAGTTCTCCGTAAAAGCTGTATCTGACGCAATAAGTTCAATTTTCTCTGGGGGGAAACTCAATACTTCGGCAGCTGCCTGGATCATCACCGTGTGAGTCCCCTGCCCCACTTCTGCTGCGGCATGATGCAGAACAACCCGCTCGATCTCAGTTTTTCCATGCAACTCGATCGTAGCTGAGCATTTTTCCGGTGCGCCAAAGGAAAAACCAATATTCTTATATCCGCAGGCTATACCCCAGGCAGTTTTGATTCTTTCTGGTTTCGCCTCAACTTCGTGTTTCAAAGGTTTTTGCCAATCGCCTGCCCGGTGCTGCCAACCTGCTTCTTCAGCGCAGCGTTCCAGCACTTCCCCGATCGCTACACCTTTTGGCAAGGGGGTTTGCACGGAAAGTAGATCACCTTCACGAAGGATATTCTTCAACCGGAGCTGCACCGGATCCATGCCGAGTTTTTCTGCTAATTTGTTCACCTGAGATTCAGCTTCGAACAATGCCTGGGGACCACCGAATCCTCTAAATGCGCCAGTCGGAAGGTTGTTGGTATAAACCGCGTAAGAATCGACAGATACATTTGGAATTCGATACGGTCCTGTCGCGAGCAAAGTTGCGTTCCCAAGAACTTTAGTGGAAGTGTAGATATAACCACCGCCATCCGCGATCAATTCAACTTTGGCTGCGAGGATAGTGCCGTCCTTTTTTGCTCCCCATTTCGCATGAATAAAGTAAGGATGGCGCTTATGATGCCCAATAATCGATTCTTCGCGAGACCAGATAATCTTGACAGGCCGGTTGATCCCGGATTGATGCAATCGCCAGACAGCCAAAGAGAGAACGATTTGAACCGACATATCCTCGCGGCCTCCAAATGCGCCGCCGATAGCAGGATAAATCACCCGAACTTTTCCAATAGGTAAATTTAGCGCATGGGCGATCTGTTCCTGGTCTTCATGGACCCATTGGCCGGCTACATTTACGGTCACTCGGCCTTGATCATCGAAATAGGCGATCCCGGCTTCAGGTTGCAGATAGGCATGCTCCTGGGCAGGTGTTTGGTAATCGGATTCAACGATCACGTCTGCATTGGCAAATGCCTCTTCTACATCACCTTTGCGTATTCGATAATGGCAGAATACGTTTGAATCATACTCCGGATGCAGCAGTGGACCTGACGATCGCATCGCTTCCCGGGGGTCGAACACCGGTTTCAAATCTTCATAAACCACCTTGATCAAATCCTTCGCCTGGGTAGCGATCTCTTCTGTTTCCGCAATTATGAGGGCGACCTGATCTGCGAGGCAGCGCACTCGATCAGCATAAGGATTGTTGGAACCGGGACCGCATAAAACGGGTTGATCCGAAACGATCAATCCATATTCATTGTTCGGCACATCCTTGGCTGTATAAATTGCCAATACTCCAGGTACATTACTGGCTGCTGATGTATCAATTTCCCGAATTATGGCATGCGTTCGCTGCGAAAAAAGGATCTTCATCCAAGCCTGGTCGGGGAGTTTGAGATCACCTGGATATGCTGCCTGGCCAGTCACCTTTGCCAGGGCATCCACCCGATTGAGTGAATGGCCAATGTATTTGCCCATTTATATTCTCCGGATTACCTTTTGTACTTCTTGAAACGGCCTGCCACAGGAGGGACATCCGTGGGACCGTATCGGGAGGGTCCAAAAATTGAGTACAGGAGCTGGAAGATCAAAGTGAGCACAATCGCAAACCCCGCCATTAATATTATCGTGAGTAAGAACTTTATGAGCAATAAGGGATCCTGATTACGTACCAAAAGATCCCGGGGAATCATGATCCACCGCTCAATATTATTCATATCGATTAAGATCAATGCGGTTGCATATGAAATGATTGGTAGCAGCACCATCAGGCCGAATCCTACTCCTCTCCAGATGGGATGCGCTTGCTTTTGCTCATTTTTGATTCTTGGTTTGTTGGAAAATCGGCTCTCATGGGACATGTTAGTCTCTCCTCCGGCTTGCCTTTTCGACAGCACTAATAATCTGATAATAACCTGTGCAGCGGCATAGGTTCCCAGTCAAGGACTGCTTTATCTCTTCACGTGTTGGATTGGGTCGCTCTTCAAGTAGTTTTACCGCGCTCATTACGAAACCCGGTGTGCAATAACCGCATTGCACTGCTCCTTCTTCGATGAATGCTTGTTGAACTGTGTGGGGTTTTCCGTTTTGAGAAGTTAGCTTTTCCACAGTTACAACTTTCGCCTGGTCAGCCCGGAACACAGGCACAAGGCATCCCATAACGGCAGCACCATCTAAGAAGATGGTGCAGGCTCCGCATTCTCCCTCCGTGCAACCTTCTTTAGAACCGGTTAAACCTGCCTCGTCCCTTATGAATCGGAGAAGATTGGGGTGGCCTTTTGCATGCCCTGAGAATGGTCTCCCATTTATTGTTGATCTTATCTGATCCTCCATGGAATACTCAGAGGTACTTTCGATTGGTGTCACCTGGAAGGGGTTACTTCCCTGGAGGCAAATCGGTTCCTGGGGAAGGGATTCCTTTTCCCGGCCATCGAGGATTAACAATAAGCCATCCCTGACTGCATTTTTTACCGATATCTTCCTGTAATTAACAGAGCCCCGTAAATCGGTAATTGGTTTGGTCTCCTCTACTGCCAAAATCGCTGTGGATTCAATCGTTTTCCCGTCAAGCGGTTTCCCGACTAAGTATTTTTCCGCAGAAGTTGCCCGAATAATTGTTGGCGCAACACAACCTAGTGCAAGGTTTGCAGATCGGACAATCCCGTCTCTCGCATCCAGGATTGCGGCGAAATTAACCACTGATATCGCCTGCGCTTCTCGCAAAGCGTATTTGAAGAATACTCCTTTTTGCGATATTGCCATGGCGGGAAAGATGATCTCAGAAAGGAGCTCATCATCCGCAAGGACGGTTTTTCTCACTCCAAGGTAGAATTCCCGCAAGTTGACAAGTCGTTTTCCCCGGCTGGAAACCAGTATGACCGAGGCGTTTAGAGCGATCAGCGCGGGAATAGTATCGTTTGCTGGAGATGCGGTGATCAAGTTACCCGCAATGGTCCCACGGTTGCGAATTTGTGGACTGCCTACCGACCAGCATGCCTGGGATAACGGGAAACCAAATTCCCGGATCAATTTTGAACTTGCTGCCTGGTTATGGGTAACCATAGGCCCGATGTGGATGGTGTTATCTTCACCTAACGTAATAAAATTGCAGTTGGAAGCACGAGAAATATCCACCAAGGTTTCAATACCAGTTCGGGTACCGCGTTCCATCTCCAGCATGAGATCTGTCGCGCCGGCAATTATTCGGGCAGATCCCTTGTCCTTTTCAAGGATCTTTATTGCGTCATCAAGATTGGCAGCGTTGATATATTTCTGGTACATGGTTGTGCCTTAATCGTATTTCATGCTTTTTCCGCTGCCTTCATTCCGCACCATGATGACTTCAGCCATGATGCTGACGGCGATTTCCTCAGGGATCTCGGCGTTCAATTCAAGCCCTAAAGGAGAGCGGATTTCTGCAATAGTTTCTGCCGATAGTCCTTTTTCCAGGAGACCTTTCCTAGTGACAATCCATCTTCTTTTTGATCCGATCACACCCAGAAATGCAGGTTTCTTTTCCATTAACACAGGTATTCCTTTTATATCCACATCATACCCACGAGTTGTTAATACGAGGTAAGAATCGCGATTGATCTCCAGATGATTTACTAGGTCCTCCATAGGAACAGGGAAAAACTGATCAGCATCCGGGTTTGTTTCCGGCGTACAAAATTCCGGGCGGTCATCGCTGACCACTGTCCTGAATCCCAACCACTTGCCTAGATGCAATACCGCCTTGCCAACATGACCACCCCCGATAACCACCAGTAACGGTTTTTGTGCGATCGGTTCGATATATACCTCCACATGACCTCCGCACACACCAACATCCCCTCTTGCGGGGTCTACAAGGTCATAGGACGCTTTACGCGATTTTCCTACACGGATGGCGTCCAATGCTTCCTCAATCACCTTGTTTTCGATCAAGCCGCCACCTACAGACCCTGAAATCCTGCCATCCGGATAAACGATCATTTTGCTACCGGTATGCCGGGGTGTGGAACCTGTACTCTGGATAATGGTGCAAAGGGCAGCTGAGATGCCATTTTTCTCAAGTTCGCCTGCTTCTGATAAGATGGACATTTAATTCTCCAATAAACCAAGCACGACCGGTAAGAGTTGCTTTTTTCGCGAAACCACACCTTCCGCCAGATAGGTTCCATCAGGTAAAGGGCTGTAGGGTAAATCACCCAGCTCACCGGGTGGATCCATCAGGATAATGCGGCTGGCACTTTGAACCACGTCAGTGACCATCAACATCGCGAAATCTAAACCTTCTTTGATTTTAAGGCTTTTCAGGGCATCTTCAAGGACTTGGACATTTTCTCCAATTTCATACATATCATTCACTTCGATCTGCGAAATTGCAAACCTGGTTTTCTCGCTTGAATAAGTCTTCATATCCTGGAAGATCAGCTCGCTGGCTGGTCTCGAACCCAAACCGGCGCTGGCTGAAAGGATTTTTTGCCCGAAAGATTGGATCGTTTCTCCTTCGAGAATTGAACCTGCAATGAACGCCCAGCGGGCGAGCCGTTCAGCGGCTTTTTTATCACGGGCAGTGGTTGTGGGAGAGCTCAGGATAAGAGTATCCGAAAGCAAACCCGCCATTAATACACCAGCGAGCTTCGGTGGAAGGCTTAACCCGGCCTCCTCTGTGAGTTCAGAGATAAGAGTGCTGGTTGAACCCACGATATCCACTGTAAAGCGGATGGGCGTATGGGTTGGCGGGTTTCCTAGCCGGTGGTGATCTAAAATCTCGATCAACTCTGCTTCGTCCAAAGATGCTACCGATTGTTGGGCTTCGTTGTGATCCACCAGAACGATTCTCAGGCGCGGAGGTTCCAGTAGATCCTTTTGACGGCAGATTCCTGCGTATTTTTGGTCATCATCAAGCACCCAGAATTCATCCCCTTCGGTCCTAAGGACACGATTAATGACATCCCGAATCCTGGTCGATGCCTGAAATTGACTTACATTACGGTCAGCAGCTTCAGAACAAGGCAAATCCAAAATATCAGTGACTTTGAGATCATTCATCTGGGGATTTGGCCCAACCTGGCGGCTGAGAAAACCGAAAAGGCTCCTACCAGTGATGAGACCATACGGGCTTCGGTCTGGATTTAATACCGGAGCGATTCCACCTGTCCGATTGGCAATAAGCCATGCTTCCCGAAGAGGTTTGTCTGGTGTTGTCGTATCCATGCGACGCATGACAGACTCAAACCTGGGCGATGCATCTGTTAGAAGTACCGGCGGATCAACCTGCAGGTACTTAAGTACCCAGGCCGTTTGTGGATTTACTGCTCCAGCTCTGGCTGCGATGGTGTGCCATCCATCCCGTTCTTTTAAAAGCCAGGCATATCCAAGAGCTGCTGCAATTGAGTCTGTGTCTGGATTTACATGCCCGGTCACATAAACGTTTGTTGTCGGGTCACTCACTTTTTTATCCTATTTAGAGAACCCCAGATTTTTTCCGGTGTGATTGGAATACTGGAAATTTCGGCACCGCAAGCGTTCCAAACGGCATTACCAACAGCTGGGGCGACCCCATCCAACGGGATTTCAGCTACAGCTTTGACACCAAAAGGATGGCTGGGTTCAAAGGTTTCGATAAAGATAACGTCCATCTTTGGCATTTCATCCGCCCTGAAAATATGGTAATGATCCAGGTCCTTCTGATGAACACATCCTTTTTCATCAAAAGTCATTTCTTCGCATACCGCGTAACCGAGTGCCTGGGACATGCCACCCTCGATCTGCCCTGAGGCGGTCAAAGGATTAATGATGATCCCGGAGTCCACTGCCATAAGCAGGCGGTCTACTCGGAGTTGCCCGGTTTTGGTATCAACGGTCACTTCAGCAAATTGTGCGGCAAATGGCGGAGGAGAAACAGGAGACATATACGAGGCTACCGCCATTATCTGTTCCTGGTTATTGTGATGCAATGAATCCAGGGCAATATCAGTAAAACTAAGCACACGTCCATCCGGTAAGCTTGCTGCTCCTCCTCTTAGGGCGATCTCTGATGCATCCCCTCCCAACAAAGAGGCAGCCCGGCTTCTTATCTTCTCTGCCACCAGTTCAGCAGCTTTACAGACAGCAGTACCGGAAATATAGGTTGTGGAGGATGCATAAGCGCCTTTATCAAAAGGAGTGAAATCCGTGTCTGAGGAGTAAACGATGATATCTTCGGTTGGTACACCCAGGATCTCAGCAGCCATTTGCCCTAAAACCGTATCGGAGCCTGTTCCAAGATCGGTTGCTCCGATCAATAAATTAAAGGATCCGTCGTCGTTCATCTTGATGCTCGCGCCACCCATATCTAGGTATGGAATTGCAGTTCCCTGCATGACTGTGGCGATCCCGATACCTCGCCTGAGCCAAGGTTTCCCTGGGACTGCCTGCCATTCAGGATTTCCGAATTTTTGTCCCCAGCCGATCTGTTCCATCCCTTTTCGGACACAATCCTCCAAACCTACAGTGTGAACTGTCTCCGGACGAGGTTCACGGCCTTCGCTCCATGATGTACTGAAGGGGTGCAATTCTCCAGAGCGTAAAGTGTTCTTCAATCGGAACTCAACCGGATCCATTCCAAGGGAATTCGCGATTGTTTCCATATGTCTTTCAACCGCCCAGTAACCTTGGGGCACACCATAACCTCGAAAAGCACCTGAGGGTGGCGTATTTGTATAAACGACATCGGCATGGAAACGGATATTTGGTGTTTGTCGATAAGAACCATCACCAACATAAAGTGCCATGGATTTATGTCCGGTATTTCCGGTGACAGTGAGCGCATGGCAGCCATACGCACCGGTGTCGCTGAGCACGGTCATTTCGTTGGCTGTGATGGTTCCATCTTTCTTTACTCCGGTTTTCATGTGGATGCGCATGGGGTGACGCGAACGGGATGAGGTGAATTCTTCTGACCTAGTGAATTCGTATTTAACCGGTCTACCAGTGGCAATTGTTAGGTGGGCAGCCACATCCTCCATTAATATTTCCTGTTTGCCTCCAAAACCTCCGCCTATCCGGGGTTTGATCACCCGGATACGTTTAACCGGCAAGTTCAAAACAGGAGCCAGGACCCTGCGGATATGGAATGGTACCTGGGTACTCGATCGGATAACCAACCGGTCATCTTCATCCCAGTATGTGACGACCACATGAGGCTCGATATGCGCTTGCTGGACTTTGGAAACGTCGTAATCTCCTTCGAAAATCTCATCCGCTTCAGAAAACCCCTTGTCCAGATTTCCGATATCTATGCGAATTTTTGCGGCTAGATTCTGATCTGCGTCCGAATCAGCGAATGGAACCAATTCAGGCTCGTCATGAATTATCACCGCCCCAGGTTTCATGGCGTCGCGTGAATCCAGGATATGCGGGAGGATTTCATACTCGACATCGATTAATCCAAGCGCTTTTTCCGCGATCTGTTCTGTCTCTGCTGCAACAAATGCAACCCGGTCTCCCACAAACCGGACCTTGTTATCGAGGGAGAATGTATCCAATGGACCCGGTATGGGATCAGATTGCCCCGCGGTGGAATAGACCACCCTTGGGATATCCTGCCAGGTCAAAACCGCAGACACTCCCGGTAGAGATTTGGCCTCATTCGTCCGAATGGATTTAATGTTGGCGTGTGCGTAAGGACTATGCAGAACTTTTGCATATAGCATCCCGCGCATTTCGATATCAGCCGTAAATGCCGGTTTTCCTTGGGCAAGCTTTATTGCATCCACTTTGGGTTGCGGTTTTCCGACTTGTTGATACATGGGTTTTTCAGTGGGGAGTTGAATTTTCGGCATGACTTTCAAGCGGGTTAGCTGATCGTTAGGCACGAAGTTATTTCCCAGATCTCCTTCTCGCCAATCATACGGTGGGATAATATTTATCGGATATGCTAGGGTTGCTCCCGGTTCTGTTTCTCCTCGCATCATGCTGGCGGCTAGCAAAGCCGCCTGAACTGGTTTCTGGTAACCCGTACAGCGACATAGAACCCCTGAGAGGTACTTCCGAACTTCTTCTTCGGTTGGCCTTTTATTATCGTCTAGGAGAGATCGAATCGCGAGGACCATCGCAGGTGTGCAATACCCGCATTGAATCGCACCTGTTTGAATAAACGCCTGCTGAATCACATTCAAACCCGGGCTTTCCTTCCACCCTTTCTGCGGGTGGTCCCCCATACCTTCGATCGTTTCTATGGAGTGTCCCTGCGCTTGCATAGCCAACATACAGCAGGAATTGACAGGCTTTCCGTCAAGGAGGATTGTGCAAGCACCACACTCCCCTTTTTTGCATCCGCCTGATTTAACTCCAAAATAGCCATTTCGGCGCAGAACGTCCAGGAGGGTATCCGCTGGCAGGCATTCGACCTGGATCGTTTTCTGGTTGATCTTTAGTTGAATGGCAGACATCTTAAACCTCCTTTCGAAGTTCGGTGAATACGCGGTCGAGCAATTCTATAAGGATTCCTCCCAGGTATTGGTCCGGGAAATTATTTTTGTCGACCCATTTTGACGCGATAACATGAGAATCGGGTTCGCTTGGATCCAACCGGCCTTCGAATAGAACCGAGGCAAGTGGATTGGAGGCGTCAGTTATCACGATTCTGGAGGTTCCATCCAGTTGAACTGCTCCACAGACGCAAATTATAGATTCACTGAGTGGAGTCCGGCTGACACTTTCCAGCGCATATCTTGAAGGAAATGGAATTCTAATCCCGGAGATGAATCCTGGATTATTTCTTCGATAATCCCGGTTAAATTCTTTGAAAAAAAACGGTTTCATTGCTGGTTGCCAAATGATTTCCGCATTGCAAGCCTGAAGAAGTGCATTAAAGGGGGACTCACCACCAGCCGAAGCGACAGTCCCCCCAACAGTTGCCATTTGGCGTAAATTGAAATTCCCCTGCCTGGTAATAGCTGCTTGAATAGCGGGGGGAACCTGTGAAAAATCATGAAGTTGTTGCAATGTTACATTCGCACCGATCTCCAGGAAACCATCTTTTATTTCGATTTCCCGCATCCCAAGGGCTTGAAGATCGATGACTGCGGTAGCATCCGTTGATCTTATTTGCGCTAGACTTGTTCCGCCACCCAGGGGAATCGATTTGGGGTTTTGACGCTTGAGGAGATCAATTGCCTCATCAATCGTATCTGGTCGCAGATATTCAATGATCATTTTCTATCCTCGTCCGGAGCTTGAACCCATTGCCGTGAGCCCAAATCCATCTGCTTGACAACATTTTCAGGTGCCTGAACCATCGTTGTGATTGCTTCAGCCAACAGAAGGCCTTTGGAATCCCGCAGCTCACCCCTGGCGGTTGCGGTCCTTCCGTTTTCTCCCATCGGGATGCCTATTACCTCAATAGATTCACCGATCGGAACCGGTTTTCTATACCGGACTTCCAATTTCCCAGTGAGCATTAATTTATTTCCGGTGGAATCGTTCATGTATACCCTGGCGGTTACTTCATCCAACAATGTAGCAATAATGCCGCCATGTGCGATCCCCGGCCACCCTTGGAAATCCGGATGAATGATCAGATTAGTTCGCACCGTGCCATCCGGGTGTTCATGAAACGATAATTTAAGGCCAGATGGATTCTTGAGGCCGCATACGAAACAATCTTCTGAATTTGCCTGTTTTCTCATTTCTGGGCGAATGTATCGAGCAATAGTTTTACATCCCCGCCCACTGGGTACATAATCGGGCATGTGCAACCATTTTTCCGGTATTCATTCACTTTGCGGCGGGCTTCTTCCGGTGTTCCGGATGCAGTAATCCTGACTACAAGCTCTTCAGGAACTAGATGCTTGGCTTTTTGGATTTGCTCATGGGTGGCCGGCCATCCAAGTATGGATTGGATCTGGGTGACGATTTCCTGAGAAACCCCGGAGGCTTTGGCGATATGTGGTTGCTGGGCGAGATATTGAGTCAGTAAACCCCGCGTTGTATCGATGGCTTTGTCGTGATCCATATCCACTGAACAGACTACCAACTGCGGACGGTCAATCGCGTCAAAGCTGCGATTTGCTTTTTTCGCTCCGGCTGCCAGCAACTCCAGTGCTTTGATATTATATTCGGGGGGAACACAATAATTTAATACCACGCCATCAGCGAGTTCTCCAGTCATTTCCATCATTTGATCGCCAGTTGCTCCGATCATGATGGGGACGTTTCGAGGTTCGCGTCGGCCATGAACGACATCCAGCTCAATACCATTGACGTGGATGAATTCACCATCGAAAGTGACCCTTTCCATATTCAATAATCGTTTCATCACTGTGATGGTTTCTTTCATCGCGGTAAGTGGTTTGGTTCGATTGATCCCCACATTTTTTGCTAACGGATCCCACCACGCCCCGATACCACAAATGATCCGGTTTGGGGCGAGATCATCCAGGGTAAGAAACGTCGAGGCAAGCAGACCTATATTCCTGGTCCAGTTATTAATGACACCTGAACCGATTTTGATTTTTTCAGTTACTGCAGCATAGGCTGCCATGGGTACGATCGCATCCCTTACAAGACGGCTCTCCGCTTGCCAAACGGCTTCAAATCCACGTTGTTCTGCATATCGAACATAATCCAAACCATCTCTAAGGTCGTGCGCATCTTGAAGGTATAAAGCGACTCTTTCGGACATTGTTCATCCTCCATTTTGTGTAAGGTTTTGATGGATCAGATCCTGGTAAAGCTCCCAATCCTCCGGTATGTCAAGATCTAATTCCATCCCGGGATCTACAACAATTTCAACACGGTAATCCATCATGGAAGCATTGTTTTGGTGGATAAAAAATGAATTTGCACCAAATTGGAAATCGAATCCATTAACAGGATTGATGAGAAGAGAGTTGGTGCCTTCCTTCCGACGGTCTGGTGTGATCACCGCTACTGGCGGATCAGCATTCTTTTCTAGGATGCTTTGAAGAGACTTCTTGTTAATTAATGGAAGATCCGCCGGCAGGATCAACACAGCTGAAGCTCCCATCTCACAACATTTTCCACACGCTATTTTTATCGCACAATTCAAGGAGTAAGGTTTTTGTTCCAATAGAAATTCGAATCCAAAAGTTTCCACCAATCCAAGGATGGATTTGTCGTGGCTGATGATCAACGCTCCTGCAATTCCCTCCATTTCCTTCAAAGTTTGAAGGATGTTGGTGAGCATGGCGATATTCAAACTCTCGCGATCTCCACTGGAAAGAACACCAGCCAACCTGGATTTGCCGTTGTGAATAGACTTTACAGGAATAATGACCCATAGAGCCATGAATTACCTTGAGAACTCCCGATCTAAAAACTCTATTGATACTTCAGCTAACTTGACCCGGTCATTCGGGGTTTTCATTACTGTGTCGGTTGACATTGTAATTATATCCCACTGGCTCAATTTATTTATGAGTTCACCATCAATAACATCCATGATATATCCAGTTATTAGTCCCTGGTAATCATCTGCCACGGTGATGGATGACGGTACTTTTCCCAGTTCTGTGTACATTTTCGCGAGAGGACCTTTGATGGATTTTCCTCCAACAATAGGAGATATAGCGATAACCTTCTCCTTTTTTATGATTTCATTACGAACACCCGGGATTTCGAGAATGGGTTCGATACTCACAAGAGGATTAGAAGGCCCAATGAAAATTGCATCGGCATTATTGATCGCCTCAATCAACCCCGGGCAAGGAAGAGCTGATTCAATGCCTTTAAAAATGAATCCTTGCACCAAAGGCTCGCATTTATTTTCGACAAAATATTCCTGGAAAGAAATCTGGCTATCTTTACTGGTCTTCACCACGGTGCAAACCGGTTCATTGGTCATCGGCAAGATTTTTGCTTGAATCCCCCAATTATCACAAAATCGGGATATTACCTCTGAAAGCGTCCATCCTTCGGAAAGCAGCCGGGTCCTTTCAAGGTGAGTACCTATATCTTTATCCCCAAGTTTGAACCAAACCGGTCCTCCAAGATTTTTGATTGCTTCCAGGGTATTCCAAGTCTCATCTGCCTGACCCCAACCGGTTTCAGGGTTGGCGATACCTGCGAGCGTGTAACACACAGTATCCACATCCGGAGATATTGATAATCCATAAGCTGAAAAATCATCCCCTGTATTGACGCAGACTGTCAGGTTCCCTTTAGGCAATACCCGGTAGAGGCCATCGGCAAATTTAGCCCCCCCAACCCCGCCGGAAAGAACAACGATTTGAGGCGATGAGTTCATTAGGAAAATGGAATTTCAAAAAGGATCTCGGCAGCTTCACCGGTATACCTCCCAAGTGCCAGATTGTTTATTTCAACTTCGAAATCCACCTTCATTTCTGAAAGAACATGAATCGCATCTGGAATTGACCGCTGCTCATCTGGATTGGAAATAATGGTGATATGGGGTATCCAGATATCTGGCTGAAAATACCTGGATGGCTGTGTTGAGATCGGCTTGGATACCTTGAAAACTTGCTTATGCATTTGCACCAGTGATGAGGTTTTTATTACCGGCAAATAAAGTACCCGGGTTTTCCCTGTAAACATCCCGATGCCAGTTACCCGGATCTTGGTTCTCTCCCAGCTTGTGGATAAATCCTGCAAGATCTTTTTAAGAATTGGAAGTTGGTAATCTTCGGCAGAATGCCATGTTATGTGAGGATATTTCCATATCAGAGGGGTTTGATCCAATAATAAAGGGCGAACTGAGTCCAATATCCTAAGGATTTCGCTGTTCTTCGAACTATCGATAATGGATAAGATGGATAACATATTATCGGAAAAGATCCTGGTCGGATGATCGGATCAATTCCCGTAATGAGGATTCCCGGAGTGGATAAGGAAATCCTCTTACCAGAACAACTGGCAGGGATTCATCTGCCTGGCCCATCAAAAGGGAAGCCGATGCAGCCAATTCATCCGCAGCAGCGATTTGTGTTACTTTGAGTTCGAAACCAAAAAGATCTTTACGTCCGCGCATATCCACAAGCCCTGGAATGCCGGCGAAACCAATTGCAACCCCCACTACCCCCATTCTCCAGGATCGTCCATGCGAATCAATAATCAATACTCCGAGCTTACACCCAGTTTCTCCCTCCAGTTGTTCGCGGATCCTCGCTGCGGATTTATCAGGATTCTCGGGGAGAAGTAAAACCCGATCCTCGTTGATTTTGCCTTGATTATCCACGTTGGAATGGTCAATCCCTGCGTTCGCGCAGATAAAACCAATACGATGTTCCACAATGAGTGTACCGGTTTTTGCCCTTAGGATTGATTTGCTCTCCTGTAAAACCAGTTCGACAAAACGCGGGTCTTTTCCCGTGATGTGGCTTAGTTTAAAGGCGTTCTCAGTAGGTTGAACTTCACATAAATCTCTGTAACACCCCTCAGCTTTGGAAATAATTTTCTGCGCGATCACGATAATATCCCCAGAATTTAGTTGGATACCATTCTGATGCAACGAGGTGGATATCAACCTCGGGAGATCATCTCCAGGTTGAATTAAGGGAAAACCTTCCAGGGCAGTCAGATTCAGGTTTTTCAATTCCTGCGCCTATTTCATTCGGGTATTCCGGTGATCCGGATCCCGGAGGCTTCCACCCCGTATTTTTTGTTTAAATGGATCAATATGGAGGTCAAACCTTCAGCTACAATCGAGTTTTCAATTGGACCTGCATCCCACCCCTTCATTCCAGCATCTTGAACAAGACCGATCACGATATCCCTGGTTTCTTTGTCTGTGCCGGTGACCAGTACGTCGCAGTCAATTTCCTGGTTGTTGAGCAGCCTTTCGTAGGAAATGTTCTGAAATGCGGAAACCACCCTAACGGAATCACCAAGAATGTTAACAGCTTCCATGGCTGCGCTACCTGAAGCCGGGATTTGGACTCTCGTCACTTTGGGCGGAACAAGGGGTACAGTTACGTCAATAAAGATTTTGCCTGAAATATACGGTTTAATCATTTCGACCATGGTTTGGTGTACAGCATATGGGACGGTAAGCACGATGATCTCCTGCGATTGCGCAGCGATTTCATTCAATGCAGCATGGATTCCCACACCAAGTGGCAGCAGGATTTTGACATCCTCCACAGCAGTCTGCGCTTTTTCCAACTGGCGCGAGCCTATAATGACATCATGTCCTGCCATTGCCCATCGAAAAGCCAGACCTTTACCTTCTTTACCGGTTCCTCCCAGAATTGCGATTTTGTATTTTGGAGAATCTGACATATTATTTCATCCTTGAATGTTCTGATTGAATTTTGACCAAACCCTGGGGGCATAACCAAGCGCTTCAGCGGTAATTTTCTCTGCATCCAGGGACAGGACATCGCGGTTGCGCATTAGAAAGCGGCCATTTACCATGGTGGCAGTGATCATTCCTTCATCAAATCCGAAAATGATTTGCCAGGGGAGATTTCCGACCGAAAATGGTGTGTACGGATGAAAATCGACAAAAATTAAATCTGCCTTTGAACCTGCGCGGATCGTACCAATCGGTGTTTTGAAGGTTTCTGTAGCCAGTGCTGCATTATTGATAACTGCCATTCTGTAAATCAAATCAGCTGGCATCCGCCGGGGATCTTTATGCGAGAGTTTATGAGCCAAGTAAGCTGCTTTCCACTCCTCCCACATCTGATTGGAAAAACCGTCATTCCCCAGGCACACCCGGATACCTGCCTGGAGCATTTCTTCCACTCGCGCCATTCCCACCCCATTGTTCATGTTAGATCGAGGTTGGTGGGTAACCCAGCAACCCGATTCGGCCAGCAAATTGATCTCTTCATCGTTCAGGTGAACACCGTGAACAATGATCGAATTGTGTCGAAGTATATGAAAATTTGTCAATCGGTTAACTACGCGCAACCCATGTTTATTTTGAGAATTATCCTGGTCAGAACTGTGTTCAGCTACGTGAATGTGAAAACCAATTTCTTCAGGTGACCTATCTACAACCCGTTTAAGCGTGTCATCGGAAAGAGTCAATCCGGCATGTAATCCGAAAAAACTCGCCAATCGGTTCTCGTTATGTTTTGCCTGGTTTTTCAGAGAATCATGAAAGCGAATATTTTCGGCAATTCCATCGCTGGTACTCTGCTGCCCATCCCGATCGGTTACTTCATAGCACAATGCTGCCCTCACACCGCTTTTGGTAATTTGCTCAGCGATAATATCCAAAGATCCCGAAATAAGGTTTTGAGAAGCATGATGATCAAAAAGCGTTGTTGTACCATGTTTGATCGCGTCGAGTAGGCAGACCTGGGCAGAGTACCGAATGGATTTTTCGTCCAATGCCTTATCCAAAGGCCACCAGAGTTTTTTCAGAATCTCGGGAAAATCCTTGGCTGGTTCACCAGGTATGACCATCCCTCTCGCATAAGCGCCATAGAAGTGAGTGTGCGCACAAATCGATCCTGGGAGAACATACTGCCCTTGCGCGTCGATAATTTCGTCAATTTCACTAATAGATCGATATTCTGCATCTGGAAGAATGGATTTGATGGAATCGTTCTCGATTTCAATGGTGTAACCATCGAGGATTTCGTTTGGGAAAGTTCCCGTGATAACTTTTGCATTTCGAATGATCATACGGTGCACCTATGCCTGTGATTCTAACATAAACACATTTTGGAGAAAAATCATCCATATTTGCAATCCGGTATAATCAAGAAAATTACATACCGGAGGATACCAATGAATTCAATCATTGAAAGTCAAATCAATTTTGCCCATTCGCATCGCGAAGAAACCCTCCGGGATCTAATGGACTTGGTCATGATTCCTTCCATTTCCACTTCTGCGGAACATTCAGGTGAGATACAAAAAGCAGCGGAATGGATCGCGGATTATTTGAAAAAAATGGGTACCCGTCATGTTCAGATCATGCTTACAGGGGGTCACCCGGTTGTTTATGGGGAAATGAAAGCAGAAAATGGAAGCTCTCAAACCGTACTCGTATACGGCCATTACGATGTTCAGCCTCCTGAGCCACTGGACCTATGGATTTCAGAACCATTCCTGCCAGTCATTCGAGATGGTTGTTTATACGGCCGGGGAACTTCCGATATGAAAGGTCAATCACTTGCCTGCCTTTCAGCGATCAAGGCTTTGCTTTCTTCAGGTCCCCTGCCTGTAAATATTAAATTCCTATTCGAAGGTGAGGAAGAGATAGGCTCTCCAAACCTGGCAAAATTCCTGGAAAAGAATCGGGAATTGTTCAAAAGCGATTTTGCTCTGAATCCTGATGCTGGAATGATCTCTGAAAATTGCCCGAATATCGTTTACGGGTTGAGGGGATTGGCATACTTTGAACTTCGAGTTTATGGCCCTTCCCATGACTTGCATTCCGGTACATTTGGCGGATCTGTGTTGAATCCTGCCAACGCATTATGTGCATTGATTGCCGGTATGCATGACGAAAATAACAAGGTCACATTACCGGGTTTTTACGACAAGGTACGGGCGATTACTCCAAAAGAGCACGATGAATTTACGAAGCTTCCCACGGATGAGGAATACTATCTAGCTCAGACTGGAGCGCCTGAACTTTGGGGGGAAAAAGGGTATCTGCCTGTGGAAAGAGTTGGAGCAAGGCCGACCCTTGATGTGAACGGGATCCTTACCGGTTTTTCAGGTAAAGGGTCCAAAACCGTCATACCTGCCTGGGCAATGGCGAAAATATCCATGCGCCTCGTTCCCGACCAGAATGCTTCCGAGGTGAAGAGTCAACTGGAAGCTTATCTAAATAAACACGCTCCAGGCGCTGTTCGTTGGGAACTGGAACAGATGGCTTCCGGTCCAGCCTGCGCAACGGATCCATTTTCATATGCATCCAATACGCTTTATCGAGCTCTTGAGGAGACCTGGGGTACAAAACCTGCGTATAAGCGGGAAGGAGGCAGCGTTCCCATTGTCGGCGAAATGCAGAAAATCCTGGGTTTCGATTCCGTCCTTACAGGGTTCGGGTTGCCAGATGATAATGTTCATTCCCCGAATGAACGCCTCCACCTGGAAACTTTTTATAAAGGGGTTGATTCGCTGATTCGATTCTTTAATTACCTGGGAGAAGTTCATTAATGCCAACTGAACCATTGCGGATGCCCAATTATGGCGGGCAGGCTTTGATCGAGGGTGTCTTGATGCGGGGCAAAAAAACCCTAGCCGCCGCGTTCAGAACACCAGACGGAAAGATCGTTATTCAAACTGAGGAGCTATCCACTGTTTACTCCCGACCGTATTTCCAGTGGCCATTTCTCCGGGGGTTATTGCTGCTCTGGGATGCCATGGTGCTTGGGTATCGTTATCTTACAATTTCCGCGAATTACCAGACTGAAGAGGATGAAAAGATAGAAGGGCCATGGTTATATGGCACTATTGCAGCTTCACTTACTCTGGCAATCGTGTTCTTTTTTGTTTTGCCAGCGCTTCTTGGCAAATGGATGGCAGGCTTTTTTAATCTGGATGCTTCACTTGTCAATTTGATCGAAGGAATAATCCGCATTGGGTTGGTTATTTTTTATTTATGGGTCATTGGTCAATCCAAGGATATCCGTCGTGTTTTCATGTACCACGGAGCGGAGCATAAGACTATTAATGCCTTTGAAAGTAATCGACCGCTGGAAATCCAATCCGTTCAAGAATGTTCCATGCAACATCCCCGATGCGGGACATCATTTATACTAACTGTAATGATTGTCTCGCTATTTATTTTCTTTTTTATCGGCGAGCTCTCATTGCCGATGATGATTCTCACCCGTCTGTTACTTCTACTCCCGATCGTTATGCTTTCGTATGAATACATCCGGTGGACAAGCAGCCACCTGGATAATTCTTTCGTGAGGTGGCTAGCGACACCCAATCTCGCCCTTCAAAAATTAACCACCCGCACCCCAACAGATGAAATGGTTGAGGTAGCCCTTTCTGCATTCAAATCGATGAAAATGAACGAATCGCCATCCATTCCAACTTAGTGAGTGAAATATTTTGAAAAACTGGCCAGGCGTTCTGATCGGATCGATGCTCGTTTTGTTGATCTCAGCCGTAATCCTGATGGTTATTACTCCCCGCTACGATCAAGATCCAATTCTCCTTCCCACAAGAGCGCGCGAAACGGTAATGGTTTACGTAACGGGTGAAGTTAATGAACCTGGTCTGTATCAACTAACCCCTAACTCGCGGGTATTCGATGCTATCAAATCTGCTGGAGGTTTCACTGAAAATGCGGAGCAGGAAGCCATCAACTTGGCTGCGATATTGGAGGATGAAGATCGTATCGTTATCCCTTCAATAAGGAGAAATTCAGAAAATTCCTCCTCCAAACAACAAACTCACCTTATCAATATAAACACAGCCAGTGTGGAAGAGCTGGATAAGCTGCCTGGGGTTGGGCCGGTCAAAGCACAGGCAATTGTAGATTTTAGGGAGAAATTCGGGGTTTTCCTCTCGACCGAAGACCTACTTAAGGTTAATGGTATCAATCAAGATCTTTTTGAACAAATAGAAGATTCGATCACGATAAATCCTTGAACGGGAGGGTATTATGTTAAAAAACGTTCTTGAAGCATCCTTAAAACAGTCCATGAAATCTGGAGATACAACCCGCCGGGATATCCTTCGGGTAGTTCTGACAACGATTAAACTCGCAGAGGTGGATAAAGGCACCGCAATTGACGATGCGGTTGTCATATCCATCCTTCAAAAAGAGGTGAAAACTCACAAAGAATCCATCGAAGATGCCAAAATGGCAAATCGACCGGATCTTGAAGCCCATTTTTCCGGCGAATTAATGGTTCTGCAAGAGTATCTCCCTGAACAGATGAGTGATGATGCGTTAAAGGAGATTATTAAAGCCGCAATTATTGAATCTGGAGCCTCCTCACCTACCGATATGGGCAAGGTGATGAAACTTGTTTTACCAAAAGTGGAAGGTAAGGCTCCGAATAGCGAGGTATCACGGCTCGTCCGCGAGTTGCTGACATAAATTTCGACCTGAGAATAATTCCAAACTTATCGCGGAGAAATTTGAGCAATATTAAGTTCGCAAATAAAAGCGGCCTTTCTTTGAGGGGGAATTATCCCTGGCTGAGGCGCGTAATCCAGGCTACGATTGCCGCGGAAGGCATGAATGCAAATCGATTCGAACTTACGGTAGCATTCACCTCTGACATTGAATTACAGCGTTTGAATGAAACCTACCGCCAGATTTCCAACCCCACCGACGTGCTTGCTTTCCCAGCAAATGATCTGGATCCGGAAACGGGCAGGAAATATCTTGGTGATATAGCGATTTCGATGGATCAGGTGAAGAAACAACACGACGAATTTGGGGATCTGGAAAAAGATATCCTAGGATTGCTTGTCATTCATGGTACCCTGCACCTTCTGGGTTATGACCATGCGACTCGAGAAGAGAAAATAAAAATGTGGCGTAGTCAGGATTCAATCCTCTCGCAATTCCAGGCTATTGTTCATATTTCTGATTACTAAAGGTGAATAATTATGCAATTCGGAACAGTAGGATCACCAAAAAGCACTCCAGCCAAACCAGGCGGAAGTGTTGGAGCGGTTGGCAGGATTGCAGAACTTGGTTTGGACGCATTGGAATTGGGGTGGGTTCAATCGGTCCGGGTTTCCGAGGAGACCTGCGCGGCGATTAAAAAGATAGCGGATGAATTGAATATAGCGATCAGCGTGCATGCACCATATTTCATAAACCTGAATGCAGATGAAACCGAATGGCCGAAAAGCAGGAAGAGATTATGGGACGCTGCTTTTTATGGAAACCTCGCTGGCGCTACGGATATTATTTTTCATCCTGGATCATATTTTTCCCACCCCCCCGAGGAAGTACTTATGGTCGCCATCCCTCGACTTCAGGATCTTTCAGTGGAATTAATGGATCACAGGATTATGGTTACGCTACGCCCCGAAACAATGGGTAAGCAGGCGATGCTTGGATCACTTAATGATACATTAGCGTTGGGCAAGGCTGTTTCGGGGGTTTTACCCTGTGTAGACTTTGCCCATTTATATGCAAGGTCTGGGGTAGGTGTTCCCAATGACCAAGAATCATGGGAGTTTCTCCTGGATGAGTACCAGCAAGCGCTTGGCACAGAATCACTTTCCCATATGCATATCCATTTATCCGGGATACAGTATGGACCGAAAGGAGAAAAGAACCATCTAGCTGCCAGGGAATCCGGGCTGGACGTTTCAGCGCTTTTCCGGGCATTGAAGAAGTATGGATGCAATGGTCGGATATTGTGCGAAAGTCCAATTCTTGAAAACGATGCTTTGTATTTTAAAGAACTCTGGGGTTCCTCCTAATCGCTGTTAGGTATATTCCCTTAAATTGTGTTGAACGGCATAAGCGGCAGCTTCAGCCCGGTTACTAACACCTAGTTTTGAAAGAATACTGCTCACGTAGTTTCGAACGGTGCCTTCCCCGAGGAAGAGTATCTTTGCAATTTCCCGGTTTGTTTTTCCTTCAGAAACTAATAGCAGGACATGCCGCTCTTGTTGGCTCAAGCTTGAAAAAGCAGAGGCTTCTTCTTCTTTGACAGCCCTTCGAACTTCTTGAAAGACCCGCTGTGTGACGGCAGGGTCCAGTAAAGCTTCACCTTTCCCCACTGATTCTATCGCTTTGACTAAATCCTCAGAACCGATCTGTTTCAGAACATACCCTGATGCGCCAGCACGTATGGCAGAGAAAAGCATTTCATCTTCGGCATAGGATGTGAGCATGATGACCTTGATATTCGCATCAGAATTGATTATTTGTTCGCAGGCTTCGATCCCGGAGGTACCCGGAAGACGAATATCCATAAGTACAATATCCGGGCGAAGACGCAATGCTTTCTCAAGCGCTTCCTTGGCGTTTCCTGCCTCGCCCACAACCTCGAATCTGTCATAATGAGATAGAAGAGACTTTAAACCGATCCTCACCACCTCGTGGTCATCCACAATCATTACCCTCAATTTTGCCATTTGTATTCTCCCAAATTAATCGTTTATTTCTAGTAAGACAGGACAGTGGTCTGATCCTTCCACACTATCCAGAATATCCACATCTATGATTCTTGAATTCAATCCCTGGCTGATCATAAAGTAATCTATCCTCCAGCCAATGTTTCTTGCCCGTGCGCCAAACCGATATGTCCACCAGGTATATCGATTATCCTCTGGTCTCATTTTCCGAAAAATATCCACAAACCCTGCAGAGATATACTCATCGATCTTCACCCGCTCAGATGGGAGAAAACCGGAGGTCATTTCGTTTTCCCGGGGATTCGCAAGATCGATATCCGCATGAGCAGTATTAAAATCACCACCAATCACCACATGGTGACCCATATTAATAAGGTCAATAGCTGTTGAAAGAACCCGGTCGTAAAAATTCAATTTGAAATCGACTCTATCCTGCCCTCGCTGCCCGTTTGGGAAATAAATGTTGAAAACCGAAATATCGTCGATATCCGTTCGGATGACTCTTCCTTCCCGATCGAATTCTTCATGCTCTAATCCTAACTTGACATTTATTGGTGGGGTTTTTATATACGTAAGCACTCCACTGTATCCGGGTCGTTCGGCAGAGTTCCAAATGGCCAAATAACCAGGTATTTCACGTTCAATTTCAGGAATTTGATCAGGTCTGGATTTCACTTCCTGCAAACAAATTATTTCAGGCTCCCAATCAAGTAACCTGGTTAACGCATTTTTTCGGAGAATTGCCCGCAAGCCATTCACGTTCCAGGAAATGATTTTCATTGGAGGATTTTATCATGTGGTAAACTTATGCGTTATCCAATTTCAGGATCGTTGAATAGTGAATCGCCTTGTAATTACGAATAAACACCGGGTTTTTAAAACCCCTCTAAGATTGGAAGTTTGTTCCAGCTTTTTCCAGAAATTTCGAGGACTTATGTTCAGGAAAACCCTCGGTAACGATGAGGGAATAATGCTCGTTGATTTAAATGAAGGTGTGATCTCCTCCAGCATTCATATGTTCTTTATGAAAATGAATTTGGGTGTTATCTGGTTGAATGATAATAAAAAGGTTGTAGATAAGTGCCTGGCGATCCAGTGGCACCCATATTATGCCTCAAAGTTCCCCGCTCGTTACACATTGGAAATTCATCCTTCCCGGCTGAATGATTTTGAATTTGGAGATCAAGTAGTGTTTGATGAAAATGTATAGAAAACTTCTCCTGATTTTGATGCTGGTTTTCTTGGTGGTACCTACCAGTACCATTAAAGCGCAATCAGAAGGCCCTGTATACATAGTTCAGCCAGGTGATACACTGAACTCAATCGCCGAACGATTTGGGATTGGAATCAATGATTTACTCGAATCGAACAGCCTTGTAGATCCCAACCTGATCTCCACCGGAACACAGTTGATAATCCCAAGCTTACCGGAGGTTTCCGGTGTGCTAAACACGGATGTGGTGCCTTTCGGGGAAACCATCCGCAGCCTTGCAAAAAGATACCAGGTTCCCCAGGAATTACTTAATAAACTTAACCGGATAACATCCCCTTCAGAAGTCTTTGCGGGATCCTCCTTGATCCTTCTGGAACAGGATAATAAGGTTAAGCTCGATAGCGCCCAATTAATGACCGCTGGTAGCGCTTTCTTCGATCTGGCGGTTGAGAAAAATGAAAATCCTTGGAAGCTCACAATACAAAACGGGGATCCTTACACATGGATTCACAACCCGGGAGAAATGGTCTTTTTAACCAGTTCCGATGGTGATGAGGTATTAAGTCCAATTTCTCCAAAAATCCGATCTGTCAACATCGCTCCCCTGCCAATATCTCAGGGAGAAACAGTAGAAATATTTATTGAAAGCAACGAACCTTTGGGATTATCGGGAAATCTTGGCGAGTATCCCCTAAGTTTCAGTTCCATCGGTGAGAACAGATTTGTTGCTCTTCAAGGAATCCACGCGATGTCGACCGTGGGTTTGATACCGCTTAAACTAACTTTTTCGGATTCATCCGGTGGAAATATCTCTTTTCAACAAAGTCTTTTGCTCAAGGCTGGAGGATTTGGTCAGGACCCTCCCTTGGCGGTTGATAGTGAGACGATTGATCCTGCCAATACCAAACCGGAAGAAAATCAGGTGAAGGAGATTGTCTCGATTTTTACCCCCGAAAAGTATTGGGAGGGAGCCTGGATACCGCCCACAGCAAACCCTGAGTGTATCAAGTCGCGATTCGGGAATCGTCGATCCTACAATGGGAGCGATTACATTTATTTTCATCAGGGTGTCGATTATGGAGTGTGCGTCGAACCATCATTAGCGATTTTCGCTCCTGCGACTGGTAAGGTAGTTTTCACGGGTCCTCTCACTGTACGCGGAAATACAACGATCATCGACCACGGCTGGGGTATCTATACTGCGTATTTCCATCAAGCGGAGATAAAAGTAAACATTGGAGATGTTGTATCGCCAGGCCAGGATATCGGAACTATAGGAGCAACTGGCAGGGTGACAGGACCACATCTTCATTGGGAGATTTGGGTCAATGGAGTGCAAGTACAGCCATTAAGTTGGTTGGAGAACATGTATCCATAACCAAACTTTCGAATAAGGTATAATTTTTTTAGTATTGGATCATCAATGAGTGAATTGGAACAAATCTTTTCGCCAGATTTCTGGAACAAGTATGAGATCGCCAAGGATGATTTGGAGTTTCTGTTCAATCGTTTACTTGAATTGGAAGAACCCCAAACAATTGATCAATTGCTTGAACCTTTAATTATTAATCGTATCAAAAATGAAAAACTTGCTTTTATTCGAAAACAAACCGAAGAAGCGATTCTCTATAAACCTAAAGATACATATTCTGTCGATCAATTATTGATTTTCCCTGCGATGCATTGGATTAAAGGGAAAGTGTTATCATCCCGGTCTGGTTACAATCCTCAAATCGGTGAGTTCTCGGTTATTCAGGTTGACGTTGGTAATAATTGTATCCGCCAGTTCGCCAGCCAACTAGAATCACATGCCCTAAATGATTTCGAGATATCCACTGATATCGAGAATGAAAACGATTTCAAAGACATATTTAATGATTATGGAGATGTCATTCGCGTAAAGTTGACTGAATCCCTCGAAACTGACCCTGATCTGGTTAGGATCGCTGGATGTTATTTCCCAAAATCATTATTGATCGACATCAATCAAGGTCATTTGAACTTATCTGAAGCGATCCTTGAGGAAGTAAATGGCGGGCCATTGCCCACGCAGAAGTTGATCGAGCAGGTTGAAATACCACCGAATGTGAATAAAAGGTTGATGGAATTTTCCATGAACTATGCTCTCCAGGAGGATACCCGGTTTGATGAGGTTGGTCCTACAGGTGAAACGCTCTGGTTTCTGCGGCGGTTGGAGCCTGAGTGGGTGCAAAATACGTCTCCCTACCTGAACCCTGGAAAACATAGTATTGATCCTGAACTTTACCTCCCCGTGATTCAGGAATTGGAAAACCAGGTTGAAGATGAATTATCTACATTAACCACCATTGATGGGAGGCGGGAAGAAATTGAGATCAGCTTGATCTTTCCGCACTGGCGAGCTGGAACATTGCCCCTTTCTGAAAATGTCGCAACTTTCTTTCCTACTGCTGATGAAGCGCCACGCATCCAATTTATATTTATTGATGCTGAATCCGATGTTAGATTCCCTGGTTGGGTCGTTCGACCATCGAAATATGTTTACGGTTTAAAGGATTGGTACGACCAGCATGGCTTGATTCCAGGCAGCATCGTCAAATTAATCCGCGGGAAAAACCCAGGTGAGATCAGAATTCAGGTTGAAAAACGAAAACAGAATCGCGAATGGGTTCGTACTGCTTTGATAGGTGCAGATGGTGGGATCGTATTTGCCATGCTAAAACAGATCGTGACCGCTACTTTCGATGAAAGGATGGCTATAGCCATTCCAGATGTGGATGCGGTTGATTCATTGTGGAAATCCGGAAAACAGCGGGGTAACTTCGAGTCGACCCTGAACTTGATGTCCCAGGAGCTGGCAAAATTGAATCCTCAAGGACATATCCACGCCCAAGAACTTTACGCGTGCTTGAATTTGGTGCGTAGATGTGCTCCGGACCTTGTTATATACACCCTGTCCACAAACAGCAAATATCAATCAGTTGGAAATTTGTATTACAGATTTGCGGAAGCTTCAGGGGATTCTACGCATGAGTGAACCAAAAAAGTTCAGCATTATAAAACCGACTTTGGATTCCCCTTTCCAAATAGATTTTGACTGGTGGAAAACCAACGAAAACGATTGGCGTGTTTTCTTGATCGATTACCTTTGCCCGGTACACAAGGAATTGTTTCAAAATGCGGATACTGAAAAACTAATCGATTGGGTGGATAAAGATACGGGGGAAGTCCACTCATTGGATGGTATTCAGCATACACTGATTGCTCACTGCGCAAAGGAACCGGGTTTTGTTTCCATTAACACTGCCCTTGTGGATGCAGTTTTTCGTACTTTCCTGGCGAACGAAAATATACCCCTTACCCCCAACGAACTATCTATCCTGATTCAGCAACCAGCGAGCAAGATATTACTCACCTTCAGCGGTATACAGGTATATAAGGGGATCCGACCTTATCAAGCCTGATAGGATAGCTACCCCTTGCAATTCTGCTCGTAATTCTTTTTTGTTTCCTCATATTTGATCTTGGCAGCTTCCAATCTGGCTTGAATTTCTTGTTGTTCCGGACTTAGTGTAGCATCCTTCGAATCTTCGGGGCTCTTTGGTTTATTAAAAAACCCAAGGAAACCTTTCCGAGCAGATTGATCTTTGGCTTCTATCTGCACAAGCACTAGCTGGGTGTAAGCATCATCCCGAACCTGTTTTAATTTTTCGCAATCGATCTCACTCATAATAAACTCCTTTTTATAATAGGATTATAAATCCTTTGATTATGCATTTATTACGAATCGCTTTAAAAATAGTCAGCTAGTTTTCTAATTCAGGAAAAACCAGCAACAGAATGGTAAAATCGAAGAATACTGCCCTTGTAGCTCAATTGGACAGAGCACCGGACTTCTAATCCGATGGTTGTGAGTTCGAGTCTCACCAGGGGCGCCTGATTGGATCTGTGCCGACCAATATTAAGTTGATCAAAGGGTAACCTTGGTAAGAACTCATGGTCCAGGTTTACGTACGAATGGTGATCGATGCATCTTGTGGGGGTTGAATGATTCATAAAAAAGTTCTCATCCTGGAAGATGACCCGACCATGCAGATGTTATTGAGCAAAGTATTATCGTTGGAGGGGTTTCAGTCCTCCACCCCGAATAATTTCTCGAATGCATCCATTCATGAAACACTAAGTTTAGATCCACCTTCAATTATTATTCTTGATGTGCACTTAGGTGAAAATGATGGTATCGAACTACTGAAGGAGATAAGGATGAACCATCAATTTTCTACAATAAAAATAATCATGACTTCAGGATTAGACTTCCACTCGGAGTGCATGGCTGCTGGAGCAGACGGTTTCATCATGAAACCTTTTATCCCTTCAGATCTAATTGATTGGTTGAAAAAGGCTTCAAGTTCGGAGGATTAATGATTAAGTTCGGTGTTATCACTGTTTCGGATGGAGTTTTTACCGGTAAACGGGAGGATTTATCAGGACCTGCTTTGGAAACCTTGGTAATAAATAACGGTTGGATTGCTTTAAAAACCATCGTCGTGCCCGATGAAAAAGATTCCATCCAGAAGGCGATCAAGGATTTTGCATTTGATTCTGAGGCAGATATAATCTTAACCACTGGCGGAACCGGCTTCACGATTCGCGATGTGACCCCCGAGGCGACGAAAGAAATTATTGAAAAAGAAGCAGCCCCTCTTGCCCAAATTATGCTTATTGAAAGTTACAGGCATAATCCTAAATCCGTTCTTTCGAGGGGGACTGTGGGAATATTGAACCAACGTTTAATAATCAATCTGCCTGGTAGCCCCAAGGGGGTTGTTGAAAACCTGGGAGTAATCCTGCCATTACTACCGCATGCAGTTGAATTATTACGAGGAATTTCAACCGGTCATTGAATAGTTTTTTCACCCTTCCAGAAGATAACCCGACAATATTTTGCTTAGATCTTCCCCATAACGGATTATTAGCGTTGGAATCCCAGTCTCGGAAAAAATGGTACTGTTGGGTAGATCATCCGCCTTACCCGAGAAGGATTTTGGATCAACGAAAATGAAATGTGTGTTTATTCCTTTACGTTTGAGTGAATTCATTGTACCGATCAATTCATCATTTCGGTTGGAAGAAATTACGATCGTGGAATTTCCCTTGGAAATCCTTGATGATTGAGATTTCAAAACACTGGCTAGCGGAACATCTGTGCTCGGATTGATAAAAGCCAGAGCTTCCAATAATTTGGATTTTTGTCGATTCCCTTTCTCAGGTACGATATTAATTTTCGTATTTCCCTCAAATAGCAGGCCAACTCCTCTACCCAACAGATCAAAATAATCAATAAGTGTTGCTGCAGTGCATACCGCGTACTCAAAATTGTCTTTAGGCAGGAAATATTGTGGTTCGTAACGATAAGCATCACTGGGTAAAAGTAGTTCCGATCGTAACTCTTTTTTGCCTGAAATATAGTAAGAGGAATCACCATCCAGTACGATCCAAATATTTGCAATTGGATCTTGTTCGAATTCTTTCACCATCCATTTTTGAGTTCGTATGCTGGTTTTCCAGTGGATTTTGTTCAATGCATCCCCGGGTTTATACTCCCTGACTGTCGTAGCATTCATTGAGGCAAGCGATTTGTATTCACGATGAGCTTTTCCCCCGGAGAGGTCTCCCTTTGGATTCCATTCCACCTCCATTGGAAATGAATATGGAAGTACGAGAATGGAATCGACCGGTTCCAACAGATATTGTTTTGAAAAAAAACCAAAAGGATCCCCGGATTGAAGAAGTGAAGGCCCAAGGTGATATTCACCTCGCGAGGCAAGGACAAAGATGGATTGAAAGAAAAGTGAGGTTTTACCCTGAATTAATGTTATCGATCGTGAAGCGGGTTTTGCTGGAAAACTGCTTTTATCCAATACCGATAACCACAATTTTCGGAAACGTGAGTCATTATGAATTATGTAATTTTCTTCGAACACTTCGCCACAGTTGTAGCGTAAATGCTTGCTGGTTCTAAAAAATCGAACTCCCTGTAATGATAATTCAGCCCAAATAAATCCTACTAACATCGTCATACCAAGCAAAATTGCCAAGCGTTGTAGGAAGATCTGATGAAAAATCGCATTAATACTGATATTCAATATGAATAATGCGAATGCGATCCAAAAATTTCGTCGGACTGTCATCAAAATTGTCTAATCCACCCGAGCTGGTATTTCGACAGTCTCCATAATTTCTTTAATGATATCTTCGGAAACCAGATTGTGGGTCCGGGCAGAAGGTTTTATGATGAGCCGATGCGATAAAACCGGGAACGCGATCTTCTTTATGTCATCAGGAATCACATAATCTCTCCCCTCCATAGCTGCGAATGCCTGGCTTGCTTTATATAGACAAATGCTTCCCCGGGGACTGGCTCCCAAATATACGGATGGATGGTGCCGGGTTGCCCTTACCAGGAGGACGATATATTTCTCAATGGTTTTCGAGACGTGAACTGATCGTACGATTTTGCATGCTGCAGCGATCTCATTTTTATTTGTCACCGGTTTCAGCCGTGATATGGGGTGAAGAAATTTTTGATTAGAGATTATCGCCATCTCCTCTAAAAGGAGTGGATACCCAAGATTGGTTTTTAGAAAGAAGCGATCCATTTGCGCTTCCGGCAGAGGAAAAGTACCTTCATACTCAATCGGGTTCTGAGTTGCCATTACCATGAATGGATCTGGCAAAGGATGGGTAACCCCATCAACAGTGACTTGTTTTTCTTCCATGGCCTCAAGTAAGGCCGATTGCGTCTTTGGGGAAGCCCGGTTGATTTCATCTGCAAGGATTATGTTTGCGACCACTGGTCCAGGACGGAACTCAAAATCCTGGTTTTGTTGATTGAATATCGAAACACCAGTGATATCACTTGGTAGCATATCCGGTGTGAATTGAATCCGGTTGAAATCAATTCCAAGCGTTATTGCCAGACTCCTAGCCAGCATGGTTTTCCCCACCCCGGGGATGTCCTCGATGAGGAGGTGTCCGTTGCAAAGGAGCGTTATAAGAGCAAATTCAAGTTTTTCCCTTTTTCCAACAATTACTTTTTCGAGGTTTTCCAGAATTCGATTAGAAAATGCAGGGATATTGAGATTGTCGGCTTGTTTAGTCATGTTGTTCGATTCCGAGATTACGAAAATGGAAAAACATAGTAACAATCAGAAGGAGAACAATTGTGGCTGTTGAAATAATCAACCCAACTATATAAGAGCCGGGCTCGTATATAAATTCCACTTTATGCGTACCAGCGTCGATTTTCGTCCCAAGAAGGATCCCATTAACTTTAAAGACATCAATCCTGGAGCCATTCTGGTATGCCGCCCAACCGGGGTACCAGATTACGGATAGCTCGATCCATGATGGTTCATCATTGGTAATTTGAAATCCTACCGAGTGTTGCGTGCTTGATAAGTTAATAATCTTAGCCGAGGAGCTAGGCAAACATCCGCCGGTAATGATCGCTCCATTGTCAACATTTTGAAAAACTGGTTGATCTGGATTAGTAAAATCGAAAGGAGGCATGGGAGTAGAGGACCGCAGGTTATTAATTTTTGACGCAAGGCATGTATAAGTATGGATGGCTTGGCTATGCGCATTTCCAATATTTCTTATACCTTTTTCTGATTTGGCGTCAATTATTTTTATGATACCTACATTCAGATGGTCGAGCCATCGGTCAACTGTATCATTCTCAGCTATTTCTAGGTAATCCATTAATACTTGATATGAGGATGGGGTCAGAGGGTCAAAATTGTTGACATATGGTAATTTTGATAAGATGTTGCTATCTGGAAGCCCAATTTCTAGCATTGATTGCCATTCTTCTATGGGTCTGAAATCATGGGTCCTGAAGAACCTGGAGAATTTCAGGTCATATTCATCGATTGGAGACAAGAATATCCGGTAATCGAAAAATGGTGTTTGTGATTTGTCGTTCAGAGGATGATAAATTGTTGAACTTGTAAATGGTATTAATGGGAGTCCGATTGAGATTAAATCAATACCGGCGAGAATAATTATTGCGAAAATCCATGAATTAATTTTTACAAGATTTGGTTTCTTCCAGAAAAGAAGTACGAATAGTAGACCAATGATCCCTACCACCCCCGCCCTGATAAGAGACTCCGACATTGAACCTGGTATATCAGGGAGAAGCATATAAGAAGTAAGTCCAGCAATGAAAACGCCGGAGCAAATGACAGCTAGTAACAAAGTCTTTTTATGATCTCGCTTCTTGGCTTCAATAAATAAATCCAACCCTATGGCGGATAATACTGCAAGGGAAAAACATGACAATATAATCCACCGCGATGGTGCCTGAAACATATTAAACGTTGGTATTTTGTCATAAAGCACGCCATATACCGGGGTGTTCTTTCCGAAGCTTAAAACAAGCGCGATAATCGCAATAAATCCAAAAAAACGGATTGCACTCCGCTTTTCAGGATCCTTGGAATCTAATTTATTTTGTTGAAATATCGCATATATCGAAAAGAAGAGTGGGACCAAGCCAATATAACATGCATCCTCCCAATAATTTCCGTAACCCCAGAATGTTCCGGCTCCAGGATTTCCAAAGAAATCCGGCAAGATAAACGTGATCAATCTCCAAGGCCAAAATGAATATGTCATTGCCAAATCTAGAGCGACGGAATCCGCCCTTTGGGATTGTTGAAGAAATTCCCAGGTTGGGTAAAGTTGAATTGCGGAGATTAAACTTGCTAATAGTCCCCCTCCAATAAATATTCCCAAGGAAAGGAAAAACCCTTTCCTCATTTTTTTTGAATAACCGTATACAGTACACCAACCTGCGCTTATCAGAATCGAATACCAGGCAGTCTGGGCGTGACCTGCCAGGAGAAGCGTCGCAAATATGATTGTGAACGAAATAAATTGCCACCAAGCTTTCCGAATTGAGAAGTTTGATTTAGAAATAGTAGTAATTAAGATAGTTGCTGAATAAAGTAACCAAGGCAGCCAGGTAAGCGTCCAAATAATGCTAATGAATGAAATCCGAGCAAGCAGGTAACCGCTAAGAGAGTAAGCCAGCGCACCTAAAGCACTTGCTGAAGGACTGCAATGGATACTTCGAAGAAAAAGGATTAATCCGATGGCGGATAAGGCGAGGTGTAATGGCACTAAAAAGTTATAGCTAGTTGCAATTCCTTGAGCTCCCCAGAGAACGTAAAAAGGTAATTGGAACCAATTTAGTGGATAGAAAAAAGCTAACTGGTAGTTTGCCAATAACGGTGAACCGAGGCCATTAAATGGGTTGAGAAACGGTATTTGGCCGTCTAACACCGATTGCATAGCTAGACTTCTCCAGGGAATAAACTGCAGTGAAGACACCCCCCAAAACAGGGATTTCTTTTCTAGAATTGGGATAAGAAAGAAAATAAACGGAAGTAATACTACCAAAAAGTAAAGGATCTTCTTATTCAAAGGAAGTTTCATGCCAGACTCATCAATTTCCAATCACTGAAAATATTTCATAATCATTATTCGCAAACAACTTCACCAAGTAAGATCTGGTATTTCCATCCCAATTCCCAAGCTCTCTTTCCTTCGGTCCATAAAATATAATGTCAATTTGGTTTTGTTTTAGAAATTCTTTCTCTTCACTGCGTGTCATCCTGTTTTGATAAAAATGATTGATCTGCCGGGAAATCCGTTCAAGGTTCATACTTTCAGGCCCCAGTCCGGTGAGCAAGAAAACAGGTGCCCAAGCAGCCAGTCTGTTGGATTCATCAAATGAAGCAAGTACGATTTCATTCTTGAATTCTTGTTTTTGAAGAAAATGGATGGCTTCAATCTCATTTGAGGATATATACCTGGGTGGGATAGTTGCCAGGACACTCTGGATAGCGCCAATAGTAACTATTAATGTTGTGACGATCCCTAAAGATAGAATTGCGACAGAATATCGCTTCCACTTCCGGCTCATGGAGACCATCCCAAACAATGCTGTCACAATCAACATGATCCAGATACCTTCCGGCAGTCTTCTTTGAATTGAAATTGGAAAGTATGCCAATAAGGGAAACAAGATAATCCAAATCAGAAAGAATAAAAATACCTCCTTGCTGCTCTTCCAAATTTTTACTAGGCCAAAGATCGAAAACGGCAAGATTATTATGTACGCGAAAAAATAATCCTGCACTGGTGGAGAAGTCAGAATGTTTTGATTTATCCAGGATGCGAGAACAGGATCAATTCGAAATACGATCACGTTATAGAGCAACAAAGGTAAGGTTATTACAGCAATCCAGATAGCATTCTTTAGGTAACGATGGTAATTTCTTATTTCATATTTCACTGAGATACTATTGAAAATGCTCAATAATGCGATGAAACCAAGCAGAATTGCCCAAGTTGTTACTAGAGAGATTGGTTGAAAAAAACCTATCAGCAACCAGGGAACAACAAACTTTATGGTTTGGGTGATGTTTTTGCGATTGGGGAACGAGAAAAGAAATACTTCGAATCCGAGTATTAGGAGCGCTCGGGAGAATAAAAGATGGGGAACGCCCAGAAAAGATAAGAAACCAAAGGATTCTGGTGAATAGAATTCCAAAGGTAATCGTAATTGCCAAATCTGGTCAAATCCAACCACAGCCAGCCAGCCCAATCCACCACCCAGCACCGCGAGGAATAAGCCAAACTGCCTGAGAAAAATCGATTCAATAAAACGAGAAATGAATCGGTATATCGCCCATGATGCAAATGCGATCCCTGAGATGCGAAAGAATTGAAAAAGCACGATTAGTTGTTCATATTGCCCTGGCGCTGAACTTAGTTTTCCAAGGAGGATATATGGCAGAAACGCGATTATTCCTTTCTGCTCGATAGCGGTATAAGGTGTACGAAACAGCCAATCACCTTCCGCTCCTCTTAACATTTTGGCGATATAGGAATTGCTATCCGTCAGGCTGAAAAATATTCCGGAAAATCGCCACTCAGGGGTTTGTATTCCATACCCAAGTATGTATGGTAGTGTAGTTACTACAATAACAATGACAATGAACCCTGTCAGCCAATATTTTTCTTTACGGTTGATCATGCGATATTCGTAATTTGAAAAATATAAATAATATTATGCCAGCGAACATTATTAAGGTTATTGTCATTCCCAGCCAAAGAATATCTGGTCGAAACACAAATTCGACCTCATGCTTGCCATCAGGCACGAGAATACTTCGAAATAATCCTGCTTGCTGGATAATCTCGACCGGTTCTTCATCGAGAAATGCTTTCCACCCCGGGTAATTTATCTCCGAGAGAACCAATAACCCCTTTTGATTGGTAAATATTTTTATTCGGTTCGGGGAAATTAGGATTTCCGGTTTTTGTAGTATGTTTTCCCCTAATGGATCATTAATATTCTGGATCCATGCTCTTGGGCGAAACTCGAGGTTTTCATAAATGTACCCTTCAATTGTATCGTTTATTAGTTTTAAAGTATCTTGCGGTAAGGGGAATGCTGAAATAATATATTTTACATTTAACAAACCCAGGGTGGATGTATCTAATACTATATCGATATTATCTGATTCTGGGTTCCCAGTACGAAATGATGGGAATGTGACGCTGTAATCCTCAGCTCCGATTCCTGATGGGGTCTTAAATGGCAGGTATTCATGCAATATCTTAAGTTGCAAGGGATCAATACCATTCACCATTTCGATCCCTGCCAGACTTGCTCTTTGCTGGGAAATGCTGTCTGAAGGGGTGAATATTCTTTTGTACCCACTTCCGTCAGAATTTATCTGATCTACTGAGGAATACCCGTGGTTAAAGGCTTCAGTTTTATGCACATATCTAACGGACCTTGAATTTACTAAATGAAAATCTACCATCAGGATGCCAACGATAAGCCAAACCCAAGTAACTCCCAGTTTATTATTGAGAATTAGAAAAAATACCGATGAAAAAATGAACAGGGAGATTGATCCATGAATTACGCCCGGATATTTTAAATTCAAACCAGTGAAAAAGGCTATCGCGAGACCTATCAAACCAAAAGCTGCGCTCGCGACTAAAATCAGATTGGTCGTTTTTTGGTTAATGTTGCGTGTAAATAGGGATTGAATCGCTGATGGGATCATGAAACACATAGCGATCCCACTCATAAATAATGCTCTGGAAGGGACGCGAATCAAGCTCAATCCAGGAAAACTCCATATGTGAGACATTTCGGGAATCGAACCTGAAACTGCAAGGACAATTCCCAGAAGAAATAAAACCAACCAAACCACCGATCTGGTTCGGATTTTCGCATTTGAAAGGCATATTAGAACAGAGATCACTCCCAATCCACCTAAGTAAAAAACCCACTCTGCAGTGATACCAGCTGATGGGAATACCATTAGTGGGATATTAATAAATGGTAAAGAAAAAGCGAGGTTATCCTGAAGGGTTAACAGGCTGCGTGTGGAGAGTTGTGTGTATTGAGCCATCGGAAGGATCAAAACTGCAGATAGTAATATCCCGGCAGCAAGATGTGAAAAACAAAAAATCACTCCCTGTTGGGTTCTAAGTTTAGTTAATTCTGGATCAAAAATTATCAGGCAAGTAATGAATGCGATCCAGATAATCAGTGCATACGGTATCCAACGGGGATCAGCAAAAATGATACCGGCGATAAAGAAAGCCGGGAGGTATTGGTAAATGCTTTTATTCCTGGAAAAGAACGCCCTTCTGGTAACAAACAGCAACCAGGGAGTCAGGCAGACTGCATACACTAAGGTGATATGGCCTTGAAAAAAATGAGCCCACAGCTTTGGCATTAATTCGAAAGCTATTCCCCCGGTCAATGCAATTTCAGCCGGGAATCCCTCATCAAGCAATATCAGGTATATTGCCAAGCTTCCGGCAAAAATGTGTGCTAGGAATAATAAATTGAATGCTGTTGGAGTCGGCGCAAGATTGACCAACCATCCTGGAATATACCAAAGTCCGGAAAGCGGATTTGCGAAGAACGGGTACCCTGCGAGGATGGAATTATTCCACAGTGGAAGTTGATGGTGCAGGATGATGGACTGATTAATAAAGTTCGCATTTGGCCAATGAGTAATTAATAGGTCGGAGTATTTCGAATATAAAGGGAATGCAAAATAATTTAGGTTTGGCAGGTACAACCCGATAGGGATTAGCAAAACCAACCAAATCAGGCGTTTCATCTCAACCGATAGATCTCCGCGAAATTGGAGGAATCCCCTACCTTGAAAACAATCTCAGCTTCATTCATGATCTGGGAATAGCAAATCCGAAGATTTACATCTGATACAAAAATATAATTCACCGAGTTCTCTGATAGAAAATTGGATACTTCATCCCGGTTGTACAGACAATGGAAGAAATCATCAACGGTTTGTTTTTTTTCCATCGCATATATAGTTTCAAATGGGTGGCCATATATTACCCGGGTTTTTGTGAGACCTGGTAAAAACATTCCAATTCGTGAATCAGCTAAAATGAGTGCGCCAGAACTGGAATTCATTTTTAACCATTGAACAGCTTGATATTCGGGTTTGGTAAGAAATACCAATGGATTCTTTGTATATATGGATTTGAAACCTGCAAGAAATACAATAATTATTGTGAGAGAAGTTGACGCCAACAAAGCAGTAATCCCTAGAATACGTGTTTTTCGCTCAGAAAATGATAAAAGAAAAGTACAAGCAAGGATTGAAACAGGAAAGTAATAACCAACCATGAACCTTCGCTGGATTCCAATCGGTAGATAGATTATGATGGCACCTAGGATCAACCAGGTTATCAACACGGAAAATAATTCTGTATTTCTCGACTGTTTTTTTTTGGAAATAGACAACCCTGCCAACACCAAAGCAGGTGAAAATGAAATCAAAAAATCCCAAACAGGCGGTGAAGGGGTTAAATTCTGGTTGTTCCATATTGCTAATTCTGGCGAGGTTACAACCGCCAGGTATTGATAAACAACCAATGGTAATGTCGCCAAGGCTAGCATTAATAGTTTGAATGCATGAATTTCTTTCTTTCGAAACCAAGCCCAAACCTGCTGACCGAGTAATACGCTGCCAACCACCACTGCCCCAAAAGGCAGGATCACCGCCAGTGCAGTTCCACATATAAAAATGTATAACAGCGATAATTTGTTTTGATTTCTAAAAAAATGAAGAATGATCAGGATCATCAACCCCAAACCCAAGGGAAAATGGGGATTCTGAAAAGAAGCTAATAATGGGAATGCTTCCGCGACCCATAGATCGGATGTTTTGATCCCCAGTGGCGTCAACAACCAACCCAGCCCGGAACCCAGGATCACGACCATAAGTGTGAGGCCGATTTTTTCCTTCTCATTATCAAAATAATCTCGAAGAAATTGGTACAAAACCAGTAATAGAAATACCGCTGAGAGTAGGCGGCTTATATGAAAAGTAGCTATAAGTGAAAGTCCAGTTACCCTGGAAAGATGGCCAAGGAAAAGATAGAAGAGAAAAATGTATTCGCCTGATCCTGGGTTTTGAGAGTATGGCAGGCTGAATACCCATCGACCTTGGTACCCTTCCATCATTTTTGCCAGATATGAATTCCCGTCTAGCGGGTTGACTAGAAACCCGCTGAATACATGATCCTCTCCTTGAGTTGTGTAGGCAAATATGTAAGGGAGGATGATTAATATTATTACAAATGAAAAGATGAATAGGATCCGAAGGTTGCGCATTTTGAATAATGATTTTCAGTATACAGTACTTTTTCATAACGAAACAATTCTGGAAATTCCATTTCCTTGCGTATTCCATATTTAGATTCTATAATCTTTTTATGAGTCAAAGTTTTAATCTCTACCAGTTAGAGAGAATTGATACCAGGAAGGATCAATTAATTCATCGGGCGGAACAGGTTCAAATAGAGATCGAGGACCGTACCAGTATTGACCTTCTTGAGAACATTCTTAAGGATCTTGAAGCCAAGCGAGAGGATTTATTAGATCACATAGGTGATCTCGATCAGGATATTCAAAACAAAAAGATTAAAGTCAGTCAAAGCGAAGCATCTCTTTATGGCGGAAAAGTTCAAAATCCGAAAGAATTGCAGGCACTACAAGCGGAGATTGAATCATTATGTAAGTTCGTTGCTGATAAAGAAGCAAATTTGTCTTCCATGATGAGCGAGTTTGAATCTATCGAAAAAGATCTTTTTCAAACGCAAGCCGATCTCGGAAAAGAGTTATCATCCAAAGAAAAGCAGAAAAATATGCTGATGCTGGAAAATCACAACATCTTTAAAGATTTGGAAAAAGTTGACTCAGAGAGACTCGTCGCTGTGTCTCAAATAAAAGCCGAGCATTTAATCACTTATGAGAAAATTCGAAAGAAAAAGAAGAACATAGCCGTCTCGATCGTGGAAGATGACACCTGTTCAGCCTGTGGTGTATCCATCACCCCATCTGAATGGCAGGCAGCAAGATCGCCAGATGTAGTTGTTTTTTGCCCATCCTGTTCGCGAATTCTATATGCAGGTTAAATATGTTTCGTTTCCCAGAAATTCAGTTCGATAACTTTTCTTTCTTACTTGGCATCCTGTTTGCCGGGTTACTTATATTTGCCATATACAAACTACTCGATATGTTAAAAAAACAACGTGCAGAAAAGATTTCGGGTGAAATTTCAGCACAACCTCAAACTATCCCAAATCCAACAAATATTTCCATTGATAAAGATTTATCCACGCAAAAGCTTCAAAATAACATTAGTGATATTTATCGAAGGGACCTTTTCTTTTTCGCTCAAAAACAGCATTTGGCAGCCAAATTCTGTCCTCTGCAGGAGATTCTGATTGAACCGGATCTGGTCGCCGCACCCTTCGAAATCGATCCAAGCCTTCCATACCCCCCTGAAACTCTAACCAGTCAGGTGGTGCCTTACCTTCCCGATTTTCCTGATTTCATCTCGCAGTTTCCGATTCCGAAGATTTCCGCACTAGATTCTTTGAGAAATGGCGTGAATATCATCATTTACGGGCAAGCAGGTACAGGCAAAAGTACTGTTTTAGCAAATCTTGTTTCTGTCATTTGTCGTGATCCCGTAGGGCTGGATGAGGTTAAATCCCGTATACCAATTTACTTACACTGGCTGGATTTAAATTACGTCCCTAATTTGGAGGCTGATCCGTTCGATATCCTATTAAATGCGGTGAATAATCAAAATTATTTGAAATCGAAGAATAATTCTCTGGCTTATCTCAAACAATCCATCTCCACGAGCAAGTATTTGCTTATCCTTGATGGTCTTGATGAACTTCATCCAGACGATTTCACAATTGCGGTCAAATTCCTGGAAACATTGATCAGGAAATACCCAAACATCCATTTCATCACAACAGCTTCCGAGGATTACCTGGATGGTTTCCATAGAGTGGAATCCAGAGCTTTTTGCGTTGCTTCCTGGTCTAAAATGCAGAGGAGTAATTTCTATATTAAATGGTCTGATATTTGGTCGCGGTACATCTCCAATGGGCGTACGGAAAAAAGCGAAGAGATATCCCGGTTAATGAAATCCTGGTTTGAAGAGGATAACCGGATCCTTTCCCCCTTCGATTGGACCCTAAGGTTATGGGCTCTTTTCTCTGGAAGGTTGAATGGTCTTGACACGGCGGACACTATCGAGGCATACCTGGAGTCAATATCCGGAAATTCATACAACTCGAAAAACCTTGCGCTTTATGCACAAGAAATGATCGCTCAGAAAAAAACATCGCTTCCGCTATCAGCTTCTGAGAAACTTCTTTCCAAGAATCCGAAATCTGATCCTGAAAACCTGAATGAACCTGTTTCTCAGGGAAAAAATGCTAAGAAAAACAAGATCATTTCCTCGGGAGAATTGATCATTCGCAGCCTGGTTGATAATAATACCGCTGCTTACCGTGCCAGGGATGTATTCTCGATCAACCACCCATTAATAATCGCTTATGCTGCCAGTTTGATAGCCGAACCCAGACCACAAATATCCACTCTTCCACAGTGGAGCATTGAGTTACAAAGATTGAGGTTTGTGGCTGGGAGAACCACTGAACCCGAAGATGTCCTCCAGGTATTGGAAAACGAGGACTTACCTTTACACAGGAATCTCCTGGTTTCAGCGCGTTTCCTCAAAGACTCTCCCCTGGATAGCCGCTGGCGCGTAAACCTGATGCGCCGGTTGGTGTACCTAATCAAACAGGATACTCTCCCTCTTGGATTACGAATGAGTTTTATGGCCGTTGCAGTCACCTCCCGGGACGCTTCTCTATCTGTTCTGTTTAAACAGCTCTTTACTTCCGCATCGCCTGAGGTGAGAAGGATTTCTGCGCTTGGAGCTGGGGCTGCCAGAGATAAAAATGTTACGCAGGAACTCATTCGCCTGATGGGTGACCATTCATTGGAGGTTCGCTGTTCTGCTTGCCTGGCACTTTCGAACATTCCAGGTTCTACGGCATGGCAGGCGGTTATTGACGCGTTGATCAAAGGCGAGGAGCATTTACAGCAAGTGGCTGCAGAGTGCCTGGCTGCCAGTGGTGAAAAAGGGCATGATGTGCTGCGGAATGCAGTAACGTTTGATAATATCCTGGTGCGCCGGGCGGCCGTTATCGGCTTTAGCCAGGTACGTGAAAAATGGTGTATTTCTCTTCTGGAAAAAATCGCCGTAGAGGATGGACAGTGGGTTGTTAGAAATGCAGCTTCCCAAGCATTGGAGATGATACACCAGAAGAACGTGTATATCCCCCGCCATATCCCCAACCCGGATACAGCAGCCTGGCTTATTCAGTATGCTGCAAGACAGGGAACAACTCTCACTGAAGGCGAGTTCCCCAGGGCTATGCTTTTTCAAGCAATGATGAATGGTAACCAGGAGGAGAAACTTGCTGCGTTGAATTATTTACGATTCTTGACGGATGAAAATTCTCTCAAATCCTTCTACGATATTTTTTACGGTGGGCAAACCCCTGAACGGGAAGCTGTTTTTCAATACCTTTGTTGGATGATGATGTGTGGGGTCCGATTGCCTTCGCCGGTTCAATACGGATTCAAGTAAGAATCTGTTGGATAATGCTTTCAAGCAAGGTGCTGTAGAACTTTTACTTGTACTTCCTTGGAGTTCATCCCTTCAACGGCAATGATCTTATCTTTACCGGTCTGGCCTGCAACTATCTCCAGTTTTGATTTTGAAACATTAAGAACTTCGGAAAGAAAATCAATAATTGCTTTGTTGGCCTGCCCATCCACAGGAGGTGCAGTAATTCGAATTTTCACGGTTCCATCATCCAAAATCTCATGGATTTCATTCCGGCTGGCACGAGGCGTTATTCGCACAGCGAGTGCTGATCCGGATTTTCCGTCATGTAGATTGTAACTTCTAACCACGATATAGTTTTCCTAACAACAATTTTAACCGAATTCTTCAATCGTGAATATCAATTTGATACAAAATTTATCGAGGACCAAAAATCGCCTCTCCTACTCTTACCATAGACGCCCCTTCTTCGATCGCCACCTCAAAATCAAAGCTAGTTCCCATGGATAGAACATTCCATTGTTGCTCGGGAAAGGTATTGGATAATTGAACTTGTAGTTGTCGTAATTTTTGATAAATTGGGCGGCTATCTTCAGGATTATCTGAAAGTGGGGGCATGGCCATAAGACCGATCACTTTAATCCTCCGAAATGGAATTATCGACTGGATAGAATCTAAAGATTTTATATAGTGTTCCTGGCTCCATGCAGGAAAACCTGTTTTTGTGGTTTCCCCCGTCAAATTAAGTTCAATCAATCCATTTATCGTTCTATTTGATTTTTCTAGCTCCGAGGATAATACTTGAGCTACATGAAGGTTGTCAATTGAATGAATGTAAGAGAATTGCGCTGCAACAATTTTTGCTTTTCTCGATTGCAGATGGCCAATCATATGCCATGAAATTAAATCAGCTTTATTTTTTAACTCGTCGATTTTTTCCAGTGTTTCTTCTGGGTAGTTTTCTCCAAAATCGACAATACCCATTTCCCTCGCATAGAGGATCTTCTCAGCCGGTTGTTTCTTCGACACTGCGATCAAGCGTATTTTATGAGGGTCTCTACCTGATCGATTCGCTGCTCTTTGAATTCGCTCAGATATAATTTCGTAATTTCTGCGAATATATTGATAATCCGTAGTTATCATTTCATGGCCAATAGGACACCCATTCTGCCCGTTTTTGAACCTTCTGCGCGGTGAGAATACCAATCCCCCAAGTTACAAGAAGTGCATAATCCAGCAATCTCGATTTTCTTGATGCCGGCATCTTCTAGGCAAATTTTATTTGCTTCCCATAGGTCAAGAGATACGGATTCCCCATATTGCCTGATGATTTTATTCCAACTATCTGGATAAGCTTTCTTTACCTGCGATGAAACATCTTCTTTCACGAAATAATGATCTGGTCCAATGGAAGGACCAATCCCCACAATAATGCTCTCTCTATTGCATTGATAATTTTTAACCATTTTTTCCACTGCAATTTCGGCAATACGTTTAGTCGTTCCCTGCCAACCAGCATGAACAATTGAGATTACATTGTGATTCGGTTCAAAAAGTAATATTGGAACGCAATCCGCAAAACGCATAAAGAGAGTAACGCCTTTTTTGGTGGTTAGTATTCCATCAGCCTTATCATGAGGCTGATCCAGATCGCGCGGCTCATCTGATTCAATAATTTTCGTACCATGAACCTGCCAAACATCAAAAATTGTTTCGACTTTCAACCCTACAGAATTGAATGCGATCCGGCGGTTTTCAATCACTCTTTCCCTGGAATCACCGGTGGTCCCTCCCTGGTTCAAGGAATCCCAGGGAGCAGGGCTTACTCCTCCTTGCCTTGTAAAAATGGCATGGATCACCTTTTGCTCAGGAAAACTTTCAAATTGCAGGTATTTAACTCTGCCTACGAGTTTGGTTCGCATTAATTGGTCTGAGAAGAAGATTCTGATACCACTTTTTTTCGGTATAGGATCTGACGTGTATCATTCATGGATTCCTCAATTAGTGGAAACACCATCATACCGGTGAGTGTTCCAAAAAGGATCCCAGTTATGGTCCGTATAAAAGGAGTGCTCTCTCTTGCTGGAAAAAGTGGTAATAACTGATTAAGAAATTGTGAGCTTCCATCCAACAAAATTGGAAGGACTCCAAGTAATATCCACAGCATAAAAGGAATACGCTTCCACTTCCTTCCAGTAAGAGAAAAGATGATCCCTGTGGCCAACAACGATCCCCACAAGGCTATGTCCCGTTCACACAAGGCCACCTTATACCCGTATTTCTCTGATCCATTGTAATTACGTGCTTCGAGGGGTTCAATGTGAGAATGACCCACGAGATCTTCGTATTTTATCTGGTAGGATAAAGGTGCAGACGCAAGTGGATAAACCGGTTGTTCTCCAAATAAGAACCATGACCGAAAGGCAAATTGGTGGCAAAGTGGTTTATAAACCGTATATACTGCCTTTGCTGCAGGTTCCAGCCCGATAAACATGAATATTGGTGCTAAAAAGGGGGTGAAAACATACAGGAACAACAAAGTATTTATTATGAACATATAATGATCAGTGATCCAGAGTGTCGTCCTGTCTGATTGTGAATAATTCTTTCCTCTTTCCTTTCGCCGAATATACTCCTTGTTGTTTGACTCCATCAAATGTTTATGTCGATCCAGAGCCGCCCTCATTGCTATTTCGAGATTCCCGCGTTCGATGGTTGGACGTAATTGGTAAGGTCCGGCAAGGATATATGGCATTTCTTCTTCAAAACGTCCACCCTTTTTGTCTGAATCCGGGTATATTTCGACGATTTTATATTCACCCTTGGAATTTATTTCTTTTACCCAATTTAACACAAGTTCGGATTGTGTGTCGTTCTCCCGTAAATAAAGAGTGATTACAACCTGTTCATTGTTATTCAAAGGTCTACCTATATTTTCTGATTTCTCTTTTTATATTCTTTTTACATCGACAATGGTTCCACCTGGCATTCCAATCGTTACATCCCCGGGATCATAAGGAACTTCGGGTTGGGTCCACCTGAACACCCACTTTGCATCATCTGCCCTTGCATTCACGCATCCATGGGATACCGGAACTCCAAAATTATTGTGCCAGAATGTGGAATGAATAGCCACCCCTCCCTGGGCAAAGAAGCAAGCCCATCCAATCCCTGAAGTATCCCAGCCTGCTCCAGAAGCATCCCCGCTCATGTGGATGGAGACCAGTTTTCTAAAAATCGGGTGCGGTCCTGGAGGTGTGGACCAATTTTCAACCTGCTCTCCGGCTGCGTTAAACTCAGCACCGGTTGATACCCTGCAGAAATATACTTCTTGATTTCCTTCATAGCAAGATAAGGTTTGATAGTTCGTATCAACAACAACCTTTTTATCCGCAGCTTGTGGGTTTATCGGCGAAATTTCTTCAGGGGAAATATACCGAAATGCGTCTGCAGAGGCCCATAATATGTCACCAGGATTTCCGTAACGTTCATTTATCCTGTAAAAAGCATTGCCGTTTTCATCCTTTCGAATCTCATCAACCCAGGTAACTTGGCTGTAATAAAGCCGAGGAAATTCCGCTTCGGAGAGCCATGGCGATCTGGCAGGAGGATTATGCATCGCAAGGTCAACGTAAGGGACAGTGACTTCCACCCACATCCCTTTCCCGGATGGATTATCTCGCAAAGACTCTACAGTTACATTGGGATTATTTATCACCGGTTGAACAGACGGAGCATATAAATACCCCTCCGGTGTTTGTACCCACCTCCTGCTGATTAATCCAGGAGGAGCATCTCCGATCACTTCTTGTTCCCATACAACAATGGTATCTTCAAAAACTTCACGGATAATCGCGCTATCCACTGTGGGGCGTGACCGCAGATTTATTTTGCCAGATGTGCAATTCCTGCCTAGCGGAGTGCCGATTGGCCATTGTTGTGTTTCATTATTCCGGAAAATCAGTGGATTAACCAGCGAGGCGCCGATCAACATGACCGAATTCTGTAAAAAAGATCTGCGTGTGAGTGTCATAAAACTACCTGATCTTAGTTTAGTAAATAATTATTAAGACGTGTTTGAAATCCACTATCTTGGATAATGTTTTTTATTCTCCGAATGTCTTCGGAAATTAAATGATCACCTTCTGTTAAATCAAGCTGGTCGCGGATTATAGTATAAAAACGACCTGTACCCTCACCCATCTTTCGATTACCAAGAATCCGTTCTCGGATGGATATCGCCTGGCAGGCAGCGAGTATTTCTATTGCCAGCACATGGTAAGAGTTCGTAACAACTTCTCTGGCATGCCTCGCAGCAGTGAGGGAGTTCGCATTATGGTCCTCTTGGGATGCTGACGCTGGCAATGAACGGGTTGAATCCGGGTTGGCTAAGGCCTGATTTTCAAGCGTTAAAGAAACCGCTGTATAGTGTGGCATCATCAAACCAGAATTCAAACCAGGTTTCGACCCAGCGCTAACCAACATAGCAGGCAATCCGCTATTCAAATTAGGATCCAAAAGCCGGAATATTCGCCTTTCGCTTATTGCGCAAAGTTCTGATATCGCGATTTTCAAATAATCCATCACCAAACCAATCGGTTCACCATGAAAATTCCCTCCGGATACCGCTATACCGGGATCGAAAATTAATGGATTATCGGTTGCTGCATTGAGTTCATTTTCTATAATGTTTTTTCCAAACCGGATAGTATCTAGAATGGTACCGCATACTTGTGCAGCACAGCGTATTGAGTAAGCGTCTTGAACCCTATTGCCATGGTCCAGCCATTGACTGGTGGAAATCAATTTTCTTACCCTTTGCGCATAATCCATCTGTCCAGGTAATCCCCGCGCCTCGTGAATTCTTTGGTCAAAAGCCTGCGAGCATCCCATTAAAGATTCCATTGAAAGCGAGAGAGCTAATACCGAAAGGTCCAACAGTCGTTCTGCATCCAAAATACAAAAGGCCGCGATTGCAGCAGAAAAGGTTGCGCCGTTATTAAGTGCCAATCCCTCCTTGGGTTCAAGGATGATCCGATCAATTCTTGCCTTTTGCATCGCAGCTTTACCCGTTTGAATCTCGCCTTCATACTCAGCGAAACCGGATTCCTCCTCATTATCGTGATCATCTTTTGATAGCACGAGTGCAAGGTGGGAAAGTTGGCATAAATCGCCGGAAGATCCTAGAGAACCTTGTGAAGGGATGATTGGAGTTACTCCCCGATTAAGCATTTCCATTAGTGTTTGGATGATATCCATCCGTACACCGGAAAAACCTTTGGAGAGAGTATTCGCCCGGATTAACATAGCGGCCCGCACAATCTCTATATCGAATGGCTGGCCTGTTCCAACTGCGTGACTGATGATCAAGTTCCGGTTCAATCGGCCTATTTCTTCAGGGAGAATCGTCTTTTCGGAAAATAATCCGAAACCTGTGTTTATTCCATAAACCGGTTTTCCGGAATTTAATATTTTATTCACATATTCGCGGGAAGTACTTACTTGCTGAACTGCTTTGGGTGATAATCCAGCCTGCTCCGCTTTTCTTCCGACCTGCTCGCACACATCAATTGTCAGATTGTGGCCATCAATTAATATCATTGATCAACCTAGAAAAAAAGATTCCCTGCAAACATGGTCGCTGCGGGGATCGTGAGATTATCGATGTCATGGAAGGGTAGGCTCTCAACCGCTGTCCCGATCAAAACCAATACGGTTACCGGGTATACGATTTCAGAGGTTGTGAGTGCAAATTTACCGGCATAAATAAAAACGATCAACATAAACATTGAGAAAATCCAACCCCCAATGAACATGGATATTGTGCCGGCAATGGATTTGTGTTTTGACCAGGAGAGATGTTTAGATTTTATTTTGGAACCAAAAATATCTGCCAACCCATCGCCGCCGCAAAGCAGCATTAAAGCTATGATGCCTATCGGAGAATCAGTCCAGTAAATTATCGTAAGGGTGACAAACACAATTCCATAAAATAAAGGTCCGAGAAGCATTTCACGATGATTTCCGGTCCTGCAGATTGCATCCACAGTCGACTGGTCCTTAATAACGCCAAAACCGATCAGTGCAAATTGGATTGAAAACAATAACGGTACGATAGAAGCCAGGTACCTTGAATATTCATTTTCCGGGAAAAGCAACCAGCACAAAACAAAAAAAGGACCAGTTCCAACATGGATGATTTTCCTGCTGAGCCTGTGGTTGACGTACCCGTTGGCAGCAACCCAATCCATGAATCGCAACCATGCCAAAGCAATAATGAATGTGATTACTACTGCCCAAAATAATGGCAACATAATTACCGCTGTCTTATTTCACGCATGGTATCTCTTTGTTCGTCTCGCTTGGCAATTTCGTGTCGCTTGTCAAAGAGTTTTTTTCCTTTGGCTGTGGCTATATCCAGCTTGGCGATTCCATCTTTTAGGTACATCTTTACAGGAACGATTGTCATCCCTTTTTGCTTTGTCGCGATAAACAACTCCCGAATTTCCGACCGGTGAAGGAGTAGCTTGCGTGTTCGTTTGGGGTCATGGTTAAAGTAACTTGCGGTTTCGAATGGTGCAATATGTGCCTCCACAAGGAATGCTTCTCCAGCATCTACGTGAACGTATGCTTCTGATAGGCTGACATGATTAGCCCTGATTGATTTGATTTCAGTACCACGCAATTCAATTCCTGCCTCATAATGCTCAATGAGAAAGAATTCGAAAAGAGCTTTTCGGTTAGTTGCAACAACCTTGACTCCCATCCGGTCATTTTAACATAGTTACGTTTTTGTATCACTGCGTTACTGATTTCCAGGATGTTACAATAAAACAAATGAAACGGGATCTACGCAAATATTCTGAGACGACCACTTTTCGAGTGATTCTTGGTGGCATTTTGTTGACATTCTCACTTGGATTGATATTGATCAGTATTTTCTATGGTATTGATTCAGCCGTTTTTGGTTTGGCATGCCTTGCTTCTGCCTTGCTTCCAATTGGGTTGATTATCCTTGCAATATTCGCGATTAAGCGATACGTTGAGCGTCAGAATCGTAAGCAGGAATAACAACAAAAATATTAAACTTGATCAACGTTGCTGGATCACAGCCCAAATACCGATAGTAATCCCAAGACCTGCAATCGCAAGAATTATCAAACCGATTGGAATCCCTCCCGGTGTTAAATTTGCAGATTCATCCACGAAAGTCGGGATGGCAACCGGAGGCGCGGGTGTGAAAGTATCCATGCGGGTTGGAACAGAAGTGATCACGAATTGTGCTGCCAGGGTTGAATTTATTGTCGGTGTCACCAAAGGTGTCGGCGTAGGAGGGGGTTCTATAATCGGAATCTCACCGGGAGTTAATTGAACATACGGAGAATAAACCCACCCCTCTCCCCCCGTGACTCCCGCGTAACTGATTAATATCCAATCTCCTCCTGCCGATTTTCCTTTTACAGGAACTTGCTGCCCGGGTAGTAGGAGCCCTATCTTTGGATAAAATCTCCCCGGGCCAGACCGAACATTGGGAATCTCCGGCTGACCCTGTCTCACGGAAGCCATCACTCCTGATGGGGTTCCTGTCACCGTCGGAGCGCCGGAGCCTTCCTGCGCGAATACATTCAATGGAACGGACAAAACCCCTAACACAAATATGAACAACCCAAAAATGAAAAGAAAAAGGATCTTTTTTATTACTATTAATCGCTTCAATCGTAATCTCCATTAATCAATAATGTTTTTTGATTATAATCTACCCATGCAACAACGCTTTTTTCACGGTTCATTTTCACCAGTTGATCTCGCCCAGTCATTGATCACGCACTTCTCGCATGGAAATCTTGAAGTGCAAAGTTTTGAGCGCGATGGGTTGACCACGGTTCAGATCGCCTCACCCCGCTTTACCTCAGCAGGTGGCAAAACCGCACTTACTGTGATCCTGCAACCCGTTGTGGATGGGGTTTCTGTTTCTCTTGGAGAACAATCTTGGTTGGGTATCGCTGGTAATATGGGTATTACGCTTCTTTCAATCATTAAGAACCCATTCAACTTGATCCATCGACTGGATGACATCGCGCAGGATGCACAGAACCTTCAACTTGCGGATGACGTTTGGAAAGTCATTGAAGATACTGCCCGTTCTTTGGGAAGCGGGTTTGAACTCTCAGAGAAAATCAAACGATACTCTTGTAATTATTGCAGCACGGCGAATCCATCGGGAGAACCACGTTGCATCGCATGTGGAGCTCCATTGGGTGATATCCAACCCACAACCTGTTCCGCCTGCGGATATGTTGTAACCCAAAATGAAAAGATCTGTCCAAACTGTAAGAAGAATATTTTAATTACCTCATGATTACCAACTCTATTGTGGATATCGAAGGAATAAAAGTAGGCCAGGTCGAGAATGAACAGGCCTGCACCGGTTGCACGGTAATTCTTTCTGAGAAGGGAGCGGTCGCTGGTGTTGACCAGAGAGGTGGCGCACCCGGAACACGTGAGACAGATCTCCTTCGGCCAATGCACCTCGTGGAAAAAGTCCATGCCATTGTACTTTCCGGGGGAAGCGCTTTTGGTTTGGATACAGCATCCGGGGTGATGCGCTTCCTGGAAGAGAAGAAAGTAGGTTTCAATACAGGTGTTGCCAGGGTACCGATTGTACCTGCAGCCGTGATCTTTGATCTAGGAATTGGCGACCCCAAGGTTCGGCCAGATGCTGAAATGGGTTATGCCGCATGCCTGAAAGCAGGCAGTCAAAAACCGTTGGAAGGGAATCATGGAGCTGGCATTGGCGCGAGCGTCGGGAAAATCTTTGGATTACCCCGAGCGATGAAATCTGGCATCGGAACCGCGAGCATATCTATCGGCAACGGAGTCATTGTGGCCGCTTTGATGGTGGTAAATGCATTTGGCGATGTGTGGGACCCTGAATTGCGCAGCATTATTGCTGGTGCCAGGCAAATCACTTCGAGTAGGAAATCCTTCAAACCCGCGAACACGATGGAAATGCTCAAGAACTTCACAGGTAAGTCTTCCTTTTCCTTTGCTGCTGGACAAAATACAGTGATCGGAGTGGTAGCAACTAACGCTCGTCTAACGAAAGAAGAAGTGAATAAAGTCGCGCAAATGGCTCAAAATGGTATCGCTGCTACCATTCGACCTGCCCACACAATGTTAGATGGGGATACCATCTTTGCTCTTTCATATGGAAATCGTAAAGCGGACGTTTCAATCGTCGGGGCATTTTCAGCTGTTGTTGTTGAAAGTGCAATTCTTTCTGGCACCCGCGCTGCAAGATCAAGAAATAATCTTCCCGCGGCTTTTGAATTCAATGGGTAAACAAAGATTTCTGATATCAGGAGAATGAACATGATCCGAATTATCGCAGACACATTGTCCTGCATCTCCCCTGAAGAAGCCAAAGATCTTAAGATTTCACTAATCCCCCAAATCGTAATCTTTGGGGAAACAAGTTATCGGGATGATAGCGAGATCGATGCAGTTCAATTTCTGGCTAAGGCAAGGGTGTCACAAGTCTTCCCATCCACTGCTGCACCAGCGCCGATACTCTACCAACCGATTTTTGAGGAGGTTTACAGGAAAAAAGATACTGCTCTTGTGATCTGTCCTTCAGCCAAAGTGAGCGGCACATTTCAGTCCGTAGAAAAAGCTGCTTCCGAATTTCCTGATGCAGATATACGAATAATCGACACCCAGTTACTGGCTGCCGGTCTTGGCACCGTCGTTTACCGAGCGGTGGAATGCGTCCGTAAAGGGATGTCGATTGATGACACGATTAATGATGTTCAAGATCTTTCTCAAAAAAACCGAACCTATGTTATCGTTGATACTCTGGAGTTTTTAAAAAGGGGAGGCAGAATCGGAGCAGCATCTGCATTCATCGGTGGACTGCTGGACATGAAACCAATCCTCGCATTTCGCAATGGCCAGATCGAACCAATCGAAAAACAAAGGACAAAGAAAAAGGCGTTGTCAAGGATTAAAGACTTGATCGCTTCCGATTGCGCAAGGGATGGAACAGCGAATCTAGTAATAATGCACGGGGATGCGATTTCAGAAGCTGAAACTCTCGCCGGGGAATTTACTCATTTGTTGGGAATAAACGTAATTAAGATCACTTTTCCACCCCCCGCCATTCTTGTGCATAGCGGACCAGGGGTAATTGCGATTTCATATTTTACGAATTAGTTGAACCTAATAAGAAATCTCCAGTATTTTTTGTAGCTCGTCCTGTGTCAGGATGATCGGGTTCCCTTTCATACTACTGGAAGCAGCCGCGTTTTCATAAATTGACGTAAACTCGCTTCGGTTAATACCCAGTGAAGAGAGCGATCGAATTCCTAATTCAACACAAATCTCTTTCGCCCACCCAACCAAATCAGATTCTTGCGCATTTAATCGACCAGTAAGAATCACTGCCAATTCGCGGAATTTTTCCCTTACGGGATTCTCGGTCTGCCGAACAGCCAGTGCTTCTAGATTAATTTGCATTGCACCCGCCAGGAGAGCTGCACAAATTTTTCCGTGTGGCAGCGAGTACATTCCGCCAATAACCCCGGCAAACCCATGAACCGCTCCTAAACCAGAATTGGCAAGTGCGATACCCCCGCTTAAACTTGCGTAACTCATCCCAATCCGGCTTTCTTGTTTGAGGGGATCATGAAAAGCATTACATATACTTTTCGCGGCTATTTTCAACCCTTCTCTGCATATCGCATCGGTGAACGGATTTGCTTTGATCGAAATGAATGGTTCAATTAATTGGACGATCGCGTCCATTCCTGTGGAAGCGGTAACTTCTGGTGGCATCGAATAAGTTAATTCAGGATCAATAATTGCGATACGAGGTATCATCATGACGCTGCGAAGGCTCACTTTCATTTTCTTCTCAACAACATTTAAAACAGCATTTTTTGTCATTTCGCTCCCGGTGCCAGCTGTGGTGGGGATAGCGATGTAAGGTAATGGCGGGATTTTTAATGGGAGATTTTGTCCAACAACCTCCAGGTAATCCGTAATTGGTCCGGGATTATTCTTTAAAGCGGAGACAGCCTTGGCGGTATCTATAACGCTTCCGCCCCCTATTCCTACAACACAATCAAATTGATGATTCCTTATTTTGTATAAGATCTCTGACACCGATTTCGTGGAGGGTTCACCGGTCACATCTAAAGATTCAATATCAAAATCCGAACTCTCTAATCCCTCGATCATCTCAGGGATTAATGGATGCGTTTTGCTATGAATCACTAGAACCCGATTGCCAAATGTTAAGATGTGGTTATATAGCTGGGATCGGGAACCTGCTTCAAATACTACTCTTTGAGGTAGATTTAGTTCAAATTTGATATTTATCGTCATTCAACCACCCGATTAAACCAAATGCCTTTTCTCGGTTCAGCCATCATATCCATAACTGCCTCTCTCCAAACCCGGTAATGCCTTGTATCTTTATGCTGATTCGCGGCGGTTTTATTGACATATTCTTCAAAAATGAGAAATTTCGTTCCCTCCTCTTCTTCTTGAATTAAATCGAAATTAACAACTCCAGGTTCCAACCTGCTATTACGCGCATTTTCAAGTGTCACATTGATAAAATCTGTGACCTTTTCTGGTTTCACATTCACATAAACAAGCACTATACTCATTCGTCATTTCTCCTTTTTATTGTAAATTAATCTGGTAGATAATAATTTTGAACTGATTGGTTCCAGATTAGCACTTCATTAGAATCGAAGAAAAGTGTTGACTATACGATTCTTCATTTGTATATTGATAGTCGCGGAATACGAAGATTTTCTGATCATAACAAACTCATGGATATGAAAAATCGTAGTAATAAGCTCATAAAAATTGTTTTGTCAGCAATGTTATCCATTATATTCCTTGCTGTCGTTATCACAACAATATCATTATTAAATATAAAGGAAGGGATATTTCCAAATTCGAAAATTATCCCCACGGTTCAAATTGAAACAAAGAGCCCTTTGGATCCAATGGAAATCAATGAAATTGAGTTTATCTTCAACCAGGGTAATGACAGAATCTTCCTAATTCATAATTCAGATGGATTCTGGGTTCTTAAGGAACAACCTCATAAAAATCTCTCCCAGGATGATGTTGCCTATATTTTTACCCTTTACAATAATTTGTCCGTCATAATGAGTACAAGTGGACCGCTTGACCTTTCTCAATTGGGATTGGACCCACCTACTGCCACGCTTTTAATCACTTCGAAAGATGGGTCAGCGGCAGAATTGGAGATCGGAAAAGTCGATCAACAATCCGGCCTTTACTTTGTTAGGGAAAACTCTGGCTCACCTTTCCTGGCGGATTATCAGACAATTTACAGATTATTAAGAACCTTTTACCTAAAAATATTACCGGTTGCTTTGTAAGATTATCTAAAACGTTTTTTATTTGGCAAAATTTTATCGAGTAATTTTGGTATAATCGTTCGATTTTGGATGAATTTTTCGTATCCTATTGATTTTTGATAAGAATAAGTGTATTCTCAATAGCAATACTTTTACTCAGTATTATCAAGCGAAAATAGAAAGAAGATTGTTTTTCATGGAGAACCCATTAGCTCACATTGTTGATGATGAGGACGAAGAGTTTCCAGCGATAGCTCGCCTGATCGAGGTTGGTCGTCAAAAATCCTTCGTCACCATTGATGATATTCTGCACTTCTTCCCTGATGCAGAACAGGATGTTGGTCAATTGGAAGAAGCATTTGCCGCGTTGATGAGCGCGGGTATTCCATATGTCGAAGACGAAGTTGTAATAGAAGAACCATCTGAAGAGGAACTGGTTGTTGAAGCTGAAGCGGCCACTCCGGATCAGGCAAACCGCGCAGCCTCAATTGACGATTTGGAAAACATCGATACCGACGACACGATCGGTTTGTACCTTAAGGAAGTTAGTCGGGTACCACTTTTAACAGCCGAAGAGGAAGTAGAATTGGCGCAGCGGATCGAACGTGGACGCATGGCCCGGGAAGAGCTAGCCAAGGGAAATGTATCCACAAAACGCAGGCAGGAATTAAGGCGGCTGATCGAAGATGGTTGGGCAGCTCGCGAACATCTTATCACAGCCAACTCGCGCCTGGTCATCAGTGTGGCAAAAAAATATATGGGTAGAGGCGTTCCCTTTTTGGATTTGATCCAGGAGGGTAATATTGGACTAATCCGGGCAACAAAGAAATTTGATTATCGGCGCGGACACAAATTTAGTACATATGCAACTTGGTGGATTCGCCAGGCGGTCACCAGGGCGATCGCCGACCAAGGTCGAACTATCCGGGTTCCAGTTCATATGGGTGACCAGATCAACAAATTGCTTCGCGTTCAACACCAATTAACCCAAAGGCTAGGCCGTGAACCAACCGTTGATGAACTTGCCCTATCTTTGGATGTCCCTCCCAAAAAAGTGGAAAACATGATCCAGGTCGCCCGCCGGCCACTTTCGCTTGAAACCCCGACGGATGATGAAGAGGATTCAGTTCTAGGCGACTTTATTGAGGACGATGAAGCTCCGGCTCCGGATGAGACAGCAACATATAACTTGCTCAGAGAGCATCTCGAGGAGGTTTTAAATTCTCTCCCACCTCGGGAAGTTCGAATTCTTCAGCTTCGTTATGGCTTGCTGGATGGGCAGGCATACACCCTTGAGGAAGTTGGCAGAAAAATGGGTGTCACCCGGGAGAGAGTCCGCCAGATCGAAGCCCAGGCTCTCAGTAGGTTGCGTCATCCGACAACTCGGAGAAAATTACGGGATTATTTGGGTGATTAATTTGCCAGCTGGCAACAAATGTGCAACTAGATAAATGGTTGCACATTTGTTTTTAATTTTTGGATTGCTTATATAATTATATTGAGGATTGAAGTTAATCGTAAATCCGTAATTTGTGGGAGGGTAGTTTCATGGCTCAGATTGGCCTGCGTGAATATGATCGCGAAATAGAAAGCATGATCGACAGAGGACAGATTGATGAAGCGATCGCCCACTGTAAAAATATTCTCAAGGAGTTCCCCAAGCATATAGAAACCTACCGCCTGCTTGGAAAATGTTATCTTGAATCGCAGCGTTATGTGGAAGCTGCCGATATTTTACAAAGGGTCCTCTCAGTCTATCCGGATGATTTCATTTCACACATCGGAATGAGCATTATTTGTGAAGATGAGAATAACCTGGAAAAAGCCATTTGGCACATGGAAAGGTCTTTGGAGGTTCAACCCTCGAATTCTGCGGTTAATAGCGAACTCAGGCGATTATTGACCCTCAGGGATGGATCAGAACCTTCCAAAGTGCATTTATCCCAAGGTGCTTATATCCGTATGTGCGTAAAAAGTGGATTGCATGAACAAGCCATTGCTGAAGCAAAATCTGCCCTTTCGAAGGAACCTCAAAGGATCGACTTGGATCTGATCCTGGCGAAAATGTATTCCGAGACTGGTCAGCAATCCAATGCTCTTGATCAACTGACAATTATCCTCAACAAATTACCATATTGTTATGATGCAAATCTTTTAATGACCCAAATTCTTGCATCATCAAATCGTTCTTCTGAAATAAAAACCTACAGAGATCGCCTGATCGCAATCGATCCCTATTTCGCATTCATTAATACTGACTCCCCTACCCCTGATCTTGTTTCTGATGATTCTGTTTCTATTGAAAAAAGTGAGTGGCAATACGAGGATGATGATACGCAACGCCACACAAAAATTCTGGGTACAGATTGGCAGGACGCCAAAGACCCACTCGCATCTTCAGGCGTAACAACGAAGAGCTTCAACCAGGATTCGTTGCCAACCGATTTATCCGATGAGAACATGATCCCTTCCGTTGAGGGGATTGTTATGTCAGACCTCGTTGAACAAATCGTCGATTCGGAGCAAATTGAAGAATCGGAAGAAAAAACTCGGGAATTTACAGAATTGCGCCAGGAAATTTCTCCTGAACCTGAAATATCCAGTGGTCTATCTGAAGAACAAAACATTCCTTCACCTACGATTGCACAAGAAGTTGTTGAATCAGTTAATCTTGAAGGGAATACAGAGCAGGATTTACCAGATTGGATGAAAGCTGCCGGATGGGTTCAATCCGATGGTCAGATCGAGGAATCAAAAGTACAGGAGATAACCTCCTCTGAGCCAATTAAATCGAATGAAATTCCTGATTGGATTAAAACGATGGCTCCAGTCGAGGAGTCCCCTTCATCGATCAATTTAGCCGAAGAATCTGAAAAAATGCAACTGCTTGAAAAAATCCTTCCAGAAGTAACTCAAACAACGACAGGAGAAACCAATCCCGATACCGCTGAAGGAACTGTCCAACCGACCATAGAATCTCAATCACAATCCATTCCTGAAAATGTGGTTACCTTTGAATCACTGCTTTCACCAGCTAGTCCAGAACTCTTGAGCGAACCACTGCAAGAAGAATACGCTGAACCTCAAAGCTTGGATCTCCCCAATTCGATTAATTCGCCCGAATTATCCTCCGAACCAATTCAAACCAGTAAAGAAGAACCTACCTCAAACACATCTTTACCGGTCTGGATGGAATTGGATGATCAGGTGGAAGAGCCTAAACTCGAATTTCCAGACCAAAAATCGCTTGCTTCGCAGGCAGAGCAACCGGGTGAATTGCCAGGCGATTCTTCGAATATTGAAATACCTGAATGGATCATTTCCGATCAACCAAATATCATAAATGAAAGTCAACCTCAGATAATCGCCGATAATCTTGAACAACACCAACAAGAAACCAGCGCTTCTTCTCCAGACGTGTACTCATCCACCATCAGCGAACCTGATTCCCTGCCCGTTTGGATGTCTTCTGAAAAAACCACACAAGATGATTCTCCTGAGTTGTCTGATGCTGAAATACCCGAATGGCTTCGCGATGAAGTTCCGGCACGAATCGATGCTACCTCCCCTGCCGATGAGACATTGATCTCTCCTCCAAATGCCATTTCTATCGAGGATACTGAACCGGAAGAATCGGTGATTTCTAATCAGGTTGATTCAGAAATTCCAGATTGGTTGAAGGAAGTAAATACTGACCAAAACCCAGTATTATCAATTCCGGACGAAGATATCCTTCCAGAATGGGCTAAACCCTCTCAATTACCTGATCAACAAATGACTTCACCCTCTGACCTGGTTATGGAATCTTTTCTTCAAGCCTCAGTCCCGGTGTATGGCAATGACAATGAAATCGAAGAGCCTGAAGTTGTCGCTGAACAAATAATTGATTTATCAAGAATAATCGAACCAACCGCGCAAGAGAGTAGGGATAATAAGGGTCTGGATTCATTACTCGATCAACTTTCACAGGGAGGGTATGTAAGCCAAAACGAACACCCCGGTTTGGTGGTCGGAAATGGTTTGGTTCAAGAAGAGACTGCTATACCTGCCGATTCATTACAGCCAGAAACCTCATTTGAGGAATCACCTTTTATCGATTCTGAGTCATATTCCGAAGAACCTCGTGGCGATGAAACCTTGGTGAGTAAACCTTTTATTGAGATGGAAAAAAAGGAAGAAACAGCACCTCCTTTGACAGTTATCGAGGAGAGTGCAGAAATTTCCCCCGAAGTTAATCCGATCGATTCATCCATTGAAGAAGAAGTTAACACACCTGTGTTCACCATTGAATATGGTCAGGCTTCTATAGAATCTGTTACTGATGTTCAGCCCATTATTGAAAGCTCTGCCCTTGATCAGCCAATCCAGGATGATACGCTGGACATGACCGCTGACATTGATATAGAATCTTGGCTCAATTCTTTGGAAGAAGTTAGCAGCCTGCCCGCTGCTGAAACATCTATATCTATCCCGGAACTACAGGTTGAAGGAGTCCAGGAACAGGCGTTCCAAGATATGTCCAAGCCTGCAGAAGTTGCTCCAATTCTTCAAACCACCGAAATTCCACTTCCGGATACAGCTCCCCTTGTTGGTTTGGATGAGGAAGAAAAAGCCGTGGATCTTTCACCATTGGATGAGTTGGAAGAAGCTGGCCATTTTCGGGGTATGCAGCCTGTAGAAAATTTAGTTGCATCGCTGACCACTGAAACTCCAACCCCAGTCGAATTTACATCATTACCAGCGGATGAAGTCAGACCTTTGCCGGTCGTATCGGAACCCCAGGAAGTAATTTCTCCTAAAGAACCTCAAACCTTTGAAAGCTTGTTGGATTATGCAAATGCATCGGTATCAGAAGGTAATCTTGATGATGCGGTGAATGCGTTCAACAACCTGATAAAGAAGGGTAACAATATTGAAGAAACCATTCAAAGTTTGCGATCGGCGGTGTACCGTTTTCCCTCCGAAGTGATTGTCTGGCAAGCGTTGGGTGACGGTTACGCAAAAAGTAATCGCCTTCAGGAAGCCCTGGACGCGTATACAAAAGCCGAAGAATTGATCAAATAGGTATTAGGAGAATATCATTGGAACGAACATTGGTGCTGCTCAAACCCGACGCGGTTCAGCGGGGTTATGTTGGCGAAATTATCTCAAGACTTGAACGCAGAGGGATCAGGTTGACCGCATGCAAGTTGATACTTGTGGATCAGGAACTCGCTCAAAAACATTACGCAGCCCATTTAGGCAAGCCTTTCTATGATGGCTTAATAAAATATATCTGCGCCTCCCCCATTATGGCAATGGTTTGGGAAGGGGAAAACTGCGTGGTTGCAGTCCGTCAGACAATGGGTTCAACCAATCCCGTTGAAGCGCAACCAGGCACGATCCGCCATGATCTGGCATTAATCTCCAGCAGAAATTTAACTCATGCGTCAGATTCTCCAGAATCCGCCGAGCAGGAAATTTCCCTCTGGTTTTCATCATCAGAAATTATTCCCTGGGTAAGAGATGGAGAAAATTGGATTACAGGGAAGAACTAAAACCCTTTCTTGACGCTTCTTTATACTCATGATAAGATTGCCTCCGTTCGGGGGCGTGGTGTAGTGGCTTAACATGCGGCCCTGTCAAGGCCGAGACCGCGGGTTCAAATCCCGTCGCTCCCGCCAAAACCTGCAATCACATTGCGGGTTTTTTCTTTATAATGGCTTGAAATGTCTTTCTCTATCGGACCAATTCAATTCAACGGAAATCTTCTCCTCGCACCCATGGATGGCTACACAAGCCAACCTTATCGGGTGTTTGCACGTCGGTTAGGTTCAGCAGGTTCTTATTCGGAATTCGTTGGCGCGATTGAGGTCACCCAAAAGTATCCTCGCCTTGAACAAAAAATCGCTTTTTGCCAAGAGGAACACCCTTTTGGTTTTCAAATTTTTGATAATGATCCAGTTCGGATCCTGCGTGCTGCAGTGACCTTGCGCTATCGGGATCCGGATTTTATTGATCTTAACCTTGGCTGCTCCGCCAAGCATGTTTCCGCCCGTGGAGCTGGGGCAGGACTGCTAAAAGAGCCCGAAAAAATCTCTCTAATCCTAAAATCGTTAGTGGATCATCTCGATATTCCGATTACCGCGAAAATACGGTTGGGTTGGGATGAACACACTTTGAATTATTTGGAAATTTGCAAAATCATCGAGGGTTCTGGATGCAGTGCTGTTGCTGTTCACGCACGTACGAAATCCCAGGGATATAAAGGTTTCGCAGATTGGAATGCCATCGCCGAGATAAAAAATGATTTAACCATCCCGGTTATCGGTAATGGAGATATACGATCTCCTGTTGATTGCGCAAGGATGACGCAACAAACAGGCTGCGATGCAGTCATGATTGGGAGAGCAGCGCTTTATAACCCCTGGATCTTTTCAGGTCTGGAACGTAATGAAGTTGGATCGGAAAGGTTACAACAAGATTTAATCATGCTCCTTGACCTGATGCAGGAATTTTACGGAGATGAACGTGGTTTAGTATTTTCCAGGAAATTTATTGCCAGATATATCACTCCATTTGAAATGGATCCTGTTCTTCGTCACGAGTTATTAACCTCTTTAGACAGATCAAGGGTGATTAATATTTTTTCTGAGTCTTCCATCAAACACGACCTTATTAACCATAAATATTATTTATAGTTGTTAGAATGATGATTTTCTCAATCCAACCATATATTAATTTGTTATATATTTGAAACGCGGTGTTATTCGATCCTTTGTTCCCTGTAATATTTTCTACTGCATGGATTTATTATTGTCTCGTGGTAAAATCTTGCGTGGTTAATTGGTCCCTGTAGCTCAATGGATAGAGCATTGGCCTCCGGAGCCAGGGGTGAGAGTTCGAGTCTCTCCAGGGACACTACTTTTGATTTTCTGCTACATTTATCCTTTCTATTCGTAAATTACTTTAGAGAGTTTAATTTTCAGGAGTAACCATGTACCCTTTTATGTATGGTTTCGACATGACTTACCTGCTTTTTAGTCTTCCCGCTCTGATTTTTGGTTTATGGGCGCAGGCAAAAGTAAAAAGCGCATTCAATAAATACTCCAAAATTCGGACATATACCGGTGCAACTGGAGGTCAGATTGCCAGGCATATCCTGGAAGATAACGGTCTTGTTGATGTCCGGGTGGAGCAAACCAACGGCTTTTTGAGTGATAACTACGATCCACGTTCACGTACATTGAGACTAAGTCCGGATGTCTATCAAGGGAACTCCATCGCCTCTGCAGGAGTCGCGGCGCATGAAGCCGGTCATGCACTTCAACATAAGGTGAATTACGGACCGCTGCAGGTGCGGTCATTCATGGTGCCGACGGTGATGATCGGAAGCTGGGTGGGTCCCATCATTTTTATGATTGGGCTTTTTATGTCAACTGCGACCGGGGATACCATCGCCTGGATCGGATTGGTTATATTTGCAGCGACAGCGATATTTGCGATTGTCACCCTACCGGTGGAGCTGGACGCCTCCAAACGGGCAAAAGAATGGTTGATCCGATCTGGATCGCTTGTTGAAAGTGAATTGCCAGGAGTGGCAACAGTGCTTAATGCTGCGGCATGGACTTATGTAGCAGCTGCAATTCAAGCAATTACGACAATCCTATACTATGCATTTCTTTTGCTTGGCAGAAGATCCAGGGATTAATATAAAAACCTGACAATCGAAAATTATATTACTGTCTATGCGCAATATTCGTTAATTATATAGCGAATTGATATATCTCTTTTAATAAGCTGTTGGAAGGCTTCGCTTTAGGATATTTCTCATCCCGATAGCTCTGCTCGCCCCTTCAGCGGTGCAACTGATCGGGTTATCCACCAAATAAGCCGGGATTCCAAGCGATTTTGTCAGGTACTTGTCGATACCACGCAACTGTGATCCCCCGCCGCAGACCGCCACTCCCCTGTCAATAATATCGGAGATTAATTCCGGAGGTGTTTTTTCCAATACCCTCCGAGCTAGTCCTGCCAGATCATTCAAAGGTTCCTGCAACGCTTCGATAATATCATCGGATGTAACCATTACCGGTCTTGGCAAAGAGGAAACCTGGTCTTGTCCTTGGATTTCCACTGTCTGTGGTTCCATCTCCGGTAACGCAGCTCCAATTTTGATTTTTATTTGTTCAGCGGTAGGTTGCGCAATAATGATCCCAAATTTCTTGCGAATATAATTGATGATAGCTTCGTCCAGCTGCAATCCACCTGTCCTCGCGGTTTCAGCGGTAATAATGTCATTCAACGCCAATACTGCGACCTGGTTGACACCACCTCCCAGACTGATGATCATATTCCCCGAAGGTGTTGAAATTGGCAGATCTACACCAATCGCAGCAGCCAGCGGTTGAGGAATCAAATATACTTCCCTGCTGCCAGCTCCCAGTCCTGCTTCATGAACAGCACGGCGCTCGATGCTGGTGATCCCATAAGGAACCGTCACCATCAACCTTGGTCGAAAAACCCACATCCTCCCGCATATTCTTTTAATGATGTATGCAAGTAGAGTTTCGGTAATTTCATATTCGGCTATTACCCCGTGGGTCATGGGTCGGATTACGCTAATGCTCTCGGGCACCCGTCCAACCATATCTTTGGCGCCTTGTCCCCATTCAACTAGTTTGGCCTCTTCATTAACAATGGCGACAATCGTTGGCTCTTGAAGAAGGATTTGGTCTCCTTCTGAGATTACGATGTTATCCGTTCCTAAATCAATTCCTAATTCTCTGGTAGCTCCAGGCATTATATTAATTGTCCTGTGGTATTTATATTATCCTCTTGCTTTTCGATACCGTCGAGCGGCATCTATACGCATATTTGAACGTTTGAGGGCGGATTTGAGACTTTCATATCTCTCAGCGTCCATTTGTGGTGTGGTTTTCATCAGTTCTTCGGCTCTTGCTCGAGCTGCCTCAGCCCGTTTGATGTCGATTTCTTCAACATCTTCAGCTGCATCCGCCAGAATATTGATCTCGTCCGGCTGAACCTCAACCACTCCTCCTGCGACAGTGAAATGCAGGTCTCCTGTTGGTGCTTTTACTTCGATGATGCCAAATTGCATGAGTGTTATCAATGGCGCGTGATTTGGGAGAATTCCCATTTCACCTTCGACTCCAGGAATATCCACCATTAGCACATCACCCTGATACACAATGCGATCCTGGGAAATGATATTACACCTGATGGTCATCGGGTTTACGCCAGTGTCTTTGCTTTTTCGACTGCGTCTTCAATATTGCCAACCAGATAAAACGCTTGTTCTGGGAGAGAATCATATTCTCCCGTAAGCAACCCCTTGAATCCTTCTATTGTTTCAGCCATGGTAACATATTTTCCGGGTAGACCATTGAAAACTTCGGCAACGTGCATGGGTTGCGAGAAGAATTTCTCAATCTTTCTTGCGCGCATTACCAATATTTTATCGTCTTCGCTCAATTCATCGATACCCAGGATAGCAATAATATCCTGCAAGTCTTTATACCGCTGTAAAACGCGCTGCACTTCTCTCGCGGTATTGCAGTGCTCTTCACCTAGGATCAGCGGATCAAGGATCCTGGATGTTGAATTCAAAGGATCAATGGCCGGGAATATTCCTTTTTCGGCGATGGATCTTTCCAGCGAAATTGTTGCATCAAGATGCGCAAATGTAGTTACTGGTGCTGGATCAGAATAATCATCCGCGGGGACGTAGACGGCCTGCAGTGAGGTTATCGACCCTTTGAGAGTTGAGGTGATTCTTTCCTGGAGCTCTCCCATTTCTGTGGATAGATTGGGTTGATATCCAACTGCCGAAGGTAAATGACCTAGCAGTGCAGAAACTTCAGTTCCGGACATCATGAACCGGAAAATATTATCGATGAATAATAATACATCCAAGCCTTGATCGCGATAGTACTCTGCCATCGTTAACCCGGTTAGAGCTACGCGTAAACGCACTCCTGGAGGTTCATTCATCTGACCATAAACAAGGACAGTATCATTGAGGACCCCCGATTCCATCATCTCGCGGACCAATCCAGTTCCTTCTCGAGTTCGCTCCCCCACGCCCGCAAATACGGACTTACCCTTATGCACCGCCGCCATATTATGGATCATTTCCATCAATACAACTGTTTTTCCAACTCCTGCCCCGCCAAAAATACCTGTTTTTCCACCTTTTGTAAATGGCGCTATCAGGTCTATCACTTTGATGCCGGTCTCAAACATCTCAGTTTTCGTGGATTGTTCCGTAAAATCCGGAGCCGGCCGGTGGATGGAATAGTAGGTATCAGCGAGAATTGGTTTTCCACCATCGATCGGTTGGCCCAGTACGTTAAATATCCTACCGAGGCATTCATTCCCCACTGGTACTTTTATGGGTGAGTGCGTCCGTTTCACTGGAACCCCGCGTTGTAATCCATCTGTGGAACCCATGGCGATACACCGAACAATATCTCCGGGGAGTTGTTCCTGTACTTCAAAAACAAGTTTTTCGTCCTCGGCAACTGGCGCTTCTAAAGCTTCATAAATTGATGGGATATTTTTTTCTTCGAATTTAATATCCACAACGCTTCCGAATATTTGATGAATCGTGCCCTGGTTTAATTCTCTTCCCATCATTACCTATCCTGGCTTTATTTGTCGTTGCGAAAGTTTTTTCCAAGAATTAATAAATATTTCGTTTTGAATTACCCGATTATACCTTATTGGTATTTTTCATTTCCCTGTATTACATTCCTGCTTCTCACAATTGACACCTCGAACAATTAATTGCAGTTCTCTGGAGAAGGTTATCCCCAGAGAACTGTTATCGTTCAAAATACCCTTAATCGGAGATAATTTTTATGCTGCTTTGCTCTCCTTGCGATTAATACTCCTGCGTAGAAAAACTTTGATGATCTCATCTACGACAAGAAGCGCGATCGCAAATCCTATGCAAATCCACCATTCATTTCTTTCGAGTGAAGTTAATCCCAACATCTTCTGGAGAAAACCCAACTCCGTTGACAAATATGTCACGGCAAGTGCCAATCCGTAAAGCATGAGTTGATTCTTATCGACAAAGATATCCCGATTAAACGCGGTTTTCGTTTCACTTCGGGCACTTAAACCCATAGCAACACTCATTAAACTGAATACAACAAAACCCATTGTAGCAGCGATGATTGGGTCTATATCCTGATAAGCAAATTCAGACCAAACAACCGCAACAGCTGTTAGGAGTCCAATCAGCGCGATCCGCATCCATTGGGAGCTTTTCAGTATCGGCTGTTTTAATGGTCGAGGGCTGTGTTTCATCAAGTCAGTTGCTGGTTTATCAAAACCAAGAGCAACTGCTAAGGGGACTGTGATCAGGAAGTTCAGAAAGATCACAACAAAGGGGGCGAAAGGTGTACCCCCAAGCACAACAAAATAAGCTGCCAGTAAATAGCTTAGGATAAACGCAGAAAGCTGTGCCATCTGGAAACGGACGAAATTTGACAAATTGTTATAGATGTGTCGTCCGTATTCCACTGCTTTGACAATCGTTGCGAAGTTATCGTCGGTAAGGATCATCACCGCTGCGCCTTTGGATACTTCAGTCCCGGTGATCCCCATCGCCACGCCGATATCGGCCTTCTTCAACGCTGGAGCATCATTCACGCCATCACCGGTCATTGCAACGATGTTTCCCATTTGTTGGAGCATCGTAACCAACCGGATCTTGTCTTCCGGTGATACGCGAGCAACAACGCCAATCTCATTCAATTGTTTCTTCAATTCCTCATCAGGAATCGCTGCGAATTCAGCTCCGGTAAGCGCCCTACCTTCTATCCCCAGTTCGTGTCCGATGGCCGCTGCTGTAACAGCATGGTCGCCGGTGATCATTCGCACCTGGATTCCAGCGCTGTGACATTTAGCAATCGCATCTTTGGCTTCAGTCCTGGGAGGATCCACAATGCCTACCATCGCGAGAATGGTCAATTCTTTTACCAGGTCTATGAGTTTTGCTTTTGGATCAAAGTTTGAAGGTTCGAAATCGCGGCGGGCAATAACCATGACGCGTTCGCCTGATTTTGCAATGTTTTCATTTACTTCCAAAGCAATTTTCTTGTTGTCTTCTGTTACAGGTTTGATTTCCCCACCAGGTAACCAATAGGATCCTGTTCTTGCGATCAATACATCCGGCGCTCCCTTTACAATACAGCGAATTACTGGCTTTCCCTTGGCATTTGTCATATTGTGGAATGTGGCCATGAATTTATAGTCGCTGTCAAATGGCACTTCCGCAACACGCGGATATTGTTTCTTTGCACCTTCCAGGTCAATCCCACCTTTGGCTGCTAGCACGATCAACGCGCCTTCTGTAGGATCCCCGATCAAGGCTTCTCCATCCAGCCGGGCATCTGAACATAGCGCCATCGGTAACATAATTTCATCCAGGTCGATCTTTGCACCACCATCATGCAAGAGTTGCCCTTCGGTACTATAACCTTCTCCAGTGACCTTGTAATGATTTTGGCCGGGAACATAAAATTCTCGCGCAGTCATTTTATTCAGGGTCAATGTTCCGGTCTTATCCGAGCAAATGGCAGAGACGGATCCCAACGTTTCCACTGATGGAAGTCGTTTCACAATTGCATTCTGTTCAGAAAGTGCGCGTACACCCATTGAGTACATCGTAGTAACAACTGCTGGAAGCCCGGTTGGAATTGCTGCAACCGCCAGGGCAATGCCGGAAATGAAAATGGCATCAAGCGTTTGACCATTGCGAAGCCCTAGTATGATCATGAGAACGAACGCCAGCCCTGCAAGACTAGCTATGATGATCGTCAGCCGGTCCAATTGTTTTTGCAGGGGGGTTTTATCGGCATCGGTTTTATTCAACAGGTCGGCGATGTGCCCCATTTCGGTGTTCATACCGGTGGTGGTGACGATCATTTCACCGCGGCCGCGGGTGACCGATGTATTCATGAAAGCCATATTGATGCGATCGCCTAGGGGAACTTCGAGCTTGGTGATAACTGAAACGTCCTTAAGTGTTGCGACGCTTTCACCTGTAAGGGCAGCCTCCTCAATCTCCATTGTGGCTGCCACAAAAAGACGACCGTCAGCAGGGACCAAATTGCCGGCTTCCATCAGTACAATATCACCAGGTACAAGTCCTTCGGCTTCGATCTCCTTCGCATCGCCATCCCGTCTGACCCGGGTGATACTTTTCATCGTTTTTGACAATGCGGCCATACTAGCTTCAGCCTTGGATTCTCCGCGTAATCCTAAAATTGCATTAAATATTGTCAGGATGACGAGGACCGCGGTTGTTCCGGATTCTCCGGTGAACAATTGATTTACGACTGCCGCTCCGAGTAAAAGGATCTGCATGAAATCCTTATACTGGCGGAGAAATGCTTGCCAACCAGGTTCCTTTTTCTTTTCCGCAAGTTGGTTTGGTCCATATTGTTTCAACCTGGATTCAGCTTCAGTGCTGCTAAGGCCAACTTTTGGATCGACTTTCAGATTTGAGGCTACTTCTTCCTCGGTCATGCTGTACCATTTTTGTGGCGTAATGTTTTCAGCCATATTTATCTTCCTTTCTTTCAGTATTTCACGGGCACCCGTTTGTAGGGATAATCCGGTTCAACATAGTTTCCTTTGGATTGTTTTTTCGGGAACTTGATCTTTTCGTGTGGCACCTCTTCGTAGGGGATCAGGCTGAGAAGATGCGAAATACAATTTAACCGGCCTCTTCGCTGGTCGTTTGAATCAACAACATACCAGGAATTTTCTTTGGTATCCGTAGCGGCGAACATGGCATCCCGCGCCCTTGAATAATCGTACCAGCGGGCTTGCGCTTCCAGGTCCATCGGGCTGAGTTTCCAGATCTTTTTATAATCCTCATTGCGTTCCGCGAATCGTTTCGCCTGCTCTTCCATACTGACTTCCAGCCAGTATTTGATCAAGATGATCCCGGATTCGCTGATAACCCGCTCAGTCGGAGGTGTATATTTCAAGAATCTTTCAACCTGTTCTTTGGGTGTGAAACCCATCACCCGCTCCACATTGGCGCGGTTGTACCAACTGCGGTCAAAAAGGACTACCTCCCCGGCTGCGGGCAGGTGCACCATATACCGCTGGAAATACATCTGTGATTTTTCCCGCTCAGTGGGTGCGGTCAAGGCAACAACCCTGAAAACACGTGGGCTGACTCTCTCAGTGATAGATCGAATGACACCGCCTTTTCCTGCGGTATCCCGGCCTTCGAATATCACGCAGATCTTGGCGCCTTTGTCTTTGACCCACTCCTGGAGTTTGACCAGCTCAACTTGTAGGGGTTCCAGCTCTTTTTCAAAATCCTTCTTTTTCATTCTAGGGAGAGGTTCACCTGGAACTGTCGTTTCAGTTAAAACAGCGCCCTCAAGCTGCGCATCTTCAAATTTCTTTTCTTTTCCGAACTTTTTCTTCTTTTTATCTTTCGACATAGTTACCTCGCTTCTTCAATCCATATTCAATCTCTGGGAAACTAAAAATTACCCTTTCTTCTTCTTGTCTTTCTTGTCTTTCTTGTCTTTCTTCTTTGATTTCTTTTCTTTATCTTTTGACATGGTTGCCTCCTTTTTCAAATATGAAATTAATCTAATTGAATATCAAACTTATTTTTTATTCTTCTTATCTTTCTTTTTCGATTTCTTATCTTTATCTTTTGACATAGCTACCTCCATTCCTTTGTTGTTGGTCACTCAAAGTTTGGATTCAAATCCATCAGAGAGTTAATAATCAGTCCACCTTAGTGGTTCATCCTTCATTGTGCAATCGATAAGATGGCTGCAAAAAGAAATCCCATCACAGTGAAAAGTCCTGTGAACATTCCACCATGCTCAAACGCCTCCGGGATCATGGCATCTGTCAGCATGGTCAGCATCGCACCTGCAGCAAAAGCCTGGGCATATTTTCCATCTGCCCCGGGTGAATTAAGGATCAAGTAATACCCTAACCCCGCACAGGCGGCTGAACTGATCACCAGGACCATCCACATCCAGAAGATCCGTTTCTGTGAATAGCCTGCGGCTTTGAGGTTGATCGTACCCGCTGCACCTTCCGGTAGATTTGATATAAAAACCGCCGCCAGGATGGCTGCATTGATGACTCCGCCAAGCGCGACACTCATCCCTAGAATGATGGATTCAGGAATGGCATCGAGAATAGTACCAATAAAAATGGCCGCACCAGATCCACTTTCCTTGCTGACAGAAATACCTTTCCGATTCGCGCCGCCTCTTCGATCGATAAGCCAATCTCCAAAGAAAAAGGTGAGAGCACCCAGTGCAAAAACCACCCCCATCCCCCATTTATCCAGAGCTGTTTCAGGCACCAGTTCATAAGCAATGGCACCAATCAATGCACCGGCACCAATCCCCATGATCAAACCGGTAACCATCTTTGGCAACCCGCGCCTGGCCAAAAAATAACCAATTAATAGAGCGCCAGCTGCCAATCCTCCCCAAACTACAGCAAAAAACATGCTTGGCTTTCCTTAATGTCACCGAAACAACTTGCTGCTTCCTTTGGTGTGAGTATTCCTGCTTCACTCCCACCAAAGGATAATTATTCTGCTAATAAAGATGAACCTATTGGTATCTTTTTTCTAGATACTGTCCCTCAGGATCGGGCAGGTCATGCAGTGACCCCCGCCGCGGCCTTTGCCAAGCTCGAAGCCGGCGATCGTGACGACTTCCACGCCGGCTTCGCGCATCTTGCTGATCGTGAAAGTATTTCGTTCGTAAGCGACGACCACCCCGGGTTCAAGGGCAACCGTATTATTGGCATCATCCCACTGCTCTCGCTGCGCCTGGTACTCGTCTCCGCCGGTCTCAACCATATTCAACTTGGGTACCTTGAGAGCATCTGCCATGGCAGCCAGGAAACTTTTCTCTTCCGTCACCCGGAAATCTCCGGGTTTTGCGCCTGGGCGCAGGCTGATGGCGCGGATATTATTGACCACGCTCGGATATGCGGTGGCAACATCGCGGTCGAGCAAGGTAAAGACGGTATCCAGGTGCATATGAGCCCGGTCTTTGGTCATCAACGCGACGATCACCCGTTCAGCAGCACCTTTTTCAAAGAGCTTTTTCGCGATTAATTCGATCATCCGTCCTGAGGTCCGCTCACTCATCCCGATCGCAACCGTTCCATAACCGATCGGCATCACGTCGCCGCCTTCCATGGATGCCCTGCCAAAACCCTGGACATTAAATCCTCCATCATCTTCCTGGTCAGGGTACCAGAATTCGAATCCGGCTTCCTGGAACATGGGATGATAGCGGTAAATCGCCAGCATATTCAGAGCTTCCCGTCTTCGGGCAGGCCAGAACATCGGGTTAACCGAGACCCCGTTGTACATCCAGCAAGACGGGTCGCGCTGGAAGAGGGTGTTTGGCACCGGGGGTAGGACAAAGTAACCCGGATCATCCACCGCGGCTGCGCCGAGGGAGATCTGGCGGTATTTGGCCTGGTCAAACCCCAACGCAACCATTTCGCCGAAGGTCAAACCACCCACCAGGTGTTTGGCCAATACTTCTGCTGGCATCTTCCAAAGGAATGCACGGACTTCGTCTACCAGCGACCACCCTACGGTGAATTCCGAGGCAACCAATTCGATCACCCCTTTACGTCCGCTATCCGAAGCTTTTAACGCTTCCCCGAGCAGGTCAAGGTGGTAGAACACCTCAATTCCTCGGTCCCGCATCGCCTTCACGAACTGGTCGTGTTCCCATTGGGCACGTTCCACCCAAATTACGTCGTCATATAAGAGTTCGTCGTGATTGGATGGGGTTAATCGTTTCAAGCTGAGATCCGGGCGATGGACGATCACCTTGTGGAGTTTACCTACTTCTGAATTGACACCAAATTTTGCCATTTTATAATTTCCTTTCCAACTTTTTAGAAATTCAATATGATGGTTGATCAGAAAATCGATCAATCTCCAAGCGTCGCCACCATGATGGCTTTAATGGTGTGCATGCGGTTTTCTGCTTGGGCGAAAACGATCGAGCGTTCTGATTCGAATACTTCATCGGTAACTTCCAGCCCGTCCATTCCACTCTTCTGGAAGATATCCTCACCCACTTTTGTCTGGCGGTTGTGAAAAGCCGGAAGGCAGTGCATGAATTTGACATTGGGGTTTCCGGTTTTCTTCACGACATCCATGTTGATCTGGTATGCCTTGAGCAATTTGATGCGCTCATCCCAGACTTCCTTGGCTTCACCCATCGAGACCCACACATCTGTATACAGATAATCGACGCCTTTGACTCCTTCATCAACACTTTCGGTCAGGGTCAACCGGGCGCCAGTCTCGGCTCCGATTTTCTTGCAGGTTTTAACCAGCTCTTCATCCGGCCAAAGGGCTTTAGGCGCGCACAGGCGGACATCCATACCCAGCTTGCAGCCGGTCACCATTAGGGAGTTTCCCATATTATTGCGGGCGTCTCCAAGGTAGCAATAAGAGATCTCGCTGAGGTGTTTGTCGCAGTGCTCCTGCATAGTAAGGATATCGCAGATCATCTGGGTGGGATGGAACTGATCGGTCAGACCATTCCAAACAGGAACCCCTGCGAACTCTGCCAGTGTTTCGACGGTTGCCTGGGCAAATCCGCGGTATTCAATCGCATCATACATACGACCCAGCACCCGGGCAGTATCCTTCATGGATTCCTTATGCCCGATCTGCGAACCCTCTGCTCCCAGGTATGTGACGTGCGCCCCCTGGTCGTAGGCTGCTACTTCAAAAGCGCAGCGGGTTCGAGTGGAGGTTTTTTCAAAAATAAGGGCGATATTCTTACCCTTCAATCTCTGCTGCTCATAACCGCCATACTTGGCAGCCTTCAAGTCCGCTGAGAGTTTTAATAAGAATTTCAATTCGTCGGGGGTAAAATCCAGCTCTTTGACAAAACTTCGATCACGTAAGTTGTAAGCCATTTTTTTGTCTCCTTTAGACTTATGATTTTATTTAACGAGGTAAAACCGAGTTGGAAACCTCGTCCATTAATTTGAATTTTCTCTACGCTCCGACAAGAACTCCGATGGAAAGTACAACCATAGCCAGTGCAGCCAGGATAAGGAACAATACTGCAACAAATTTCCACCAAACCGCGAAGCTGATCCGACCGATTGCAAGACCCCCGGTTACCACAGCAAAAGTAGGTGTGATGAGGGCAACAAGTCCGGAAGCGGACACATAAGCTGTGACAATAAGGTGCTCTGGGATACCTGCGAAACTTCCCAACGGAGCCATGATCGGCATGGTCACCGTCGCCAGACCCGAAGAAGATGGAATCAGGAACGACAGGGGAATATAAAGGAGGAAAATGGAGTTGATGAATGCCACCGATGTTAATCCGGAAAGCGCTTGTTCGCACCAATACAATACGGTGTCTATGATCAACCCATTCGACATTACCACGGAAATCCCGCGCGCAACAGCTACAACCAGCGCCACACCCAGCATGTCGCGAGCGCCATCGATATAAGCATCGACCGTTCCCTTTTCTCCAAGACCGCCGGCAATGCCGATAACGATGCCCATGACCATGAAAAGAGCCCCGAGTTCACCAAACCACCACCAGCGGGTGGCGATCCGCGTGATTCCGAGATCCGACCAGGGAATTACGCCTACAACCATTATCACGAAAGAGAGCATGAATAGCGTCAGAATGATTTTTCGGCGTGTGGTCAATTCAGGCGCCTCATTTGAACCCCCGCTCTTCAAGAAAAACTTTTCATTCTCTTCCTTCTGATCCGCGACGCGAGACTTGGAGGGATCCTTTTGTACCTGACCAGCGTAACGGCGGACGAATAAGATTCCAATAATGGACCCTACCACGAGTAGTACGATCCGGTAACCGATCCCTTCCGCGAGGGGGATGCCGGCAATCCCGGAGGCGATGCCAACCGAGAATGGGTTGATGGTCGATCCATACACACCTATACCTGCCCCAAGCATGATGAGTGCCACTGCGGAGAGCGCGTCATACCCCAGGGCGATCATGGCAGTCAGGATCAGTGGATAGAATGCCAAAGACTCTTCGGCCATCCCGTAACTCGTCCCTCCAGCTGCGAAGATGATCATCATAACGGTGATCAAGAGCTTCCCTCGAGAGCCAAGCTTTTTAACCACGGAATTAATGCCCGCGTCGATGGCTCCGGTTTTCATGCTGACCCCCAGGAAACCGCCGATAAGCAGGATGAACAAGGCCACATCAATTGCACCATAAAGACCGCCATCATTGTAAATATTGATGTTCCCGGTCGAATCCTGAATACCATACATTCCATTTATCGGAGCCATAATTGCGTCTTTCAATCGCTGTGGATTAGGTGGGACAGTATGGTAAGTACCCGGGATCGGCTGGCCTTCTGCATTGTAATCATATTGCCCGGCTGGAATGATAAAGGTCAAAACGGCGAATACTACAATCAGACCTAACAAAATGGTGAAAGCGGTTGGAAAACTAAACTTTTTCTTTGGCTTCTGAGTGGTTTCCATATATTCCTCCAAAAATTTTATTTACGGAAATGTTCGTGATGTCAGCATTTTAAAATTATAACAAAATTGATACATCTAAATGAATGTAGTGAAATTATTCCATGCCATTGAAAATAATTGGATCTTTCAATTTAAACTTCTTTATCAATTAGATGATAAATGATTACCGAATAAATATAATCCACCCTTGGATGTATTTAAGGTGTATTTTAGGTGTATTTGAAGTTATGGGGATGCAAGTTGATGAGATATGACTTTCCAAGGTTAATATCTAACTTGCCAAATTGTTGTTCATCGAGTAAAGCGCTGTTTTTTGTTCATAATATCGGTTATCTATGAACTCTTAAGGCTTCAGCTCCGCCAGCTATATCCAGAAGCTCGCTGGTGATGCTTTGCTGGCGCATCTTGTTCATTTCCAGGCTCAAAGATTGTGCCAGAGAATCAGCGTTATCCGTGGCATTCATCATAGCGATCATGCGAGCTGTTTGTTCGCTAGCGGAGGCGGAAAGGATTGCCTGATATATTTGCAGCGCTATGAACTTGGGGATGATGCTGTCTAACAACGCGCCTTCATCTGGTTCATAAATAAATACCGCATTGGCATTCCCTCCGCTCATATTAGGTACAGCTTTCTCGCTATCAGGGATAGTCAATGGAAGGATTTTTTCGATGACCAGTTTTTGCTCAGCCTTGCTGACAAATTGCGTGTAGATCAAGAAAACCTGGTCTACACAACCATCAAGGTAATGTTCCACCGCCAGAAAGCCGATGGCTGAAAGGTCACTGAAGGAGGGAGCGATGGGTATATCGCTAAACTCTGCGATGATCTGTTTCCCCCTGCGCCGAAGCATCTCCCTTCCCTTTTTTCCGATCGTTACATACTCAAAAGGTTTTCCTGTCTGTTTTTCAAACGCCAGGGTTTCTCGGATTATGTTTATGTCATAGGAACCGGCTAAACCGCGATCACTGCTGACAATGATCGCGAGCACCTTTTTGGCATCCCCCTTTTCCACCAGCAAGGGATGCAAATTCTCATGAGCGGGTTGAGTGCCAAGATGAACAAGCAGTTCCCAGGCTTTCTCCGCGTATGGGTGCGTAGCCTGCACCGATTGGATAGCCTTTCGCACCTTACTGGCGCTTATGGTCTCCAGCGCATGGGTGACCTGTGAAAGGTTGCGGATACTTTTTATCCGCATTCGCATCTCTCTGGAATTGCTCATCTAATCAGTTCCTATTAATAGGCACCCTGGTTATACTGCGTGATTGCTTCTTTTAACTGTTCTTCCAGCTTCGGACTGATCTTTTTTGTCTGAATTATTTCATCCCGCAATTCCGGATGCACATCTTTTATGTTTTTCAGCATCCGATTGCACCATTCTTTCACTTCGGCAGCCGGGATATTATCTGCAAAACCATTGGTGGCAGCGAATAGAATAATAACCTGGTCGCACATTTGAATCGGTTGGTATTGCTGCTGCTTTAATACTTCTTGTAAACGAAGTCCCCGATTGAGCTGCGCTTGGGTGGCTTTATCCAATGCTGAATCAAATTTGGTAAATGCAGCTAATTCCCGGAAATTCGCCATATCCAATCGCAGTCGCCCGGCTACTTGTTTCATGGCTTTGGTTTGAGCCGAGGAACCCACCCGTGAAACTGAAATGCCGATATTGATCGCAGGACGTATCCCGGCATTAAACAAACCGTTTTCCAAATAAATCTGACCATCGGTTATGGAGATGATATTTGTAGGGATATAAGCCGAAACATCGCCCAGCAAAGTTTCAACAATGGGTAAGGCGGTAAGCGACCCCCCGCTGGAATTAATTTTCCGAATCTCAAACTCCTCTGGATTTGGAAGCAAATTTCGTGCATTTTCTGCATCGCTTAGGGATTTTGGTCCACTGAATACAATGTTTTGTATTTGAACCGGTTTTTGAATTTTTTTGTTATTTACCGGCTCGATCGTATATTGGTTACATAATCTGGACGCCCTTTCCAGAAGGCGGGAATGCAGGTAGAAAATATCTCCTGGGTAAGCTTCTCGGCCGGGAGGACGTCGGAGAAGCAGGGATACTTCCCGGTAAGCCCAGGCATGTTTTGAAAGATCATCGTAAATGATCAATGCATCTTGTCCGTTTTCCATGAACTCTTCACCGATTGCACAGCCTGCGTATGGAGCGATGTATTGCATGGAGGCGCTGTCATCTGCCGGTGCTGATACAACCACGGTATATTTCATCGCTCCAATTTTTTCCAAAGCAGCAACGGTTCTCGCGATTGTGGATTTTTTCTGTCCGATTGCCACATAGATGCAGATCAGATTTTCATCTTTTTGATTGATGATCGTATCCAGCGCGATGGCGGTTTTACCGGTTTGCCGATCACCGATGATTAATTCCCGCTGTCCCCTCCCGATTGGAATCATGGCATCGATCGCGATAATCCCAGTTTGAACGGGCGTATCCACATCCTGACGCTCCAAAACACCTGGCGCGATCCGCTCGATAAGCCTTTTAGAGGTGGATGTGATGGGACCTTTTCCATCGATTGGTTCGCCGAGAGCATTTACGATTCTCCCCAGCATTGAAGAACCTACAGGAACGGATATTAATTTTCCAGTTGATTTCACCGTTGAATGGACGGAAATCCCGGTAAAATCACCCAGGATAATTACGCCAACCTTATCCTCCTCAAGATTAAAGACAATTCCTTTTTGGCCATTCTCGAATTCGACCAATTCTTGTGAACGGGCTTTTTTTATGCCTGTAACATGCGCGATTCCATCCCCCACTTCCAATACTTTGCCAACCTCATAGGAGTTAATTCCTGGCGAATAGTCATCAACCTTTTGTTGAAGTTCACCTATCATCGAATTTACAGAATTTGACATCCTGCCTCCTAATCGGCATGCTACAGAAATCGAAGTTCCAAATTATAACCGTCAAGTGGAAAAATATTGAAGTGCGAGCCTCAATCTTGTTTCAAGGTCTTCTGGTGTATCCCTGGGTATGGATTGAAGCGCTGATTGCGCTTCGATTACCGAATACCCTAAACCCGTTAATGCTTCAATAACTTCGCTATCCACATCCTTTATGGAAAGAGTCTCCAAAAGTCTCGCATCAGCACGAATTTTCCCCTGCAAATGCAAGATGATCTTTTGAGCAGTTTTATTTCCAACCCCAGGCACCCGGCTCAATAAAGCAGGCTGTTCACTCAGGACAGCTTTCCGAACATTATCGGTGGAAAGACTGGATAGAATACCTAGCGCGATCCGGGGACCGACACCATTAACTCCGAGAAGCTGATTGAAAATCTCTCGTTCATCTTCAGACTCAAACCCATAAAGCGCAAGCAGTTCTTCGCGAACAATTAAATGCGTATGTAAAAATATTCTTTCCCCTGGATTGTGGCTCAACCTAGTCGCTTCAGTAGCCAGAATCTTAATTCCCATGCCACTGATATCTATAACGATCCCATCAACATCCACTTTTATCACTTCACCATGAATTGAGGCAATCATATCGTTCCTCCGCTTGTGGGTCTCGCATCCCCCAATTGTGATGTGATTTCATAGAGAATGATCCCTGTGGCTACGGCTAAATTTAGGGAATCGGATTTCCCGCGCATCGGGATTGAAACCATAGACGAGCATGCATCCATAAGTGCAGGATTTAATCCTTTTTTTTCGCTCCCCATCATTAGGATCATGTCCGCTTGGTATCGAGAGTCGCGGAAATCCAAACCAGCTTTATCGGAACTTCCTACTAGTGTAAATTTTGATTTTGCCTTCCACAATAAGAAATCTTTGGTTGAAGACGTAATGATCATGACAGAGAAAATGGCACCCATGCTGGATCGAACAGCTTCGATGGAAAATGGATCTGCGCAACTTTCGATAAGGATGACACCTTTTGCCCCTGCGGAGTCGATAGTCCGGATGATTGTACCCAGGTTACCCGGATCCTGTACCGAATCCAGCCCGACCCAGATTCCACCCATTTTGGTTACGCAATTGAGGGAAACGGTTTGGTAATAGACTACTGCTCCGATCCCTTGTGGACCGTCTTTTTCAGAGATCGATTTGAACACTTCCTTATCGATGGCGGTAATATCGAGATTTCTTTTTTCTGATTTTTTTACGAGTTCTTGTGCAAAATCACTTTTCAGTAATTCAGGGGCAATAATAATCGAATTGATATCCCAGTCAGAATTAAGTGCTTCTCCAACGGGTTTAATTCCTTCAATATAAAATAAACCCGATTCTTTGCGAGCTTTTCGGTCTCGCAGGTTTTTAATCATCTTGATCTTTGGATTTGATCTACTCGTTATGATCATTATTTATCGAATTGATTTTCCAGCTATTAATATGGCAGATTGCTACAGCGAGTGCGTCAGCTGCATCATCTGGCTTAGGAATTTCATCCAGTCCCAGTAATAATTTCACCATTTCCTGGATTTGTCCCTTGCTCGCTCCGCCATAACCGCATACAGCCTGCTTTACTTCCATTGGTGTATATTCGGCAGTCGAGAGGTTGACTTCCGCCATGGCCAGAAGAGCCACACCACGAGCCTGACCTACGGAGAGGGCAGTGGATACATTCCGCTGGAAAAAAAGTTTCTCCACCGCTCCGCTTTCCGGATGGTGGAGATCAATAAGCCGCTTCAATTCTGAATATATTTGAACAAGTCTTTGGCCGGCATTTTCACTCTGAGGTGTTCTGATAACACCGAAATCTACAGCGATTAATTTTCCATCCTTGGTTTCGGAAACAAGCCCAAAACCGGTTATCGCGGTTCCAGGGTCCACCCCGAGAGCGAGCATGTTTTAATCCGCATCCAGAGCAGCCATTGCCTCGTCGCTGATTTTCAAATTAGAAAATACATTTTGGACATCGTCCAATTCCTCCAATGTGTCAATGGTCCTTAACACCTGGAGAGTATCCTCAACGTTCAGTTCCATCTCCTGGTTGGGAAGCATACGTAATTCCGCTTCTTCGGGTTGAATCTTATTTTTTTGAAGATTGTCGCTAAGGATTTTAAAATTCTCTACATATGCAAGAATTTCTATAGTTTCATCGTCATTGGAACAATCTTCGGCATTACCATCTATGGCCACTTCGAACACTTTATCAAAGTCGTACTTTTTTGTCGGTATCGCAAAATAAGCCATACGTTTAAACTGCCAGCTAACTGAACCTGTCTCACCCAGGTTACCACCTGCCTTGGTGAGTACATGGCGAACTTCAGCAACAGTTCGATTTTTATTTTCTGTCACACATTCGATCATCATGGCGACTCCGTTCGGGCCGTAGCCTTCATAGGTGATTTGCTCAAAAACTTCACCATCTTTGCTATCACCGGTACCCCGTTTTATCGCCCGTTCAATATTATCCTTGGGCATGTTTTCAGCACGGGCTTTTTCAACAGCTATCCGTAAACGGAAATTGCTATCGGTATCCCCACCGCCTTCCCTGGCAGCCATCACAATTTCACGGGTCAACCGGGTAAATGCCTGTCCGCGCTTTGCATCCGCAGCGCCTTTTTTTCGCTTGATCGTCGCCCACTTGGAATGTCCTGACATCTGGAATCCTCACAATTATTGGTATGAATCACTGATAAAAAAAATTATACCATGCTGGTTTTTTATCAGCCCTCAAATGCTATGACCTTGTTCACCATCGAACCAATCCCTTCCACGCTTACCTCCACCTGATCTCCTGCTATTAACGGTCCTGATCCTGCTGGTGTGCCGGTCAAAATCACATCCCCGGGCATCAGGGTCATGATCGATGAAATGTAAGCAATCAATTGGGGGATCGTAAAAACCATTTCTTTTGTTGATGCCATTTGCCGCATCTCTCCATTTACCCTGCATGTGACAAGGGCGTCTGCAACATCCAATTCGGTTTCAATCCAGGGTCCCAGGCAACAAAAAGTATCAAACCCTTTTCCCCTCGTCCATTGACCATCCCTCCTTTGAAGATCTCTTGCAGTCACATCATTTCCCAGGGTGTAACCAAAAATATATGTAAAGGCGTCTTCTGAGTGAATCCACCTGCCTTTTTTCCCAATCACTAAAGCGAGTTCCGCTTCGTGTACAATTTCTTTGGATTGCGGGGGTAGTACTATATTATCCTCCGGTCCTATCACGCTGGAAGGAGGTTTGAGAAAGATCAATGGTATCTCGGGTACATCGACTCCTTGTTCGATCGCATGTTCCCGAAAATTCCTTCCCACCCCAATAATTTTCCCTGGGATCACCGGAGGATGCAAGATTACCTGGTTTTGTGAAGTGTAAGCCTCCAGCCGCCGATAATCTCCAAACAAATCGCCGGCAATGACTCCGATTTCATCGTCCCGAATCCATCCATATGAAACCTGTGTATTCTTCGCCTGAAACCGGACATACTTCATTTTTAATCCTCCAAATCGTTCTAATTGTTATTAAAGCTTGCGTTATAATAGCATTTCCGGGCGGGTAGCTCAGTTGGTTAGAGCACAGCTTTTACACAGCTGGGGTCGCAGGTTCGAGTCCTGTCCCGCCCACTCATCTTGTAGTTTCCTTCATTATGGCATACAATGAAACCATCGGGGATGACAGGCTTCGACGGAGGAGGCTGGTCCCGGATTGCGAGCCGAGAGGTGCCGAACTCGATAAATCAGCACAAAACTTAAGTGCCAACCGCACTCAATATGCTGCTCTTCCCCTGGCTGCATAAGCCAGAATGAGCGCAAATGATCTCCTCGTGAGGTCACGTCCGCCTTTTCCGCTCCTGTGCCGGTAAAAGGGTCGGGCGTCACAAAGCTCAGGTGCCGTGCAGTATGCCGCGGATTGCACGAAAGAGGACTTTCGGGTCCTGGCGGCTGGCTGGTTTCTCGTTCTGTCGATCATGGTGAAACCGGCGAAATTCATGATCAACTACGCTCGTAGATATCTGGAGATCTAATCTTTCGGACGCGGGTTCAATTCCCGCCATCTCCACTGTGAAAATGCCAGGTTTTTCCTGGCTTTTTCATTCCTGAATAGAACATACCAACCCTTTTAGATATTCTGCTTCAGGGAAGCTGAGGAGAATCGGATGATCGATACCCTGGCGAAGCCTTTCGAGGATGGTCACTTCGCGTTTTGCATCCAGGGCAGCCCCCTGGACAATTTTTTGAAATAAATCTGTGGATATTCCTCCGGAACATGAAAAAGTGAAAAGCGTCCCGCCTACTTCCAGCAATTTCAAGGCTAGTAGATTGATGTCTTTGTATGCTCTGGTTGCTTTTGGAATGGAATTATATGTGGGTGCGAATTTTGGAGGATCCAGTACGATCAAATCGAATTTTCGGCCACTATCGCGGAATTTCCTCAATTCCAGGAATACATCCCCTTCTATCCAGAAGTCTCGTTCTTTAGGGAAACTATTCAATTCCAGGTTCCGTTCGGCAAGAGATAATGCATCTTTCGATGAATCGATGGATATTACTTCAGCACATTCTCCGGCCAATGCATTTAGGGTAAATCCACCTGAATAACTGAAACAATTCAAAACTCGTTTGTTTTTGGAATACTCCTGGAGCTTTTTCCGATTCTGGCGTTGATCCAGGTAGAAACCTGTTTTTTGACCTTTTTGAACATCTACCAGATAGCGGATACACCATTCTCTTATTTCAACATAGTTATTTTTATAATTTCCAAATAAAACACCCTTTGAAGGCGCTAACCCTTCAAGTTTACGAATATCATCATCTGACCTTTCAAAACAACCCGTAACGCCAGTAATTTTCTTACATGCTCCAATTATTGTTGTTCGCCAATACTCTGCACCAGCAGAAGTGATCTGGAGCACGAGTTGGTCGTGATATAAATCTATGATTAGACCGGGGATTCCATCCGATTCGGCGTAGAAGCATCGGTATGAATCGGTTACTTCATTCGAAATAGTGGCTCTCCTCTTCTCCACCGCCGACATTATTTTTTGATGGATGAATGCTTCGTTTATCTCTTCGTCTTCATCCCAGGATAGAATTCTGGCAGCTATTTGGGATTGTGGGTTTATTGAAGCCCAAGCTAAGAATTTTCCCTCTGAACTGTGAATGGCTGCAGTTGAACCATGTTGGATATTTTCTGGAATTCTTTGGATCGCTCCAGAAAAAACCCAGGGGTGGTGTTTAAGAATCGATTTTTCTCGATTAGCCTTCAGATATACTTTCGACGGTGTCATTGATTCTTATTTCTTTTCAATCATTTTTCGTAAGTCTTGGATACTAATAATGGCTACGCGCAAGGTGTTGGCTTTTTGAAGTTTTGAACCAGGATTCTCCCCCAATAACAGATAGTCCGTTTTTGAACCAACAGAATCTGAAACTTTTCCGCCTGCATTCTCAATAATTTGATGCACCTCATCGCGTGAATAATCTTCCAAAGTACCGGTTATGACAAATGTTAGCCCTTCCAAAACCCTATCTTCATTTTTTACTGGATTGGTGCTTTCTTCAGGCCACATGCCAACATTTCTGAACTTTGAGAGAAGACGTTGATTTTTTTCGGATCGGAACCATTCAATAATGGAAAACGCTATATTCGGACCAACCCCTTGGGTCTCTTGAATTTGTGAAATGGTTAGTTCCGAAAAGGTCTCCAAGTTTTTGTATTTCTTTGCCAAATCGGATGCCATCACTTCCCCCACCCCCTTGATCCCCAACGCGAAAAGAAATTTGGAAAGAGTTCTTGTTTTTGATTCCTTGATCGAAATAATCAGATTCTCCGCTTTTTTCTTTGCGAAACCCTCCAACTTTAGTAGTTCATGAATTTCAATAAAAAATAGATCGGCAGAATCATGTATCAGCCTGGCTCCGATTAATTGCTCTACGATCTTTATTCCCAATCCGTCAATATTCATTGCACCTTTAGACACAAAATGTTCAATGTTCCTGATCAGTTGCGCTGGGCAGGAAGAGTTACCACAATACCATGCAACCTCGCCTTTAAAATGCTCGACCGGTTCACTACAAGCCGGGCACTTCGCAGGAACCTGGTATTCCTGTTCGTTTCCCGTCCGGGCGTCAATGATTGGTCCGATCACATAAGGGATGACATCCCCTGCCCGTTTAAGGAGAACTTTGTCCCCAATACGGATATCCTTCTCTTGAATGTAATCAAAGTTATGCAAGGTTGCCTTTTGGACGACAACACCCCCAACCTCAACAGGTTCCAGGATCGCAAATGGTGTCAACACCCCTGTCCGCCCAACGTTCACACCAATATCATTCAAAGTCGTGGTCACTTCTCTGCCGGGAAATTTGTAAGCGATCGCTCCCCGGGGGTCTTTTCCGACAACACCCAAATCTTCGGAAAGTGCAATATCATCGATCTTGATCACAACACCATCGATTTCATATGGAAAATCATCTCGCTGTTCCGTCCAACTTTGCAGCTCTTCCAACACTTCATTAATTGTGTTAAGACGTTTGATTCCTCCCGGGACCGGAAAACCATATTTATGCAGAGTCTGAATCACATCCCATTGCGATTTTATTTCTTCTCTATCGTTCGATATGATGGAATAGCATAAAACTTTCAAAGGTCTTTCCGCAGTTAAGCGTGCATCGAGTTGCCGCAAAGAGCCAGCTGCGGTGTTCCTGGGATTCTGGTATGTCTTTTCTCCCGCTTCTTCAAGCTGTTCGTTTAATTTTTCAAAATCATCTTTTTCAATAAAAACCTCACCCCGAACTACCAATTTGGTTGGAGCTTGAAGGGTGGTTGAATCTACAGGAATCCTCATTGGTATCGTTTTCAATGTCCTTAAATTGGTCGTGATTTCCTCCCCTATCAAACCATCCCCCCTTGTGGCACCCTTAACAAACAAACCATCCTTGTATTCCAGAACGACAGTCAATCCATCGATCTTTGGTTCCATTACGAAACAGGACGATTTAATGTTCTCATTTATCTTGGAAATTCTTTCAAACCAATCAAGGATTTCTGTATCGCTAAAAGCATTCGCAAGGCTCAAAATGGGTTTTGGGTGCTCACTTTTTGTAAATCTTTCGGTTACCTGATTGGTCAAGCGTTGTGTGGGAGAATCCAGGGTAATCAAATCGGGATTCTGCAATTCCAACCTTTTCAATTCGTTCAATAATTTGTCGTATTCCTGGTCGCTGATTAAGGGATCATCCAAAACATAATATCGGTAATTATGGAGATTAATAATCTCCCTTAATTCAATAATCCGATTGGTCATTTGTGTATCGTTCATGTAATAATTATAGTCAGAAACCAATTACTATTTCTTCGTAAATAATTGAATGAATAGAAGAAAAAATGCTAAACTATAAGGTGAACATCAAGGAGGAATCATGAAAACGATCGCTTATATCGCTGCTGCAATCCTGATCTTTTTTGGGGTCCTTTTCATATGGGGTGCATTTGGAGGTGGTGCTCCCGTCGGGAACATTATCATAGGCATAATCTCCGTTCTTATCGGTTTCGGGTTGATATTTTGGGCTTCCCGGAAAAAAGCCGCAGAGAAGGAACAAAACATCACCGTCAATATTGATATGCCAGGCAACGTGTCCATGGATACATTAAAGTGCAAATCCTGTGGTGGCACACTCGGACCAAAGGATGTTTCGCTTGTCGCCGGTGCTCCAGTAGTCACCTGTCCTTATTGCAATTCGACCTATCAATTGACCGAAGAACCCAAATGGTAATTTCCCGTCAAAGAGGTAAAGCCATGAATCGCATGCGTGTCATCGGTTTTCTGACAGTTTTTGTCCTTCTTGCGACAGTTGTTACTCCAGTATTTGCCCAGGAATACAGTTTCAATCTCCGCAGTGTGGACGTCATATTGACAGTGAATGAGGATGGAAGCATCGCGCTGGATTACACCTGGGTTTTCCAGAATGATCCTGGGGCGCATGAAATTGATTATGTTGATGTCGGTTTGCCAAACGAGAAATTCGACCTTGGTTCGGTATCTGGAACGATCAATGGCCAACCGGTGACCAGTATTGATTCCATGACCAATGGGATATCGTTGTATCTTGGAAGCAACGCCATCCAGCCTGGAGACTCTGGTACAGTGACAATGCGCGTTGAATCTATCCCCGGGGTTCTATATAATGCCAACTCCGAGGAAGCTGAACCATATGCCAGTTTCCAATTCTCTCCCACCTGGTTTGGTTCAGAATACGTTCATGGCTCGACGAACGCTTCAGTCACCCTTGTGCTCCCTGCTGGTTTAACACCTGAGGAACCAAGGTATTTTCAAGCGAAGGATTGGCCGGGAGCCCCCGATCCGGTTTCAGGGTACACTGCAGACGGCAGGGTTTATTACCGATGGCAAAGCCAGGATGCGACCGGTTCAGATCAATATACATTTGGTGCAGCATTTCCAGCAAGGTTGGTTCCAGCAGCGGCAGTATCAACTCCTCCGATAGTAGATTTCAATTTCGAAGATATCATCCCTTGTCTTTGCCCTCTTGCGATCCTAGGGATGTTCGTCACAATCACAATTGTTGGAATCAGGAACGCACAAAAACGCAAACTCCAATATCTTCCTCCGAAAATCTCGATCGAAGGGCACGGTATCAAGAGAGGGTTAACTGCAGTGGAAGCAGCTATCCTCATGGAAGAACCAATGGATAAGATCCTGATGATGATTCTTTTTTCTTCCATTAAGAAAGAGGCTGCTGAGGTCATCGAAAAGGAACCTTTGAAACTGAAGGTCAAGGATCCTCTCCCCGATGGTCTTTATCCTTATGAGATCGATTTTCTAAAGGCCATGTCCAAAACAGGGTTGGCTGACCAGAAAGAAGGCCTGCAGGACATGATGATCAACCTTGTGAAAATTGTTTCTGAAAAGATGAAGGGTTTCAGCCGAAAAGAGACTATCGTTTTCTACAAAGATATCATCAATAAAGCCTGGGCGATGGTTGATTCTGCGGATACTCCTGAGGTTAAATCTCAAAAATTCGATGAAGTGATGGATTGGACAATGGCCGATCGGGATTATGAAAATCGAACCCAGGATGTGTTCCGAAACCAGCCAGTATTCCTCCCCCGCTGGTGGGGTGGTTACGATCCTTCATTTGGTTCAACAGTAGCTCGAGGTGGTGGTGGGGGTGGATCGATCCCAACTTTGAGCCAGGGGAAAAGCTCGGGAACAGTAAGCTTACCCTCTCTCCCTGGCGCTACATTTGCTGCTTCTGTAACGAATGGGGCGCAAAATATGGCCTCCAGTGTGGTTGGAAATGTGAATAGTTTCACCAGCGGTGTAACAAATAAAACGAACCCTGCCCCCATTTCATCAAGTAGGGGTTCGGGTGGCGGTGGTGGACATTCCTGCGCCTGCGCATGTGCGTGCGCCGGTTGTGCCTGTGCCTGTGCAGGGGGTGGACGGTAAAGCGAGCAAAATGACGATCATTGATCGGTACAAGCGTATGGTCTTTTCTTCGACAAGGAAGCTTGATCAAAATCAATCAGGCGTTTCAATTCATCATTTTAATAAGACCAACGACCAAGGAAACTCAAGAATTCATCTTCGCATTGACCCGGACGGTTCCGGCGTTCTATTCATCAATGCGAACACGATCTATCACCTTAACCCCAGCGCAACCCGAATGGCATCCCTGTGCCTGAACGATGTACCCGAGGAGGAGGCTGTTAAAAACCTAAGTGCTGATTTTTCTGTATCTGCAACGCAGCTAAAATCAGATTACGCTCAATTCTCAACCAAGCTGAATGGCCTCCTGGAACCGGATGGCGGCTGCCCGATTTGCGATTTTGAGATCGAAACTACTACTCCGTTTTCAAACACGCCATCAGCCCCCTACCGTATGGATCTGGCTATCACTTACCGGTGCAATAACGCCTGCTCACATTGTTACAATGAATCTCTACGGGAGCGCATGGAATTATCCAAACAAGCTTGGATTGAAATCCTCACCAGCTTGTGGTCTATCGGGATTCCCCACATCGTATTCACCGGTGGAGAACCAACGCTTTCACCCGACCTTTTTGATCTTATAAGGTTTGCTCAATCTCAAGGTCAGATCACTGGTCTTAATACCAATGGAAGGAAATTAAAAGATCCTTCCTTTGCGTCAGCTTTAGTAGATGCGGGCTTGGATCACACCCAGATAACCATTGAATCACACCTGGAATCCATTCATGACAGGATGGTCGCGAGAGATGGCGCGTGGAAAGATACTTCCCGGGGGATTCAAAACGCTCTCTCACGGAAGTTATTCGTGATGACGAATACGACCTTATTGAGAGAAAATTCCAAATACTTACGGGAGACGCTCGCGTACTTGGCAGATCTTGGTGTTCCCACCGTTGGGTTAAATGCCCTGATCTATTCTGGTAGCGGGAAAAATGTAGGTACAGGACTGGATGAATCTGAACTGCCAGATTTGCTTGAAATCGCGAGAGAAATTACTTCTAAGAATAATCAAAAGCTGATCTGGTACACACCTACCCAATATTGTCATTTCGATCCGGTTCAAATGCAGTTAGGCGTTAAAGGTTGCACAGCTGCTCTTTACAACATGTGTATAGAACCGGATGGCTCTGTCATCCCATGCCAGTCCTATTATTCTTCTCTCGGCAATATTCTTTCCGAATCCTGGGGATCAATTTGGAACCATCCGCTTGCGCAAAAATTACGGGATCGGGCTCTGGCACCATCAAAATGCCTGGGGTGTACCTTCCTTCCCGAATGCGGCGGAGGTTGCCCCCTGGAATCTTCGATTAAAGAACCTGAACCACAACATTTTTTTCATGAAATAACTACTTAGTGGGAGGTCAGTATGAAAAGCAGGATTCATTTATGGTCTGATAAATTATTCAAATCGGTCAAGCCTATAGCGGCTGGTATGCATCATTATCAATCTCCTGAAGATGTAACACCACCGTTTAGAATTCACCTCAGATTGGATCCTGGGGGTAATGGGTTACTTGTGGTCAATGCCTCAACCGTACTTCATTTGAACCAGACAGCGTCGGAATATTCTTACTATTTCATCCAGAATAAATCTGCTTACGAAGTTGGCAGGATCATGCAAAGCAGATATAAGATCAAAGCAGCAGAAGCATCCCGTGATTATCAACAGATCGTCGATCAAATCCAAACCCTGTCGACAACCCCTGATCTTGCCCCGGAGTTATTTATCGACCTCGATCGACTCGATCCTTATTCTGCAAACATCTCCGCTCCTTATCGCTTGGATTGTGCCCTAACCTATAAAAACCTCTCAACAACCCTCCCCAAAAGGATCACGAAACGGGCCGACCGCGAGCTGACAACTGATGAATGGAAATCCATTTTGAAAAAAGCCGCGGTTGCGGGGATTCCTCACGTGATTTTTACAGGCGGTGAACCAACTACGCGTCCGGATTTGATTGAGCTAGTAACATACACCGAAAAACTAGATTTAGTATGCGGGTTGATCACGGATGGCAGCCGCTTATCCGACCCTGCTTATTTACACAGTCTGCTCGATGCAGGCCTCGATCATCTAATGCTTCTCCTTGATGATTCCGAATCAACTTCCTGGGAAGCATTGAAAGATGCCGCTGCCGAGGATATTTATTTAACAATTCATATCACCATAGGCAAGAAGAACGCCCCGAATATCCGAAAGATCATCGATAAACTTGCAGCTTTCGCCATTCCTTCCGTCTCGCTTAGCATGGACTCGAAGGAATGGTCAGGCTTATTGGGTACCTCCCAGCAATATATCCAGCAAAAAGGGATTAAATTGGTTTGGGACCTGCCTGTCCCCTACTCCTCAAACCATCCGGTTGCATTTGAACTTGCTGAAAATCAAGAGTATATAAGTGGATCTGGTAAAGCCTGGTTGTATATTGAGCCAGATGGGGATGTTCTTCCAGACCAGGACGACGATCAAATACTTGGGAATTTTCTTACAGATCCCTGGGATAGGATCTGGAATCAGAGTTGATTCAACATTTATCCGTATTGGATTGGGATCGCAGATTCCGTATACAAAGCCGTTGGTCAAGACAGATTCGTAGATCATGCCAGGTTGAATTTCCACTTCCCCCTTTCTCAAGAATCCTGGAGGTGGGATGTGGAACAGGAGCTGTCTTGTCCGAATATCAGCCCACGGCTGGCGGTTTGATCTCTGGAATTGATCTGGACCTTGAGAGGTTGATTTTTTTTCACAATAACAGCTCCTTTGTGAATTTGGCGGCTGCAGATGGCTATGCACTCCCTTTTGCCTCTGAGGTTTTTGATCAGTGCTTTTGCCATTATTTCCTGCTTTGGCTCAAAAAACCGTTGTTGGCGATTCTTGAAATAAAAAGGCTTCTTAAAAAGGGTGGTCAATTCTTGATATTTTCAGAACCTGACTATGGCGGAAGGATTGACCACCCCCTCGAATTTGATTTGATAAAAGATACCCAAATAAAGGGGTTGGCGCGTCAGGGCGCTGATCCATTCATGGGCAGAAAAATCTTCAGTCTTCTCCATGAAGCAGGTTTCAGGTCGATTCAGACTGGTATCCTCACCTGGTCCTCCGGAATGCCTATATCGGACGAAGAATTGGAATCTGAATGGGAAATATTCACGTTGGATAGCGCTGGTGAATTTTCCCCAGAATTAATTTCCGAGCTGAAGTCACTTGATAGAAAATCCAGACGTGAAAACAAGCGGATCCAGTATCTTCCGGTATTTTTTGGGTGGGGTACAGCGTAAAGGGTGTCATTGACGCTCGTTTTGTAACTGTTTATAATTCGATGTCTTTGGGGAAGTGCTGGAATTGGCAGACAGGCATGACTTAGGATCATGTGCCGAAAGGCGTGAGGGTTCAAGTCCCTCCTTCCCCATCGGAAAAACAATAAAAGGAAACTATCTTGAAAATCGCTCAAAAACCTCACGAAGACCACCAGGTAGAAGTTGTTGTTGAATGCAGTAACGAAGAACTGGAAGTATTTTTATCAAAGGCATCGAAAAAAATCTCCCGGGACGCAAAAATCCCCGGTTTTAGACCTGGAAAAGCTCCCGCGTCTGTCATTAAAAGGATGTACGGTGAGGAATATATCCAAAACCAAGCAATCGAGATGATGGTTGATGATATTTATCCAAAAGCGCTTGATGAAGCGAAGATCAAGCCTTCAGGACCGGGTTCTCTTGAGAAAATAATCTCCACAAATCCTCCTTCGTTTTCTTTCCTAATTCCACTCGAACCAGAAGTGGATCTTAAAGACTACCACGCGATCCGCATGCCTTATTCACCTCCCAAACTTGATGAAAAGGAAGTCCAAAAAACTTTATCCGAGTTCCAGCGCATGCTTGCCACCGCTGAGCCTGTTGAGCGTCCGGCTGCTATTGGTGATATGGTTTATCTGAAACTCTCCGGCACCACCCAGAACCCGGCGGAAGGTCAGGACCCAGCAATTTTCAAGGAATCCGATACACAGGTATGGATTGGTGACACATCAATGGATGACCCATTCCCTTACAAAGGATTCGACCAGAATTTTGTAGGTTTATCTGCGGATAATGAAAGTTCTGTTACATTCACATACCCGGATGCGTACATTTACCCTGAGCTGAGCGGAAAAATTGTCCGGTTTGATTTCAAAGTCTTAAGTGTCAAATACATGAAACTGCCTGAATTGAACGATGATTTCGCCAAATCTCTAGGTGATTTTGCGAATTTCCAGGCGCTTGAGGATTCCGTTCGGGCTCGGATCGACGATCGCAATCGTGATCAATATGACCAGAAATATTTCGATGAACTTCTCGGGATGATAACTGACCAGGCGATCATAAAGTATCCTCCTCACATGCTCGATGACGAAGTAAAGCACCTCCAGGAACATTTTGAAGAAGATCTTGCCGCGCAAAAAATGGATTTGGATACTTACTTGAAACTCAACAATAAAACCAGGGATTCATTTGTGGAGGAGGAACTTAAGCCATCCGGTAAAAAGCGCCTTGAGCGCTCCCTGGTTCTGGAACAGGTTGCCCGGGAGGAAAAGATCCAGCTAAGCCAGGATGAGATTACCCAGGAGCTGAATGCGACACTTTCCAACCTTCAGGGATCCAAGGATTTTGAGAAACTAAGTCGCAAGACCAACTCCCAGCAACTCGTGAATGCATTGGCAGTCCAGGCTGCCAGCCGGGTGATGAATCGTAGGGTGTTATCCGTTTTGAAATCAATCGCTACAGGGGATTATCAGCATGAAGATACTTCGGATTCAGCGAATGAAAAAAAGCCGAAGAAAGAATCCGGTAGAAAAATCAAATCTGAGTCTCAATCTGTCGTTAAAGTTCCTGCAACTTCTACAAAGGCAAAATCATCTAAACCGGTAGAAAAAGCATTAAAAACCAGCAAGGAGAAAAATGAAAAATAACAAATTCAATTCCGTTATCCCCATGGTCGTGGAATCATCCGGTCGTGGTGAGCGTGCGTATGATATTTATTCTCTGTTGCTCCGGGAAAGAATTATTTTTGTTGGAACGGCGATAGACGACCAGGTTGCCAATGTTGTTGTCGCACAGCTTCTATATCTAAGCCATGAAGACCCGGATAAAATGATTCAGATGTATATCAATTCACCTGGAGGTCAGATTTATTCCGGTTTGGCTATTTACGACACAATGAAAATGATCCCAAACAAGATCAGTACTGTTGCAGTTGGTGTTACTGCTTCATTCGGGACAGTCCTTCTTGCAGCAGGTACCAAGGGGCAGCGATACGCCCTCCCTCACGCCACAATTCACATGCATCAACCACTGGGTGGCGCTGAAGGTCAGGCTTCCGATATTGAGATCCAGGCGAAGGAAATCCTTCGGCTTAAAGCCCGCCTGATTCAAATTATGTCCGATTCCACCGGGCAGAGCCTGGAAGTGATAGAACGGGATACTGACCGCAATTTTTATTTGGAAGCTGAACAGGCAGTCGAGTATGGCCTTGTCGATCAAGTATTAAAAGTCGCAAAATGATTTTCCAGAGAATTTCGAATTTCAATTGCCGGGAAATTTTACCGGCAATTTTACTAGGACAACATGATTAAAAACCTTAACCCTGAAGTAAAAGCAGTTCTACTGGATATGGACGGTGTTCTGTGGCGGGATAACACACCGCTGGTTGATCTCCCTTTTGCCTTCCAGAGGATGGAGGAACTCGACCTCAAAGTTCGCCTGCTTACGAATAATCAAACAAAAACTCCGGAACAATTTGCCGAAAAGTTGGCGAGTTTTGGAGTATCCGTTTCCCCCGCTTCGATCATCACTTCACCGATGGCTGTTGTCTATCTTTTGAAAAAACGATTTCCAACCCCCGGGCCAGTGTATATCATTGGAGAAACGGGTACATTCACCGCTTTGGAGTCCGCAGGCTATTACTTCTCCGAAAATAATCCCCTTGCTGTGATAGTAGGTTTTGACCGAAATATTACATTTGAAAAATTCAAGAAAGCAAATATGCTGATTCGGTCTGGTATCCCTTTTTACGGGACTAACCCCGATTTCACGTTTCCAACACCGGAAGGGTTGATCCCTGGCTCCGGACCGTTCATTGCCTTTGTTCAGGCTGCGAGTGGTCAGGAGCCAATTATTGCAGGTAAACCTTCCCCTTACCTATTCGACCTCTGCTTCGATGAGTTGGATTTGGCTCCTGAAGAAATTATTGGCATCGGTGACCGGCTTGAAACGGACATCCTCGGCGCCCAAAAAGCCGGATGCCGTTCAGGTTTGGTCCTTAGCGGGGTCTCCTCACTAAAGGATGCACAAAATTGGGCTCCGCAACCTGATTTGATTGCTACTGACCTCCTCCAAATTCTGGGGTAAATCCTTCATTGGGAAGACTTGATGAAAAACAAAATTTTTTTGACCTGACATGGGATGATCTCGCCCGTATCCTGGAGGAAATGGGAGAGCCCAAATATCGAGTGAACCAAATTTGGGAAGGTGTCTATAAACACCTTTGGGGGGATCCTGTTGATTTTTATCCTATTCCTAAAACACTTCGCGACCGTATGTCGGATTCATATCGATTCCGATCGCTGGACGCAGTCCAGTCGTTACGATCCAAGGATCACAAGTCCGAAAAACTCTTATTTCGCACAAACCACGGCGACCACATTGAATCCGTTTTTATGGTGTACAAGGAAAGGCGCACGCTATGCATATCCTCCCAATCCGGCTGCCCGGTCGGATGTGTGTTCTGCGCAACCGGCCAGATGGGCTTCATTTCCAATCTGTCCCCTGGTATTATCGTCGAACAAGTTATACACACAGCCAGAATCCTTAAAGCAACCAAATATCATCTGACAAATATTGTGATCATGGGTATGGGTGAGCCGTTTCTAAACTACGATGCTACAATGTCAGCGTTACGCACACTAAATGATCCCAGAGGTTTCGGGATGAGCGAACGACGCTTCACAATTTCCACTGTGGGGATAATTCCTGGAATTCAGCGTTTTACCCGCGAACACAGCCAGGTTAATCTTGCGGTAAGCCTTCACGCTCCAAATGATTTTCTGCGTAATCAACTTATTCCAACAAACAAAAAATATCCTGTCCAAGATTTATTGGCCGCTTGCCGGGAATACATCGAAACCACCAGGCGAAGGATAACATTTGAATACGCTCTGATAAATGATGTGAATGATACAGTTGATTTGGCCAGGGATTTGTCGTTGTTGCTAAAAGGTCTTATATGTCACGTAAATTTGATCCAATTAAATCCTTCCGATCATTACCATAAGAATGGTAGTGATCTAACCAAAGCCAAATCATTTTTAGAGGTTTTACAGAAGAATGGGATCCCTGCCACCCTGCGACTCAGGATGGGACTGGATATCAAAGCTGGGTGTGGTCAGCTTGCTTACCGGGATAGCCTGCTAAAGCAATGATGCCAGCATGATATAATCGCCGCGATGCCCTCCTTGTTAGAAAAATGGAAATCTGGATTATTAAAGACCCGAAATTCCGCCATAGGTCACCTGGCTTCCACCTTTGGGGCCTCTGAGGTCACCCCGGATACTTGGGATGACCTTGAAGCTGTCTTCATTCAAGCAGATATGGGGTTGGAAACAACACAATCGATCCTTGCATCGCTCAAAAAGAAAACAGGTGAATTGGGGATAATAAAAATAAACGACTTCTTTCCGCTTGTTCGCGAGGAACTGCTTTCAAGATTGGATCAACCGCAGGAGTTCAACCCTCGTTTGAATCATCCAGAAGTCATCCTTTTCGTGGGTGTCAACGGTTCCGGCAAAACCACCACCGCCGCGAAACTAGGAAGCCTTTATCAGCAAATGGGATTGAAAGTTCTTCTTGCTGCAGCCGACACTTATCGAGCAGCAGCTATTGATCAACTTCAGGTCTGGGGTGACCGTCTTGGGATTCCGGTTATTTCCGGTCAACCCAACAGTGATCCAGGTGCGGTTGCGTACGATGCTGTTCAAGCCGCAACCTCACGAAACAGTGATGTTCTTGTCATCGATACTGCAGGCCGATTGCACACACGTTTCAATCTTATGGAAGAGATTAAAAAAGTTCACCGTGTTGTAGGGAAATCACTGGAAAATGCACCTCACGAAGTTTGGCTTGTTCTGGATGTCGCCACTGGGCAAAATGCATTTCAACAAGCAAAATATTTCAAAGAAGCCGTTCAAGTAAGCGGGATCATTCTCTCCAAAATGGATACCTCCTCCCATGGAGGAATGGTGTTTGCCATTCAGAAAGAGCTTGGGATCCCGGTTATTTATATCGGTATGGGTGAAAAACCCGAGGACATTCTACCTTTCGACCGTCAAGCATTTGTGGATGGCATCTTGGCAGATATGAGTGTGGAGGAATAATGCAGGAACTGGTTTCCAGGCTTGAATCGTATAAATCCCGAATTCAAGACCTGATGGAGTATCTTTGACTTCGCTGAAAAAGAAAAACGGCTCAGTGAGTTAACAAAACAATCCGAAGACTCCTCCATTTGGTCTGATCCCTCTCAAGCCCAGTCTCTTATGAAAAAGATTTCTGATTTACGATCGGAAGTCGATCTGTGGAATCAGATTCAGCAAAAAACCAATAATATTCTGGAGCTGGCACAGACTGGCGATGCGGAATTTGAGGAGGAGATTCTCACTGAAACGAATGCCATTAGCAAACAGCTCGAAATTCTCGAAATCGAAACGCTATTATCAGGCCCGTATGACAAAGGCAACGCCTTCCTGAGTTTAAACTCAGGCGCAGGTGGGACAGAATCCTGTGACTGGGCAGGAATGTTATTTCGGATGTACACGCGCTGGGCGGAATCTAAGGGGTATAAGACCGAGGTTTTGGATCAGACCGAAGGCGAAGAAGCCGGCATCAAAAGCGTCACGATCGCTATTTCTGGCAAAAATGTGTACGGATACCTCAGACCGGAAAAAGGTGTTCACAGGTTGGTTCGCCTCTCGCCTTTCGATGCGGCTCATCGCAGGCACACTTCTTTTGCACAGGTTGAAGTACTCCCGGAAGCCTCTCAAGATGATCCGATCCTTCAAATAAACACCGAAGATCTCAAGATCGATTCCTTCCGCTCTTCTGGTGCCGGTGGTCAAAATGTCCAAAAAAATTCAACAGCCATTCGTATTACCCATATTCCATCTGGAATCGTCGTTTCCTGCCAGAATGAGCGCTCCCAGCTTCAAAATCGCGAAAATGCGATGCGAGTTCTGCGAGCGCGGCTCCTGGAGAGTTATGAAAGGAAGCAGGAAAAAGAATTAGCGGAATTAAAGGGTGAATATATTAAGACCGAATGGGGCAGCCAGATTCGGTCCTACGTGCTGCACCCTTATCAGATGGTTAAAGATCACCGGACAGATTTTGAAACCTCAAACACAGTTTCAGTGCTGGATGGTGAAATAGACCCCTTTATTGAAGCTTATTTGAAATTGAAGAAATAAATCCGCGGGAATTCCTAATCTAGGATTTTTGCTAATTGAATCATTTCGGGATCCAAGTCCTTCTTTTTATTTACTGCTTCTTCAAGCGGTGTCGCAACAATCTGTCCTTTCCTCATTCCGACCAGGACGCCATAATTTCCTTTTGATAACTCTTCCACCGCTGCTGCACCCAAGCGGCTGGCGAGTATTCGATCATACGCACTCGGATAACCCCCTCTTTGTACGTGACCCAGGATCGTCACTCGAAGCTCAAAACCAAGTCTCTCCCGATGCTGGCTGAAGAACACGTCCAAAGCAAGGGCATTGTATTTTGCGCCTTCTGCAACGATTACGATCGCATGTGATTTCCCCTTTTCATATGATTCTCGCAGAACATCAGCGATAAGTTCCGGATTCGTTTCGACTTCGGGAATGATCACCATCTCTGCACCCCCTGCAATCCCAGCCATCAGTGCCAGGTATCCACAATTTCTACCCATCACCTCCAGTATAAAAGCCCTCTGATGAGATGAAGCAGTGGTTTTCAATCTGTCAATTGCTTCGATCGCAATGTTCAAGGCCGTATCCACTCCAATAGTAATGTCGGAGCCGTAAAGATCGTTATCTATCGTGGATGCCACACCAACGACAGGAAACCCAAGCTTATGCAGCGCCAGGTTACCAGCTTGAGATCCATTTCCACCAATTACAACAAGAGCGTCAATGCCTGCTTCATTAAGCGAACGGATCGCCATTTTCTGACCGGCTTCGGTTTTAAATTCAGGACAACGGGCACTTCCCAGTACCGTTCCACCCTTCTGGATGATTCCACCGACATCTCGTTTTCCCATAGGGAAAATCTTCCCAGAAATCAACCCCTCATAACCCAAACGGACTCCAAAAGTCTCCCATCCTTTTGCAACTCCTGAACGGGTAACAGCTCGAATTGCCGCGTTCATTCCGGGGGCATCTCCACCGCTGGTTAATACTGCGATCCTTCGGATCATACTCACTCTCCTGGATAAAAATCAACAAATTGTAACATGCTGCCTTATTCCTTCATCATACGAATATATTAATAAGACATTTTGGTAAAATGAGAGAGTTCTATATCGGTAGAATTATTGGGAAATTTCTGAAATGAAGAATAACCGGATAGATCGTCACCCCATCCTCTCGCCCCTTCCCCCTCCCCAGTTTGAGTTCTTCTGGCAGAATCAGAGTTGTTATGCCCGAGAAAACGAAACTATCGCTTCCGCATTAATTGCACATGGCATTCAAGTTCTTGGGCATCATCCAAAAGATGGATCTCCCCAAAGTATATTTTGCGCGAATGGCCAGTGTTCGCAGTGCCTTGTAATTGCTGATGGGATACCCGTGAAGTCCTGCATGGTAACGGTAATACCAGGGATGCGCGTTACACCCATGGAAGAGTTGCCGCAATTACCAATCGATGGATTTTCATCTGGCGCATATACTCCAATTTCCACCATCTTAACCGATGTCTTGATCATCGGAGGCGGCCCGGCAGGATTATCTGCAGCTATCGAGCTTGGAAAAAATGGGGTTGATGTTTTGGTGGTTGATGATAAACGACAATTGGGCGGCAAACTGGTCTTGCAGACCCACCGGTTTTTTGGGTCGGTTGAGAACGTTTATGCAGGCACAAGGGGAATAGAGATCGCAGCCAAGCTTGAAAGTGAATTATCCTCATTTCGCTCAGTTTCGATATGGAAAAACTCAGTGGCTGTTGCGGTTTTCAGCGATAAGACTGTAGGTGTACTTAAAGATGGAAAGGAATATATCCTTGTTCGCCCGAAAATATTACTATCAACAACCGGCGCGCGCGAAAAATCCCTGATGTTCAAGGGCAACACCTTACCTGGGGTAATGGGAGCAGGTGCATTCCAGACGATCGTCAACCGGGACCTGGTCAAAATTTCTGAACGGTTGTTTATCATTGGGGGTGGAAATGTTGGGCTGATCGCAGGATATCATGCGATCCAAGCCGGGATTGCAGTTGCCGGCTTGACGGAAGCGCTTCCTCAATGCGGTGGTTATTTGGTCCATAGGGATAAGCTTGCAAGATTTGGCGTTCCTATATATACATCTCATACTATCCTCGCTGCAAATGGCAGGGAACGGGTTGAATCAGTGACCATTGCTGCCGTCGACTCTAGTTTTTCACCCATCCAAGGAACAGAAAAAAACATCGAATGTGATTCTGTATTGATTGCAGTGGGATTGGAACCTGTTAATGAATTATTCGCGAAAGCCAGTGAATTTGGTATGGAGTCTTACGCCGCTGGCGATGCGGAGGAAATTGCAGAAGCCTCGGCGGCCATGATAACCGGCAAAATTCGTGGAAGGGAAATAGCTCGCCGGTTGGGAAAAACCGGGTTGGCAATCCCTGTAGAATGGATGAAAAGCGCAGAAATATTAAAGTCTAAACCGGGACACAGAATTGATGAAATTCATGGAAGGATTGGGACTGGAGTCGTTCCGATAATCCATTGCACCCAGGAAATCCCCTGCGATCCTTGCTCACGCCTTTGCCAACAGGAGTTGATCCGAATCGCCCAGGATGACATTCGGGAAATCCCCCAATTTATCGGGAGTGAAGGTGCCTGTAAAGGTTGTTTCAAATGCCTGGTTGGTTGCTCAGGACTCGCAATAACATTGGTGGATTACCGCAAAAATTCAGACAACCCGCTTGTTTCGATCCCGCTTGAATTTGGGGAGGATTCAGCAAAAAACGGAGAACTTGTTGTTTTGGTCAATACTGGGGGGACTGTTTTGGGGTCCTTCCCAGTTCATAGAATTCTTGGAGCCAAATCTTTTAAAGGAACCTGGATATTACAGGTTAATGTGCCAAAGTCCATCGCGCAAAGTGTGGCAGGAGTAATTCATAATGGATTATCTTCAATAAGTGAATTTCACCCATTTGATCAGACTTTAGAAAATGAAACGATCGTTTGCAGGTGCGAACGTGTATCTGCAGGTGAAATTCGAGATCTGATCCGCAAAGGGTATACGGATAAAAATGAAATAAAAGCGATATGTCGTGCAGGTATGGGAGCATGCGGAGGAAAAACCTGCCTTTCGTTGATCAATCGCATTTTCCGGGAGGAGGGAATATCATCCGAAATAATTACGGAATCAACCGTTCGTCCGTTATTTGTTGAAATCCCCCTTTCGAGATTTGCAGGTTATAAAGATGATTGATCCGCGAATCGAATCAGGCAAATCATTTGATGTAATTATTATCGGGGCTGGATCAATTGGCACACCGGCAGCTTATTTTTTCTCTAGGGCAGGTTTTAAAACACTCGTTGTCGACGCAGAATCATCCCCGGGTCAAAAATCGAATAAACGCGCGATCGGAGGAATTAGAGCGACGCACTCCGACCCTGCCAAGATTTCTATCTGCCAGCGCAGCATTGATATCTTTTCGCATTGGAAGGAGCTAACCGGAGACGATATTGAGTGGTTTCAAGGTGGCTATTGCTTTGTCGCTTACAGGGGGCAGGAGGAAATAAATCTCAAGAACCTTCTTACAGAACAGAAGAATTTCGGATTGAAAATCAATTGGTTTGACCGGGATCAATTACTCGAGATAGTTCCTGATCTTAATCCTGAGGGATTGCTGGGGGGAACATTCAGCCCGGAAGACGGAAATGCCTCTCCCCTCCTTGCGATTCTCTCGTTCTATCGCAGATCACTAAGTTTTGGTGCTTCTTACAGATTTCGAGAGCAAGTCACTGAATTTATTACTAAAGGAGGAAATATTAAAGGGATAAAAACCACATCTGGTGAATATTTTGCCCCCGCCATAATTATTGCAGCTGGTGGTGATTCCCGTGAACTTGGAACGCTTCTAAATTTTGACATTCCCGTTTTTCCGGATTCGCATGAGGCAGCGATCACAGAACCTGTCCAGAGGTTTTTCAAACCGATGATAGTGGATATTCGCCCAAAAGAGGATTCATCAAATTTTTATTTCTACCAACACTTCACTGGTCAAGTTGTTTTTTGTATCACCCCCCTTCCCAATATCTGGGGGACCGACATTAGGGAGACCAGTGATTTCCTGCCGATGGTCTCCCGAAGACTTTTAGAGGTAATGCCCCGTCTTCATCACCTCCGCGTGAGGCGAACCTGGAGAGGGCTCTACCCAATGACTCCCGACGGATTCCCTCTGGTTGGGAACGTTCCCGGAAGGCAAGGATTGATTCTTGCGACTGGCATGTGCGGGCAAGGATTCATGCTGGGACCCGGCATCGGCGAATTACTTGTACGGATGGTTTCAGGGAATTTGAATGAAAGTGACAATCATATTCTGGAGAAGTTTAACCCCACCCGAAAATACCAATCGCAAGAAATCCTTAAATAGAAATTTCACACGGAATCACGATGCGCAAGATCAAGGCTTTGGTTTTTGACTTTGATGGATTGATTTTGGATACAGAATCCCCGGATCTTATTGCTTGGAAGAATGTATACAGGTTCTACGGTTATGAATTACCTTTGGAAAGATATTTATTGACAGTTGGAACTGATCAAAGTGCATTCAAACCTGGAGCACATCTTTGTAGTTTGGTGGGAAACCCTTCCCTGATTGACGAGGTTTCCGAAAAGCAAAAAAAGTTCCTGGGAAAATATTTAACTTCGTCCGATCTTATGCCGGGTGTCCGAAATTACTTGGAATCAGCAAAATTATTAGGATTGAAAACATCCATTGCGTCGAGCTCAAATGATAAGTGGGTGTGTGGCAATTTATCCCGTCTCAAATGCACCCATTTGTTCGATACAGTGATAACTGCGGGTAACAAATACCCACCAAAACCTGACCCGACTGTTTATTCCATTGCATTGGAGAGTCTCGGTGTATATCCTCGCGAAACGATGGCATTTGAAGATTCATTAAATGGTGTTAGTGCCGCAAAGCAGGCTGGCATTTATTGTGTTGCGGTTCCCAATTTCGTCACGGCAAATATGGATTTTTCTGAATCAAATCTTCGGCTTGTGTCATTATTATCAATAAGTTTGCAGGATCTGATTAGGATCGTGGAATCCCATTAACCCGATATTTCTGTATGGCATGTTCCTAATTAAACGCTATACTTGCACAAATTTTTATCACAGAACTTAATGACCATTCATAACCTGATCAAATCACTGCCGGAATCCTATTCCTCTTCAGACAAAGAGCGAATACTTAAAGCTTATGAGTTCGCCGATAAAGCTCATACCGGCCAAAAAAGAATTTCCGGTGTACCTTACATAACACATTGCCTTGCAGTTGCCGCCATTCTGGCTGAGATGCACGTACCTCCAGCCGTGATCGTGGCTGGATTGTTGCACGATACCGTTGAGGATACCGATGTAACCCTCGAGGATCTAAATAATGAATTTGGAGAGGAAGTTGCCCGTTTGGTGGATGGCGTCACCAAACTTACCAACTTGCCCATGGTATCCAGGGATGATCAACTTGCCAATGGGGTTGAGAATCTAAATCCCATCTCGGGAACTGATATCGAAGTAGAAGTCAGCGAGATAAACATTCGCAGCCGGAAACGGGACCTGGCTACAGAAACTCTTCGAAAAACATTCCTCGCGATGGGTGATGACATTCGTGTTGTCCTTATCAAATTAGCAGATCGCTTGCATAATATGCGCACCCTCGATGCTTTGCCGGAAATAAAACGCAAGCGGATCGCACGCGAGACACTTGAGATTTTTGCTCCCCTTGCGAACCGTTTAGGAATCTGGCAAATGAAGTCGGAGTTGGAAGATCTGGCCTTTCGACATGTTGATCCGGATAAATTTGAAGAGATCGCCGAAAAGATCAATCAGGATAAGCGTGATTATGAGATCGAAATTCAAAGTATCGAAGATGGGTTACGCAAGATTCTAGACAATGCCGGGATAAAGGCGGAAATTTCTGGACGCCGCAAGCATATTTATTCAGTTTATCGAAAAATGGTTGAGAAAGGCCGGGCTTTCGAGAATGTGATGGATCTTCGTGGCGTCAGATTGATCGTTGCTGATATTCCCACATGTTATTCGGCCTTGGGGATCATCCACACCCACTGGCGTCCGATCCCTCAGGAATTTGATGATTACATCGCTGCTCCCAAAGATAACTTCTACCAATCCTTGCACACTGCTGTTATCTTTGACGACGGCAAACCACTAGAAGTGCAGATCCGTACTTCCGAAATGCACCAGAACTCCGAATTGGGAATCGCAGCACATTGGCGTTATAAAGAGAAGGGCTCGAAATCAGATCAATTTGATCAGCGAGTGTCCTGGCTTCGAAAAATGATGGAATGGCGCCAGGAAGTGGAGGATGCCCAGGAATTCGTTGATGGAATGAAATCTGATGTCTTCGATGACCGGGTTTTCATTTTCACGCCACACGGCGATATCATCGATATGCCGGTAGATTCAACTCCGATCGACTTTGCCTACCATGTCCACACAGAGATAGGCAACCGTTGCCGGGGAGCCAAAGTAAATGGCAAATTGGTGACCCTGGATTACACCCTAAAAACTGGCGACCGGGTGGAAATTCTCACAGCTAAACAAGGTGGTCCAAGCCGGGATTGGCTAAATCCCAACCTGGGTCTGGTCCGGACACAACGGGCTCGCTCCAAAATAAAAGCATGGTTCAAAAAGCAGGACCGTGACATCAATGTGGTGCAGGGTAAGCAGTTGTTTGATCGCGAGATTCACCGCCTTGGAATCTCCAATCTATCGATGGATGAACTCGTCACTGCACTATTTTACAAATCCTCTGATGATTTTTATGAAGACCTTGGCAATGGCGATCTTACAATAGGCCGGGTAGTAAACAAGATTAGCGAGATTCAAAAGGAAAAGGAACCCATTCTTGAAATCCGCACAACAGACGCAAAACCAACCATCACGACTGAAGTCTCGGTTTTAGGTTTGAAAGGACTTCTGACGGCTTTTGCGAAATGCTGCAACCCAGCACCCGGCGATGATATCGTTGGATACATAACGCGTGGTCGCGGAGCAACGATTCACCGGAGAGACTGTCCAAATATCCTTCGGATGAATGACAATGAACGAATCGTTAAAGTCGTCTGGGGTGAAGCCCAAAAAACATTCCCAATTAATATCGAGATCAAAGCTTATGACCGTCAGGGTTTAATGGGAGATATATCATCTATATTGAGTCTTGAAAGCATTAATGTGATGGATATACACTTAAAAGTTACCCACAATCTGGCAACCATCACTTTAATTTTAGAAATTCGTGATATATCCCAATTAAGCCGGGTGCTTACCCGTATTGAAAGTCTACCCAATGTTATGGAAGCCCACAGAATCAAACCGGGATAAAGGAATATTTTTAAGCATGACCGACCTGATTACCGTAGAAAATGCCCTCGATCGGATCCTCAAGAACTTTTTTCCAAAGCCGGAAGAGCTATGCAATCTTAAGGATGCTTATGGCAGGATTATCAGTCGTGATATCACCGCCCTTTCCGATCTTCCCCCTTTTACAAATTCCAGCATGGATGGATATGCGGTCATCACAGCGGATGTTGCTTCCGCAAAACGATCTCATCCGATCGAATTAATCGTGGATTATGATATTCCGGCTGGGTCCTTTCCCCAAAAATCGGTAATCCCTGGTCGTGCCGCCAGGATTATGACTGGGGCAGCACTGCCGCCTGGAGCAGACACTGTTATTCCAGTTGAAAATACCGATAGTCTTCGGAATGATCCAGCCTGTACTTTCCCGTTCAAAGTGAAGATTTTTTCTAATGCTTCAATGGGGGATAATATTCGCCCCCAGGGGATGGATATAAAAAAAGGAGACCCATTAATCCAAAAATCATCCCGTCTGCGACCACAGGAAATCAGTGCTCTGGCTGCCCTGGGAATTTCCAAGGTTCCTGTTCATCAAAGGCCAAGAATTGCGATACTTAGTACCGGGGATGAGCTCGTCGAACCTGGGGAATCCCTGCCTCCAGGAAAGATCCACGAATCAAATTCATATTCGCTTTATGGTTTGTCCAAAGACCTGGGTTGTGATGTCCTCTATCTCGGAATTGCATCGGATGACAAGGATGAGATCAAGAATCAGCTAGATCGCTGTGTTTCACAGGGAATCGACTTGATCATCACATCTGCAGGTGTAAGCGTAGGGGCATTCGATTACGTCAAGGAAGTAATCGAATCTAACGGTCACATAGATTTCTGGAGGGTGAACATGCGCCCCGGTAAACCGGTGGCCTTTGGTAATTATTGCTCTATCCCCTTGATTGGTTTAGCTGGAAATCCAGTATCCGCGTTCGTTGGTTTTCTTGTATTTATCCGCCCGGTAATCCTTAAAATCTCAGGAGTTCAAAAGATCTTTCCCACTTTTACTCCCATGAAGATAGATGCACCGGTTGAATCGGATGGTCGCCAAAGTTATTTGCGTGCGATTGCTGCCCTCATCGATGGAGAATGGATCGCCCACCCTGCCAGCCACCAGGGGTCAGGGAATGTGCTCTCAATGGTTAATTCGAATGCTTTACTGATAATCCCTACTGGAGTAAAATCGCTGCCGGTTAACAGCTTGGTGAATACTTGGTATCTGGAATAAATGAGGATTAATCCTTTGAAAAAATCCATTCACATGACCTTGGTGATTTTAGCCATTGTAGGTTTTATTGATTCGCTTTACTTGTATTATGTTAAGCTAACTGCCACCCCCATCGCTTGCTTCCAGGGTTCCACAGACTGTCAAACAGTTGAAAATAGTGCTTATTCTTCAATTTATGGTGTTCCAAATGGCCTGGTTGGAATGATCGGATATGGGGTAATAATAATCGTTCTGGGTATGATAAAATATCGTCCCGATTTGACTGATACCCTGCGATACTTTTTGTTCGGCTTTTCCTTAATTGGTTTCCTGTTTTCAGTGTATCTCACATCAATCAGTCTTATTATCTTGAAAGCTTCGTGTCCTTTTTGTATACTCTCTGCGATTATGATGACGACAATTTTTATAATTTCAGTTTTTAAGCTTAGAAAAATCTAATTCGAGGAGAAAATCCATGCCCCGTATTCGTTGTCACTATTCCGATTGCAGTTTCCTGGATGATGGCTTTTGTAGTGCCGCCCAAGTGGAATTAGATCCTGATACAGGCTGCAACACATTCTCTCCAAATACAGAAGCAATTGCCAATGAAGAGTGGGAGGATGAAGAAGAGGAATGGGAAGAAGTTTCTGAGGATGATGAGGAAGATGACGATATGTGGTTGGACGAGGATGAAACAGAAGAATATTAAGATTGACCATTCTATAAAGTCGTATTTCCCTAAGACCCCGGAACCCGGGGTCTTTTATAATAAGCGGGTGGAAACAAATCGAAATATTATAGAAAACTTCAAATATAATTTTATCGTCAATGTTCTGGACGCTTCGTTTTTCGGTTTCGGTTTTGGATTTGCATCATTCTCAACAATCCTTCCCCTTTTTGTATCCCAGATGACGAATTCGGCTGTGTTGATTGGTCTTGTTCCGGCCATACATAACATGTTCTGGCAGATACCTCAGTTATTTATGGCAAAAAAGGTATCCTCGTTGCCCCGTATCAAGCCGCACGTTCTTTTGATGACCATAAATGAGCGTTTGCCGTACCTTGGTTTTGCTTTGATCGCGTGGTTCCTGCCGGTATTGAATAAAACATTTGCTCTCTCCCTTTTTTTTGTGTTATTGATTTGGCAAGGTTTGGGGGCGGGATTAACTGCCAACGGTTGGCAATCTATGCTTGCAAAAGTTATACCTTCCAAAACGCGGGCACGCTTTTTTGGAATTCAAAGCGCTGCAGCCAATCTTTTTGCCAGTGGTGGCGCTTTACTAGCTGGACTCCTTCTTCAGAAAGCAACACTGCAGGTTGGTTACGCGCTCTGTTTTTTAATTGCATTTATCATGCTCTTGGTTTCCATGTTTTTTCTCGGCCTCACAAGGGAACCACGGGTGGATAAAGCCGAACCATCATCGAAAGCTCCATCACTTCTTAATTCAGTAAAAACGACATTGAAAAATGACTCCATATTTTTGGGATTTCTTGTGAGCCGGACATTTTTTCAATTCGGAATGATGTCTTTTGCATTTTATATTGTTTACGGAGCACAAAACCTTGGAATGTCTACTGCCTATGCGGGTGTCATGACAAGTTTATTACTGATCACCCAGGTTGTATCCAACCCTGTCCTCGGTTGGGTGGCAGATCAATGGGGGCATCGACCAGTCCTTATTCTAGGTTCTATGGCTTCAATGTTAAGTGCGCTTTTTGCCTGGCTGGCAACCTCTCTAGTTCTTTTTCCCTTAATGATGGTTTTATCGGGTATTGCGAATACTGCTTTCTGGACCATAGGCATCGCGTACACGCTCGAATTCGGAACCGATGATACCCGCCCCACCTACGTCGGGATTTTGAACACTCTTGGGGCACCGGCTGCGATTCTGGCTCCGCTATTGGGAGGATGGTTGGCTGATAAATATTCCTATTCTGTTACATTCCTTGCTTCCGCCGGTTTCTCCTTACTAACGGCGGTTATACTTATCGGGATGGGAAATTACTCTAAAAGAAAAATGCGCTCAGATCCCCAACTTGGTTTGGGATGATAATTCCGGCGGAAAAAGGAGCATCGATGGAAAAGGTAAAATATTTAATCGTAGGGGGTGGAATGGCAGGCGACTCTGCAGTTCGGGGCATCCGCTCGCTCGATCCAATCGGATCCATTTGCCTCATCACCGAAGAAGCTGTGGGACCATACAACCGTCCTCCTCTATCGAAAGGTTTATGGGCGGGAAAATCGATCGAAAAGATTTGGCGAAAAACCGAAAAACTGAATGTCGATCTTGTCATCTCCACCAGCGTGGAGAACTTGAATCCTGCAGATAAAAGCGTGAAAACTGACAAAGGTGAAATAATCACATTTGAAAAAGCCCTTCTGGCCACTGGTGCAACCCCGCGAAGGTTTCCATTTGCCGGAGAATTGGTAAATTATTTCCGTTATTTTAAGGATTATGAGGATTTGCGAGAATTAGCCAACAAAAAAGATGAATTCGTGATCATTGGAGGTGGTTTCATCGGATCGGAGTTGGCTGCTTCACTTTCTGGTTTTGGGAAAAAGGTTAGTGTCATCTTCCCGGAAAATTGGTTAAATCAACGGATTTTTCCAGCCGGAGTTAGCGCTTACTTGCATGATGTATTTGATCATCATGGCATTAATATCCTGAAGGGTATCTCCATTGTAGGTATCGAAGAAAAATCAGGAAAGAAAGTCGTTACAATCAAGAAAGCCGATGGAGAAATTATTGACCTCTCAGCGGATGGCGTGATCGCCGGACTGGGAGTCATCCCAAATACAATCCTCGCGGAACAAAGTAATCTTCCAACCGGGAACGGAATTACGGTTGATTCAACCTTCCGTACGGCGCATCCGGATATTTACGCTGCCGGTGATGTGGCCAATTTCCCGGATACATTTCTCTTTAAGAACCGCCGGGTGGAACATGAGGATCATGCCAACGCTTCTGGAATATTGGCAGGAAAAAATATGGCTGGAGCGAATGAATCTTATGCGTACCTGCCTTACTTTTATTCTGACCTATTTGATTTTGGATATGAGGCGGTCGGTGAACTGGATTCGTCCCTCGAAGTAACCCTTGATTGGGTGGAACCCTTCAAGAAAGGTGTTTTTTATTACCAACGTGATGCAAAAGTCGTCGGAGTATTGTTATGGAACACATGGGGAAAATTGGACCAGGCAAGGGCTATCATCGCGGAAAATAAAGTTACTGAAAAATCAGATCTGGTCGGCCGGATAATATAACCATAAAACAAAAAGCACCAATTGGTGCTTTGTTAGCTGGGGGCAAAGGATTCGAACCTCTACAAACAGATCCAGAGTCTGCTGTCCTACCATTAGACGAGCCCCCACCAGATAACGTCGGGCATTTTACCATCTACTGGATGCTTTGGCAAGCTCGACTAATCTTGTGTCTATCCGATGACAATTTTTGCGTTGTCTAAACGCTTAAGGACTTTTTTCTTGCCGATAATCTCCATGCTCTCAAAGAGAGGTGGGCTCACTTTCTGGCCAGTGATGGCAACACGCAATAACCCGAATACTTGCCCGGGAGTTAATTCTTTGCTTTCTACATATTCCCGCATCCTGGATTCCATATTGGTAGTAGTGAAGTCTTCCAATGATTCCAATAACACGAATGAATCAGTCAGTACTTCCGTAATCCGTTTGGAATCCCAATCCTTAACCATCAAATCTTCAAGGGTTATGATTATTTCATCCTTAAAGAAAAAACCTGCCATTTCAACAGCATCATCGAGCGTTACGATCCGCTTTTGAATAATCGGTGATATTTTTTGAAGAGTATCATCATCCACTCGAAAGCCAGCCTTTACAAAAAATGGTTTAACGCGTTTCCCCAGGTCTTCAGGAGCAAGTTCTCGAATATGAAGGCCATTAAAGTAATCAAGTTTCGTAAAGTTTATGGCTGCAGGTGAAGGATTTAAACCAGATAGGTCAAATTTAATAATCAGGTCAGTTAATGAAAAGAATTCGGTTTTTCCGTCCAGGCTCCACCCCATCAACGCGATCCAGTTGATAACAGCTTCAGGGAGGTAGCCTAAATCAAGAAGATCTTTGACGAATATTGAATATCCATCTTTCATCAAGTCAGCTGCTTCACGCTTACTCATTTTTCCTTTGCCGCTAGGTTTTAAAAATACCGATAAGTGTATCCAAACCGGTTCATTCCAACCCAACGCTCGGATTATCAAAGCATGTAAGGGGAAAGTAGGCAACCATTCAGAACCCCGAATCACGTGGGTGATTTTCATCTCGTGATCATCGATCATAGCTGCCAGGTGATACAGTGCCCAACCATCCGATTTCACCAGTATGTGATCGTCGATTGTTTCATTTTTTACCGTAATCTCCCCCCTTAGCAGGTCATTAACGGTGGTAGTTCCCTCCAATGGCGACATAAAACGGATGACGTGTTTTTCACCAAGCGAAATTCGGTGGTCCGCTTCGGTGAGGTTGATAGACCTGCAAGTACCATCGTAGCGAGGATTCCTTTTTTCGGCGAGTTGGGTCTGCCGCTTTTTTTCTAAATCCTGTGGGGTGCAAAAGCAATAAAAAGCTTTTCCATTTTCCACCATTAGCCTTGCGTATCGAAGGTAGATTTCTTTTCGTTGAGACTGACGGTATGGTCCAAATGCCCCCCCTATATCTGGACCTTCATCCCAATCCAAACCCAGCCAGGCCAACCCGTCCAGCAGCTCCTGTTCGGCACCTTCAACATATCGTTTTCTATCGGTATCTTCAATTCGAATAATGAACTGTCCCTTGTTCTGCCGGGCAATAAGAAAATCATAAAGTGCTGTTCGTGCGCTGCCTAAATGCATATGCCCCGTGGGAGAAGGCGCGAAACGCACCCTCGCGTTTTGGTGTTTATCCATTAATTAGCCCTATTTTTCAAGAATTTATTTGGGTCATTATAATTCAGCAGGTCAGAGTTGGGATTTTCCCCTGGCAATAACGCTTTCCACCAATCCGATACCAAACAAAAGGGAAAGCAAAGAACTGCCGCCATAGCTAATAAATGGTAATGTCAACCCAGTAACCGGAATAAGATTTAAATTCACGCCGATATTAACAGCCATCTGAAAAAAGATCAAAGTCCCAAAGCCATACGCCAGTAGCGAACCGAACAAATCGTTTGATAGCCTTGCTGCCCGGTAACACCGCCAAACCACAAAGCACATCAATGCGATTACAAAAACAGTACCGATAAATCCAAATTCTTCAGCCATGACCGAAAAAATAAAATCGGTATGGCGAACTTTTAAGAAACGTAATTGTACCTGCGTCCCGTGTCCATAGCCCATTCCAAGTAATCCACCCGATCCGATCGTGATCCTTGCTTGGTCGACGTTGTATGTGTTTCCATACCGCGCATCCGGATCCGGGAAAAAAAAGGTGAGTATCCTTCCCTGTTGGTATGGTTCAAGAATTGGAAACACCACTATCGCAATAATAATTGCTCCAATTATTAAAGCGACCAAAAACTTGGTGGGTACACCACTTATCCACAGCATAGCGAACCAAATCACAAATATCACAATGGAAGTACTTAGATTCGGTTGCAGCAGGATCCAAATTACCATACCTGCGGTTAACGCAAAACTATAGAATACCCAACGAAGGTTTTTTTCAGTCGATTGAGCGCGTGAAAAATAATCTGCCAGCACTATCACCATCACTAATTTGGCGATCTCGGCGGGTTGAATAAGGACAAATCCGGTTTCGATCCACCTTGCAGCCCCAAATCTCGCTTGGGCTGTCACAAATGTGAATATGAGGAATAAAAGTACAAAGACATACAAATATCGGGAAAATGCTGCCCAGTAATGGTAATCCAATAAAGCAGTCCCTAGTAAAACCACCATGCCAACAGCGAAATAGAGGGCTTGCCGGTTTGGATAACCGGAGAGTTCGACATTTCCGGCGATCGCCGAGCGGATTATGATAATGCCAAAAATGGAGAGAAATATCACTGCCCCAAAGAGCAGGTAATCGAAATTCCGCCAGATGCTTCGATTGCTCATCTAATTTGTATTCTTATTTTCTACTGGAGTTCGGTTTCGGCCGTTCCGGAATCAATTGCTTTTAACTCGAAGTAGGCTTCAATCACTTTTCGAACAATCGGTGCAGCAACAGACGAACCTTCCCGCCCGTTGTAAACAAATGCAGCTACAACTATTTCAGGATCATCATAAGGCGCATAACCCACAAACCACGCATGAGCAGGCCAGTTCCCCGGGCTGCATAAGTTTTGTTCGCGGGCGATATTATCACAATATTCAGCGGTTCCTGTTTTTCCCGCAACAGGAATCGTTATTCCAGCAAATTCCTTTACCGCGGTTCCATTGGTGATAACCTCCCGTAGCCCTTCTTTAAGATAATCTATCGTCCAGGGTTCGACAGATTTCATTTCACCGGTTGGAATACCGTTCTCATCGAATACTGCTATCACTTTTTCCTTGGTAATATCGTGTTTCTGAACCGGCGAGAAATCTTTTACCACGTTACCGAATGAGTCAGTTACTCTATGAATAAGCGTTGGTTGCATCATCTTGCCATCATTTGCCACGGTTGCAAATGCTTGCAGAACCTGTAAAACAGTTGATAGTACATAACCCTGTCCCATTGTGGCTATATAGGTATCCCCGGTGGACCAGTTTTCGGTTTGCACCTGCCTTTTCCAGGTTGGGTTTGGCATTAATCCCGCAGCTTCGCCGGGAAGTTCGAGTCCGGTCTCCTCACCCCAACCCAGTGCTTTTGCATATTCAGCAATTCGCCAAATACCTAATCCGCCGTTTGGGACTTCGTCTTCAAACCCTCCACCAATTTTGTAAAAATAGACATCGTTGGAGTTAGCCACTGCCTCGATAAAGTTTTGATAACCGAACCCAGATCTGTTCCAGTTTACGTAATCGCGTGGAATGCCAACTTCATTTTCGGAATATTTCTGTATGATGGTGATCTTGCCAGGATCGAATAATTCTTGCTCAGGTGTTACAATTTTTTCATTGAGTGCACCGATTGCTGCAGCGATCTTAAAGACCGACCCGGGGGGATGTTCAGCGGAAATTGCGTGATTAAAAAGCGGCCGGTCAGGATCCTCAACCAGTTGAGTATAGTAATCTCCCGGAATCTCTCTCGCCATTCGGTTGTTCTCGAAGGTTGGGTAGGACACCAGCGAAAGGATTTCCCCGGTCTTGGGATTCATCGCAATTACCACACCATTCGATGAAAGTGTTTTATTCAAGTACGTGTTCCAGAAATCAATCTCTCCCTTCAGGGCAGCTTTTGCTGCTGCCTGCAACCGTGTATCAATGGTCAATTCGATATTGTTTCCAGGGATGGGGTCAATTGGATCTTCCAGGTCTCGGATCGTTTTGCCTGCGACATCAACTTCAACCAAACGTTCGCCATTTTTTCCACCAAGGATATCCTGTTGGCTGTTTTCAATCCCGGAGTAACCAACTTTATCTCTTCCAGGAATAAAACCCTGCGCGGTGTAAGATTCTGCTAACGCTGCGGGAATTGGTCCTAAAAATCCAACTATCTCCGAGGTCAGCTCTCCGGTTGGATAATCTCGAATTGACGCGATCTCGATCCCCGCTCCTGGCCAATCTCCCGCATTCTGCTGGATGGTCATGGCAATCTTTTCGTCTACGTTACATTTGATCTGGACAGGTTTATAGGGAGCAAGGGATTCCGCAATGGTAACAATTTCTGTGATCCCAAACGTGGTTTTGCATGGTGAGAATAAGCGTACAGTCTCGTCAGTTAATTCACCATTCGTCACAGGGATTTCGATCAATTCGCTAAGTTTGCGGAATACTTCCTGTTTACTACCTGGATCAGCGGGCAGATCAGCAGGTGTTATAACAACATTGTATGAGCCGATATTCCGCGCGAGAATGTAACCATTCCGGTCCGTTAGTGTTCCGCGCTGGGTTGCCAGACTGATTTTTGAAATCCGGTTTTCGTCGGCTTGTGCAAGATTATCTGCACCCTGGATAACCTGAATTGTGAAAAGTTTGACAATAAAAACAAGCAGAACTCCGCCCATCAATAAAAGGATGATCCGGAACCTCCACTTGGGTTTACCGTTGTTGGAAAAATCAAATTCGTTCATCAGTTGTTTTTTGGTCGATGCAGCATCCTGGATAGCTCACGCATTCCCCAATAAATCGGAAACGCGAATAGTAGATTAAGTAACATACTAGGCAGAATTGTTCTTGTCAAGATTTCCTTAAAATCAAGATTAATTCCAGCCAACCTAAGAAAAATAAACTCAACCCCAAGTATCAAGGCTGTACCCAGACAGGTGATAATCATCATAGTCAGAATTGGGCTCTGCCAAATTTGGGATCTTACCCTATCGGTGATAAGAGTAATTATCAGGTAAGAAATTGGGAAAATGAACCACGGTGCCGCCGTCGCAAATCCTACGGCCAATCCAGCCAGAATAGCCCACATCCACGCATTTTTCGTTTGTTCCTGCAATCCCCATGCGATTATGATGAGCATCATTATGTCAGCCATTCCATTGAGCAGACTTACCCTGGCTACAATGGTAGTTTGTACGATAAAAGCTAGGATCAGGATTGGGAATGCAAACAATAGATCCACAGTGATTATTGTGAAGGAGTGGGAATCAGCGGATTTATCTCCACTGGTCGAAAATTCGTGATCACTAGGACCGCATTAAGATTCCCAAAATCAACGACCGGCTGCACCACACCGCTTTGGAAAAGATCGGTTTCACGGTTGATCACACTGATAACCTGCCCTACCAATAGATTGGCGGGATAAGTTCCCCCAAGGCCTGATGAGAGAATTATTTCGCCTGGATTAAAATCGAGTTCCTGTGGCACCATTTGAAGGTTAATCTCCCCGGTCAATGAACCACTTAATTGGGCATCCACTCCAAGTGATTCCATTTTTACATTAATCACTGAACCTGGATCCGTGATCAATTGAACCCTGGCTGCTTTCGCCGTCACTGCATCCACCCTACCTACCAGACCTTGATCTGTCACCACAGGCATACCGTGGCGGATTCCGCTATCTGATCCATGATCGATGATCACATAATGCATGAACGGGCTCGGGTCGCGACCAATAACTGCAGAAGCGACGTATTGTTTTTCAGGATTATCTCGTGCGAAATTTAGTAAGGCATAAAGAACATCCGCCTCTTCCAGCTGTTGCTTGAGCTGAATTACCTGGGATTGCAACAGGGAGATCTCACTTTCAAGTTCGGCATTCCGCGACCTTAGGCTTGCAAGATCCCGAGGGACGGTAAAAAAATCAACTACAGCCTGAACCCGTGTGGAAACGTAGCTCTGCATCTGGATTACCGGGTTCGTTGCAGTCCCAATGATCGGTTGAATGAAACCTGCCAGCGCTAAAAGAACGACTCCAGCAGCGATCAACAAAAATATGATTATTTGAACATTCTTCGGGGAAAATGATTTCATTTTTTGGTTTTATCCTTGGTGGGATAAACCATTATCGAATACTGGAATGATCAAGGTCAACCAGGTACTTGGAGAAAATATCCAAATTCTCCAAAACCATCCCTGCTCCCCTCGCCACACAAGTCATCGGGTCTTCCGCGGACCAAACCCGGATTTTCAATTCATCGGTGATTCGATCCGCTAAACCTTTCAATTGGGAAGAGCCGCCAGCCAGGCAAATGCCGGAATCGAGCAGGTCAGATAAAATCTCAGGAGGAGCCTCATCAAGGGCATCTTTTATTGTATCCACGATCACCTGGACAGAACTGGAAACCGCTTCTCGTATCTCTACAGAAGATACATCAACCGCATCCGGCAAACCTGTGATCAAATTCCGTCCCCTAACGGTGATCGTGCTTTCAGAAGTCAATGGAAATGCAGAACCGATTGAGATTTTTGCCTGTTCGGCCATTCTTTCACCGATTAATAAGTGATACTTATTTCGAACATACTGAATGATATCGGAATCAAGTTCATCACCCGCCACTCTCAATGACCTGCTGACCACGATCCCCTGCATTGACATAATTGCCAATTCCGTTGTTCCGCCACCGATATCAACAATCATTGACCCATGTACTTCATTAATAGGTAGTCCGGCACCCAATGCGGCAGCTCTTGGTTCTTCGATCAGGTAAGTTTCCCGGGCACCAGCAGACATGGCGGCGTCATAAACTGCTCTTTTTTCCACTTCGGTAGCTCCGGATGGTATTCCAATCACAACCCGTGGGCGAGGCATAGGAACGACGGTTTGTTGGTGAACCCGCATGATGAAATACTTCAGCATTGCTGCAGTGATTTCAAATTCCGAGATCACACCGTCTCTCAACGGTCGGATTACGATGACATTGGCAGGAGTCCTGCCTACCATCTCTTTGGCTTGTGCACCGATGGCTAAAGGAACCCTTGTTTTTTTATCAATCGCCACCCAGGAAGGTTCCTGGATCACGATCCCTTTGTTTCGAACGTGGACCAATGTATTTGCAGTACCCAGATCAATCCCAATATCCAGGGAAAACAAACCCATGATCCAGTTGAAGGGATTGGTCGCCAAATTCAACTCCTCACTGTCACAATCTAAAATATCGAAAAATCATTATACCATGCGAAGTTTTTTTACCTTTTTCACTAGATAAATTATATTTCTTGACAGTCCTTATTCTTCACAATATAATCTTTTTTACGCGGGTGTGGCCAAGTGGTAAGGCATCACCTTCCCAAGGTGATATTCGTGGGTTCGAATCCCATCACCCGCTCCTCATCCTCCCATTGCTGGGAGGTTTTTGTTATCAATAATGTAAGCATTCGAGGGGTGGTAATATGCTAAAATCAATTTAGGATAAATTGAATAATTGATCGGAAACCGCCATGCATAATGGCAAAATAACCATCCTTCATGTAGAAGACAATTATGAGAACCTCGTTTTGATCCGCAGGCTTCTTCAATTTCAGGGTTATGAAGTTCTCGAAGCGGATTCTGTCGCGAAGGCTGTCTCCATCTTGAAGGTTCATAAACCGGATTTAATCCTAATGGATGTGAATCTTCCTTTAATTGATGGGGATACTCTCACTTCCAAATTAAAATCGATCCCCTACTTTCGAGATATCCCGGTGGTTGCGATAACTGCAAATGCCCTCAAAGGTGATAAGGAAAAATCAATGTTGGCGGGATATGATGGTTATATCGAAAAACCGATCGATGTTGATTTATTTCCCAATCAGATAGATCAATACCTGAATGTATAGTTACATAAATGTTTAAAAGAATAAGGAACAAATGACACCAGAAGCCAACCTTGATTTTTTCAAGAATAAAGTTGCTCTTGTTGTTGAAGATAACGCGGCGAATTTCATGCTTTTGGCCAGGTTATTGCAAGCGTTGGGTATCGGATGCGAATGGAAATCGTCAGGATTTGAAGTATTGGAATTTTCCAAAACGATGACCAGGCTCGATATTATCCTCCTGGATATCCACCTCCCTTATGAAGATGGATATAGTGCTTTGAAGAAGATCCGCTCTGCGGAGAATCTACAAATGATCCCTGTTGTGGCAATCACAGCTGATGTCAGCACCGATTCAATGACAAAAGCTCAAAAAGCGGGTTTCAATGGATTCATCGGGAAACCCATTGATCCCGACCGCTTTCCGGATCAGCTCTACCGGGTATTAACCGGCACCGGTGTTTGGGAAATGTATTAGGAACTTCCTATGACCGAAAACAATCAATCATTTGCTGAAAGTAGTATTCAATCTGATGGTATAAAAAAATCACCTGGTGTATTGAATCCCATTCACGTGATTCGAAAACTGCTCTCTCTTCGCGATTCCTGTCAAAACACTCAATTATTTATCAAGACCTTCCTCGATTATTTTGTCTCTCAACCTGATATTCTTCAGGCGTCATTCTATTCCTTGGATCAAAAATCCCGGGATATCAGTATTATTTATTTTTCTACGAGATCACAAGAAGAAAAAGAATTTTCCGGAATAACCATCCCCTCCCGCTCAACTGAGACAGTTGCGCGTGTTGCATTAAATGCGCAACCTTTTGTGGTTGCTGATCTGGGCTCGGAGATCGTAAGCTATCAAAATGCAATTTTAGATCCGAAAACGAGATCCATTTTTATTACACCGATTATGAAATCAAACCAGGTCATTTCCCTCGTGGAAATTCAAAGTGAAAAGCCTTCAGGTTTCAATCAGGATGATCTGCCGGGGTTATCTCTCTCGATCCAATTATTCGGAAAATTCATCGAAGACACATCTTTGGAAGAAATCTCTGGGATGTCGTTTCCCGAACTTGTGAACTATGCAGGTGTAACCAGAAAGATAATAGACGCAGATGATTCTCAGTCTTTGAACAAGGTTTTACTTTCTGCGTTCTTTGATTCTGATCTCGTCGCATTTATTTTCGGGCTTGAGGAGAATTATCTAACGTTGGAGGATTTGTACGATTCCAAGGGTACAGGATTTGATTCTTCCCTCATTGGATTAAAAGTGGAAGTTGGAGATTTAAAGGATAGACTGACTGTAGGGGAAACCCAATTCTACACCGACCTGCCAGCGAATTCCGATCTTGGTGACCTTTTCTCCTTCTTCATCCGCCGGGAATGCTTATCCCTCGCGCTACTGCCAATCCTTCTTGGGGATACCCCCAAGAAGATTTTAATCATAGGTTCCAGAAATGCAGATCCGATTGTTTCGAACAATACTATAGTTTTTCAAAAAATTGTTGAAACTTACCAAAATAGAATCGCATTTGATTTTCGCGCAATGCAAACGGTATACCTTGAACGCGATTTCGAATTTTTACATAAAGCTTCTGGATTGATTTCACAAAACCTGGACCAGCAAGCATATTTCACCTCGCTATTGGAGATAGGGCGTGCCAGTTATGGAGAATATTTTTCATTAAGCTTTGTCAATCTTCAACCTGAGAAATTAACTATTGAAATTTCTAAATACACTACTGGAAATGACCCGGCCGTTATTACGTATCCAGTCACTCCTGAAGTTATCAACAACCTGGAGCAAATCAATAAACCGTTAGCCTTCCAAGAAGCTGATGATTCCATGAAAGTATTATTTTCACCCTTGGAACCAAAAACGGATTCGGTTCTGATTCCGGCGACATCCAGCGGTCAAAGCCTTGGTTATCTGTTCCTCACGCCAATGGGTACCGATCTCATTTTTCAGGAAATCTCACCCATAATGTATGATAATCTTGGAAGGTTAATTTCTTCCTATTTCATCCAAAGAAAATTACAGCAGGCTCTCTCACGCCTTGATGAAACCGTATCAAAAACGGTCAATCGTCAACAATTATTGAACCAGATCTCCATCAGCGCAAGCAATGGACGATCCCAGAATGAGATCCTGGGTTCAATCCCCACCCGCCTTGTGGATTTTTCCATTTGCGATCAGGCTTGTATTTTAATTTCTGAACCTTCTGGCAAAATGGAAATTCGACATTCCCATGGTTTCTCCGAAGACCAGATCGGTCAGTCATACGATTCAGGACAAAGAATTGCTGGAAAAGCAGCTAGTTCCAATCAGGCAACCATCTTCGTGGAAGGATCCTCCGATGGCGGAAATGAGCTGCTCAATCCATTAAACCGTTCCGGGTTAGCTGCTCCTATTTCTTTTGGGGATGAAATTTACGCGATTCTCGATATTGAGCATTCAAAACCTGATCAATACACCGACTACGATCGTGAGCTGCTTCAAATCTTTTCATTAAATATTGGTTCCTTGCTCGCAAACATTCGGTTGATCGATCAAGTTAGGGCTCAGGTGACTCGGCAGGAGAAACTATTTGAGGTTACCAATAAATTAAGACGAAGTCTGGATATGGGCTCCATCCTTCAGATTTCGACGGATGAAATCGCGAAGTTGACAAACGCCAGCAAGGCATCCATTCAGATCAAGATTGCTGAGGATCAGATCCCTGATTTGGATTCAGAAACCGGCGGAGGTGATGAATGAACCTGAGACGCCGGGTGTTTTCGATTATTTTAATTGCATCCGCGGTAATGTTGGTGATGCTCACCGGGTTGATTGTTTTATTGGTATATACAAACAGCGCCGCGGTGGATGAACAACTTGCATCTGAAAATGCCACCCGCGTAGAGCGTGTCCTTCAAGATGAGGTTGCCAAACTAAGCGCAAATGCTGTTTCATGGGGGTATTGGTCGGAAGCGAATAACTTCACGCGCACCAAAGACCAGCAATTTATTGTTGACAACCTCGCTGATGATGTCCTGGCTTCTGCTGGTTTTCAGATCATTCTCTATTTGGACGAAAATAAGAATGTGATTTTTTCTCGATCGATTGATCCAGAAACCGGTGAAGGTCAACAGGTACCCCAAGGTTTGATTCAATACCTTTTCACCAATCCCTCCCTCTTCCAGCAGGTGAACTTAACCGATGATATTTCGGGGGTAATTTCACTGCCAGAAGGACCTTTTCTTATATCATCTAGAAAAACCCTGGAAGGTGATTCCACAGGTCCTTCCAATGGATTTGTGATCGTTTCAAAACCCCTCGATGAGAGAACCTTATCGGATATTGGTTTTATTACTGGGCTTGACATTTCAGGTTTTCCGGTTGCATCTTCAAACAATCCACCTGAAATCAGCAATGTAGAACAAATCCTCCTCGATGGACAACGATATGTTTTATCCCAACTGGGAGGTGGGCTAGCGGCTGCTTTCATCCTCTTAAATGATATCCAGGAATTTCCCACATCAATCCTTCAGATATCATTTCCTTCCACGGTTTTTTCACAAACCACCAATATTCTCCGTTTTCTATTACCTGCTTTGCTCATCATTGCTTTAGGCTATGGTTTGACGATCAACCGTTTGATGAATCAATACGTTGTGAACCCCCTTACAACCCTTGATTTAGATCTTGGGTCCGTGATCGAAGCCAAAGGAAGCCAGGTTCGCGTTCATGAAACCGGTGACCAGGAAATTAAAAGCCTTTCAGTATCAATCAATAGCCTCCTGGAATCCAACGAAAATTCAGAAGCAGAATTGAAAAGATCCCTCAACCAGCTTCTCGCAATTTCTGAAATCAACAAAAATATTTCAGGGTATTTGAACCCGGAGAACTTCCTTCCTGAGGTAGCCAACCTGATTCAAAATCGCCTGGATTTGTATTATGTTGGAATCTTCCTTTTGGATCAAAACAAGGAATACGCGGTTCTTAGCGCTGGTACAGGTGAAGCTGGTTCCCAAATGCTTTCCAGTGGGCATAGACTGGCAGTTGGTGGGGTTTCCATGATCGGGTGGTCCACAGCCACGCAACAACCTCGCATTGCGCTCGATGTCGGGAAAGAGGCAATTCGTTTTAGCAACCCCCTGCTCCTCCGAACGCGGTCCGAGCTTGCAATGCCAATCGTCTCAAGAAATGTAACTATCGGCGCATTGACGCTTCAATCCGAGAAGGAAAGTGCATTCAATGAAAATGACATCGTGGCATTTCAAAGTATGGCGGATTCCCTCGCTATTGCTCTTGAAAACGCCAACTTGTTCCAGGAGGCCAGATCCAATCTGAAGGAAATTCAAGGATTGAATCGCATTTATCTTCAACGGTCCTGGGGACGAGTTGTTGAAACCCAGGGAACTTTAGAATATAAATTTGAAGAAAAAAGAAAGAAACCTATCGATCTTGAGTACGATACACTCGTAATCCCTCTACTTTTGAGGGATCAAGCTTTGGGTGAAATCACACTGGAGATAACAAAAGGTTCAATATCTCCTGAAGATCAATTTGTGATCTCCTCCATTGCTGATCAAACAGCCCAGGCTTTGGAGAACGTTCGATTGCTTGAGGAAAGCCAGCAGCGCGCTGCCCGTGAGGAAAAAATCAACGACCTCGTCCTAAAATTTTCTGGTGCTGGGACGATCGATGAAATTATGAAGATCGCGGTACAGGAGATTGGAACCCTTCCAGTAGTATCTGAAGTTAATGTCCATCTGCACTCGGAGGTCGCTGATCTTCAAATGCCTGGTCGTTTTGATCAAGATGCTGAGGAGCAGTTATAATGAGCGAATATTTCTCCAACCCTCCGACCAATCCTAATTCAGTCAGATCCATAATCCTCATTACCGATCCTGCGAAGCAAGCAGTGCTTATTGGTAGCGCCTTGATCGGGATTGTCATTTTCTTCCTTAAGATTTCCCGGTCTATTCCTGCAAGTAACTGGGGCATTACCGCCCTTTATTTCTTGGTTTTTACAGGGATCATATTGCTTGCGTTTATCCGACCGATTTCCATGAAGATCCGTTACCCCATTTATCTGGGATTGTTGTTGATTGTTGGAACTTTCGACCTATATTTGGGCGGACTCGAAAGTGATGGATTCTTTTTCTTATTCCTGTTTACGGTCCTTACTGCTATCTTCTATCGAAGCAGGATTGGGTTATTGACAGCTGCCATTCCGTTTGGTGTGATGATTTTTATCGGTTTTGCGATGAGTGGAAAGCTCATTTCACCGAACCCGATATATATATTCTCGCTTTCGGATTCTGCCATCAACTGGGTTTACTTCGCTGTAGTTTTACTTTTTGGGGTGATCGCGAGTTTCTCGGGGATTTACCAATTTATTCCTAGATTAACAGAATCCTTTTTCTCGCAACAGAATCAGAATGGAATTCTTATAAATGAAAACAAAGCACTAATTCAATCCATTGATGATGCGAATATTAATTTACAACGAAAAAATTCAGAACTAGCCATCGCATCCCAAATCGCAAGGAGTATCGCTCAGCAGCAGGACCCGCTGCAGTTGATTGATAACACTTTGAACACCATCCGTGCCCAATTTGGTTTTTATCATGCTGGATTATTTTTAATTGATTCCAATCGTGAATTCGCAGTTTTGAAAGCCGCCACTGGAGACGCCGGCGGCGAAATGGTTAACCAGAACCATAAGCTTCGTATTGGAGCGCAGGGTATTGTTGGGTTCGTGGCTGAGCAAGGTGTGGCACGGATAGCGGCAGATGTGGGGCAGGATTCAATCCACTTCCAAAATCCGCTTTTGCCGGATACCCACTCGGAAATGGCGCTTCCCCTTCGCTTAGGAGAAAGGATAATCGGCGTTTTGGATGTCCAGAGCGAGAAAACATCTGCATTCTCCCAACAAGATGTGAATATTATTCAAACCATCGCGGATCAGTTGGCGATCTCGATCGATCATGCCAGGGTTGTTTCAGAGATGCAAAGGAACCTCGAAGAATATAAATCCAAGGCACAGACAATCACCCAGAAGGAGTGGGCAGATTTTCTGCTGGGTTTACGATCTTCGAAATCTCTGCGATATTCGAGTAAGGGTGTTCAAAAAGGTTCATCAGAATCGACGATTGCACGAGATGCGATTACTGCAGGACAAACGCAAATAAAAACTAGGAAAGGTAAGACTGGTAAAACAGCCACGATTGCCGTACCGCTTAAACTGCGAGAAGCGGTCATCGGGGTGATCGAATTGAAAATTGATGATCCCTCTGAAATTCCTGACTTTCAATCACTTGTTGAATCGATAGCTAGCCGGCTCGTTCTGTCACTCGAAAATGCCCGACTGATCGAAGAAATGCAGATCAGGGTTGAACAGGAAAAAATGGTCGCTGATATCACATCAAAAGTGCGCTCATCCACTGCAGTCAACGATATTCTGAGAGATACAGCAATCGAACTAGGGAAATCCTTGGGACTTTCCGATGTTCGAGTTCAACTTCGTACAAAATCAAGTATCGAACCAGCCAGTGCAACTCAGGAGAAACAGTCATGACGCACGTCACTACTGGTAACCTCCCATTACCTTTCGAACAGACACGTAAAATACTCACAAATCGGTTCCTGGTAATTCAATCCGCTTTCTCTGCCATCATAAGCGGTATATTTTTAATCTGGGCATTATTTACACCAGAACAACCGCTTTTTCTCCTCTCCGGAGCATTAGCATTTGTCGCAATCTCTGGGATCATCCTCCGGTACCAATTTCCCAATTCGAATGAAAATCTGAGGTTATTGATCGCCAGCACATTGTTAATGCTTTCGTTGATTCTATTATCTGGCAGTTTTACTGATATTCTCATACCGGTTGCAATTTTCTGTTTCCTATATTCCTTCTTGTTAGCCTCCGGTTTTATGACGGGTGTTTATTCTGATACAGAACTTATTCTTGGTTTACTAAGTGCGGTCGGAGCTATTCTGGCAGGTTTGTATTCACCATTGCCGCAGATTGAATCTCTAGGGATTCTACTTGCGGTGATCACTTTTGATATTCTCCAATTGGTCACCATATCAATCTTTTTTATCGCCCGAATTATCAACTTTTCCATCCGCGTTCGCTTGATTACCGTCTTCCTCCTTGTCGGACTTTTACCCTTGATCAGTCTCTCCTTTATTCAGACCACATTCCTTGAAAATACCCTTATGAACCAGGCTCGTACCGCTCTTAATACTGCTGCCACCCAGGCGGCTTTAGGTGTGGATAATTTCATCCAAGATAAACTCGCCCTGCTAGCAAAACAGGCATCTCTGCCCATTTTTGCAGATTACTTATACCTTCCCTCCAACCTCCGGGTTGGGTCTGACCAGGAAGCGAGAATGATTTCAACCATAAACACACTCGAGATTCCCAGTGGAACATACGCTCCGTCTTACTCGCTGGCAAATCTATTCGGGGTTAAATTCTATGATTCGAATCCTCAGGAAATCGGGAAACAAATAGTCAATGAAGAATACTTCCAGCAACCTTTGAAGACAAATCGTCCATTTTTTTCTCCGGTTATTTTTGATCCAAAAACAGGTGCCGCTTCTATTTACTTCAGTGCCCCAATTAAAGATGAGAATCAGAAAAATGCTGGTGTATTAATTGTTCGTTACAACGCATTACTTCTTCAGAATCTTCTTCAGGGATATTCCGGTATTGCGGGAAAACGCTCCTACCCTGTTTTAATCGATGAAAACACAATACGGATAGCTGATGCCCTCACTCCTGGGCTACTCTACAAATCTCTCATGCCGATGGATGAGGAAAAAATTACCGATCTTAAATCCAGGAATTTGCTGCCTCAGCTACCCATCGCCCAGCTTTCATCCTATCTTCCAGATTTCGCGAATGCGGTTCTGGATCCGCAAATCCGGGATTTCTTTTCCGCCGAAGTTCACCCTGGCGACCAGGACCATATTGAAATGGGTTCAACAGCAAGTCTTACCTCAAAACCATGGCAAGTTGTTTACCTGGAGGAAACAGCGGAACTTAATAGTTTGCGTGCACAACAAAACCAGTTATCTATCCTGTTCGCTGCTTTGTTCGCAGCGTTGGTTGGTTTGATTGGCGTTATAGTTTCCCGACTGCTATCCAACCCGATCCTCCAACTGACTGGGACTGCGAGCCGTATTGCCGATGGAGATCTCTCTGCCAAAGCAATCGTCCGCAGCCGCGATGAGTTGGGAGCGCTGGCGGATACATTCAACTCGATGACTTCCCAGCTAAAAACTCTGATCTCAGAGTTGGAGGATCGCGTACGTGCCCGTACCCAGGAATTGGCAAATCGGAACGAAGCCCTGGTTCTTCGAGGCCGTCAATTGACAACTGTGGCGGATGTGGCTCGCGAAATTACCCGTGCCCAAAACCTGGAATCCCTTCTGGACACATTAGTCAGCCTCGTGAGTGAGCGGTTCAATTTCTACCATGCAGGAATTTTTCTTTTGGATGATGACCAGGAATATGCGGTTCTGCGCGCTGCCAATTCTGAAGGTGGTCAGAGGATGCTAAACCGGGGTCACCGCTTGAAAGTCGGTGAGGTTGGTATAGTGGGTTATGTGACAGGCACCGGCAAACCTAGGATTGCAACCGATGTGGGTATTGACGCAGTTTATTTTCAGAATCCTGACCTACCACTCACCCGCTCGGAAATGACATTGCCTCTCATCATTGGTGATCGGATCATTGGTGCTCTGGACGTGCAATCCACTGAAGCGAACATCTTTTCCCAGGAGGATGTGGAATTGTTCACGATCCTTGCCGACCAGGTGGCGATTGCCATTGAGAACAACATTCTCCTTCAGGAAACAGTTCGCGCCCTGGAAGCATCCCAGTCATTGCATCGGCAATACCTACTTCAGGAATGGGGTCGTGAGGTGGATGAACGGGACCTTGCCGGATTCGAATACACCCCGGCTGGTGTAAAAACCATCGATCGCGAGGACTCTCTCGCGTTCCAAAAGGTACTGGAGGCGGGAGAACCCGTTTTCATTCCAGTTATTGATCAGCCATCCGGTAAATCGGTATTATCACTAGCTGTTCCGATTTCCTTGCGAGGTGAAACGATTGGTGTGATCAACATCGAAGAAACCAGAAAAGATAAAAAAGACTGGCAAAAAGAGGAAATCCAGGCAGTTCAATCAGTTGCCAACCAGGTTGCACTTGCGCTGGAAAATGCGCGTTTGTTCGAACAAACCCTCCGCCGGGCGGAACGCGACAGAAAAGTGCTTGAAATCACAGGGAAGATCCGCTCCACGACGAATCCCCAAGAAATGGTTCAGATTGCGATCGAAGAGCTCCAGAATGTGTTAAAGGCATCCCGGGCACAAATTCTGATCCAGGAAACCAATCCGGCAGAAGAGACTTCTCCTGCCACTAATCCTACGGGTACGAATCAATAATAATCATGAGCGATGACCACCTGATTCCCCTGAATCAGGTCAGGAGATGATCGGAAATGCCGAAAAGAAAAATCACCAGCCAATTGGATCCACTTTATTCAACCCGGGGAAAAGGTAAAAACCCATCGGGAGGTGAAAACATCCCGAACGGTTGGTCTTGGACCCTGGATGATAAGGGAAATTATCTTTCAATCAGCCCTCAGGTTACAGATTATCTCGGATTTACCGCCGAGCATTTCCTAGGTAAGTCAGCTGCAGAATTTCAGATCATCAGCAGTGATCAAGACACTGTCCTGAACCTGATTGAAGCTTTTAAACCATTCTCCCTCAAAGTGATGATGATTTCTGAATCCGGGATCGAGTTACCCGTAGAGCTCACCGGCAACCCGGAAAAGGACTCATCTGGGAATATCATGAGTTGGGAAGGGATGGCCAGCCTTATGAGCGATGGCTCTATCGCTCGGCGACCAATGGATTTTGATTATGTGCGACCTGGAGGTACCTCCTCCCTCGTCGACCTTGGAATGGAGAATTTTTCCATCGGCATCGCCATGAAGGAAGGTGAAATCTCCCCCGCCAACAGGATTCTTACAAAGGCTGGCAGGCAATCAATCTCGCAAAAAAAGACGACCATTCAGGAATCGGTTGGCACAAACCCGACCGCAATGGCTACGCCATTGCAGATTCGGCAGCAAACCTCTGGCGTCATCGAGATAATCGATGAGAGGTCCGACCGGATTTGGAAAGAAGATGAGCGACTGATCGTTCAGGAAGTGGCACATCAACTGGGTTTGGCTCTCGAAAATGCGCAATTGTATCAAGCCGCACAAAAGCAGCTGGGAGAGAGGATCAAAGCCGAATCCGAGACCATCGAACGTAATGAACAGCTTGCAGCACTTAACCGTGCAGGTCAGCAACTGAGTAAACTGGCAAGCCGGGATGAGATTTTCTCTCAGCTTTATGAAACCGCGGGCGATATTCTCGATAACCGAAATCTAACGATCGCCATCTCAAATGAAAACCACACTTATCTTACATTTCCAATACACTCTCATAACGGGCAGTTTGAATCTAAGGCGGAAGCTGCATATGGAAAAGGGTTGATCGAATTTTCCATTCATGCCAACCAATCGCTGCTTTTTTCTGGCGATGTTGAGCGCGAACTCACCGAGCGGAATATTGACGTCCCTGAACCGGTTCCCACCAGCTTGTTGTGCGTACCAATCGTTACTTCCGATCGAGCGATTGGTGCAATTTATATTGAAACCTTCGAGGAAGAATCCACATTTTCACAAGTGTCTCTTGAACTTCTTTCCACGCTTGCGTTTCAAGCTTCCACTGCTTTAGAGAATGCGAATCTCTTTAAGGAAGTAAACGATGCGCTTCAGATCATCGAAAAACGTGAGCGATACCAGGCGAGCACTGCGGCTGCCGTAGCATTGCTTTCCGAACAAGGAACCTCCGCACTTAATTCCGTATTTAGTATTCTCGCCGGTGTCACTGAAAGCGATAGGATTTATTTTGCCAGGCTTCTGGATGACGAGAAGGAACTTTACTGGAAATGCCAGAGTATTTGGTATAAACCTGAATTAGAGAAGGAACTCTCCGGTTCTGAACTTAACCAAATTCCGGTTGGAAATTTTCCAAACTGGGCGAGGGAGTTTGTAGAACAGGGATGGGCGATTACGGATGAAAAAAAACGAAATACACCCGAATTTCAATTCTTAAACCAGTTCAATATCAATTCGATCTTTCTGCTTTCAGTATCCGGTAAAAATGCGTTTCCCAGTTTTATTGCTTTTGAGCAATTGAAACCTGGCAGAGTGTGGCTAAGCGAAGAGATCAACACCCTTCAGGTAGTGGGTGACGCACTTTCTAATACAATCGCCCGAGAAGACCTGCTTACGCAGCTTCAAAACTCGTTGACTGAAACTGAAACCCTCTATGAATCCAGTCATCAACTTGCGTTGGCGAATGAATATGCCGCCATGATCTCGGCTGTTACGACAGGGATTAATATCCCGGATATCAACCGAGGTATCCTGGTTCTCTTTGAGAATGATTCAGAGGGAAATATTAACCGGATGTCAGTGGCAGCGAATTGGCATAGCGGCAGCGGCACACCTCCACCACCAGTCGGTTCGGAATATCTAACTTCAGCCTACCTGTCACTCTTCCAGCGATCGTCACCATTATTCATTTACGATATCAGTGAAGCCCCCATCGATGCATTGCTTCAAAAGGTAATTAAAGATCAGCATGTTGTTTCAATGGCTGTTCTGCCACTTACAACTGCGCAGAAGCAAATCGGTGTCCTATTACTGCAGGCCGAAGTTCACCACCGGTTCTCTCAACAGGAACGTCGTGCATATCCACCTCTGCTCGATCAGATGACCACCGCAGTCGAAAACCTTAGATTGTATGCCCAGACGCAGGTTTCTCTGGCTGAAACTGAGCTGCTCTACAAAATGACGAATGAGATCTCGCAGGCTGTGGATGCACAGGACCTAGTTCGTATCATCGTTCAAAGTGTTTTACCAAAATCTGCAACCCGGGCCTCCTTGTTCTCTGTCGCCCAATCCGGAGATGCTGAGCCAACTGAGTTGGAATTAACTGGTTTCTATGACCTCCGTGGTCAATTTATCCGGTTGGGCTCTCGTTATTCACTTGCATCCTTACCCGTTCTCAATCAACTTTTTCTGGAGCCTTTGAATATTGGAAATATCCTTGATGAAGACGTCCTGGATGGTGTAACCCGAAAAACATTGACTGACTTGGAAATGATGAGTTGTGTGATCATTCCCCTACGCAGCGTTGGGAAATTGATCGGGTTGTTGATCATTTCTGCAATGTCACCATCTGAGTTCCAACCAGAGGAGGTCCGCCTTCTGCGTGTAGTTGGAAACCAGATATCAGTGACTTTGGAAAAGCAGAGACTCCTTCGTGAAGCACAGCGCCGCGCGCTGGAGTTGCGTACTGCTGCCGAAATCGCCCGCGATACAGTCAGCACCCTCTCTCTTGAGACATTGTTGAAACGAATCGTGAACCAGATCTATGACCGGTTCGGTTTCTACCAGGTGTCTCTATTCCTCCTGGATCCGCAGTCTGAATATGCTGTCATCCAGGAGGCTACTGGTTCGGCAGGAGATACATTTAAGAATACCGGTTTTCAAGTTGAGGTGGGCGCGAACAACCTAATCGGCCAGGTTTGCTCCACCGGCGAACCGATCATTATCAATGACATATCTTCAAATGAGCTCTTCTTGTCATATCCTGAATTACCAAATACCCGCTCGGAGATTGGAATCCCTCTGACAATTGGTGAAAGGATTATCGGTTCATTGGATATCCATGCGGACACAGAAAACGCATTCACTCCCGATGATGTTACAGTCCTTCGAATTCTTGCTGACCAGATCGCTGTGGCGATCGAGAATGCCCGGGCATTCGAGCTTTCTCAAAAAGCCGTGGATGAATTGCACGAGCTGGACCGCATCAAGAACCAGTTCCTCGCAAACATGTCACATGAGCTGCGCACCCCGCTGAACTCCATCATCGGTTTTTCACGGGTCATTCTTAAAGGGATCGACGGTCCGATCAATGATACACAAGCTCAGGATCTATCCGCCATCTACAATTCAGGCCAACACCTCCTTAGCTTGATCAATAACATCCTTGACCTTTCCAAAATTGATTCTGGAAAGATGGAACTTAAATTATCCGAAATTAATATCAGCGATGTAATCAACTCTGCAATGACGACTGCCACGGGATTGGCAAAAGATAAACCGATAAAATTCAAACAGATTATTCCACCAGACCTCCCGAAAGTATTGGTAGACCCCACCCGTATACGTCAGGTTTTGATCAACTTTCTTTCAAATGCCTGTAAATTCACTGATGAAGGACTAATCACCATTGAAGGTTCCTCGGTGACGAGTCCCGAAGGTATACCAGAAATCATGATCACAGTCACCGATACAGGACAAGGTATTGATGTCAAAGATCGCTCAAAACTTTTCCAACCTTTCTCCCAAGTGGATGATTCACCCACAAGGCGCGCTGGCGGAACCGGACTTGGGTTATCCATCAGTCGCTCCTTGGTTGATCTCCACGGCGGAAGGATCGGATTATTGAGTAGCGAAATCGGCAAAGGCTCGACCTTCTTCTTCACTTTGCCAATCCCCCAACCGGATAAAAAACGTATTGTTACAGGCATGTTGCGTGAATCCGCTTATGGGAAATTGCAACAGGATGCCGGGGAAGTAGCCAAACCAGCTGCCGAATCAATCGAAGTACAGCTGGAAACGCTTGAGGAAGTAATTCCAGAAAAAATCCCTGCGCAAATTAAGAACATCACCCCATCTGAACCTGCTGTGGAAGAAGCTTCGGAAATATCGCTTCAAAGGATTGCACTTGTTTCCTCTCAATCTAATCTTCTACCCAGGTTGGAGAAACTGGTTTCTCCGTTGGGTTTCACTTCTACCATTTTCATGGAATTGGAAAAACTGGATCAAGACATCGGGAATTTCAATCCTTTCGCGGTTGTTGTGGACCTGAACGCCGCGAAGTTTGACCCATGGGAAGGTATCCGGAAGATAAAAACATCCAGATCAACAAAATACGTCCCCCTGATCGTAATGGGAATGTTGGAAAGACGGGAAAAAGGTTTGAGGGTCGGAGCAGAGGACTACCTTGTTAAACCATTGGTTCAAGAAGAAATGGAGGATGTGGCCGGCCGCTTATTAACATCACAAAAGCCTACTAACCTGCTTCTTCTCGATAATAACCCCGAATCTGTTCGGAAATTCCAAAACCTTGTCAGGGAAAACAAGAAGGTCCAATTAATTACTGCCAAGACTAGCGATGAAGGCCTTAAATTGATGGTCACTTTACAGCCAGATATGGTCATCCTTAATCCGCAACTCTCTGAAACAGATATTTATAAACTATTGGAAACCATTCTCGGTGATTTCCGATTGAGACAAATAAATATCACACTCTTGACTGGAGCGGATATTACTGAAAAGCAAGCAGGGAGTTTATCCAATTTTAACGAACTAGTATTCAGCAAACAAAATCTTGAAGAGGTGCCGCTGTTCAAAGCGCTTCAAAACTCAATGCGCAAATAATGCGATATGGAAAACAGATAATTAATGGCATCCCATTTCATCATTGAGTGCATGGATTGTGGGCATAAAACCCCTTTCATCGCCAGCGCTTCGGATTGTCCCAATTGTCACAGTACCTGGCGGGAAGCCATGTACGATTACAACCGCTTGTCCAAATCCCTTTTGCTTCAGATTTCTGGGCGTTCATTTGATCTGTGGCGTTACAAGGATTTGCTTCCGGTACGAACCATGGAGCCTGCATATTCTCTCGGAGAGGGTGGCACTCCCCTTCTACGCGCATCCAATCTGGGTGGAATGCTGGGATGTCCGAATATTTTCATCAAGGATGAACGCCAGGGACCAACCGGTTCTTTCAAGGATCGCCAGGCAGCGGTTACCATCGCAGCTTTAAAAGAAGCTGGGATCAACGAACTGGTGGTAGCCTCCACCGGGAATGTTGCCATCGCATATTCCGCGTACGCAGCCCGGGCAGGAATCCGCCTTTGGGCATTCCTTACAAGTTTGGTTCCTGCTGAAAAAATGCGGGAAGTTGCCCTTTATGGAACCCAGGTCATAAAAGTGACAGGGTCATATGATGAGGCAAAACAAGTGGCAGGGGAATTCGCACGCCAGCGCGGGATTTTTTATGATCTTGGCGCCCGGACGATTTCCTGCGTTGAATCCATGAAGACTGTCAGCTTTGAGCTAGTCGAGCAGCTCACCGCCCTTTTGGGACCTCCTCCCAATCCGGATAAGAATAAACCCGGCGTGACCTTCTTTTCCCCAGATTGGTATATACAAAGCGTGAGCGGTGGGCTTGGACCTGTGGGAGTTCATAAAGGTTTTCAGGAATTTAAGAAAATGGGTTTCATTGACCACATCCCCAAGTTGGGGATCATCCAGGCCGATGGTTGTGCACCCATGGTCCACGCCTGGAAGCAAAACCAGGAAGTGGCCATCCCAGTGCAAAACCCCAAGACGGTAATCGCCACGCTGGCTACAGGGGATCCCGGGCGAACATATACCGTTCTACGTCAGAAAATGATAAGTACGAACGGGGGTGCTTTTGAGTCCGTCCAAGATGAGGAAGCTTTCCGGGCAATGCATTATCTGGCAAAAATGGAGGGGATTTCAGTTGAACCCGCGGCGGGTGTGGCATTTGCCGGCATGATCAAGCTCATCCGCGCTGGGGTGATTAAATCCGAAGAAGTAATTGTGATCAATTGTTCGGGACACACCATGCCAATCGAACAAAAGATTATCGGTGAAGGCTGGTCCAGGGATGTAAAGCCATCCACCAAGGATTTGGAAAGTGGATCGGAGGAGGGTTTGCTTTCTGCTCTCACCCGTGAATCGATCCATGGCTTTCCACGGATCGCGATCGTGGATGATGAGCCCGACGCGCGCAGGTTGATCCGCAGGATCCTTCAATCACAGGGGAATTACACAATCTTTGAAGCCACGAACGGAAAGGAAGCGGTTGAAATGATCAACCGGGAAATTCCCAACCTGGTGATCCTGGACCTGATGATGCCGGAAATGGATGGCTTCTCCGTGATGGACGCTTTACGGAAAAAGCCCGAAACAGCCGAAATTCCCATCATTGTCCTGACCGCTAAGGAACTGACACAAAATGAAAAGATCCGACTGCAGGGTCATATCCAGAAGTTAATGCAAAAAGGGGATTTTCTCACAGACGATCTTATGGATGAAGTGAAAACATTGCTGCGGTAAACATCTATGCGAAACGAGGGGAAGACTATCGGAATTGTTGCTGCGGCCAGTTCAGCCATTCTGCTGGGTCTTACTCCGATATTCGGGAAGATCGCGCTGCAATTGGGTTTTTCTCCTCTTTTCATCGTTTCCTTCCGTTCCATTCTGGCCACACTTCTCGTTTTCCTCTTCCTGATTATTTTCAATCGATCATTTCTTCGAATCTACTCGCTAGGGTTGTTAGGCTGTGCAATCGCTGGGGCTGTAAACGGGATTGGCTCGATATTCTTCTATACAGCGCTTTCCTTTCTGGATGCCAGCATTGGACAACTTCTATATTCTTTCTATCCGCTCATGGTGGTATTTTGGCTGCTCCTTGACAGGCAAACGATCACCAGGCTGACGATCATTCGTTTGGTGATATCAATAATCGGTGCTGTTCTGTTAATCAGCGCATCTGCAGAGAAGGTCAGCATTCAAGGTGCAGCGATGATGCTTGGCGCCGCAGCGCTCTATGCCCTACACCTGATTATCAACCAGAAAGTTCTTTACGAAGCTCCCACTCCAACGGTCACCTTCTATACATTACTTTCAATGGCTGTTACCGTCAGTGTGGTTTTTCTAATCTTTGACCGTCAACTACCCCCGCCTGCTGTCACTTTACAGCCGGTTATCCTGTTGGGTGCAGTCACTGCCATCTCGCGGGTATTACTGTTTCTTGGTGTTAAAAAAATCGGTGGGATGGAAACTGCCCTGCTAGGACTTGGAGAGCTGCTGGTTACCGTGATTACTGCCCAAGTTTTTCTCGGTGAAACACTCACCGAAATTCAATGGTTTGGTGCGATCCTATTACTATTGAGCCTAATCCTTGTCGGATTCGACCGCCTGCCGCCCCAGAAACGCCGCTTAAAGGGATTGCTTTCCTGGCTTACGCCCACCGAAGTGAAACCAACGGACTTGCAGTAGAAAAATTTAAAAAAATATTCCGGTTTTTTTGGGGTGGCTGACGGGGGTCGAACCCGCAACCTCCTGATCCACAGGCCAGCCAGGAGGCATCCACAGAGTCCAAATTAAGTGTTTTGTATTTGATTTATTAACATTTCAAGCCTTAAAACGTCCATAAAATCCAGATTTTCCACTGTTTTTAAGCCTTTTGCACACGGGTTGCACACGGGTTTTAAGGCATATTTTTGGGAAAAGCGACCTGCTTAACCGAATAAATCGGTTAATTTCATTAATAATTTACCCAAAATAAGCTAATTATTTAAAACAACCTCCTGATTAACGATCAAGTTGTTATTGATATAAAATACCCTTCGCTGGGATGAGGGGGTCATCCAAACGAAGGATAGTTTAGTATACACTAATAATTTGAGTTTGATTAACGATCAAGATGTTATTGATAACTTATCATTTTTTATGTAATTTGCCACAGTCATGTTCATATTGATCTCGAATTTCTAATATCATTTTTTGAGTCTGTGCAATTCGAAATAAAAAAATACCTTCATCGCCGTCCGGGAATTTTATTCTAATTAGGTAATCATTCTTTTCAATCATTGAGCGAAATTTTGAATTTGGGTATTCCTTCCAGAACAATCTTCTAGCTTCAAGTGCAATCTTTTCAAGCTGAACTATTTGAAATTCTAAATCTGAGCAATGCTTTCTTTCGTACATATGTTCTATTATAAAGGAAAAAATAATCCCCTTTTACGGGATTCAGATGTTAATGTGCAGGTGATAAAGCTATCGGTAAACCCCTTTCGGGAGAAACCATCTGCATCGGGAATAGGTAATGAATTTATTAGTTTCATGGTCGCTTATAGGATAGTAGAGCATGAATGTTGCCCCATTATTATCTATCCATAATAGGTCTGCTGCACCACCTCCAACATTAAACTCTTCCGGCACGAGGTATTCATCACCAATAAATAACTTACCTTGATCGGTTAATACATAAAGGGAATTTACTTCTTCTACGTCCACAAAAATCTCATCCCAGGATCCTGTTGGTGGTATTGGCGAAGAACCAGTACAAATGGTTTCAGTGTGGAAATAGTCCCAAGTGCTTAAAGTAAGCACAATCAACCGAGGGGCCTGCCAAACAAGAACTATCAACATGATTATCAAGAAAATCGTTTTTCCTGTTTTCACAATTATTTACCTCTCGATCTACTTCTTTATCTTCCAGTTCCGAAAGGTTGGAAATGCCACCACTCCCTGATTGGATATCAGGATGTAAGTATCTATTTACTATTCTTTTTCAATACTATAAAGATGATCGCACTTTTCATCACCATTCATTAATACCTTAGTTCTTTGAAATTTCAGTTTTGGATTGTAAGATTCCACCCAGGATTTATCAGTTGCACACAGTATTAAACCAAGATCAGGCTCACCCAATTCACAAAACACCTCAGCATACATACATCGTGTAAAGTCGTATCCGATTTGATCCGGTTCATCAATCACTTTTTCCCATCTATGTGATCCCGCAGCCATATGATCAATACTTGCACAGAAATTCTTTAGATCATCTTCGGGACTTCCGAAATCATCTCGAAGAGATACTTCCTGGTTCTGTGTCATTTCAAGAATAATTTCTCTAACTCTCGGACCAAAGTTCTTTTCCATCTCATGCAATAAATCTACTGCAACGCCAGCAACAGTCATCATCTTTCGCTTAATAACCTCATCAATTATCATTTCATTTTCTTCACAGATCGGCTCAATCAAAATATCATTTAAGCTGCCAGCCATAGCGATTTCCTTTCTCTCCCCACATAAGCACTAAATCTGAAAATGAATATATCTATAAAATGATTATAAACAAAAACATCTTGATTAACGGTCAGGCAAAGGGTATGAATGAAAAATGGAGAAAAAGGTAAAATCAGGTCAAGCCACTTATCGTGTTTATTTGCAATTTCTCAGCTCCAGTGACAGTCCAACCAAATTACTGGTTACACCAGAACCAGCGCCTTTACCAGCAAGGGAAATGCAAAATTTGATATATAGTTTGGTGGTAGATCCCCAGAATTTAGATCTGGATTAATAAGGATATACAAAAAATGGAAATCAAAGTATGAGAACAAACATTCTTGTTTTGAGTATTATGACCACCGTTCTGCTTACATCCTGCGGGTTGACTGGATCTCCGGAAACTAGAACGTCACCCATCAGCGTCTTACCGACTTTGGAAGATACACCAACGACCCTACCAACCAGCACACCAGATCTCAATTATCTGGATCCTTCTGCGATATTGTTTGAACAGGATTTCGAGGCAGACAAAACCATAGGTTTGTTTGACACACCTGAGAATTGGACGATTGTGATTGATGATTCGGGCAATCATTCTTATTGTAATAATATCGTGAGCCATTTTCTCGGGGGTCCCATCGGAAGAAACCATTGGTCAGATTATGCAATTGAGTTGCGTATTAAAGAACTTGAACACTCCGAGGACCCTTACGTTGCAGTTTATGCTCGGTCTGCCCCGGATATCGAAACAGGGTATTATGGCACGCTGAACTTCCAGAATAACGATACTGATCTTGCATTATATGGACCTTATATAAGCTTTGAACATCAGTATTTTCCAACCAAAGCCGACACCTGGTATACCTTGCGTTTGGAAGTAGCTGGCGAACAAATCAAATACTACATAAATGATCTTCTCGTCGGGTATGGTACTGATGACCATCGGTCGCAAGGTAGAGCAGGATTTTTAGTTTCACCTTTTTTGAAAGTGTGCGTTGATGACATCCGCGCGTGGGCGCTGACAAAAACAGGCGAAGTCGGCCAGGCTCCTGCGCCAATCTCATCATCCCTTGAAATCGTCACCGACAAGGCGGCGACAGGTGATGGCGGAAACTCATGGGGCGGCCACCAGTCCCGCATCGTGCGCACGCAGGATGGGGTTTTTACTGCCTATACGGTCGAAGGAAGTGGTAGTATTGATAAAAAGTGGCGGTTGGCCTGGCGCCAGGAGGATGGGTCTTGGCAGATTGTGGCGCAGGGTGATGCAGGAAGGGAACCGGTGAAACTTCTAGCATCTCCGGATGGTACGCTGCATGTAATTGGGTGGCCGAATGAAACTGGAACGATGTGGTCCGGAAAACCCAATGGCAATCAGGTTATTATGACCAAAGAAGTAATCCCCGGCGTCGCTCATAGCGACTGGCCATACAGTTCCGCTGGGATTGATGCCCAAGGAAACTTGTGTATCTTGTCCACTCAGGGTGCGAGCCCTGGGATCTTTCAATGGGCTTGTTTCCAACCGGGGGAAAACCGCTGGGTAAGTCGTAACACCATAACCGATTACGGATTCCGCTATACATATGTTTTCCCAAACCCAGAGGGAGGTCTCTCTCTTGTTTCGACACGTGATGTATTGTGGGAAGTTTTGGGGTACACAAAACCTCCGGATGTTTTTGATTACGTTTTCAACGCAATCGGATACTGGAAAACAGATGACATAAAAAATAATCCATTAAGACGGGCTTTCTTCATAGAAGAAAAACCTACTGACCAGTTCCCTTATGTTTTCCTCAATGCCCAGGAGGATGCCTATCTGGACACGGTAGGGAATATGCATGTTCTGTATCACATTCAAGGGGAGAGCACACAAGGCACCCGACGGTCTCGCCATGCAATCCTTTCACCGGGTGGTGAAATTTTAAACGATGTGCAGTTACCCGAAGATCTCGGAGACTTCGCCCGCATCTTTCAAGACACGCAGGGGCGTTTCTATATACTTGGCTCTTCCGGTATAATTTTTCCAGCCGGGGATGATGGCGTGACACTCGGCACCCCGACGGAAATTGACCTGCAGGGATACACAGTGGAATATTCCGGTTACGGGATTTCGGTCCCGCGCACGGGGACATCTATAAGCAATGTGCTCGATGTGGTATTTCCATCAGATGGCGGCACGAAGTGGATCTACTTTCAAATCCCGTTGCCGATTGAATGATGAACAAGAACACGAGCTACCTGATGTCTAGTTTGTAGAGGTGGCCAGTGACGTCCGCAAGGAGCCACACAATTTGGAGTAGATGATTATTCAATCTAACTAAAACATCCTGATTAACGATCAAGATGATATTAATTTTTTTTTATTTAAAATCCCATTTGGACCATAAAATTGAAGGTAAAACAAAATTCACTGAATTTAAATCCTCAGGAAATACATAATATTTATCATATATAGTAAAACTCGCTCCACCTCCGTCACTACCAGTAATTTTAATTCTACAATCTGAAGTTATAGAATTAGAAGGATTCCAAAATTCTCTTCTATCGTGTTTAGGATTTAGCCAACATTCTTTATTTAAAAGTACATCATAAGCAGCTTGTTCCATACGAGGGATAAATCGAGCTATATCTGATTCAAAAATAATATTTTGTGTTATTTTGAAATCAGCATGGGTAGATGGGTGGCGTAAATTTATCCAGTCTGAAATTTCATTTTTTGTATACCCTTTGTTAGAACCCTGAAGGAATTCAAAAAGTTCATCCGTAAGATTAGTAAATGTCTTCTTAAATGCCAATTCAAACAATCGCACAAATTCATGATATTTACCAGTGGAGTGCTCCTGGCATAAGGATTCTGCAAGAATATATACTCCATCTAATCGATCAAGTAAGTTCAAAATTAATATATCATTTAATTGCAGCCTAAAATGAGTGTGTGGATTACTATAAGTTTCATGTTTGATTCCATCATTTTTTTCTAACAACTCTTGATCTTGAATTGTTTCTGGGAGTAAAGCAACGCAAGGATAAGGAGACTTAATTTCTCTTCTGCACTGACCTGAAACGGAGAGAATATTGGCAGTATTTATAATTGCTGGAAATTCCGTTGAAATCGCACACGCATTCCGGACTTATTCGCACAGTGGAACGAGCGAAACAACTGGCTAAAAATATTCTACACTAAGTGTGCGAAATGGTGCGGAATCCTCGGATCTTTCTTTGAGAATCTCCAAGCAATGAAAGTCGATATGCGTTATGGACAGTACGGTCAAGGATAGCGTCCGCCAGAGTGGGGTCTGGAAACCTGGAATGCCAATCGGAAATTGGAACTTGCGAAACAATGATCGTGGCAGATTTGCCAAAACGATCGTCAAAGACCTCAAGCAGATCTTGAGCTGAGGAAGGCTGAATAGGATCGCGCATCCAATCATCGAGAATGAGAACATCAGATTTAGAAATGGATCGCAAGAAGTTGAGATAAGAGCCATCCTGGCGGGCATGCTCAAGGGTGAATAAGAATCTGGCCGTATGAAGGTAATGGACAGAATACCCCATTCTGCAGGCAGCAGTTCCAAAGGCACAAGCCAGGAATGATTTACCAGTTCCGGTGGCACCACTGATGATCATGTTGAGTGCTTTATCGATCCAGTTGCATTGGGAGAGTTCAAGGATCAACCTCCTGTCTAATCCACGTTCAGTAGAAAAGTCTAATTCTTCAATTGAAGCACGCATTGGAAAGTTAGCCAGTTTGATACGATACTTGGTTCGGTGATCCAAGCGGCGGGAACATTCCATATCTACCAACAACAATAACCGTTCCTCAAAAGACAATTCAATATATTGTGGATTAGAAAGCTGCTCTTGCAGACCGTCTCGGAAAGCCGGTAAGCGAAGTTGTTGAAGTTTATCCATCAGGGTTTGGGAGATCATGAGAGACACCTTTCTTGATAATATTCAGCGCCACGGATATTTTCATGAACAGGAAGCGCTTCACACATTTGTGAAGTAGGTTGTTTTTGCAGGAAGATCAGTTCTTGCTCTACTGTTTTGTAAGAGAAGACTTTGGATTCAAAGATGATCTGGCAGGCTGCTTCCATATTGGTAGGACTATACTTTTTAGCCAATTTGAGAATACCCAGGCAGGTGCGATAAGCCTGTTCGGGATAATTTCGTGATTGCAAAGTAGCCTGGATCAACGTAAAGGTCTGCGGACCAATTTTGCCTGCCCATTCCAGCAACTTGTCCGAGTTGATCTCATCCATGAATTGGTGATTCTCCGGCATGTGCGCTCGCAGGGTTGAGTAGCGAGCTTTGCGATAGTTTCTCTGATGAATTGCCACAGATTTACCCTGATGGAAGATCTCCACCATCTTTTCGGTTGCTCGAATATTCACCTTCTGGTGAATCAAGTGAAAAGGAACAGAGTACAGGTGATCTTCAAACTCAACATGATAATCGATATGAACAGTGGCTATTTTCCATTCTGCATATTCATAAGGTCTTTCGGGTAATGGACGTAGATTTGGTTGGTCTATTGCTTCAAACTCCTGGCGGCGTGATCGTCCTGGCCCCTGCATCACCCTGTTATTCAACAATTCCAGCTGCTCTCGAATGGCAATCTGTACTTCGTGGAGACTAAAGAATTGGCGTTTTCGCAAAGGAGCGATAACCCAACGTTCCACATTTTGAACACCGTTTTCTACAGCTCCTTTGTCCTTCGGTTTCCTCACCCTTGCTGGCAGCACGGCTACCTTGTAGTATTCTGCGAGATCTTGATAGGCCAGATTCACACCCGGCTCATAATAATTGGGTTTGGTGATTCCGGTTTTCAAGTTATCAGGGACCACGATCTTTACTACTCCGCCAAAGTATTCAAAAGCCCTGGCATGACCATTATTCCAGTTTTTCTGATCCTCTTTCAGTTGGGCTTCCGCATAAAGATAATTACTGGCTGGTAATGTGGCTACAAAGACTGAAAGCTTGATGATCTCACCGGTCTCTGGATCGATCATTTGCATTTTCAACCCGGCATAGTCTACTTCCATTTCTTCGCCCCCTTTATGCTCTTTATGCATACTGGGTTCCACTTGTTGCTTTTTCCATCTCTGGTAATGCTCACAAAACTGGGAATACTGATATCCATTTGGATATTGCTCTTTGTATTCCAGCCACAACAACCGCAGTGTGACTCCCTTTTGCCGTTTCTCGCTATTCATCTTTGCCCAGTCTGGCATTGGATACTCTGATTCAGACTGAATTGTTTGATCCTCAGGAAACAGCTTTTGGTTTAACTCTTCTTCCCCCAGTTCACCCAATGGCCAACTAAGCCCGGCATCTGCTGTCCGTCTCAAGTAATCCCCAACGGTGCTGTTCGATATTTTGCATGCTCCAGCTATGGCTCGGTTGGATAGCCCAGCTTCATACTTCAACCTGATGACTTCTTTGATCTTTTTCATGGTTAATCGCTTTCTGGCCATGTTCTCCTCCTTGTCTCTCAAAGAGTGAGCATGCCATATTTTGGGATTAACCAGTCATTTCTCTCCCCACTAAAAGTGTGCGATTTGCCCCGGAATCACTGTGCGATTTGCTCCGGAATTGCTGTGCGATTTGCCCCGGAATCACTGTGCGATTTGACGCGGATTTTGCATAATTGCCCTCTCTGTCATCTCTCTCTTTTCAATTGGGATTATTAATTCATTGTCTGAAGAAATTTCAGGGGAATCAGTAAGGCTTATTACCGCTGAAGCAAGTAATAACTGAATATTTGGTTGTAATTCAATACTGTGTATAGGGTTTATTTTGATTTGAACATCCGAAAGATTTAAATTAATGTTTCTTTCTATCCAATCAGATTCATTTGTGTATAAGTAAATGAAAGCGAACCTGATTAATTTCATTCTTTCATAAACCTAATTCATCCTGTTTTGCATATAAACCTTTTACCTTCCCAGCTTGTTTAAAAGTTGGTTGATTAGGTGGCATTTTTATCTCGGAGCCATTAAGTAGTTGTTCAACACTTAATATCTGAACTCTTGGGTAATCCTTCTGCCAAAGGTCGGAATGATAAAAGCCTGAAGATACAGCTTCGGTTTCCATATCTCTAGTAGGTGAATCGAGCGTAATAAACACACCTATTTGCGCTTTTTCACGATCCAGAACACCTTTAAGATCCCGGATCATACCGCTATTTACATGACCACTTTTGATTTGAATAATGACACGGCTCAATTTATTAGCTTCTTCAAGGAAATTTATTACACCGTCAATTCCCTTATCACTGCCTTTCTTTCCCTCTCTCTCACCACCCAATGGTTTTGCTTCTGTAAGAGAAAGAGCCCACCACTGGAATTGATAGCGGTCGTCCTGAGCAAGTTGCCGAGCACCAGCCAGATCTTCAGGTTCGCCTATGACTTTATAATCTTTTCCAGGCTCAAGGTTAAACATATCTTTCAATCGGGCTTTGTGCATGGCGATTGCCAAATGGGTAATATCAATCCCGATCCAATTTCTTCCAAGCATCTGAGAAGCAGAAATGCATGTACCACAACCAGAAAAAGGATCTAAAACCACATCACCCGGATTGCTGCTAACTTGTATTATTCGTTCAAGAAGTGTTAATGGTTTTTGAGTTGGGTACCCTAGCCGTTCAGCTGCTTTCGCACCAATGGGTGGAATATCATCCCATATGTTTTGTAAGGACACCCCTCGCATTTCATCAAGATAATGTTTCATTCGAGGAACTGAACCTGGTGAGGATTGATGTATTCTCCCTTCTGAAAGTAGCCGATTCATATTTTCTTTTGTATAACGCCAGTATCGAGTAACACCCATAAATTCATATGATGGATTACCTTTTGAAGCCCCACCAGGACCAGTTAAATCACTTGATTTCCATCTTCTTCCATCAGGATCAGAATTGTTATAAGTGTTTTCTAAATATTTCTCGTCATACTGAGTAAATTGCGGGTTAAAAGTATATTTATCACTTTTACTGTAATAAAGAATTACATCCGCTATATTTCCATAAGCTTTTCGACCTTGTTTTATATCGGAGTGAGCGCTCGATCGTTTCCATATTAATTCGTTCATAAAACATTCAGGGGTAAATATTGTGTCAATTAGAATTTTCAAATAATGGGATGCTGTTGGGTCACAGTGTAAATAAAGCGATCCGGAAGGTTTTAGCACACGATGAAGTTCAACTAAGCGGGATGCCATCATAACAAGATAAGCCATCATCTGGTTTGTACCGATGAACTGGCGGAGAGCATTAATCATCGTCCCCACTTTCTCCGGAGCATGGAGGACTAAATCTTCATAAGTAGTTTCAGCCTGGGTTCCCCAGTGCCAGGAATCATCAAAGGCAGTAATCTGGGCGTCTGATCCTACACCGCTTTCATCCTTGAAGAGCACGTTATAGGATCGATTGGAATTAAACGGAGGATCAAGATAGATCAGGTCTATTGACTCATCCTTAATGTGATCTCTAAGGACATAAAGGTTATCACCATAGAAAAGTGTATTTTCCATTGATTCCTCCCTAAAAATTATATGTTAATTTCCATCTCTTGAAATGTCGATACCTTGTTCTTTTAATACTTTTTCAAGTGCAGAACCCCACGCCACTACTTGACCAGAAAGACTTGTTACATAATCTCGAAAGTCTAAAAATGCAATAACAAAACGCTTTGTTTCCTGGGTGGTTGGTTCTTGATCAGGATGCAAGATAAATCCTTCTGAAGCTTGCTGCATTTCAAGGATCATCTTTATAGCCTGCAAAGATTCTTGCCTGTGTTCAGGTGAAGTTTTTCTAATGATGGAAACCATATCCTGGATTTCCTCATCTCCAATATCTTCTCCATAGAAGTATTCAATCGGTTTTGAAAGGATCTCAGCAATTATTGATAACTCTGCTGCGGAGATTTTGACCTTTCCTCGTTCCATATCCGATATTGCTACATTGGTTTTCTGCAACCTCTGAGCAAGTTGTTTTTGACCCATATTTTTTTCTTTTCGAGCCTGTTGGATCAATAAAGCAATTTCCGAATTTTCTATTGTCATTTTGACCTCCTAATAAAGCATTACTTATATATTCATTATAGTTTTTCTTTACATTGATTGCAATATTCTTTATTATTGATTCAGAATTACTTATTTTTTACGAGCCATCCAGCTGCAGCCGTGAAACCCAGCGAACGAAGCTGACGGTCAAGCCGGTGAGCGGAGCGGCGCAAGCCAGGAGGCTTGACGGTCAGCGTGAGCTGGGTAGGCTGACAGCAGTTGGATGGCGCAAAAAAGGAAAAAATGCAACCTGAAGAAAAAATAAAGGAAAAAACTCCTTCGAACTGGTCCAGAGTTCCGATCACTCTTCCGGTTACTTTCGCTTTCAAATTAATCAGATTGATAAGAGAATCGGGCATTTCGAAATCAGAGTTTTGTAGAAATTCTTTCATCCTGGGAGTTTTTCATTATTCCAAACAATTAGGACTGGAAATCTATGAAGATAAGGAATCATAAAAAAGGTATTAGAACATGACAATTTTAGATGAAATAATCGATAAATACGATAACGCAAGCGAAGCCTGGCGTTCTTATGCAGCTAGAAAAGAACTCGCTGACGCTGAATATCAATGGATCTCCAAAGCCAGAATTTGGAGCAGCTTTATCACCCTGACCTTCCAGGATGAAATTCCTGAGGATATCGCAAGAAAGCGATTTTACATGTTGATCAGGATATTGAATACTGACCTTATAGGCAAACATTACACAAGGATGGTAAAGCATTGCTATTTTTCATATATTTTGGGAACTGAATTACAAATTAGGGGCGTGATCCATTTCCATTTATTGGTAGATAGACCTGTGAATTTCAAATTAATACATGACCATTGGAGCCGATCAGGTTTTGCTTGGATCGACAAAGTAGTAGACATCGAAAAAACTATCCGTTACGTAACCAAATACGTTGTCAAAGGCGGCCAGGTAGATCACTACTTTGCTAAACAGGATTTCATTCCAAAACAAAAACCGTTTTGGTGGAATGAATAATTTCATAAGGCACAGGTGCTTAACAACTTCTCACTAGTTCCGCAAGGATAAACAGTGAACCCAATATTGATCCTGTGTGGTTTGTCGAATACAGTCCGGGTCAAGGAGATCGGATATGCCGAAATTTAGAAATATTGTTAAAAAAATACAAGAAAATCCTTCCGGGGTTTTACTTGACCCCGGAGGTGTATTAATGGTTGATAAATATATTGCTAACATCCTTTTTATTAATTGCGTGAGCAATTAATAAAAAGGGAGAGGAATAGAAATGGAAACAAATAATTATCAAGTCTTCGAAGATCGGTTGCTAAGAGCATCCGAAGTAGCTGAAAAGCTGAATATCAGCCGATCCCTGGCTTATAAACTCTTGCAATGTGGAGAAATCCCAACCGTAAGGATATATAAATCAGTACGCGTCAAACAGAGCGATGTAGACGAATACATCAGGAGGCAGTGGTCTGGTTGGAATGAAAGCCTTTAATTCTGCATGGTTTATCGCTATAATGGTTCAAGAGCGCTTGAACCTTAACAACCAAATAGGCTGTGCAGGTCGCTTTTCCCGTATTCTCGAAAGGAGTATAGGAAATGGCGACTAAACGTAATAATCACGAAGGATCGATCTGTCAGCTTCCAAGTGGCAGCTGGCGCGTCCAGGCATACGCCAAAGGAAAGCGGATCAGCCATACCGAAAAAAGGAAAGCGGATGCGATAACCTGGCTTCGCAATACGAATCAGGAGATTGAATCCGGATTGAATATTCTTGTTTCAAGAATGACCTATCAGGAATACTTAGATTCCTGGTTGATAGGTATGCGATCTTCTGTCCGATCACGCACGAGCGGTCAATACGAAATGACCATCAAGAGATATATTCTCCCTTCGCTGGAGAAAACCCTCCTGATTGATCTAACATCGGCGATTATCCAAAATCTTTATAATCAAAAACTTGCCCAGGGGATTCATCCGAGAACGATCAAGATGATCCATACTGTTTTTCATTCGAGCCTGGATCAAGCTGTGAAGCTGGGTCTGATCCAGCGCAACCCTGCCCTGGCAGTGAAAACTCCCCGCTATGAAATTCCAGAAATGAAGTTCTTCAATGAGGAACAGGTCAATCGGTTTCTCTCGGTTGCTCATGGGGAACGATATGAAGCCATTTACCATCTGGAAATCGCCACCGGGCTTAGGCAATCAGAAATCCTGGGGCTGTGCTGGAAGGACCTGGATTGGGAAAAAAGATCCCTGATCGTTCAACACCAGCTAAAAAGACAGTTCAAGCTAGGCGATTACTTCTCCCAGCCCAAAACCAAAGCCGGCAGGCGGATCATCATCCTGGGTAAAAAGACCCTCAGCAAGTTAAGAGATCACTGGTCGAATCAGCTGGAGGAAAAAAGGTTTGCCGGGGATCGCTGGCAGGAAAACGATCTGATCTTCACGTCAACCGTAGGAACGCCAATAGACCAAGCCAACCTTTACAAGAGTTTCAAGGTTCTTCTGAAAAAATCAGGATTGCCGGATATTCGCTTTCACGATCTCCGCCACACAGCGGCTACCCTCATGCTCAATCATGGCGTACCTGCAATCGTGGTTTCCAGGCGGTTAGGTCATTCCAGGGTGAGTATAACTCTTGATATTTATGGTCATCTGATCCCTGAAATGCAGAATGAAGCAGCTGAAATGATCGATGATCTGATCACCCCGATAGAAGTATCAATTGCACACGATTGCACACGAGAGCAAATTCCGAGTTTTTAGCATCCCCCATATACAACAAAAAAGGGACATTCTTTTCAGAATATCCCACATATTGGGGTGGCTGACGGGGGTCGAACCCGCAACCTCCTGATCCACAGAAAATCTCAGCTCTCAAGAATTCTCCATACGTTGTCTATATAGTGGTATAGATTTCATTATGTCGTATATATGGCTTTCTGTTTGTTTATCACTGGTCCTTATTTTCCACCGCTTGATACTCCATCTGCATGACAACTGCACCAGCGGTGGAGGGAGGAAAGGCAACCTGCATGCTCGAAATAATCTTCCTCTAGACCTCTCCAACATTTGGAGAAACGAATCCTAGATGCTAAAACAAAGTCCATTAAGGGAAGTGTGGTCATCTCCTTCGATGGGCAAGTTTGTCATCCCCAATATCCATATAATCAAGGTATGTGACAGGGCTTCCCATTAGCTATTTCTAGCTAATTCTGAATACAGATTCAGCTTTGAAAGGCGCTGCATTTTCCCCTTGTCTGTCCATTATTTCTATTATTTTTAGTCTGTAAGCTGTAAGGTAGCTGAAGAAATTTATTTATATTTTCCAGCCTGTCCACCCGATTGGCACCTTACCTGCTCCTGAAACATCATCCAAAATTATGTGCAAATAACATATCTTGAAGAAAACAAATAAACCTGCTTCAATAGTATTTCCCATTGACATTTCTCTTATGTGATACCTTTTTTGTTAGCCAGACAATGATCTATCGGATAAAGTGGACCCAAACCCAATCTACACTCTACACTTCGACGTCACCAGCGGGCAGGGGTTCGGTGCCGAAGGTCGCCAGGGTTGGTTAACTTTAATTAAAGAACATGATATTCGTTTATATAAAAAATGTCGGACAACAAACGGTTCCCGACTTACAGTAATTGTTCTTTATATTCAGCCTTAAATTAGGGTAATTCAGCTTTATAAGAACCAAAACCATGCCATGGAACACTTGTCGAGTTTGCAAGAGATTTGATATTACTATATTCTTCTTCAGACAAATAGGTGATCTCCATAATCGCTGTATCAGGGGTAATGACAATTCCTGTTCCGGTTTGTTCAGATAGAATTAAGATAGTATTTAACTTATCAAAATATAAAGAAGCACGAGAGTTAAATGGCTTATCTGGTAAAGACACTATTCTTGAAGAGACAAAATCCGGAGGGCCATATAAATTAACAACTTTTTCAAGAGAAATTTCAGAATCCGGTTGGAAAGATAGCCCGTCGACAGTACTATTTGAAAATGAAATCGAAACATCCTTACAGTTTATCCCATCAATAATATCTCCTCCATTTTGATTATAGGATTTACAATTAGTAAAAACATTTTCGTAAATGGAAATCTTATTTTTAGCTTCAGATAATTCTGTTGACCCCGGAACAATATTATAAAAAGATGGCGGGCCACATGGTTCGCCGTTTAAAAACCCTCCATCTTTGATTCTGGGTACTGTTGTAACAATTGGAAATTGAGAGCTACATGCTGAAAGCATCATTAGAAGGATAAATATTGTTATACGTTCCATTTCGTGAACCTCTTTCACTTAGTAAAACGCCTGTATTAACCGGGTCATCCATTTTGCACTGAAGGGTTTGCAACGAATAATCTTTGTAATTAAAAAGGGATTTTAAATCGCGGCTTTCACCAACCATTAAATCAATTTGCTTTTTCGCTTCATCCGGGTAAATAAGCGCTGCAAACGATTCTGCGAAATCTTCCTCGCTATTGAATGATGCATCTGACCCTTTAGGAGGGATGCCACCATAAACATACCCGGTATTATTGCATCCCGGGCTTCTGAAACCATTGCAACCTGAGGTAGCTTTCAGAAAATCCATTCCAATATTCCCAATATATTGTCCTCCAGTCTCACTCATTAACGCCCCAGAGACAATCCCAATCAATGTTGATACCAACTGTGTGCCATTTCATGCAACTGTCCAAGTATCCCATTTAGAGGAATCGGAGTTTAACCATATCGTATTCCCTTGGGTAAGACCACCAAAGTTCATCTCTTGTTTGGTTATTGTTCTTCCCCCATAAAGATTTCTTACATTTTCATTTCCCCCAACAATCTTCGAAATATCATTTCCGGCTTTATAAATCTTTGCCAAATCGTCATTGGTTAGATCGTTAGAATATGCATTCCATCCGAAATCTATTGCTATTATCGTATGATAAGCATATGTAGTATACGCTTCCCAGTATGCATTGCATCTAGCCGCTGCTTCTGGTGTGCTGTAGTTATAACAATGCCCACTCGGGTCATTGAAATTTATGGGGTTATTGAGCACGTAACTATATCTATCGTACGGCTTCGAATTCCCCGCTCCCGGTATTAGAGTATCCGCCTGAATAAATCGCCCAAGCTGCGGATCGTACCAGCGGGCGTTGTAGAAATACAAGCCCACCTCGGCCTGCTGCAGCTGCCCGGTATAGCGGTAATCCGTGGGGGTAATCCCGTTGGTGTAGCGGGTCTCGCCAAAGGCTCTGTAGCGCATCTCACTCTGCAGGCTGCCATCGGCGTTGGCGGTCACATTGGTGGAACCCAGGTGGTCGGTTACCAGCCAGGTGAGCACGCCGTTGGTGCGCATGGCCACTTTCTGCCCGCCCAAGCTGTAGTATTTGGTGATTTTGGTCTCTTCCTCCTGGTAGGCGGTTGAGGGGTAATAGGTGGTGATGCCATTCACTACGCTCTTCACCAGATATCCATCTCCATTATGGGTGTAAAGCTTTGATCTTTCCATGTTGTTTAATATGAGAATACCTATACCCCCGTAAAAAAAAGTATTTCATCTTAGTGATGGATCCCGCCCTTACCATCCCCTGGACTTATCTTCCAGGTCTTTGATCTTCTTTTCAATATCTGTAAGTTGCTTTCCCCAGAGGTGCCAGAGGACCTGGCCAGAAGTTCGCATTTCCAAGTTGATTCAACTCTTGCTTCAGCTTGCATACCTCATCCCTGGTGAAGGGATCATCCGGGATTTGATTGAGTCGATTCTTTAGCTTGTCATTTTCCATCAGGAACCATGGATTCATTTTCTTCCTCCCTTATTTTTCAATTGCTATATCTATTTCAACAATCCTCATAACCATTATTCACAATATTTCAAACCGTATAGACCTTCAACACCTCGTCCCCATAGTGATTGATTACCTTGACCGCGATCTTGCCAGTGGTTGGCTTTTCAAACGGGATAGTGGTCGTGGCGTACAGTGCGCTCCAGGCGGCTTCATCCACCTCTGCACGCAAGGCACGTTTAAATTTGTCATACGGTTCATCCGCCCCGGTGAAATAGGCATGCCGGACAAAGAAGCTTTCGCCGTTGTAGTCCGTGTCAATAAACCAGCAGGCGATATCATCTGTCGAACTGGAGCGGATTTCGCCCGTGGTGGGGTCGTAGATATCCACGCCTTTGAGCGTCACGGTCAACTTGCCGTCCGGCTGGGTCTTCACCTCCAATCCGGCTCGCCAAAGACCATGAACAGGTTTCCGCTGCCGCTCTTCTTGAGCAGCAGGTTGCCCATCTGCAGGTCGGGGTTCATTCGCGCCGGCAGCACGGTCAGTTTGCCGTACCGGTGGATTTCCTCCGACACGTGCGGGTCAAAAGCAAAGCCGAGCACCACCAGCAGGTCAAACCCCACGCCCTGGACCGCTTCCTTGGCAGCATCCTTGATCAGTTCCGGGCTGACCGTGCCATGCTCAGGACCAATGCACACTGCCGCCCGCTTTGTGGTTCCGTCCTTTTCCTGATATTCGCCCACTGCATGCAGCCAGGTGCCGGCAAACGGTTCCGGCGGGTGAACTTAGGCGTTCACCCTTTTTGGTGTTTTCCACCCCTGCCACGCGCAGATTATCCAGGATCAGCGTTTCAAAGCCGCCGGATGCCGCTCCCTGGGTCTGCCCTTCCTGTTCGGTTTTCGGCCGGTCTTCGTCGGTGGAAAGCATGCGGTGGGGGGATAGGCTCTCCACCGTGAACGGACCGGTCACGCGGACGCGCTTGTTGTCTTCGTAAGGTTGGTCGTAGAGCAGCTCCGTATCCGCCCGGCGTGCAATAGAGGCATCCATTTCCTGCTGGCGCTTACGACGCAGCGACCACCACTTGCGGTGAATCTCTTTGACTTCCTCCGTCCTTCCGGATTCCGCTTCGCGAGGGATCTGCCATTCCTCCCAGGTTTCCCGGTGAGCGGTGGTTCAGCTTCCCGCGCAGAGGATCCAACTTGGACTGCCATTTTTCATGGATGGCATCGATCTCCTCGTTATTGGCAATGGATTTAAGGGTGATGTGCGGTACACGCTTATAGACAAACCCTCGTCGAATATCCCCGGCGGTAGGCGGCAGTGGGGCGGGGGGCAGCTGGGCATTGACTTCGGCTTCCTTGAGCACGCCTTCAGGCGAATCACTGAGCAGGTAATACGGGTAACGCCCGGCCATCAGGCGGGTGCGCGCCAGGGCAATGGCTACCCGTGAGGTATCAACCGTGATCCACCGCCGCCCCCACTGCTCGGCCACGTAGGCGGTGGTGCCGCTGCCGCAGGTCGGGTCCAGAACCAGGTCGCCTGGGTCGGTGGTCATCAGAATACATCGTTCTATAACTTTTGCTTGTTTGCACCACATATATTTTTTTCTTGAGCACCGCCCCACTGATGTATCAGTCCAAATGTCTGCCAATTAGTTACTGGGAAATCTTTACGCCGCGAGAATCTACCTTAAACGCTTTTCACTGCAGTTATTCGATCTGCATATGCAATTGTTTTCATTTACCTTAGATGTTTTCCAATGATCCACCAGTCGGAGGGGAAAGTATTTTTTCCTTGAAAATCTACATGAAAAACACCAGAGGTAGTTCACTTGCTCCTTTGAGATACTAAACGATTACTTGAGAATCCAGCACTAATCTTCTTCAGGTTTTCTTCTTTGGACGTTGACAATTTCTTCGTACTAGAATCTTCAACTTTCGGTCATCTTGATCGCATATCTTGCTTCAGATTCTCTCTTTAATTCTGTCGAGATTTTACATGGTTCTTATGTTTTCCATACCATATTAAATATCATTTCCTGATCTAATTAGTTTGCTTCCTCCGGCCTGGTTTTTGTCTAAACGATTATTTGACAATAAATTTTCACTTCCAAACACCTCGTCCAATATACATCGAACCAAATGGACATTTTCATCACCAATTTGAACAAAAATACTACCACTCTCGGTTAACAATTCCCGAGCTACAGTTAGCGGTCACGCAGGTAGGCCAGGTAAGAATGAATGCCCAGTTCCCAGGTGTCGCGAAAGGCTTTGATCTGCTCGGGTTGGCGGGTCAGGTCGTCTTCCTTGCCATCCTTCACGTCCCGTTTGCGGGTGCTCACCTGCCAGTTGGAGCCAAACTTGATGCCATAAGGAGGGTCCATGTAGATCATCTGCACCTTGCCCTTGAGGGTTTCCTTCTCCGCCAGGGAGGTCATCACCAGCAGGCTGTCACCCAGGATCATGCGGTTGGTCCAGTTCTGCTCGTGGTGGTAAAAATCCACCAGGTCTTCAAAGGCGATGTTGTTGAAATCGTTGAAGAGCGCCGGTTGATCTTCGTGGCCTGGCTTTTTTCGCCTGAGATGCGCACATTCTCAATAATGGCCTGGGGCTCGATCTTCTCCTGGATGTACACTGGCACTGCCGGCACTTCCAGTGGGTGCTGATCCTGCTCATCCTTGCCCTTCCAGACCAGCTGCGGGTCAGGGAGGGGTCGCGCGGGTAGAGGATGGTTTTCGGGGCTTTTTCTTCGTCGGCGACAAAGTCGCGCAGTTCCTCGGTGGGGATGTTGGTGCGTTTATCGGCGTGCCCGGGTGGCGGAAACCGGGATGGTAGGGGAAAGGTTTTTTCGGGCATATTGACTCCGGACTACTAAACTTAAGGAATTGTTTTTAAAAGCAGTTTGTGCTATTATTTAACCAGGCGGGTGCCCGGCTATCAGCTGCGCTCATGGGTGGCTGAAATGCCATCGCCCTCCTTCAAAAATTCAGCCCTGTCAGGCTTCCCCTGGCGGGGCTTTTTGATCGGGAAAAACCTTCAAGCCATATCCCCACAGGTGACCGTTACGCCGGTAAAGCCATTTCTTGATGCGCTGGTAAAAGGGATAATCAGGCTTATTGTACCGAAAGCGGTGGTAGACGTTATATGCAGACCAGATCGGGAAGTGTGAGAAGTTGGGAGTAGGTGGACACATTAAAGAAGGGCACTTCTTTAACATAGTTGATGCTCTCTTTGGCAAAGGTGCCGCTTTCCTGATACCACAACAAGTTACTGCGGGTCACTTTATACTGACCGACATATTCATCCAGAATGATGAAAGCGATTTCCTGCTCCTGGATCTCTCGCTGTGTGTTAATGTTCTCCAGAAACCAGTCGATCCGTTCAACCAGCATCTTGAAGCCAGCTGGTAGGGGAACTCCGGACGCTGGCCTGTCGCCTGGTATTTGTCCTTGTGTTCCTTCCGCTGGATAGCCACCGAAAACAGCGGCAACTTAATGGTTTCATAGATCGCATACAGTTCTTCCACGAGTCCGTTTAAGTCATCCGGTTTGAGTTGAGCAATGGCAGACCTTGGGTGAGGACCGCCTGCTGAGCGGATGTTGGTTGACTTGAACTCAATTTTGATTGGTTTGATCCCCGGGAAGTATTTCTGCTTCAGCCTGGTGATCTCGGCATCGATGGCCAGCCAGTGGGATGAATGGACCCCTGCTGCAGCCATGACAAACCAGGGATCTGATTCGAGCGCTTTGTCTTCAAGCGATGGTCGTCCACATTCATCAACGTAGAAGATGTACATGGGTTTCTAGGACTTCTAAAAAAATCAGGATGACTAGAATATAGTGTTGCCAAATTCTATTTATCCTCAATAGATGGAACCCTCATAGGGATTTCCGGTACTACCCGGCAACCAATATTAAATTTTGAGCTAACTTCTGGACTTCGTTTGCAATTTGATACGCAACTAATAACACTTGTGGTTGATCAGGTAAGAGTAGATCCTCTTCAGCGGATAATAATGCTCTGTATTTTATAAGCTGGTAGATCCCCCGAACAAGTTCACCCGGGTCGCCGTTCTTGATCTCAATAATGGCATACCGTTTATCCATGAGGGTGAACAAGATGTCACAGCAGTCCCCCGAAATAAACATGTGCTCCTGCTCGCCTTTTTTGATGACCTGCAGGCCAATGGCTTCCGGGTTCCTGGCAATGTATTCCTTCAAATCACGATGTGCAGCACCCTCTCCACCACCCCCCTGGCGGGCAAGCACCTGGCTGTATGTGCGGCCGCGATCTTTGAGTTCCTGCTCGGTAATTTGAATTGGGGATAAGGAAAGTTCTTTCAGAAGATCATTCCAACCAGGGAACGCAAACGCCCTATCCCGGAACAGTTCATATTGCTCTTTATACTCTTGCTTACTAAGGTGGCTCGTTCCTTCGGGCAGCCAACCATCTCCTGGCTCCTGAGTATCCTGGCGGATCACAATCGCGTTAATAAAAGGCAAATTTCGTGGAGTGCAGATTTCATCTCGAATATAACCAAGAATATGACCTGCGACGCGATGGTGACACCCGACATAATCGGTTAATTCTTTATAGGTGAGTGTCTCGCGTTGTTGTGCTTTGTGAATCAAAAACGGAGCGCACGCATCGAATAATCAATGATCTTCTGAGTTGCCATAAATTAATCCTTCCGTAAAGTGGCTGGATTCCATCCACGCGCTCACCCTGTAAAAACTTCAGAATTGTGTTCTTCACATCCCAGGGATCTGTAACCTCCAGGAAAGCCCATTTCCCAAAACCACCATGGTTATTCACTGCGGGCACCCACAAATTGCGAGCGGTGGCTGTTTTGATCGCTTTTTCCTTCTTTTCCCGGCCGCTCACCTCGATGATCAGGTTGAGGATTTCATCCCCCACCTTGATATGGACAATGAAATCAGGTTCGTAATCGTGTTCCTCGCCGTTCATGGTGTAGGGGATGAAAAACCCCAGGTTTTGGTTCTTAACATAACAGATCACTTCCGGCATCTCTTCCAAAGATTGAGCCACCTTCTGCTCCCAGGTACCGGTATCGGCCACAACATGGGATACATGGCATTTGGCCGGGTCGGTGGTCCAGGTGGGTAACACGGTATCAAAATCCACGTAGCGGGTGGATCCAAGAGGGTCATATGGGCGCAGAATGGGGCGTAATAGTTTTTGCTCCGAATGGGTTGCAGCGATTGAGCGGTAAATGTGTTCTGAGGCTTCCTGCGCAAATTCCACTAGCAGAAGCATCTGGGGAAAAGTGTTGTCCTTACAGACCACGCAAGACTGGCGCCAATCGCGGGAGATTCGAAGCAATTGCGGGAAGAGCCAGGGGCGATTATTGCCCTCATCATCCCGCAGGAATTTTTCCAACACCAGGCTGGCAAGGCGGAAATCGATCTCCTGTTCGCGGAAGCCTTTTAATCCATCCAGTGTATGCACATTCCCTTCCCCGAGAATGGACGCCATCTCGGTTTTGGTGGGCAGATTCTGGGTGGAAAGCACCATGCGAGCCTCTTTGCCAAAATCAGCAGTCAGCTGCTCGGATTGGATATCATAGCGATACCCAAGCAGGCGCGGGAAGGTGATTTCGCACGCCAAGCGGCTTTCCAGGGCGCGTACGTGGGTGACATGCGCGGGTGGTTTGGGTTCGGGATTGGAGCCCGAGCACGGGATGAACGAGAACGGGACCCCGTAAACCTCCGCATATTCCGGGTCGTAAGCCTCGAAGGTTACTTTTTCGCCGTTAAGGTTGAGCGACTGTTGGCTGACGGCATGGCTCATTCGCCTCAACCCCCGCCCGACCACCTGCTCACAAAGTAGCTGAGTTCCAAAAGCGCGCACACCCAGAATGTGAGTAACCGTGCTGGCATCCCACCCTTCGGTGAGCATCGAGACGGAAACGACACATTTGATCTGCTCTCCCAGGAGGCCGGATTTCCCGACCGTGTTCATCACCTCACGCAGAAGGTCTTCATCCGTAAGGGATTCCGCATCCCGACCAGGAAATCGGATTTTGTATTCCTCTTTGAACCGGTCGATTTCTGTGGAGGCGATTTTTTTGAACTCATCACTGAGCGCCTGCCCGGATTCAAGTTGTTCGCTATCCACCAGGATGGTATTTGGTCTTGGCCGCCAGGCGCCATCCACAACATTGGTTAACAAGGGTAATTTCCCTGGTACCAGAACAGGTGTGCCGTCTGGAAGGACCTTTTCCCACCCGGCAATGTAGTTGTAAACCATGCGTGAAACATTGGTATTGTTGCAGACCACGATAAATACCGGGGGAGTCATCCCTTTGGAAAGAGCATCTTTATCTTGATCCCAGAATTCAAAGTATTTGGCATAGTTGGCATAAAGGCTTTGAAGTGCACCTTCCAACTCCTTCGGGATTTTCGGCTCCTCATCAACAGCTTCCGTTCCATGACCTTTTTTGGGAAGATGATCCCGAATCCGCGGCCAGATATCACGGTAGGTAGGCAGCTCGCCGGTCATGGAATCATCAGAGACAGGTACGCGTGGTACTTTTACGATCCCGGATTCGATGGCATCGATGAGTGAGAAATCAGAAACCACCCAGGGGAAGAGTGTGCCCTCTGGGTAACCCGAGCCGCGCAGGAAGAATGGTGTGGCGGAGAGATCGTAGATCACTTTGATGCCGATCTTATTCTTCACCGCCTCCAACCCGGTGATCCAGATCCGGGCTTGCTCCTCGCGTTTTTCAGCTTCGCGGCGATCCTCGCCGCTCATTTTTTCCCCACCATCTTCAGGCTTGTGCCGGTAGCAATGATGAGCTTCATCATTGATCACTACGATATTGCGCTTATTGCCCAATTCACGGCAGACTCTCCGGACCATTTGATCGGGTGTTTCTGTGAAAGCTGAAGTCTCACCCTGAGCCAATAATTCTTTGGTCAATTTCCCGGCGCTGATCCTCTCGCGCTGCATGAAGGCATGAAAGTTGGTGATTACCATCTTGGATTTGGAAAGCTCAGGAATCAGATCCACCGGTACCAGGTCATGTAATTTGTAATAATTGTTGGGGTCGGAGGGTAAGATAACCCGCAGCCGATCACGTATCGTGATTCCTGGGGTGGAAATCAGAAAGGCATCGGAATAACGGCTATCCTGCGGATTGGCCAACTTGTTCAGTGTTTGCCAGGCGATCATCATGGCGATCACCAGGGTTTTTCCACTACCGGTTGCCATTTTGAACGACATCCGGTATAGCAAGGGGTTTGATGATTGGTTGGCTTGTAGCAATGTGCTTTCAATCCAGGCATCGCCGTATTTTGAGGCCACTTCGGTAATGTAGATGACCGTTTCCATGGCTTCGATCTGACAAAAGAATAATTTGTGCTCCCTGCTGGGATTCTGCCAGTAATCCAGAAGCCTCCGGGTGGTATTGGTGATCCCCTGGTATTTTCCTTTTCGCCAGGTGGTAATCCTTTCACGGACATGATTTATGAATTTATTCTCTTCAATACGATCTGAGGTCCATTCCGTATCAAATGCAAGTTGTTTCTGATTCTTCTTGCGTGGTTGAGGTATGGGCACAAAATAGGAACTGATCCGACGCGATGCAACAATCTCATCGGTGATCCCATCTTCTGAAAATTTAAAATGTCGTTGAGGTTCTTCAAATGGTGAATTAATGACCGGGTTTTCAATGACAACTTGTTTCATTATTCCTGACCTTTGAAACTACATTTTCCCGCATGATTTATTAAAAACCCCCATAAACATGAATAAATTATAGCTTTAATTGAAACCTAGGACAAAAAACAAAAAAGATTTCATTTTTCCATTTCCCCATCCCATTTTAGACCTCCCTAAGATAGGGGGCAGGAAAGTCGAAAAGTGAACACGGGGGGTATAGTAAGTACAACCGAATAGTCGTCCCTGGGTACCCCCACCTCTCCCTAGGTGAGAATGGGAATCCCAGGTAGGGGTATAGTCATTGCCCCATCGTATCCAGAGCCCGGCCAGAAATGGTCGGGCTTTTTTGTTTTAACCCCAGGAGGTGACCATGATCGAATAACTCTCTGCTTTTCTCCAGCGCTGGAGATTGAATACCCGAAACAAATCGACAACAATCCCAATTCCTAAAGGAGACCAAAAATGTCCGAAAACACTGCCCTCAAAAGCAATCCCCTGATGTCCGAAGCCCCGGCATCCTGGAATACCAGGTATGTCACCCCGGACGGCTTCATCTGCCAGCTCACCCTGCGGGGGGACACCGGCAAGGACCTGCTCGAAAAAGCCAATGCAGCCTTGAACTGGCTCAAGGATAACCAGTTCCTGCCCTGCGAGAATAACGGCTTCCATAACAAGCAGAATATCCCCAATAACCAGAATGGCAAAGTGAATAACAACAATAACAATCATGACAATCAATCCTCCCCCAACTGGTGCCCGATCCACCAATGCGAGATGAAGCGCTGGGAGAAGGACGGCCGCATCTGGTTCAGCCATAACGCCAATGACAGCTGGTGCACCGGCAAGAGCAAGTAATGGATAAACCCATTCCCATTTGGGCAGTCTGGTTACCCCCAGGCTGCCCTTTTTTTGATTCTGGAGGAAACCATGACCAATGACTCTATTCCACTCCCCTGTCTGCATTGCATTGAACGATTTCAAGCAAATTGTCCCCACCTGGATACGTACTTCTCAGGACAGTTCCATTATGGCAATGGCGAAGTCTGGGATGACATCCATGAAACCTGTGACGATTGCGGTGCCAACCTGGATAGGCTGCCTCAAAAGAAAGAAACACCCCCTAGAAGATGATGAAGAAATCCCCTTCTAGCCAACCTGCCTATCGCTCAGAAGAATCAACCAAACCACAAAACAACAAAGAAAGGAGCAGCCAATAAGAAATTCCCTCTCCCGATCGTGACGTACGAATAGTTGATTAGGGCATTCCTGCCCAGCGTCTCCCACCTGTTTCCTCGGTGGGATTTTTTGATTCCATTCCCCAAATATGAAAGGATGACTATCATGTCCCCCAAAACGCAAGTTGCCAAGTTCATGTACTCCCTTCTTTCCCCGCAGACTCACCAGGTGAAAGAAGTGGAGATAACCGAGGAGATCGTTCACCAATCGGATGTCCTCGACCTGGTGGCAGAACGATTCATCGCTTCGCTCAGACCAGAGGTTGTCAATGCCCTCAATGGGCGCCTGGACCGCGGACTGGAGCTGGCCAAGAGCTGGTCCGTTGTCCATTGCCCGGAGCCGGATAAACCCCGCTGTTACCGGGTTCGTTCCTCAGATGGATCTTCCCTTTACCGGGTGGATCTGGATGCCCGTTCCTGCGAATGTCTGGATAGCCAGAAAGGGAATACCTGCAAGCACCGGATCGCAGCCTATTATGTTGAGCAAGCGAATCAATTCAATTACTTGAAACCAAAGCCTGCACCCGTAATCAATAAACCTGTTCCACCAACTGCACCCCTTGCTCCCAAACCTCCGACACCGGAGGAACTGCTCAAGAAACTGGGGTTCGCCCCTGAACCAAAAATAGCCAAAGACGAATGTCCACCCAGTCAAACCCTGGGGATGCTCTACCGACGCTACCTGCATGGAGAGGATCTACCCCAGCAGCCACTCAAAGTCACTATCCAGGAGATCACCAGAGAGAAGGTCATGCCCCATCCCACCTTACCAATTGAAGAAAAGTGGTGCTTGTGGGTAGGGGGATTACCCCAGGGATTACCCAATGGGATCCTCTTCGGAGCCAAGGGGGAACATGATCTGCTCTCCGTGTTTGGAAAAGTGACTGTAACCGAACTGAAGGGCAAATCCCTGCTGATCCATCCCCAGCTCTTGAATATCGCTGGAAAACCCCGCTATACCATTCGCTTTAGGGGGTTGAAATGAGTCCCTATCCGAACACTCCGACGTTGGAGCAATTACCGCTCATCAACTTCGCTTCCACCACCTGGCAAAGAGATACTCACAAACGCAAGAAGCTGGTGGAATCCACCTTTGCCAGGATCCGCCAGCTGCACGATGAGTTGAATGCGCAGTTATATGCTCACCCCGCAGAACGGCCGCAGATCAGCTCCCCGGAAGATGCCTTCCAGATCATGGATTACTTCATAGGGATGCTGGATCACGAGGAGATCTGGGTCATGGACCTGGATACCCGCAATCGGGTCATGAGCCTGATCAAAGTAACCCAGGGCTCGGTGAACTCATCAATCGTACGGGTATCAGAGATCTACCGCCAGGCAGTCCTGGAGAACGCTCCCGGGATCATATTGGCACATAACCACCCCAGTGGAGATACCTCCCCCAGCGTAGAAGATATCGCTGTAACCAGGTCCGTATTCCAGGGAGGAAAGCTATTTGATATTGAACTCCTGGACCACCTGATCGTTTCCCACGGGCAGTTCACCTCGCTCAAGGAACGCGATCTGGGATTCAATTGAGATGTCCATCCATCTATAGAGCCTTTCTCCACCACTGGAGAGAGGCTCTTTTTTTGTTACCCCAAGGAGAAAACAAATGATCACCCAAGTTATTGATACAACCTATCAACCCCGTTTCACGAGTAGCGATCTATCCGCCAGTATTACCGAGCGCATCAAGGAACTGGCTCAGGCCACCGATGAAGCCAGGATGACAGAAGAAATGTGCGAATACCTGGAGACCTGCGCCAAGTTCCATCAGTACAGTCCCTGTAACGTCTGGTGCATCCTGATGGCCTGCCCGGAAGCCACCAATGTGGCTGGCTATCAGAAGTGGAGAACCTTCAACCGCTATGTAAGGAAAGGCGAGCAAGGCATCCCCATATTGGCACCCATCTTCATCCAGGAAAACCCGCATGATCCCACTTCCAGGCAGGAGCTAAAAGGTTTCCGGGTCGTGTATGTCTTTGATATCTCCCAGACCGAAGGCGAACCCTTGCCTGAACCTCCCAACTGGAAAAGCCCGGAGCAGAATGCCATCCTCTCCCAGAGATTGATCGAATTCGCCAGGCTGAAAGGCATCTCGGTGACAGTAAAGAAGCTGGACGGGAATACCCAGGGCTTGAGCAAGGGAGGGGAGATAGAGCTGGATCCATCTGCCGGGACCAAGACCCTGATCCACGAGATCGCGCACGAGCTGCTGCACCAGGATGAGAACCGTCCACTTGACAAGACCATCCGGGAACTGGAAGCGGAGTCCGTTGCTTATGTAGTTGGCAAGCATTTCGGCCTGGACGGCTTGAGCAGCCCGAATTATGTAGCCCTGCATGGAGCTACCTCGGAGATGATCCTGGATCACCTGGAAAGGATAAGGAAGGCTGCCAGCGAGTTAATTTCTCAACTGGATAATCCTAGAATATCTTCACAAATTAATGAGATCTAAAAAATCAATGGATCGCGAAAATGAGAAAACACCCGGGCATTCGCCTTGATTATTAGCACAATTGTGCTATAATAAAACACGCGATAGACAACATAGATAGATCTATTGCAAAAATTTAATCATCAAGAGTAATCTTGACTGAGCCGAATTAAAAAACGGCCCTGAGCATCAGTAGATGTGGGAACGCGAACTCCGTGATATTCCCAAACTGATCCAGGGCCGTTTTCTATTTTTAAGTCACAAGGAGCTAGCAATGGACGACAGATTATTAAAAAGCAAGGAAGTGGCAGAAAGATTATCAATCAGTAAAGCATTCGCATACCGATTGATGAAAACAGGAGAGATTCCAGTTGTCAGAATTGGTAAATCGGTGCGCGTTCTACCCGAAAAACTCGAAGAGTTTATCAAAGAGCACTCTCCATCGCTGGAGATTGAAAATTCGAGAGGACGACAAGAAAGCATTTGAGAATTCAGTAAAGATCCTCGAATGTATCTCGGAAAATTCTCAAATGATCGATACAGTGTCTTTTGGTTTTCCAATAATGATAAGCCCAACCGGTGACCAAGGCTGGAGATATAACTTGGTTAGTGTAGGTGATCGATCATGGGAAAAATGGTCTATATCCTTCTATGTCGCTGGAAAATCGAAACTATCCGTAACCTATTATCCGCAGAGTATTACTGCAAAAGCTAATGAGCCGTTATTGCTATTTGAGTTCTCATTACCAAAATTAGTGTACGGAAATAATACTCAAATGTTAGGTGATTTGAATGAAGCAGTCGAAATCGCAAACAAGGAAATGAATCTAATAGCGAAGTTCCCAGCAATAAACTTCTACGAAGGGGTACTTTATAGACTCGATCCCTGTTACAACTTCGATGTAGGAGTGGATGTATATGATTATCTCAGATCGTTATCAGTCTCACATTATTCTCGCCGAAAAACAAAGCCATATTTTGGGAACGGGGTACAGTTCTACACAAAACAGGGTTCTCTAAAATTTTATGACAAGGGAGATGGGTTTTTACGGGAAGAAATCTCATTTCTTCATAGGCGAGATATTGAAAATAAATATCAGGGACAAAAATTAACCATAGATTTAATAACCCGGGAACGGACAATGGAAATTCTCAATCATGAGCTCGAGATATTAAATCTGACCACAAATAAGATCGTCAACCTTGAAACTGCAAATGCAATTTTGGGTGAATTATATGGAACAAGAGAAAGAGAACGACTTGTGAACTATCTGATAGAAAGACAATCAACTCCTAAGGATAAAATGATGGACAAAATAAACAAAAGTGAACCAACAGTAGATCTTTATGAAAGGCAAATTATCAATGCGGGAATATTAATGGGGTTAACTTATCGAAAAGGGCCGTTACCCCCTCTGAAAATAGAATCCTTAGATGGAATAAATTAAGCTTAATCCTAATGATATATAGGAAAGAATAGTAAAAAAATGGAAGCTGAGCCATCTAAATATAAATATATTGTGTAAACGAAATATCTTTTTGGGAGAACGAAAAATGAAAAGCATAACCACAAAAACGACTTTATATACGGTAAGAACATGTTTTATCAAACAATGGAGTAGTACAATGGTTCTGTTCGACTGCACCTTAACAACTAAACAGACAGAGCATGCAGGATTGCCTTTCCTTCCAATTATTTCAAACAAGGAGGAAGGAAATGGCAACTAGAATACGCAGCAAAAATACAGGAACGATCGCGAAGCGAAATGGTAGATACCGCGCACAAATTTCTGCACCAAATGGCGAGCGGACTGGTGAAACATTCCCCACAAAAGCTGAAGCCGAGAAGTGGATCCGTGACCAGCAGCAGAAACTTGACAAGGGTTTTGATTTCCAGGGGAGCAAAATTGCCCTGGCAGAATACCTGCCAAAATGGCTTGAAACCAGGAAGCTGGACCTCCGGGCGAAACCTTTGCAACATTATGGTCAGGTGATCAAGACACATATCCTCCCCAACCTCGGGGACATTGCTTTGAAAGACTTGAACCTGGCCAGGATTGAGAAATTCTATTCTAATCTGATCCAATCCGGGGTTGGGACGCGCACGATCCACATATGTCACAACATCCTTCACAAATCTCTCGAGAAAGCCATTCGGTATGGTTATGTAACCCACAATCCCGCGCATGGTGCAGCGCTCCCCCATTATATTAACTCAGAAATGCAGGTTCTCGATCAAGGTCAGGTTGGTCAATTCCTAGTGGCATCCCAATCCAGTCCTTACCGTGCTTTATACCATATGGCAATAACCACAGGCATGCGTCAGGGAGAGCTTTTCGGCTTGAAGTGGTCAGATTTACAATGGTTGACGGGAACTCTGCATATTCAGCGTCAGGTGCAAAGAATCTCCGGGCAAGGTTGGAGTTTCGAAGAACCCAAGACCCATGCTGGCAAACGGACTATAAAACTCGGTGAAGGAACACTTCAGGTCCTACGTGAGCACCGACTACATCAGGAACTCCTAAAAGAAAAAGTCGGACAGCACTGGCAGGAAAACGATTTGATCTTCCCGAATGGAGTGGGCGCTCCAGGTGATCCGAGCAACTTGCGGAAAGACTTCAATCAGACACTTGCCAGGGCAGGATTATCGAAAATTCGCTTCCATGATCTCAGACACACAGCGGCATCTTTACTTCTAAACAATAATGTGCCGGTGATTGTTGTCTCCAAGATGTTGGGACATTCCAAACCAAGTGTCACCCTGGACATCTACGGACATCTTTACCACGAAAGCCAGGGGGAGGCAGCCGAAATCATGGATAAACTGGTCACCCCGATCCTGGTCCAGCTACCCCAAGAAACAGAAAAGGTAACGGGATGATAAATCTCAGATTTTCAACTGCACCAAACTGCACCAAAAATAAAGAGTCTACTGTTCAAGCAGGCTCAAAGCCCCAATTATGGGGATTAATAGAGGGTTTACCGCCATATTTAGGGGTGGCTGACGGGGGTCGAACCCGCAACCTCCTGATCCACAGTCAGGCGCTCTGCCATTGAGCTACAGCCACCATAACGGCTGAATTTTATCACGCGTGCATGCTCTAGGCAAGCAGGCGGTCGATCTCCCGTGCCAGGTCGGCAATTCTCACGGTAACCTGCTCGGTGGTTCTTAGGTCTTTCAGGACAGCATTCTCATTCTGGATCTCTTCCGGGCCGAGGATCACTGCCAAATGAATGCCCATTCTATCGGCGTATTTTAGTTGTTTGGGCAATTTCGCTGGTTCCGGGTAACACACTGTGCGAATTCCCGATTCTCTAATTTTTCCAGCCAGTTTCAGCGATTCAGCTTGAACATCCCCGCTGAAAACGGTGATAAGAACTTCTGCCGGTGCAGGTACCTGCACCGGCAGCAACCCGTATTTTTCTAGTACGATCGGGAACATCACATCGCCCATGGCGAATCCAACACCCGGTAGAGAATCACCACCTACGTCTTTCACGAGGTTGCCATAATGGCCTCCTCCCAGGATCGCTCGCCCACCTTCCACATCGAAGGCTTCAAACACTACCCCGGTGTAGTAATCCAATCCGCGAATCACCTTGGGATCGTACTGGATAAAATCACTTACACCCATTATTTCGAGCGCAGCCATACAGCGTACCAGCCAGGGAGATTCCTTCCAAAGCGCAGTATTGCCTAGTAAATTATCCAGTTGAGTAATTATTTCTTGTGAAAACCCCTGTTCCTGAGCATATTGTACCCAGGCTTCGTTGGATAACTTATCCTTCCGGTCGATGATATGCAGTACAGCGGATACCTGGGTGCTCTCGACACCAATTTCTTGCAATTTCTTATACATCAGTTGCCGGTCGTTGAGGCGAATCAAAACCTGCTCGGGTTTTAATCCCACCTTTTTAAAAAGTGAAGCTGCCACTGCAATTAGTTCCGAGTCTGCTTCCGGGGAATCCGCACCGATCATATCGATATTCCATTGGAAGAATTCCCTTGAACGTCCTTTTTGAGGTCGTTCATACCGCCAAATCGGTCCAAAAGCCCACCAGCGTAGCGGATATACCAGCTCTCCCTGCCGTTGTGCAACCATGCGAGCCAAAGAAGGCGTCAATTCCGGGCGGAGAGTGATCTCTTCCCCATCCTTATCCTGGAAAACGAAAGCCTGTTTCTTAACCAATTCCTCCCCGGATTTAGCCGCGAAAAGATCCAACCGTTCTAAGTAGGGAACTTCGTATTCCTGGTATCCAAATGCATGCGAAACTCTCCGGATTTGATCCAGCAGCCAATTCTGCTTGAATTTATCCTCGGGGTAGAAATCACGGGTACCTTTGAGGGCAGGAATGATATTCTTCATGCGGTGTCTCCTTGGCAGGTTCGAATTTTAACATACAAGATGGTGTAAAATTGTCCGAACGCTTAGCGGTTAGAAGGATGGAATGAATATCGAAGAACTGATTACTATTGTAGGCGGCACCTTGCACACCCCGGGGGCTGATCTTTCCCGGGAAATAAAAGGCGGCTGCGGTGCCGACCTTATGTCGGATGTCCTGGCGTCAATCCAGCCGGAGGCAGTTCTGCTCACCGGCCTATGCAACCCTCAGGTTATTCGCACAGCCCAAATGGCGGATGTTGCCGCAGTGGTCTTCGTGCGCGGGAAACAACCCCCGAAAGAAACCATCGACCTGGCGATTGAAGAAAGAATTCCATTAATTACAGCGCCATTCGGAATGTTTGAGCTCTGCGGTCGCCTGCGTCAGCGTGGCTTACCCAGCCTCGAAATGCCGGTCGATAAAGATCCCGGTTCGTACGATTAACAGGATCAACCAACGATGACCGAGCAAACGAGGTTTAAAGGGCATATCATATCCGATCAATTGGCTGGCTCGATCACCCGTACGGAAGAGCTTGCATACGAACTAAAAATATCCGAAGTCATGACTCGTAATCCAGTCACAACCTCCACAGACATGTCCATGGAGGAAGCGCTGAATACTTTTAATAAACATCGTATTTCAGGTGCCCCCGTGATGGAGAACGGTTCGCTGGTTGGCGTGATAAGTATTGAAGACCTGATCCATAGCCTGCGTAAAAACGATCTGACTGCACCTGTCAGAAATTACATGACCACGCAGCTCGTCACCGTAAGGGAAACGGACACGGTGATAGAAGCCTTGAAGCTATTCGTGCACACGAAATTGGGCAGGTTGATCGTCATCGATCCAGAAAATCAACTGGCAGGGATCATCACGAAAGGTGATGTCACCCGGGGAATCCTCAAAGCCCTGGATCAGGATTATCAGGAAGAGGAAGTTCGTATCTACCGTGCCAGTCATCTTTTTGAAGATATTTCTTCTGACCGCAGCACGCTTGTTCTTCGCTACAACATCAAGGTTGGGGATTTTACCAAAGGTGGAGCAGCCTCCAGCAACATCAAACGCGCTTTGCTCCGTATGGGTGCAACCCCACAGCTCGCCCGCAGATGTGGAATCGCAGTGTATGAAGCTGAAATGAATTTGATAATCCACACCACAAAAGGTGGGGTGCTTCGTGTTGAGATAGAACCGGACCAGATATTCATGCAAGCGACCGATGAAGGGCCGGGCATTGAGGACACCAATCTGGCAATGAAACCTGGTTATTCCACTGCCACCCAGGAAGTGCGCGAACTGGGTTTTGGAGCCGGGATGGGTCTGGTTAATATTAAACGCTGCGTGGATTGGATGGAATTGGAATCAATACCAGGTGTCGGTACGAAGCTGCAATTTAAAATATACTTGAAAGAAGAAGATACTGTTGGAGAAGGTTACCCCTCATCAACGAAGGAGCCGAATAAGGATGAATCTTCAGGAAGTCATCGATCATTTGGAGCTTGAAGTCCTCACAACCCGGGAAAAAGACTTTTCTTCCATCGAGCCGCAATCCGGTTACATCTCAGATCTATTAAGCTGTGTTATGGCCGGAGCCAATGCCCAGAGTCTCTGGGTTACTCTTCAGGCTCATATCAACATTGTGGCTGTTGGCGCGCTTAAAGATGTTTCCGCAATCATCATCACGGAAGGCGCGACGCCTGAAGCTGCCACTATTAATAAAGCTGAGGAGGAAGGGATAACCCTTCTCTCCACTCCGCATTCTTCCTTCCGTGTGGTTGGTAAATTATGGGAGATGGGTTTGAGAGAAGTCTCCTGACTCACCCTCAGTGAAAAACGAATCTCCACGCCTCACCTATCGGGCGGAATTCCATACCCACACCGTGCTCTCCCCCTGCGCGGAATTGGAAATGATCCCCCCTTTGATTGTTCAGACCGCGTTGGAAAAGGGTATCCATCTCATTGCGATCACAGACCATAATGCCTCTGCAAACGTAGAATCGGTGATTGAAGCATCGGAAGGCACCGGTTTGATGGTCCTCCCAGGGATCGAAGTCCAGACCCTCGAAGATGTTCATACGATATGTCTTTTCGATTCCATTGATCAGCTATACGCATTACAAGAGATAATTGACGAGAACCTTCCTTCTCTCCCCAACCAGGCTGATCATCTGGGTGTTCAATTGATTGTTGATAAAAATGGCGATTTCGTGGCTTTTGAAGAACGTTTATTGCTTTCCTCTGTTCAAATTTCCTTATCCGAACTCTTTCAACTGGTTAAAGAGCTTCAAGGTCTGTTTATCCCAGCCCACATTGATCGGGATGCCTATGGATTGATTAAGACACTTGGTTTCATCCCAACGGATATTCCGATCGAGGTGCTAGAAATCTCCCGGAATACAAGCCTCGAGCAAGCCAGGCTGCGATACCCCCAAACTACGAACTTCCCATTAATTCACAGCGGAGATGCTCATCGATTGGATGAGATCCTGGGATTGAATCTCCTCCCCATGAAGAATCCATGCATTCGGGAGATTCGTGAAGTTTTGATCAGCAATCAATATGAGTGCCTTGAGAACCATTTTTAGATAAAAACAGTCCGGAATATCTGCTTGTCTATAATATGACATTTGTTTATTGACTGTCTCCATTAAGGGGATTAAACTCATTAGGATAAACTGATCCATAATTAATTCTCTCCAAAAACCTTACCGGAGCCTAGATGGCACAGACGCAAACCCCGACGAAAAATCAGATAGATCCAGCAGTAAAGAAGATAATTGATGAAATTCTTGCAGACAACCGGGATAAACCTGGCGCAACTATGGTTATCCTTAATGAAGTTCAGAGCAAGGTTGGCTATATTTCCGCTCCCTTGCAAAGTTACATCGCGGATGAATTAAGAATACCTGTAAGTAAAATTCATGGAGTAGTTACCTTCTATTCATTTTTCACCACAACGCCCCGCGGAAAACACACCGTGAAATTTTGCATGGGAACAGCTTGTTATGTTGGCGGGGTTGAACAGTTGCTCGATAAGGCAAACCAGGCTCTCGGCATCAAAGCGGGAGAGACAACCCCGGATGGGTTAATTACCATTGAAATTTGCCGCTGTGTTGGCGCATGCTCGCAAGCTCCCGTAATTGTTGTAGATGAAAATGTTCAAGGCCGCGTGAAACCAAATAAAATGCCGCAGATCCTGCGCAGCTTGCAAGAGGAAGAAAAATAACTTGAGGGAACTTTCGCTGCACCTCCTGGATATCGCGGAAAACAGCATCTCAGCGGGTGCGACGAGTATTAATATTTCGGTCGCGGAGTACACCAAGGAGGATAGACTCAATCTCGCCGTGGTGGATAATGGCAAAGGCATGGATGCCGACTTGCTGGCCAGGGTAACCGATCCCTTCACTACAACCCGAACCACTCGTAAAGTAGGTCTGGGAATCCCGCTCCTCAAAGAAGCCGCGGAGGCATGCAACGGTTCGTTGGTAATTTGGTCCGAACCCGGGAAAGGAACTCGGATTGATATCGAATTTCAACGTTCGCATATCGACCGGATGCCGCTCGGGAATCTCGCCGATACTTATCGAACCTTAATCATATCCGAGCCCGAAATCGATTGGCTGCTTTGTTACCGCCTGGATGAGTATGAGTTTGTGTACGATCAACAACAAGTTCGGGAAACACTTGGTGAAACCGCCTTTTCAGATCCACTCGTGTTAAGTTTCATTCGGACAACCTTCGAAGAAGGACTGAATCCAACCAAGCAAATCACAACCACCCAGCAACAATAAGGAGAGATTATGCCTACAATCAAAAGCCTCGATGACCTTAAAAGAGTCCGAGAGGAAGCGCTCCAAAAGAAGAAGATCCAGACTGAATCTGGCAATGCCCGCGTGATCGTCGGAATGGGTACCTGCGGTATTGCCGCAGGAGCAAGGGATGCGATGAAGGCCATCCTGGATACCATTGAAAAGGAAAGTATTCAGGATGTGGTGATAACCCAAACAGGTTGCATCGGGATGTGCGAAAAGGAACCGATCGTCCAGGTCGAGATTGGGGATCAGCCCAAAGTCACCTACGGAAAGGTCACTCCCGAAGTTGCAAGGAATATCATCAAAGAGCATGTGGTCGGTGGAAAAGTGGTTTCAAATCACGTGATCCCGATGTAAGAATACCGTTATCAAATTGAAGTTCTTATTTTTCTGGAAAGATTTATGAAATATTACCGTTCCCATATTCTTGTCTGCCAGGATCCAGATTGTGTTCATCGCGGATCGAAAGAAATCCTGGCAGCATTAAATTCTGAACTAAGCGATCAGGATCTGATAGGTGAGGTTCAAGTGCTGGAAACATCCCGGATCGGAGCCTGCGACCAGGGTCCCGAGATCATGGTCTACCCGGAAGGCGCTCACTACGGCAACCTCACTGCGGATGATATCCCCTATATAGTGGAAGAGCACCTGCTTAAAGGACGTATCGCTCAAAAATTCCTGATCAAGGAAGAATCGTTCATCGATGAGGAATTGCGTACTCCCACTGCTAAAGAAATTCGTGTTGTTTTACGGAACTGCGGGAAGATCGATCCTGAAAACATCGAGGATTATATTGCCGAAGATGGTTACATGGCGCTCGCGAAAGTGCTCACCGAGTTGAGCCCGGACGATGTCGTTGAGACCATCAGCCGCTCTGGCTTGCGTGGACGAGGTGGTGCTGGATTCCCGACCGCCAAAAAATGGGCAATGGCTAAGTCCAAATCAGATCCTGTTAAATATATCATTTGCAATGCGGATGAAGGCGACCCGGGTGCGTTCATGAATCGCCGTGTCTTGGAAGGTGATCCTCATTCCGTCCTCGAAGGAATGGTCATCGCCGCTTACGCAATAGGCGCAAAATTCGGATATGTTTATTGCCGCGCAGAATACCCGATAGCCGTGAAAATGCTGAATATCGGGATCCAGCAAGCACGTTTAATGGGTTTGCTTGGCGAAAATATCCTGGGTTCCGGTTTCTCCTTTGATATGGAAGTTCGCATGGGTGCCGGAGCTTTTGTTTGCGGTGAGGAAACCGCCATGATCGCCTCCATCGAAGGCAAACGAGGTGAACCCCGCCCACGTCCCCCATTTCCAGCTGATAAAGGTCTATGGGGTCATCCTACAAATAATAACAACGTTGAGACCTACGCTAATGTCCCCCAGATCATCCTCAAAGGTGCTGATTGGTTTGCTTCCATGGGAACCGAGAAAAGCAAAGGCACAAAGACTTTTGCCCTCGCAAGTGATGTCAAGAATTCCGGGTTGATCGAAGTACCCCTTGGGATCACCCTGCGTGAGCTTGTTTATGAGGTTGGTGGAGGAATTAAAAACGATAAGCAGTTTAAAGCAGCCCAGATCGGTGGACCCGCCGGTGGGATGTTATCCAAGGATCACCTTGACCTCAAGGTGGACTATGAATCCCTTGTCGGGGCTGGGGCTATGATGGGTTCGGGTGGCCTAGTCATCATGGATGAAGATACCTGCATGGTGGACATGGCGCGCTTTTTTATGGATTTCATCCAGGATGAAAGCTGTGGCAAATGCACCCCCTGCCGGGTAGGGACCCGTCGGATGCTGGAGATCCTCACCCGCATTTGTGAGGGAAAAGGCCAGGATGGGGATATCGAAACGTTGGAGATGCTCTGCGATCAGGTTCGTGGAACAAGTCTCTGCGGTCTTGGTCAGGGTGCTCCCAACCCGGTAGCCAGCACGTTAAAGCTTTTTAGGGAAGAATATATTGCTCATATCTACGAAAAACGCTGCCCTGCTAAGGTCTGCCGTGGTTTGATCTCCTTTGATATCCTGGAGGGACCATGCACGGGCTGCACTGTTTGCGCCAGGAATTGCCCCGTGAATGCCATCACCGGGGAACGCCGCCAAACCCACGTGATTGATCCTGATCTCTGCATTCGTTGCGGGATTTGCAAGCAGGTCTGTAACTTTGAAGCTGTGACCATAAAGTAAGGATCGGTATCCGTTTAGAAAACCGGTCAATTAATCAACCATCGTGAACGGAGGACGAAGCGCAATGCCTGTTGAAACAAAAGAAACGCAAGCTGCAGTGCAAGCGGTAAAGATGGCGATTGAGAAGTATGGGCCCAACCGGGAGGAATTGATCCCGATCCTGAACCACATTAATCAGGACATTGGTTACCTTCCGCAGGAATCATTGGATGAGATCAGCGTTCTTCTAAAAGTTCCGAAATCCCAGTTGATCTCTGTTGCTAGTTTTTACCAGATGCTTTCCACTAAAAAACGCGGTAAGCATGTGATCAAATTTTGTGAATCTGCCCCCTGCCATGTCGTCGGTGGTCGCGAGATCATTCAGACACTCAAAAATGAGTTAAACCTGGCGACTTGCGGAACGACTTCCGATGGGAAATGGACCCTGGAAATGACAAGCTGCCTGGGAGTATGCGCGGTTGGTCCTGTATTTATGGTGGATGATGATATTTTTGGAAATGTCACCGCCGAGCAGGTTCCCCAGATTCTTTCCAGGTACAGTTAAGGAGACGGAACAATGAATACTATCCGATCAATGGTCCTTGTCTCCAGTGATACGATGAGCATGGATGCCGGCGCACAGGAAGTTTTCACCCGCCTGCAAAAAGAGATCCAGCTCTTCAATCTTGAAAAAGAAGTGTCTGTTTCGATGGTCAGTGATATCGGCAGGCATGATTCCGTACCCATGGTGATCGTATATCCGGAAGCTACCCTGTATGGTCCGGTTCGCCCGGATGATGTTCACTTCCTGGTGGAAGAACATCTTTATAAGGGGAGGATCGCGGCGGGTCTGCAGGCTCCAGCGAAGGAATTGACCGGCAAGATCGCCTGGTTATCCTCCCGTAAAGGGACGCTGCCTGCCGAACAACGTATTGTTCTGGAACGTGCCGGCATCATCGATCCCACCAGTATCGACGATTATATTCTCCACGACGGATACCAGGCACTCGGTACAGTTCTAACATCGATGTCTTCTCAAGATGTCATCACCATTCTGGAAAAATCTGGCTTGCGCGGTCGCGGTGGTGCCGGATTCCCCACCGGCACCAAGTGGAAATTCGTCGCTCGGACCTCGGGACCGAAAAAGTATGTCGTTTGTAACGCGGACGAAAGCGAACCTGGAACATTCAAGGACCGGTTGATCCTCGAAGGTGATCCGCATTCTTTGATCGAAGCGATGGCCATTGCCGCGTTCACGGTTGGTGCGGACGAAGGTTATATTTACATTCGAGGGGAATACGCCCTTGCCCAGGAACGTTTGAAAACCGCCATTGAACAAGCCAGGGAAATTGGATTCCTTGGTAAGGGTATTTTCGGAACCAGCTTCAATTTCGACCTGCACATCCATGCTGGCGCAGGCGCTTATATTTGTGGTGAAGAAACCGCCCTTATCGAATCCATTGAAGGTAAGCGCGGCGAACCCCGTGCCCGCCCCCCTTACCCGACCACCAACGGCTTGTGGGACCGGCCAACCCTTGTCAATAATGTTGAGACTCTCGCCAACGTTCCACCAATCATACGAAACGGCGCCGAATGGTACCGCTCGTTTGGTACTCCCTCCAGCCCTGGAACAAAGGTTTATACCATCCTTGGTAACGTAAATGTGACAGGTTTGGTAGAAGTGCCAATGGGAATTACCCTTCGGGAGGTCATCACCATCTACGCCAAGGGAATGAAAAACGGCGGCACCTTCAAACTTGCCCAAACGGGAGGTTCAAGTGGCTCGATAATCCCAGCTACGCTACAAGACACACCCATGGACTTTGACTCATTCAATAAAACAGGAGTCTCTCTTGGTTCTGGTGCGCTCCTGATCTGCAACGAGGAGACCTGCGTTGTGGATCTCGCGAAAGTGCTGGTGAACTTCTTTGTGAACGAGGGTTGCGGAAAATGCAATCCCTGCCGTATCGGCGGCAACCGCTCGTTGAATATTCTAACGAATATCTCCGAAGGAGTTGGGACATCGGAAGACCTTAATACGTTGATCGAGCTTAGTGAAAATCTTTACCAGCTCTCCAATTGCGGTTTGGGACAGACTGCCGGTGTTCCCCAACGTGATATTTTGAAGTACTTCCGTTCTGAAGTGGAAGCCCACATTCAATTGAAAGTATGTCCTGCTGGGGTATGCGCCATGAGCGGACAGCGGGTTTATTAAGAAAATCCAAGAGAAATGACTCTAGAGAGGCATGACCATGACTAAATTGACAATAAACAATAAACCAGTGGAAGTCGCCGAAGGTACCACCGTCTTGAATGCGGCGAGATCCGCAGGGATCGAAATTCCCACTCTTTGCAATCACCCCAACCTTACTCCCTATGGTGGTTGCCGGCTTTGCCTGGTGGATGTGGAAGGTGCCCGCACTCTTCAACCTTCCTGCACGCTGCCGGTCACCGAAGGTATGGTGGTAAAAACCGATACAGACAAGGTCCTCGCGGCTCGGAAATTCGTCCTGACCCTCATCTTCAGTGAGAGAAACCATTTCTGTCCCTTCTGCCAGGTCAGCGGTGGGGATTGTGAACTTCAAAATGCAGCTTACCGCGAAGGAATGACCCACTGGCCACTGCAGCCAAACTGGCAACCGTTCCCGGTGGATGCTTCCCACCCCTATATTGTGATGGAAAATAATCGCTGCATTCTCTGCCGTCGTTGTGTGCGCGCCTGCGGCGAACTTGTTGGCAATTTCACTCTAGGTTTTGAAGAGCGCGGCGCACGCAGCCTCCTGGTAGCCGATCTTGGTGTCCCGCTTGGTTCCTCTTCCTGCATCTCCTGCGGTTCCTGTGTGCAGGTTTGCCCCACTGGTGCAATGATCGACCGCTGGAGCGCTTACCGGGGCAGGGAAACCCAGGTGGAGAAAACCCAGACCGTCTGTGCGGGTTGCAGCGTAGGCTGCGGGATCGATATTCTGGTAAGGGATAACAATTTGGTCCGGATAGAAGGCAATTGGGATGCAGCATTGAATGAAGGGGTGATATGTAAGGTCGGCCGTTTTGAACCGCTCGCTGAGGAGCGCAATCGTCTACTCACCCCACTGGTCCGGAAGGATAGGAAACTTAAAGCCGCCACATGGGAAGAGGCGTTTGATACTATCCAGGCAAAATTCTCTCCGCTGGTTGGGAAGAAAAACAACGGTGTGGCAGCGGTTGTTTCCACAGGCTTAACCCTCGAATCTGTCTATGCGTTCAAAAAACTATTTACAGATTATTTCCAGAGCGATATGGTCACAACCACGGAAGAAGGAGAATATACCTCTAGCGCTTCAGCCTTCGCGCAAGGCTCAGGAAAACCTTTTGAAGGAACCCGCAAGGATCTTCAGGAAGCGGACCTCGCCCTGGTTTTCGGTATTGATTTTGTTAAAGAACATGAAGTAATCGGATTCTTTATTAAGCGCAACATTCCGAACGGTGCAAAACTCGTTGTGATTGACCCAACCGTGAATTCCCTGGATATTCTCGCCGAGGTCGCGCTCAAAACCGGAAAAACCGTGGAGGCTGATCTCGTTCACGGGATCATTGCCGCGGTCATCAATACTGGCGCAACCAAAACTACAGTTACAGGTGTTTCAGAATCAGATATCAAATCTGCTATTAGCAAAGCTGGTTGCTCTTCCGAAGAATTGGAAAAAGTTGCTTCTCTGATCAAATCAGCAGATAGACCTATACTGATCTACGGAAAAGGCATTTCAGAGGAAACATTGAAGCAGATGATTTATTTGGCTGAGATCACCAATGCAAAAGTTATCGGCACGAAGGGTGGTGCAAACAGTCTGTCTGCATCTCAATTTGGTCTGGAATCCACAATAAAATTAAATGGTCACCAAGCGGTCTACGCAGCTTTCGGTAGCGAGGAGCCTTCCCAGCACATCATCCAGCAACTCGAAAAAGCACCATTTCTGGTCGTGCAATCCGTATATGGTTCTGCACTCACCGCCCGTGCGGATGTCGTCCTACCCTCGTTCACCTGGCTGGAGCAGGATGGAACCTACGTGAACTTTGAGGGGAAAATCCAGCAAGCAACCAAATCCCTGGTTGGACCGGAAGGGACAAAATCTGATTTTGAGATTATCGCAGCCCTGGGAACGAAATTTAATCAACAATTGGATTCAGACTGGATGAAACAATTGACCGGTAAAGTAGCGCCGGTGGTCATTCAGGGTTAATGGTATAAAGGAGATTACAATGACGAAACCAAAAGTCTCTTCGGATTGGATGGCAGGATGCTCCGGTTGTCATATGTCCTTTTTGGATATTGATGAAAGGATCGCCACCGTTTTGGACCTGGTGGATCTGCGTTCTTCTCCGATCACCGATCTAAAGCACCCGGATGAAACAGGTGTTGATGTTGGCATCCTTGAAGGTGGAATCAATAATACATCGAATGAAGAAGTTGCGCTCCGGATGAGAAAACAAGCGAAAATCCTGGTTGCGCTCGGTGATTGTGCGGTTTTCGGTGGTGTACCCGCCATGAGGAACTTCTTCACCATAGAAGAATCCCTTCGCCGGGCATATATTGAAACCGAAAGCACCGATTCCTCAGGGAAGATACCCGATGACCCTGAATTGTGCGTTCCCACACGAGTACGAGCGCTCCAAGAAGTCGTGCCAGTGGATGTTTTTGTCCCGGGTTGCCCACCGGACGCCGATGTGATCTTTTTTGTCCTGAGCGAGCTCGCCCAGGGACGGATCCCGGTTCTCAAAGATAAAAACCTGATGTGGCAGTAATAGAGGTAAAAAAATGGTAGCACAAAAAATTACAATCGAACCTGTAACTCGAATTGAAGGCCACGCAAAAGTGACCATCCGCATGACTGAAGCGGGTGTTGTGGATCATGCCTACCTGCATATTAATGAATTCCGCGGTTTTGAAAAATTCTGCGAAGGCCGGATGGTCTTTGAAATGCCCCTCATCACCCCCAGGATCTGCGGTATCTGCCCTGTCAGTCACCACCTCGCATCGGCGAAAGCTGGCGACGAGGTCATGGGCTGCCCTCCCCCCCGCACTGCCAGTTTGTTGCGGGAACTCATGCATATGGGCCAGGTAATTCAGAGCCATGGCATGCACTTCTTTGAGCTCGCCGGTCCAGACCTTCTGCTTGGTTTTGATGCCGATCCTGCCATCCGCAATGTTGCTGGCCTGCTGGCGGCGGATCCCGGTCTTACGGTTAAAGCAGTCTATCTGCGGAAATTTGGCCAGGAAATCATTCATACCCTGGGTGGCCGCCGAATCCACCCTGTTTTTGCAGTTCCTGGAGGTGTCAACAAATCTCTTCAGCCTGACGAACGTGATTCAATTCTAAGAGATTTGGATGAATCCATCCGCACGATCGAAACCGGCCTCGCAATTATGAAGGATTGGGCGGAGAAGAATGCAGAAGATATCAACAAGTTCGGTGTCTTCGATACCGGGTATTTCGGAATGGTTACCCCTGACAATGGACTGGAGCTCTATGACGGCAACATTCGCCTGATCGACAGGGAAGGAAAACAGCTTGAGTGTTTTGATCCAAAGAAATATCTGGATTACATCGCCGAGCATGTTGAATCCTGGTCCTACCTTAAATTCCCCTATTACAAGAAACTAGGATATCCCCAGGGAGTTTACCGTGTTGGTCCATTGGGCCGTGTGAATATCGCTGATAAGATGGACACCCCGAAAGCGGATGCGGAATTGAAAATCTTCAAATCCATCGGAAATGGCCGCCCTGTCAATCAAACTCTTTATTATCATTATGCCCGGCTCATTGAAACACTGTTCGCCGCAGAACGCGTTGCCATTTTGCTGGATGACCCGGACATCATGAGCAATGAAACCCTCAATACAAAACATGATTTCAAGGGTCACGGTGTGGGGGTGATCGAAGCTCCCCGTGGGACCCTGATCCACGATTATCATTGCACACCTAACGGACAGGTGGAGACCGTAAACCTGATTGTCTCCACTGGTCATAACAACTGGGCGATGAGCGAAGCAGTGGATTCTGTTGCCAAAACGTATATCAAGGGACCGGAAGTGAAAGAAGGTATGCTCAATCGCGTGGAAGCCGCTATCCGGGCGCATGATCCCTGTCTTTCCTGCTCCACGCACGCCGTGGGTCAAATGCCCCTTATTGCAGAGATGATCGATCCGGATGGTAATTTGATCCGTACCATCACCCGGTAGGACGTTTTTTGAAGATGGATCAGGGCGAAGCGGGATTTCCCCCTTATCGCCCTGATTTTTTATAATATGGCACAGAAGATTCTATTACTAGGTTATGGAAATCCGGACCGCGAGGATGACGGTGTGGCCTGGCATGTATTGAAAGGCGTCGCTGGTGGCCTGGGCATAACTGTCCCACCCTCTCCGGATCATCCATTCGAAACTTTCGATGGGCGAGTTGAGTTGATCTTTATGCTGCAACTGGTTCCGGAAATCTCTGAGGAGATCTCCAGGTATGATGCAGTCTGCTTTATTGATGCGCACACCGGGGAAATTGAAGCTGGGGTGCGTGCCATTCGGATCGATCCGAAATTCCAGAATTCACCATTCACCCATCATCTCACACCTCAATCCTGCCTGGAGCTTGCAAATTCAATATATAAAAGTCGCCCGGAAGGATACCTGGTTTCCATTCGCGGGTTCAGTTTCCAATTTGTGGAGGAATTAACTCCAGATACAAACCGGTATGCTAAATCAGCCATCACTATCATTCTCGAATGGATAAATACCGGTCAATTTACCGAAACCACCTTGATATAATTCACACCTTTCTTATCCAATTCATATTATAATCTCCGAATGCATGAACTATCCGTTACCGAAAACATCCTCAAAATAACGCTGGAATATGCCGAAAAAGAAAAGGCAACGAAAGTGACTGATATATACCTGAATATCGGACAACTTTCCTCCATTGTGGATGATTCGGTACAGTTTTATTGGGACCTGGTTGCCAAGGACACGATCTGCGAAACTGCAAAGTTGAACTTCAACCGCATCCCTGCCAGGATGTCCTGTAAATCGTGCCAAAATGAATACAACCTTGGACCTGAACCTAGGCCTTGTCCAGTCTGCGGAAGTTATGACGTGCTCGTCATTTCAGGTGACGAATTCCAAATGGATAGCATTAATATCGAGAAATGATTATGTCGACTAAAAAAGTTACCGTCCTCGAAAATATCCTTTCCGCTAATGACCAGTTGGCGGAAAAGAATCGATCATTATTGGATATTCACGGCATTTTTTCAATAAACATAATGGCTTCTCCAGGAGCGGGAAAAACCAGTCTGATCTTAAAAACACTTGATCTCCTGAAGGAGACTACGCGAATCGGTGTGATCGAGGGGGATACTGCTGCGGTTACTATTGATGCCGATCGGGTCATTGCTGGTGGCGCTTATGCTGTTCAGATCAACACGGGTGGTAATTGTCATCTGGATTCATCCATGATCGAAGCGGGATTAAATCAATTGCCGCTAAAACAGTTGGATTTGATCATTGTTGAAAATGTCGGAAACCTGGTATGCCCGGCTGCTTTTGACCTGGGAACTTCCATCCGAGCCCTCATCGCAAGTATCCCCGAGGGAGACGATAAACCATATAAATATCCGGGGATGTACCGGGGGGTGGATGTCCTTATTCTAAACAAGGTCGACCTCAAACCTTACGTACCATTCAACGATGATTATTTCCTTAAAGGTGTCAGACTCCTTAACCCGAAACTGAAAGTTTTTCCCCTATCATGCAAAACCGGGGAGGGCATGGATTCTTGGATCGATTGGATAAAATGCCGATTGAAAAAGAAAGTCTGAATAAATATTTGTGAAGACGAACAGGTTATTTGCCAGCAAGATCCATATTCGAGGGATTGTTCAAGGAGTGGGTTTCAGACCTACTGTATTTAACTACGCAATTGATTGTGGGCTTACTGGTTGGGTCAGAAATACTTCCAATGGTGTGGAAGTCCTGGTTGAAGGATCGTCTTCATCCATTGAAAAATTCATAGATCGACTTCGTGAAAAACCTCCTCCCCTGGCAAAAGTCGACTCTTTCATCGTTGAACAAGTAATTTCATCCAACATAAGTGGATTTGAAATACTCATGAGCGAGCTATCGGAAGGGGATTTTTTACCGATTTCTCCGGATCTCGCCATTTGCCCCGATTGTCTAAATGAAATGTTCGACCCAACAGACAGGCGATTTCGCTATCCATTCATAAACTGCACAAATTGTGGACCGCGGTTCACGATTATTGAGGATATTCCCTACGACCGTCCGAAGACAACCATGGCGCAATTTAATATGTGCCCGGAATGCAAAATTGAATACAATGATCCACTTAACCGCCGGTTTCATGCCCAACCGGTCGCTTGCCCCAGGTGCGGTCCGCAAGTCTGGTTCGAAGCCGGAAATAAAACTATTGCCCACGGAGAAGAAGCAATTCGCGAAACCCGGAAATGGATCAAATCAGGAAGGATTGTTGCCATTAAGGGACTGGGAGGGTATTTGCTTGCTTGTGATGCAGCCAATGAGACGGCTGTGAACAACCTTCGGGACCGGAAGAACAGGATCCAGAAACCATTTGCGCTCATGGCTTCTGATCTGGAAACAATCAGAGAAAATTGCGAGATCTCAACAAAAGAGGCGAGCATTCTTCTCTCATCCGAAGCGCCAATTGTCCTTTTGCAACGAAAAACCGGCTGTAAACTTCCGGACGATCTCTCGCCCAGGCAGCGATCGCTGGGTTTCATGCTTCCCTATACTCCCCTTCATCACCTTATCATGGAACAGGAACCGGGTTACCCGAAAGTCCTGGTGATGACCAGCGGAAACATGACCGAAGAACCAATTGCTTATTCAGACGATGATGCCCGGGAGAGATTGGTTACAATTTCAGATGGATTTCTAATGCACGACCGCGAAATTGCCATCCGGACGGACGATTCGGTAGTGCGACTTTTTCGAGATAAAGTCTATCCAATCCGGCGTGCGAGAGGCTACTCCCCTTCCCCGTTGCGGTTATCCGAACCTATACCCCCAATTCTGGGGGTGGGAGCGGAATTAAAAAACACAATAACCCTCGGTCGTGAGGAGTACGCGTTCGTAAGCCATCATATTGGTGACCTGCAAAACCTGGAAACCACCGAATCCTTCCATCAGGCAATCCATCATTTCGAGAGATTGTTCAAAGTAAACCCGGAAATTATTGCCTGCGATCTTCACCCGGATTACCGTTCAAGCCTTTACGCGCTGAACCGAACCGACGAAAAGGATATTCCCCTGGTCAAGGTTCAGCATCACCACGCCCACCTGGCTGCTTGTCTTGCCGATAATCAGTGGAATTCGAAGGAACCAGTGATAGGGGTCTGTTTCGATGGGACTGGCCTCGGTACCGATGGTGCCATCTGGGGAGGTGAGTTTCTTCTTGGCAATTATTCAGGTTTCAGCCGTGAGTACCATCTTGCCTACTTTCCTCTACCGGGTGGAGATGCAGCGATCAAAAAACCATCCCGCAGCGCGCTTGCCTCCCTTTGGAATGCTGGAATATCTTGGGAGGAGGATCTTCCCCCAGTCCTGGCTACACCGGAACCTGAAAGGATGCTGGTCCTTCAACAATTACAGAAAGGGATCAACTCCCCCCCCACCTCCTCAGCAGGACGGCTGTTTGACGCGGTTGCATCGTTGGTTGGTCTTTGTCATTATTCCACTTATGAGGGTCAGGCAGCCATTGAGCTTGAAACCATCGCAAATTCTGGAGTTACCGACGCCTATGGGTTTGATTTTGGGATCAGTGATATCGATCTTACTGGAATGTTCCAGGAAATTATTTTGGAGCTACGCAACGGCGTAGAGATTTCTTGTGTATCTGCAAAATTTCACAACACCATCTCTCAAATTGTTCTAACAGCAGCACAAAAGATCCGTATTAAAACAGAAGTATCTTCAGTCGCGCTCAGTGGTGGCGTTTGGCAAAATATGCGTCTCTTGAAAGGTACAATTGGGCTTCTTGAAACAAATGGATTTAGGGTTATTTGGCACCATCAGGTACCTCCAAACGATGGATGCATTTCTCTGGGGCAAATCATGGTTGCCTCAGCAATAAAAGGAAAGGGTTGAAAAATGTGTTTGGCTATTCCCGGAAAAATTATTGAAATCTATTCATATAACGGTATGCGGATGGCAAAGGTTGATTTCGGCGGTGTGACGCGCGAAACCTGCCTTGAAGCCGTCCCGGATGCAACCCTGGGTGAATATGTCATTGTACATGCTGGCTTTGCGCTCAATGTATTGAGCGAACAGGAAGCCCTGGAGACATTGGAGATTTTTCGTCAGATGGATGCCCTGGCAGATGCAGAATCGGAGCTGAATGAGCCTCTCCCTGGATGATTTTCGCGACTCAAAACTCGTCAGAAATGCGCTGATGGAATTACGCAGCGTCATGACCCATCCTTGGGTCATCATGGAAATTTGCGGTGGTCAAACCCATGCGATCATGCAATACGGCCTGGATCAGCTCTTGCCCGAAGGGTTGGAATTGGTACATGGGCCTGGCTGCCCGGTTTGCGTTACGCCGTTGGAGCTGGTGGATAAGTCAATTGCCATCGCCTCCAGACCTGAGGTTATATTCTGCTCATTCGGAGATATGCTCCGGGTCCCTGGTTCCAATGAAGACCTCTTTTCAGTTCGGGCTAGAAGCGGTAACGTTCGGGTTGTGTATTCCCCTCTCGATGCGGTAAAAATCGCCCAGGAAAATCCCAGTAAGGAGGTCGTGTTTTTTGCGATCGGATTTGAGACAACTGCGCCGGTAAATGCCGCTTCAGTGATCCAGGCTAAGAATCTGGGTTTGAAGAATTACTCGATCCTGGTATCCCAGGTTTGTGTTCCGCCTGCCATGGAAACAATCCTCTCTTCCCCGGATAACCGAGTGCAGGGTTTCCTGGCTGCTGGACACGTTTGTTCTGTCATGGGTTATTGGGAATACCACCCGATCGCGGCGAAATATCAAATCCCAATCGTCATAACCGGGTTCGAACCCCTTGATCTCGTCCGAGGGATCACGCAATGCGTAAAACAACTGGAAAAATCACAACACTTTGTTGAAAATGCCTATGAGAGGGTCGTAACTGAAAAAGGGAATCTCCCTGCCCAGCAAATGATAAATCAGATTTACGCGCCTGTTGACCGTAATTGGCGTGGGATCGGTTTGATTCCGCTCAGTGGCTGGGGATTGCGGCATGAATACGATGAATTCAATGCTGAGACACGTTTTGATATAGCTTCAATCGTGGTCCACGAATCGGAAGTGTGTATCGCTGGAGAAATCCTTCGCGGGATTAAGAAACCAAACCAGTGCCCGGCATTTCGGGTTCTCTGCGTTCCCACCCGTCCGCTCGGAGCGCCAATGGTTTCCTCCGAAGGTGCCTGCTCAGCCTACTACCGCTACTCGGCAACCGGAGGATTTTAAAAGAAGATGGATTCTTACGATACTCCTTCTTTTATGACAGCGTCCTGCCCGGTCCCGCTTCCGCACGATGCCCAAATTGTAATGGGGCACGGCAGCGGTGGCAGAATGACCCGGGATTTGATAAACCAGGTATTTAAACCCCTTTTCTACAATCCGTTCCTCGACGCGGGCAACGATTTTGCTGCCCTGCCTCCACAAAGTGGTGAACTGGTCATCACAACCGACAATCATGTTGTCTCTCCACTGTTTTTCCCCGGTGGAGATATCGGCCGCCTGGCAGTTTGCGGAACGGTCAATGATATCGCCGTTTCCGGGGCAAATCCCCAATTTCTGACAGCCGGGTTTATTTTGGAAGAAGGTCTTTCAATCGAAACGCTTCGGTGTGTGGTTGATTCCATGAGGGTAGCTTGTGAAGAATCAGGAGTAAAAATTATTTCCGGCGATACGAAGGTTGTTGAAAAAGGTCGCTGTGACGGGTTGTATATAAACACCACAGGAATAGGATGGAAACCGGTGAATTTAAGTATCCACGGGGGAAATGCCCGCCCAGGTGATTCGGTCCTGATATCCGGCACGGTGGCCGATCACGGAATGGCAGTATTGTCCGCCCGTGGTGAGCTGGCTCTCGAATCCGATATCCATTCGGATGTTTGTCCATTGAATGGTTTGGTCGCGGAACTTCTTGAAGCTGCTCCCGGGGTTCACGTTCTTCGCGACCCGACCAGAGGCGGCTTGGCAACGACGCTAAACGAGATCGCCCTGCAAAGCAATTGCGAGATCATTCTTGATGAAAAAACCATTCCTATTACCAGGCCGGTAAAAACCTGTTGCGAGATGCTGGGGTTTGATCCCCTTTATGTGGCGAACGAAGGGAAACTGGTGATCATTCTTCCTTCGGATCAGGTTCAAAACGCATTGGATGCACTTTGGAAGCATCCTTTCGGTAGGAACTCAGCCCTTATCGGGTCCATTTCAGAGAAGGTCAATCCCCGGGTTTTATTAAAAACGCTCATCGGAGGGACCCGTATACTGGATACGCTTTCGGGGGAGATGCTGCCAAGAATCTGCTGAGTTTCAGAAATAACCCAGACTGCCTTGACATTCGGGATTAAGCCAATATACTTGCTAAAAAACCACCAGAGGAACCATGAAAATCAACTATCAGGAAACCACCAGCGATCTTGCCACCCGGATTGATATCCATTCCAAATACGGCGGTCGCGATATTGATAGCTGGATGATCGATCTTATCAAGCTTCAACCCGGCATGAGAATTCTGGATGTTGGATGCGGGGCTGGTAAACAATGCTTTTCCTACCACAAGAACCTGAATGGAGTAGCGGAGATCACCGGTGGCGATGTCAGCGAGGGATTGCTGAACCAGTCTCGGGAACAAAATGCAGCCAGTAAAACCGGAATCAATTTTATCGAGCTGGATTTCAACAAAAAATTCGAATTCCCTTCAGAGATATTCGATTTTGTTTCCTGCTGCTTTGCTATTTATTATGCCCTGGATGTTCCATTCACCATCGGAGAGATGCATCGCGTTCTACGAAATGGTGGCAGGTTGTTTACAACTGGACCGATGCCTGAAAACAAACAACTATTCTACGACATAATTAAAGAAGCCACTGGAAAACCTATACCGCCGATGCCAGGTAGTTCCCGTTACAGTACTGAATTTCTGGGAACAATAAAAACGCTATTTTCAAAAGTGGATGTCCATATTTTTGAAAATCCTCTTACTTTTAACGAAGTTGATCCCTTCCTCGCCTACACCCGGGCATCCCTTTCTGAAGACCGAAAGTTATGGGGGGATCTTTTCAGCGGGAAGGAGTCCTTTGAAGTGGTGATGGATCAGATCAGGGTTGTCGCGGAGAAAAGACTCCAGAAGGACGGAAAACTGGTCATGACAAAGGTAGTGGGCGGATTCCTGGCAACCAGGAAACAATAATGAATAACGACATGATTTTTCATGGACGCAGGGTGTGCTTTATTGGAGCGCACCCCGATGATATTGAAATTGGCGCCGGAGCCCTGATCGCCCACATCGCAAAACTGACGGAAGTCTATTGCCTTACCCTTTCCGATAATCAAAAGAACCCCGAATTGCTAAATGTTTTATCCGAATGTAAAAGAAGTATGCGCGTTTTGGGGGTCGATGATGAACATTCCATTATTGGCACCTTTGAAACGCGCCGATTTCCGGAACAGCGTCAGGAGATCCTTGAGTACCTGATCCGTTTTAATCAGACGCAAAAACCTGATATTGTTTTTACGCATACCAAAGCGGATATTCACCAGGATCATGCGACAGTAACCGATGAAGTACTGCGCGCGTTCCGCGGTACCTCTGTCTTTGGTTTTGATGTGATTCGGTCGAGTTACGGTTTCTTTCCAAATTTTTTGGTCGAAGTCTGCAAGGAAGATGTGGAAATAAAGATCAAAGCTTTGGCGGAATATAAAACCTATCGAAATAAATATTATTTCGATCCTGAGGCGACCAGGGCAATCCTGGTTCGCAATGGAGTAATCGCGCAACGTCCATACGCCGAAGGATTTGAAACTCTCCGGATCATCGGCTCGTTTGATTCTATTACCAACAATAATTGAATTGGAATAAATTATCCTGCTTTTGGCAGGCCGATCAAAATTTCTTCCCCGCGTAACTCGACTGGATAGGTGTTCACTTCCTGGAATGCAGGCAAAGCAAGCACACTTCCATCCCTGATATCAAACCTGCCACCGTGTCTCGGACAGGTAAGTTCATAACCATCCAAATGCCCCTCCGAAAGTTCCTCCTCATCATGGGTGCATAAGCCATCGATAGCGTAATACTTATCATCCACGTTGAAAATAATTATGGGGCTTCCCTCCACCTCGATCACCAGACGCTCGCCTTTGCCAAGCTCAGCTTTGGATGCCACTGGAATGAAATCCACTGCCTGATCGTTCATTTATTCTCCCTCCAAAAGGTCATCATTTGATTTGCTTAATCCATAAACACCGGCTTTTAAGGCTTTCAATGGCAGCAGTGCGCATTTAAGTCTCACCGCTCCCAGTTCAATTCCCAAATTATCAAGGATGTCTTGCTTGGAGAGTGCCTTGATTTCTTCCATTTCTTTCCCGATGATGGATTCCATCAATAAGTCCGCAGAAGCTTGCGAGATGGCGCAGCCATGACCGTCGAAGGCAGCTTCTGTGATGTGGTTATTGCCATCTAAACGCAAGTCCACTCTAATTACATCCCCACACAATGGATTTTCGTCTTCGAAGGTGATGTCGCAAGGATCCAGCTTTCCCTTGAAGATTGGATTCTGACTGCGATCAATAATTACTTCCCTGTAAAGATCATCCATTCAAACCCGAAATACCTTTCTTACTTTTATTAATCCTTCCACAAGCTTATCCACTTCCTCTGGTGTATTGTATATATAAAAACTAGCTCTAGTCGTGGCATCCAGGAAAAATCGTTCATGTAGAGGCATTGCACAGTGGTGCCCGGCGCGGACAGCGATACCTTCCATGTCCAGGATCTGTGCTACGTCGTGCGGATGAACTCCTTGTAGACTAAAAGAAGCAACAGCACCTTTTTGATTCGCCTGAGGTCCGATGACTTTCAAACCAGGCACTTCCACCAGTTTTTTCAAAGCGTAATTGATCATCTCCTGCTCGTGTCGCCGGATGACCTCCATTCCTAATTCATTGAGGTAATCAATCGCAGCTCCCAACCCAATCACCTCGGCAATGGCTGGTGTGCCCGCTTCGAATTTGTAGGGGAGATCGTTCGGGACAAATGATCGAAGATGAACCTTTTTGATCATATCGCCGCCTCCCTGGAAGGGAGGCATCGCATCTAAAAATTCTTCTTTTCCGAATAGTACACCAACACCAGTCGGGCCGCACATTTTATGCGCTGAAAAAGCCAGGAAATCCGCACCAATATCCTGGATATTTACTGGGAAATGTGGCACTGATTGTGCGCCATCGATCAAAACCACGGCTCCTGCGTCGTGCGCCGATCTTGTGATCTCTTCCGCCGGGGTGATCGTTCCCAACACGTTAGACATATGGCTGAAAGCGACCAATTTTGGTTCTTGTTTCAATAGGTCGTGATAAGTCACCAGGTCAAGCAAGCCTTCATCGCTAACCGGTATGAATTCCAATCGGATTTCCTTCTCGGCTGCAAGCATCTGCCATGGTACCAGGTTGGCGTGATGTTCCATCTCGGTCAGAATCACCAGGTCGTCTCGGGAAAGGTTTGTCCGACCCCAGGAATATGCAACCAGGTTGATGGATTCTGTCGCATTTCGGGTGAAGATGATTTCCCTGGTTTTTTTGGCCCCAACGAACCTGGCTGTTTTTTCTCTGGCGCCTTCATATTTTGCAGTGGCTTCTTCCGCGATGGAATAAATACCCCGGTGAATATTGGCGTTTGAGGTCCGATAATAATCATCCATGCTCTTCAGCACGGAAACGGGTTTTTGAGTGGTTGCTGTCGAATCCAGGTAAACCAATTTTTTTCCTGGATGGGTTTCGATTTGAAGGATGGGGAAATCCTTTCGGATCACCTCTGGATTATATGTTGTCATGGCCAATTTTTTGGAAATTGAATTATGCCCCTTTTGGCATGGGAGGGTGCTGGTTTTTAACTTGTGGGAATCGAATGTGTTGTGAATTCAGAGGATACCAAAGGATGTGGTCGGGTACCATCCAACCATCGGTTAGGTATACATTAGTGCGGAATTGAACTGCAACCATTTTATAGTCAACTTGCACAACGATCCCCTTCAACCATCCCCTCGTTCGCAGGTTGCCTTTCTCATGGTCACAATAAACCTCCACGGTATCCCCCACATCAAATGTGGTCTCTGGTCCCGGGTCTTTCATAAATGAAACGTCTGACATAGATTTCTCCGTCGAAAATATCAATTTTGTGAAAAATTATTTTAGCATGGTTGGTCTTGCTCAACAAATTTTGGAGATTAATTATCCGTTCATTTTGTGCAGGATGAACTGTTTAAATCGTTCCCGGATTTCTATAAGGGGGATGCGCGCTAATACGGATTCAAAGAAACCTTCCACGATCAATTTCTCAGCTTCCGCTTTTGGAATTCCCCTGCTTTCCAGGTAAAACATCTGGTCCTGGTCGATCTTTCCCACCGTTGCACCATGGGTACAGCGAACGTCATCTGTAAGGATCTCCAATCCAGGGATGGAGTCGGCTCGCGCGGCATCACTGAGGATTAAATTGCGATTCGCCTGGTATCCATCAGTTTTTTTCGCCTCCGGAGCGACATGGATCATTCCTCTCCACACCGATCTGCTCTCATCCTTCAAAGCACCTTTGAATAATAAATCGCTCGTAGTGTTCGGGGCAAGATGATCCTGGAGGGTTTCATGGTCGATTAGCTGACTTCGATCCGCAAAGTAAAACCCCGATGCTTTGCCGATGCTGCCTTCCCCAGATAATTGCATCTGGGAAAAAACCTTGGAAAATTTCCCGCCAGTTGTGCCAATTACCCAATCCAGGTTGGCACCCTTATCGAAGCGAACTTTTGTAAATCCAAAGTTCCAGGTTTCCAAGTTCAAAGATTGCAGTTCTACAAAGGTTAATTTCGCGCCTTCTTCGAGGATGATTTCGACGATCCCGGAATGAAAGCAATCGCCGCCATGACCTGTTTCGCCAAGATTTTCAAGGATTACCACTGCTTGGCTTCCCTGCCCTATCCGGATCAAGTGGTGGGAGAAAAACGCCTTTCCCTGTCCTTCAACCTTCATTTTTATTACCAAGGGTTGATCCAGAATCAACCCGCCCGGTACCCTTACGAATGCCCCGTACTGAGCAAACGAACCCGCCATGGCAGTGAATATATTTTCAGCTGAATCAATGATTTTCCCTAGGATTTCATCCAGCGCGAGGGATTGCAGGCGCTCCACTTCAGGAAGCGTGCTGAATTCAATCCCGCTCTTCTGTAACCCTTCCTGAAACACGCATACCGAACCATTCTCGGAAATTTCCATCCTGCCCAGGATTCCATCCAAATTATTATCTGGGAGCAAGGATTTCAAATCCTTCCCAACAGGAACAGAGATAGATTTATACAAGGCCGGTTGAAAATCCCTCAGATTGCTCCGCCGCCATGATTCGGAATTTTGATCAGGGAACTCCAAACGTTCGTATGCATCCCAGGCACGTTGCCGGTATTCCTGGACTGCGGGTGATAATCCCTCCTTACGGAGAAATTCCTTTCCAAAAAGGAATTTCTTTTTTTCTTCAACCGGCTTTTCGCCGGGACGGATGATCACCCTTCGCTTTTCTGTCATATTCTTCCCCACCTTACCCAACAGAGCCAGCCATTTGAAGTTGGATCAATCTATTCATTTCAACTGCGTATTCCATCGGTAATTCTTTTACCAGCGGCTCAATGAAACCCGAAACGACCATGGTGGTGGCATCTTCTTGGGTCAGACCTCTGCTCATCAGGTAAAAGAGCTGCTCTTCACCAACCCTCGATACCGTAGCTTCATGACCGATGGTTACATCCTGCTCGTCCACCTCGATAGTTGGATATGTGTCCGACCTTGAGGCTGGATCCAACAGAAGAGCATCGCATACTACGTTCGACTTGCTGCCTTTTGCCCCAGGATAAACTTTTAATAAACCCCTATAGGAAGCTCTGCCTCCATTTTTACTGATCGATTTTGATGTTATCTTGCTGCTCGTACGCGGTGCAAAATGGATCACCTTGCCGCCAGCATCTTGAATCTGGCCGGCGCCTGCAAAAGCCATGGAAAGTATTTCCCCGTGCGCGCCAGGTTCCAGGAGATAGCAGGATGGGTATTTCATGGTTACTTTTGATCCGAGGTTGGAATCCACCCATTCCATGGTACCTTCCTGAAAAACCTTCGCTCTCTGGGTTACCAGGTTGTAAACATTTGTGGACCAATTCTGGATAGTGGTGTAGCGGACCCTGGCACCGCGTTTGACGAGTATCTCGATCACACCGGAATGAAATGAATTGGTGGTGTATTTTGGTGCCGTGCAACCTTCGACATAGTGTACCTGTGCACCTTCATCAGCGATTATTAGGCTGCGCTCGAATTGACCAATATTCGCTACATTCAATCGAAAATATGCCTGTAGAGGAAGGTCAACTTTTACACCTTTGGGGATATAAACAAAGGAACCACCCGACCATACCGCGCTATTGAGTGCCGCAAATTTATTATCTTCAATTGGAATGACTGTGCCGAAATACTCTTTAAAGAGGTCCGGGTGCTGCCGTAATCCTTCTTCAATACTAAGAAAAATTACTCCCTGTTTTTCCAGGTGTTCCAGCAAATTGTGATAGATCATTTCGGATTCATATTGCGCGCCAACGCCTGCCAGGAATTTTCGCTCGGCTTCAGGGATACCTAGTTTATCGAAGGTGTTTTTTATCGTCTCTGGTACATCATCCCAAGATTGGCTTTGTTCCTCGGTAGGTTTTACATAATAGTAGATATCGTTTAGATCCAGGCCAGAAAGATCGGCTCCCCAATTCGGCATCGGCCGCTTAATGTAATGATCTAGCGCTTTAAGGCGATATTTTAACATCCACTCCGGCTCGCCTTTCATTTCAGAGATCTTTTGTACGATCTCCTTATCCAAACCTTTACGCGACTTAAACACATAATTTTCCGGGTCCTTGAATCCGTACTTGTAATCACCAAATTTATCCAGGAAATCAGCGCTATTGGTTTCGGTCATGGATGCCCGGTTTATTTTTCGTTTTCAAGCTTTTCGCGAACCCAGTCGTAACCATGTTCCTCAAGATGGAGGGCCAAATCGGGGCCACCTGTTTCAACCACTTTTCCATCCATCATGACATGCACCACATCCGGTCGGATGTAATTCAAGATACGTTGGTAATGTGTAATGACTAGTACACCTAATTCGGGATTTCGCAGGGAATTTACTCCTTCAGATACGATCCTCAGAGCGTCAATATCCAACCCGGAGTCAGTTTCATCAAGAATGGCTATCTCAGGTTTTAGCATTGCCATTTGCAGAACTTCAGCCCGTTTTTTCTCTCCACCTGAGAAACCCTCATTGAGATATCTACCTGCGAACGCGGAGTCCATCTGGAGCGAGTCCATTAATTCTTTTAACATTTTACGGAATTCAGGGATGGGAATACCCTTATCCTGTGGGTTTTCTGCACGCCGTCGTGAATTCATCGCAGTGCGAAGAAAATTTGCCACTGTCACCCCGGGAATAGATTGAGGATACTGAAACGCGAGAAACAACCCGAAACGAGAGCGCTCATCCGGGGACATTTCGAGCAGGTCTTGCCCTTTAAAGCAGATCTCGCCCTCTGTGACCTCGTAAGAAGGATGCCCCATCAGTGCGTAGGCAAGGGTTGATTTTCCAGTTCCATTTGGACCCATAATGGCATGAACCTGACCTTGTGGAATGGTCAGGTTTAAACCTTTAAGTATCTCTTTTCCTTCAATCGAAACGTGAAGATTGCGTATTTCAAGCTTACTCATCCGTCTAATTCCTTGCTCGATAATGATATTACGGTTGTAACGTCTGATTTTACCATGCCCATCTCTGATTGTCAATATTTATAATATTTATCATAATTATTGACTAATCCCTTTCGAACATGGTATACTTTTATTAGAAAAGAGATCAAAGGGTTAATGGCAAGCACTAGAGACCGAATACTCCAAACATTAAGGAACCATCCCCGCTCCACGGTTACCGAACTCGCAGAGGCTGTGGGGATCAATACCATCTCAGTTCGCCATCATATTGCTAGCTTGCAGGCAGAAGGATTGCTGGCGGTTGAGGAGGTTCGTCATGGGGTTGGTCGCCCACGCCTGGTCTATTACCTGACTGAAAAAGGCCTGGAGAGATTCCCCAGCCGATATTTGCGGTTGACCAACCGGCTGCTGGACCAAATCAAGAATACATTTCCGGAAAACCAGGTAAATCAGCTTTTCACGAGCATGGCTACTGACCTGGCTGATGAATATTCACCGCTTGCGGAGGGAAAGAACACAGAAGAACGACTTTTCCTGCTGCAATCCCTTCTCGCTGAAGAAGGGTTCACCATGGATTGGGAAACTCGCGGTGAGCAGATCCACATACATGAAGTTACCTGCCCCTATTATCAGATCGGGAAAGCGCATCCGGAAGTCTGCTCGGTGGATCAAACACTGATCTCAAACCTTCTGGATATCCCGATCCAAAAGGTAAAATGCATCCTCTCCGGAGATAATCGGTGCACCTATGTCATACCCGCCATCGATCACGGGAGCATATCAGCATGAGTGACAATTCATTTAGCCAACCGCTTATTTGGGATGGACAGACCGACTATCCCGATCTATGCGACAATTTACGCGAAGCACTGCGCGAAATTAAAGATCCGGAACTCGGCTACGATATTATCCAGCTAGGTCTTGTTCGCAATGTGACGATCACAGAGAATAACGCGATGATTAAAATGATCCTCACAACCCCATTCTGCCCTTATGGCCCGGAAATGCTCGAGCAAACCCGGCTGAAAGCAGAGGAGACCCTGAAAAGGGAAACCCATATGGATTTATCTTTCGATCCCTGGGATTTCTCGATGATGGAGGGTGGTGCCCCCCCCGAATGGGGTTTATACGGGTAATTTTATTACTACTTCTGAATTCAGAATCTCAACCTGTTTCTATCCCTACAATTTCGAATCCCGGCACGATGCTGGGAGTTTTCCTTTTGGAAGAGAGAAATTCATGTTATTCTATTAAGGAAATTAATTTCATTATCGAGGACGTATGGACCTATTTGGCGCGGTGGAAGCCGGGGGAACAAAATTTATATGCGGAGTAGGAAAAGACTCGGGAAATCTTATCGCTGAACGGCGAATAGAAACCCGCTCTCCGGAAGAAACATTACCGCAGGTGGTGCAATTCTTCCAGGAGCAATCCAGGAAGCATGAAAAAGAGATCCTAAGAATTGGCATTGGTAGCTTTGGACCCCTCGATCTTGATCCCCGCTCCAGCTCCTTTGGCCACATTACCTCGACACCCAAAATAGGTTGGCCTGATACCGATATTCCGGAATACCTTCACCTTCATTTGAAATGTGAGTGCACGATTGATACTGACGTCAACGCAGCTGCTTATGGAGAGTATCTTTGGGGTGCCGGACGTGGGTTGCTGTCTATCGTTTATTTTACGATCGGCACCGGTGTTGGCGGAGGAGCGATCATTAATGGCATTCCACTCCATGGCCTAGTACATCCCGAAATGGGTCATATGATCGTAACCCATGATTTTTCAGAAGATCCATTTCCGGGGGTATGCCCATATCACAACGATTGTTTTGAAGGCCTGGCGAATGGTCCTTCGTTGCATGCCAGGTGGAAATCGGAACCCGAGAAAATCCCAAATGGTCATCCAGCGTGGGATTTGGAGGCAAACTATATTTCCAGAGCATTGCATTCGGTCGTAACCATTCTCAGCCCTCAGCGTATCATTTTGGGTGGTGGTGTAATGCAGCAGCCCTCATTGCTCCCCAAGATCCGAAAGCTGGTTCAGGGGTCTTTAAATGGGTATGTTCGTTCCGATTTGATTACTACGGGAATTGATGATTATATTGTCGCACCGCTGCTTGGCAATCAGGCTGGCGTGTTAGGCTCGCTCGCCCTGGCGATCAAACCACCAGGGGTTTAGTTTATTAGAATCGAGCCATCAACATTCCTGCCCCGAACAAGATCCAGGGTTTCCACGGCATGCCTAAGATGGGGGATGACAATACTGCCCCCGACGACCAATCCAATATTGAATGCTTCCGTGATTTCCTCATCACTCCAGCCAACAGCAACGCATTGCTGAATATGGTAATCAATGCAATCATTGCACCGCAGTACCATCGAAGCAACCAGCCCTAATAGCTCTTTTGTTTTTCCGGGTAACGCGCCATCCCGATAAGCTGCGGTGTCCAGGTTAAAGAAACGATTGATTCCTTGGTGATGAAGCTCTCTTATTCGATCGTTCATCCTGGAACGGTTAGCTGAAAACTCATCAAGTCGATTCATCACAACATATCCTTTAACTTGCTCGGTGCGATTTGAATCAATAAGACCTTTCTTCCTTTACCTTTTAACGCTTCAAAATCGCCAAGCGCTTGCGCATATTCCAGAATCCCAAAAGAAATTGATTCTCCGGGGACATCAATACCTTCTTCATTGGGCTTTGCGAATATCAGGAAATACCCAGAATTGAGGCCTCCCTTGTGATATTGCCCGGTAGAGTGCAGGTACCTGGGTCCAAACCCCAAGGTAACAGCCAGCCCAGTTTTATCAAGCACTTTTTTCCGCAGAAGCTGGAATTCGTTAACCATCTCTCCATTACGGGGATTGAAGGTTATTAGTGAAACATAATTTCCCTTTTTTGCCCCAGCCAGGAAATCCCAAATAACTTCCTGGAGATTTTTTCCGTGAATCGAAGATCCCCTTCCGTAAACATTGATCCCAAGTGATTGCCATATTGCTGAATCTCGAGGCAGAGTACCACTTTCTTTAAATTCCTGGATCATCCGATTGGTGATGGTTTTGCTTTCCTGCACATCAGGTTGGTCGAATGGATTCACTTCCAGAACGGCGCATGCGACCGTTGTAGCTACCTCCCATCTATACATTTCTGCGCCTATCGAGCGGATGTTCTCCATCGGTAAAACAAAACACGGATGGCCTGCGCTAATAAGGTCCTCCACTCTTCGGTCTTTACTTCCATTAAGGCGGATGTAGACAAACAAACGATCAGTCCCGTATTTTAGTGGGTGAATTTCCGGTTCCTGATCGACAGGCAGGATCCCTTTTCCCTGCTTTCCAGTACTTTCTGCAATTAATTGCTCCAGCCAGGAACCAAAGCTTTCCATCTCCGCGTCTGTGATCAACGTCAGCTTATCTCTCCCAGCACTGGCTGCGGTCCCGATGAGCGTTCCCAAAGCAAGGCCTGGATTTTTTTCAGCAACCGTTCCTGGTAAGCATGATCGTACCATTTCATCCGCCAAGGACAAGATTTCCCGAATATCAAGTTCCATTAATGCCGCAGGCACAAGTCCAAATGGCGTCAGAGCTGAGAACCTTCCTCCCACTTCAGGATCACCGGGAAAAACCATCCTGAAATTTCTATCTTTGGCCAATTTCTCGAGTGCTGTTCCCGGATCTGTGATCGCGGCAAAACGGGAACCAGCTTGATCCTGAAATTCTTTCTCTGCTAAATTCCAAAAGTACCGGAAATTCGCATTGATCTCAGCGGTAGTGCCGGATTTACTGGAGATGAGATAGAAGGAATTCTTTACCGGGAATTCATCAGAAGCATGTTTGACAGAAATCGGATCGGTTGAATCCAGAATCCCAAGATCCAATCCATACCGGTGTTCACCATTCAAGTGCTTGGATAAATGACTGAAAACCTCGGGGGCTAATGCCGAGCCTCCCATCCCGATTACAAGTATTTTCTTAAATCCAGCGTCCAGTAGCTCCTGCCGGAAATCGTCGAAAAATTTCAATTGCTCCTGATACCGGGTAGGAGCGTTTAGCCAACCCAACCGGTTCCGGAACTCATTCTGCCCCACTTCATCTTTCACCCAGGCAGAAGGATCACCGGAATAAAGGCAGTCTATGATCTTTTTATCAGCCATCCTTGCCAGCGAAGCCTGGTATAGCTTTTCGAGGGAACGAATGCCCTTTTGATAATCCAGCACTTTTGTTTGAATGCTTCCGATCAATTCTTTATAGGCATCAATGAACGCTTGTACGCCTTCAACTTCCAGTTGGCTGGTTACGGAATCTATTTCGATTCCAATATCTGCCAGATCACGGATAACCTCCTCCGCCTGGTGCAAGTCTGAATCGATTCTCTTTTCGACTTTGCCGTGGTCTCTGAATGCAGCCAGGGTGGATGGTGGAATGGTATTTACTGAATCTCTACCGATTAATTCTTCGATGTAGATTACATCTCGATAGTTCGGATTCTTTGTGCTTGTGGAAGCCCACAGCGGTCGCTGCGATTTGGCTCCCTTTTCTTTAAGAGTGCGAAACCTTGAAGATTGGATCGTATCAGCAAAAAGCTGGTAGGCTAACCGGGCATTTGCGATCGCAGCCTTGCCCTGTAGTTTGGCTGCGTCTTTCTCTTCGATCTCCCCTCCGTTTACCATTCGCTGTAGAAAACCATCTATTTTGGTATCGACTCTTGAAATGAAGAAAGAAGCCACTGAAGATATTTCGTCAATCTCCTTCCCTTCTTTCAGCCTATCTTCAAGGCCGCTTAGATATGCATCGATCACTGCGGCATAACGATCCAATGAGAATATCAGGGTGGCATTTACGTTTATCCCGGCAGCTATCGCTTTGCGGATCGCAACTACACCTTCCTTTGTTGCCGGAATTTTGATCATGAGATTAGGCGTGCTTACCCGGCTCCAAAGTGTTTTGGCGTCTGCCAGGGTTTTTTCGCTATCAAACGCAAGAAGTGGATTAACCTCCAAGCTGACAAAACCGTCGCTTTTGCCAGATTCAAGGTAAAGATCTTGAAAAAGATCCGCAATTGCTTTTATGTCATCAACCGCCAGCTGCCAAAAAATTGCATCTGAACTCCACCCAGCCCAGGCAAGCGGTTGTAAAACGGGATCATAATCGTTGGATTTGCTGATTGCTGCGTTGAATATAGAAGGGTTGGAGGTTATTCCCCGGATTTCTCCTTTTCGAATCATTTCCTCCAATTCACCGTTACGGATCAATTTACGTTGAATGTTGTCATACCAAACAGATTGCCCAAATTTATTAAGCTTTTGAAGTGGATTCATAGTTCTACCCAATTTGCTCCAACCGTTTGATCTTGTTAACCCTGCGGGTAAAGCGTTCGTCATCGATAAAACTTGCATTTACAAAAGAAACCACGATCTCGATCGCGGTTTCTTCACCTACCACCCGTGCCCCAAGACACAAAGTGTTCATCTGATCATGCTCTACTCCTTGATGCGCAGAATAGGTATCGTGGCAAAGTCCTGCGTACACCCCCTTAAGCTTATTTGCCGCGATACAAGCTCCTACCCCTGATCCGCAGATCACGATTGCCCGGTCCGCATCGCCAGATTGAATCGCACGACCTGCTTTTTCCGCGTAATCCGGAAAGTCCACAGGCAGCTGACTATCCGTTCCAAGGTCAATGACCACCTGGTAAAGTTCCATTAATTTTTCAATGGTTCTTTTTTTTAGTGGGTATCCTGCGTGATCACAAGCCACAGCTATTCGCATTTCATTTCCCTTTATTTGTTTAGCAACTGCAACGCGGTTGAGACGATATTATCTACTGTGAACCCAAACCGGCTCATCAGAGTCTGGTATGGTGCTGAAGCACCGAATCCCTGCATGCAGATGATTTTTCCGGAATCCCCTACATACTTCTCCCATCCCTGGCCAATCCCGGCTTCTACGGCGATGCGTGACTTAATATCTTTTGGAAAAATAGTATCGCTATATTCCGAATCCATTTTTTCGAATAAATCCCAGCTCGGGAAGGAAACGATTCTTGATGAGATCCCTCTCGCCATCAACACCTCACCTGCATTCAGGATCAGGCTGACCTCTGACCCGGAAGCGATCAGGATGATCTCAGGTTTATTATTTCCCAGATCAGTGAGTACGTAAGCGCCGCGTTGCAATAGATTGGCATTGGAAGTTTGTTTTCTGTCAAATACGGGGCAAGCCTGCCGGGTGAGTAAAATGGCAGTGGGGTTATGTCGATTTTGAATCGCTGCCTTCCAAGCTTCCACAGTCTCATTGGCATCACAAGGACGGATAACAGACAGGTTGGGTATCGCACGTAGTGCGGCGATATGCTCCACAGGTTGGTGCGTAGGGCCATCTTCCCCCAAACCGATACTATCATGGGTGAATACCCAGATGCTTGGGATATGGGAAAGCGCTGCCACGCGGATCGCGCCGCGCATGTAATCTGAAAAAACCAGGAAAGTGGCTCCGTAGGGAATCAGTCCACCATGCACTACCATCCCGTTGATAATCGCGGCCATTCCATGTTCCCGGACTCCGAAATGGAAATTTCGACCCATGGGCATTTCTGTTTGAAAAGCCTGGCTGGATTGAATCCAGGTATTGTTCGAAGGCGCAAGGTCCGCTGAACCGCCGGTTAATTCCGGCAAGACTTCAGCCAAAGCATTGATCGCTTTCCCTGAGGCAACCCTGGTGGCGATACCTTTCTGATCTGCCGGATAATCTGGAAGGGTTTTATCCCATTCCCCCGGCAAAGCACCCTTGATCCGTCTTTCCAGTTCACCAGCCTCGTTCGGAAATTCTTTTGCGTACCGGGTCCGTTTATCTTCCCATGCTAGTTCCAGCGATCGACCATTTTCCACGTAACCCTGGAATAATTTCCTGGCGTCTTCAGGAATGAAAAATTCAGGTTCCAGTGGCCATTTAATTTTTTCCTTTGCCGCTTTCAGCTCCTCCGCTCCGGGAGGCTCTCCATGAGCCTTGGCAGTATCCTGACGAGTCGGTAACCCGTAACCGATATGCGTTCTGCAAAGGATCAAAGAAGGTCTGGGATCCTTTTTTGCGGATTTGATGGCAGCATCTATCTTTTCGACATCGTTACCATCTTCAACTACCAGAGTATGCCATCCATAGGCATCGAATCTTACTTTTCTATTTTCCGTAAATGCCAGATCGGTGGAACCATCAATGGTTATTCGGTTATCGTCATATAAGTAAATAAGTTTTCGTAATTGCTGATGCCCGGCAAAGGATGCTGCTTCGGAAGCTACTCCTTCCATAAGGTCTCCATCAGTAACGATTGCATATACATAATGCTCTATGATGTCAAAACCTGGACGATTATATTGTGCAGCCAGCTGCGCTTCGGCTACAGCCATCCCTACCCCATTCGCAAAACCCTGTCCGAGTGGACCGGTAGTGATCTCCACACCGGGGGTAAGACCAAATTCCGGATGTCCGGGTGTGATGCTGTCGATCTGTCGAAACCTCATCAGATCATCCAAACTCAAATCGTATCCAAAAAGATGCAATAGACTGTAAAGCAACATCGATCCATGCCCGCCGGAAAGAACGAAACGATCCCGGTTGAACCACTTCGGGTTGCGGGGATTGAAACGAAGATGCCTTGTCCAAATGGTGTAAGCCATTGCAGCAGCACCCATCGGGAGCCCGGGATGTCCTGAATTTGCCCGTTGAACCCCGTCGGCAGAAAGGAACCTAATTGTATTGATGGCTTTTTCCTGCAATGTGTTCATGATCGCCTCAGTTTGGAATTTATAAAAAATATTGTACCATGCCGGATTTTTAAAAAGAAAAACAGCCCCTCCGGGTGGTGTTCCCAACTTCTCAACTTATTGCAGTTTAATTTTTCGCAACCGGAGGCTGTTCGTGACCACGAAGACGCTGCTGAAAGCCATTGCGGCTGCAGCAAGCACCGGGTTTAGGTTTCCCATGGCTGCGACGGGGATAAGGATGATGTTATAAATGAACGCCCAGAAAAGATTTTCTTTTATCACTCGCATGGTTTTTCTAGAGAGTATGATTGCCCGGGGAACACTTTTCAAGCTTCCACTAAGCAAGGTGATCGAAGCGGATGCGATCGCCACTTCTGTACCTGTTCCGATGGCAATTCCCACATCGGCCTGCGCCAGCGCAGGTGCATCATTGATCCCATCTCCCACCATGATCACCGTCCGCTTTTGGTTTTGGATCGATTTAATCTCTTTATTCTTCCCATCTGGGAGTACATCCGAAATGACCTCGAGAATATTCACCTTTTTGGCAATTTCTAGAGCTGTGACGTTATTGTCTCCGGTAAGCATTACGACGGATAATTTCAATTTTTTGAGCTCAGCGATGGCCTCAGATGAATCAGGTTTAACTTCATCCGCCACTCCAATCAAACCTGCCAGAACACCATCTATAGCCACCAAAATGGTTGATTTGGCCTCGGATTGAAGCCTGGCAATCTCTATTTGGGCTTGCGTGCTTCGATCCACCAATTCTCTGAGAAACTTGACATTACCCACATCTAACTTTTTCCCATCTACTTCCGCGGTGACACCCATGCCGGCGATGGATCGAAAACCTTTGGGATCTTCCAGTTCCAGATCGAATTTTCCTGCTTCGGCAACAAGGGCTTCTCCAAGGGGATGTTCGCTACCCTTCTCGACGCTGGCTGTTAATTTAAGGATCTCTTCACGGGAGAAGGTTCGTTCCAGGGGGATCAAGTCGGTTACAACTGGTTGCCCAAGTGTAATCGTGCCAGTTTTATCCAACACAATAGTATCTGCGGAACCCGCCAACTGCAGCGCTTCCCCCGAACGGATCAGAATTCCCATTTCCGCCCCACGCCCGGTTCCGACCATGATGGCGGTGGGTGTAGCCAGACCCATCGCGCATGGGCAGGCAATGACCAGGACAGCCACCATATTGATCAGTGCGGAGGTAAAAGCGGAATTTTCCATCCCTGCCATCCCTGCTGGTTGAACAAAAAACCAGTAAAGGAAGGTGCCGATCGCAATCAAGATAACCGCAGGTACAAAGTATTCGGAGACCTGGTCAGCTAATTTCTGAATAGGCGCTTTGCTCCCCTGCGCTTCTTCTACAAGCCGGACGATCTGCGAGAGGGTGGTATCTTTTCCAATTCTGGTTGCTTCGAACTGGATCAATCCGGTTTTATTCAAAGTGGACCCGATAACCGGATCACCCTGCATCTTTTCAACTGGGATGGATTCTCCAGTCAACATCGATTCATCCAGGGTTGTGCGTCCGGAGATGATCACACCATCAACTGGTATCTTTTCACCAGGCTTCACCATGACCACATCCCCAATCAGGACTTCCTCAGTCTTAATTTCCAATTCCCGCCCGTCGCGTATAACCCTGGCGGTTCTCGCCTGCAGGCTCACAAGTTTTTGAACCGCTTCGCTTGTGCGGCCTTTAGCTTTCGCCTCCAGGTATTTACCAAGGCGAATAAGGGTGATGATCATAGCCGAAGTTTCAAAATAGACGTGGCTGTCCAGGAATCCGAAGGTTATAAAAACCGAGTAGAAATATGCAACTGAGGAACCAAGGGCGATAAGAACATCCATGTTGGCCGATCGATTCCGAAGCGACTTAAATGCACCCGTATAGTAATCTGCACCGACATAAAACTGAACAGGCGTCGCCAACGCCAGCATTAACCAGTTCAACCATGAAGCTTGCTGGATCGACACAGGCAGAAGATCCAGGTCATTCATCATGGAAATGATGAAAAGAGGGATCGTGAAAACCAGCCCGGTTACCAGGAGCTTCCGCTGATGCGCTATCTCCCGCTCGTGGGCGATTGCCTCCGCGTCTACATCATCTGCGTCCGTTTCCATAATCTGGAAGCCGAGATCAGATAATCTCTTGCGGATTTCCGATTGACTTACAAGCGTCGGTATGTATTTAACCGAAACCTTGCTGCTGGTGATGTTCACATTTGATGTGGTGATTCCTTCGATGGAATTCAATGATTTTTCCATCACCCGGGCATCATTTGAATCGATCGCCCGGGAGAGAATCAATTCCGCCTCACCTTCAGCCACTCCATACCCCGCTTTGCGGATCTTTCCGACCACTTCAGTAATCCCCACCAACTCCGGTTGATATTCCACGGTTGCCCGTTCTGAAGACAAATTCACCGATACTTGCTCCACACCATTAAGTTTCTTCAAGCTCCGTTCCACAGTCGAAACACAGTTGGCGCAGGTCATGCCTGTTACAGGGAGAATTATCTGTTTTGTTTCGGTCATTTCATTATCTTCAATTCTTTAAATCAAATTTCGCGATGGATTCATCAATAAAGCTATTCTGCAGCAGGATAATTAATTTCTATCAATAAATCCTTAACCTTTTCTATCGTCGCAGGTGCCTCATAATCCACGTTTACCAACTTCGTTTCCGGGTCTGCTTGCACATTTTCCACACCTTCCAATTCCATAAGTTCTGTAGAAATGGTATGGATACAATGCATGCAATTTATGCCAGGTACGTACAAAGTCATTTTTTCCATTTTCTCTCCTTATCTTTTTTGAGAAGTATTGAACATATCAGATATTTCTTTGAGAACCCTTTCCCTTTCGGCAGGGTCATCTCCACGAATTGCAGTGATCAGGCAGCTATTCAGGTGACCTTCCAATATCATCCCATTGACCTTATTCAATGCAGCCTGAACTGCCTGGATTTGTTGAATGATATCTATACAATAGGCATCATCGAGGACCATCTTTTGGATCCCCCGGATATGTCCCTCTACATTTTTCAGTCTGTCAATCGTCTCTTCGGAACGCATGGACTTCCTTATCTACCCCCCCCTATGGGGTGGGGTAGATCGATATATAACCTTTTATATCTAATTTGTCAATATCCGGGGAGTTTTTCGAATTCTGCGACCAGGTCTTCCCTTGAAGGTGGTCCTACCCAATCTTTATTCACAGTACCGTTTCCATCAAGCAGGATGAGCTCCGGAACAATTCGAAACTGGGATAAGCGCTGTAAATTGGCTGTATTCAAAGGATCATCCACATTCAGGTACACAAATCGGATTTTATTCCCCCACTCCGCTTCCGGATTTTTCAATAACGGGTTAAGAGGCGGCACTCTTCGCAGCAAAACGCCATTTTCTCCACCAGTTGATATTGACCGGAAGCCATTTCGAAGGTGGAGGGATCTGTAGCAACCATGTGGACCCATTCCGGGTTTTCAGTTTTCGCTGTTTGTGTTTGCTCGAGGATCAAATCACGTGTAACCGTGGGAATTGGCGTTGCCTGAGCCTGGAGAGTCAGGTATACATCAATCTCCTCAGTGCTAGGTTTTGTCTCCGCTTTAAACTCGTCTCTTACGGTTGGCATACAACCAGTAAGAACCGCTAAAATGATTGCCAGAAAAACCGGAATCAAGACAATCCAATTATTTGATTTCACGTAATTTACCTCTCGTTTCGAAGTTTATCGCAACTTCTTTCAATTACGATTATGAATTAATAAATCCTAATACAATTGTTTGACACTATGGTTTTTATCAACTAACATCAAATATGCTAGGAAAACATTATGCTCGGAACAGTTCTAATCACCGGTGGGGCAAGACGCATAGGCAGGGAAATTTGCCTTTACCTTTCCTCTTGTGGATTTGATATTGTCATCCACCACAGCAACTCAGACATAGAATCTGTTCAATTAGCCGAGGAGATTCAGAAATTCGGCCAAAAAGCCTTTATCATAAAATCTGATTTCTCCAATTTGGCTAACCTCGAGACTGATTTTGCCAGGATACCCGACGACTTGGAGATCAATTATTTGATCAACAATGCTGCCATTTTTGAATCTCAAACCTTTCAAGATACAACCCTTGCTGATTGGGATCGGCACCTCACGGTGAATTTAACCGCGCCATTTCTTGTTTCCCAATGGTTCGTAAAACGCCTTTCACCAGAAGCGCATGCGAAAATCATTAATATTTTGGATTGGAGGGCGTTTCATCCTCAAACCGATCACTTTCCCTATACCATCAGTAAGGCTGGGCTGGCAGCAATGACGAAAGCATTGGCGTTGTCCCTCGCACCGCGAGTTACAGTCAATGGTATCGCGTTCGGAGCCATCCTTCCCCCCAGCGACGGCACTCCCCCGGAAAAAATGCTGAATGCTGTTCCGTTTGGCAGAACCGCAACGATGGATGAAGTTTTCAAAACAGTCCAATTTCTTCTCCAGGGTCCGGATTACATCACTGGTGATTTCATTCACCTGGATGGTGGAAGGCATCTCGTTTGAAAGGATAAAAATGGACCAGATATTTATAAAGGATCTTTTAGTTAGGAGCGTAATTGGGATCTCCGAACAGGAGCGTGCTCAACCGCAGGATATCGTAATTAATATCGTGATCTTTACGGATATCAAGGATGCATCGAAAAGTGATTCCATCGCAGATTGTGTCAATTATCGCAGCATGACCAAGAAAGTAATCACCCATGTAGAAAAAGTTCATCGCTTCACAGTTGAAGCCCTCGCAGAAGATATTTCAGGTTTACTACTGGCAGAAGATCGGGTTCAAAAAGTAAAAGTACGGGTGGAAAAGCCTGGCGCGGTGCGTTTTTCCCGTTCTGTAGGTGTGGAGATCGAACGGCCGTAATATTCCCGATGCTCCTTAGAATTTTCCTTTCGCTCGGCTCAAATATTAATCCGCAAGTCAGTCTTTTATCCGCTTCATCGGAATTGCGAAAGAATTTTGGTCAAGCCGATTTTTCTTCTGTTATTGAGACGGTTTCTGATGGTTCAACAGGTCCAAACTTTCTCAACGCGGCTGCTGTATTTTGGACTGAAAAATCAGCAGAAGAATTGAAGTATGGTTATATTAGGAAGCTGGAAAGGTCCCTTGGACGAATTCGAACTCCGGATAAAAATTCTCCGCGAACAATTGACCTGGATATCACCGTTATTGATCAAGTTGTCGTTGACCCGAACATCTGGAACAGGGTCTATTTGGCCGTCCCATTGGCTGAATTATTCCCGACCCTAATCGAAGAAAAGAGCGGGAAAAGTATTCTTGAAATTTCCAAAGAATTGAAAAGACGCACCTTTTGGAAGGCGCGTCCTGATATCGATTTAAATGCCAATATTTAGAAATGCAGCGATTCCGCGTTCCGGGAAATATTATCCAGAAATTCCATCCGTCGCGCCATATCAGTTCGGAAGCTGCCAAGCATTGCAGATGTGGTCATCCTGGAATCATGTTTCTTAACCCCTCGGATCATTGAGCACAGGTGAAGGGCTTCCAGCACAACTGCCACGCCCGACGGGTTCAATAACTCGTTGATAAATTCCGCCACCTGGGTGGTCATCCGCTCCTGCACTTGAAGGCGCCGAGCGAACATATCCACAATTCTGGGTATCTTGGATAAACCGATCACCCTGCCTTTGGGCATATAAGCAACGTGTGCTCTTCCTACGAATGGGAGCATGTGGTGTTCGCACAAGCTGTAGAATTCGATATCACGCACAATCACCATCTCGTCATATTGGATCTCAAAAATCGCATCATTTAGCATCTTATATGGATCGGTCCGGTAGCCGGCTAGCAATTCTGCGTACATCTTCGATACTCTTTCTGGTGTACGCAGCAAACCCTCACGGGAGGGATCTTCCCCAAACGCAACCAGCATTTGACGGGTGGCACCTTCAATGGTTTTAATATCCAAATCCTGATCGTTCAATAAACTGGCTACCCGGTAGACCGATTCGCTTTCAGCATTTTTTGTTGGCATTGTAAACTCTCACCAAGGATATTTCTCAAACCTTCCGGATAATCTCTATCAAGGACCTCAATACCAAGTTGGCTTGCGTATCTGCCTGTAGATTATCCAATTCTGAAACCGCCTCGTCCAACAACCTGTTAATGTATACAATAGAATATTCATTGGCACCGGTGGTTGCTATTTTTTGTATGACCTCCTCTGCGTCAATTATTCCTTTATATTTTCGTATTTCATCAATATAACTTGCATCTGTTTGGGCAGCATAAAGGATTGGAAAAGTCCATTTAGACTTGTATAAATCGCTTGCGCGTTTTTTGCCTGTTTTTTTCGGGTCGCCCCATAGACCCAGCCAGTCATCCCGGATCTGGAAGGCCAGTCCCAATTTCTTTCCAAACCCCGAAAGGGATTGCCGTTCGTTCAAGCTCCCACCCCCAAGGATCGAACCCATACTGCAACATGCTTCAAATAAAGAAACCGTTTTCCCTTGCACCATTAAAAGATAATCTTCCAGGGAAATTACATCTGCCTTCTCGAAACCAAGGTCCATATCCTGCCCCCCGGTCAACTTGGCACAAGTACTGCTTAGGATTTCAAACAATTCCAAAATATTTTTATCCACAACCGTTAACTGCCCCAGGCTCAGGAAAGCCAGCGAGAAAAGAGCATCTCCCGCGTTAATCGCGATTTCCACTCCATACCTCATCCAAACCGTTTCTTTCCCATAACGGTATTCATCGTGGTCTTCAATATCATCATGGATCAAGGAAAAATTATGAATAAACTCCACCGCAGCTGCAGCAGGCAAAGCTTTTACTGAGTTGCCCCCCACACATTCAGTTGCCAGTAATAAAATCAATGGCCGCAGTCGTTTTCCTTTGCGAGTTTTTTCATTGACCTTCGAGTCCCAATTAAAATGGTAATTGATGATCGCTTTCTGGTTGTGGTACTCGCTCGGCAGCAATTCCTGGCAATATTGCAGCATCATTTGGTCCACAACTGAAATTGTTGCTTCCTGGTAACGGGAAAATAATTCAGGATCGCTCATTTTGAGTCATTCTTCATGATCCGAATTTTTCTTAATTCAGTGATATTACCTGCACCAGTGGCGAACATGGTCACTAATAATTGATTTTTAATGATCTCCGTATGTGTAAATGCTTCCTCCAACGATTTGGAGGCAACTTTCAAGAATCCTCCCGCGATACCGCAAAGATCGGCTCCTAATGCAAGGCACTTTGCAACGTCTAATCCGGTCTTAATCCCTCCGGAAGCAATCAATGGAAAAGTTGGCTGGAGTTGCCTAATCGAAATCAGGGATTCCGTCAGGGGTATACCCCAATCATTGAATATCACCGCAGTCTGAGATCGAACATCATCAGCAACCCGGTATTTTTCCACCTCCGACCAGGATGTCCCCCCAGCACCCGCTGTATCCAACGCTGAAACTCCTGCATCGATCAGCTTTCTCGCTGTGGATACCGATAACCCCCATCCTATTTCTTTAACAATGACAGGGACAGGTAGCGCACGGCAAACCTTTTCTATTTTTTTGATAAGTCCTGAAAAATTCGTGTTTCCTTCCGGTTGGAGAGCTTCCTGCAGGCTATTGAGGTGCAAGATCAACCCGTCTGCTTCTACAATTTCCACTGCTTTCTTGCAGTGGTCGATGGTGTAGCCGTAATTGAGTTGAACCGCGCCTAAATTTGAGAAAAGCGGGATGGAAGGAGCAATTTTTCGTACCTTGAAAGAATCGAGTCTGTCAGGATCCTCCAATGCGATTCGGATGGAACCCAATCCCATTGCCATTCCATATTTTTCTGCGGTAGTTGCCAGAATTTGATTGATCTTTTTCGCATCCTGCGTACCTCCAGTCATCGAAGAGATCATTACCGGTAGGTCAACATTGAAACCCAAAAAGTTACATCTACAACTGATGTCCTTCAAGTCAATTTCTGGCAGGGAATTATGAATAAATGAGTAATCTTCCAATCCGGTTTTTCGGTGGCTTTGAACATCCTTTTGCAAATTGATCTGGATATGATCGCTTTTTCGTTGTTCCATGGACATGTAACTGTTCCTGCTTATCGGGGTTGTAATAAATGACCAAATAAAAGTATATCTTATTGCCCACTTTACACAAAGTACTACCAATAACCTGTTCTTGACAGATGGTTATTGATGGTTACAATTACTGAAAATAACGAGGAGGATCAATCCATGGCAAGCACTTTGGAAGAAGTCAAAGCAGTGATCGCGGATGTTCTAAAAGTTGATGTCCAGGAAATTACCCCGGAAACCCGTTTCGTGGAAGACCTGAAAGCGGATTCCATGGATCAGTTTTTCCTGATCGATGGTTTTTGTGAAAAATTCACTCTGACCATTAATGATGAGGATGCGCGGCAAATTAAAACGGTTTCAGATGCAGTGAAGTATATCGACACTCACAAGAAATAATTCTTATTGATCGCTTGATATAAAAAGACATTTTTTTTCGGAAAATTGTCTTTTTTAATCCTGAATCATGGCAATAACTTTGGCTGGGCTACTTGCAACCTTCACCCCCGCTTGAAGCAAGGCTTCAACCTTATCCTTGGCTCCCCCACTTCCTCCCTCAATGATAGCTCCCGCATGACCCATTCTTTTTCCTGGAGGAGCCGACAATCCCGCCACGAAACCAAAAACGGGTTTTGAAAATTTATTCATGATCATCTCTGCGGCGTGTTCCTCGTCCATTCCGCCAATTTCGCCAATAAGGATCACTGATTTTGTGTGTGGATCGTCCTCAAATAATCGAAGCAAGTCCACAAAATCGGTTCCCTTGATCGCATCCCCACCAATACCCACACAGGTACTTACCCCCTTGCCAGCCAATTTAAGGCCATTTAATACTTCATAAGTCAAAGTCCCAGACCTCGAAATAATACCGATATTCCCTGGAACTGCTATCCCGGCAGGGATAATACCAACCAAAGATTCTCCTGGAGAAATGACGCCAGGGCTGTTTGGCCCTATTAATCTCGAACGGGTTTTCTTTAACCCGGCGCATGTTTGGATCATATCTTTCACCGGTATTCCTTCAGTGATACATATGATCAATTCCAGAACCGCTTCTGCCTGTTCCAAAATGGCATCCGCAGCAGCACTCGCTGGAACAAAAATCACTCCTGTATTCACACCGGCGACTTCGACTGCCTGTTTTACGGAATCAAAAACCGGTACTTTTCCATCCAATACCCATTCGCCACCTCTTCCCGGAGTAACCCCTGCCACGATATTCGTCCCAGCAGCGATCATCTGTCCAGTATGAAATGAACCTTCATGCCCGGTAATTCCCTGGACGAGGACGCGGGTTTCTGCATTGATGAGGATGCTCATTTTTTCACCCCTGCGGCGATTCTGGTAGCTTTACCGGCAGCTTCCTCCATGCTGGCAGCTGTATGCATGTTTGTACCTGATAAAAGTTTTAAACCTTTATCCGCATTTGTCCCAGCCAATCGAACAACCAAAGGAATACTCTTATTGACTTCCTTTTGTGCAGTAAGAATACCCTTGGCAACTTCATCGCATCGTGTGATCCCTCCGAAAATATTAACCAGGATCACTTTTACCTGAGAATCCGCGCAGATAATTCGCAGCGCGGTGGAAACTTTATCCGCACTTGCACCTCCCCCGATATCCAGGAAATTTGAAGGTGCTCCTCCATTCTGCTTGATAATATCCAGAGTGGCCATTGCCAGGCCTGCCCCATTTACCATGCATCCGATATTTCCATCTAATTTTATATAAGATAACCCATACTTGCGTGCTTCCACCTCAACGGGTTCCTCCGCATCCAGGTCGCGTATTTCCACCAATTCTGGATGTCTGAAAAGGGAGTTATCATCAACGACAAGTTTTCCGTCCAGTGCGATAAGAGCTCCTGAAGACGCCACAACCAGGGGATTTATCTCTGCGATGGCTGCATCAGTTTCTTTGAAAGCCTTCCATAAACCTTTCGCGATTGCATTAAAAGGTTTCCATAATTCCCGTTGGAGATCGATTCCAATGGCAAGCTCGCGGGTCTGGAAATCGTGCAATCCAAATGGCGCATCGAGGTATATCTTGATGATCCGTTCCGGAGATTGCCTTGCAACCTCTTCAATATCAATCCCCCCCGCTCCCGATGCGATGATTACCGGCTTCCTCTCTGTCCGATCGTTGGTGATTCCCAGGTAGATCTCCTTCGAAAAACTGACAATCTCATCCACCAGCACCCGTCTTACCGGTAAACCTTTGAGATCCATTGAAAGGATCCGAGTGGCAATTTCCTCTGCTTCCTGCACGGATTTCGCCAAACGTATTCCTCCGGCTTTGCCCCGTCCGCCAATCAGAACCTGAGCTTTAATGACTACTCGACCGCCCAGTTCTTCAGCGATCTGTTTTACTTCTCCTGCGGAATTTGCTACTCTACCTTTGGGGATTGGAATACCGTGCTGTGCAAAAATGCTTTTCGATTGGTATTCGTGTAATCGCATCCGGTCCACCTTGAAATAGGATGACCTTCACCAACAATAAAAAATTATAACATGCAAAATTTAACCCCCCATCCTTTTGGATTGGGGGGTTGTTGGTTTTTACTTTTAACTCTTCAGGAAATCCTCCAGCGATTCCTTGCTGATCCGGTAAGCGCTGCCAACTTGTTTGGCTTTCAGCTGCCCGCCCTTTATCGCAGCAAGCACGTCTTCTTCAGAGACTTTTAACACTGAAGCTGCTTCCGAGGGAGTCATAACTGCAGGGATAGCAGCAGCCTGCCCGTTGACAGCCTGGCTCTGGTTCTGCGTGCCAACACCCTGAAGAGAATTTGCCAACACATTTCCAATTCCCATACCAGCGCCAATGCCAGCAGTCAACCCCGCCCCACCTGATGGATTGGATGCAGCCTCGCGCATCGCATCTGCGGCTTGTAACTGGGTGTATGTATTCAAATCAAGCACTCCCATCGCCCGTAGCTCTTCCGCTGATTTATCGGACGGTTTCAAATTGCCAATATAGAATGATTTCAGCGTTAAACCAATGGCTTTAAAGTCATCCTGGGCTTTTGCTCGAACGCCGGCTCCAATTTCTTCGGTAAGTGCAATGATATTGACCAGGGATTTCGTTTTAGCGGTTTCCGCCAGAATATCCTGGAGCTTGGAAACCAACATTAATCTTAGTCGGTCTTCAATTTCAGTTGTCCGGTAGGTTCCTTGAACACCAACGATCTGGGTGACAAATTGCTGCGGGTCGGCTACCTGAAAGCTGTATGTACCAAATCCCTGAAGGAGCGCCACACCGAGACCCATTCCTGGGTTACTCACCAATATTGGTTGTGGTGTGCCCCATTTTTGATCTGCAAACTCTTTCATCGCGATGAAATAAACCTCAGCGGTGAACGGAGAGCGATCATTGAAAGCCTTACCAATAAGGTTGATCAGTAAAGGGATATTAGCCGTGGTGATCGTATGTCGCCCAGGACCGAAAGTATCCAAGGAATTCCCATCCCGAAAGAACACTGCTCTTTGTGGTTCTCGCACAATCACCTGTGAACCTATGTGAAACGCACCATAACCTTCTTCTGGAAAGCGGTGGACGATTTCGTCCTTCATTTCGTCAGGGTACTCTATGACCTCAAAAATATTAGCCATGCTATTTCTCCTATCCTAATAAATCGCTTACTGAACCTGGGTTGTAGTTATATCCCCATCGGAAACGCCAGTTTTTATGACTTCGACTCTTTTATTGAATGTATCCACACATTGCTGCGAAAGATTTACCAAATTATTGATGGCTGCTTTTAACCCATCACCACCAATGGAGACCTCCACATTATCAATGGCACGCCCAACCTCATCAGCAAGGTTGAACATGGCCATATCGTAGCGATATATTTCGCTAAGTTCTTCCTGGTCGATCTTGATTGCGTCAAACAAACCCGCATATCCATACGATGCATTCCGTACTCTGTCGATGAATTGCCTGATCTTGATGGATGCCCCCTCCATGTCATCAACATATTCGATCATCCCATCGTTAACCATTTGTTTTTGGATGGATGAAATTCGCTGCCAGAGTTCTTCAAAACGATCCGCTAGACTTTCACGTAAAAGTTTATCAGAAGAACGCCTGGTTTCTCTTTCAACATAACCTTTGAATCCAGGTACTTTGCTGAGAAGCTGCTTGAAAATATCCCGCTCGCCAGTCACTCGTTGGTACATGTCAGCCATTTTTTCCTCCTTCGAAATCCGATGAACCACAATATTTAAAATCATTATAGCCATTTTTTATTAATCTGCTTACATATTTCGTGAATATCTACGGATGAATTCATGTGAAGTTTCAAATTGAGTCTTGCATCAGTTTGGCACAAATTTTGCACCCTTACAATTCTATAAGGTCTATTTTCGTTGACAATTGCCGTATAATGAGTTTAAATCTAATCTAAGATTCATGCAACAATAAGGAGGTGAACATGGCTGCAGGAGGAAGAAGAAGAGGCATGACGATAATTCTAATCGCCGTGTTGTTAATCGTCGTAGTGGGGGCAATTTATGTATACCTCACATTCTTTAATAAACCTTCAGGAGTGGCTCAACCGCTGGCACAGCCCACCCCTTCCGGTGATATGGTAGATATTGTTTTCACCACACAAACAATCGCCAAAGGTACCCAGTTCACCGAACAGGTCCTTACATATGTACCATACCCCAGGGCAGAACTGGTAACCGGTACTTTTATCACGGATATGAACGAAGTGATTGGCAAACGGGCAAAAATCGATCTTGAAGCGCGCATGCCGTTGACCCAGGGTATGGTCGTCGATCAACCCACAGGCTCTCTGGCATCCTTTCGGATTCCGACCGGGATGACTGCGTTTTCGGTTCCGGTCACCCGTGAATCCTTTGTCTCCTACGCCCCACAGATGGGTGATCATGTGATGCTAATTGGTTGCATGATGCTTTTAGATATGGATACAAATTTTCAAACAAAACTCCCCAATTACACCGCGATCGTAAAGGCTCCTGGGGCGAATTGTGCTGATGAAAACTGTACCGGTGTCACAGTCTCCGCAAACATAAACACATCCGGAGATCCTTCCAAGCAAGGGTACGCTGCCATTGATCCCAACCTCAATATGGCTACCTACCTGGTTCCCAGCGAAGCCCAGCGTCCACGCATGGTTTGTCAGACGGTCATTCAGGATGCAACCATTTTACGGGTTGGTGATTTTTCTGGTGAACTACTACCAAAAGCCGGTGAAAATGCCACACCTGATGAGGCCACCCAGAATGCACAGAATGCTGCAGCAATTGCTGCTGCAAGCCCGGATATCGTTTCATTAATTGTCACTCCGCAGGATGTTGTGCTTCTGAATTATCTGCTTTCCAATAAGGTTCAGATCACGATGGCACTCCGAAGCGCGGGTGATCTTCAGATCCTTTCCACGCAACCGGTCACCCTCCAGTTCGTTATGGATCAAAAGAATATCCAGCTACCGGCCAAGTTGCCCTATGGTGTAGAGCCTAGAACAGAAGCGCTAAATATCCCTTATCCGGATTGGCCATCTTCTGGTAGATCCGCTAACGCACCCACAAATTAAACGGAGTTTTTATGGCTGGACCAGAAAAGATCCGGGTTCTCATCGTTGATGATATTGCTGAAACCAGGGATAACCTGAAACGGATGCTTTCCTTCGACCAAGGTATCGAAGTGGTCGAAAGCGGGCGTACCGGTAAGGAAGCCGTAGATTTATCCCAAAAACTAAATCCGGATGTCATTATCATGGATATCAATATGCCGGATATGGATGGATTGAACGCTACTGAGATCCTCCACCGAAAAATGCCGGCTGTGCAAGTAATCATGCTCTCCGTTCAAAATGACACGGAATATATGCGGAAAGCCATGAAAGCCGGCGCTTACGATTTCCTGCCCAAACCGCTTGTACTGGATGACCTAACAAATGCCGTCCGGAGTGCGGGAGAAAAATCCCGGGAAGAAAAAAGCAAGATTTCCTCCGGATATTCTGCAGGTGTAGTAAGTGCGAGTGGTGCAATGTCGGGTGGTTTCGGAGAGCCGGGAAAGGTGATTGTGGTATTCAGCCCAAAGGGTGGTGTCGGCACCACCACCGTGGCGACGAATCTTGCCTTAGCGCTCAATACTCCGGAAAAGAAATCCGTTTTGGTGGATGGTAATTTGCAATTTGGTGATGTTGCCATTTTCCTGAATGAACAAAGTAAAACCAACATCACCGACCTGACCAGCCGGGTGGAAGACCTTGACTCCGAGGTTGTCAAAGATGTAGTCGTAACCCATACGGCCTCAGGGATGCACATATTACCAGCACCACCCCGCCCTGAACACGCGGATTCTGTAAAAGGTGAGGAATTTGGAAAACTTCTGACCTTCTTGAAGAAGTTATACCCTTATGTAGTGGTGGATTCTGCTTCTTCGTTGACCGAATATGTCTTGAGTGCCATGGATGTAATGGATGCCATGATCCTGGTAACCTCCCAGGAGATACCTTCGATAAAAAACTGTAACTTGTTATTGAATCTGGCCGATCAGGTACGAATACCTCGCGACCACATCATTTTCGTTCTGAACAGGTTCAACCCACAGGTCGGTATTACTGCCGAGAAAATTAAGGAAAGCCTTCGCCAGGAAGTATCCATCGTCATACCAGAAGATGAAAAGATCGTACAAAATTCAGTGAACCGGGGCGTTCCCTTTGTTCTGGAATATAAAACATCGCCCGTCGGACGGAAACTTTTCGAACTTGCTGCCATCGTAACCGAGAAAATTGCTAAATTTGAACCAGAGGTTCCCGTAAAAAAGTGATGTTGATTTAATGGAGTTGATTTAATGTCCATTTTAAAAAGGATTCAACCCGGGGAGAATACTACCACCGGTTTTGGCACTAGCCCTTTATCCAGTAGTAATACCGCCAATACGGCCGCGCAACCGCTTAAGCCCCGCACAGGGCCGATGATGGGAGCTAATCAGGATACATACCAGGATCTGAAAAACCGGGTTCAAACAAAACTGCTCGCTGAGTTGGACCCCAACATGGACGTTACCAAAACCGCCCAGGTGCGACAGGTTATCCAGAATCTTTTCGAACAAATTCTAAACGAAGAAGGAATTGTTCTTTCTCGGCCGGAACGCTCCCGGTTATTTGATCAGATCACCGCTGAGATCCTGGGGTTCGGCCCCCTTCAACAGCTCCTGGAAGAAGACTCTGTAACAGAAATCATGGTTAATGGCGCCACACATATCTATGTTGAGCGCGCAGGTAGAATTTTCCGTGTGCAAAACTCATTCGAGAGCAACGAGCATGTAATGCGGATCATAGAGAGGATCGTTTCTCCCCTGGGCAGGCGCATCGATGAATCCAGCCCTTATGTTGACGCCCGCTTACCGGATGGCTCCCGCGTGAATGCGGTTATCCCACCAATTTCATTAGTTGGCCCTGTTCTCACGATTCGTAAATTTTCCAAGAATCCCATTACCGTGGAACAGATGGTCCAATATGGTTCCCTCACTCCTGAATCCGTTCAATTCCTGGCTGCCTGTGTGAAAGCGCGAGTAAATATTATCATCTCTGGTGGTACTGGTTCTGGTAAAACCACATTATTGAATGTTCTCTCAACGTATATTCCCGCAGAGGAACGGATAATCACCATCGAGAACGCGGCAGAGCTCCAGCTCAGGCAGGAACATGTTGTCACTCTGGAATCTAGACCGGCCAATATTGAAGGCCGGGGAGAGATCACCATTCGTGAACTGGTGATCAACGCCCTCCGCATGAGACCCGATAGGATCATCGTAGGCGAGATCCGCGATGAAGCCGCGTTGGATATGCTCCAAGCCATGAATACAGGCCATGATGGTTCCATGACCACATGCCACTCCAACAGTCCGCGTGATACACTTTCTCGTATCGAAACGATGGCTTTGATGGCTGGGATGGACCTACCCATGAGAGCAATCCGCGAACAGATCGCTTCAGCGATCGAATTGATCATTCACCAGGAGCGTATGCGGGATGGCACCCGTAAGGTTGTGAACATCACCGGTGTGGTAGGGATGGAAGGCGATGTAATCACCATGGAGGATATTTTCATTTTCGAACAAGTCGGTTTTGAAAATAATCGCGTAATCGGCAGGCTGCACCCAACCGGGATCCGTCCCAAGTTTGAAGAAAAGATCCAATTCGCGGGGATCAGGCTTCCAGCGAATATTTACTCACCAGGAGAACAGCGTCGCTACTAAAGGTGTTTTATGAATCCTTTATACATATTAGTCATCGGTGGTACTTTAGCTTTTATCCTCTTGATCGTTGGGGTGGTTGTCTCCATCCGGTCAGAACGGTCATTGGTGGATGAACGCCTCGGCAACCTGGGCAAGGTAGTCGAAGAACCTAAGGAAAAAGGCGGAAAAAAAGCCAGCCCGCTAACTGAATGGCTTAACCGTCGCGTAGAACGTTCTTCTTTTGGAGAACGTATTGCAAAAATGCTGGCGCGGGCGGACCTGAAGTTGAAGGGTGGTGAGTTCATGGCGATCATGGTGATCGCCGCAGTGTTCGTTGGCGGAGTTCTTTGGTATTTCACATCGAACCCCTTGTTTGCCGCCGTTGGTGCTGTCATTGGCGCTGTGATCCCTGTTGTCTACGTTCAAAACCAGCAGGGTAAACGCCTCATCCGTTTCAATGAGCAACTGCCCGATATGCTTAACTTAATGGTGAACGGTCTTCGGGCAGGTTACTCGACGCTGCAATCCATGGAAGCCATAAGTAAGGAGCTCCCCCCACCCATCAGCGAGGAATTCCGCCGCGTTGTTCAGGAACAGGCTCTTGGTATTGATGTTGCGATGGCTTTGGAAAACCTCCTCCGCCGTATTCCGAGTGACGATCTTGACCTTGTGATCACTGCAATGAAGGTGCAGCGCGAGGTCGGTGGCAATCTCGCTGAGATCCTGGATACAATATCCTACACAATCCGTGAACGCGTGAGGATCAAAGGGGAGATTCGTACATTAACTGCGCAACAAAAGTATTCCGGTCGTTTTCTTGCCCTTCTCCCCATCATCGTTGTGGCTATTCTATACCTTTTAAATCCTTCTTACATGCAAGAATTTATTCTACCCAGCTCTCAGCCTTGCGGTTATATTTCGCTGGCAGTGGTTGTGCTCCTGATCGGTTCGGGTTACTTTGCGATGAACAAGCTCTCGGACATCGAGATTTAATTTCTTAAGGAGGTAAAAATGGTTGTTATTATAGCAATTTCGATGGTCATATTAATCGGGGTTGTTGGCCTTGTGATCATCGGCCTCCGCAATCCTCAGCTGGCAGATCAGCGCGAGATCAATGCCCGACTCGAAGAATTCAATCAGCGCGGAGAAAAGGTCAGCCTGGAGAAGATTGAACTTTCCCAACCATTCATGGAAAGGATCATTTATCCTCTTGCGCGTTCATTCGGATCTCTGGCAATACGTTTTACCCCGCAAAACGCTCTTCAATCCACTTCCAAGAAACTGGAACTTGCTGGTGCACCCGCCCAGATGGATCCAACCATGTTCCTGGCAGCCCAAGGGCTCAGCGCGATCATTTTTGGGGTACTAATTCTCCTCTTGTTCTCACGCATAGGGAGTGACTGGCCAATCGGTCGTAGATTGCTAGTAATTGTGGCATCCTTTGTAATCGGTTTCTTCATCCCACAAATATTTCTCGGCAGCGCCATCACTCGCCGTCAAAAGAATATCCGTCGCGCCTTGCCAGATGCGCTTGATCTCCTTACCATCTGTGTGGAAGCAGGTCTCGGTTTTGATGCAGCCATGTCGAAAGTCAGCGAGAAATGGAACTCTGAGCTTTCCCTTGCGTTTGCCCGGGTGATTCAAGAAATTCAATTGGGTAAGCTTAGACGCGAAGCTTTACGCGATATGGCAGATAGGATCGGCTTGCCTGAGCTTACCAGTTTTGTTGCGGCTGTCATCCAATCGGAGTTATTGGGTGTTAGTATGGCGAAAGTACTACGCATTCAATCCGACCAGATGCGTATCAAGCGGCGTCAGCACGCAGAAGAGGAAGCGCATAAGGCTCCGATTAAAATGCTTATTCCGATGGGTCTGCTCATTTTTCCCAGCCTGATGATAGTCCTGCTGACACCTGCCGCACTAAAATTAATGCACTCATCTCTCGGGAACCTGTTTTAACTCAAACGAGTCCTAAAAATGGTAATGGCTGTCTCTAATAGACGTACAGCCGCTTCCACCTATCAATTGATCTGGAAGGTGGCAGATTGGGTGTTTCCACCAAATTGTGCTGGTTGTGGCAAAGGTGGCTTTAGTTGGTGCCCGGATTGTGCTTCCAAAATCTCGCCCATTCTTGAACCAGTATGTACTCTATGTGGTCTGCCAGAACCAAAAAAAGGTATTTGCGCTAAATGTCGTAATTCTCCCCCACCTTTCGATTCCCTGCGTTCATATTCGGATTATGCAGAACCGTTGCGAAGTGCTATTATTAGGATGAAAGTTAATCCTGATTATGGTCTAGGTTAAGCATTGTCGTACCACTTGATCGACCTCTTTTCAAAATTGGCGTGGAAAGTGGATTTGATTATTCCCTTACCAATCAGTAAGGGTCATTTTCATCAGCGAGGTTTCAACCAGACCGGCTTGTTTGCCTACCCACTATCTCTGTCACTTGGAATTCCATACCATAATACAGCGGTCAGCCGCATAAGAGAAAATCGAAGCCAGGTTGGTTTAACCGCTATTGAAAGGTCGGAGAATGTTTCTGGCGCGTTTAAGGCCGAAACCTCCTTGGTAATGGGCAAGGCAGTCCTTGTATTGGATGATGTGGCAACAACCGGCTCATCGATCTCAGCTTGTGCGAATGCCCTTAAAGATGCAGGAGCAACCAGGGTATATGGCCTTACACTGGCACGCCCTATTTTAAAAGAATCACAGACCACCCCCAATGATGTTTAGGGGAAATCTCATTCACAGGAGGCAATAAAATGACGATCACAACAAATTTATCCTTCAAGAACCTTGATTCCACGGATAAATTAACGGAATACGTGGAAAAGAAGATGGTGAAAATTGAAAGGCTCCTGCCAAATATCCAGGAGGTTGATGTCGATCTTTCTTATGCGAAATCTGCCAGGAATATAGAAGATCGATATGTCGCCCAAATCACGATCCACGCAAAATCTTGCATATTACGAACGGAGGAACGATCTAATGAGATTATGACCTCCATCGATTCTGCCTTGGAAAAAATGCATCATCAAATTGAAAGGTATAAAAGCAGAAAACAACGCAGCCGTAAAGAAAGCGTTGCGGAGGTAATTGCCGCAGAGGAAGCAACATTAAATATCGAGCCCGATAGCCATCCCGATATAGCTCGTCGAAAATCCTTCACCCTGGTGCCCATGGATGAGCTTGAAGCAATTGAACAAATGCGCCTTCTTGAGCATGAGAATTTTTTCATTTTCTACAATGCTAATACAAACGCGATCAATGTGCTTTACAGACGTAGAGATGGCGATTATGGGTTAATCGAACCTAGATTAGGTTAATTGCGCTTTTCCAGAACAGCCTGGTGAAGTCACCAGGCTGTTCTTGTTTCCTTGCCGACTTTTCATGCAGAGGATATAATCCATTCGTTTAACCTATTATTTCGAAAGGAATGTAATGATAGATGTAAATGATCTTCGCAAAGGCGTCATTTTTGAGCTGGATAACAATCTGTTCAGGGTTCTGGAATACAGCTTTAGCAAACCTGGTCGGGGTAACGCGACCATTAGAATTAAAGCACGAAATCTAAAAACCGGATCCACGATCGAGAAAACCTTCTCCTCCGGAGACAGAGTTCAGGATGTACGGCTGGATGCGCACAATGTCCAATACCTTTACAACGATGGTGATATTTATCACTTCATGGATACTGAAACTTTTGATCAAATCGCTGTATCAAGTGATAATTTGGGCGATTCTACTGGTTACTTGAAAGAAAGTATGGAGTGCAAGCTGGTTTTCTATAAAAACGAACCGCTTGATATTGAACTTCCAACTTCAGTGGATTTCATTGTCACCAAATCCGAATTGGCCGTAAAAGGTGATACCGCCACCAGCGTCACGAAAAAAGTAACAGTCGAGACTGGCATCCAGGTAGATGTGCCTTACTTTATCAAGGAAGGCGATAAAATTCGCGTTGATACTCGAACCGGTAATTATGTAACCCGGGTTCAAGATTAGTCGTTTTCATCCGGAATTCAGGTTATTATGAAAACCCCATATGGATTTGAATGTAAATTCTTCTATGGGGATTATTTCAGGGGAAATAATAAAGAAGAATGTCGCTTATTAAACCTTGCCAACGGTCAGGGTGGATGGTCCACAAAATTATGCAAGAATTGCCCCTCCCCTGCCATTCAACGCGCAAATGGCTGCCAGTATATGGTTCAACAGGCAAGGATATCCAAAGGATTCCTTGGTCTTTCTCCGCATATGGAAGTGAAAGCATATTGCCAAAAGAAGCAGGTTAATGTGGTCGAACCCTCGATCGGATGCGGTTCCTGCCACGATTTTCCAATCGTTAATCTAAAAGAAGAATAGCTTGCACAACGCCACCCGGGTTCCTGAAATCACTCTCATTGGTCTATCTAAAGGGGGGATTCGTTTATATGAATATTATTAATGTTCACATTTCACTTGCTACAAATTCGAGTTTTTTGAGACAGAAAGGTATAATTGCCTTCAAATAGTTGGGTATTTTTATAGGAGGAACGAGTGGGTTCCCGAAATCAGTCGTATATTGTCTATATCATTCTTTTGGTCTCGATTTTCGTTCTGGTATTTTACAGCTTCAACAATAAATCAGACCAAAAAGCCCTCACGATCAATCAGCTTGCCGCTGACGTGAACAACGGTCTTGTAGCCAAGATCCAATCGAGTGAGAACAACCGCATTCACGTAGTTTTCAATGACGGCACAGAAAGAGACACAGTAAAAGAGTCGGAATCCACGCTCGTCCAGCAGCTGTTGGATTACGGTGTTACTCCTGAACGCTTGAATTCCACCAAAATCACCGTGGAGGTGATACCACCCAGCCTGATGTCCATGATCCTGGGTTCCCTGCCCTATATCATCCCGATGCTGGCTTTGGGTTTTCTTGTTTTTCTTATCTTCCGGCAAGCCCAGGGAAGTAATAACGCTGCGATGTCCTTCGGGAAATCGAAGGCACGCATGTTCACCGGTGAAAATCCCACGGTCACATTCCAGGATGTCGCCGGTGTCGAAGAGTCGAAGGAAGAATTGGAAGAAATCGTCGAATTCTTGCGTGAACCTCAAAAATTCATTCAAATTGGCGCTCGTATCCCGAAAGGAGTTTTGCTGGTTGGCCCTCCTGGTACCGGTAAAACCTTAATGGCAAAAGCAGTTTCTGGTGAAGCTGGAGTTCCTTTCTTCTCCATTTCCGGGTCAGAGTTTGTCGAAATGTTTGTTGGGGTCGGTGCGTCCCGCGTTCGGGATCTTTTCGAACAGGCAAAAAGACACTCCCCCGCAATTGTTTTTGTGGATGAAATTGACGCAGTTGGCCGCCAGCGGGGTGCAGGTCTGGGTGGTAGCCACGATGAGCGCGAACAAACCCTCAACCAACTCCTTGTGGAGATGGATGGTTTTGACACGGACACGAATGTGATTATCATCGCTGCAACAAACCGCCCCGATATTCTGGACCCTGCTTTAATGCGACCTGGTCGATTTGATCGCCGTGTTGTTCTTGATCGTCCCGATGTAAAAGGCCGAGAAGCAATCCTTAAGGTTCATGTGAAAGGAAAACCGCTTGCACCTGAAGTTGACCTCGGTTCGCTTGCACGCTCAACTCCCGGTTTTGTTGGCGCGGATATAGAAAATCTAGTGAACGAAGCCGCAATTCTCTCTGCCAGGCGGAATAAGAAGATAATTGGTCAGAGTGAGCTGGAGGAATCCATTGAACGGGTGATCGCTGGGCCTGAACGTAAGAGCCGCCTGATTAGCCCTGACGAAAAGAAGATCATAGCCTATCATGAAGCTGGTCATGCTGTGATTATGAATGCCCTTCCAGAGCACGACCCGGTCCATAAGGTGACGATCATTGGTCGTGGCATGGCAGGCGGATATACAATGCCCCTTCCGGAGGAAGACCGCATTCTCTTGCCACGAAAGAAATTGCTTGCACAGCTTGTGGCTCTATTGGGTGGTCGTGCAGCCGAAGAACTTGTTTTCGATGATATTACTTCCGGCGCATCTAATGATATCGAAAGGGTCACCAAATTGGCCCGAACAATGGTCACCCGACTTGGTATGAGCGCTGGTATGGGTCCAATGGTTTATGGCCAAAAAGAGGAATTGATATTCCTTGGAAGAGAAATTTCAGAGCAGCGTGATTATTCTGAAGCTGTTGCAGAAGAAATCGATAATGAAGTGCGTACCATTGTCAATACGGCTTACAAGGAAGCCAGGAAGCTGCTTACCAAGTACCGGAAACAATTGGATGCAGTCGCTCAAAAGTTGTTGGAAGTGGAAACCCTCTCCAAGGACGATTTCCAGAAAATCTTCCCCACTCCTTTAAAAAAGGATAGTGGAACTCCGGTTTTCGCAAAAAAATCATAACTAATTAACATCCCGGTTTCAACCGGGATGTTTCTTTTCATGATCCAAACGGATCAATTCTCGCCTTAATACCTTTCCAATATTGCTCCTGGGAAAATCACTTACGATTGCAATTTCTTTTGGCACCTTGTAATCAGCTAAATATTTTTTGCAATAGCGCTGAAATTTGAATATTTCAATTTCAAAACCTTCCCCCGGGATAATCCACGCTTTGGGTCTTTCTCCAGTCTTATCATCAGATATTCCTGCAACCACAACATCAAACACCCCGGGATAGCGACGAATTACAGTCTCTATCTCCAAAGGCCAAACCTGGAACCCACTCACCTTGATCAAGTCTTTTTTACGCCCGGTAATATATGTATACCCTTCTGTATCCATTCGGGCGATATCACCGGTATACAGCCAACCTTTTCGAAGAGTAGTATGGGTTTCGCATTCACGATTATGATATTCATACATCACTTGTGGACCACGGATGATCAATTCTCCTTCCACTCCGATGGGTAGTTCCGTCTCTCCCTTCTCCATATCCACAATTTTTGATACAACATCAGGCAAAGGCAAACCAATGGAACCGGTTATTTTTTGTCCCGCCAATGGATTGCAATGCGTGGCAGTTGGTGCCTCCGAAAGGCCGTAACCTTCCAATATTTTTGCCCCGGTTTTTGCCTCAAATCCTTCCATAATATCCTCTTCAAGAGGTGCGGATCCGGATATGCAAATCTTCAGATCACCTTTTTGAAGGTTCCGAATGAGTGGCGACTTGATCATTGCTCTGAAGAGGCTCGGGACACAGGGAAAAACATCCGGTTTATGGCATGAAATTATTTCAATGATTTCATCCATCGAACGCATATTTACGAGGGTCAACATGGTTGCGCCCATCTGAATCGGTAGGCACATCGCTAAAATCATCCCATAAACATGATAGAAGGGAATAACACTTAGAAATTTTGGGTGTGATTTATCGATGCATTTCAACCACTCGCTGAATTGATAAACGTTGGCAACCAGGTTGCGGTGCAACCCTACTGCCGCTTTGGGTGTTCCTGTGGTTCCCCCACTATACTGAAAAATTGCAGGGTCATCCGGCGTGATAATTGGTAATCCTGATTTTTCGCTATCAAATGACAAAGGTTTTTCTTCATCTTTAAAATGATAAAGCGTTCTTGATGAAGAATTATCATCATAGTGTATTGGTATTTCATTCATCTTCAATACCAATTTGACCGATTTTATTTGTCGAAATGCATGCGAAAGGGTTTCTTGGGCACTTCCAGCGATAAGCACTTTGATATCCGAATCATCAACGATATATTCGATTTCAGGAATTTTATAATTGGGATTAATCGCCACCACTACCCCGCCGGCTTTCAGGATTGAAAAGAAACATTTTACAAATCCCGGTGTGTTTTCCATGATAATTCCCACACGATCCCCTTTTTGAATCCCCCGTTCCTGCAAGGTGACTGCGAATTGAGAAGTTGAGCGTTCCAAATCCAAAAAAGTGATTTTCTGATTTTTATGAATAATGCAGTCCCTGGACGGATGGGTGAGAGCAGAGGTTTTTAATATTTCCGGAAGAGTAATTTTCGGGTACACAATATGAGGAGAAACCCCTTTATCGTAATGTTTCATCCAGGGATAGGGATTGCCGTTTATCATGTTGAATTCATCTTCCAATTATCTAAATGGGCTAAAACACTAATCACATTGTCGAGAATATTATCATTTGGATTAAACCAATATATTTCCGGATCATCAGCGCGAAACCAGGCTGCTTGTCTTCGGATAAAAACTCTCGTTCGTCTTTTCATCAGAACCACAGCTTCTCCGCGGGAGATCTGACCATTGATCTTCATGGTCATTTCTTTGTATCCGATAGCAGATAAAGCGGGCAGATCTTGAGAGTATCCCTTCCTCAAAAGACTTTTGGTTTCCATCTCCAGGCCTTCTTGGATCATCATATCAATTCGCTGATCTACCCTTTTGTATAACTCCTCCCTTGGCAACGTTAAACCCAATATCAGCGTCGAGAATGGGCTGTCATTCCGCAACCGTTGCTTTGAAAATTTCCTTCCGCTTGTCAAGATCACTTCCAAAGCCCGAATGGTCCGGCGCAAATTTGCCGGATCGATGCTTGTAGCAGCATCAGGGTCCAGTATAGCAAGCTGGTCATGCAACCTGGTTGCACCTTCTTCGCGGGCGATACCCTCCAGGATCACCCTTAATCGGTTATCTGGCTCGCCCTCTGGTACTTGCCACCCTTCTAATATCGCCCGTACATATTGACCGGTCCCACCGACCAAGATTGGCAACTTATTTCTGGAATGTATTTCTTGAATACAACTTATTGCCAATTTAAGAAACAAACTGAGGGTGATCGTTTCATCCGGATAAGCAATATCAATCAGGTGGTGGGGGATTTTTTTCAAATCTTTAGCACTTGGTTTTGCAGTTCCAATATCCATCCCACTATAAAAAGATCTTGAATCCGCTGAAATGATCTCACCATTGATCTTTTCTGCAAGTTGTAGCGCAAACTTTGATTTACCCACAGCAGTCGGTCCAACCACAAAGATCAAAGGGTTTAATGGATACTCAGGAAACATTTTCAAACCAAGCATATTCCGGTTCAATATTTTCGTTAATTTGTATTGCAAGCACATCAATATGCCAGTTCTCTGTATCAACATGTTCAACCCCCATATAATGCTCTGCGGAAGCAACCAGGTGCTCCAGTTTTTGCACATTAACTGAAGTCTCACCAAATCCAAATTTGTTCCCTGTCCTGGTTTTAACCTCGATGAATGTTATTTCTCCATCCTTTTCAACAACCAGGTCAATTTCACCGTATGGCGTTCGGTAATTTTTATTTAATATCAGAAATCGGTGTTCCATGAAGAATCGCTCAGCCAGTGATTCTCCTTTCCTGCCTACCACCTGATTCCATGTTTTCATTTTTGTCATGTAAATTGAATTTCAAGCAATTATGTTGTATGATTTCAAAGAATACCAACATCCGAAAAGGGAATGACCCATGTCCAAGTATAACAATTTCCTGATTGAAACAGATTTATTTTTCAACCTGAATGGCAGCCAATTGAAATTAATAGAATCGCTTTGCGAAGAACTTGAATTCAGAAAGGGAGAGATAATTTTCTCAGAGAATACACGGGAGGGAGAGCTGTATTTGGTCGAGCAGGGTTTGGTGGAGATCTTGGTGAATCCTGACCTTGTAGCCCCCTCAAATAAGAAATCAAATCAACCTTCTCCCATCGCGTTGTTGAGACGCGGTCAAAGTTTTGGAGAAATCGCGCTTGTGGATGAGGGAATCCGCTCTGCCAGCGCAATTGCGCAGGAAGACAATACACGATTATTGAAAATCACAAGAACGAAATTCCTCGGATTATGTAAATCCAACCCTGAGCTTGGTTATTTGGTCATGTACAATCTCTCCGTTGATCTGGCGAGGAAAATCCGTAATGCGGATCTGCAGATAAGAGAAGCGCTTCTCTACCAACAACAGGATAAAACCCGCTAATATATACTTGGATTAATAGGGGTCAAACAGGTTTTTCGTTTTGGTCCTAATCTTATTCAAGATCATACATTTTCCTTGAATCCAGTTGGTTTTCTTAGAGAATGAGGTTATAGATCCTGCTGACTGTTACAATTGAATAATGCCCACTGCTGAAATCATCGCCATTGGAACGGAGCTCCTTCTTGGGGATAACATAGACACCAATACCGCCTTCGTCGCCCGTCAATTGCGTGATCATGGTATTGATCTTTATCGAACCTCGATCGTTGGTGATAATAAGACCCGTATCGCAGAGATGATTCGTGAATCCCTAACCCGGGCTGAGATTGTCATCACAACCGGGGGCTTGGGACCGACCGTTGATGATCCCACCCGAGATGCGGTGGCGTTTGCATTTGACCGTGAATTGGAATTCCAGGCATCTCTTTGGGAGGCGATTCAAAGAAGGTTTTCTTTACTCAACCGTACTGCTACAAAAAATAACCGCAGCCAGGCATTTATCCCTCAAGGCAGCATCCCGATCAATAATCCGGTAGGAACCGCCCCTGCTTTCATCGTGGAAATTGATAGTAAGTTGGTCGCATCACTTCCAGGTGTACCAGGTGAAATGGAGGTTATTCTCCTGGAAAGCATTCTGCCTTTGTTACAGATTAAATATCAACTTCAATCAATAATTCGATCTTGCATTTTGCATTGTTCGGGAATAGGTGAATCCGCTGTAGATGACATCATCTCGGATCTTGAAAAATCAAAAAATCCAACAGTTGGTCTACTCGCACACCCTGGTTTGGTTGATATTCGTATCACTGCCCGGGCTAAGGATGCATCCGCAGCTGATGAGTTGATCGAACCTGTTCGAAAAATGATAAGAACCAGGCTCGCTGAGAATATATTTGGGCAAGATGATCAAACCCTAACTTCAGTTGTGCTTGCTCGCCTGAAGCAGGTGAATGTACCCCTGCATGTCTATTCATCCAGCCCTGTAATAAAAAAACAGGAAATTCTATTCCCGGATGAACTATTACCGGTTCTGATTATTCATCAAATCACAGAGGCGCATTCATCTGACATTTTCGAACGCACTTTCCAAACTATGATTCAAGGGAATTTGGAACCGTGCCTGGGAATATTCTCCGGGGAGGGTCAATTCCGTCAAGAAATCGTTCTCTTTTGGAATTGGAAAAGCAATAAGAATCTTGTATCCAGGTTCTTTGCCGGGCCGCCCGCATCCGTTCGCACATGGAAACAAAACATGCTTCTTGATTTCATCCGCAGGAATTTGGGTTAAAATCACCTCGAAGCAGGAGAAATTATGGAAAAAGTTGATATTCTTCTTGTAAATGCCTTTATCCTTACGATGGACCCTTCAAAGACACAGGTTCCCTCGGGCGCGGTTGCAGTTCAAGGACAAAAAATCATCGCAGTGGGTACCGAAATCGAACTCAGAGCCGAGTATGAATCATCCAGCACGATCGATTGCCACGGAAAAGTTCTCATGCCTGGATTAGTCAATGCTCACACGCATGTGCCAATGACCCTCCTTCGCGGTCTTGCTGATGATCTCCGGTTGGATGTGTGGTTGATGGGATATATGATGCCTGTTGAGAGGGAATTTGTATCACCTCAATTTGTCCGTCTTGGAACCAGCCTTGCTTGTGCTGAATTGATTCGCAGCGGTGTTACCACCTTCGCGGATATGTATTACTTTGAAGACGACGTTGCCTCAGCCACTGCGGAAGCGGGGATGCGTGGTGTCTGTGGGGAAAGCGTTATGAAATTCCCCACCCCCGATGCCAAATTCTACGAAGAGTCACTTGAGTATTCACGGGAGTATATTAAAAAGTGGAAGGGCCATCCATTGATCGTGCCTTCCATCGCCCCCCACGCTCCATATACTTGTACATCGGAAATTTTGCGGGCATCCGCTGAATTGGCGATGGAGTTTGATGTCCCCCTTCAGATACATATTTCTGAAACTCAACTAGAAGTGGAAAACATGCGTCGAGACCAGGGAATGCCTGTCGTTCCCTGGGTAAAAAAGCAGGGACTGCTAGAAGCCAAGGTTCTTGCTGCCCACTGTGTTTGGATCGACGATGGAGAAATGCGCACGCTTTTACACGCGCATTCCGGGGTAGCGCATAACCCATCGTCCAATTTGAAACTTGCCTCCGGAGCAGCGCCAGTAAAAAGAATGCTTGATATTGGATTAAATGTCGGAATCGGGACTGATGGTCCTGCTTCAAATAACGACCTTGATATGTTCGAAGAGGTCCGCCTAGCAGCATTCCTGGCGAAGACAACCAGTAATGATCCAACAGCACTGCCTGCGCAGCAGGCATTGGAGATGTCAACTTCGATGGGTGCAAAAGCCCTCCATATCGGCGAAATCACCGGTTCGATAGAACCGGGCAAGCGGGCGGATCTGATATTGGTGGATCTTTCCCGGCTACACAGCTCGCCTCACTTTCAGAGGGATCCAAATGCAGCCTATGCGCAATTGGTTTATTCCGCAAAATCGAGTGATGTTTCGGATGTGATGGTAGATGGTAAATGGCTTATGCAGGATAAGGCGCTTCTCACAATCAATGAATCAGAGATTCTTCGAGAAGCCCAGGAATATGCCCGGAAGATCGACGTATTTCTTATCCAGCGTGAAGAATCTCTTCTTTCGAAACTGATCGCAGTGGGTGGATTAACCGAGGAGGAAAGTTTCGAGGTTCAGGCCAAGATAGCAATAATTGAGCCCGAAAATGTGATCAATGCTCTTGAGTCTTCGGGGATTGAAATCCTTCGCCGTCGGCACTACCACGAGTACGACACCTATTTTATTTTTGAAGATGAAAGCCAAGGCTTCCTGCGTTACCGGGAGGATCATTTTATCGACGATCGCGGACAGATTACCAACGTACGCTCTCGTCTTACCCTGATAGGGGAGGCTGTGGAATTCCGCTTTCCGCATGATGTTCTCCTCTCCCGCTCCAGGTACCTGGCACCGGCAACACAGAGTCTGCGATTCTATCGTGAATATTTTCAACCGGTGAAAGAGGTGGAAATTGAGAAGGATCGGCGTCGCTTCCTGGTAAATTATAAGGGAGAGGAATTTTTCATCAATATCGATAAAATGATCACTCCCTCCCTTGGCAGCTTCTTTGAAATCAAGAGCCGGACCTGGTCAAGGCAGGATGCTGAACAAAAATCAAAACTTTCCATCGAACTCATCAAAACCCTCCATGAAGGTCCTTTGGAGATGGTTTCAAAGGATTATTTCGAAGCCTCCAAATAACTTGAGGATAATAATTGAAGGCTTTCAAGAATTCCATTCAAGTTTTTTTCCTTGCTTATGAGGCTGTTCCTTTCATTAAAGTAGGTGGTTTGGGTGATGTTGCCGGTGCGCTTCCACTTGCCTTATCCGAGATCCATGCTCCCGAAGGCGATTTCTCCAGGATAGATATACGGGTCGCTATCCCTTATCATCCGCAGATTGATCAAATTTTTAAGAAATCAGCATCGTTGGCTACTTTTTCGATTCATTCGAAGTCAGCGGATTTTCCTGTGAGAGTTTATTCCACCCAAATCAGCGGGGTGACTTTTTACCTTGTCGATGCGGAGATCATTCATAGATCTGCATCTATTTACAGCCACGATACTTCCAAAGACCTATTAAAGTATTCTCTTTTTTCGATCGCATCCCTTCGTCTCTTGGATGCCATCAAGTGGAAACCGGATCTATTACATGTAAATGACTGGCATACCGCTCTAGCCGCTTACGTGAATGTCCAATCAGGAAAATGGAAGGTTCCTTTCTCTGTGCTTACCCTCCACAACCTGCCTTTTATGGGGGCTGGCACCGAATCCTCACTCAATGAGTTCCAGATATCACCCTCCCCCGACCCCGACTTGCCGATCTGGGCTCGGGAACATCCCCTTCCGATGGGGCTTTCTTCAGTGGATAGGATCGTGTCAGTATCTCCACAATACGCGCGAGAAATACAAACTCCAAAATTCGGTTGTGGCTTGAATGTTTATTTGAAAAAAAACCGTGAAAAGATCACAGGTATTCTGAATGGAATAGATACAAATCTATGGAACCCAAGCAGCGACCCTGCCATTTCATATAGATACGATTTGGATTCTCTGCAAATAAAAATACAAAATAAACTTTCCCTGCAACAGGAACTCAATCTCCCTGTAAATGTAAAAATACCATTGCTCATTCTTGTTAGCCGCATGGATATTCAGAAAGGAATTGATATCGCCCTTCAGACCCTCCAGGCGCTTGGTGATAGTACCTGGCAGGCTATATTTTTGGGGAGCGGTGACCTGCAACTTGAAAAGTTATGTCTGAAACTTGAAAAGAAATTCCAAAAACGGTTCAGGGCTTGTTTGAAATTTGATTCAGATCTATCCCACCGAATGTACGCCGGGGGTGACATTCTTCTCATGCCTTCAAGATATGAACCCTGCGGTCTTTCCCAAATGATCGCCATGCGTTATGGTTGCATCCCAGTAGCAACTTCAACAGGAGGCTTGAAAAACACGATCGTTTCCAAACCCCGGAAATTCAAAACCGGATATCTTGTTCGGTACCCCGATGTCACCAACTTCACCGATGGATTGGTTTCAGCGTTACAAGATTTTCCAAACAAAAATCGCTGGGAACAAATTCAAAGAAATGCAATGCAGATGGATTTTTCCTGGAACAAATCTGCACTTGAATATGAGCGCTTATACCGTTCCCTGATAAATTCAAATAAGGTGGACTATGGTCGATCGTAGACGCGCAGGTATTATTTTACATCCCACCAGCCTTCCGAGCCCCGATGGGATCGGTGATATTGGACCGGATGCTTACCAGTGGGTGGATTTTCTTTTTGGCTCAGGCTGTTCCCTTTGGCAAGTCCTTCCTTTGGGTCCAACTGGATACGGAGATTCGCCATACCAGTGTTTTTCTGCCTTCGCCGGTAACCCGTATCTGATCTCTCTCACAATGCTACTCGAACTGGGTCTACTTAAATTGGATCACTTGCATAATCGACCAATTTTTTCACGGGATGCAGTAGATTACCCAGCAGTAATGGAATGGAAACAGAAGGTTCTCCATATTGCCTTCAGACACTTTCAAAAAACCAGACGACGTAGCTTACTTGAAGAATATGAAACGTTTTACGAGGATCACTCTTATTGGTTGAAAGATTTTGGACTATTTATGGCGGTTAAAGGCTTTTTTGGCGGAATCTCCTGGCAGGATTGGCCAAAAGAACTACGTTTGCGGGAAACCTCATTTCTGGTTGACTTTGAAAGGGAGCACCCAGAGAGCATTTCCTATCAATACTTCCTGCAATTCATTTTCAACCGGCAATGGTCTGCTTTGAAGAAGTATGCAAATTCTAAAGGTATTCAGATAATCGGAGATATTCCGATCTTTGTTTCGTTGGATAGTGCAGATGCATGGTCTGATCCGGGATTTTTTTATTTCAACAAGGATCGAAGGCCTACAGCGGTTGCTGGTGTACCTCCAGATTATTTTTCACCCACTGGCCAACTTTGGGGAAATCCACTTTACCGTTGGAACGCCCATAATGAGGATAGGTATCAATGGTGGATCCGGAGGATCAAATCCAACCTCACGCAGTTTGACTTACTTCGTTTGGATCACTTTCGAGGTTTTGCCGGGTACTGGGAAATCCCGGCGGGTATGCCCACAGCTGAGATCGGAAAATGGGTCAAGGGACCCGGGAATTCATTTCTCAAAGCGATCCAGACTTCATTTGGCGATCTCCCCATCATTGCCGAAGATCTGGGTGAGATCACACCGGATGTGATCGCTCTCAGGGATAAATTTAACCTCCCGGGAATGAAAATCCTTCAATTTGCATTTTCCACTGATTCGGAAGACCCATTTCTACCGCATAACTACCCGGTTAATTGCGTCGCGTATACCGGTACGCATGATAATGATACTGTTAGAGGGTGGTACGATTCCGCTCCCGAAACGGAACGCGATTTTTCCAGGCGATATCTTTCCCGGTCTGGAATGGATATTTCCTGGGACATGATCCGTTCCGTCTGGGCTTCCGTAGCAAAGATGGCGCTTGCCCCCATGCAGGATTTTCTCAGCCTGGGTTCTGATGCAAGGATGAACTTTCCCGGAAAACTGGGCGGCAACTGGACCTGGCGTATGGCCGCCAACGCAATGAACGAATCCCTTCAACTACGTATCCATGATATCAATCAACTTTATGGCCGGGATCAATTGTAGGAGGATTGATACTTCTTACTCACCATTGGTTCGGGTGACAAGGTAAATCCCGAATAATATGATGATTCCACCGGTGATCTCCGTTGAAGAAGGGATTTCATTCAACAGAAAAAATGCGAGAATCACCGTGCCCACAGGTTCTCCCAATAGTGCCACCGAAACCAAAGCAGAGGATTTATACCTCAACGCATAGTTGAAGGAGGTATGACCTAGAAGCTGTGGGATCACTGCTAGGGCAAAAAACAGAAGATATGCGATCCAAGAATATCCGATGAAAGGGGTTTGGCGGAGAATCATCAACCCAGCCATGCAGACCGCAGCTATAGAATAGACCAGGAATGTGTATGTCAAGAGCCGTGTGGTTTTCCGTAATTTTCTGCCAACCAAAAGATACCCGGCAGAAAGAAACGCCCCAAGTAATGCCAGGAGATCTCCAATTATGACCCGGCTATCACTCAGGTCAACGAAACCATCGCAGGATAATCCTTCACCAGAAAATTGACAGAAGTTGCCGGCTGTTACGATAAGGCTGCCGATCAGCGCTACGATAATACCGAAAACAGTCAGGAAGGAGATTTTCTCCTTGAGTACGATCGGGGAAAATATCGCCACCCAAAGTGGCGCGGTTGTCACCAAAACAACAGAACTCGCTACAGATGTGTACTCCAGTGAAGTTATCCAGGCGGCGAAGTGGGAGGCGAGAAATGCTCCGGCCAGGATGGAAAGCAGCCATTTCTTCCGATCGAATTCTTTGATTTCAGGCATGTTCCTGGAGAGCGCGAATGGAGCCAGGATGCCAGCTGCGATAAGCAACCGAAAAGCGCCGATGGCCAGAGAGGGAGCTAATTGCTGCGCAAACCGGATAAAGATGGATGCTGTGGATACAGCCAGGACACCGATTCCAAGTACCAGGTATGGCGAGATGGAGATTTCATCACTGGAGCGTTTCATGAGTAGCGGCAAATTATAAACGCCAATTCACTTTATGACTGAATTTGACAATCAGCTATCTACCCATTACAATTTTCAAGGAATGTCGGGCAAACTAATCAACAGGAGGTTAAAATGCCTTTCGAATTACCACAATTGAAGTATGCATATTCTGCTTTAGAACCAGTGATTGACGCAATGACGGTGGAGATCCACCATGCCAAGCACCAGGCGACATACACAAAAAACCTGAACACTGCCCTGGAAAAATATCCGGAATTCGCCTCGAAATCCATCATCGAAATCCTTAAGGACCTTTCGAGTATTCCGGAAGATGTCCGTACGGCCGTCAAGAACAACGGTGGCGGTTACTATAACCATTCTCTCTACTGGGAGAATCTAACCCCAAATGGCTTCGGTCAACCATCGGGGAAATTGGCTGAAGCGATTGATTCGACCTTTGGAGGTTTTACCGGATTTAAAGAACAGATGGAAAAAGCGGGGCTCACCCGCTTTGGATCCGGGTGGGCTTGGTTGAGCAAGAAGTCAGATGGTTCACTATTTATCCATTCCACTTCAAACCAGGATTGCCCCCTCTCAGAAGGGCTCACCCCCCTGATGACGATCGATGTCTGGGAGCATGCGTATTATTTGAAATATCAGAATCGCCGCGCGGATTACCTTTCAGCAATTTGGCCGATCATCGATTGGAAAGACGTTGAAACTAAATTCTTGGCGTAAGGTTATCCAGCCATGACATTCATAATCACAAGCCTTTGCGTTCGGGATGGCGGGTGTGTGACAGTATGCCCGGTGGAGTGTATTGTGCCGGGAAAACCACAGGACCAATATCCATTGTATTATATTGATCCTGAAACCTGCATCGATTGCGGCGCTTGCGTGAGAGAATGCCCTGTCCTTGCCATTTACCCCGAAGATGAAGTACCTGCTGCATTCAAGGCTAAAGGCGGAGAAAGGATCTCCATGCCTTCCGGCACCCCGGGATTCGACGAACCATATGACTTGTTGGACTTCAACAGCAAGCCAATCCACCTTACAAACACCAGGGAATTAGAGAACGGGGAACTAGTTGATCTGACCCCGGATATCAAGTTGAACTATGATTTCTTTACGGATGGCCCAGGGTATGAGTCCATGAATTGATTTTTGGTACTTGGAATAGAGCAAAGATCCCCGGTAAAAAAAACCGGGGATCTTTGCTTTCCAAAGGAAATATCTCTCAATATAGGTTTTCTTTCGTGGCAGCATATAAGGCGGAGCCAATTATCCCTGCCCGATTCTGGAACTGTGCCGGAACCATCTTCGCCCTTGTCTTGATTTTTGGGATGAATTTCTCTGCATCCTTGCTAATCCCCCCTCCAATAATGAAAAGATTGGGAGAAAACAGGTGCTCGAGGTAATCGAAGTAAATTTGCAGACGGTGGGACCATTTATTCCAGCTTAATTTCTGTTTCTCTTTTACTGCAGCGGATGTCCATGTTTCTGCATCCTTGCCCTTGATGATCAAATGCCCTAATTCCGTATTTGGAACCAGGATTCCATCAACAAAGATTGCCGATCCAATTCCCGTACCCAGGGTGATCATCATAACAACCCCGTGTTTCCGGTCTCGACCCGCGCCAAAATCCATTTCCGCCACACCCGCTGCATCCGCGTCGTTGACCGTGTGGACTCGGCATTTTGTCCCTTTGGAAAGTAATTCATTAACATTTAATCCGATCCACTTTTCAGATATGTTTGCAGCGCTGAAGGAAACTCCGTCAAGGATAACCGCGGGAAATCCCACCCCTACTGGACCCTCCCAGGAAAATGATTCATACATTCTATGAATGATCTTGGATATTTCATATGGATCGCCATCCGGTGGGGTATCTTCCCGGATCCTTTCGGAGATCATTTTCCCACTCGCAATGTCAACGATACCCGATTTGATACCAGAACCACCGATATCGATCCCTAAAACGGAACTCATAAGTAACCTCCTAATTTAATTACACGAATTGGTGAGATGTTCATCGTACGTTTCCGCAAAATTGTGAAATCCAGATCCATCGCACTTGGCCTGGAAAAACAAGTAATTCGTTCTTTCAGGAAATGCCACCGCTTCCAGCGCTTCCTGGCTTGGATTACTTATTGGCGATGGTGGCAATCCGCCAAATAGGTAGGTATTATATGGCGAATTGACTTTCAGGTCATCATATGTGAGTGGATTCTTCCACCAGCTTGCAGTCTGCTCATCAAATCCTATTGCGTATTGAACGGTAGGATCACTTTGAAGCATCATACCTTGCTGCAACCGGTTGATAAAAACTGAGGAAATTAACTTCATTTCAATCGGTTGGACTGCCTCTCTTTCAACAATGGAAGCGAGGATGATCGCCTGGTAATTATTGAGACCCTTTGCACTGTAAGCTTCTTGCATCTCACCATTGAGTTGATCTTCTTTGTTTATTAGTAAGGCTGCGATAAATTCCGCCAATTCAACATTTTTTTTCACATAGGTATTTCCTATACGCATCATACCTTCCAGCGACATAACCCCGTTAATGGGAGAAATGATATTGACCGATGAAGGCTCCCTGGCAGCATTTAGGAAATCATCCCTGGAAAAATCAAACTGGTAGGATTGGATGGAATCTGCAATTTCTTCAAGTCGCCAACCCGGTAAAACAGAAAACGGGATCCGCACTTCCAGGGGATCAGCAAGTGTTACGGCAATTTCTACAGGACTTTTTGAAGAATTTAATTCGAATCTACCTGATTGGATGGATACATCCAACCCGGTGTAAATCAGCAAATGATTGAATAATGTCGCATCCTGGATTAATCCCGTCTCTTCAAGCCGCGCACTGATGGAAGAAACCGCTTCACCGCTCTCGACATCAAATTCCACAGATCCGGTCTGGTTTGGGTTGGAAGGTGAATATAGCGTATCCTTATTAATAAACAGTTCAAAAGTGTATCGAATTCTTTGTACCGGCGATAATGCAGGACTGGGAGATCCAAATGACGAAATCACCTGGCTTGGGATCAGGGAAAAAAATAGAAAAAAGATACCCAAACTGGCAGCGATCACCAGAAAAACTAGAAAACTGGTAACACAACCCTTTTTCATGCAAATACCTGATTTTTGTATTGGTTCGAATCCAGGTAATCCTGAAGGATGATCGCCGCAGCTGTTGAATCCTGGTGACCTCTCCGCTGCTTTTTTCCAGTACCGGTTAGAAATTTGATTTCCTTTGCTTTTCGTGTCGATCCACTTTCATCCCACATTACAACCTTTAGGTTACTGTTTAGTTGGATTTCATCTGCCAACCGGCCTGCCTTGCGACTGGCTGGAGTCTCCTTACCATCATCACCGTACGCTGCGCCAATAAGTACTGTGCCCGCATCATGATCTTTTGCCATTTTAATTATTCTCGCCGCATCTTCATTGCGGGATTTGTGAAAAATTACACCCATCGATCTGGCCAGGCTTCCCGTTTCGTCGCTGATGGCAATACCAATTCTACGATCCCCCGGATCGATGGCAATGATAATTTTGGGATTTACGCTATTCGTCACAGGGATTCTTTTATGTGTATGCGCATGGATAGAAAGGGGAACCTTCCCAGGAAAAATGGCCGAATTTGAATCCTGGGGGGTTCTGCCACTGAAATGACACTATAGAGGGATGTGAGAAAAGCTCCTGGTGTCTTTCCTGCCGCAAGCTGGGCGATCTGGTTTGGACTGATACTCGCAGAAATATTTCTAGAAGCTTTAATTCGCCAACTGCCCTCCATTTCATCCGTTGGAAGAACTTCCACTTCTACTGGATTTGCGGATGGCTTGTACCCCCTGGGGAGATTTGCATCCAAAATGAGGTTGGCTGTTGCCTGGATATCCTTAACATCTATGAATGATCCTGAATACTGTGTGGTTGCTTTTATTGTCAGCGTATCAGAAGGGGTTCCAATCTCAGGGTCTTGAATTTGGGTGAGCACTTCTTCAATTTTTAAACTTTCAGGGAGAATGATACTTCCCTCCCCTGAACCAACCTGTATCGCTTTGAATGCAGATTTTTCTAATTCGAGATCTAGCGCATTTTCAAGATCTCTCAAGTCCTGTTCCGTCGGTGCTGCTATCTGGCGGTCAGATCCATTTTCAAGGTTTTGAGGATTTGTCACCGCGATCCACAAACCAATTTGTCCCTCAACGCCCGTAACCATCTCCTTATCAACATTTCCTGCTTCACCAGGGTTGATGGCCTGGATAGGGACCTTGGCTGTGCTACCTTTCTGGGGAGCGAGCTTGATCGGTTTGGTAGACTGATATCGCTGAATGGGTTCTGTCATTGTTCTAAAAATAGTGCCTGCAGGAATCGTAATCGCTGAATCGGTCAGGTTTCTGACCACCAAATCCCCGTTGGCGAATTTATCCCCAACAGTGATCGTTCCACTTGAATTCCTGGTTTGGGTTTCGGTCACCGTGATCGAAACAGACCTGATCGGAACTAGACCAGATATATTTCCCTGCTCCACGCTGGGATCAGCCTTTATATTGAATTGCATTTCCTGTAATCTGGTCGCAGGGGTTATTTCAATTTCCGCTTCAGGCAAAAGAACCAAGAGAAGAGCAATTACTGCGAAAACTCCCAGGGAAAACACAATCACCCTGGTCCAGGTATTTCCAAGATCGACCCGGAACCTTGATTGGTTTGGATTCTCCTTCACCCCCACAGATCTTCGGGGTTTGTGGAAAAAGCTCATCGGTTTCTTTTTTCCGGTGACTTTCCAGGTTTTTTTCTGCGCTTCTTTGATGGTTTCAAAAACAGGAACCTTAAAATCCTCTGCGTTTCCCAAAACCACCTCATCATCTGTCACTAACGCCAGCTGCGCACCTAATGCAGTTGCCTGCCTATCCAGCAGAACCAGATCCAGACGGGTTCTTAATATCCGCTCCTTCCTGGGTAAGACCAGTAGTATCCGTGCTGATTTTGCCCAGGACATTTGATCCCTGGTGGAATGGTAATCATCGTGAGCCGCAAGATGAATCACATGCGTTTTCATTAGTTAAGTTTAGAGATTATACAATACTCCTCCTCTCATTATCAGATCTTGATAAAAAACAACCATCTCTTCAATGTCGTATAATTACCAGATGAAAAAAAGTATCTCTCTTCTGGGTTTCATCCTCATTCTCACGATCGCATGCAATTTTCCTTTTGGGAATAATCAAAATAATACCGATCAAATCTCCACGCAGGTTGCATTCGCGCGGACAGCAACCCAAAGTGCTTTATCCCAACTATTGCCAAGTCCCACCACCACGGAGACATTTGATAACCCAACCATCACGGTGGCAACGCCCACAACAACCCTAACCCCGGAACTGACAAACACCCCAGCACCACAGGATTTCACTTCACAACTTGGATCTCCTGCTTATAGCAATCCAATGAACTCCGGAAAAGCCTTTGGCATAGATGCCTCCGGGTACGACGACGGGTACACCCGCATCACGCTTAGCGAGGGTGCAATGGTGATGAGTTCCTACGCTGCCAACGGATGGAGGGGGTGGCGGTTAACCGATCGCGGGATGAGCAATTACTACCTGGAAGGCACATTCAACCCTCTCTCTTGCGCTGGCTGGGATCAATACGGGCTTGTGTTTCGCTCTCCGGATTATTCAACCGGCGAAGGATTTTATTATGGAGTGTCTTGCGAAGGCAAATATTCGCTGGTACTCTCAGATGGATCACGTTATCAAACGCTGATCGAGGCAACATCTAGTAATGAGATCATTCCCGGGTCAAACCAAACCAACCACCTGGGAGTCCTGGCAGAAGGATCAAAACTAACCCTGTATATAAACGGGAAAAAGGTGAATGAAACTACAAATTCCAGTTACCAGGATGCAACCAAAGTCGGAGTTTACATTCAAGCCCTGAATACCCCTGGCTTTACTTTTAAGTTAGATCAATTTGATATGTGGAAGCGGTGAGTCTTTTGGAGAGCGTCCTCCCCACCCCCTCAGCGCGAATTGCAGCTTTACAGGCTGCCAGAGATTTTTGCAGTCAAAATCCGATCTTCCTAGATACGGAAACCACTGGTTTGGATTCCAATGCGGAAATCGTAGAAATCGTCGTCCTTGATTCAGATGGCAGTACTTTAATGAATTCTCTCGTACGCCCTCGTAGCCCGATCCCACCTGAATCTTCGCGGATTCACGGAATAACGGATGAGATGATTCAAAATGCGCCCGCATGGATCTCCCTCTGGCAGGAATTGAGGGGAATTTTCTTTGGCCGTTTGCTGGCAATTTATAATGCCGAGTTTGATCTACGCATGATCGATCAAACAAACCGAAAATCCGGCCTGATCCGCTGGAAGCCTGGTTTACCACCTGCAGATATTATGCGGATTTTTGCTGATTACCGGTCAGTCTGGGATCCAACCAGGAATGCGAATAGGTTTTTTCGTCTTGAAGAAGCGGGTAGATTCTTTGGAATCGAGATCCCCAATTCACATCGCGCATTGGATGACACTCTCCTTGCTCGTGAAGTGTTTTATCGAATCGCGGATAGTTCCATATAGAAGACCATTTCAGGAATCCCTCGAGACCATCAGGAAAAATTGTTAATATCGGACCTTTATCCCCCGCTCTCAAAACAGCAACTTGCCCTGGTTTCACCGGATGTTGAGGGATCAATTTCCCTGGTAGGCTCCACCGGTACGGGTAAAACCAGTACCGCAGTCGCCAGGATGGTCGCGCTCGCCAAAAAAGGCTTTTCCCGTGGATCCGTACTTATCCTCGTGCCGCAAAGAAACCTGGCGCGATCATTTTATCAGGCTATAAATTCACCCGATTTTCCTCAAGGGCCGCTGCCAGTCGTCCTAACAATTGGTGGTTTATCACAAAGGATGGTCGATCTTTTCTGGCCATTAATTTCCGGAACCGCAGGTTTTAAATCATCTCAGAACGAACCCAAATTCCTGACCCTGGAGACTGCCCAATATTACATGGCCAAACTCGTTGGTCCCATGATCACAGCGGGTGAGTTTCAAGGATTATCCCTGGACCCGAATCGACTGTACAGCCAGATCCTGGATAATCTGAACAAGGCAGCGGTTATTGGCTTTCCACATGAAGAGATCGGTGAAAGATTATCCGACGCATGGATGGGAGAGCCCGCTCAAATCAATCATTTCATCAAAGCACAGGAAGCAGCCACGAAGTTCCGGCAATATTGCTACCAGAATAATCTTCTCGATTTCTCCTTGCAGATTGAAGTTTTTTTCCAACATTTATGGCCTTCTCCCCTGGTACGGGATTACATGAGATCGCAGTTCAGTCATTTAATCTTCGATAATATGGAGGAGGATGTCCCGGTAACGCACGACCTCGTCCGTGACTGGATGCCTGGATTCGATTCTGCACTATTAATTCGTAATCACAATGGTGGGTTTCGAACTTTCCTTGGGGCTGATCCTTCTAGCGCCAATACCCTCGCAGAGACTTGTCTTAAGCAATATGAATTTGAAGAAAATTTCCAGGAGAATTCCAAGATCGCGGCATTGGGGTCAACGCTGAGAAAGATCATCAAGCTGGAAACCCTTCCTCCAGTTTTACATCTCGACCGGGAATGTTTTGAGATCCGTCAATACCGGTTTTCAACAGAAATGGTTGGAAAAATTTGTCTTGATATTCAGGACTTGTTGGTTTCTGGCAAAGCTCAACCCGGTGAAATCGTGATAATTTCTCCGTATATGAGTGACGCGTTGCGGTTTTCCATCCAGCGTAAATTCGATGTTTTGGGTATACCCAATCGATCTACCCGGCCATCTCGAAGCCTCGGAAGCGAGCCCACTGTTCGAACTTTGCTGACCCTTGCCAAGATCGCCTATCCTTCCTGGAAACTGCCAATCACGCCTTTTGAGGTGCGTGAAATGCTCCTTCAGGTAATCACGAATGGCGATCTTAATCGTGCCGACCTGCTGGCGAAGATAATCGCTCCGCAATTGAATCGTACCCGCCGGTTGGTGAATTTCTCGGAGCTGATCCCTGAAATGCAGTCCAGGGTTACTTTTGTTGTTGGTGAACGGTACGAATTGATGCGCGTCTGGCTGGAAACTGCCATTGACGATGGGTCTGCAGACCTGGATGTGTTTTTTGGCAAGCTTTTCGGTGAATTGCTAACTCAAAAAGGGTTCGGTTTCCAAGGGAATATGGAGTCCGCCGCGCAGATCGATCAATTGATCACCTCTGCTCGTAAGTTTCGCCATTTCGCAAGGATGGATGATCGGATCGTTTCTGAGGAAGTCGGCAAAGAATATATACAAATGGTCGAATCTGGTGTTCTGGCAGCCCAATACCTCGCCCCGCAGGATAATGCTCCAGAAAATGTAGTTCTGCTTGCACCAGCTTATTCGTTTTTAATGGCGAATCGTGCGGTTGGGTATCAATTCTGGCTTGATGCTGGAAGTCATGGTTGGTGGGAGCGCCTTTTCCAACCGCTTACCCAACCTTACATCCTCAGCAGGCAATGGCCGAGGGGACGTAAATGGACCGACGCAGACGAGTTCGCATCCAACCAGGAATCAATGGCTAGGCTTGTACAAGGGCTTCTGGAACGCTGTACGGGCAAGGTATATTTTTGTACAACCGGTTTAAACGAAAATGGGATGGAGGAAAAAGGGCGGCTACTCCAATGTCTTCAAACGCTGTTGAAACGGCTGCCTTCACAGGGATCCAACGATGTTTAAACCCAGGCCCGGGCAATTGGAAGTCCTTTCCTATAAATTCGGAAAAATGGGGATTTCTGCGGTTCCAGGAAGTGGAAAAACGCACACGCTCTCCTGTTTGGCTGCAAACCTGGTTGCCTATCAACAACTAAATGATGACCAGGAGGTGTTGATTGTCACCCTGGTGAATTCGGCTGTCCAGAATTTTTCTTCCAGGATTGCGGCATTTATTCAGGAAAAGGGTTTATTACCAAATTTCGGATACCGTGTTCGAACTCTTCACGGGTTGGCTCATGACATTGTCAGGGAAAGACCAGATCTTGTTGGGCTATCTGATCAGTTTTCGATTCTCGAAGAGCGCGAGTCCAGTGCAATCATCCATTCGATCGTGACCAATCTGCTGCCATCCAGGAAAGACATTTTGATCGCCTATATTCAAGACCAAAATGACCTGGAGAAGTATGAGGTTCAAAAACGCTGGGCTGAAACCGCCGAACAGATCTGTGCCAATTCCATCCGGATCGCTAAAGATCTGAAGATCTCCCCCCAGGATTTGGAAAAAAGAATCGCATCCTCCAACATGGAAGATCCGCTGGTTCACCTGGTAAGAGATGTTTTCATCGAATACCAGCGTGCATTGAATATGCGCTCATCTGTTGATTTCGATGATCTCATTTCTCTTGCCCTGAAAGCACTGACGCTGGATCCGGAATTTCTTCTCAGGAAAAAAAGACAATGGCCATTTATCCTTGAGGATGAAGCCCAGGATTCTAGCCGTCTTCAGGAGGAGATCCTAACCCTGCTCTGTGGTGCAGATGGAAATTGGGTGCGGGTTGGAGACCCCAATCAGGCGATTTTTGAGACGTTTACAACTGCCAGCCCATTTTATCTCCGTCGATTCTTGTCCTCCGAGTCGGTGAAACGGTGCGACCTCAGCCATTCTGGTCGCTCATCCAGGAGTATTATTTTTTTGGCGAACGAGTTGATCCGGTGGACGAAATCATTAAACCAACAGAAATTAATGGAATCTTTGGATTCGCCGTATATTATCCCTGCGCCAGCGGGGGATCCCCAACCCAACCCTGAGGATCATCCCGATGCCATTTTCCTGAACAAAAATGGCTTTTCCCCTGAAGAGGAATTGAACGTCGTTGTTCGCTCCATATTCAATTGGCTGCCTGGGCACACAGATTCCACCTGCGCTGTACTTGTCCCCCGGAATGATCGCGGAGAGGAAATCGCAACAAAACTGAAAGCCCATAATCTTCCCATTTTCGAATTGCTCCGCAGCAGTTATAACACTCGAACAGTCGCAGACACCCTAGCGGCGATTCTTCGTTGCCTTGCAGATCCAAACCAACCGGGTAAACTCGCCGAAGCATTTGAAAAAGTGAGTCTCATCGGAAAAGAGGTCGCCAAATCCGATCCACATTTGAAGGATTTGATCAACCTGATAAAGAAGTGTAATCGCTGCGAAGAGTTCATCCATCCAACCCCAGGCAAAGACTGGCTGCAAAAAACGGTTCTGCAGGATGAAGATATAAAAACCCTGGCATCATTCAGAGAAATGATCAGAAAATGGCAGACTGCAGCTTCCCTTCCAATCGATCAGTTGCTCTTGATCATCGGACAGGATATTTACACAAAACCTGGCGATCTGGCTTTAACCCATAAGCTGTCTTTGTCGCTTGAACGGTCCGCAGCCCTGGAGGTTACCTGGCAATTGCCCGATTTCGCAGGGGAATTGACCCAAATTGCTTCTAATAAGAGGAAGTTTTCTGGTTTTGAGGAAGAAGATTCCGGTTTTGATCCGGAGAGGCACAAAGGGGAAGTGGTCATTGCCACGATCCACAAAGCCAAAGGCTTGGAATGGGATCGGGTGTATTTGCTCTCAGTTAATAATTATGATTTTCCTTTTGCACAATCATATGATACTTATATCGGAGAAAAGTGGTTTTTACGGAACAATTTAAATCTTGAGGCTGAGACAATTTCCCGATTAACCGCTTTGATCAAGGGTGACCAGGCGGGTATGTATTTACCGGAAGGTCAAGCCTCGATGCAATCCAGGATCGATTATTCCTCTGAACGTTTGCGTCTATTCTATGTTGGCATTACCCGAGCCAGGCGTGAGCTGTGCATCACTTGGAATACTGGTCGGCGGGGAGATGCGAAACAATCGATCCCATTTGAGGCCATTCGATCAGCATGGGAAGGACGAGATGAACCTGCCGAATAATTTTTCCTTCTCCCAGCACAATCTTCAAGATTTTGTGGACTGTCCCCGCAGATTCCTTTTGAAATACATCCAAAAGGTCGCCTGGCCTGCCATCCAGAGTGAACCAGTAAAGGAACTTGAAAGGCAAATGGATCTCGGAATAAGATTCCATAAGATCATCCATCAAATGTACCTCGGTATGGACCGATCGATTCTTGTCAAAGAAGGCGACGAAATAGAGTTGAAAATTTGGATTCAGAATCACCTTGCTGTACCAGAATTGTGGAATTTTCAAAAGTGCTTTCCTGAAACAACCCTCACCGCTACTTTGTCAGGTTATAGGATTATCGCAAAATTCGATCTGATCGCAGTAACAAAGAATGGTGATTTACTCATCCTGGATTGGAAAACATCAAAAAGAAAACCGCATCGTTTTTTTTTGCAGAACCGGTTGCAAACCCGGATCTATCCCTGGGTCCTTTATCGTTCCTTGCAAAAATTGTTCCCCGGGGTCAAATACCAACCCTCACAGATTTCGATGATCTATTGGTTCGCTGATTATCCGGGTGATAAGGAACAATTTTCTTACGATCAAGCCCGGTTGGATGAGAATAAAGAATTCTTATCAACGCTCATCGGGTCGATCTCTGCAACCCCTATCGAAGGCTTTTATAAGACAACGGATGAGAGAATTTGCCGATTCTGTTCGTATCGTTCTTACTGCGAAAGGGGTTTGGAGGCTGGGAATTTGAGCGAACTGGATAATATTTCTTCCGCAGAGGATTTATTGAATGTCTCGTTTTCAGACGTCGAGGAGATCCAGTTTTGATCCTTTCGTCCAACACCTGGCTGGAACCGGTTCAACTCCAAATCCCATCAGACCTGGTGGATGCAGTTGATGGCGACCTTCTCATCGCTTCCGCGCTATTTCGCCGGGGGATAGAAAACCGGGTGATGGCATGTGAATTTCTTCATCCTAAATCTCCCGGTGATGACCAACCGTTTCGTCTTCCAGGTGTTCAGAAAGCAGTAGAACGTATCAGTTATGCTATTCGAAATAATGAGAAGATCGGGGTATGGGGTGATTTCGATGTCGATGGACAAACCTCCACCGCCATCCTTATCCAAACGCTTCGCAGCCTGGGAGCGGATGCTGCTTACCATATTCCGGTCCGTGGTCCGGAAAGTCATGGGATCTCGATTCCATTTTTGAAAGATTTCTTATCCCAGGGAATCCGTCTCCTGGTAACTTGTGATACGGGTATCTCCGAAATTGCAGCCGCGCAAGAATGTATGCGCGCCGGTGTTGATCTGATCGTCACTGATCATCATGCGCTCCCGGAGAAATTGCCACCTGCATTTGCGCTTATTAATCCTCATTTTCTTTCTGAATCTGATCCCCTCTCGCCAATTTGCGGTGCTGGAACAGCTTTTGAACTGGCAAAAGCCCTGCTTTCTTCCAATAATTCATCGCTTTCCCCCGATCAACTGCTTGATCTCGTCGCGTTGGGCACGTTGGCTGATGTGGCAAGCCTGCGGGGGGAGAACCGCTACCTGGTAAAAAGTGGAATGGACCACTTTAAAGCATCAAACAGAATGGCTATACGCAATCTTCTGGATTATGCCAAAATCGATCCTTCGGCACTCAGTGAGGACCATATATATTATCACCTTGCGCCGCGGCTCAATGCAGTTGGTCGCCTATCGGATGCCAACCCTGTCGTCGAATTCCTGCTTTCTGAAGACCACCAATTCATAAACACCTTCATTATTCAGATTGAAGGGTTGAATGGTCAACGCCGGATACTCACAGAGTCCGTCGAATCTGCTGTTCTCCAGATGCTGGAAAAGAACCCAGATCTCCTCGAAGGTCCATCAATTGTCCTCTCTCACCCCCTCTGGACTGGTGGAGTGCTTGGATTGGTAGCTGGCAGGCTTGCTTCCCAGTTCCAGAAGCCTGTTTTCATTTTCCGCACCGATGATCAGGGCGTCGTAAGGGGATCCGCCCGCTCCGCTGCAGGGGTGAATATTATTAAAGCGATCAGTAAATGCGATGATATTCTGCTGGGGTTTGGAGGGCACGCGCAGGCAGCCGGTCTTTCCCTGCTAGTTAAGGACCTACCCATTTTCCAGAAGCGTCTCAATGAACAAATACTCGCCAACCACCCCGAGGGATTAAAAGATACGCCACTCGAGATTGATGCCTACCTTGATTTTTCAGAGATCACCCCCACCCTTGCGGAAAGGATCGACCGGTTGGCACCGTTTGGGCAGGGAAATCCCGATGTGCTCCTGGCAGCCAGGAATGTTCAAATCATTGATTCCAAACACCTGGGAAAAAATCAAGATCACTCCAAATTGTCCATCCGTGATGGATCCGATGTGGTCATGGATGTCCTTCACTGGCAATCCAGGGTAGAGAATCATCCTGGAGGTGTTTTTGACCTGGCATATACGATTAAGAATGCCAACTATCGAGGGAGTCCGCAATTAACGATTGAATGGATGGGTTTTCGACAGGAAGAAACCTCCCCATTGCACCTTACAACGAAAAAAGACTTGGAAGTAATCGATAACCGCCGAAAAAGAGTGGATGTTTCCGAAATAAATCAATATGCAAAGAGACCGGGAGTGGCAATTTTCCGGGAAGGCACTTTAATGCAATTTATCCCTACAGGGGTTGATCGCAGAAACACTGTAGAATCCAGAGAGTTGGTTATCACCAATACACCCCCGGATTGGGAAATCCTGGCGACGTTGATCGCCACAGTTCGCCCTGAGAAAGTGCTGGTCTATGACCTGGAACCCCTCGAGGGGTCACTGCAAATCATTATCACTAGGCTAGCGGGGTTGTTGAAATTTGCCATTCGTGGGAAGGGTGGAATTGCCAATGTTTCCGATCTGGCAATTCAATGCTCGCAAACGGAAGGATTCATCCGGCTTGGTGTGGAATTCCTTTCTGCGAGAGGGGATATCACCGTAAAGACCGAAGGAGAGAGTGAATTCATCCTCTCTGTACCCGGGCAGGAAGCGGATCCCCACACACAGAAGCAGATAGAAAATGCCCTTTTCCATGTATTTCAGGAATCGAGGGCATTTAGGGACTATATCCGTAATGCGGATCTGGCGAAAGTGATAAATAATCTAGATTGATTACCACCCCGCCATATCAATCGAATTTCCACCCTTTTTCTCTGGCAATCCGTTCAAGCCTATCTATCCGCTCTTCCAGTGTGAGGGGTGCAGGTTCTGCATTCTCTTCCACTTCTGTGACCGGTAATTTCCTGCCAGCAAATTTATAAAGCGCTGCCAGATCCCCGTTAAAAAGGTTCAGATCAATCGATGAATCGACACCTGGAAGGATGTATTTTCCCCCCGTGAACTGCCAGAATACCCATTTGCTGCAGTTTCGTGGTAATTTGGGATCGCCACTACGTGGAACCTCGAGACTGAATTTTTCCCAGGTGTAGGCCGCTTTGGAACTATCCTTTTTTATCGTGTGAGTGTAATGCGCAAGCCAGAGTGGATATTTGGGCAGCCAAGCGGAGGCTTGTGCTGCGTAATAATCGATGAAGGTAGCCCTGGTATAGACGATAATCTGAGCTTTTACCTTTCCGCTCCAATATTCCAACACCTTTTTTGCGTTGTCACTGACTCTCTGGGAGGGAATGATTTTGGTTATCTTCTTGTTACGCCATTCGCTCCAATCAGTCCAATGTTGCTCAACGTCCGCAACTATGAAGCAAAGGTCAAGGTCCTTGATCGCCTGGAGAAAATATTTTGCCTGGAGGTCATCCTTGGACATTGGATCGCACCAATGGTAGGCCCCAACAAGCATCCCAGCATCCCTGGCATTTTTATAATGGTTCTTGAGCATCGGATCTGTCAGGTAGTCGCCCTGCGTGGCTTTGATGATGGCAAATTCAACCCCTTTTGACTTGAGCAGCTGCCAATCCACTTTTTGCTGCCATCGGCTCACATCGATTCCCATCACCATTGGATTTTCCATTTTTTCTCCTTCCACCGCGATATTAGAGATTATAGAGTAAAGCGTATCCGAAGTAAAGTGATTTTTCCAGGTAGTACATATATTCTAATTCTTAATGCAATTATTACCATTTCTCTCCGATTCATTGATATAATTTTTGCGATGCAAGCAGGACTAAACCGCAGGGACTTTCTGAAATTTTCAGCAACCATGGCTGCTGGCGTTGGGATCATTCCACTTTCCCGCGGTAGCACGCGTTCCTCCTTTAATCAGGTCATCCGCGTTGCGACTGATTCGGTGAGTGTATACAGCCAGCCGAGTGATGAGAGCCGGATCCAATACCAACATTACCGCGACGACCTGGTCAATTATTATTACGAAGTGGAATCAGAATACGGCCCTGACTATAATCCCCGCTGGTATCGGGTTTGGGGCGGATATATGCATTCCGCCAACCTGCAAAAAGTCTCCACTATCCTCAACCCCATCCTGGATTCTATCCCCGAGCCTCGCATTCTCGCGGAGGTGACCGTTCCATTTACCCAGGTTATGTGGTTAAAGGGTAAAAAACTCTGGGAACCTTTATACCGTTTATATTACCGCTCTCTGCATTGGGTTGAAGCGAAAGCCGAAGGACCGGATGGCGGGGTTTGGTATCGAATCCATGATGAACTCCTGGATAATATTCGCTACTTCGTGAGGGCAGAACATCTCCGCCAGGTCCCATATCAATTATTCTCTCCCATCGATCCGGAAACCCCCGACGCACAAAAAAGGATCGAGGTTGAGCTTGCCACACAAACGCTCACAGCGTTTCGTGGGGATGAGATCGTGCTGAAAACAAAAATATCCTCCGGGGTTCCGGATTACTCCCCTGCTCCGGGATCGATCTCTACCAACACACCCCCCGGAATATATAATGTTTATTCAAAAATGCCATCCAAGCACATGGGGGATGGTAACCTGACCTCCGACCTGGAAGCATACGAACTTCCGGGTGTTCCCTGGTCAACTTTCTTTGCGCCTCACGGGATCGCATTTCATGGGACTTATTGGCACGATAATTATGGAGTACCAATGAGCCATGGTTGTATAAATATGACGCCCGAGGAAGCCAACTGGATCTTCCGCTGGACCATGCCCCGTGCTATCGGAGATAAAATTGAGCAGGTTGGCAATGGCACCCGGGTGATCGTAATTTGACCACTTAATCCCCAACAAAATTCATAAATACCCTGTTACCCAGCAACCGACCGCGCTTGGTAAGTCGGATGGTTTTTCGATCATCTCCCAATTCTTCAATCAAACCTTGATTGACGAGTAGCTCGATTTGATGCCCAAATATTTCCCTGGGTTCTATACCAAATCTCGCAACAAAATCACAAGCGCTCACTCCCTCTTCCGTTAATCGTAATCCCAGCATCATGGAATCCTGCATTTGCTCGTATTTTTCAATACTGCGCCATTCAGCAGTTGCAAAACTTCTGGGAAATATATTCTTGCTTAAGGTTTTGGATAGGCGGATGTATTCTTCAAGCGATGTGGTGTTGGCGGTCCTTATTCCATTCATGCACCCATGCGCCCCTGTCCCTATCCCGAGGTAGGGCAGGTTTCGCCAATATTGCAGGTTGTGTCGCGAGCTGTTGATCGAACCCTCTTGTTTATTAATTGTCCAATTGGAAATTTCATATTGCACAAAACCGGTTTTGTCCAAAATCTCGGAAGCCCGTTCATACATATCCGCGAGAAGATCATTCTCCGGCTCGGTCAATCTGCCCTCCTCAACCATTATTGCGAAAGGCGAACCTTTTTCGATCGTCAGGCTGTAGAGAGATGCATGACTTGGTTGCAGACAAACCATCTTCTCCAGTGAATCCTCCCAGCTTTGGAGACTTTGACCCGGGATGCCGTAGATCAGATCAGCGCTGATATTATCGAAACCAACCTCTTTTGCAGTATTGAATGTATCCAGGAATTGCGCAAAACTGTGAATTCGTCCGAGAGTCCGTAATTCTTTATCAATCGCCGATTGCATCCCAATGCTCAAACGGTTGACCCCAATATTTCTCAATTTCTCCAGGTACGCTGGCTTGACTGTACCCGGGTTCATCTCCAAGGTAACTTCAACATCTTCTCGGACGGTGAAAAACCTGCGAATATTTTCCAACACAGCATTAATCCCGATCGCTGGCAGCAATGATGGCGTTCCTCCGCCCAAGTAGATCGTATGAATATTGGTGGAAGCGGGAAATCCTTGCGCCACTTCTTCCACCTCGCGCGCGATCGCAGCCAGGTAAACGGGTATGAGGTGCGATTTACCCGCTTCGGTAACAAAGTCACAATAAAGGCACCTCCTTTCACAAAAAGGGATGTGCACGTAAATACTGACTGGTGCTTTTTGCCCCAGATCTGCTGGTTCTTCGGGGTCAGGGTTTCGGCTTGACATGGTATTTTCGAATCATTATACTGTTCAGTATGGATGAATCCATCAGAGCCTTCATAGCGGTCGAACTTGAACCCTCCGTTCAATCTCAATTGGCATTGATCATCCAACAATTAAAGACTTCGGTTCCGGGAAAGGTCAAATGGACCCCGGAAAAGAACCTTCATCTGACCCTCAAATTCCTTGGAGAAGTGCACACCTGGGAAATATCCTCTCTACACCAAATGATGCGGAATATCGCTAACCAGGCCAGGTCTTTTTCAACGAATGTTGACCGTCTTGGTGCGTTCCCTTCGGAAAATAATCCCCGCGTTGTTTGGGCAGGCTTATTGGAAGCAGGCGAGCTGGTTCGCCTTGCCCGTGCCATCGAAGAAGGTTCCAGAAAATTGGGGTACGATGCCGAGGAAAAACCATTCACGCCTCACCTAACCCTCGGCCGGGTTAGGCCGGAAATCAACAGGCAGGAACAAAACGTTTTGGTAAATTGTATTCGGACTGTATCCACTCCGACCGTTTCCCCGATCCAGGTGTCATCCATCACCCTTTTTCAAAGTATCCTGAAACCTGGAGGAGCAGAATATATAAATCTTCACGATTCCCATTTCAATCACTAGGTATCGAATATGATAGAATTACTCCAATTCTCATCAAGAGGTGCATACTGAACAATCTTCAAATAGCGAATGGGATCGCGGTAGCGTTGGAAGAAAAAAAGGGAGAGGAGATCACCGTTCTGGATATCAGTCAGGTCTCCTCATTTTCAGATTATTTCATTATCTGCAATGGCACCAGTGATCGGATGCTGAAAAGCCTTTCTGATATAGTGATCGAAACTTCAAAGAGGAATTTTTCCGTTAATGGACGCCTGGAAGGCCGGCCTGAGAATGGTTGGATTCTTGTTGACCTTGGCGATATCGTCGTTCACCTGTTCTCACCAGATCAGAGGGATTATTACCAGCTTGAAGAACTCTGGTCTAATGCTAAAGTTATTTTAAAACTTAAGTAGCCTGTCTAATATTTTTCATTTCCCCGGAATAATATTTAGTTCCAGGGAGATTTTTTTGAATAACTATTGATCACGGTTCCATCGCTGCGGCAAGCACCTCTTTGGAGTGTTCCGTGGGTTTGACGTTTTCAAAAACGTGCTTGATCACACCTTCCGCATCGATCACAAAGGTGGTGCGAAAAACCCCATCGTACTCTTTCCCCATCATCTTTTTTCTACCCCATACGCCATAAAGCTCACATACTTTGTGATCCGTATCAGCGAGAAGAGGAAAAGGCAGATCGTATTTTATCTTGAACTTCAGATGGGATTTGGAAGAATCCGGGCTCACACCAAGTATGACGACCTTGTTCTTCACAAACTCACTGTAATCATCCCTGAAACCACATGCTTCCGTAGTACATCCCGGGGTATCGTCCTTGGGGTAAAAATATAAAATAACCGGGCTTCCACGAAAATCGGATAATTTCCGAACCACCTCGTTTTCGTCACGCAACTCAAAATCCGGTGTTTTTTGATTTTCCGATATCGCCATTGTATAATCCTCCTTTTTGTCTACCCAAACTCACCGATCAGCTTACCCATTGAGGATACATCATATCCGGGCATCCTGGCAACAGTTTGTACAAACCTCTCTTCGTTCATCAACTCGAATAACGGCGATAGGAGAGTGCTGGCTGCGTGTTCCTCAGGGATGATCAAGTCATATCTCTCCGTGAATAAGGGTAAAAACTCCAGGTCAAGAGCTGTAGCTGCGGCTGCCACACCTAAACCACAATCCGCCCTGCCAGAGAGTACCGCGACGGCAACACCCAGGTGAGTGTACTCTTCCTGGGAATACCCTCGGATGGAAACGCCATCAATTCCGAGCTTTTTCAGGTGGTAATCAAGCAGCACTCTAGTACCCGATCCTCTCTGGCGATTGATGAAAACGAGTTCTTTCCGGATCAGATCTTCAATTCCAGAGATGTTTTTGGGGTTCCCTTTGCGTAGCAGCAATCCCTGTGATCGTCCTGCCCAATTGATCAACTTTACTCTTATCCCCGGGAGGTATTCATTCAGATATCGTATATTGAATTCCCCCGTTTCCGGATCCAAAAGATGTGATCCTGCTAGGTGTGCCTCTCCTCTCCGGAGCGCGATCATCCCACCGAGGCTGCCAACGTTTGAGGAAACCAATCGTCTTTTCTTATTTCCCAATGCCTGTGCAAGCAAATCCAGGGTCATATCGTGAGACCCGATCATGAATATCGTTCGCTCCAGTTCGGTTCTGGTGCGGTATAGGTTAACCCGCACTGTTTCCCCGGCTTCCAAACCCTGAATCCCTGCTGGTATCTTCAATAAACCATCCGCCTTTGAAAGGGAGGAGATCACCCCCGCCCCGCGGGGTAACGGTGCTGCCAACATTTTTCCACCCACCCGACCAGCAACAACACGTAGATAATCGTCATCTCCTGCCGGAGAAGTTACCTTTCGGGTCAGGATCGCTTCGATCTCCTCCTTCTCCAAAGGGTTTCTGCCCAGCCATCGTGCGATAAGTGGTTGAACGATCAGCTCTCCCGTCAATGCTGCAGAAACCGGGTAGCCCGGGACCCCAACAATAGGGATTTCTCTCCCGGGTTCCGTTTCACTCTGGTCTGATCTTCGTACGATACCAAGGATCACTGGATGCCCGGGTCGTATCGCGATCCCATGAACCAGGACGGTTCCCAATTCCGCAATTACCTGGCTTGAATAATCCTCAGCACCTGCAGAAGAGCCCGCGTTAAGCAGCACAAGGTCATTTTCATTCGCCAATTGTTGCACTGCCTCGCACAAGCTCGGCAGGTCATCCCTAACTATCGGATGGCGTTGGGCTTCGCCTCCCCATTGAATGATCTGAGATGCCAACATTATTGAATTAAATTCAATGATCTCCCCTCTGCCTGCCTGATCTGAAGGCAGGACCAATTCAGATCCTGTCGGTATGATCCCAACCTTTGGTTTTCGAACGACTTGCACATGGGAATTTCCGCTGGCAGCCAATGCGCCAAGATCATAAGGGTTTAGAACTTGGCCTTTTGCTAGAACCAGCTGGGTGGCGACCATATCTTCACCCATCGGACGGATATGAGACCAGGGAGCAACGGATGCCCGCACACAGATCATTCGCGGTTTTCGAGGATTCACCGGTGGTAAACCATTGATCCCAACCGGCTCAACATCTTCGATAGGGATCACAGCATCTGCCCAATCCGGGATTGGGTCGCCAGTATCGACATAAACCACCGAATCTCCATAAGGCAGGCGAACAGGTTTCGAAGGCGACGCCTCTTTTACGCTTTCTGCCGTCACGGCAAATCCGTCCATCGCAGAAGCATGGTAATGAGGTGATGAGATTTTTGCCCAACAGGTTTCGGCAAGAGTTCTGCCTGTGGCATTTTCATCCACCGGGATACATTCGGTCTCAGTTGGAGTCCCCCAACCTGATTTCTCAATCTGCTCATAAAATATTGAACACGCTTTTTCAAATGGAAGATCACGCAGGTAAATATTCATTTTTTTTATTAACTCAGTGGGATGAAATCGATCAAGGATCCTGCCTCCACGCCGTTCGCGTCTTCGGGGATGACCGCCAGTGCGTCCGCGTTCACCAGGGTAAAGATAAGGTTGCTTTTATAAAAGATCGGTTCGGCAACCCATTCTTCTTCGATCTGTTTAATCCGTACAGGCCAGAAATCCTCCCTGCCAGCGAGCGATGCAAGATTCACTTTTAACCTGGCTTTTCCCCATATCCCCGGGAAGTGATCAATCTCCCCAGCGATCCTGCGGAACATGGGAATCGCGAATAGACATGAGATTACATAGGCACTCACCGGGTTGCCCGGCAAACCAATGACGGGTTTTCCGTTGCATACAGCCAGGATTGTCGGTTTCCCGGGTTTGATATTGACCCCGTGGACGATCACTCCCGGATCTCCCAGCGATTGGATTATCCTGGCTGTGTAATCCCGGGTGCTGGCGGAAGAACCCGCCGTGATCACCAGGGAATCGCAGGATTTGAAAGCCTCCTCCGCGATCGTTAGCATTTTCTCCGGATCATCGGGCATCAGGTCAAATACCTTGCTTATCCCCCCATGGGATGAAATCAAGGCAGAAAGCATTGCGGAATTTATGTCCCGGATCTGTCCAGGTAAGGGAGTCTCTGAAGCAGCAACTAGTTCATCCCCGCTGGAGAGAATCCCCACAATAGGTTTTTGAAAAACTTCAACCTGCTGGATGCCTACGGCGAGTAGTCCCCCGATCTCCACTGCTCGAATCAACTTGCCCGCACCGATGATCTCCTCCCCGGGACTTATGTCTTCGCCTACCAGGATCGTATTTTCTCCCTGGCTCACGGCTTTTGAAACCTCGATCTCATTCTCGCGGGTTGTCTGCGCCTGTTCGATCATGATTACAGCATCGCACCCCTCGGGTAGCATACCTCCCGTGTGGATCAGCGCAACCTCTCCGGTTGCCACTTTCAAATCCGATTTCTCACCCATCCTTACTTCACCTATTATTTTGAAAAATGCTGGCACTCCTTCGCTGGCTCCGAAGGAATCAACAGATTGCACCGCATAACCATCCACGGTACTGCGATTGAAGTTTGGTGAAGATTCGGGGGAAATGACCGATGACGCACAAATCCTACCCATCGCGTTTACCGTCGGGATTGATTCGGTTTTCAATCCTGCAGCAGGTATTTGAGTCAAGAATTTTATCAATGCTATGGAAGGCTTTTCCAACCGAAGAAACTCACTCATCTTACCCAGACCAGAAGAATAATGAAAGAAAGTAAGCAGGGAACACTACCAATGAGATCGCAGCCGATTCTAAAACAAGCCAGTGCGGTTTGGCCCCATCCCGGATACTTTGCATCTGCCAGACCAGAAATATCCCTACCGGGAGCGTTAATAGTATTCTCCACAAGACGGACCAGGCCAGGCCAAACAAACTCCCAAGCCCTGCAGCAACGAATGCGCCAAGGATAATGTATATCGTAAGGTTCAGAGTTTGGTCAGATCCCACCCTGCCCACAAGGGTGTTTCTCTGGTAACTGCGAGGATCGTTGGAGAATGGTTTTAAGGAACGGATTATTTCCATCGCCAAATACAGCAATGTCATGGGTATGGTGATGAATACGAGGATCTTTGTTAATCCTCCTGCTTGCAATGAGAAAGCGATCAACGGGAAGAGGAATCCTCCCTGGATGGCCCATATGGTTTCTCCAAGTCCCCTACTAATCAATCTGGCTGGAGGCACACTGAAAAGAAGCATGAGCACCATTGATAAAATCAGGAATAAATACACCTCATCCGGAATGCTTGAAGTTCGCAGGATAAAAATGATTAAGGAAGTTGTTATCCCGAAACACATTACCGTCAACAAAATGCAATTAAGCAATCGCTTTCGACCGATTTCCTGGAGAGTCCCCGGCGTGATATTGCTGTAAGTTATCCTCAGGCTGTAGCCTTTCTCAATTTGGGCAAAACAACCTGATAGGGCTGATCCCCCAATCAGTATCGTCAGCAGAATGATAAATCCAGCCCAAAACATCTGCCAGCTTACAGTGTGACCGAGATAATGCGCCAATCCCGCACCCATTAGAGACAGGATCAGGTTGATCAAAACTTCCCATGGGTGGTAAATTGCCAGATAGAACTTGGATTCTTCGCTGATTGCCATTCCGTGCGGTATTCTAACATACCACTTTCATAAGTCAGTAACAGGAATAATGTTAAAATCGATCTATGATGATTAACAACAGGTTTTTCGAAATTAAACAAGAAGTGAGAGAAGCACTGGAAGGTAATACTCCTGTTCTGGCATTAGAATCCGCTGTTATCACCCATGGTTTGCCTCGACCGCACAACCTGGATCTCGCCCTGGATTTGGAGTCCATCGCCCGGTCTAATCAAGTCACCCCCGCCACGATCGGGGTGATCGATGGTGTGATCCATGTTGGACTGGATCAGGATGAATTGCGGTATTTAGCATCTACGAATGACCTGGGAAAAATCTCTCGAAGGGATCTAACCATCGCATGCGCAGAGCATAGATCCGGAGGCACAACGGTGGCTGCCACTCTATTCTCAGCCTATAACACCGGGATCAAAGTATTCGCCACTGGCGGGATTGGCGGCGTTCATCGCAATGCGCCTTTCGATATGTCCGCTGACCTTCCCGAACTTGCCCGAACACCGATGATCGTAGTTTGTTCAGGAGCAAAAGCCATCCTGGATCTGCCTGCAACCCGTGAAGTCCTTGAAACAATGGGAATTCCAGTCATTGGTTATCAAACTGGCGAATTCCCCGCATTTTATTCTGCTTCGAGCGGCTTGCCTGTGGATCGTCGCGTAGAATCCGCTGGAGAGATTGCCGGTTTATTCTTTACCCACCAGGATTTGAGTTTGGATTCCGCGTTGCTGGTGGTGAACCCACCCCCACAATCAACCGCTCTACCCGGCCATATTATTGATTCGGCAGTGAACCAAGCTGTGAAGGAATCCGAAAAGTTGAAAATCGTTGGCGCGTCCCTCACCCCATTTTTACTTCGCAGGGTGAGTGAAATAACCGGTGGCGAAAGCATTGTTTCAAATATTGAGCTGCTCCGTGATAATGCCAGGGTAGCTTGCTTGATCGCAAAATATCTGGTTAAGTAAAACCACTAATGGTTTTCTTCTGGATTAATTTGTAGAGGTAGGTTTTGTCGTAACCGAATTGCTCGGTGTAGGTGTAACCGTGCGGGTTACCGTCGGCGTCCGGGTGGGTGTAAAAGTCGGTGGTTGCCCTGTCATCGTAAAGTACCCCGATGTTGCCCATTCTTTACCTACAAAAATCTGAACCTGATAATCACCTGGCTGCCATGGCTCGGAGGCGGGAACGCACTCTGTAAAACCATATCCTCCAGTGTTGCCATCCCAGGGTTTCGTCTCTGAACAAACAATAAACGCATCTTCCATCCGCACCCACAGCGCAGACCACTGGGATCCTGGTACCATCTTATCGTAACTGAATGTGCCGAATAATCCCTTCACAGGATTCTTAAAGTTGGCTGCTGTTCGGATGGGTTGAAAATCTGCATCAATAGCGATGGAAATCGCAACAGGACTAAAAACAGCGTTTGGGTTCACATCCTCGGTAGCAGAAAACTCAGCAATGATTTCCGCGGGGAGCGTTGGATTGGGAGTGACCGATGGAGTCTCTGTGATCGTTGGTGTGAGGGTGATCGTGGGGGTAAGCGTGATCGTTGGTGTGAGGGTGATCGTGGGAGAAAGCGTGACTGTAGGCGATGGTGGAAAGTACCGATAGGCAACCGGTTCGGCGAAGTACCGGATCATGCCCGCAAGGGCAACAAATATTAAGGCAGCACCGATCCATTTCCAACCGCCAGAGATCAATTCCTTGCGTTTCCGGAAGTAAAAAAGTTTATTTCCCTCCCGGATACGGTTATACCCGATAAAAAAACTAAGTACTACCGCTATCACCACCAGCCAGAAAGCTGTGATCGCGGCCGAATGGATATCCAAATTCATGATGGTTACCAGCCATGATTATAGCATGCGGGTTTGTTGTGGTTGGATTGCAGATTGAAAAATAAGAATGTAGAATTCAACCATAAGATAATTATGTCATTACAACCTGGCGAGACAATTCATAATCGCTACCGGGTGGAAAGCATTATCGCCCAGGGGGGAATGGGTTCGGTTTACCTTGCCCGAGATCTAAGCCTAGATATTCTGGTCGCTATTAAAGAAAACCTGGGGGGTACCGAAAGTTACGCCCGTCAATTCCGTCGCGAAGGAACCGTCCTGGCCAGCCTGGTCCATCCGAATCTTCCCCGGGTTACCGATCACTTCGTTTCTGAAACTGGCTCTCAATTCTTGGTTATGGATTACATCGCTGGTGAGGACCTGCGGGAGATGATCAAGAGGCTCAGCTCTCTCCCGGAAGAGTTCGTTTTTCGTGTTGGCATCACAATCTGCGATGCTTTGACCTACTTGCATACCCATCATCCACCCATCCTTCATCGGGATATCAAACCTGGAAATATCAAGATTAGTCCGGATGGAGAGATTTTTCTCGTAGATTTTGGTCTTGTGAAAGTCATGCAAGGCAGCGGCGCGACAACAACGGGAGCACAATCACTTACCCCGGGTTACGCCCCCCCGGAGCAGTATGGTGGCGGGACAGACCAACGTTCGGATATTTACGCTCTGGGTGCAACCCTCTATGCTGCCTTGACCGGAAAAATCCCTGAGGATGGAATCTCCCGCGCCATGGGAAATACCAGGCTCACACCCATCGCGAATCACCGGAGAGATGTATCCTCAAATCTGGCTGAAATTGTTGAAAAAGCGCTTGCCATTGAACCAGAAAAAAGATATCAAAATGCAGCGCAATTTCAGGATGCACTTCTGGCTGCCATGCCCGCCTCCGAAATCACCCAGGACCTTGCTGCGATATCACCTACTGTTTCCCAGAAACAGGAAACAACAGACGGGAATCGTAAGTCGTCAAAACGCTCGCTTGGGCAGTTGCTCGGCATCACAATCGCAGTAATACTTCTCATCGTATTGGCCGCATCTGCGGAATCGAACATCCGCAACCTAATCTCAATAAATCCCTCACGTCCACCAGCGCTTGCCACAGAACTGCCCCTGAAAATTCATGCAACAAAAGACTCTGCAACCCTCCCACCCGATCCAACCTTTACAATAGTGGCTATTGAATCCGCAGAACCGACAGAGCCTGGAATAACTGCCACAGCGGTTCCAGCTGGAAATTCACCTTTCGGGTGGATAGCATTCGCATCCGAAAGTGCTGGCGCCCCTCAAATTTTCCTTCTTAACCTTGCAGATTTATCGATCACCAAGATCACAAATCTTGCAGATGGTGCCTGCCAGCCAGATTGGTCACCAGATGGTGACCAGCTTGTGATTGTATCTCCATGTTCTGGGGAATTAACTCCCCATAAGAATTCGTCGCTATTTTTAATCAACATCGATGGTAACGATCTGGACCCCATCCAAACGATGCCGGGTGGAGATTATGATCCCGATTGGTCTCCCGATGGCAGCCAGATCGTATTTACTTCCTTGAGGGACAGCACAGAAAAAACCCTTAAGACCTATATATATGCTTTCAACCTTGAGGAGGATAAGGCCAACCGATTGTTGAAGACAACCCCCAATCAGCAATCCCCGCGGTTTTCACCGGATGGCACCCGGATAGTCTTTGAGATGTTCCTAACGAACAATCCGCAGCTTTTTATCATGAACCCCGATGGAACAAACTCAACTCAATTCACGCTGCCATCAGAAGGCTCCGCCCGTTACCCTAACTGGTCACCGGATGGTACTAGGTTGACGTACACGCTTGCATCTCAACCCCCAGCCATTTTCATTAATAACGTTGATAGCGAAAGTTCGGAACCAGAAAAAGTTAGTGGTTTGGTTCCATCGGCAAAAAAATCCTCCTTCTCTCCCGATGGGAAGTGGTTGCTTTTTGAATCCAGTGGAGATTTATGGATGATCCCTACATCCGGTGGGGATGCAACAAATTTGACCAACTCTGAAGTTAAAGAATTTGATGCGGCCTGGAAACCCTGATTTAGGCTAATAGTAACCGGGAATATTTTTCTGAAAATATTACGGGAATTCCACCGGTGTGCCAAAAAAGAATCCTCTCATCCACGGTAAATATTCCCTTTCGTATCATATCGATCATCGCTGCCGCTGCCCTAGCTGTGTATACCGGATCCAGAATAATTCCTTCCAGTCGCGCGAATAAACGGATTGCTTCCAGTTCACCTATCGTGGGATTCCCATATCCAGTCTCGTGATAATCCTCAGTTAGTAGGATCTCACCCCCATCCGCCGTTGTATTATCACCGATTCTATCCCAAGCCTCTGTACATAATTCCGAGATCTTGCCTCTCAGATCCTTCTCTTCAGAACCAACGTTCACACCAAGGATCTTGCCTTTCCAGGCGTTCTTTCGCTTGCCCAATTCCAGTCCTGCCTGGGTTCCCCCGGAAGAAGAAGCCAGGATGATCCAATCAACTTCGATATTTTGAGAAATGAGCTCATTAAATGCACTGAAATAGCCCATTGATCCGATTGGCGTGGAACCTCCTATCGGGATCAAGTAGGGGCGCTCTCCCCTACTCCAGCTTGCCTCGAAAACTGTTTGAAGGGTTTCAGAGCGATTGACTTTTTCGCACCAGGTAATTTCAGCACCGAACAATCTATCGATTAATAAGTTGCCATCCTTTGGTTCGGTTGGATCTCCGGAAAGCACAAGCTTGCATTGGAAGCCAAGTCGGGTAGCAAATGCTGCAGTCTGCCGGGCATGATTGGATTGGGCGGCACCGGTAGTGATGATGCACTTTGCCCCGTTGGCTTGGGCTTCAGCCATCAGGTATTCAAGTTTACGGACTTTATTCCCACCTAATCCAGCCCCTGTAAGATCATCCCTTTTAATGAATATTTTCGGTCCCAGAAGCGTTGCGCTCAGGCGGGAAAGTGATTCCACAGGCGTGGGCAGATTTGCCAACCGCAGCCTCGGGATCACCCTCCAGCCTCCTGGATGGTGGAACGTCGGCCTCTCCTGCGCATGACATCCAATACTATGGGCAAAACGCGGGAATAAAGCGAATATTCCAGTTTGCGTGCAGGAAAATCCCAGGCCCCGATCAGGCGAACGACCTCACCCCCCAAACCCATCTTAAACCTGAACACGCCGGCCATCCGGTCGTTGCCGTCGAAAATATCCGGCGCTCCCCAAAGATCATACTTTTCGCACCCCAATTCTTTTGAGAGACGAATCGCTTCCCACTGCAGGCCGTAATTGGGCATCATTTCCCGATGCTCGTCGGAGGACATGCCATAGAGATACCATGATCTATTGCCGAGATGAAACAGGAACAGCCCTGCCAGAATCTCTCCTTCATACTCAGCCACCAGTGGGATAGCCATATCCGCATTCATAAATTTCGTCCATACATCCAGGTAATATTTTCTTTCCCGGATCGCGAAACCATCTCTCAGGCTGGTATGGGCATAAAGTTGATATAGTCTATCCAAATCCCGGGTCCCCCCCCTTTGAATGACTACTCCTTTTTTTTGGCTAAGCTTGATGTTGTACCTGGTTTTCTGCTTCATTTTCGCCAAAATCAAGGTTTCATCATCATGGAGATCAATCCAAACCGTATTCTGGAATTGAATCTGATCTTTAGAGAACTTCCATCCCCGGGATATTAGCAGTTCCTTTATTTTTACGGCAGTGCTTGAATTTGATTCACCTGACTCTCCCGGGATACCGTAACCCATAACGATTTCAGGGTCAATTTTGATAAAGATCGCTTTTCTTTCCAGGGTTAGCTTCTCCAAGGTTTCAAGCAATCCTGGCAGTTCTTCCACCAGCTCCCAATCGGCAATGGGTCCCCGGGGTATGTATAAAACGCGGGCTGGAGAAAGTAATGGTAAAAGTTGCTGACTACGCTCCAGGATCATCGCATTGGCGTGTTTGTTTTTACCAAAGGGAATGGCATGTCGGGTAGGTTGCCAACCATAGATCATTTTAATTTCCGCCCACTCGTCTGTCTGGAAAATGTGGCTTCCTGGAGTTTTTAAACGGGTTTCATTCAGGTCAAAGATCGTCATTTCGTCTCCCCTATCCCCGCATTCTGCCAGGGAGGCGTTTGTAGATTGAATATATTTTTTTGTCGATCACAAAATCTACAGCCTGGACCGAACGGAAAACTGTTCCACCGAAACCTCGTTTGAACCTGTAAACCCCCCAGAGCCCATCGGATCGGGTTTCGAATTGGTCTTCAAGCTCCTTCTCGTCTTCATCAGGGATTCCCCAAAGGTCATAAGTCTTGCAGCCCTTTTTCCCAGCCCATCGCATCGCTTCCCATTGAAGAAGATAAGTTGGCATACGGTTGCGCTCCAAATCGTTGGAAGCACCATAGACATACCAAGCGGTGTTTCCATTTGCCAGCACCATTAGAACGCCCAAAGCCTGGTCTTCAAACTTTGCGAGCAGAATTGTGCATTGACCTAAGGGTTTGAAACTGTTGAAAACCTTCTGGTAATATTCCCGGCTGTGAATTCCGAATCCATCCCGTAATCCTGTTGCGGTCATCAGCTCGTAAAACAACCCTATATCATCAGTTTCCGTAACAAGAACATCCTTTTTTTGTGCAAGTCGGATGTTATACCGGGTTTTCTGTTTCATGCGATTTAACCAATCCTCCTCGCATCCTTCCAACGAAATGAGGATCGTCCTTCGCGGTTGAATATTCCTACCGGGTTTGGATTCTATTCTGGTGGTAATCGAAGATATATCTCCCTCCCAAAGATTGGCTTCCAGGGTGAGCATGAAAAGGTGCCTTTCCCTCGCGATAAAGAACAACATTTCTATGAAGTCGGATGTTATTTTTCCCAGAGGTCCTTTCGGTATGTACCCCAAGCTTACGCCGAACGGACCCCGCTTGATCAGTATTTGCGCGCCTGCCTCCCCCCTAACGATCCTGATTGCCTCCCAGCCAAATTCCTCTTTAACTTCCCCCCAGGCAGGGGATTGCAAAAAACTCGCATCCGAATGCGAGCGGAAAAATGAATCCCATTCTTCACGATTAACTTCTGGCATCAGTCGATCGAGGTGTAGGCGGGTGGTTCCTGGCTACCGATGGTTGCGCCGGGGATGATCTCATCCATGTAATTGATCAAACCTATGGAATCCCCTTCCACGGCGAGGTCGCGCAAGCGAGTCACAGCAGCTCTCAGTTCCCTTCCGGAAAGTTGCTGATCGTGCCCGTTCACGCGGAAGATATCCGGATGCATGGTGGTCATGAACTCGTGACCTTCATCCCAAAGGTCTTCACTGATCTTCTCTCCCGGCCGAATACCGGTGAACACGATCTCGATATCCTTGCCGGGTTCAAGACCTGATAGGCGAATCAAATCTTCCGCCAGGTCAACGATCCGAACCTGCTCGCCCATATTCAGTAAAAAGGCTTCACCGCCTTCTCCGAGGGTGGCAGCTTGTAAGACCAGGTACACAGCTTCGGGTATCGTCATAAAATAACGCTTCATATCCGGATGAGTTACAGTTACTGGTCCACCTTTGGCAATCTGTCGCTTGAATAGGGGTACCACACTTCCCCGGCTGCCCAATACATTTCCGAAACGAACGACCGAATATGGTTTTCCGCTGCGTTTGGCTGCGTTCAAAACGATCATTTCAGCGATTCGTTTGGTTCCTCCCATGACGTTGGCTGGCCGGATTGCCTTATCTGTAGAAATTAGTACAAAACGATTTACATCTGCGTTCAGCGAACCTTCCACAACGGAAAGGGTTCCCAAAACATTATTCGAAACCGCCTCCGGAACATTGACTTCCATAAGGGGAACGTGTTTATGTGCTGCTGTATGAAAAACAACACCAGGTCGATATTCCCGCATTAATTCTCCGATCCGCCTTTCGTCGCGGATATCGGCGATCAACGGTTTTAGAGAAAGATTCGGATTACTGCCCTCCAGTTCCAGGAAGCTCTCGAATATGCTATTTTCGCCATGACCCAGAAGCAATAGTTTCCCAGGTTCCCATCGGGAGATCTGCCGGCATAATTCCCGGCCGATCGATCCACCTGCCCCGGTCACCATCACGGTTTCGCCTTTCAGAATCTTTCCAATCTCCTCATCAAGCATCTGGGTTGGCTGGCGACGCAAGAGATCGGAAATCTCAATTTCGCGCAAACGGCTGATGTTGATCTTCCCGCCTAGCAACTCATACAACCCGGGCATCGTACGGAATGGTATCCCTTTTTTCTGGCACACGCTGGCAACTCGTCTGACAACATCACCAGGCGCGCTGGGAATCGCAATGATGACCTCATCAATGTGTTTTTGAACTAGAACCTTCGAAAGGTCATCAATGGACCCGATAACTGGCACCCCAAGCAATTGCTGTTTTAGTTTATCGGGGTTATCGTCCAGAAAGCCCACGGGTTTCATATTCAGGTATTTGCTTTTTTGCATCTCGCGAAGCACAAGGGCTCCAGCATCTCCTGCTCCGATTAGCAGGATGTGCTTTTGATAACTTGGCTCCCGGGAAGATTCCGCAAAGAACCTGCTTTCGGCTAACACTCGCAAGGCGAATCGCAACCCTCCCACGGCGAGCATACTCAGCAGTGAATATATGATCAATACTGATCGCGGAAATCCCTGAAACGCGCCAAATGTGAATAAAAGGATCATCACAGCTGCGATAGCCGAGGAGGCGACAATAACCGATGTGAAGATGACCTTTAAATCCTGGATGCTCGCATAAATCCACATACGTCGGTAGAGGCCAAAAACTTTATATATCAGGGGCGCGATAATGACAGCAACTACAACCATGTAATAGGCAGAAGGAAGGTAATAATTAAAAATCGGACCTAATTCAAGGCGCAACGCGAAGCTAGCCAATACGCAAATGACAGTCAGGATAATATCACCGACCAAAACGTAACGGTTGCGGATATGAAGCCTGCTTCTCATCAAATACCTTTCAAACCAAAGACCTGGCCAACGGTTTTCAGGAGGATATAAAAATCAAGTAGCAAGTTCTGATTTTTAATGTAGTAAAGGTCGTACTCAAGCTTCACGCCGGTTTCTTCCACCGTTGCAGCATATCGTTGATTCACTTGCGCCCAACCCGTCAACCCAGGTTTAACGAAAAGCCTAGCCCTGTAGAAAGGTATTCGTTTCTGGAGATGGTCCACGAATTCAGGCCGCTCCGCTCTTGGGCCAACCAAGCTCATTTCCCCCATAAATACGTTGAGAAATTGGGGTAATTCATCCAGATGGCTTTTCCGGAGCAACCTGCCCAGCTTCGTTACCCTCTCATCATTTTCCTGGGCCATTCTGGCCTTTCCGTCACCTTCGGCGTTTTTGATCATCGTTCGGAACTTGGTAATCGTGTATTCGCGGCCATTTTTTCCTAGTCTGGTCTGCTGGAAAAATACAGGTCTGCCACTTTCCAGGAGAATCGCTACGTAAACAACAGGTAGGAATAATAATAATATGATCATTCCAAACATTGCGCCTACCAGATCTACTAGTCTCTTTCCGGCTTCATAAAAACCGCTGGTGTGGTATTGATCCACAAAAGACCTCACCAACCAATCCGATTGAAGAAGAAAGATGGGAATTCGATTTAGGTGCTCTTCATACACATTCTGGTAGGTTGATACCTCAATACCTTTTTCCTCTGCGTTTAGCAAGGATTGAAGCATGCCCGGATTGATTTCCCCGGTAATGGCAAAGATCAATTCACTGATCTTATCTTCATTAATAACTTGGAACAGATTCTCGCTCCTGCAAAGCACCGGGTGTCCGCTGATCTTCTTTCCCTGCTTCTGAGGGTCATCATCTACAAAACCGACGATTTGAAATGGCGAGGGATGGATGTCATTCAACGCTCGTACCAGAGTGGTCCCAGCCAGACCTGCGCCAATGATCAGCACTTTGCGCAGAAAGATCGGTGCTGTGAAGATCTGGATATAAATCATTCTCCAAATGAGGGTAATTATCGAAGTAAATATGATAAAGAATGCGATTCCCCGCCTTGGAAGAGAGTTTGGCTCAGATGTGAAGTAGACGATAAGGTAAAGAAGTACACAAATCAATGCTGCGGCACCGATTCCTTGCAATGTCTCCTTGCGGCGCCCTGCGCGGCGTATATCATAAAGATCAACCATAAGGATCACCCAAATCAACGGTAGCAAGTAAAACCATGCTTGTGGTCGGGTGGTGAGGAACTCCATCGAAAAATAGAACCAGCTATCCTTTTGGGCCCAGAAATATAACGCCAGGATCAACCCGAAATAAGCCGACACCAGGTCACCAAGGATCAACAGGATCCGTCTTTCTCCGGTGCTCAAGCGCCAGCCGTTTTTTTGGGTTGCTTTTTCGGAAGTCATTGATTCCTGCTCATCTCCGGTTTCCCAATAAAACCGAATAGGAATCCTGCACCCCAGGAAAAATGCATTGCTGTGATGGAAATTGGAATACCGATTAACATTTTCATATCTTTTTGCCTGGCGGTTGATGGAATGCTGGCAGCTATCAAGCTTGCCAGATAAATCCCGCTCACCGTTACCAGGGTAAAGCGTGCATATTCCGAACCAATTGATAGAATTGTTAAAACAGCGATCGTTGCGACAAAGATCGGCGGAAGAGCCTGCCGCCATCTCATTGTCTCCGGGTGCATGTGGAGCATGCGGTTTTTCCAATAGCCATACCGCCAGTATTGCCTGGCAAGTTCACGCCAGCTCTTTCTGGCTATGTATTCAGAACTGATCTCCGGGTTTAACCAAATAACGCCACCTGATTTCCGAATGCGAGTGTTGAACTCGTAATCTTCATTCGTTAAGAGTGATTCATTAAAGCCGTCTAATCTTAACGCAGTTTCTTTTCGAAAAGCACCGAAAGGTACTGTATCCACTTCGCCGGCAGTACTCCCAATCCGATATTGTGCATCACCGACTCCTAACGGGTTGGCTGCAGCTAGCGCAATCGATCTTGGAATCCACCCTTCACCACCAGGTTTGATTTTCCAAATTCCTCCCACATTCGCGCCTTTTCCTTCTTGAAGATCTTTCACTGAAAGTTCAATGTATCTCTTGGAAGGAAAAGAATGTGCATCCAGCCGGATGATGATCTCACCACCCGCGGCAGCGATTCCATTATTCAAAGCAGCAGGAATGGATAAGCGTGGATTATCGATCAATCGCACAGCCAAACCCGAGCTTTTCCGGATGAACTCTTTAACCTGCTTCCTGGTTCCATCCGTGGATAATCCATCCACTACGATGACTTCAATCAACTCCAATGGATATGTTTGCAGGTTCAGTGTCTCCAGAACCTCCCCGATCGTAGCCTGCTCGTTTCGGCAGGGAATAATTACAGAGACACACGGCCTGTTTTCTGGTGACTCTTTCACGATTTTTAATATTAGAAAAGGTCCTGGCGCGAGTGCTTACTATGAACCACACCCGCAGGCATGCTCTTCTTTTAGCGCGATTAATTCAATTTCCACCATAGCCCCTTTTGGCAATCCTCCCACCTGAACGGTGGAACGGGCGGGCGGATTCTCATCGAAGTATTCTGCGTAAATTGCATTCATCCTGGCAAAATCAGCCATATCCTTAAGAAACACAGTCGATTTAACAACGGATTTAAAGCTCGATCCGCCATCGCATAAAATGCTGCAAAGGTTTTCCATCACCTGCCGGGTTTCAGCCTCGATCCCGCCTTCCACAAGGGTACCGGTTTTTGGATCCAGACCAATTTGACCGGCAGTAAATATGAAAGGCCCTGCCAATATCCCTACAGAGTATGGACCAACAGGTTTTGGCGCGTTCGCACTCGAAACTACGTGTTTTTCATGTGGACTCATTGAAACTCCTCCAAACTAGGCTTAATAATGTAAAGATTCCTTGTCGCCAGTGACTTTCTTTCGCAGAAGCCAATAGCTCCAAGATTGGTAAATTAGTACAATCGGGACAAAAACTACCGCAACCGCGGTTATGATCTGTAGAGTGGTCACTCCCGAAGAGGAATTCCAGATGGTCAGGTTATTCTCTGCACTTAGGCTGGAAATCATCACGTTCGGAAACAGCCATGCAAAAATGCCGAACGTGAAGAGCAGAATTCCAAGGGACATCCAGGTAAATGCCCAGCCATCTCTCTTTCGCTTTATTGAAATACCTGCGATCAGTACTGCCAAGGCACTGACAATAAAGAAGATCATTGAAAACCATCCAAGATCGCCGCCTTTTCCTGCAAACATCCATACGCATGCGCCATATACAAGGATCATCAACATAACTGGCAACCAAATCTGATTTGCCAGCTTGCGGGCAGCGCTTTCCACCGGATCAGCCGTACGGATCACCAGGAAATAAGCCCCGATGAGAATGAACATCGCCACAAAGACGATTCCACCGTAAATGGCAAAAGGATTCAACAAATTGAAAAACCCACCTACGTATTGCATTGATCCATCGATTGGTACTCCTCGCAGAATATTAGTAAAGGCAACCCCAAATAGGAAGGCAGCGATCAGGCTGCCTAGAAACGCTGCCCAATCCCAAAATGATTTCCATTTTTGGCTCTCATCCTTCCCGCGGAACTCAAAAGCAACACCGCGGAAAATAAGCGCGACCAGGAGGAGAAAGAAGGGGAGGTAAAAACCGCTGAATAAAGTGGCGTACCAATTGGGAAATGCCGCAAAGGTTGCCCCCCCGGCAACGATCAGCCAGACCTCGTTTCCATCCCAGTGCGGACCAATGGCATTTACCATCATTCTGCGTGTTTTGTCGTTCTTACCTATAAATGGGAGCATCATCCCAACCCCCATATCAAATCCATCCAGAACGAAAAAACCCGCATAGAGGATTGCGATCAGAATGAACCAGATCACTGGATATGGAGTCATTTTGTCACCTCCGTTACAGCTTTTTGGCCTTGCGAAGCTCCATCCAGAATGGAGCTCTCATCAGGTACTTTTTTAGAATACTTCACCAGCAGGAATACATCGATTGCGATCAGAATCCCATAGACCAGGAAGAAACCAACCAGAGTTGTGATCACCATCCCGGGTCGCGCGTTGAGCATGGGAGTGCCGGCATTCATCGTGAACATTTGTCCGTACACTACCCAGGGTTGCCGCCCCATTTCGGTTAATAACCAACCGGCGGTATTTGCAAGATACGGCGCTCCTACGAGCGGAACAAATATCCAGAGAATTTTCTTCTTTTCCAGGGGTTTTTTTCTAAAGGCCAGGAACGTGGCGATGATTGCCATCAGAATCATCAAAAAGCCCAATCCAACCATGATCCGGAATGTCCAGAAAGTAACCTGGATGTTGGGGATGAAATCCGCCATACCGAATTTCTTCTCGTAATCCGCCTGGAGCTCCAGCAATCCCCGGATTTTCGCGTTCGGATCGTTGGTTGCCAGGAAGCTCAGCATGTATGGAATTCGGATCGAAAAGGTATTGGTCTCGTTTTTCTCGTCGATTATCGCGAAAAGGGAAAGTGGGGCACTTTCAGTGGTATCCCAGAGGGCCTCAGCGGCTGCCAGTTTCATTGGCTGCATAGTCACAAGTCCTTTAGTCTGGCGATCGCCGATCCCCACCACGCCAAGAACCGCGATCAGGGCAAAAACCGCTCCTATCTTGAATGATCTATGAAAAATATCTTCGTTCTTACCTTTCAACAAATGGGCGGCGGAAATGGCCAGGACGAAAAAACCAGCCGTCGTAAAACCAGAAAGGACTGTGTGGGGAAACTGATTCATCAAGTATGGATTGGTAATTAATGACACAAAATCAGTCAGCACCAGCTTATCTCCCAAACGCTCAAAACCCACCGGGTTCTGCATGAATGAATTTGCTGCCAGGATCCAGAAAGCGGAAACGTTCACCCCGATTGCCACAAGCCAGATCGCTGCCAGGTGCAAACCTTTGGATAATCTTTCCCAACCGAAGATCCACAAACCTAGGAACACCGATTCCAGAAAGAAAGCTGTAAGGCCTTCCATGGCCAGCGGCGCGCCAAATACGTCGCCCACGAAGCGTGAGTATTCCGACCAGTTCATACCGAACTGGAATTCGAGGACGATCCCGGTCACGACGCCAACTGCAAAATTGATCAGAAATAGTGTCCCCCAGAATTTTGTCATCCTCTTATAAACCGGTTTCTTTTTCACCACATAGAGGGTTTCCATGATGGCTACGATGACAGCCAATCCAAGCGTCAGCGGCACGAAAAAGAAGTGATATATCGTTGTGATGGCAAATTGAAGTTGAGATAAATTAGTTCCGCTCATACTGCCTCCGTCCGGTCCGCCACCGGCTCATCCTAGGATTATCCTTTTTCAATTATAGCGGATTGCAGAGGTTATAAATGAGCAAATTCTCCTGGTTATTGGTGGCTGGTATAATCATGCCGACCGTTCAAATATATTTCGGAATTAGGAAGAATATGCTGGAAAATTTGGCTTCCATTGAAGCCCGCTACGCCGAACTTAATACCCTTCTCGAACAGAATGCCATGGATTATCAAAAAGTGGCGGAGTATGCCAAGGAACGTTCCTCGCTTGAAACCATTGTCATTAAAGCGGAAGACTATCGGAAAGCCTTAAATAACCTTGAAGATTCACGAAAGCTCCTATCGAATGAGGATCAGGAGATCCGCGAACTGGCACAATCAGATATCAATGATCTTGAATCCAGAATCGCCGAATTGGAAAATGAATTAAAAAATCTTCTCCTCCCGAAAGATCCGAGAGATTCGAAGAACGTGATCATTGAAATTCGTGCAGGAACCGGCGGTGACGAGGCTGCGCTTTTCGCCGCTGAATTGATGCGCATGTACACCCACTATGCTGAAACCAGGAAATGGGTTGTTGAGATCCTCTCATCGAGCGATATCGGTATTGGTGGATTCAAAGAGGTGATCTTTATGGTGAATGGGGATGGGGCGTATTCCCGGTTGAAATTTGAATCCGGAGTGCATCGCGTTCAACGGATCCCGGTGACAGAGTCTTCTGGTCGCATCCACACATCCACCGTTACAGTGGCAGTGCTTGCAGAAGTGGAGGATGTGGATATCCAGATCCCAGAATCCGAAATGACTATCGATGTCTTCCGTTCAAGCGGTGCAGGTGGACAAAACGTCCAGAAAAACTCCACTGCAGTCCGGATCACACATCTGCCCACCGGAATGGTCGTCGCCTGCCAGGACGAGCGCTCCCAGTTGCAGAATAAACTCCGCGCGCTCAGTATCCTCCGTGCCCGTCTTTTTGAAATGGAACAGCAAAACCGTCAGGATGAACGCGACGCCGACCGCCGTTCCCAGGTCGGCAGTGGAGAACGCTCCGAGAAGATCCGTACTTATAATTTCCCCCAGTCACGGGTTACCGATCACCGCATAAACTATTCCAACTACAATATTAATGGCGTTATGAATGGAGATCTTGATCCTTTCATCGATGAGCTTTCAATGCGGGATGAAACAGATCGGCTTTCCGCCTCAGGATACGAGGATTCCAACGATCAGGATCATTGAGTGGATTACCCGCGCCCGGCAACAATTAGCCGCGATTAGCGAAACACCCGGATTGGATTCCGAACTGCTTGTGGCGAAGGTCATGAACCGGGAAAGGACATGGGTTCTAACCCACTCGGAGCACTGGATCGAGCCCGGTGAAGAAAGAACCCTCCAGAAAATGCTGGATCGCAGATCATCTGGAGAACCGCTCCCTTATATTCTGGAAGAATGGGAATTTTACGGGCGGAAATTCGCCTTGAATTCTTCGGTATTGATCCCTCGCCCAGAAACTGAGATCCTGGTGGAAGCTGCACTTGGATGGCTGCGCTCACGACCTGGCTGCCGCAAGGCACTCGATGTAGGTACGGGTTCCGGGTCAATCGCAATCACGCTCGCGAGTGAAATCCAGGATTTGGAGATGACCGCATCCGATATTTCACCGCAAGCCCTGGAGATTGCTGAGGCGAATGCGAGCAAGTATCATTTGACCACCCAAATCCGCTTTATAATATCCGATCTGCTGACAAATGTTCCAGGAACCTTCCACCTCGTTTGTGCCAACCTCCCTTATATTCCTTGCGCACAGCTCATCAACAACCCATTGCTTGGTTTTGAGCCCATTACTGCGCTGGATGGGGGTGTGGACGGGATGGGCATAATCAAGCAACTTCTAAATGTGCTGCCAGGTAAACTTATCCATCCTTCGCTTACTTTGTTTGAGATACAGTTTGACCAGCGAGAGCCATTGCTTGCTTTTGCAGCAGATCAATTCCCTTCTGCTAAGATCCAAGTCCTTCCGGATCTATCCGGGTTGCCGCGAATACTGAGTATTGAGTGTAATGAATAGTTTAATAAAATGAAGACAGTCACAATTGATGCCCATGTCACAAATGCGCTCCAATCCGCCAGCGGGGTGATCCTCTCCGGGGGTCTGATCGCCTTCCCGACAGACACAGTTTATGGATTATCCGCTTCTCCTTTTCAGGAAGCGGCGATCGAAAGGATCTTTGCTGCGAAAGGCCGGGATTTCAACAAGGCGATCGCAATCCTGGTAGCAGATTTGGAGCAACTTCAGCTTGTGACCACAGGTTTTACTGAATCCGCGAAGGTTCTGGCCCGGAAGTTCTGGCCTGGTGCGCTTACTCTGGTGGTGCCCATCGCCCCAACCTTGCCTGTCATCATTTCTCCCTACCCAACAATCGGGATCCGCATGCCGGATCATCCCTTTGCGCTCACACTTCTTAGCGCGCTTGGTCCCCTTGCCACCACATCGGCAAATATTTCCGGTCAGCCGGATGCCACCAACGCCGCGCAGGTTCTCGAGCAGCTCGCTGGCAGGGTCGATTTGATCCTAAATGGGGGAACCTCATTCGGGGGTGTTCCTTCAACCGTGGTGGATTGTTGTCAGCCGCAAATCCGCGTCCTCCGCCAGGGAGCCATCAGCCAGGCTGAGATCGAAAAAGAATTGGATACGGCAGCAGATAATTCTAATTAATCCAGCCAATTGTTCTGGATCTCATGATATTGGGCATATCTTCCCCCCATGGCAAGTAATTGGGATTGGGTTCCTCGTTCGAGGATCCTTCCATGTTCGAGGAAAATTACCTCATCCATACGCTCCAGGCTCACCAGGCGGTGGGTCACCCATAAGATCGTACGATCCTGTTCCCGGTTCAATACCAAGTTGAAAATCTCCCGCTCGGTTTCCAGGTCCAAATTCGCGGTGGGTTCATCATAAATCTGTACTTCTGAATTTCGTAGGAAAACCCGCGCAATCGCCAACCGCTGACGCTCTCCACCGCTCATCTTCCCCCCACGATCTCCAAGCCATGTATCCAAACCATCGGGTAGGGTTTTAAACCATGACCCTAGTTCAACATGGTCCAGAGTGGAAATTAATTCTTCATTCTTAATGTCCTGATCGCTAAACAGTAAATTCCGTCGGAGTGTATCCGTCAGAATGATTGGTGTTTGTGTCAGGATGGAGATTCGGGTGGAAATATCATCGGAGGTGTAAGTTTTAAGTTCCTCTCCACCGAGTCGGATGGAACCCATGGAATAATCCCAGCTCCTTACAAGTAAATTGACCAGGGTGCTTTTACCACTTCCGCTGGGGCCAACAATGGCGATCCTTTTTCCTCGGGGAAGTGAAAGATCGATCCCGTTCAATACCAATTCGCTACCACCAGGGTAATGGAAGGATAATCCGGTGACTTCAATATCTGAGGCTGCTGGCATATTCTGCGGATCCGCGGGCTCGCTAACCGATACCTTCGCATCAGCGATGGAGAACATCCTCCTCCCGGATGCTATCACCGGGTTCATGAACTGGGTGGTCAGCGTCAACGGCAGGATGGCCTCAAAGCTGGCTGCTGTCATCAAGGTCACCGCCGCCAGCAGAACGCCATCCATCATTCCCCCCATAACCAACGGGATGGAGGCGGTCAACACCCCAAGGATAGTGAAGTTAACAATCCAGGTAACCCCGCCACTTCCGAAGCCGTTCGCCACAGCTAGTGACATTTGCGCTTTCCCGAACGCCCGGGAGATAGAGAACGTTTGTTCCATCGTCGGGATCTGTATGCCAAAAAGCATAATCTCTCTGGCGGATTGGACCAAGGTAACCATATGAGAATTAAGCTCCGCCCGAATTTGGATAAATTGGATCCCCGCGCGTCGGCTAAGAAAATAAATACCTGCGGGTATAAGCACACCTCCGGTGAAAGCACCTGCCAGGTAGATCCAGGCAGGCATGCTTCCAAACTGTTGCAAGTAGAAGGACATCCCCACTGTCACCATCAAAGCGGTGAGCGGAGGTGCCATGATCCGTACAAATAGACTTTCCAGAGTGTCAATATCCGCTGTCAGCAGCGCGAGAAGATCCCCTCCGCGCCTTTCTAAAAGAATGGCAGGAACCAGGGGTTCCAGTTTGCGGTAGAGCCAGATACGAAATTCTGCCAACAATCGTAAATTAACAGAATGGGATGCCAGCCGCTCCAGGTACCGGAACAGACCACGGCTGATTCCAAAAAACCTCACTCCCACGATTGCAACTTGAAGGTAGGCGATCGAAGGCTGCAAGGCAGCATAGGAAATGAGATACGCGGATGTTCCCATCAGTCCAATCGCGCAGGCGATGGTTATCACTGAAAGCATCAGGGCAAGCAGCATTTCTTTCCAGAGCGGTAGGGTGAAACGGATCAACCGCAACATGGTCTTCATGGCGAGTCCTCTGCGCGCTTCACCGGTTGGATCATTTTTCTCTGCTCCAGAAGATATTTCTCCGGCGAAAGCACTTCCTTGACCTTTCGGTCCTGCAGGACGATCACCTGGTTTGCCATGCGAATCGTATTCAGATTGTGCGCGATAAGGATCACAGTCCTTTCGCTCCCCAGCACTCGGATGACCTCCTGAAGTGTTCGCTCCAGCGCTGCATCCAGGTTGGTGGTTGGCTCATCCAGGATCACAACAGGCGTATCTCGCAGGATCGCGCGGGCGAATGCCAGCCTTGTCCTTTCGCCCCCGGAAAACCGCGCTCCCCCCTCACCCACCCGGGTGAGATACCCTTCCGGTAAGCTCGTAATGAGGTCATGGATGCCCGCTTTTCCAGCAGCCGCTTCCACCTCCTCCCGAGTGGCATCCGCCTTGGCGACAAGCATGTTTGCCAGCACAGTTTCCTCAAAGAGACTGGCCTGCTGGGGCACCCAGGAGATCTGCCTGCGCCAGGTTTCAATTGGTATTTCGGATAAAGGATTCCCGTTAATTAATATCTCCCCAGTTTTTGGGATGAGAAATCCCATCAGAAGTTGGGTCAAGGTTGTTTTTCCCGCGCCGCTCACTCCGGCAAGCGCGGTCACCTGGCGGGGAGCAAAGACGCAGGTTATATCCTCCAAAATTTGTTCATTCCTATCCGGACGCTCGTAACCAACACCGCGAAACTTTATCGTTATCTTCTCAGCCAGGAAGTCATGTTGCTCACGCTGAACCTCAATGGCTGGTTTAGTTGCAGCTTGTTCGCTTTCGGGTATCGCCAAAATGGAAAATATCCGTGCCGCACCCCCCAACCCGTTCATCGCGGCATGATACCGCAAACCAAGGTTCCGCAGCGGCAGGTAGAATTCGGGGGTGATGATCAGGATGAACAATGCTTGTTCATAAGGTATCCCACCATGCAGCAACCGCAACCCGATCTGAACAGCCACCAGCGCAGTGCTGATCGTCCCCAGCATCTCCAGTGCGAGCGACGAGAGAAAAGTGACTTTCAGGACAGCCATCGTTGCGTTCCGGTATTCCAGGTTCACACCGGTAACTTCCTCCAGTCGCTGGCGGCTGCGCCCGAATTGCTTAAGTACCGAAAGCGCCTGCAAAGTATCGAGGAAGAAGGCACTCATCCGACTGAGCGCGGTAAACTGCCTGCCAGTCACCCGCGCGGTGGCTTTCCCGATTAGGTAGAGGAAGAACGGGATCAAAGGCGCGGTGAGCAGCAAGGTCAATCCGGTGATCCAATCCAAAGGAAAAACGACGATCAGGATCATCATCGGGATAAGAGCGGCCAGAATGACCTGCGGAATGAATTGCGAGAAATACGCGTCGATGGAGTCAATCCCCTGGGTAATGGTGCTGGTCAATTCTCCGCTTTCCTCTCCTTCAAGGTAGTCCGGACCCAAACGGAAAAGTTTTCGCAACGTCATCTCCCGGAGATTCTGCTTCACCTTCACTGCCAGTGAGGTTGAGGCAACCTCCCCGCCCCACAGAACCAGCCCACGCAGGAGTACGATGACTACCAGCCCAAAAATGATCGATTTCACCTCCTCAAGGCCCAAGCCACTTATAAACACATCCGAGATCACCCTGGAGATCCCCCCCGCCTGTATCAGAAGTAAGGCCACACCTGCCAGGCTGAGCAGTACTGTGATGACCAGGTTCGCTTTTGCTTTTTTGGATTGGCGGATCAGCTCGCGGTGCGCGTTCATTCATTCATTGTCATGGAATCGCATGGAAAAGTCAATTAAACGAAAAGGAGCCTTTCGGCTCCGATATTGGATGTGTTTTACATCTATTCGAACTTCAATGCTTCCAAAACGTCATTGATCGCTGCTGCCAGGATCTCCTCCATTATGAATTCATCTGCCTGATAAGGACCACCGAAAGTCCCGTCACCATAGAGCTCCCGCTCCGCTTGCGAATCCCGGATCCCTTTTCCTTTCACCACAGGTTTTCCTTCCTTAGGAAGTTCGGTAACCCTGGTGAACGGGAATGCCTCCATCCAGTTGGCATGCTCGGTGGGCAAATTGTGTTCCGCTGCAATCCGCCTGGTGGAATCCGTCGTCCACCACGAATACCATTCAAACCTAGCACTCTTCAGTTCATTGGCGAGCTCATACATCGCGCCGGCAGCCGGCGTGTTTCCCCCATGACCATTTACGATCAGGAATCGCCGGAAACCCTGCCCAAAATAGCTGCGAAGAATATCCTTGACGACTTCCACATAAACTGAAACCCGGATGCTAACCGTACCCGGGTAGGAAAGGAAATATGGAGATATTCCAAAGTTAAAAGGTGGTGCCACCAGCACCCCGCTGCGCTGGCTGGCCGCGTCCGCGATTGCCAGGGGAATACGCGTATCCGTTGCTAGGCTGAGAAAACCATGCTGTTCTGTGGCTCCCAGCACCAGCATGATACGATCCTCGCTTTTCAGGTAATTCTCTACATCCATCCAATTGCAGTCTTCTATGCGCATATTTCCCTTTCTATTCCCAACCAACTTTCAACAACTCAACCATTCAACCCCTGCTTTCTACCCCACTATATTAACTAACCGCCCTTTAATGTATATTACCTGCCGAGGCTTTCGCCCCTCCAGCGCTTTTTCAGCACCGTCGCTTGCGACAGCCAGCGATTTCGCCTCATCCTCGCTGATGGAAGCGGCCACAATCAACCGGTCGCGCACTTTGCCGTTGACCTGTACAACAAGTGTGATCTCTTCATTCTTGGCTGCCTCCTCATCCACCTTCGGCCACTCCTGGGTATGGATTGAGAATGGCTTCCCGGTAATTTCCCAGATCTCCTCGCTCATGTGTGGAGCCACGGGGGCAAACATTTTTAAATAGATCTCCACCGCTTCATTCCAGGTTGGCGAACCCCATAACCCAAGTTGTTTCACCCTTTGCATCTCATTCAGCAGTTCCATCAACGAGGAAATGATGGTATTGAATTCAACTTCCTCGTAATCGTGGGTCACCGAACGCAGAGTTTGGTGGACCTTGCGGCGCAGGTCACGGCTGGCTGCGGGATTCTCCCCACCTTTAGGACCTGGTTCGAGCAGTATGCTCCAGACGCGTTTCATCCAGCGGCTGGTGCCTTCAATGCCCGAGTAACTCCACGGTCCGCCCTGATCCCAGCGCGAGAAGAACATTAAATACGCCCGCACGGTATCGGCGCCGTATTTATCAACAAGTTCATCCGGTGGAACAGTGTTGCCCCGCCTTTTGGACATCTTCTCATGGTCCTCGCCCAATACCATGCCTTGGTTGCGCAACTTCAGCATGGGTTCGTTTCCTTTGGTTATACCCATATCCCGCAACGCCTTGTGGAAAAACCGTGTATAAAGCAGGTGCATAGTAGCGTGCTCGATCCCGCCTGTGTAGAGATCCACCGGCATCCAGTAGTTGTATTCTTCGAGGTCGAAGGGAGCTTTGTCGCACTTCGCGCTCAGGTACCGCAGGTGATACCAGGAGGAACACATGAAGGTATCCATGGTATCGGTTTCCCGCTCGGCTCCCCCTCCGCATTTCGGGCAGGTCGTTTTCCGCCAGGTGGGATGCAGCTTCAGCGGGCTTTCTCCGGTGGGTTTCCATTCGATATCATCCGGCAGAAGCACCGGCAATTGTTCCTCAGGTACGGGAACCTCCCCGCAGTTGGAGCAATAAATGATCGGGATTGGCGCTCCCCAGTAGCGCTGGCGGGAGATCAGCCAGTCACGCAGGCGGTAATTGGCTGTAGCTTTGCCAACACCTTTTTTCTCCACAAATTCGATCGCCTTTTGATATGCTTCTTCCCCGGGGGTTTCGCTCAGCTCGTCGGAATTGACCATTCGACCCATAGCAGGCAGGGCTGCGGTCATTTCTGCTTCGGTAATCACCGCTTCATCCCCTCGGATGACGATCTTAACTGGCAGATCGAATTTACGGGCAAATTCGAAATCGCGCTGGTCATGGGCCGGAACCGCCATGATCGCCCCAGTGCCGTAGGTCATCAGCACATAATCAGCGATCCAGATCGGGATACGTTCATTGTTAACCGGGTTGATCGCATAAGCTCCGGTAAAAACCCCGCTTTTTTCCTTATCCGAAGCTTCCCGCTGAATATCCGATTGCCGCGCGGTCTCCCTTCGATAAGCATCCACAGAGGGTCGCTGCGCTACACTAGTTAGTTTTTCCACCAGGGGATGCTCGGGAGCCAGGACCATAAAGGTCACCCCCCAGAGCGTATCCGGCCGGGTGGTGAAGACATCCAGGTCGTCTCCTTGTTCAGTGGAGAACTTCACCAGCGCGCCTTCCGATTTCCCGATCCAGTTGGTCTGCAGCACTCGCACTCTTTCGGGCCAATCGATACCCTCGTATTTCAATAGCTCATCTGCGTAATTGGTGATTCGAAAAAACCATTGAGCCAGTTTCTTCTTGATGACAGGAGTACCATCCCGTTCGCAGTGACGGTCATCTCCCCATACCTGCTCACGCGCCAGGGTGGTATTGCATGTGGGGCACCAATCCACCGCCGCCTCCTTCCGGTATGCAAGACCGTGTTTATAGAGCTGAACGAAGAACCACTGCGTCCAGCGGTAATACTCCGGATCGGAGGAGACCATCTCCCTGCGCCAATCGAACATCGCGCCCATCGTATGCAGCTGCCGGCGCATGTTGTCTATGTTACGGTAAGTCCATTCGCGCGGATGAATATTCCGCTGGATGGCGGCGTTCTCCGCCGGCAGGCCGAAGGCGTCGAACCCGATCGGAAACATCACATTGTAGCCCTGCATGCGTTTGAAGCGCGCGCGCGCATCGGAAGGCGCGATGGCATACCAGTGGCCGATGTGAAGATCCCCTGAGGGATATGGAAGCATGGTCAGAGCATAATACTTCGGCTTGGAGGGGTCGATATTGGAATCGTAGAGTTTTTCCGCGTCCCAATGTTGCCGCCACTTCTTTTCGATCGTGGTGGGTTCATATGATCGTGCTTTTGTGTCAGCCATTGCCATGCCTCCAGAGCGTTAAAAGAAAATTCCGCCCCGTACAGGGACGGATTTCAGATCCGCGGTGCCACCCTGTTTGCCCGGCGAACCGGACCTCTCAGGTCAGCGATAACGGGCTTTCCCGGCGCTGGTTACTCTACCTTCACCAGCGCAGCCTGCCTTGAATAGGCTATCAGGCGAGTTCGATCTTTCGCGCTCCGTTCGCGCCTGCCCGGTTCTCAACCCTGCGCCGGGTTTTCTGACGGATGACCTACTACTCCTGATCTGCTTTTCTTAGTGGACCCAGGGAGGTTCGAACTCCCGGCCTCCTCAATGCCATTGAGGCGCGCTCCCAACTGCGCTATGGGCCCTTGATAAATGAGCCTGTCTTACAGTGGACCTGGGGGGATTCGAACCCCCGGCCTCTTCAGTGCGATTGAAGCGCGCTCCCAACTGCGCTACAGGCCCGGTTTGTACTACGATTCGATTTTACCCGATGGAAAAAGGGATGTCAAGGCGGGCAAAAATTTATCTACCTTTGATAAGTTTATCATTTGTCTTATTGATCAATTTTTGATTCTTGACAATTATAATTGATGGTTGTATATTTATTTAGTTTTCTATCTATTTAGTTATATGGAGAATAATATGAACACTACAAACCAAACTGAAGCCCTTCTCACCTTCTTCAAAGCCCTGGCCGACGCCAACCGCCTGAAGATCATCGGCCTGCTTGCCAACCATTCCTCCACAGTGGAGCAGCTTGCCAGCCAGCTCGGGCTCACCTCCCCCACCGTCTCGCATCACCTCGCCAGGCTTGCTGAAGCCGGGCTGGTCTCTGCCCGCGCAGAAAGTTATTACAGCATCTATTCGCTCGAAACCGGCACTCTCGAGGAGATGTCCCGCATGCTGCTGGCGCGGGAAAACCTCCCCGCTCTGGCCAAAGATGTGGACGTTGATGCATATGATCGAAAGGTGATCAACGAGTTCGTCACTCCCGAAGGGAAGATCAAAGCCTTCCCGGTCCAGCGCAAGAAGATGGACGTGCTGCTCACGTATGTGATCAAATCCTTCGAGATGGAAATCCGTTACACGGAAAAACAGGTTAATGAGATCCTGAAATCCTATAACGAGGATTTCGCCACCCTGCGCAGGGAGCTCATTGATGCCAAATACCTGGCTCGCGATCATGGTGAATACTGGCTGACCGAGCTCGGGTATAATTCCGCGCGGAGATATAAATGACCCAGCCCCGCCTGGTTCGCCTGCAGAAATTACTTGCTGACGCCAATTTGGATGCCCTGGTGCTCAATCCTGGCGCAAGCCTTTTTTACCTCACTGGCTTCCACTTCCACCTGATGGAGCGTCCCACAGTCCTCATCATTCCAGCCTCTGGCACACCCTCTCTGGTTCTGCCCGCCCTGGAAATGCTAAAGGTCGAACAGATGCCCATTCCGGTGGAAGCAATTCCCTATGGGGATAATCCCAACCACTGGCTGCAGGCGTTTGAAAACGCTGCTGTTTTGCTTGGCAGCGGGAAAAAGATAATAGGCATCGAACCGACCTGCCTGCGTGCCCTAGAAATGGGTTACCTGCAGCAGGCGTTCATAGGATCGGAATTCCTTGATGCCTCCGACCAGTTGAGTCAATCCCGCGCCTGCAAGGATGCCAGCGAGATCTCGCATATCCGTAAAGCGGTCAAGATCGCCGAAGTCGCGTTGGAAAGCACGCTTCCCATCATTCACGTAGGGGTCAGCGAACGGGAGATCTCCACCGAGCTCACCTTGCAACTCATCCGCGCCGGCTCTGATCTGACCCTGGCATTCCAGCCAATAGTTTCCGGCGGACCGAACTCGGCCAATCCACACGCAGAACCCTCGGATCGCAAACTGCAGCCCGGCGACCTTCTGGTCATCGACTGGGGCGCCGTGTACCAGGGGTATGTTTCCGATCTCACCCGCACCTTCGCCATCGGTAAGGTGGACCCGGAATACGAGAAAATCGTTGAGTTCACTGCCAGGGCGAACGAGGCTGGTCGAAATGCCAGCCGACCCGGCATCCCCGCCGGGGAGATCGATCGTGTCTCCCGTAGAGTAATTGTGGAGGCTGGCTATGGGGAATACTTCACCCACCGCACCGGACACGGGATCGGGTTGGAAGGCCACGAACCGCCATATATCTACGGGGAAAACGAGCTGATCCTGCAGCCCGGCATGATCTTTACGGTGGAGCCAGGTATTTACCTTCCCGGCAGGAACGGCGTTCGCATCGAGGATAACGTTCTCATCACATTGGTTGGTGCTGAAACCCTCAGCAACCTACCACGCGAGCTGCGCGTCCTTGCATAAAAGGAAAAACCATGTCCCAAAACATCATTCTTCCCGGCGCTGAGCCTTTCTCATTTTCCGGTGGCAGGATTGGATGCCTGCTCGTCCACGGTTTTACCGGAACACCAAAGGAAATGCGTCTTATGGGAGATCACCTCAAGCAGCAAGGTCACACCGTTTTGGGAATTCGCCTGGCCGGGCACGCCACCACCTGGCAGGATCTGGCGCGCACCCGCTGGTGGGATTGGCTTGCCTCGGTGGAAGATGGGTTGAACCTGCTCAAAGGCTGCACAGAGGAGCAATACCTGATGGGTTTATCGCTGGGAGGCGTGCTCAGTCTTCTGGCTGCCACGCGTTACCAGGTGCGGGGCGTGGTGACTATGTCCACACCCTTCGGGCTGCCCAATGATCCCCGTATCCACATCATGAACATACTAACGATGCTCCAACCAAAAACGAAAAAAGGAGAGGATGTTTTCTATAACAAGGAGGCCAAGACAACTCACGTTGCTTTACCTTTCACCCCATCGAGGGCAATGATGGAGGTGGTAAAAGCGATCAAAGAATTACAGCGCGTTCTTCCTGATGTAAAGGTTCCCGCGCTTCTGGTCCAATCGCGGTTGGATTCAGTCGTTCCCGCGGGCAGTCTGGATGGGATCTACGCGAATATCGGCTCAGCGGATAAAACCAGCCTCTGGGTGGAGAATAGTGGTCATGTGATCACTGAAGAACCTGATCGCCAGCAGGTTTTCGACGCAGCCACCAATTTCATCTCTCGCCTCTCCATTCCTGCATGACCCGCGACCTGTTACTCGTCTCCGCGTCCCTTTTCCTGTGGGGATTTGGCGAGGGCATGTTCTTCTACTTCATCCCCCTCTCTCTGCAGAGCCTGGGTGCTAACCCATTGATGATCGGCGGGGTATATGCCGGAATTGGTCTGGCAGCCGCCCTAATGCAGATCCCTGCTGGAATTCTTTCAGACCGGATCGGACCACGAACGATCATGTGGATCTCTTGGGGAATTGGCGCGCTTGCCTGCATGATCCTTGCAGTGGCTTCCACCCTCGCTGCTTTCTCCATCGGCATCTGGCTTTACTATATGACCTCGTTTGGTGTGGTGCCTTTGAATAGTTATGTAACCAGCGTACGTGGAAAACTCAGCCCGGAACGGGCTTTGACCTTCGCGGGCGGTCTCTTCAATACCGGGATGATCGCTGGGCCGATCCTCGGCGGGTTAATTGCGAACCAGATGGGATTGCAGAAAATCTACCCGTTTTCAGCTGTGGTATTTGTTATCTCCACCGTGATCATTTTCCTCATCAAACCGGTCCGTTTCGAACCGCATCCACACCTGGAGAAGCCGGGGAAGATCTGGCGGAATTCACGGTTCCTGGGTTTTCTCGCACTGGTTTTTACCACCGTTTTCGTTCTTTATCTGCCACAGCCGTTGACACCGAATTTCCTCCAGAACGAGCAGGGACTAACCACCATTCAGATCGGGTTGCTTGGGACAATTGGTGGTCTTGGCAACGCGGTCACCCTGTTGGTGCTCGGCAGTCTAAAAGCATTTCCTGGTGTGCTGGTTGGGGAATTGATGGTGATGGTTTTCGCCATCTCTCTCCTCAAGGGATCGGGGTTGGGCTGGTATGGTTTCGGATATTTTATGCTGGCCGGTTTCAAATTATCCCGCACAATGCTGGTGGGGTTATCCCGCCCGCTCATTCATCCTGCCCTGGTAGGCATTGCCTTCGGTTTAATAGAAACATGCGCAAGCATAGCCATAATCCTTTCTCCATTGCTGGCTGGATATCTATACGAACAGCAGCCTTCCATTATTTACGCGGTTTGTCTTGTGCTTGTAACCGCATCCATATTTCTAAATGCGTACTTCCTGCCCCGTTTTCAAAGGAAGGGTTTTTCTGAAAATGCTACCTCTTGAAATTCGTTCATATATCCTAGGACCTCTGGGGAACAACTCCTACCTCATTTGGGATCCAACCACTCTGGAAGCTGCAGCCATCGATCCCTCCTTCGAATCGGAATCAATTTTGCATGTTATTCAAGAGAACCAACTAACCCTGAGGTACATCCTGCTCACCCACGCCCATTTTGATCACATCGCCGGTGTGAATGTTCTCCACAATGATATCTCTCCGCGCCCCCAGATTGGTATCCATTCATTCGAATTACCACTTTGGAAGCGTAATGGAGCAGCCAGTGAATTCGGCTTCTCCCTGCCTCAACTCCCCGATCCTGACCTGAATATTGGGGACGATCAGGAATTGGATCTCGGTTCGGTGTCGATCCGGGCAAGCTTCACTCCCGGACACACACCCGGGCATCTCGTCTATACCCTGCCTGAAAGCGGTGTGGTTTTTACCGGTGATTTGATCTTCTTCCGCGGTATTGGACGGACGGATATGCTTGGCGGAAATTCAGCGGATCTTTTCCGTAGTATCGATGAAAAGATCCTCACCCTTCCCCCGGCAACCCGCCTGCTCAGCGGGCACGGACCTGAAACAACCGTGGCGGACGAGATCGCAAACAACCCGTTTATTTAATGTAAAAAGAGGATCCTTTCGGATCCTCTTTAGATTTCCTAGAACTATTTTGCGAATTCCACCGATCGGGTTTCCCGGATCACGGTCACTCTGATCTGACCAGGGTATTGCATCGTTTCTTCGATCTTCTTGGCTATATCCCTTGCCAACCGTGTGGATGCCAGGTCATCGATCTCTTCCGGCTTTACAATGATGCGAACCTCACGCCCTGCCTGGATGGCATAAGTCTGGCTGACACCTTTGAAGGAATTGGCGATCTCTTCCAGAGCACGCAAACGTTTAATATATTGTTCCAGGTCCTCCCTGCGTGCTCCCGGGCGTGCGCCGGAGATGGCATCCGCAGATTCCACAATGATCGCTTCCACGCTATCCTGTTCGGTCTCATGGTGGTGGGAGGAAATGCAATTCACAACTTGGGCGTTCACCCCATGCCGCTTGGCAAATTCCGCTCCAATGGAGGCATGCGTGCCCTCGGTGTTGAAATCCATCGCCTTGCCCAGGTCGTGCAAAAGACCACCAGCCTTGGCCACTTCAACATTCGCGCCCAGCTCCGCTGCCAGTACTGCGGATAACCGGGAGCACTCCACAGCGTGTGCCAGCTGGTTCTGCCCGTAGGAAGTGCGGTATTTCAAGCGTCCCATAACCTTGATGATCTCCGGGTGGAGCCCGGCCACACCAGCTTCGAATGCAGCCTGTTCCCCTGCTTCAATCATATCCCGTTCCACATTGCGGGTCTCTTCGGCAAGGATCTTTTCTATGTGTGCAGGGTGGATACGCCCGTCCTGGATCAAACGTTCCAAGGAACGACGTGCGATCTCACGCCGGACGGGATCAAAGCAGGAAACAGTCACAGCTTCAGGGGTATCGTCAACGATCACATCCACTCCGGCTGCCTGCTCAAAGGCGCGGATATTGCGTCCATTGCGTCCCACGATCCGTCCCTTCATTTCTTCGTTAGGTAGGACCACCACAGAGGTGGTCACCTCTGCGACATGGTCCGATGCTACCCGCTGGATAGCCTCCGCGATTAGCTCCCTGGCGCGTTTTTCACCATCCTGCCGAGCTTCAGATTCAATTTGCCGGATAATGCGGGCCATATCCGAGCGGGCTTCCTTCTCCGTCTCCGCAAGTAGAATTCCACGGGCTTCCTCAGTGCTCATCTGCCCGATCCGTTGCAGCTCAGTGATCTGCTGGTCGTATAACGCTTCCACTTCGTTTGCACGCTTATCAATCGTACCTTGCCGTTTGTTCAGGGTCTGCTCGCGCTGCTCCAAACGCTCCACGCGAAAATCCAAATCCGTTCGGCGCTTCTGTAACCTTTCCTCTTCGCGGGAAAGCTCTTCCCTCCGCCGGGATGCCTCAGCTTCAGATTCCTTCTGGATCTTGTAGCCCTTATCCCTGGCTTCGAGTTCGATCGATCTTGCCTTCTCATTTGCCTGGCTGATTCGCTCGTCCAGCTTCACCTGTTCAGCTTTGATCATCCGGTTGGCAAATACCCTCCCGAGCACCCACCCGATTACAATTGCTGCCACTGCTGCGATAATAATTATCAACAACATGTTATCCATAAGAATTCTCTCCCATACTTACTCCATTTTTTAGTATATTTTCGTTCCAGATCACCGGGATAACTTCCTGGATGGTTGCGTAGGAAAAACCTTTGCGTGCCAGGTACCCGAGCATCTTCTTTCTAAATTCTGCATCTTTCAGGCGCTCCAGCCTGCGGGCGTACTTTCTCCCAGCTTCTAATGCCAGTATCCGATCATCCGGCACGTTGCGCAGCGCTTCGTCAATTTGATCACCTTCCACACCTTTTCGCTTAAGTTCTAATTTCATCAAACGATGGCTGCGTGGGTGCGAATTCGACCTGTTTTCCAGCCACATCTGTGTGAATTGGGCATCCCCCAAAACTCCGGAGGAGATCAATTTTTCCGTGGTTTTCGCGATCACTTCCGGATCAAAACCCGCTTTATCCAACCGCACTTTCACTTCCGATTCCGAACGTGGGCGGTAATTGATAAAAACGAGGGCTTTTTGAAGTGCTTTTTCCTCAGAATCAGCTTTTAGGAGCATCTCGATCTTGCCATCATCAATCACCTGGTCACTACGCAGCCAGGCTGCAACGATACCGGCCAGGCTGAAGGCGTACTCCCCATCCAGAAAAACATTCACCCGGTTGCGGTTCCTCTTCTGGGAAGTGATCGCGGTTATCCGATGCTCCATAAAAAAAAACAGTCCTGCCAGCATCCCGGCCGAACTGCTCAAGAATTGATTAACTGATTATTCGTAAATAACCTGGTAAAAAAGTAAATGTCGAAAATTACATCAATTTGTTAAACAGATAACTTTAATTTGAAGGTGACCAAATTGCTGTATCCGACCATGTGAATTACAATTTTTCCCTGGTTATAAAGATTCAACACTCCCGAAGGAGGCCGACCTTTTCAGATTATCTATCTTGCACAGCATCGGAATTTTCCAGAGATGCTGAACTTATGTTGTTAATTATACATTAACAAATCAAAAATACCCATACTTGAAAACGAAATTGCGGAAAGCCTTTATTCCGTTTATACTCAACTTCGGATGGAGACACTTGGCTAATGAAGAATATCCTGGTAACTGGTGGTGCCGGATTCATCGGCGCAAATTTCATCCATTTTGAGTTGCAAAAGCACAAAGAAGTAAAAATAATCAATCTGGACGCGTTGACTTACGCGGGTAATCCTCGAAACCTGGAGAATTTACCCGATCCCGGGCGTTACAACTACATTCACGGAGATATTCGCGATCGCAAGCTTGTCCGAAGATTGCTGGAAGAATATAAGATCGATACCCTGGTTCATTTCGCCGCTGAAACGCATGTGGATCGTTCCATAAATAACGCCCAGCCATTCCTCGATACGAATATCCAGGGAACCTTTGCCCTCCTTGAGGCAAGCCGCGAATATTTCTCCTCCGGGTCTTCAGTGCAGGGATTTCGTTTCCATCACATCTCTACGGATGAAGTCTTCGGCTCTTTGAATCCAACTAATCCTCCTTTTTCAGAAACCACGCCATACGCCCCTAACTCCCCCTACGCAGCCTCGAAGGCTGCCAGCGACCATCTTGTGCGCGCCTCCCATCACACTTATGGACTTCCCATCACGATTTCCAACTGCTCCAACAATTACGGTCCCTTTCAGTTCCCCGAGAAATTGGTCCCCCTGATGATCAGCAACGCGCTCGCGGGAAAAGTGCTGCCCGTTTACGGGGATGGGATGCAAGTCAGGGACTGGTTGTATGTGGAGGATCACTGCGAGGCAATCGATCTTATTCTGAGAGGTGGTCGAACTGGGGATTCGTATAATATCGGCGGGAATAACCAACCTGCAAATATCGAGATCGTCCGGAATATTTGCCATATTTTGGATCACCTTGTTCCCGGTCCACAGCTCTACGAGGAATTGATACAATTCATCACCGATCGTCCGGGTCATGACCGGCGCTATGCCATGGATACCGAAAAAATTACACGAGAGCTTGGCTGGGTTCCACGCGAGTCCCTGGAGACCGGGTTGCAGAAAACCGTTGCATGGTACCTGGAAAACCAGGAATGGGTTCGCTCCATCTACAGTCGACCGGATTATCAAAGTTGGTTGGGAAAGCATTACGGAACCAGGGAAGGAAAGCAATGAAAGGCATTATCCTGGCGGGAGGATTGGGCACCCGTTTGTATCCGCTGACCCTCGGGATCAGCAAACAGATCCTGCCGGTTTTTGATAAACCGATGATCTATTACCCGCTTTCCACCCTGATGCTGGCTGGTATCAGGGAGATACTGGTCATCAGCAACCCTGAGAATCTAGATTCATTTCAGCGCCTATTGGGTGATGGCAATCAACTGGGGATCAAGTTTGAATATGCTGCACAAGCCGATCCGCGCGGACTGGCGGATGCGCTTATCATCGGGGAGAAGTTTGCTGCCGGGCGACCGGTTGCTCTGATCCTGGGTGATAACATTTTCTACGGTAGTGGATTAGTTGAAAAACTACAGGAAGCCGCCCAGTTAGAGTCCGGTGCTGTGATCTTCGCGTACCCGGTCCGTGACCCGGATCGATTCGGTGTGGTAACCCTCTCCAAGGATGATCGACCTGTTTCCATTGAAGAAAAACCAATTCAACCCGCTTCCAACTATGCAATACCGGGAATCTATTTTTACGGAGCGGATGCCCCGCAAATCGCAGCCTCGCTCAAGCCGTCCCCCAGAGGAGAGTTGGAGATTACTGATCTGAACCGGGTATACCTGGATCGAGGTCAACTCCAGGTGAAAGTCCTCGGTCGCGGGATTGCCTGGCTGGATGCCGGCACTCCGGAAGCGCTTCTCCAGGCGGCGAATTTTGTTCAGGCGGTGGAACATCGCCAGGGCTTGATGATTTCCTGCCCGGAGGAAATCGCGTATAGAATGAAATTCATCACCCTGGGTGAACTTGAGGAGCTTTCCAACCAATATTCAAAGAACGAGTATGGGAATTATCTTCAAAAGATCATTCATGAAGAGATGCTTATCAAAGGCGGGGCGATTTGAAAACGAAACCAGCTATTTCAGTGGTCATCCCCATTTACCGGGGCGAGAGCACTCTAGAATCCCTGGTGAATGAACTGCTCAAGACTTTGCCAGATTTCACCTCAAAGTTCGAGATCATACTTGTCAACGACGATAGCCCTGATTCCTGTTTGGAGATAATTGATCGTTTTACCAAAAAACACAAAACAGTTAATGGCATCCATTTAATGCGTAATTATGGGCAGCACAACGCCACCCTTTGCGGCGTTCGGGAGGCGAGCTTCCCCATTTGCATCACCATGGATGATGACCTCCAACACCCACCTGCCGAGATTCCCCATTTATTGGCAAAACTTGAGGAAGGTTATGACGTGGTGTATGGAACACCATTTAAGTTGCCACAAGGATTCTTGAGAAATTTGATAACCGGGTGGACCAAAAGAATACTTGCTTCCGTAATGGGTATCCCAAACCTGCGGAACATTTCCGCCTTTCGTTGCTTCAGAACCGAGATTCGAAGGGCTTCCCAAAACTACCAGAGCCCGAATGTCACCCTGGATGTTTTGTTATCCTGGGGAACCACCAGGTTTAGTTCTGTTCCGGTGAATATTAATCCCCCAAAGGAGCTTAGGTCGAACTACAACTATCGGGGGTTGATCCGCGAGACGCTATTGATTCTGACAGGTTACAGCACTGCACCTTTACGTATTGCCAGCATTATAGGTTTTTTGATGACACTTGTTGGAATAGGTCTTTTTCTCTATGTGATCTGGTTATATTTCTTCGCGGGTAGTATCCCTGGTTTTCCATTTTTAGTTTCTGTTATTGCAATATTTAACGGGACAACACTTTTCGCGATAGGGATTTTTGGGGAATACCTGGCAAGGATTTTTTCGCGCAGTATGGATAAACCCACATATACGATTGGATACAAAACGAAATCCTCCGAGAAATAGTACAAATGAACGTTACAATTTTGCAACCATCATACATTCCTTGGAGGGGCTATTTTCACCAGATCTTAATATCGGATCTCTTTATTTTTTATGACGACGTGCAATATGATAAAAGAGGCTGGCGGAACCGGAACCAGATAAAAACTCCTCATGGAAAAAAATGGCTCACAATCCCTGTGAAATCTCACGGCGCTCAAACGGATAATATTCCGATCAATGAGATCAAGATCGCTTGGGATGAACCCTGGAACGAAAGCCATCTAAAGACTTTGCATTTTGCATACAATCAGGCACCTTTCTATTCGGATTACCAATACATGCTAAAACCGATTTTAGAAAGGCATGATGACTACCTTGCGGACCTCACAATTTTACTAACAACGGAGATCTCAAACTGCCTGGGAAACAAAAGGACAAAATTCCTTCGTTCCTCAAGCCTACCTTCCAGCGGGGTGAAATCTGACCGGCTTTTATCACTACTCAACCAGGTTGGTGCATCCAACTACATTTCTGGACCTTCTGCGAAGGATTATCTAGAACTGGATAAGTTTATAAAAGCTGGAATCACAGTTGAATTTATGGAATATGATTATCCAGAATACCCCCAGCTATATCCCCCTTTTGATGGTAATCTGAGCATCCTGGATCTCCTCTTTATGGTGGGTCCAAAAGCAAAGGAATACATACTAACCGGATGATGAAGAATATTCCCAATATTGAATCCATCAAGACATATTTTGACCAAAGAGTTCAAACCCATGGCACTTCTGCACAGGGTTCGGATTGGAACTCAATTGAATCGCAATACCTCAGATTCGACCAATTAGTAAAAGTTATTGAGTCGGACAGGCCATTTTCGATTCTTGATTACGGAAGCGGATCCGGAGCACTCGTGGATTTTCTTCAGAAGCGCGACTTCTCCTTTGAGTATTATGGGTATGATATCCTCGAAAGTGCGATCGAACTTGCCCAAAACAAGTACAAAGCATTTGAAAATTGCCGTTTCACAAATGCGGAAAGCTCGCTTCCCGCCTGCGATTTTGTCATCGCAAGCGGGATATTCAATTATCGGGGGGATCAAAGTTTTGAGACATGGACAAATTATGTCGTGGAAACCTTGTCTCGCATGGATGATTTGAGTAAAAAAGGATTTTCCAGTAACTTTCTAACGAAATACTCGGATGCGGAAAAAATGCGGAAGGATTTATATTATGCTGATCCGTTATTCCTTTTTGATTTTTGCAAAAACCATTATTCCAAGAACATCGCGCTTCTACATGATTACAATCTGTACGATTTCACGATCATCATACGGAAAGATTGAAAAGGCGAGTTATGAGTTATCTTGTAGATTTTAATAATCCCACCTTGGCAGGAAACGAGCTTACATATATTTCTGAAGCGATCAACAACCAACATATCTCCGGTGATGGGGTCTTTACGAAAAGGTGCAGTGAGCTTCTCGAGAATGAGCTGGGAGTACCAAAAGTTTTACTCACCACCAGTTGTACCCACGCACTGGAGATGAGTGCTCACCTGCTGAAGGTCCAGCCAGGTGACGAGGTGATCATTCCATCTTTCACATTCGTTTCCACCGTCAATGCATTCGTTCTCCGAGGAGCTAAACCTGTTTTCATCGATATCCGACCGGATACATTGAATCTCGATGAAAACCTCCTTGAAGGATTGATCTCAAAACAAACTCGGGTGGTTGTTCCTGTCCATTATGCCGGTGTGGGTTGTGAGATGGATCAGATTCAATCCATATGCAAAAAGCACGGTCTATCGATCGTTGAAGATAACGCCCATGGTTTATTCGGTAAATACAAACATAAGAATCTTGGCACCTTCGGAATACTTGCGGCACAAAGTTTTCACGAGACCAAGAACTTCACCTGCGGGGAGGGCGGTGCGCTGCTGATCAATGATCCTGATCTGATCGAAAATGCGGAGATCATCCGCGAAAAGGGAACAGATCGAAGCAAATTCTTCCGTGGGCAGGTTGATAAATATGGTTGGGTCGATGTTGGTTCCAGCTATCTCCCATCAGACATGCTTGCAAGTTTTCTGCTGGCGCAGCTCGAAAATAAGGAGCATATCCAGGCGAGGCGCAAGGCGATATGGAATTTCTACCATGAGCACCTCAGAGATTGGGCGGAAAATTATGGAATCCAACAGCCAGTAATTCCAGCGCATTGCGGGCAGTCATATCATATGTATTACCTGCTCTTGCCTTCCCTGGAGATACGGCAGGAGTTCATCCAATTCCTTCGGGGAAAAGGAATAAATGCGGTGTTCCATTACCTGCCTTTGAATTCGTCGAGGATGGGTCTCAAATTCGGTGCAAAACCGGGAGATTGCCCCATCGCGGAGAGAGTCAGCGATCAGCTGGTACGTTTGCCGATGCATCTGAAATTGTCGGAGAGTGACCTTGAATATGTCGTGAGCGTGGTTTCCGGCTTTAAGTATTAATCGATGATTCCTTTGCTGCTTTTTGAAAATTTAGATTAGAGTAAACTGGCAGATTGTGCTAGAATTTGATTATGGAAACGTCAAATCCGCTGGACCAACGAGTAAATCCCAAGCTCTCCATCTGGTTGCCACTTTGGATCGCAATTATTCTGGTAGTTGCAACCATCATAGTTTTTCTCATCGCGTATTTCACTGACGGCGAGATATCAAAGTGGGCTAGTGCGTTTTCTACGTTGGCAATAACAACAATCATTGTCACAAGCCTTGTGATGTTTATCTTCCTTGCATTCGGAATTGGTGGAATGAAGGAAATCTCAAAATACTTGCCTGAATGGATGCTGAAACTGCAGATCTACAGTACGATCGGCAACGTGAGCGGAAGAAGGATTTCAAATGGCATTACTAGGCCGATCATTCTGATAAAACAAAGTTATGCAGGTTTTCGGTCTGCGTTTGTTCGGAAATAATATTATTCGAAAACCACAGAAGAGGTAATCATGGAACCTTGGAAAATTAGAATCCTGGTCACAGGCGGAATTCTCGGAGCGATGGCAGGGCTGCTTTCAGCATTCTTGATGGTGAAAAAATCCGAAGCTACGGAAACCCAGCCTCAACTCACCGCCTCTGATGGGGCAAAAATCGGGATCGGTGTTCTAGGTTTGGTGAAACTTATCTCCGACCTGGGTTCTTCGAAATAGATACTCAAGTCACCTTTTATCACCTGCCCAAAAAGCGGCAGGTGTTTTAATTTTCCCAAATGAAAACCGCAGCATTGGTGAATAATCCGGTTCAGTTGATCGTGTTTGGAGAAATCAACCGGGATTTCATTCTCACGCGCGATGGAAAAGCTTCGACGGATATCCCGGGAGGATCCGCTCTGTATTTTTCAATCGGGGCAGCTCTGTGGGAGCAGGAAAGAATTGGTGTTATCTCGATGGTCGGAGATGATTTTCCCATGTCTACGATTTCCTTCCTCAGTGAATATGGAGTTGATCAGGCTGGAATACGAATCCTCCCTTACCCTCTCGAAAACCGTGCATTTCATTCCGGGATCGCGGATAAGAATAATTCTTCTTCCCCCCCATTTCACTATTTGGCTGTTGGCGGTGAACTTCCCAGGGCGTTATTGGGTTATGACCCGAAAATCAAAGCAAAGGAGAAACGATTCCCAAATCTAAGCGACGGATCTCTGACTATTCCTCCGGAATATTTGCAATCCAATCTTGCCCATTTCTGTTCCAATCAGAATGTGTATCAAATAGCTCTCACTTCTTTGATGCAATCCCAATATCCCGGGCAGGTAAGCCTGTATGTTACGGACGTGCCAGAAGATAGAAGAGGCAAGGATATGCTTCTTGCCGCTTTGAATAGTGTTTTATGTGTGTATATCAAGAAAAACACAGTGAGGGATCTTTTCTCACTGGATTCCACTGACCATGAGACGCTGCAAAAACATGCTGCACAATTAAAATCGGAATACGTGGTCGTGCTGCTTGGAGAACAGGGTCGGATCCTGCTTGAAACCAGATCAAATAAAAAATGGTTTGTTCCTCTTTATCCCATCCAGGCAGTAAATCCAACTGGAAAAAACAATTCATTTTGCGGAGGTTTTTGTACGAAGGTTCGGGAAAATTATGACCCGGTTGAAGCTGTTTTAGCCGGGGCTGTGTCATCCTCATTGGTCGCCTCAGGGATTGGTTTGAATTTTGCGCTTGAAACATCACAGGAATTGATCGAAACCCGCTATAATCGATTACGCACCTTGATCCGGAGGTTGTAGTTCACCGCTCGGGTTGAATCCAATAACCTCAAAAACGTTTATCGGTTCTCGTTTGCCCTTTGCCTGGATTTGTTCAAGCGGTTTTATTTTTAATATATTGCCTGCCCGACGGTAAACATCTTCACTAATGAGGATGGTGCCCGGAAGAGATGATTCTTGAAGGCGCTTGGCAATATTCACGGTATCTCCAATGGCTGTATAGTCCATCCTTTCCTCCATTCCAATCAATCCCATGATTGCCGGACCGCAGTGAATTCCAATACCCGATCGCAAGCGGGTCTTTTGCGCTAATTCCTTGTGGATTCTAGTTTCCCCTTTATGAATCGCAACAGCAGAGCGGATGGCACGTATTACATGATCCGATTGCTTCACCGGCGCGTTAAACCATGCCATGACCGCATCACCTAGGAATTTATCGATCGTGCCTCCTTCTTGTAGAATGGCTTCCGCGGCATTCGCGAGGTAACGGTTGAGAATGGCTACCAACTCCTCGGAATTGATCTCTTCACTTAAGTTTGTGAAACCTCGAAGATCAGCAAATAAGACGGTAATCTCAGTCCTGCGACCTCCCATTTGGTAATTACTAGTTTCAAGTTGAGCGATCACCGCTGGCGAGACCATTTTCTCAAATAACTTGCGTTGTTCCTCCAGCCGTTTCTTATCTGTCAGATCATCCATTACGATGACCACGCCCTGGGTGTTTTCCTGCCCATCCTTGAGAGGGGTTAGCTTCAAATGCAGGCTCACCTCACCACGAACGGGTAACCGCAGGCTTGATTCAAGACTCTGATTGGTTTGATCAGCTCCAACGAGTTGCGCTATTGCTGGTCGGATGGCAAGCGCCAGCGACGGGATTTCATGCGCCAAGCTTTGACTAAATAATTCAACAGAGCTCTTCCCTAAGATCGTTTCCGCGGCTTTATTGCAGGTGAGGATCCTACCGTTCAAGTCAATGGTAAGTACTCCCGATGCAACGGAAGCGAATACATGGTCCATTAGACTTTTTAACCTCGAAACCTCATCGAGAGTGCGGCGAACTGAATCGAATAAACTGGCGTTTTCAATTGCGAACGACGCCTGATTTGCAAAACCTACTAAAAGATCTAGGTCCTTGTTACCAAACATACCGGTCTTTATCCGGTTATCGGTGTAGATTACTCCGGTGATCTCATCCTTCGTTTTCATTGGCACGCACATTATCGAGCGTAGATTGAAAGCAATAACGCTCTCCTGACCCACAAACCGGGGGTCCTGCTGTGCGTTGGTGGTCAGTAAAGGTTTACCATTTGCGATCACCGAATTCACAATCGTGGAACTGAATGTCAATTCTGAATCAGGCAGAGACTCCTGTTCCCAGTTTCTGGCTACCCTGGTTTTGAGGATCCCGGAATTATCCTTCAACATCAGAAAACCACGTTCTGCATGGGTTAGCCGGACGATTGTATCCATCACGATCTGCAACACGATATCCAATTCCAGGGTGGAATTTACAACCTGTCCGATCTGTGCTAGGGCGCGAAGGCTCTTTCGATCTTCTTCGAGTCGTTTTGATATCTTTCGCAGCGTATCAACCTCACTGCTAAGTTGCAGGATACCTTCCGTGATCAAAGGAGGATAGCGTTGTTCATCACCCTCAAGCTTAGCCTGCATTCCATTGATCAACGCTTTCATGTATTCAAGCTTTTGATCCATGTAAATATTGGATGCAGTCGAACTATTGTCTTCCATCTACTCCCCATTTCCTTGTCTATTATTGAGTTTAAACCACAATGAGAATTTATATTTGATCATGGAAAATTGGATTTTTCCACCAAGTTTCCGCGCTAATTGATCATCAGATGCTTTCTCTCCGAAAACGGTTTTTTGGTACTCGAACAATATTTGTTCAGCTTCTGATGTAACAACCGGACATTTGGATACGATTTCACCCAATAATTCCTTAGGAGTTTTATTGCCGGGTTTAATTCGATAAAGCAAGATCCCCATCCTCACTGTATCATTATATACAAATTCGATCTCCGGGGTGCGGTAATGCAGCATGGCATTATTTACAGTTCTTGGAACTTTAATACCCAGTTTCAGAAATCCATCTTGAATGCTTACCAAAATTAGTGTTTTATTTTTTCGCTTGGAACCTATGAAAAAAACGAAAGGTGTAATTATCAGGACGGTTATAACCAGTAGAAATACCGGGAAAATATCGTAGTCACCCTGAATTTGATCAGCAGTGGTGGCATCCGTTTCAGGTTTGATTAAGTTATTATCCGATGGAACCTCTCCCTGATTCCGATTGACTTCCGGATCGAGTGGAGCTTCACTCAAGCCGTGCTCGTTTGTCGTTTCAAGTTGACTGGCTGACTGGTAGAAATTTATTTCCGGTTGCGAAGGGGTAGGTTCGAATATCACCCACCCGATTTCAGGAAAAAACACTTCCGGCCAGGCGTGTCGATGTTTTTCCTTCACAGTGTGGATTAATCCATCCTCGGAAACCTCGCCTTCCGAAAAACCCACAGCCAGCCTGGCAGGGATTCCTAGAGACCGGAGGAGGATCACCTCCGCTGAAGCAAAATAATTACAATACCCCTTCTTCTCCTCGAACAGGAACCACTCGATCCTGTCCCGGGTGTTCTCCGGGACTTCCACTTGCTCCTGGTATTCGAAATTGGAACGGAGGTAATTTGTTACCGCGACTGTTTTCTCATAATTGGTTGGTTTCCCCATTGTAATTTTTTGAGATAATTCCTGGATCGCTGGGGAAATAGATTCAGGGACCTGTAAATATCTTTTATTTATCCATGCTGGAATCTCAGCATTATTTCCTATCAGGTCAGCTTCCTCAACCGGTTTTATCAATACTTGCATCCGGTAACTATTCCCGGAGAGAATAGAATTTTCTGGTTCAACTGCGATGATATCTCTACCTCCATCATCCTGCAGTGAGTAAATGAAATTGGCGGGATTATTAATGGATATCAGTTCACCCGGATAAAAATAATCACCCAATGGGAGGCTGGCTTTGACCCGGTATGTCGCAACAATTTGACCTGGTCTGCCAATCACCTGGATGAATTCTGTCCCCGGCTCCAGGAGCAACTGCTTTTGTTCTCCCTCCTGCCAGGAGGCATTATTGTAACTTTCATAAACTTTGCTTCGCCAGTATATCCGTTGATTCTTTGGTATTTCCCCCGAGGCTGTCGCGGTGAAAACGACTGTTTCCCCATCCGCAGCGCTGGTACCCAGGGGCAGGTTTGGGCCAAATCCAATTGCTGCGGAACGGTAACTACCCCGAAGGGAAGCCGTAATTCTATAAAAATTGTCCCGCATCTGGTAAGAAAGTCGATTGAACCTTTGTGCTTCAGGGGTTCCGGGAGAAGCAGCTCGAATGGCGAGGGGAATGCTCCATGCAATGAACACCATTATGGCGATAATTGCCAAGAATGCAGGTTGAAAGGTCCATTGAAATTTTTCTCTGGATGGCTTTCCATTTTTCCCGGAAGTTAATGATATTTGAAATGAAACATTATGAAGATATAACAAGAAACCGATTAAAACAGCTAATCCGGTGATCCAATGGTTTTTTTCCCGTTCCAGGAGGAAGAATTCAATAAACACCAGGAACAAGAGAGTCAACACAATCAATGGAAAGTAAAGCCGGTGGCGTATATAAGTGATCGTACCCAGTAAACTCATCAACCAGAATAGCATTGTGAATGTTATTAATATGAACAGTGGTGAAGAAACGGCTTTGCCGGTTGTATATTCAAAAAACGAATCACCCACCTGATGGATGAACAGGAAAATCTTATTAAGAATAGGAATCGAGTTATCAAAAATCAATGAAATTACGAGAACGACAAAGATCAGAGAAAAGGTAATGGTCAACCAGAAGACCGATGCGCGGTCGAACCTGCTTCTCCCTAGAAGAATACCTGCGCCAAAACCAGAAAAAAGGGCGATGAACACCAGATCGAGTTTACCTGTCCACTGCGTACTCCGCAGATAATTGGCTGTCAAGAAAAGTAGAACCAGGATTAGTAATAAGCCGGTGAAATCGATTTCTCTTTTTGATTCAACCATTTTTTGAGTGTACAATATTCATCACATTCAAGTCAATGAGGCACAGCTATGACATTTACCTGGCCGATTGAAATACCGATCCTTTTTTGGATTCAACAGTTGGGACCATGGTTGTTGATCCCAATGAAATTCTTTTCTTTCCTAGGTACAGAGGAGTTTTTCCTGGTCATCCTCTCGGCTTTGTATTGGTGCGTGGACGCATCCATTGGGTTAAGGGTAGCAATTACTCTTTTGATCAGTAATACAGTCAATGATTCCCTGAAACTGCTTTTTCGGGGTGCCAGGCCTTACTGGTTCGATACCACTCTAAAAGGGTTTGCCCACGAATCGTCTTTTGGTATTCCTTCTGGCCACTCGCAAAACTCAATGGTGGTTTGGGGAACTATCGCTTTGGGTTTTAAAAAACGTTGGTTGACAATTATCTGCGCTGTCATAATTTTCCTGGTCGGTTTCTCGCGCATGTATCTCGGAGTACACTGGGTGAGCGATGTGATTTCGGGATGGCTGATCGGCCTAGCACTCCTCTGGTTGGTTGCAAAGTTCGAAAAACCGGTTGTCAACTGGTGGGTTATGCGGCCGTTGGGGATGCAAGTGGTCCTTTCCGCCATTATTGCCCTGGCGATGATTGGGATTGGTTATGCCTGGAGAGCGACTTTCAACAGCTGGCACCCTCCTTCTTTATGGTTAATGAATATCGCTGCCAATTTCCCGGAAGCGACTATCTCTCCCGCTCCAATCTCAAATGCTTTCACCCTCGCAGGGTTGTGGTTTGGGATGTTGACTGGTGCAAGTTTGATATATAAGACTGGAGGGCACCAACCCCCGCGATCTCCGGGCAGGAGGATTATCGCCTACCTCATCGGTCTTATGGGAGTACTCATCCTTTGGTATGGACTCAGGATTATATTTCCCCACGGTGAGGATATAGTGTCCTATTCTCTTCGGTTCATTCGCTACAGCCTGGTGGGAATTTGGATCGTTTATCTGGCACCCCTGGTTTTCAGACGTGTCAAGCTATCCGCTTAATAATTTAGGAGTATTAAGATGAGAAAAATTGCAGCATATATGTTGGGAAGTTTCGCCGGGGCAGTGGTCATCAGCGGGCTGGTGCTGTTGTTTGCGCCAACATCCGGCAAGGAACTCCGCGGAAGGATCCGTATGAAATACCTGGAAATGAGGGCAGAATTCGAAGAAGCATCTATTGAACGACGTGAGGAGTTGGAAACTCAATTGGCGAACCTGCGTAAAGGGCTTCCTTCCGGTAAGTAATACGCTCCTTTATTTTCCAAGGATTAGTTGTGCGCGTGTTCGTTCAGGGGATCTCAACAAACCGGAACTTGTATGTTGCCGGGGTGGTGATATAACGCGTCGTACCACTCACTGCGAGGACGACCTGTTCACCAGCTTTTATCCTTACCGGTTGGCTGAAATTCTCCCCATTTGCCAGGGTGTATCTTTCAACCTGGGGTTTCTTGCCTTCCCGAATCACGGAAATCTCGAAGGATTGCGGTAGAGTGTTTTGAGCGAGAGCCCAACCACGGCTCTCCCAACCCCCCGTATCATTTTCAAAATTTGTACTGTAATCAATTCCCGGTATGGCGATATCATCAACCAGCATCCCATGCAAGTTCACCGCGCTATCCGTGATAACTGTAAATTGCAACTGCACTTTTTTCCCGGCGTACTCTGAAATGTCAATCGCCTGATCCTGCCAGCCGCCTGAGTTACCGGTATATCCGCATCCAAGGTTTGCACCCACAGGATCTTGCACTGTGCATAACGAAGGATTCAGGATTTTCCATGGTGAACCTTCAATTTTCGCCAGAAGATAGGCATAGTCGAATCCTTCCTCCAGATCGTACCAGACGTGGTAAGTAAACAAAATTGGTTCCCTGGCGGAAGGTAAAACAAACTCCCGGGTAAGTGTTGTCTGAGAGGAATCTGCGCGGTTTGACCAGAAAAACTGGTTGTCTACCCCCTCGAGATCGGGTATTAATCTAGCAAAAATCCCACCTTGAAATTCGAGGGTAAAATCCTCCGGGCATTTCAAGCGGATGTAATCTGCGCCAAATTGATTGACCGTTCTTTCCTGCCATTCTACCGGGCAATCGCTGATCTCCGTCTCCGGGAAATTAGGAATGCGGTAATCCATCTGGTAAGAAAATCGCGTATTCCCCTTTATTGGAGAATTCAAGTAATTTGCGGCCACCCAGTCCCCAAATACCTGTTCCGCTTTCAACGCTGCAGATGAGTCAGGCGCAAAGATATCGTTTGAAGCCAGCACCGCATCCAGACCCTCGAATCCGTTCTCTGGGGCTACCATGATCTCGCGGATCAATCCCTCCCCAAATCGTGAAAATAAATACGCGATAAATAAGAAGGAACTGCCATAATGCGCGTCTTGTTCAATGGAATCCTCAGGCCAGGTATTCAACTGAATATCGGGATTCTCCGCAAATATTTGATCGAATCCGCCCTGATCGTACCCATTTAGAAAAACTGCCAGGTCTGCCAACCCTTCTGCAACCCAAGTATCTTCATTAACATCATGATTCCAAAGGATCATATGGTTGAATTCATGCGCGAGAACGCCATATGTATATGGGTCGGATAAGTCCTCTGTATCGGAGATGTAAAACATCTCATGTTCATTTGAGTAGGAATTCACCATTTGAGGGATTGAATCGTCGCTCGAAAACGTTCCTGCAATCCCCTCACCCAAATCATCGGTATAGAGTATGAATAAGTGATCGTCGTTATCCACACCTGGATTCCATTCTGAACCAAAGATTTCCCGAGTTCGCGGATAGATCTCCGCTTCGAATGTATTTGCTAAAACCTCGAGAGCCTCCTGGTTGTACCTGCTACCCTCTTCTATCCAGATATATGCGTGCTGCGTTTTCATCCTCAGCATGGCAGTTTTTTCGTTTACTTCAATAGAGTCCTGGTTCATCACCCAGAATTTCGCCTGGTCTCCCAGGTTGAACACTGCCGAAGGTTCAGTTTTGGCTCGATTGATGGTCAATATTTTGCCAAGTCGATAAGCTGTGTTTGCAGGATCCGAAGGCGGTATCTCAGCCTCAGAAATGGAATTCAATGTCGATTGAAGGGGGTTTTTGGGTTGCTCCACCATTAAACCGGAACCGTTTTTGAATATCGTCGGTTCTGCTGCTTCAAATATTTCCACCTTTTCGCCAAATATTTCCAGCGAATCGGAAATATTGGTGTTTATGATCGTATAAATGAAAACCCCTCCGCAACAGCAACACATGACCACAAAGATAGGGATCAGGATTATCAACCAGGTGGGGAGGGATTTCTTTTCAGGATTCATTTATTTTATGCGAAGTACGAATATTGATCATTATGGAACTTGCAGCCGTTACCATTCCTATTGAAAACCATAAATATGGAAGGGCAAAGGAATCCACGCTGAATCCTTCGATCAGGAAACCTATCAAAACCAGTATCCCCATCATCCCAACCACCCTATAGAGCATTTCATGCTGCGAAAAAAGTTTTGCGGAAGTAGTAAATATCACAAAGAGCCAGGATAAAAAAAGTGAAAAACCAATAATCCCGGTCTCCGCAAGCAACCGGAACCATATACTCTTGATATTTAGCAGGTTGCCTGTGTGAAAAAGTAGGGTTTTAACCTCAGTAAGTGACCAACCATATGGCACTATGGAAGAAGGGATATGGAAACCCGCCAAACCCAATCCCACACCAGTCAAGGGATAGTTTCCAAATATCTTCCAGGCAGCCAACCAGTAGATCATCCTCTCCCCAAATTTCAAGGAATTCGCATACCGCAATATGGGATCCGTCCTATCCGGGGAAAATGTGAAAAGCGTTTCCATCCTTGGATCGAGTTCAATGAATAACTGAGCAACCAGGAAAGCGATTCCACTATATAAAACCATGAGGAGGATGATCAAACCAGTCCAAAGTAGGATTCTCTTTAATCTGAACTTTTGCTGATCGGACTGAAAAACCCTATTTTCAATGTTTCGAATGACCTTGATGTTGATCAGTATAAAAATCAACGCCAGCATTATCATAAACGCCAACAATCCCACCCGGGAAAAGGAAGCCATCAGGGTAGCCACACCAAGAATGAGCAGAAGATCCTCGAAATGAAGTTTCCAAATTCGAAATGAGTGCGCGCTATACCGTAAAAATGCGCAGGACAGCCATAGCGGCAGATATAGCATGTTCAATTGGTGCGCAAGCCAGGAGGGTTCGAGGGTAAAACCAGACGCCCTACCCTTCACAAGCACGCCGGTTGAAATAAAGGATTGAAAAACATCCATCCAGCGCAGATAATCCCCATAGATATAAGTTACCGCCAGCTGGACAAGGCTCCACACAATGATGAATAAACCACTCCAGTTTACTAATTGCAGGGTGATTCGAATCAGACGCTCACTGCGGATAAAGGTGGCAATGACCAGATAGAATGTCATCCCAATTAATAAGGTCAGCAATGCTTTTACAATGCTCGCGAATACACTGATATCCTTGTACGGTGGGTTTTCACGGAATACAGATGCCGTGGTAATAATGACTGCCCAAAGGATAAAAAAAAGGAAAGGGGTTGTTTGACCAGGGAGTTTTCCCCTGTGGAAGACGAAGGGAATGAACCAGGTTATGAACAATATGGCCAGAAACACGCCTGCGACCGGGGCTACTGAACCGGTTCGAACGAATTTGGCGACAAGTGGCTGGCTTGTGATTGGCAATGTGACAACAAGCAACAACCAGCACCAGCGTGAAATTTGATTGATGGTTCTATTTTCCACGAACGGGAACCTTGAAGAATGCGTTAGGGACCCCCGAGAAGATCATTATTATTCCCGCAAGAAAACCAAGCATGGCACCCGCAAACACCAGCCAAGCAGACTGGATGGCAGCTGGAAGCCCTGCAGGTGTTCCAGATTGGCTCAGGCTAAAAACCAGCGAAGGAAGGATCCCGTTGCTGAGTGATTGCTCTATACTGTACCGCTCCCCCAACAATTTTAAACGATCGGCCGTTTTTGCTGAACCTGGCAGGTTGCAGGGCACTGGGGATGGAAGTACTGAAACGGATTGCAAGAGGCAAGTCTCTAGCTCAGCGATCTTCCGGGAAAGGATCAATCCCTTTCGGGCATGGTCCAGTGATTCATTCAGGTACCGCATCGACACTTCAGCCCAGTTTTTACTTATCTGCTCAGCCTCTTGGGGTGATTCCGCCCGGACACGCAATGTCCAGCGGTAACCTTCTCGTTCAACGAATAAGTTGCCTCTATTTATTCCATCAGAGGTAACTGCATCGAGCAATGTTCGAAGATCAGAAAGAATCGCATCTGAAATGAGAACATCACCTACAACCGAAAGGATATGATCCTCCTCCGTATCGGTCAGGAAACCGGTTTCAGCATAATTAATGGCTACCGAAATAGATGACTTTGCTTCGAAAGCTGGGGTTTTAAAACGGGTGAATAGCCAACCTGCTCCGGCACCGATCAGCATGCAAATGAAAAGGATCCACCAGAATTTGATAGATCGCTCAAAGTAATCCCTTGGAGCAAAACCTTCAACCATACAGGGTATTATAACCTTACGATAATATCAAAATTCGCATGAGACTTGATGGTCACCTTTTTTCATTTTTATAATGAATAAAAAGAGATAACAAAGCGCCAATTGCGGCGATCACCGCTCCCAGGGTGAAAAGCGCCTGGAAGCCCTGCGTGTCCGCGATCTTTCCCCCAATTATGGCAGCTGCTGCTCCAGCTGCAAAATCAAAACCCAGGATCAATCCGGAGGCCAATCCTCCCCTGCTGGGGATAAGTTTTTGGCCTTTCAGGATCAAGGTGCTGAAGGTCAACCCAAGAAAGAGTCCTGAGAGGAACATGATAACAAACCAAGCGGTGCCATATGGAACGTAGGCAGCCAGGAACAAAGGGAGAACACTCAGCACCATTCCCATTCGAATGGTCCGCATCCCACCCCAATTATCTGCCAGGTAGCCCCCGCTGAGCGTACCGATTGTGGAGCCAGCCATGTAGATCGCTGCAATTGCGCCATAAACTTTCGCTGGCTCACCCAATCCGGCAACATATTTGGGAGCGTAGGTGATCACAGTCTGCTGCGACCAGGCCTGCGTAGCCAGAACGATGAAAACCAAAATAGCGCCAAAAACTCCAACTTGGGCAATTTCTCCCTTGCTCGCCAAGTTGATGGGGCTCTCCTTTTGAGCAGGTTTAGCACCATCTTTCAACACATGGTTTGCCCAGAATAAGACAGGTATCGTGAAAACTAGGAACCAGAGGTATCCGCTTTTTCCTTTGGAATCCAACAACATTCCTCCCAACAATGGTCCAATAAAGAAAGCCAACTGACCACCTAGAAAGAATACCGAAGTCGCCAGAGACTCTCTTTTCTTTGGATCTTCCTTTCCAATTTGGATTGCTTGGGTGGCACCTGCGGGATGAAAAGCACCAGCACCCAAATTGGCGGCGATAAGCAGCGCAGGGGTGAACGATAATGGAAGAAACGCCATGATGGTAAAGCAAAGAATTATCCAGCCCAAACCACCTATGATTAACTTTTTACTTCCAACGCGATCCGAAAGCCACCCGAAAAACGGCTGCGATAGGCCACTGAAGAATATCGCTAGGGTAGTCATCAAGCCTAACCATGCGTTATCCTTTCCCAGCGTTACTGCAATGAACGTCAGTAAAATGGATCTTTGGGATATGAAAATATCGACCGATAAATGTGTCAGGTCGATTGCAAGGAATCGTTTATTTTTTAGAAAATCCACTGTGAAGTTTTATCTCTCTCGATTTTTATATAAACCCAGTTCCAGTATCTTTTGATGCACCTTAATGGGCAGATAATACTTGAATGCTTGGTGCTGGCGGATCCTATCTCGAATTTGGTGAGAGGATATTTCCAACAAGGGGGCATCAATGAACAGGACCTTCTTCGTTATGCCCGGGAGGATTGTTTCCAATTCCTTTAATCTATACCGCTTTCCAGGGCGGCGCATGACGCCCAGGAAATCCACTTCGACGATAAATTCGTTTGGCTCATGCCATTTGGGAAGGTCATTCAACGAATCCTCCCCGATCAAATAGAAAATCTCGTTACCGGGATATCGGGAGCGCACAGCGCGGACGGTATTAAGCGCGAATTGTGGGGCAGGCAATTCCATTTCAACCGTCGAAAGTTCAAATATCTTTTCTCCTTCAATAGCCGCCCGCACCATCTCCAGGCGTGCTTCCAAAGGTGTGATATCTTGCTCTAATTTGTGCGGCGGAACAGGTGTGAGCATCCAGAGCACTTTCTCAAGCGCAAGCTGGCTGGCTGCTTCCATCGCGAGGATCAAATGACCCAGGTGGGGCGGATCGAATGTCCCCCCGAATATTCCAATCCTGAAGCCCTTTTTATCCAATCTCAATCCGTCCATTCCAGTTCATAATCCCGTATAAAGACTGTATCCCCCTCCTGGATTCCTGCCTTGCGCAAGGCTTGGTCCACTCCCAGTCGTTCCATAAGTTTTTGGAATCTCCGGACAGAACCATCATGCTCCCAATAAGTCATTTCAGCAGCGCGTTCGATGGCAGCACCGGATACTCGGTATCCTTCGGAGATTATCTGGATCTCGAAAGCCTTCTCATCCTTACCGGGTTTATAGACCGGGATTTCTTCAACCGCAGGTAAATCCGGAGTCTTCTGTAGAAGTTCGACCACCTTCCACAGCATCGGTGTGAGCTCTTTGCGGTCGAGCGCCGAAACAGCCATTGCCTGGTATCCGCGTTTTTTCAACTCGCTTGAGACCAATTTCCACCTTCCCTGAACTTCGGGAAGATCGATCTTATTTAGGACAACCAGCTGAGGTTTTTTGGAAAGGTTGGGATCAAACAATGCCATTTCACTGTTGATCTGAGTAAAATCCGCCAACGGCTCCATGGATAGCCCATCCAGAAGATGGATAAGAACTCTGGTTCGCTGGATGTGCCTGAGAAAGGAATCCCCAAGTCCCGCTCCCTGGTGCGCACCTTCAATCAAGCCGGGGATATCTGCAAGAACCAAAGATGTTTCATCATTAAGCTCAGCCACACCAAGGTTGGGCTCTAAAGTCGTGAATGGGTAATCGCCGATCTTCGGCTTTGCGTTTGTCACCGCGGCCAACAGACTGGATTTTCCCGCATTGGGGATGCCAATAATGCCAACATCGGCGATTAGTTTTAATTCGAGTTTGAGATTAAGAATTTCACCAGGTTCACCCTTTTCGCCAGTTCGTGGAGCCTGGTTGCGAGAGGTGGCAAAATGCTGGTTTCCCCGGCCGCCTCGCCCCCCCTTGCATATGGTTACTGACTGACCACACTCGATAAGATCAGCGATCACTCCCCCGGTTCCTGCATTATAGATAAGGGTGCCCGGTGGAACAAGCACCACCAAATCTTCAGCAGATCTGCCGCTCATGTTGTTGGGCCCCCCCCTACTCCCGTCATTGGCGATATGCCGCGTTTTATGGCGGAAAGCAGCCAAAGTGTTGAGGTGCTCCGTAACCCGAAATATTACATCTCCCCCCCTGCCTCCATCCCCTCCATCCGGACCGCCTCGAGGTACATACTTCTCCCGGTGGAAGTGAACAGAACCATCCCCCCCTTTTCCAGATTTCACATAAATTTCGGCTTCATCAATTAACATGCGGTGCCAGGATTCTCCTAAGGGTCTGTCTGAAAAAGGCTCCAGACAGACCCAGATCGTTTCAACTTATTTTTTGAATTTTGCGCCAAGGATATCCAGAAGGGTCGGTTTCCCAATCTCCTGCAATTCATAGCGCACCCGCTGCATAGGTTTATTGACCTTGATGATGCGGGTGAGGTCGATGGGTGTAGCAGAGATGACCATGTCCACTTTCGCAGTGTTGATGGTTTTTTCCAGGTCTTTCACCATCTCGTCTCCATATCCCATTGCCGGCAGGATCGCGCCAGTACCCGGGTATTTTTTGTAGGTCGCATCAATAGAACCGACAGCAAATGGGCGGGGGTCGACGATCTCTGCAGCGCCAAAGCGGCGGGCAGCTACCCAGCCCGCTCCATAAGCCATTTCACCATGGGTGAGCGTGGGGCCATCTTCAATGACCAGAACGCGCTTGCCGCGGATCTCCTCCGGTTTATCAACAAAGAGGGGTGAGGCACCCTCGATTATGACCGCTCGCGGATTAAGTTTGCTGATACTCTCGCGCACCGCGATCACGTTTTCCGGGGCAGCGGTATCAACCTTATTGATGATGAAAACATCCGCCATGCGCACATTGGTTTCTCCGGGATGGTATTTCGTCTCATGCCCGGGACGGTGGGGGTCGACGACCACAATTGCCAGGTCTGATTTATAGAAGGAAAAATCGTTGTTTCCGCCGTCCCAAAGGATGATATCCACTTCGCTCTCTGCTTGCCTCAGGATCGCTTCATAATCCACGCCTGCATACACGATCACCCCGTTATCCAGGTGAGGTTCGTATTCCTCCCGTTCCTCGATAGTGCACTGGTGTTTATCCAGGTCGGCATAGGTGGCAAATCGCTGAACTTTCTGTTTCACCAGGTCGCCATAAGGCATGGGATGCCGGATGGCTGCCACTTTGTAACCCATTTCCCGCAGGATGAGTGAAACCCTCCGGGTGGTCTGGCTTTTACCGGACCCTGTTCGCACGGCGCATACAGAAACAACAGGTTTGGTCGATTTGATCTGGGTAAAGCGTGGTCCCATCAGTTTAAAATCAGCTCCCACAGCCATCACCTGGGAAGCCTTATGCATGATGTATTCATGGGAAACATCGCTATACGCGAATACCACCTCATCGACCTTGAGGTCTTTGATCAGTGTATCCAATTCCTGTTCGGGGTAAATATTGATCCCCTTGGGATATTGCTTTCCTGCCAGCTCTGCCGGGTATTTCCGGCCTTCGATGTTGGGGATCTGCGTGGCGGTGAAGGCCACAACTTCATACCCGGGGTTATCCCGGAAAAAAGTATTGAAGTTATGAAAATCTCGTCCTGCTGCTCCCATAATTAGTGTACGGATCGGGCTCATGTGTTCTATCACTCCTTAAAGTTTTGATTTTTCACATCGCTTCTGGGGCTGTGATGCCCATCAAACCCAGGGAATTTGCCAAGGTCTGGCGAACTGCTGTCACCAATCGGATCCGTAAGCTCCGATTGGGCTCCTCTGCCTGCAAAACGCGGCATTGGGCGAGGAATCCATGGAAGCTGCTGGCCAGCTTGAAAGCATAATTTGTTAAATCGAGCGGTTTATGCTGATCTGCTGCTGATCGAACCACTTCAGGAAACCTGGAAAGGTTGTCGATCAGATCCACTTCTGCCTTGGTCAGTTCCAATTCATCTTGCTCAACCTTCTGAGGAAGTATTCCAGCATTTCTAAGAATACTGCAAGCCCGGACGTGAGCATACTGGATGAATGGTGCCGCCTGACCGTTGAAATCCAGTGCTGCTTCCCAATCAAATGTTACCACCTTTGTGTTCTCACGCGAGAGCATGGTGTACTTGACTGCACCGATAGCAACTGACCGGGAAATTTCCTTTTTTTGATCCTCCGGCAGTTCCGGATTCTTTTCCTCCACCACTGCATTCGCACGAATTGTCGCTTCCTTGATTAGATCTTCGAGCAAAACTACGGTTCCCTCCCGCGAAGCCATCACAACATTGCCGGGTAAACTGACCAATTCATAGGGAATATGCTCGCATTGTTTTGCCCACGGGTAGCCCGCCAGCTCGAGAGTCTTGAAAAGCTGGGTGAAGTGGAGTGATTGACGGACATCCACCACATATAATGACTTCTTCAATTTGGGATAATCGCTGAATTTCCTGATCGCCAGGGCAAGATCTTCGGTCGCATATAACGCGGTGCCATCCGATCGCAGGATCACCAGAACGCGATATTTTTCCTGGGAGTTTCCCAACAGGTCATCCAGCTTGACAACTACTGCCTCGCCTTGGGCTCTCTCATCGGTGGCAATACCCTTCGAGATCAATTCCTCCACCACAGCCTGGCCAGCTTTTTCCACATCGCTGGGGAAATAGTATATGTCGAAGGGGATATCCAGCATCCCATAGATTTGGCGGAAACCTTCGAGTGACCAATCGCGGGTTTCTTTCCATAGTGCAACAACATCATCATCCCGCCGGTCCCAGCGGGAATAGAGTTCGCGAACCTCCCCTTCCAAATCAGGTTCATTTTCAAGGCGATCTACAGCTTCTTTGTAGAGGTCCCCCATCCAGCGGGTGATCTCCTCCGTAGGTTTTTCTCCGCGGTGAAACTTCATGTAATTCCAAAGCCACTTCATTACATGCAGCCCAATATCGCCAGGGTAATTCGCACGGATCACATCATACCCGGCTGCATCCATCATTCTGCTGACAACGTCACCCAGGATCGCGCTGCGTAAATGGCCTACATGGAAAGCCTTGTGGGTATTCGGTTGGGAGAATTCGACCATAACCTGCTCGTGACAGCGTGGACTCCTCCCGTACGATTCATTTTCAATTAAGATCGTATCCAGAACCCTTGCAGCAAATTCGGTTGTGGAAAAATAAATATTTAAATAACCACGCACCGCTTCTACACGATCGAATCCCGAGGGAAGGATGATTCCTTCCGCGATTTTTGCAGCCATTGCCTGGGCACGGTCTTCAACGCTTACATTCGCATCGTTGTTTTTGTGAGACGCTGCGGTTCGAAAAAAAGAAATCGAGATTCCCCAATGACCTGCGAAGGGGATTGGTTTCCAATTGAGATCAGGTTCGGGGATTTCACTTTTTTTGCAGAAATCCCGGATAGCCTGCTCTAACGCCGCCTGCTCTTTTTCGAACATGATTGGTTTCCTGTTTGGTCAACAAGATTTCGATTGTTGTACCGTTTCCATTCTACTTGAAAATGAAAGCGGGAGAAATGAACTCCCGCTTTGGATAGGATAAGTGAGCCCTCAAAGAGGGAACTGTTACATTATTTTTCGATCGCAGAAAGTCGTTTCATCAACCGGCTCTTTCGGCGAGCGGCATTGTTCTTGTGGATCACACCCTTCTGCGCCGCCCGATCCAGGAAGCGGATGGCTGTAAGGGTTGCCTTCTCAGCTACGTCCTTATCGCCTTTGATGATGGCGGTATTCGCCTTCGCGATTAGGGTGCGGGAACTTCCGCGGTAGACCCGGTTGTGGACACGGCGTTTTTCATTCTGCCGGTTTCGCTTGATCTGTGAACGTATGTTTGCCAAAGTTACTCCTCCAGATATTCTTACTGAAACAACGAGGAGGAATTTTACCTGAAGGCGGATATTATGTCTAGGGTCAGGAGAAGATTGTTGAGTGATTGATTGTCTGAGAAGTTGAATCGCTTTGTTCAAGCACAGTTCTCATTATCAAAGAGAAAGCTACAAGGATTCAAGGATGTACAGGATTATTATAGTCTTTGTCTCCTTCCAGACTTACCTCCTGTTTTCATCACTATCTATGACCTAAACCGGTTGTCAGGAGACTACCCTAGCTTTACAAAATCGAATAAAAGACCCCGCAACAATCTGCGGGGCCTCATTACAGGTAAATCGAAAACCTACTTGTCCTGAAGTGCTGCCAAACCGGGAAGTTCCAACCCTTCCAGCATTTCCAGTGAGGCTCCCCCGCCGGTGGAGATGTGGGTGATCTTATCCGCCACGCCGGATTTCTGCACCGCGGATACGGATTCCCCACCACCGATCACGCTCACAGCATCGCTTGCAGCGATTTCCTTGGCGATGGAAAAGGTGCCCTCCGCAAATTTCGGGAATTCGAATACACCCATAGGTCCGTTCCATACCACCGTGCCAGCGGTCTTGATCACTTTCCCGTAGGCTTCCACGGTGTCCGGACCAATATCCAGGATGCGCCAGCCTTCCGGAACCGGACCAGTCTGGATGATCTTCTTCTGGGATTCTGCATCAAACTTATCCCCGATAGCAACATCCACAGGCAGGCGCAGCTTGGTGCTGCCGGTTTTAAGAAGTTCGCGGGCAGTTTCGAGGGCATCTTCTTCCACCAGGGAATCCGCCACCGGGTACCCCTGCGCCTTGAAGAAGGTATTTGCCATGCCGCCACCGATCAGAATAACGTCCGCTTTGGCAAGGAGGTTCTTGATAACGCCGATCTTGTCCGAGATCTTGGCGCCGCCCAGGATGGCCACGAAGGGTCGTTTGGGGTTAGCCACCGCCTCCCCAAGGTACTTGATTTCTTTTTCCATCAGGAAACCCGCAACTCCGGGCAAATAGTGCGCAACACCTTCCGTGGAGGAATGCGCGCGGTGAGCCGTCCCGAACGCGTCATTCACATAAATATCTGCAAGGGAGGCCATTTGTTTGGCCAATTCCAGGTCATTCTTTTCCTCTTCCGGGTGGAAACGGGTATTTTCAAGTACCAGAATCTCCCCGAATTTTAGCTCTTTGGCTGCTTTTTCTGCGGCGGGACCAACGCAATCTCCGGCAAACTTCACATCCATTCCCATCAATTTCCCAAGATATTCAGCCACCGGAAGCAGCGTGAACGCCAAATCCGATCCCCCTTTGGGGCGCCCCAAATGTGAGCAGAGGATCACCGCAGCCCCTTTATCCAGAAGGTATTGGATGGTGGGGATTGCCGCCCGGATTCGGGTGTCGTCCGAAACCGAACCTTCTTTCATTGGCACATTAAAATCTACGCGGACCAGGACTTTCTTGTCCTTAAAATCTACATCGCGGATCGTTTTTTTATTGAACATATTATCCTCCCGTCAAAAATGAAGAACGCGCCATCTGAACGAATTTGCATTCTCCAGAAAGCGCATCCATGATCTCGAAGTTCCCGATTAGAGTTTCTTGGCCAATAAAGCAGCCAGGTCAGCAGTCCGGCAGCTATAGCCCCATTCATTGTCGTACCAGGTCACAACCTTGATCAGGTTGCCACCCATAACCATACTTGAGGGCAAATCCACAATGGAAGAGCGGGGATCGCGTTTGAAATCGGTGGAAACCAACGGATCACCATATTCACCATGCGTTACCCCCAGGATACCCTTGAGGCTGCCTTTGGCGGCTTCCTCGAAAACGGTATTCAATTCTTCCTTGGTGGTGGATTTCTCCACTGTCGCAGTGAAATCAACGATCGAAACAGTTGGGGTTGGAACGCGCAGGGAATAACCATCAAATTTCCCCTTCAATTCCGGAATCACAAGCGCAATCGCTTTGGCAGCGCCGGTGGTGGTGGGGATGATGTTCAAGCCCGCAGAACGGGAGCGGCGCATTTCTTTCTTATGACCCTGATCGAGAATGACTTGGTCATTGGTGTATGAGTGGATTGTGCACATCACCGCGTTAAGGATGTTGAATTTATCATGAACAACCTTGGCAGCCGGCGCCAGGCAGTTCGTCGTACAGGATGCATTGGAGAGTACATGGTGCTTGGCAGGATCGTACTTGGACTCGTTCACGCCCAGCACAATGGTAATATCTTCGTTCTTCGCAGGAGCAGAAATGATGACTTTCTTTGCTCCGCCTTTCACGATATGAACATTCGCGCCAGCTTTGCCCTTGGCAGGATCACCAATCGCATCGGTGAAAACACCAGTGGATTCCACCACAATTTCCACTCCCAGATCTCCCCATTTGAGGTTGCCGGGATCCTTTTCTGCAAAAACTTTTACTTTCTTGCCATCCACGACGATATCATTTTCGTCAACAGATACTTCCTTGCCCCAGGTTCCATACGTGGAATCATATTTAAGCAGGTGAGCATTCTGCTTTGCGTCAAAAAGATCATTGACCGCCACCACTTCCAGCTCGTTGGGATAGAGTTCAGTGATCGTCTTGAAGACCAACCGGCCAATGCGGCCAAAACCATTGATGCCTACTTTTACCTTACCCATTGTTCATACCTCCGAGATTTTGTGAAATTTTACCATGAGAGGACCATGGCTATAGCCAATTGATCAGATATCCTTGCTCACCAAGGGACCGGTCTTTTCCAGGAACAGGTCCATGATGGCGGAGGTCAGCTTACCCGAATCATGTCGCCAGGGATGCTCCACATCCAAAAGATCCGCGGCATAAACCTGGTATTCATCTGCCAGGTCGTTTTCAGACTTTACCCATTGTACTCCATGTGAAAGCCTGCCTTCAAAACGGTTATTAATGATCATCAGGTCGAAGATATTCAACCCAAGGTGATCTTCCATTACCTGGATATGTTTTTTTGCCGAGAATTTTTCCGTCTCGCCAAGCTGGGTGGCAACGTTGCAGATATAAAATTTCAGTGCCCGGCTTGAAAGCAGCGCAGCTTTAATATCCGGTACGAGCAGGTTGGGGAGGATGCTGGTATACAGGCTCCCCGGGCCGACAAGGACGAGGTCGGCTGTGAGAATCGCCTGGATTGCAGGAGGGTAGCCCGCGGGATTATCCGGTTCCAGCCAGATCCTCCGGATGGTCCCGCTCGCTTTCGGAATTTTGCTCTCTCCCCGCACCCGCGTGTCACTGAGGTTGCCCGTCCTTTCCATATCCGCCACCAGTCGGACGTCGTGCAGCGTAGACGGTAGGACTTTTCCGCGGACAGCCAGAACCCGGCCTGATTCTGCAACCGCCTCTTCGAAACTTCCTGTGATTTCGGTAAGGGCGGTTATCAATAGGTTGCCAAGAGAATGTCCATTTAAACCCAGTTTTTCGCCAAAGCGGTACTGAAAAACCTGGGAAAGTAATGCTTCATCATCGGATAGAGCTGCCAGGCAATTCCGAATATCTCCCGGGGGGAGTATTCCCAAATTCTCGCGGATCGTTCCCGAGGAGCCGCCATCGTCGGCAACTGTTACTACCGCAGTCAGGTTACTAGTCTGTGTTTTCATTCCACGCAGAAGCGTGGATAATCCGTTTCCCCCACCAATGGTCACAATCCTTGGTCCGCGTTCCCTTTTTCGGTAACTGGAAATGCTATCTACGACAACTGTCCCGGAAGGAATGAATGGCCGCAGAAGGGACCGGTTAAGGCCGGTTACACCCCAAATTAGAAATGCGACACCCAACCCACCGAAGACTATCGCACGCAGGGTTCTGTCCAAAAATCGTAACGATAAAAATGAAAATGCCGGCAGCCACCAGGTGGAAGGCGCAGTCCGATACACATCCAGGATTAATACCGCCAACCCTACCGCCAGCAGCGTAGTACCGAATAAGATCAGAATTATCCATCTCTTGATCCCTATTCCCGGGGTTAACCAACGGAGCTGCCTGGAGAAAAAGTTCTGAAGGGTTGAAAAAATACCGGTTTGTCTGGACCGCATTTCGCTTCCATAATAGCAGTGATTGAATTATGCGTCAACAGCCTCATCTTCCAACCAAGCGTAGAGACCGGAATATATGCGCATTATTCCATTTCCCGGCTTTTCTGTCCATATTTGCTGGTGTATAATCTGAACACAGATCGTAAGCTTCACCCGCGTTTTAACATTTCACCGGATTCGGATGATTGTCTCACCACATTCAAAGGAGGTTATCCTATGGAACCGCTCAAGTTACCAGGTCCGAAAGCCAGGAAGATTATCGCACGTGACCATGCGGTAGTCTCTCCCTCTTACCCGCGGGGCTACCCCTTCGTGATGGATCATGGAAAAGGTACCGAAGTGTGGGATGTTGATGGGAACCGTTTCCTTGATTTCGCCGCCGGGATCGCAGTAGTCTCCACCGGTCACAGCCACCTACAGGTGGTGAAGGCAATCCAACAGCAAGCTGAAAAATTCATCCACATCTCCTCCGATTACTACCACTCCCTTTGGGTGGAATTATCCGAGTACCTTGACCGAATCACCCCGTTTGATGATCCGGCAGTCACCTTTCTAACTAACTCAGGGACGGAAAGCGTGGAAACTGCCATCAAGCTGGCCCGGTATGTCACAGGCCGAACCCAATTTATTGGATTCACCGGAGGCTTCCACGGGCGGACAATGGGAGCAGTTTCTTTTACCGCCAGCAAATCCACCTATCACCGCGGTTTCTTCCCTCTTATGAACGGTGTGACCCATGTTCCTTACCCCGACCCTTACCGGCCGGTGCTTTCATCCAGACCAGGCGAGGATTATGGTCAGACCGTCGTCCGGTACATCGAAGAAGAGGTTTTCCAGAGGAATATCCCACCGGAAGATGTGGCAGGCATCCTTGTGGAACCGATTCAGGGTGAGGGCGGATATATCGTCCCCCCAGCCGGGTTCTTTCCCGCGCTGAGAGCATTGTGCGATCGGCACGGCATCCTGCTAATCGCGGATGAAGTTCAATCCGGTATGGGCCGAACTGGGAAATGGTGGGCAATCGAGCACCTGGGAGCTGAACCGGATATTTTGACTTCAGCCAAAGGAATCGCTTCAGGTGTCCCACTTGGCGCAACAATCGCGAAGAAAAAATACGTCACCTGGCCGAAAGGCGCTCATGGGAATACTTATGGAGGCAATCCGATCGCTTGCGCAGCTGCGCTTGCAACCCTGGATTTGATCGAAAATGAATATATGGAAAACGCTGAGGTGAATGGCCGTTATGCCCTGGATCTTTTGAGCCAATTAGCCAAGCGTCACCCATCCATCGGTTGCGTCCGCGGGATTGGCTTAATGATTGGTGTTGAGTTCGTGAAAGATTTCGAAAAACGGGACCCAGCTACCGCAATGCGCGATAAAATCGTGGATCTGTGTTTTGAACGCGGGCTTCTCACCCTGGGTTGCGGAAAAAGTGTGATCCGATTTTCTCCCCCGCTCAGCACCTCACGCCAGGAGATCGATGAAGGTCTTGGTATTTTCGAAGATGCGCTCACCAAGGCAGAGAATTGTGTTTACCCGGTGATCGAAGAAGAAGTCCAGGTGGATACCCTGGTCGACCGGTAATGCTGCCGGATTTTCGCGTACGCCAGCGGGATTATCTCCTTGAAATCACCCGCGCCCTCACCCAGGACCTGGACCTGGACAGACTCCTCGGGCGTATCCTTGGCATTTCCATCGAAATGCTTTCCGGAATGGGCGGCTTGATCGCGCTTCGATCCGAGGAGGGAAAATGGCAGATACAGGTCTCCCAAGGATTGGCAGCTTCGTTTTTGGAATTCCTGGAACCATCACTAGCAGAGATCCCTGTAGAAAATACCGCCACCCAAAATGAATTGCCCGAGCTGGGCAGAAGAATGAACGAGCTCGCTGAGGCAGCCAGCATGGGCAGGATCACAAGCGTCGGCCTTGCCCTGATGACCCGGCAAAAGGTATTGGGGGGGATATTCATTTTCAGAAATATCCCCGGAGTTTTTTCCGCCAACGACCGTGCGTTGCTCGCCAGTTTCGCAGACCAGGCGGCCATCGCTGTCCAGAACGCTCAGCTTTACCAGCAGAGCCTGAACGAGACCCGTCGCACCAAAGCGCTATTGGAAAATGCAGCAGATGGAATTCTGATCCTTGATCCCGACCTGACGATCACCCTGGCAAACGCCGCTTTCACAAGGATGATCCCGGAAACTCTACCGGTCACGGGGAAATCCCATTCGGAAGTGATTCGCTGGGCGAAGATACCGGATGCTATGGATTTGGAAGATGCGATCGCGGGTGGATGGCCGCTCACCCCGAATGCTACCCTCTATGTGGAGGGTGATTTACTTTGCGAAGGAGCGGATTCACCCCCGTTGCCTATTGGAATAACCTACGCCCCCATGCTTTCACCCTCCGGTCAACTTCAAAGCATCATCGCCACCGTGCGGGATATATCGCATTTCCGGGAAGCCGATGAATTAAAAAGTACCTTTATATCAATCGTCAGCCATGAGTTGAAAACTCCCGTCGCCTTGATTAAAGGGTATGTCAGTACCCTTCGCAGAGAGGATGCCACCTGGGACCCGCGTGTGGTGGATGAAAGCCTCAAAGTGATCGAAGAGGAAGCTGACCATCTTGGAGATTTGATCGAAGACCTACTGGACGCATCCCGGTTACAAGCCAATAGCGTGTCCCTCAAGAAGACTGAGATTTTTTTACCCGAGTTGATTGAAAGACTCGAAAATCGGTTTCAGACACAGACATCGGAACATAAGCTTTTGAGGAATTTTTCTCTGGATTTCCCCCTGGTGAGCGCGGATGAAAAACGGATGGAACAGGTAATCACGAACTTGTTGTCCAACGCAATTAAATACTCCCCCGGTGGTGAAATCATCATCGAAGGCCACGTAAATAACCGCAACGCTATCATCTGCATTAAAGACGAGGGTCCGGGGATCAAACCGGAAGACCTGCCTCACATCTTCGACCGTTTCTACCGCGGCCCTGATCAGGTTCGAAAAACCAAGGGGGCAGGTTTGGGTCTTTATCTCGCCAAGGCGATCATTGAAGCGCACGGGGGCAAAATCTGGGTAGACAGAGGATCTGTGAACGGCGCGCGGATTTGTTTTTCAATCCCCCTAAAAGGCTAGTGATAACCCCGCCCCGTTAACCTTCATAATACCAGGATGGTATAATCGCTGGGTATTTCATCCTTTGTAATAAAACGAGAAGAACTATGTCCAGAATTCAGACCTCCTGCCCGCGTTGCAGGCAGCCCATCGTCGCGGAAGTTGAGCAACTATTTGATCTTAATGTAGATCCCCAGGCCAAGCAAAAACTCCTCACTGGTGCCGTGAACGTGGCTCGATGCCAGAGCTGCGGTTACGAGGGACCATTATCGACACCAATCGTATACCACGATCCGGAAAAGGAGCTCCTGCTCACCTATTTCCCAAGCGAACTCGGTGTTCCGCTCAATGAACAGGAGAAGACTTTCGGCCCTCTTCTCAACCAGGTGACAAACCGGTTACCGAATGAAAAGAAAAAAGCTTACCTTTTGCAGCCAAAATCAATGTTCACTTACCAGACTCTTCTCGAGACAATACTCGGAGCAGATGGGATCACCAAGGAAATGCTCGATGAGCAACAAAAGAAACTAAATTTGCTCCAGCGCTTGATCACATCAAACCCGGAAAGCCGGGTGGAGATTATCAAGCTGGAAAACGCGCTGATAGACGAATCCTTTTTTATCCTTCTGGCCAGGTACATGGAAGCCACAGCCGCACAGGGAAACAAGAAACTCCTTGATACCCTTACGGAAGTTCAAAACGCATTGGTCGATAACACGGAAATCGGGCAGAAGATAAAAACGCAATCCTCTGAAATGGAAATCGCTTTGAAGGATCTTCAGGAAGCGAGCAAGGATGGTCTCTCCCGCGAAAAGTTGCTGGATCTCTTGATAAATGCTCCATCGGATACCCGCATATCCACGATTGTCAGCTATACACGATCCGGGATGGATTATTCCTTCTTTCAATTGCTCACGGATAAGATCGACCAATCACAGGGGGAGGAAAAGGAGAAACTTGTTGAGCTTCGCAGGAAACTCCTGGAGATGACCGAAGCAATTGATAAACGGTTGGATGAAGAACTCATCCGAGCTCGCATGTTGTTGGAAAAGATCCTGGAATCACCCAATAGTGAAAAGGCGGTCACAGAAAACCTTCATCAGATTGATGAGTTCTTCAACCAGGTGCTGATAACCGCCCTCGAAGATGCCAGGCAAAGGGGAGATCTGGAGCGATCAGGAAGAATCAACCAGGTGATACTGGCGGTGGAAAAAGCCAGTGCCCCTCCGCCTGAAGTCGCATTGATTGAAAAATTCCTGGCTGTTGATGATGACGTTGAATTGAATACCTTGGTGGAAGCCAATACTGAGCAGCTCACTCCGGAATTCTTGCAAGTGCTGAATTCCATTGTTGTTCAGAGTGGGGAAAGCAACAATCCGGAGATAACCAGGCGTTTACAGAATGTCTACGCTGCAGTGATGAAAGCATCCATGAAGGCGAAGGTAAAATAACCAGAAATATCCCTGCTCTTTCGAACAGGTATATTTTTTTAACCGATGGGATTATCCAACCGCACCCCATGCCCGCGGACGGTGATGATATAGGTATGACCTGGGTCCTTTTCACTGATCCGGTACCGCAACCTTCGGATTAGGGCATCCATCGCCTGGTCGGAAACGCTGATAGCCTCCTCCTCGCCCCAAACCGCAAGCATGAGGTCCTGCCTGGAAACTACTTCGCCAGTCTGGGTGTATAACAAGTTCAGTAGATTGAATTGGGGTACCGATAATGGAGGAATGAGTTCCTCATCCCCTACCCAAACCCGGCGGGAACGGGGGTCCAGACGCAGTTTTCCCTTGCCTGTGCTGCTCAACCTTCCGCGTTGATCCATTGGCATGGTTGAATCCGAGCTCAGGAACACGAATTGCTGAACAAGTGCAATTTGGATTAAGTCTCCATCCTGAAGAAAAGCAGGCTCAGTAATTTGATTGCCATTCAAACAGCTCCCATTTTTACTACCCAGATCCTCAAGGAGGACGCCTTCAGGGGTGATGTTGATGCGTGCGTGAAAACGCGAAACCTGGCGATCGGATATCACCACGCTGCACTCGGGGTCCCTGCCTATCAGGATGGTGCCATCCAAAGGCCAGCACAGACCATTCAATTGACCTGATTGCCCGATTAAAACAGGTTTGGTAGTTTCGATTCGATCCACGCAAGCCCTCCCAGCCTTGATGTTATTTTATCATTACAAGTAAAAATTACCATCAGGTATAATAAATATGGAGACCGAAAATCTCCAGGGAGCGGAACAACGCCGAAACACATCGCCGCTCCAATCTTAGAAGGAATTGTGTAATGCCAGTCCCGCTAAAATCAGGCGAGGTGCTGCGCAGCCGCTACAAGATAAAGCGGATCATCGGCCAGGGTGGCGTGGGGAGCATATACCTGGCGGAAGATTTGCGTTTACTGGGTCGGCAATGCGCACTCAAAGAAGTGGAACACGACCGTTCCTTTGGTAGGGAGATTTCCCGCCAGGCGCGTGAGCAGTTTCTGCGTGAAGCCACCGTCCTCGCTCGTCTCGATCACCCCAACTTGCCCAAAGTATCTGATTACTTTTCTATTGGAGATCGGGATTACCTGGTCATGGATTATATTCCGGGGAAGGATCTACGTTCCCTTATGCTCGAAGCCAGGCAAGCTAAAAATTTCCTGCAGGAAAAAGATGTGCTGGAATGGGCCAACCAGCTCGCTGATGCCCTTTCCTACCTTCATAAGCAGGATCCACCAATTTTGCACCGCGATATTAAACCCTCCAATTTAAAGCTCACTCCTGGAAAGCTGGTTAAGTTGGTGGATTTCGGATTGGTAAAGATCCTCGCCCCCGGTGAAGTAACGGTAACCATCCTCCAGGGGCAGGGTACTGCGCTATATACCCCGATTGAGCAATATGGCGGGGATAGCGGCCACACCGACGCACGATCCGATATTTATTCCTTCGGTGCAACCCTTTACCACCTTCTCTCCAACCAGCCTCCCGCCGAGTCTCGAGAGCGGTTCATCCATCCCGAGGTATTGATCCCCCTGAGGGCGATCAATCCAGCAGTCAGCCCGGGCGTGGAAAAAGCGATTTTGTGGGCAATGGAAATTCATCCGGATTCACGCCCTCAATCCGTGGAAGAATTCCGCCGCATGTTGATGGGGAGTTATCCTTCGATAGTTCGTTCCGCTGAAAACCGTTACTCGATCATGGATTATTTAAAACTGCCGCTGGAACGCAGCCTGATCTGGATCGCTGCAGGGCTGGTAGTTTTTAGCTTGTTACTAACTCTGCTGTAAACCTAATCCCGCTTGTTCGTCCACCGCGGAAGCATCACCCAGATATATCCGATCCCCCAACCCAATGCCACCCCCACCAGGCTCACAACAGCTAGGATTATCGTCCACGATACGTCTACACCAATAAATGCATCCCTCCAACCTATCAGCGCCAGCGTGTAGAACAATAGCCCACCAATCGCAGCGCAAGTTCCCCAGCGAATTCCCCAGCGGGAAGAGTACTTTCTCTTACCCACCTGGTAGATACCAAGGGTGGCTAATCCGATAAGAATAATGGAGACGAGCCAGTCTGAAAATCGCAGTGATTTGGGAGAGGTTTGGTCGCCATCAGGATTAGTTGAACCATTCTCTTCCAATGTTGGAGCGGAAAGTGGTGTTGGAGTGAAAACCGCGGTAGGCGCGATTGCGGTTACCTGGCTACCCTCTCCCACTTTCACTTCCAGTTGGAGAACGTTGGAAACCATCGCCGGCTCACTCACCACCCGGATTTCCACACGCCCCGGTGCACTGATCGTGTAACTGGCTTTTGCAACACCATTTATCGTGATAGTCTCAATTTGCTGGGATGTAACCACGTCGGTCCCAGTGGAAATTATGAATCTGGCGATCGTCCCATCCGGTACCTGATTTCCATTGTGGTCCAGGATGATCCCAGTCGTTATGGGTAAGGTATCCCCAATATTGAATACCTGCGGTTCATTTGTTCCTTCGGCTTGGGGAGTGATTTCCAATACACCAGCGTTATCCACAGCCAGTGCGATGATCTGGTCAGGATCGGGTGAAGTAACCACGATGATATCGTATCCGACACCGGGAATGCTCACCGGAGATGCTCCAGCAGCTGACACTTCCTGAAACAAGATCCTTGCAGCAACATCTATAAATGGATTTACCTTGCTGTACAAAGCATAATACGCTGCTAGTTTTGAAATATCCGTGGCATCGAGGTAATAAGGCGCATTGAACGCAAAAACCAAGATTTTTTTATTCCGTATCAATTCGGGGTGATCATCCAGTACCGAATAAAGTGTTCCGGACTCAGTATCTTCTTTTTGCAGATCCAGGATGGAAAAGATGATCCAGTCAGCTGCATTTATGTTCGTATCCATTTCCGGATCACCGCCCGGATCATTTAAATAGGAATTTAACCTGTTCAAAGAGTAAGAAGATAGATGACTCTGCATTACCTGGCCGCTGCCATGTGGTCCGTAGAGTCGCAGCACAGCACTATGGAGAGCATCAACACCAAGCTGTGGTTCCTCCGGGCACTGGCTGCACTGGCGAGCAGACAAGGTGTCGGTAAAGAAAACGATCCGGTCAGCATTAACCGGTGGATCCGGAAGGATATTCTGAATTTCTTCTTGATCCGGGGAAATAAGGGTTACTGCTTCCCTAGCGGTGTTGAAACTCGCCTGCTGGGAGGTCCCGATCGCCTCCAATCCGGATTCAGGGGGGAGGACTGCCTTTAGCGTTTGGATCGGATAAATCTTTTCCTTGAGAGAAATTATCCGCTCAACGGATTCGTCTACTCTTTGAGCGAATGCGGGATCTTCGTTATACTTCTGAATGAAGAAATCAAGCGTCCGGTTAATAGTATCGTAAGAATCCGCATCCCCGGTTGATATGAAATTTTGATCGATCAGCAATATATCATTCCCAGCCAGGAAAGCATTGCGAGCCACCTGGCGCCCGTCAAAACCAGAATTAACTGGATCAAAGAATTTTCGTAACGATGGACTACCCAAGCGGTCGCTCACCAAGATCCCGCCATTTCTTCTCCACGCAGACAATGGTTCCAAACTCAGGATGGTTTCCATCGCCGTGGAATCAAAGCTTACCGGTTTGGTGGTCGCACGGATATTTCCCTGAAAACCCTGGTAGCGAATATGGGAAACAAGCAAACCGTCAGCTGTTTCTCCGGGTAATCCATTGTTGCTTGTCACGGTAAAAAATGGAGCCAACTCGATCTGCTTTAATTGCTCCAGCGATTTCCGTACAGTGGCAACTTCATCCTCTGACGGACGGTCAGATCCGCCTCTGCCGGGAAAATTCTTGGCAATCACAGCGATTTTGTTATCACTTCCCTGATGCAATCCGCGGATATATGCCTGCCCCAATATCCCTACCCAATAGGGATCTCCCCCAAATACCTGCGCTCCCAACTCACCCCTACCTCCCACCTGCACATCATCCAGCACATCCAGAGAAGGACCAAGGTATATATTAAATCCCAGCGCCGAGAGTTCACTTCCAAGTACAGAACCGGTTAATTCCGATAGCTCGGGGTTCCAGGTTGCGCCAAGAGCCAATTGATTTGGAAGTGGCGTCATACCGCTGATGATCTCATCCAAGGGAGACCGATCACCGTTTTGACCAATGCCAATAAAGAGGGGAATAAATGGTTTGGTGCCTTCTGAGAGTTTCGCTTCTGCTGCAACCGTTTGTAACCCTGTGGTCAAAGCATAAGTGGATTGGAGGACGTTTTCCGGTCCGATGAAATTATCATTCCGGTTTTCCAAGAGAACGCCACCGATATGACGATTGACGATCAGATCGTAGATCCTGGTATCATTTCCAAAATCCGTGCCACTAAAGGTAACCAGGAATAATTGTCCTATCTTCTCTTCGGTTGATAAGGATGCTATGTCAATCCTGGCGTGGGATATTTTCGGTTCACTTCTGTCTAATCCTTCAGCTCGGGTAGGGATTATGGAAATCAATAATGTACCGGCGATCAATCCTGTCAGGATTATCAACCGCATGATCAAGTTGCCAACCGTCTGTCTTGTTTTCATTACTTTAATTTCGAATATCTGACGAGATCGGAGAATATCTCTTGCTGGATATTACCACCTGTTAGGATCATTGCGGCGGGTTTTTCTATCGAAGGATCCTGATTGATTGCAGCAAACGCAATGGCGGCTGATCCCTCGACTTTTTGACCGTATTTATTCCAAATAGTCCGGACTGCCTTACGAATCGCAGGTTCTTCGATGGTGATTATGCTTGCTTCCAGGTTCTTGAGGATTGGAAAAGTGATAGCCGCCGGGTTGATCGCTCCTGCCAAACCGTCCGCCAAAGTTGGGCGGTCCTCCACCCCGGTTTGGATCCCCCGTGTAAATTGCGAATAGAAGAATTGTGACTCTATCGGGTTCACACCTATGAGCTTCACCTTTAGACCCACCACCTGTAGCGCTGATCCAATCCCGGCAAGCAACCCCCCTCCCCCAACCGGTACGATCAAGCTGCGAATGGATTTCCCTCCCAGCTGATCTACCAACTCGAAACCTATAGTCGCCTGCCCGGCGATCACTTGGGGATCATCATAGGGAGAGATGAATTTTCCATTTGTCGTTTCTGCAAACCGGATTGCAGTAGCTTCTGCCTCCCCATACCCTCCTCTTACCTCGCGGATCTCCCCTCCCAGGGCTCGAATCGCTTCCACCTTTTGCGGAACAGCGTGGTCTGAAACGAAAATCACGGCTTTTCCGCCTGCCAAGTGGATTGCGTATGCCACCCCTAAACCATGGTTCCCTGCCGAAGCTGTCACAACCCGGGCTCGTTCTTCATCTGACAAAGTCAAGATTCTGTTCAAGGCACCGCGGATTTTAAAAGATCCGGTGATCTGAAGGTTTTCAAGCTTGAGAAATATGGAAGCATCCCGATCGTGGATAAGCGGAGTTCGAAGGATCTTTCCTTCCAGCCGCTGCCGCGCTTCGATCAGCCATTCACGTGGAATCATTTTCCATCCCTGATCCGGATTGCCAGAAGGGGGTCATCGGTGATGATTCCATCCACTCCATCCTCCACCAGCTGAAATATCTCGCGGGGATCATCAACCGTCCAAGTATTTACTTTTCGGTGGTCCAGATGAGCTTTATCAATGAAATCCCGGGTAGCCTTGGTGAAATATGGGTGAATGAGTTCGGGTGAAATCCTTCTGCCCAGGAAAGAATTTCCCCATTGCAGCCAGCCTTCCCCGGTAAGCAATCCCGCAGGAATATCCGGCATCAATTTTCGGATCCGCCCTAAAATTGAAGGGTGGAAGGATGAGAAAATCGTATTCCGCTCGGTTCCTGCTTTCTTCACCAACTCGGCCACTTTTTCCGGGAGAGCATCCCCGGGGGATGCATAACTGGTCAATTCAATATTGATAAGCAACTTTTCTCCCAGGGCATCCAATACCTGCTCCAGGGAAGGCACTTTTTCGCCAGAATAACAGGAGGAGAACTGGATCCCGGCATCCAAGTTTTGCAGTTCAGTAAAAGTGAGTTCCGAAACCTTTCCACTTCCATCGGTGGTGCGATTCACGGTTTTATCGTGGATCACTACAACCACGCCATCCTTGCTTAGCTTGGCATCCAACTCGATCCCATCCGCTCCCTGCTCCAGCGCTAAGTGGAATGCAGCCAAGGTATTCTCGGGGGCGTAACTGCAAGCTCCCCTGTGCGCGAAGATCAGGGGCTTTCGGGTGGGATTGGTCATTTCCTACAGCTCTACGAAATATGATTCCGCAGCGCGGTCGATCAACTCTCTCGATAAGGATGGTTCAATGCCAAGATAACGGGCGATATCCAGAATTTGGTCGCACAAATCCCGGGGATGCACTGCGCGAAGTTTGCGATTCGGCTTCACGTACCATTCCTGCAGCAGGTATGCCAAACCCTGGTCGTTGTAATTCACACCCTTGGTGGCTGCCACCCGGTGGAAAATATCCCGGTATTCCTCATAGGAGGGATCAGTGATCTCGATCTTGTGGCGTAAACGGCGAAGGAACGCTTCATCCACCAGGTCCTTGGGGGGCAGGTTGGTGGAAAAGATCACCAGCACGTCAAAGGGGATCTCAAGCTTGCGTCCTGTATGCAGTGTCAGGTAATCGATCCGGTTTTCCAACGGTACGATCCAGCGGTTGAGAAGATCACGCGGACGCACCTGTTGTCGGCCAAAGTCATCGATCAGGAAGATGCCGCCATTCGCGCGGAGCTGGAACGGGGCTTCGTAGAATTTCATCACATCATCGAAAACCAGGTCCAGCCCTGTGAGGGTCAGCTCACCACCGGCAACAATGAATGGGCGCTTGATTTTGACCCAGCGTGTATCCTTGCGAGGGCGCACTCCACCAGAGGTTGGCGAAGATTCCTCTTCTGGTGCGAGTTCGTGATTCACATTGTCAAACAGCTTGATCACCTGTCCATCCACGTAAATGGCATAGGGAATATACATTTCCTGGGTGAGTACCAGGTTGCCAACTGCCCGGGCAACGCTGGTCTTGCCATTCCCCGGAGGGCCATAGATAAAAATGGACATCCCTGAATTGACCGCCGGTCCGAGTTTGTGGAAGGTCTTATCCGAAAGGGTCAGGTTTGAGAGAACCTGCTGCATTACGCGCGGGTTCACCTGGACCCTGCCACGGCTTTGCTTGCGAATGGAGTCATTGTAATTCTGTAGCTGCACAGGAGCCGGACCTGCATATTGGCTGCGCTCCAGGGCTTCCCGGGCACGATTAATACCTGCCCCGGTGATCGCGTAAAGGTAAGCGCCCTCGCCCAAACCCATCTGTGAGGATCGAACTTCCACCAGTTTGTCGCGCTTGAGAGATTCCAACAACTGGTCCACAACATTCGCGAATGGAAGCTCGATCTCCTCTGCGATCTTGAAACCGGTGAGGTACCCCTGGAAGTACATGACCTTCAGAATCAGATCCTGCAGCCAAAGCGATGAAAGCCCCGTGTCTTCTATCTTATTGATTGGAGGTGGAATGAACTGTGATGGCGCGAGGGGGCCAACCGGTGCAGTATGACGGGAACTGGGAGGATTATTCATAAAACTGCCGCCTAAAATAATGGATGAATGCTTCCCGTAAATTATAGCAGAAATACTAACCAGTATCCTCCGACAAGGCAGGAGTCCCCCGTTGGATTTGAACCATAACAGCTCCGACCGCTGTGAGAACCAAACCGAGGACCTGCTGACCGGTTAAGGCCTCCCCGAGAATGAGGTACGCGAGGATCGCTACATAAATCAACATTGTGTTGCTGATAATATTTGACTCCATGGCAGTGAGTGTTTGAAGCGAATAATTCCAGAGGGGGAATGCCACTGCAGTATTAACAACCGCCAGCCAGATCAGCAATCCCGACCCGCTTGCTTGTACCACCGGTAATCCATATAGCGCAACCCCCCCCAACAGCATCAGGATCCCCCCCACGCCGATGCTTATTGATGAAACGAGGAATGCATTCATCCTCGCGCCTCGGTTGATCCGACGCGAAAGTAACGCGCCTGCAGTATTGAACAACAAACAGGCAAACGCGATTACCAATCCGGTAATGTTGCTATCCTGTCTTTGCAAAGGAAAAAAATATAAGAGGATTCCAATCATATTGACGCCCACCCCTGCCCACTGCAAGGTCCGCGGGCGCTCACCAAGGAATCCGATCCCGAAGAATGCCACAAAAACCGGGGTGCAATTTACGATCAGGCTTGCCGTGGTGGCTGGCAGAAAAACAAGGGAAAGTGCTAATGTGCCCTGGGCGAGGGCAATGAACACGATCCCAAGCAGCAGCAGATCTTTCCAATCATTCCGGGTTAGGCTTGAGAAATGCTTTCGCATCCCTGGCAGGAAAAGAAAAGGGACCATCACAAGGAATGCCAGGGTATACCGCAACCCATTTAGGGTGAGGGTTGGTACCCCCTGTACGCCATATTTCAACATTACCCAGGATGTGGACCAGATGATTACAACCAGGACGGTAAGGAGTAGGGCTTTAACGCGTGAAGGCGGCATGCAGGTTCAGACTTTCAAGCATCGCTCACTCGCAAGTCGATCACATTAAGTTGCAGGGAACGATATCCATTGTATTCATTCATTTCCAACCGGAAAATCATATCAATATTTTTTTGGGATCGGTCTGCCCATTCCCCAAACCCGAAAGCTACCGCACTCATGATGGTGCCATCCTGCTTTACCCTCATACGAAGGTGTTTTCGATCCGCTCCCATGCGATAATTTTCCAGCACATTTAACCCTTTGGCCATAAAAACTGCCCCCGGATTTTCTGCGCCGGTTGGATTTAATTGATCGAGAAAGCGCAACAGTTCCCATTGCATCGCTTTGAGGGAGACTTCGGCATCGATATTCAAACTTGGGATAAGTTCAACACCGCCTAATTCGCGCTCCGCGATGGAAAAAAGCCTTTCCTTGAACACATCCAAATTTTCACGGCGAATTGTAAAACCTGCCGCCATTGCATGACCGCCGTGTCGGACAAGCAGATCAGCGCATTCGTCTAGCGCCTGGGTGATGTGGAATTCCCGGATCGAACGGCAGGATGCCCGGATGGTTTCCTCTTGGATCGCCCCGGCAATGGATGGACGGTAATGCGCCTCCGTCAATTTGGATGCAATCAACCCCACAATCCCTTCACTAAATGTATCATCCGCAGCGAATAGTATGGCGCCACTTGTAGGTTGCACCAGATTTTGTTCAGCTTTTATTACAGATTCCGCTGTTAGTTTTTGCCTTTGAAAATTAAGCGTGTCGAGCTTCTTTGCTTCTTCGCCTGCCTCATTGGTGTCAGTTGAGATTAGCAGCTTGAATGCGGATTCGGCGGTTTCCAGCCTTCCAGATGCGTTCAACCGGGGACCAAGTTTGAAACCAATATCGGTGGAATTAACTTTTTGAATATCTATCCCTGCGATATTCGCCAGCATACGGAGCCCCAACCGGTTACCGGTGCGGATAACTTCCAAACCCTTCCGAACCAAAACCCTATTCTCACCAATCAATGGAACCACATCTGCCACTGTCCCAAGAGCTACCAGGTCCAGCCAATCCGTAGATATTGCGGCTTGGCCAGGGAATTGTTCGATGAGGGCATCGGCGATTTTGTATGCCAGCCCCACCCCGCTGATCTCTTTATTCGGGTAGAGGTCGCCCTCCTGCTTGGGGCAGACCACTGCAAAAGCAGCTGGCACTTCCCCTCGCGGGTGGTGGTGGTCGCTGATGATAAGGTCCATTCCCAGATCGCTGGCTCGGGTCGCCTCAACCGGGCTACGAATCCCGCAATCAACCGTGATAACTAGTTTGACATTGCCGGCTGCCAATATTTCCAGTGCTTCACAATTCAACCCGTACCCTTCATCGAACCTGACTGGGATGTATTTATCGACCGATCCACCTAGTTTCCGGATCACCTCCACGAGTAAAACAGTAGCTGACACACCATCCACATCATAATCGCCGTAAACGACGATCTTCTCACTGCGCTGGATGGCTCCGACCAGGCGCTCAACCGTCCGGTCCATGCCGGAGAGCAGGAAAGGGGAATAAATGGGTGCTTCCGCAACGAGATAAGCTTCCGCTGCATCAATTGTGGAATACCCGCGGTTATAAAGGACCTGGCGAAGTGGCAGTGGATAATCTCCCAGGGTTTGGGATATTTCGCCAGGGATTACCGGAGAAATTTTCCATTTCCGTTCAAGTTTTACCCCTGGGATCATGAGCGGAAAAACCTTGGGACGCGGTCAGCCAAACCGCAGACGACCTCGTAATTGATTGTCTGCCAGGATTCGGCTATATGATCCGCAGAAATTTCGTTGCCCGCCTGTTCTCCTATTAGAATAACTTCATCCCCTACCTCTGCATCCGGATTATCCGCCAGTCGGACCATGCATTGATCCATGCAAACAGCGCCAACCACATCAGCAAATTTCCCCCGGATAAGGACCCGGTTGCCTTCAACCCTGCGAAATCCATCTGCATACCCAATGGCGATCACCCCGATGCGTTCCTCCCGGGGTGTGTAGTAATGAAACCCATAGCTAACACCGTGTCCTTTTGGTAATACTTTTACAGAGGTCAGCCTGGTTTTCCACGCGAGTGCACGTTGAAAACCCTGGGGAAGCCTGGTCTGTGGAGAGGGATTCAAGCCATATACCGAGATCCCGCAACGAACCAGATCGAACCTGCCTTTGGGAAAATTCAATGCGCCGGCAGAATTGGATGCGTGAATGATTCCAGGTCGGCTCCCTTTTTTGGTAAGTGAATCGAGCAGACCTTCGAATTTCAATAATTGTTCACCGGTGGAAGGTGCATCCAATTCATCTGCTCGGGCAAAATGGGTGAAGAGCCCTTCGATCTCAAGATGTTTCAGCCCGTTCAATTCCTCCAGAAATTGCTCTGCTTGCTCTGTGGGAACTCCCAGCCTTCCCATCCCTGAATCAGCTTTTACATGAACCCGAAGTTTCCGCCTGCTACCACTCGCTGCCTGGTCGTAAAAGGAGGCAACCCTCTGGTCGTAAAGTGTAACGGCCACGTCATTCTCAATGGCTTCCGGGATCCTTGGTGGAGATGTGTACCCGAGGATCAGGATGGAACACCGAATACCGGCATTTCGCAATGAGATCGCCTCTTCAATCCGGGAGACTCCCAACCAAGTTACGCCCGCCGCTTCTGCAGCAAGGGATACTTCGATCAAACCGTGACCGTAAGCATTCGCTTTAACGATGGGCATCACAGAAGTGTTCGTGATGGTTTTTAGAAGTTGGATGTTATGTTTGATCGCTGTCAGGTCGACTTCAAGCCAAGTGGAACAGGATTCGATATCATTGGGATGGGCAATTTCCATCCGCCAAGTATAAACGCCTCAATCCCCTAAGACAAGCGCTTTGGTATTGTGCATTTCTCCAAAGGTATAATTGCCTTCGTGACCCGCCAATGGTTTGAATACGAAATTGAACAGATAGATGGCCATGCCCGTGTGGGTACTTTCCTAACCCCGCATGGCGAGATCTCCACTCCGGTATTTGCTCCGGTGGGGACGCAAGCGACGGTCAAATCTGTCACCCCCGCCCAGCTGGAGGAAATTGGCGCGAGCCTGGTACTGGCAAATACCTACCACTTGTATTTGCGGCCGGGAGAGAACTTGGTCGCAGAATTGGGTGGCTTGCATCGATTCATGAATTGGCCGCGACCAATCCTTACGGATTCCGGTGGTTTTCAGGTATTTTCTCTCTCAGATACCCGAAAAGTGGATGAGGATGGCGTGAATTTCAAGAGCCACATCGATGGTTCGACCCACCGGTTTACTCCCGAAAAGTCCATCCAGGTTCAGGAAGCGCTCGGAGCGGATATTATCATGGCTTTTGATGAGTGTGCTGAACCTGAACAGCGGGAGTATTCCGAAGCTGCCATGCTCCGCACCCACCGCTGGTTGGACCGGTGCATTTCTTCCAGAAGGCGATTTGACCAGGCTCTTTTTGGGATTGTTCAGGGTGGCATTTTCCCGGATCTAAGGCGCCAGTCAGCGGAATTCACTGCCAGGCATGAACTGCCAGGGTACGCGATTGGTGGATTATCCGTGGGCGAATCCAAAGCCGAAATGCACACCATGATCGAGGTGGTTAATGACATCCTCCCCAAGGAAAAACCCAGGTATCTAATGGGTGTCGGTTCTCCCGAAGACCTCATCAATGGCATCTGGCGGGGGGTGGATATCTTTGACTGCGTATTGCCAACCCGGCTTGCACGTCATCATGCCGCTTTCACTCCTTTTGGGCGGATCAATCTTGCCAATAATATCAACGCCAGCGAAAGTTCTCCTATTGATGAATCCTGTGTTTGTTATGCCTGCCGGAATTTCAGCCGAGCGTATCTCCGCCACCTTATCCTTGCAAAAGAGATGCTTGCCGGCACCCTGGTTTCCATCCACAACCTCAACTTCCTTCTCGAGATTACCCGGCAATCCAAACGGGCAATCCTGGAATCCCGGTTTGATCGCTATGCCAGGGAATTCCTTAATCGATGGCACACCCATACCCTCCGCGAAGGGTCTAACGCAAGGGATCAAATATGACAGTCATACAAGCGATAATTCTCGGGATCATTCAGGGTTTAACCGAATTCTTACCCATTTCCAGCTCAGCCCACCTGGTGATCGTTCCCTACCTGTTGGATTGGCAGATACCCCTAACGGAAGCATTCGTTTTTGATGTACTGGTTCAGCTTGGCACACTTGCAGCCGTGATAATCTTTTTCGCCAGGGACCTTTGGGAGATCATCCGTGATTGGTTCCAGGGGATTTTCCACCGATCTCCATTTGAGACTTTCAATGCGAGGCTTGGCTGGTATCTAATCCTTGCCACCATCCCTGCCGGTTTACTAGGGATAATGATCAAGGATCAGGTTGAAGCTGTTTTCTACAGTCCGATATTGACCGCCGCATTGCTCTATGGGACAGCGATCCTGTTATTGATTGCCGAGAAAATTGGGAAACGAAATAAGGGTATGCAATCTCTGCGATGGATGGATTCAATCTGGATTGGGGTTTTTCAAGCGATTTCAATCTTCCCCGGCATCTCCCGATCCGGTTCCACCATTTCTGGTGGCATGATCCGAAATTTTGATCGCCCAGGAGCTACAAGATTCAGTTTTCTTATGTCCATCCCGGTGATGCTTTCTGCGGGGTTGGTGGGGACCATTGAATTGTTTAAAATCCCTTCGGTGACCACCTTTTTACCCGTCATAGCTGTCGGGTTCCTGACGGCAGGAATGGTAGGTTATTTTTGCATACGCTGGTTGCTGCGTTATATCTCCCGGCGAAGCTTCATTCCTTTCGTAATTTATTGCACAGTTTTTCCCACGCTCATCATCGCCTTCAATTTCCTGGTTGATTCGCCAAGCAGGGAGAACCGGGAAATGACCTCATCCCCTGTTCAGGTCAGTATTGATCCTGCCCTCACCTGGATGAGCCCTCTGTTGGAGTTATGCGCACGAGGCCAATCCGGATTCAATTTGGTCGCTCAAAGCGATCTAAACCCAAACCAGACCGATACGGATTTTGAATTTCATGTAAATGAGGTATCCAACCCGCAAGCCCAGGCAATTATCCTTGGGACGGAGAAGATACTTTTTATTGTCAACGATTCGAATCCGAATGAAAGCATTAGCACTGAAGGATTCGCTGCTATTCTGGAAGGAAAAATCCTAGAATGGCAGGATGGAACGCCGATTCTGTTATTTGTCTATCCCCCGCAAAGTGCTATTATGGAAAGCGTGTCAGAGTACTTTCAGTTACAAAATGGTTTTTCACTTTCCAGCCTTATCTTTTTTTACCCGCAGGATGTCCTTCAGAAGGTTCGCGAGGATCCTTCCGGAATTGGGTTCATCCCGGCTAATCTATTAAATGATTCTGTCAAGCCTGTTTCACTGGATCCGATCGAGTTGCCTGGTCCAGGATTTCAAATTATTGTCGAATTCGATCATGAACCTTCAAAAATTGAAAATGCCTGGTTGGCTTGCATTGCAGAAGGTCTTGAAACAAATTAGGGATTCTTATGGCTACCAATATTTACTTTATGAAGATTTTTAACTGTTTCACCAGCAGATTTTTACGTTCCGGTTTTCATGGAATTATGAGTGGCTCCACGCTGCTCATAACCGTCACCGGGAGAAAAACCGGCAAAAGGATCTCCACTCCCGCTAATTATGTTTGCGCTGGTAATAAGATTATTATCACCAGTGATCAGCAGAAAAATTGGTGGCGCAATCTGCGGGAAAATCCATCGGTGACAATTATATTGAAAAATCAAGAATTCAATACCGAAGCCCGGCTTGTTGAATCTGGAGACGAGCTTCTGATATATCTTGAAAAATATTTCACAGGGTTGCCCTCCGCTGCAAAATACCTTCATGTGACCCGCAATGCCGACGGCACCTTTGAGAAAGAATCCTTGGAAATTGCATCTGCCGGCCGGGTGATAGTGGTTTGCACCTTGCCGGGTTGATAAATGTGCTTGACTGAAAATTAATAAATCCCATGAAGAAATAGTTTAATGCAGGATTTTACTGAGGAATAATCGGGTTCTTTCCTCCTTGGGATTCGCAAATAACTTCTCGGGGGTTGTGTCTTCGATGATGCAGCCTTCATCCATGAAAATTATCCGATCCGCTGCTGCCCGGGTGAATCCCATCTCATGGGATACCACGATCATGGTCATCTCATGGGCAAGGGATTTCATCACATCCAGCACCTCCCCGATCATCTCCGGGTCAAGCGCGCTGGTGGGTTCATCAAAGAGCATCAGGCTGGGTTTCATCGCCAGAGCTCGCGCAATCGCGATCCGTTGTTGTTGGCCACCTGAGAGCTGGTTGGGGTAGCTATCCCGCTTATCGGTCAAACCAATACGCACGAGCAACTGCATGGCTTCTTCCTCCGCCTGTTTGCGGCTTGTCTTTTTCACCCGGATTGGGGCTTCCATGATGTTTTCGATGGCGGTCAGGTGTGGGAAGAGATTAAACCGCTGGAAAACCATGCCGATCTCCATTCGCTGCCGGGCGATATTTTTCTCAGAATCCTCCAGCAGCTTTCCATCTTTCTCGATATACCCAACCATTCTTCCATTTACGAAAAGGTGTCCGCTTTCCACTTTTTCGAGATGGTTGATCGACCGAAGCAAGGTGCTTTTGCCGGAGCCGCTGGGACCAATGATCACCAGTACCTGGTTTTTTAATACCTCCAAGTTTATATCATTTAGTACATGCAGATCACCAAAGAATTTATTTACCCGTTCAAATTTGACAATTACTTGTGGGGAACGGGTCGTAAGGGTGTTTGGTTTCCGGGTCGTCATCAGTGCCCCCTCACAAGCCGGTCGAAGGTTTTGGGAGGTTTGATCTCTTTAACTTCCCCATTTTGCACCGTATTTGCCTTATTACTCGCGTACCCCCACTCAGTCGATTTTTCGATCCGTTTCTGGATGATGTCCCAAATTGATGTAAGCGCGAGGTAATAGAAAGACGCAGCAATGAATAATTCGAAGGGTTTGAAAATCCTCGCATTTATCTGTGTGAACGCGAAGAACAATTCTCCAGCTGAGATCACAACCATGATCGACGTGGTTTTCATCATATTGTTGAACTCATTCCCGGTAGGAGGGATGATCACTTTAATGGCCTGCGGAAGAATTATCCGCCGCATAGCCTGGCCAGGGGTCATGCCAAGCGATTTTGCAGCTTCGGTCTGACCTGGGTCGATTGAATCAATCCCCGCCCGGACGATCTCGGCCATATAAGCGCCTTCATTCACCGCCAGCGCCAAAAAACCCGCCTGGATCGCTCCTGAAATTGTGAAGAATCCCATCTGGATATCCGGGAAATCGTAAATGTTCATTACTCCCAATCCGAAATAGAGCAGCATCATCTGCACAAGAAGGGGTGTGCCGCGAAAATATAGGATGTAAGCTCCTGTCACCAACCTCAACAATCGATTTTTTGACATTCTTCCCAATGCGGCAAATAAACCAAGGATCACTCCCGCAGCTTGCGCAAGGATGCTGACGGTTATGGTTACGATCAAGCCATTTCGTAAAAGGGGGTTCTGCAATGCAGTTACCGGCCAAAGGTAATTCCAAAATGTTTGCCAGTCAAAATGATACATTTACGATCTCCTTTGGCGGGTCTATGGATCCACATCCTTCGACCCGCCAGTAATGATACATAACCCCGGTTATTTCACCGGAAGAATGGACGGCTATTGTGGGCTGACGCCACTGGAAGAAAGGTTCCATTTATCCAGGATGCTTTTGAATGTTCCGTCCTCGATCATGCTTATCAAAGCAGCCTTCACCGCTTCTCCCACTGCTGAAAGTGGGGCATCCGTACAATCATCTGCCTGGCATGGTAGCCCGATTCCCTCATTCACCGTTTCAAATACTTCACCGGCAATTTCGAACTGGTCCGGGTGTTGAACTGTGTAGTAGGCTGCCACAGGAGAATCGGTAGAGTAGGCCGCCACTTTTCCAGTTTGAAGTTGTTGCAGGGAATCGCTGTCCTTCTGCGTTATTACAAGGTTAACTTCGCCTTTTGCCTCGGCTGCACATTTTTGCATCAAACCCTTGCCTTCATAATCTCCGCTCCCCTGGATGAAATCAACCTCAGTTGTTCCGCTCTCCGCTGCCACAGACTTCCCACACAGATCCATCACGGAACTGATCTTTTCAGGGTTCCCTTTTGCTACCACCAGGGATTGGCCGGCTTTAAAATATGGGATCATGCTGATTTGTTTGTTGCGGTCTTTTGTGATGTTCATCGCAGAAACGATGATGTCGCATTTTCCGCTGGTGACCGCGGCGATGATCGTATCGAAGACTGTATTTACAAACTGGACTTTCAAACCCAATCTGCTGCCAATCTCGTTCGCGATATCGATATCCACTCCCTGTGGGTCCCCATTCTCATCATAGAATTCCTGCGGGGGATAGGGAATATCCGAGCAAACCGTAAGGTAATTTCCCCTGACCAGGTCACTCGCGGGGACCTGCGCCACAGGGGTGCCCACAGTTGCAGGGGCAGCATCGGGAGCAGCGTCGCTTCCGTTGCTGGCTGCAGGTGCGCATGCACCCAATACCAAAACAACCACCAGAAAAATTGAGCTAACAAATACCTTCTTCATTCTTCTCACTCCTAACTAAGATTTTGAACTTTGGGTTTTCTCAAAGCATCAATCAAAAATAAAGAAACCAATCAACCGCTGGTTGATTGGTTTCTATCTATCTGTTTCTTCGAAAATCTTACCTTGCTCTGCCTTGATCTTTTGAAGTTAAGCTGAACCAACCCGCCAGGGGATCCCGGTGAGGATGCGGATGCTTATGGTTCTGCTTAGGGGAAATATTCGGGCGCGAGTCGATATCACCCCGACGGAATTTTGCGGGTTTTTGGTCATTCATGAAAGTGAATATCGAATCAGTTGTCTTCATTGATTACTGTGTTAATGTTGGGCGGATTTATACTCCAATAAATATATATGTCAAGGGTTATCCCTGAAATTGGGGGTAAATTCAGGATTTTCCCTTTTTTTACACAGTTTCCAGATAACGTTTGACTTCCCAGTCAGTTACACCTATCCGGTATTGATCCCATTCTTCCTGCTTCGCCCTCTTGAAAGCATCATAAACGATCGGTCCTAAAGCAACCTTCACCACCTCATCGCGATCCAATTCAATCAGAGCCTCCTCCAGGGATCCAGGAAGTTCCTCCACACCCATTTTTTTCCGTTCATCTTTATCAAGCTCGTATACATTCACATTATTCAATGGCTTGGGAGGAGTCAACTTCCTGTCGATCCCATCCAGCGCGGCTGCGAGCATAACAGAAAATGCAAGGTAAGGGCTGCAGGACGGATCCGGACAGCGTAATTCCGCTCTCGTGGCTTTTTCCAATCCCGGGGTGTAACGAGGGATGCGGATCAAAGCGGAACGATTGATCTGTGCCCACCCGATATAAACAGGGGCTTCGTATCCGGGGACCAGGCGCTTGTAGGAATTTACAGATGGCGCAAGTACGGCCGACATCCCGCGGGCATGTTTCAATTGGCCGGCGATGAATCCGTGGGCGATAGCTGAAAGGTTGTACTCGTCATCCTTGTCGAAGAAAATCGGAGTACCTTGCTTATCGAACAGAGATTGATGGCAGTGCATGCCTGATCCATTTATCCCAAAAATCGGCTTCGGCATAAAGGAGGCGATCAAATCATGTTGTGCAGCAATGGCTTTGATCGTATATTTCAGCGTTAAAACATTGTCCGCGGTTTTTAGAGCATCTGCAAAACGGAAATCAATCTCATGCTGCCCCAGGGCCACTTCATGGTGGCCTACCTCCACTTCCAATCCCATTCTGTTCAAAGCGTCCATCAGTTCGGTTCGGACTCGGGCAGCTTCATCATGAGCGGAAAAATCAAAATAACCGCCTACATCGTGGGGAACAGGATGAACGCTCGCTTCTCCATTTCGCTTGAAGAGGAAGAATTCCGGTTCGGGTCCCACATTGAAGGTCCAGCTGCGTTCCTCGATCCTTTTCAATTGGTTTCGCAGGATACCGCGTGGATCACCGGCGAAAGGATTGCCATCGGGTGTGTATATATCGCAGAAGAACCTTGCACGACGCATATCCGGGGCTGACCAGGGAAGAACAGCGTATGTGGATGGATCGATCTTAAGAAGCATGTCGCTTTCCTGGATACGAGCGAAGCCTTCAACCGAGGAACCATCGAACCATACTCCATTTTCGAGCGCTCCTTTAAGCATGGATACAGGAGCATCCACAGATTTTACGGCGCCGGTCACATCGCTGAATTGGTAGGAGACGAATTTCACGTCATCCGCTTTTACCATTTCGAGAACTTCTTTGATATCCATCGGTACTCCCATTTTCAAATCAATTAAATTCTGCCGAGTTTACCACCTTTGTCAGATTTGTCAATTAATGTTCTTTTGATTGTTATCTTATATCTATAGAACTATTGTACTATAATGGTTAAGAATGTTGCAAAAAATGGTTTCAGTATATAATTTTCCAAGATCAGTATTGAGGAGTATATGATGGCCCGAAAAACGAATTCAGATGAAGATTTCACCTCCCCACAATCCTCTTCGATGGTTGAAGCCCGCAAGGCTGTGCTTGATAAGGCACTTTCAGATATTATCAAGCGCTATGGAGAAGGATCAATCATGCGCATGGGGGAAGCCACCCACCTGGCGGTGGAAGCCATTCCCACAGGTTCTCTTTCACTCGACTTGGCCTTGGGTGTAGGGGGGATTCCCCGCGCGAGGGTTACTGAGATCTTCGGACCAGAATCCTCAGGCAAGACTACCCTTTGCCTTCACATAACTGCTGAAGCCCAAAAATTGGGTGGCACGACTGCTTATGTAGATATGGAACATGCTCTTGATCCAGCCTATGCTGTACGGCTTGGAGTGGATATCGAGAATCTCCTCGTTTCCCAACCGGATACCGGGGAGCAAGCACTGGAGATCGTTGAGACTCTCGTCCGCTCAGGTGCAGTTGACCTGGTGGTGATTGATTCGGTGGCGGCTTTGGTGCCACGATCCGAGATCGAAGGCGATATGGGTGATGCCACCATGGGTATGCAGGCCAGGTTGATGTCGCAGGCGCTGCGAAAACTCTCCGGAGCAATTAACCAAACTAAAACAGCAGTGGTATTCACTAATCAGCTTCGCCAGAAGATCGGAGTCATGTTTGGGAATCCCGAAACTACCCCCGGCGGCCTGGCACTGAAATTCTATGCATCCGTTCGGCTGGATGTCCGCCGGATCCAATCCATCAAGGTAGGTGCTGAGGTGACTGGTTCGCGGGTTCGGGTTCGGGTTGTGAAAAATAAGGTCGCCGCGCCTTTCCGTACTGCGGAATTCGACATCATGTACAACGAGGGTATTTCCAAATCCGGGGATATCATCGATTTGGGAACCCAGATGGAGATCATCACCAAACGGGGAGCCTTCTTCTCATACGGGGACTTGCGATTAGGGCAGGGACGTGAGAATGCAAAGGAATACCTGCGTCAGAATGCCAGTCTTTCCGCAGAGATCGAGGCAGCCATTCGCCAGCAGGCAATTGGTGGAGATTTGCCTATGGCGCTTGCAGGAAGCGGGGAATCAGAGAGCTACAGCGAAGAATGAACGGCATGAAACCCTGGAAGGCAAGAAAAATGCTTTCCTTATTCATCGCTATCGGGCTGGTTCCGCTCGTATTCGCCGGATGTATCTACCCGCGTCCCTCCCGGTTAGCTCCCGGGTCTGATCAAACACCAATGTTCATCCCGCCTGAATTGAACCCGGTCACTCCAACTCCGGAAACCGCTGTACAACCTGCAGGGAATTCACAGTTGCAGGATTGTGTCAATAACCTGAAATTCTTAAGCGATATCACCATTCCCGATGGAACTGTTGCGCAGATTGGGGAGGCGATGGAGAAAAAGTGGGAGGTGGAGAATGGTGGAACTTGCAATTGGGTTTCCGGCTATACTCTCCGGCTGATCGCAGGGGGCAGCCTGGGTGCCAATCCGGAGCAGGCTCTGATCCCAGCCCTGGCAGGCAGCAAGGCGACCGTTCAAATCAACCTCCTCGCACCAACAGTGCCGGGAGATTACAGGAGTGCATGGCAGGCTCATAACCCGGATGGGCAGCCATTCGGCGATGTGATCTACGTACAAATCACTGTCAATTAATTATTGTTACGGGTGCACATACTTGCCTACCTGGTGGCAAGTGTCAATCCCAACGCAGAAACCGCAAATATCGGTGCAAGTCGCGACCATGCAATAGCCATGCTCGTTCTGCCGGATTTCCGTTTCGCACCAAAATTGTTCTCCTCTATCCGGGCAGGCATTCGGATTTACGCAGGCGGGTTTTATTGGTTTTCCGAATCCGTAATCGAACGCTGGTAAGGTGTAGTCAATTTGGTGAAAGGTCTGCCCACTTTTCGGATCAATGAACTTAAAATTAACATTCTTCCCCCAGGGAAGCATGGGACCAAAACAACTAAGACGCTCACCATACTCAGTTAGAATTTCGCATTGAAAAGGGATTCCATCCACGGTGAGAAGGTAAGTTCTATCAATCCCGGGTACTTCAAAATTTAACAAGTAAACTCCATTGGTCGGACCCGCTCCGAGGACGACGAGGCTTGAAATATCCTTGGTGGCTTCCACAACCACCGTTTGTGTCGCTGAGAGAGTTTGCGTGGCAGTTGGGAGTTCTGTAGATTGGACGGTTGCCGTTTCGGTCAGAGTTGCTGTGATATTTGCAGTCACTTCAGTAGTGGCTGGTGAATCATTGGTGCATCCAGTTATAAAGATCAATAATGCAATCAAAATTCCTATGTTTAACCTGCTTGCGTAATTCATCATGAACCTTCACTGGATGGTATTTTGCACTGGCTCAAACTAACACATTACTGGTTATCGCAGGTATTGATTGAAGTGCAATACCCACAAAGATCAATACAGGTGCTCCATAAGCACGTTTACCATGGGAGTCTTTTCGAATCTCCGTTTCGCAATTCATCTGCTGCCCCCGCAGTGGGCAAGCATCGGGGTGGATACACCAATACAATTTCTTTTCAGCGAAGCCATAGTCCCGATCAGGAAGAATATAATCCAAGACGTAAACTGTTTGAGCTGTATCCGGATCGATGAAGCTAAATTGAACCTTCGTCACCCCAGCAAAGCATCGGTCCATGGCAGATCAGCCGGTCAGGATATGCTTCTTTATAAGATATTGCATTTAAAAGGGATTCCCGAATCGGTTTGAACGAGGTAAGTTCCTTATCTATTCCTGGCTTGGAAAAATTGACCAGATAAAAACCACCCTCAGGACCGGCTCCCAATACCTCTACCCCGGTAAGGTCTGGTGTTGGTACCAGCGTTACTGTCACGGTTGGTGCAATTGTTACAGTTGCGGTGGGTTCAGAGGTTAAAGTTGGAGTAGGTTCCACTGTTTCGGTGGGAAGTGGTATTGGGGTAGGTTCTGGAGTTGGTGAAGCAGCACAACCTGTAAAAATCAATATACCGGTTATACCCATCAAAAGGAGAAATGTAAATCGCAAGGTTCTCATTCTTATCCTCGGTTTTCCGAATTAAGTGCCTTCTTCCCAGGAATTCAAATACTTCACCTGTTCGGGTGTGAGAACGTCAATCCTCACGCCCATCGCATCCAATTTGATCTTCGCAATTTCCAGGTCGATCTCTTCCGGAACACTGTAAACTTTGCGGGATAACTTATCGTGGTTCTTGACCATGTATTCGCAACTCAAAGCCTGGTTGGCAAAGGACATATCCATTACGCTCGCAGGATGTCCTTCAGCGGAGGCCAGGTTGATCAAACGACCTTCACCCAGGATATATATCCTGCGTCCATCCTTCAACTGATACTCATCAACATATGGCCGTACCAGTTTTTTGTTTCTTGAAATCGATTCCAGGGCAGGTATGTTAATCTCAACATTGAAATGGCCAGAATTCGCCACGATAGCCCCGTCTTTCATCACCTCGAAATGGGCTTGGTCAACCACATTCAAATCCCCGGTAACTGTACAGAAAATATCGCCTATCCCGGCAGCTTCGATCATCGGCATCACCCGGTAACCGTCCATCACTGCTTCCAGGGCTTTCAATGGATCGATTTCGGTGACGATCACATTCGAACCCATCCCCCTCGCCCGGCTGGCAAGACCTCTTCCGCACCAGCCGTAACCAGCCACCACAAATACACGCCCGGCCAGAAGGATATTGGTGGCGCGTACGATGCCATCAATGGTGGATTGCCCCGTTCCGTAGCGATTATCAAAAAAGTGCTTGGTAAGTGCGTCATTCACCGCGATGATCGGGTAACCCAGGGCGCCATCGGCTGCCATTGCGCGCAGGCGGATAACACCTGTTGTAGTCTCCTCGGTTCCGCCCAGGACCTCTCCTATGAGTTCTTTGCGTTCTTTTTGCATGGTGCTCACCAGATCCGCGCCATCGTCCATCGTCAGGTGCGGTTTGTGGTCCAATGCAGCAAAAATATGCTTGTAATAGGTCGCATTATCCTCACCCTTTATTGCAAATGTGGGAATCTCATCGTGCGAGACAAGAGAAGCTGCAACATCATCCTGGGTGGAGAGCGGGTTGGATGCGGTTAATACAATATCCGCTCCTCCTGCCTGCAGGGTTTTCATAAGGTTGGCAGTCTCGGTGGTCACGTGCAGGCAAGCGGAAACCCGTAAACCCTTCAGGGGTTTTTCTTTGCTGAATCGCTCTTTGATCATCCGCAGAACCGGCATCTCATTTTCCGCCCAATCTATACGGCGGCGACCGCCTTCAGCGAATGTCATATCTTTCACATCATAATTGCTCATTATTCCTCCAGATCAAAAAATCAATTATAGCAGAGCATCCAGGATGCCCTGATCATCGAAATTGTTGCGATATCTTTCCACGAATTCCTGCGGGGTGTAACAATGGTTCTGGGTTCCACGCTGCTCCAGGCAATAGGTAGCAGCCAGCACCCCCAATCTGCCCGCAGGTCTGCCAATCCAATCCAAGTCGATACCCCCGCATAAATCCACCCCGAAATGCATCACCGACTCCTGTAGGATCGACAATGGAATTTGATTGCACAACAGGAATTTTGAACTCCCGATCCTCTACATAAACCAATGCTCCCTCTTTGCCGCAGGTAACAACCAGGAACTTGACTTCGGAAAGGATCCTGGATGGGGTGTACCCGGTGTGTTTCTGGAGAAGTTCATACTCATACTCATTGACAAAAAGGCTTTCGCAACCCTGTACACCGATACAGATATCCTCAGGGTCCACCCGAACAATTTGTTGGCTGGGATCATATAGGTAAGGGATCCCAAGTTCAACGCACTCCTCGCAATATTGCCGCATCGCACCTGGGTCATTTGGCGAGATGGTAACAAGGTCCACTTTACTCCTTGGGATTTCCCGAAGAGAAATACTACCTGCATCAACCATAGCGCCGGTATAAAAACTTGCGATCTGGGCGTTCGCCAGGTCAGTGTTCGCGAAAAAGGATGCGGTAAATTTTCCTTGAATTGTACGTATGTATGATGTATCTACCGCGTGTTGTTCCAGGAACTTCCGGTAATCTTCAAAGTCCTCGCCGACCGTGCCAACCACCATGGTTGGTTCGCCAAGTAAGGCGAGCGTATAAGCAATATTAGGGGCGGTTCCTCCACGCTGCTTGACCATGGAATCTACAAGGAAGGAAAGACTGATCGTATCCAGCCGGTCGGGGAGGATATGATCCCGAAAGTACCCCGGAAAGGACATCAGGTAATCGTATGCGATTGATCCGGTACAAACTATGCTCATGGAGATATTCCTTCTTCTTCGCCTAAATTCACACTTGCTGATAATTGAAGGGAGGATAAATAATCCCCTTATCTGTAATCCAGGCAGTTATTAAATGATTGGGGGTGATATCAAATGCAGGATTAATTGCTTTCGCCCCCTGTGGTGCGATTTTTTTTCCATTAACCTTTACATTCAAGATTTCGGATGCTGAGCGGAATTCGATTTCAATTTCACTCCCCATCCCGCAGCAGGCATCCAAACTGGTAAATGGAAAAACCGTATAAACCGGGACTTGGTTCGCATGGGCTGCCAGTGCGAGCATATATGATCCCACTTTGTTTACAACATCTCCGTTGGCTGCAACGCGGTCTGCGCCGAACATAACCTTGGTGGCCAATTTTCTCTCCAGGAAGAATCCAGCTGCGCTATCAGTGATAATCTCATAAGGGATGCCTTCCTGCTGTAACTCCCAGGCAGTTAAACGAGATCCCTGAAAAAGTGGTCGGGTTTCGTCCACAAGCACTTTCAAGCGTTTCCCTTGCTTCCAGGCTTCCTTGATTACACCAAGCGCTGTTCCACCTTCCACGGTCGCAAGCGAACCTGTGTTGCAATGATGGATTATTACATCTCCATCCTCAATAATTCCAATTCCATGTTCCGCGATTTTTGAATTGGTCCGAATGTCCTCTTCGGCAATTTTCTCCGCCTCACCCAGAAGGAGGATGGGTAATTCTTCCGATGAACTTGTATGGGATAAAACCACCTTTTCCATCCGGTTAATGGCCCACCACAAATTTACCGCGGTTGGCCTTGCTGCCTGAATTAATTTTCCGGTTTCCAGAATTTTTGTAACCATCATCGTGGAAGTCATTGCCTTACATTGAAAAGCCGCCAGAGCCATCCCATAAGCACCAGCCACGCCAATGGCTGGGGCTCCCCTGATGATCATCATTTGGATTGCTATCGCGACTTCCTCCCCCGTGTTTAGGGTAACCCATTCGACCCTGCCAGGCAACGCCCGCTGGTCGATCGTTTTCACCTGCTCGGTGGATTTATCCCAATAGATCGTTCGCATTGTTCTAACATCAAATGACGCCCTCAGATGAGAGCGTCATGTGGATTGAATTTTAGTTTAACACGGGTCTTCCGGTTTGTCAAAGCGAGAGATGAAAATGGATTAATTCTTCACTTGACATCATATTCCGCATCCGTTATAAGCCTGATATGAAAAACCCATTATTAATCGCAGGTATTTGCTTGCTGGTTTTTTCCGCTTGCAGTGTTCAACAAAATCCGGAGGAAAACCCGGCACCGGTCGTGCCCGAATTAACGCTGCAATCGACCGCCACGCCTCCCCCGGCACCAACTCCCCTTCCTGCGATGCGGGTCATTTCCGCGGATGAGTCGTTTTTCCTGGGTTATTTCGACGAAGCCAAGACGGGTTACCAACAAGCACTCGCCGAAGCTGTTGATGCCAATACCCAAGCCACGTCTTTACTTGGCATGATCAAGACCGACTATGAACTGGGAAATTGTGATGCGGTGATCCAATCACATCAACAGATAACCAGCCAATTCCCCGACTCACAACCTGCCCAGCTTTCAAACTTCTTTGCTGGTAAATGCTTCGAAAGCAGGCAGGATCACGCCTCTGCAGCAGTTTCATACGCCAATTTGCAAGCGGCCAGACCCGGAATAATTGATGATTACCTGTTCGAACTTATCGGCGATGCCCGCATTAACGCAGGTGATTTTTCCAATGCAATTCCCGCCTATTATGCTTCCCTCAACGCTTCCTCTCCTGGTAATGAGGATATATTAATGATTAATATTGGTAAATCCTACCAGGCGCTCAGCAATGATACCGAAGCGATAAGAGTTTTTTCCGATCTACTTTCATCGACGCAATCAGATTACCCCAAGGCGACGGCCAATCTTCTTATCGGGCAATCCTACCTTAACCTAGGATTGCCGGAGCAGGCATATGCCCGCTTCCAGGATTCAGTAAACAACTATCAGCGTTCCTACGACTCCTATACAGGCCTGATCCAACTCGTAAATGATGGTATTCCGGTTGATGAATTAAATCGGGGGATTGTGGATTATTACGCGGGGCAATATGGGTACGCGCTGGATGCGTTTAACCGCTATCTCTCAGAAACACCCGATCATGAAGGTGCTGGGCATTATTACAAGGCTCTCTCCCTACAAGCGATGGAAAATCACGAGGCAGCTATCGCGGAACTGGATGCCTTGATCCAGGACCATAAAGGGGATCGGTTCTGGAATCTGGCTTGGGACGAAAAATCTACCATTCAATGGGTGTACCAGGATAATTTTGACGGGGGAGCGCAAACATTGATCGATTTCGTTGCGGAAGTGCCAGATGCTGCGGAAGCTCCCCAGTTCCTTTTCGACGCAGCACGCATTCAGGAAAGGGGAGGTTTGCTCTCGCAAGCGGCAAACACCTGGGCAAGATTGATAGATGAATATCCAGGAGCGGAATTAAGTCTGCGTGCGCTTTTTCTATCGAGTATCAGTCATTACCGCCTTGGTAATTTCGACCAGGCCTTACTCGGTTTCCAGCGAACCGCGATATTAGCCGGGGATGCAGAAAACCAATCCGAGGCATATTTTTGGATCGGAAAAACTCAGCAAGCAAAAGGAGACCTCTCTTCCGCTTTGTCCTCATGGGAGACTGCCGCCCGCTTGGATCCCACTGGGTATTATGGCATCCGTGGCAAACAGAAGATCGTAAACGAAGAGTCATACACCCAGCCAGCCAATTTCGATCTTGGCTTCGACTTGGTGGCAGAGCGAGATCAAGCCAGGGAATGGCTGATCTCCACCTTCAACCTTGATCCATCGGTGGATCTGGATTCGCTTGAATCTGTCGCAAATGATCCGAACTACCAGCGAGGCATCTTCTTCTGGCATCTTGGAGAATTCAACCTGGCAGCCGCGGAGTTCGAAACACTCCGGCAGACATACACAACAGACCCGGTGGGTAATTTCCGATTAATTCCTGAATTCCTGAAGTATCGGATGCATCGTGATGCGATCTTCAGTGCCAGGCAGGTCCTCAATCTCGCCAACCTGAATGATGACACTTCTCTCACTGCTCCGATTTATTTTAACCACATCCGCTTTGGACCATATTTTCGTGAGCTGGTCACCCTTGCAGGCCAGAATGCAAACATCAATCCACTACTCCTTTTCAGCTTGATCCGGCAGGAGAGTATGTTCCAGAGCCGTGCGGGATCTTCGGCAGGAGCAATGGGGTTAATGCAATTGATGCCTGCCACGGGAAAGGAAATGGCGGAGAACTTGAATTGGCCACCCGATTTTTCAAATACCGATTTGTGGCGCCCGGATGTGAATATCACCCTGGGTACGAGATACTTAATGAATCAGCGTGATTACCTCGGCGGGAACATCGCTGCTTCTCTCGCAGCGTATAACGCCGGACCTGGCAATGCTCAAAAATGGCTGGAACTCTCCAATGGGGATATGGATCTTTTCCTAGAGATCATCCGGTTCGAGGAAACCCGCAATTACCTCATACAGATTGGTGAATTCTTAAACATTTACAATATGATCTACCAGCGAAGCCCGGCATAAGCTGAAAGCCATCCGGTTTTTCGGATGGATTTCAGCTTTGTTCAAACGATTGTCAATAATCCAAGTGGCATGTCCAGATAATCCCCAAGCAGCTGCATAAATTGCGCCGCCTCGGCACCGTCGGTCACGCGATGGTCGGCCGAAATGGTTATCTTCATCATCCTGGAAATTGCGAGTTCCCCTTCTATGATGGTGGGTACTTCACGGGCGGTGCCAATTGCTAGGATGGCGACCTCCGGTGGATTAATAATTGCGGCGAAATTCTCCACATCATACATCCCCAGGTTGCTGATAGAAAATGTGGAGCCTTCGATATCCTCCGGTCGTACTTTTCCATCACGTGCTCTGGTCGCCATTACTCGAATCTCGCTGCCTATCGCAGGAAGAGTTTTTTGGTCCACATCCCTGCAAACAACCATGAGCAGGCCACTTGGAACCGCGACAGCTACCCCGATGTTGACGTGGCCATGACGTTTAATTCCTCCTTCTGCAAGGGAAGCATTAATGTTTGGAAATTGCCGCAGGCTGAGCGCAGCTGCTTTTACTATAAAATCGTTGATCGAAAGGCGGTTTTCTTCTCCCGCTACTTCGTTCCATTGCTCCCGGAGGTCCAGCAGGTCGTCAACGCGGTAATCGCGGGTGATATAGAAATGTGGCACTTGCTGTTTGGATTCCGTCATTCGCCGGCCGATAGCACTTCGCAAGCGATTTGCGGGGATGATCTCATCTACAGGGATCGGTGCAGCCCTGAAAATTAGCGCAGGTGCAGCGGATTCGCCTTTGGCTGGGAGCGTCCCTTTGCCTTTGGAAGCAGCGGGGGAAAGCTGAAGTGTTTTGAGGGCTGCCTCCACGTCCCGCCGGACGATTCGCCCTTCAGGACCGGAGCCCACCAACCTGGCAAGATCAACCTGTTGTTCGCGGGCGATCTTCTTCGCGAGGGGCGAGGCCTTGATCTCCACCTGGTCAATCGGTAAAGCGGATGGCGATCCCGCAGGAGAAAACGGAGCTTCCGGGCTGGCTTGCGCGCCTGGTTTGGTTTCGGGTTGTTTTTGAGTACTCTTAGGTTCCCCTTCCGATGATCCGATTTCCCAAAAGGATGGATTGACCGACTCTCCCTCAGCGGCAATTACTGCGATCGGCTTGCCTACAGGCACGCTGGTTCCCTGGGTAACAAGGTGCTTGAAAACTACACCACTAAAAGTGCTTTCCACCTCCACAGTGGCTTTGTCCGTTTCGATCTCTGCAAGGACGGCCCCTTTTTGCACCGGCTGACCTTCGGCGATCACCCAGCGTACAAGCATCCCTTCTGCCATATCAAAGCCAAGTTTCGGCATTGCAACGATATCAGCCATCACAACACCTCCCGGACAGCGTTTACGATATCTTCGACTTGCGGCAGCGCCATGGCCTCCAATGTTCGGTTATAGGGAAGCGGAACCTCCTTTTGAGCCACCCGCTTCACAGGCGCGTCCACATAATCAAAAGCGGTTTCATAGATCCTGGCTGCCACTTCGGATCCAACACCGTAGGACATCCAGCCTTCCTCAACAATCACAGCCCGGTTGGTTTTCTTGAACGATTCAATAACCGGGTCCATATCCAACGGCCGGAGCGATCGTAGATCCACTATCTCAACTTCGATCCCTTCCTCTGCGAGTCTCTGTGCTGCCTTGAAGGAATTATCCACTTCCTTGCTGTAGGTTACGATAGTAACATCCCTGCCAGGTCGGGCAACAGTCGATTTTCCAATAGGGATGGTGTAATCGCCTTCCGGCACTTCTCCACGCACCTGGTAGAGAGTGGCTTCTTCGATGAACAGAATGGGATCATCAGAACGAATGGCTTCTTTAAGCATTCCCTTCGCATCTGCAGGTGTTCCAGGAGCTACCACCTTCAACCCGGGGAAATGCGCGAAAATTGCATCTGGAACCTGGCTGTGGGTCGCACCCAACTGCCTGCCTCCACCACTTACCGTTCGGATCACCAGGGGAAGCTTCATCTGCCCACCGAACATATAATGCAGCTTCGCCGCCTCATTGACGATATGGTCCATGGCTACGAAAGCGAAATTGATGGTCATTAATTCCGCCACTGGTCTCAAACCTGTCAGCGCTGCTCCGATAGCTGCCCCAACAATCGCGCTCTCGGCGATTGGCGTATCCCGCACCCGGTCGGGACCGAAATGATCATAAAAACCTTTGGTCACTGCATACGTGCCACCCCAGACCCCAACTTCCTCCCCAAGAATAAAAACCTTCGGGTCTCTTTCCATTTCCTCCCAAAGTGCCTGGGAGATTGCTTCCCGCATTGTAATTTGAGTCATATCTCCCACTCCTCAGGCGTAAATATTCGTGAATAACTCTTCGGCAGCAGGTTCCGGGCTTTCCTCGGCGAAGCGAACCGCGTCTTCCACCTCCGCTTCAACTTCCTGTTCGATCTTCTTCAGTCCTGCTTTCGTGGCGATTTTATTCTTCACCAGATGATCGTAAAAGATCCCGATAGGGTCATCTTTTTCCCAACGCTTGACCTCGTCGCTTTTGCGGTATCGCTCTGGATCACCCATCGAATGCCCGCGGAACCTGTAGGTCATGTATTCCAGGAACATGGGACCTTCCCCGGCACGAATACGCGTTATCATCTCATGGGCTTTATCGTAAACCGCCAGAACATCCATCCCGTTTTCCTGATCCGCTTTCATCCCGTAACCGCAGGCTTTTTGAACGATCTCTGAGACTGCGGAGGCGCGATCGATGGCTGTTCCCATCCCGTACTGATTATTCTCGCACACCCACAGCACAGGTAAATTCCACACCTTGGATAAGTTCAGCGCTTCATGGAAGAACCCGATATTGCTGGCTCCATCTCCGAACATGCAGATTGTTACCCCATCCGTTTTCTGGTATTGGTCACCCAGGGCTAATCCGGCAGCTATGGGCAGGTGTGCCCCAACGATGGCATGGCCTCCCCAGAAATTCAGGTTCACATCCGCCATGTGCATGGAGCCGCCTTTGCCTTTGGAGATGCCGGTGGCTTTCCCGAGCAGCTCCGCAACAACCTTTCTGGCGGAGATACCGCAGTTGATTGCTACACCGTGGTCCCGGTAGGCTGTAATAACGCGGTCTTGTGGTTTGCGCGCGGCGATCAATCCTGTGCTCACCGCTTCCTGTCCGATATACAAGTGAAGAAATCCGCCAATCTTACCCTGCTGGTACAGCTCCGCAGCGGATTCCTCGACGCGGCGAATCAATACCATTTGATGGTAAAGATCGAGCATCACCTTTTTTTCCATTTCTTCCTCCAAATGGGAGTGTTACAGTCCGATTTAATTATACAGTAAACCGTTTATCCTGTGGCATCTTGCACAGCTTTTATAGGAAGCAATTGATACGGATTCACCTCAACCAGTATAGGAGTCCTGCCAGATTTATCGCGTATACCCGGAAAGGTTTGGGCCCCACAAGCGCTTCACCATTGATAAATACCGTCGGGGTACCAAAAATCCCCGTCTTGGTGATATTGGTTATCTGTTCCTGCACCTTGGTTTCTGTTTGCGGATTGGCCAGGCATGACCTGAATTCCTCGAGGTCAAGACCGAAATCGCTGACAGTTGTTTCGAAGAATTGGGGGTTTTCCAGGTTCTCTTTATCGGTCTCAAAAAGGATGGGGTTTAACTCCCATAGAACTTGTGGATCCTGTTGGTAAACGCATTCGCCTACCAGGCTGGTATAGTCGCTTTTTTCCTTAACCGGAAAATGGGCAAAAATGAAATGAACCGGGAATCTTTCGACCAATTTCATGATCACCGGGTAAGCCTTGCGGGAAAAGTCGCAAGCATAACAACCAATAAATATAACCTTATCCTTTGAGTCTTGATTAAGCTGAGGGAAAAGCGAAAGATCAACCCGCTCCAGGGTCAGGTCTGCAGCTGTTAGAGGTTCTTCCTTGCACTGCAGTGGGATAGCTGACACAGCGTTATTTTCACCGCGCGGGTCAAAAGCGCAGAAACCGGCCTGATTTAAACCGTTGCAACTGCCGTACACGTAATAAAAATAAACACCCCGAATGGCAAAAAAGCTGCTTACTGCGAGCATGACAATAAAGATCCAGGCGATGATCTCAAAATTTTTGTTGATGAATAATGCAGCAGTTTCCGAACGGGTGAGAACTCCCCCCACCAGCTTGGCTTTCATTTTCTGGTCAAAGCCGGTGTTACAGGGTCGAAAGGTCACCCTGCGCAGAACGCAATCGAGCGCCTCGCGGGCGAGCTGGCGGTTGCTGGCGCTGAAAATACCCAGGATGGAAAGAACCAGGAAGGATGCAATACAGAACATGTTCAGATCACCTTTAATATTTTGTGCAGGGATTCAACAAACAGGTCAACCTCTTCCAGCGTATTGTAAAAATAAAAAGAAGCGCGCACTGAGCCAGTGATTCCCCTGGCGTTGAACCAGGAATGCACGCAGTGCTGCCCGGAGCGGACAGCGATATTGGAAACCTGGTCCAGCATGATTGCCACCTGGTGATGATCGGCTTTTTCCACGGTGAAGGTCACAATACCGCCCCGCTGTGCAGGATCCGACGGACCGATCAATTTTATCCGCGGTGTTTCTCCAAGTTTAGAGCTGACCACAGCGTTCAGCAGCTTCTCCTGTTTATGGATGGCTTCGAAACCAATTTTTTGCAGGTATTCAACCGCAGCGCTCAACCCGATGATTCCGGCATAATTCTGCAATCCGGCTTCGAACTTCTCTGGCGGTGGCAGGAACTGGCAGTCAGTGTAGGTGGAAATCGCCACGGTCTCGCCCCCCACCAGGAAGGGCTCCATTTTTTCCAAAAGGGTGTATTTCCCGAATAACACGCCGATCCCGGAAGGTCCAAGCATCTTGTGGCCCGAAAAAGCCAGCAGGTCCACATCAAGCGCTCGAACATCAATCGCCATGTGCGGGGTGGTCTGGGCAGCATCCAGCAGCACCAAAGAACCGTTTTTGTGCGCAGCCTGGATGATCTCCCGCGCCGGGATCGTCACCCCATCCAGGTTGGAGGTCATACCCAGGGAGACAAGCCTGACGCTGGGGGTAAGCATTTTTCGGAACGCATCCAGATCCAGCCGGCCATCCGTGCCGGTCGGAATGATCCCCACTTCGATCCCGATCTTCTTGCGAGCCATCAGCCACGGGATCAGGTTGGAATTGTGCTCCTTATCGGAAAGTAGAACAACATCCCCAGCCTTGAGATTGAGCGAATTGGAAACAAGGTTGATTCCCTCGGTGGTATTGCGGGTGAAGATGACCTCTTCTTTTTTTGAGGCATGCAGGAACTTGGCGATGCGGGAACGGGATTCTTCACAGGCACGGGTGACTTCCTCAGCCAGTTTATGGTTGCTTCTGCCCACGCAGGCGGAAGAATGCCGATAGTAACCTTCCACCGCCTCGATAACTGAAAAGGGGCGAAGTGTCTGGCAGGCATTATCGAAATAAACGATCGATTTGCCCTTGCGCTCTTCCTGTAAAACCGGGAAATCTTCCCTGAGTGCTTTGATGTCCATTGGAATTCGATTAAGAGAAATGTCACCCCTTATAGCCTTTTGGCTATAACCTGAACAATTATATCCGCCTTTTTTCAGGAAAAAAAACGAGGGGAGCGCTTGCAAGCTCCCCTCTCATCAAATCCTTAACCTGCTTATTTATCGGTGTTTTCTTTACCGGTTGAATACTTGATGGCTGCGTGCGCAGCTGCCAGGCGGGCTACCGGCACGCGGTATGGAGAGCAGCTCACATAGTTGTTACCAACCCGGTGACAGAAATCGATCGATTCCGGATCACCACCGTGCTCACCGCAGATACCCACTTCCAGGTTTGGACGGGTGGTGCGCCCATCTCTCACCGCCATATCCATCAGTTTCCCCACTCCCCCCTGGTCCAGGGTCTGGAAGGGATTATTTTCAAGAATACCGGTTTCCACATACTTCACCAGGAATGAGCGCTCCGCATCGTCGCGGCTGTATCCGAAGGTCATCTGGGTTAGGTCATTGGTACCGAAGGAGAAGAATTCAGCCGGGCCAGCGATCTCCGCCGCGGTTACCGCGGCACGCGGGATTTCGATCATTGTCCCAAACTTGTAATCGACTTTTACTTTCTTCTCTGTCATCACTGCTTTGGCAATTTCCACCAGGCGCGGCTGGATGTGTTTGAGCTCGTTAACGTGCCCGGTGAGGGGGATCATTACCTCGGGTTTAGGTTCCTTACCAGCCAACTTGACATTGCACGCGGCTTCGAAGATCGCTCTTACCTGCATTTCGACGATCTCAGGCATTACAACACTCAGCCGGATCCCACGCAAGCCCATCATCGGGTTGCTTTCGTGCATCCCGCGAACGGTTTCGAGCAACTCTTCCTTGGCTTCCAAACCCCTTTTCTCGCCCTTCACTCGCATGGTGATAACTTCTTCGAGGAGCGATTCCTCGGAAGGTAGAAACTCGTGCAAAGGCGGGTCGATCAGGCGGATGATCACCGGCAGGCCGGTCATCGCACTGAAAAGACCTTCAAAATCGGAGCGCTGGAACGGGAGTAACGTATTCAAAGCTTTGGTTCGCTCTGCGCTGGTCTTGGCAAGAATCATCTTCTGGACGGTTGGCAGGCGGGATTGCTCGAAGAACATGTGCTCGGTTCGGCATAAACCAATACCTTTAGCGCCGTAGGACCGGGCTCGTTCTGCATCCTTAGGATAATCCGCGTTCGCCCAAACTTGCAAACCAGTGGTGGGCCAGCCAGCGGGGAATTTTCGGATACCTTTTTTGGCACAGATCTCATCAGCCCAGTTGAGTAGGGTGAGCAGTTCTTTCTGTTCCTCGATCTTGGGCACGGTCAGTTTCAATTGCCCCAGGAATACTTCTCCCGAAGTTCCATCAACTGAAATCCATTCACCTTCCTTGACTTTGACCCCGTTGCATTCCATAACTTTCTTTTCGACGTCGATCTTGATGCTTGAAGCCCCTACCACACAGGGAACACCAAACTGTCGTGCAACGACCGCCGCATGGCTGGTTGCTCCCCCTTCGCTGGTGAGGATGCCTTTTGCCGCCAGCATCCCATGCACGTCATCCGGCTTGGTGAACGGACGGACCATGATCACGTCCTGCTTTTCTTCTTTGTTCTTCTTTTCTGCGGTATCGGCATCGAAATAAACGCGCCCTACAGCTGCTCCAGGAGAGGCATTCACGCCGGAACCATAATACTTGCCTTCCTTTTTGGAGGCCTTCTTGGTTTCCGGGTCGAACTGGGGATGGAGTAATGTATCCACCTGGTCTGGAGTCACTCGCAGGATGGCTTCCTGCTTGGTGATCAGCTTTTCATTTGCCATCTCCACGGCCATTCGAACAGCGGCGAGAGCGGTGCGCTTGCCATTGCGGGTTTGGAGCATCCACAGACGACCGCGTTCAACCGTGAATTCCATATCCTGCATATCGTGGTAATGTTTTTCCAGGATCTTGGTGACCTTGATGAATTCCTTATAGGCTTTGGGTAAAGTCTCACCCATGGTCTGGACCTTTTCCGTATTGCGGATGCCTGCCACCACATCCTCGCCTTGGGCATTCAGCAAGTAATCGCCATAAAGAATATTTTCCCCGTTGGAGGGATTGCGGGTGAAAGCCACACCTGTACCGGAATCCCAGCCCATGTTGCCGAAAACCATGGTGACAATATTGACCGCGGTTCCCAGGTCATCGGGGATATTGGTCGCGCGTCGGTAATCGATGGCGCGCTTGCCGTTCCAGGATCCAAAGACAGCTTCGGTGGCCAGTCTCATCTGCTGGAGAGGATTCTGGGGAAATTCCTGTTTGGTTTCCTTCTTGAAAACCTTTTTAAAAGTTTCCACGAGTGACTTCAGTTGATCGGCGGTCAGGTCGGTATCCTGCTTTGCTCCAGCTTTCTTTTTGAAGTCCTCGAGAACGTCCTCAAAGGCTTCGTCAGGAATGTCCATAACGACTGAACCGAACATCTGGACCAGGCGGCGGTAGGAATCATAAACAAACCGCTCATTTTCGGTCAATTTCACCATTCCCCTGGCTGTGTCATCGTTCAGGCCAATATTGAGAACGGTATCCATCATGCCCGGCATGGAGAATTTTGCACCGGATCTACAGGAAACAAGGAGAGGATTGGTCGGATCGCCAAACTTCTTCCCGGAATGCTCCTCCACTCGTTTGAGTGCGTCAAGAACCTGGTCCCACATCCCGACCGGGAACTTATTCCCGCCCGCCAGGTAAGCGTTGCAAGCCTCTGTGGTAATGGTAAAGAATGGCGGAACCGGCAATCCTATGCGGGTCATATCCGCCAGGTTGGCCCCTTTACCGCCTAAGAGCCCCCTAACTTTATCCCAGTCTCCGCCCATGTATTTCTCTGCAGCGTTCACTTCATCAAAAAGAAAAACCCATTTTTTCCCAGCCATATTGATCCTCCAGAATGATTTTAAAAAAATCCCATGCGGGATTTAAATTCACACATTAAAGCTTGCATTTTACCACAAACAGCAATCTTTCAGCTTTGGATTGAAAGTTGTTTAGACATAAAAGGATTTGGGGAAATTTCTGTTAAGCAATTGCAAGGTTTAAAACCCATCGGATGCAGGATAATAGGATTTAGAAATCCTGGAGGCCTGAATGAAGATTCTGGTAATCGATGATGACCGGGCAATGACGGAACTGCTAAAGGTCCTGCTTGAGCCAACCTCTGCTGAGATCCTAACCGCCAATTCAGGCAAGGAAGGCCTTTCCCTGGTCTACCGGGAGTTCCCCGATCTGGTCATCCTGGATTTGATGATGCCCCAGATGAATGGCTGGGAGGTTTGCCGAGCAATCCGTGATTTTGGAGATATTCCCGTGCTTGTGCTCTCGGCCATGGATAACCCGGGAACGGTGGCAGCGGCACTGGATGCTGGCGCTGATGATTACCTGATCAAACCCGCCCCCAATCATGTGCTTGTTGCCCATATCCGCAGCCTGATGAAACGCAAGCGCCCGGATCTCAGGCTCGTCATGGCAATGACCTAACCTGCAAATGCAAACCCGGAGAAAATCTCCGGGTTTTTTGTTAGAATAAAGATAAATTCGCGAGGTCTCCAATGCAAACCTGTTCAAAATGCAACTCATCCGCTCCTGACCATGCCACCAAATGCCCTGTCTGTGGAGTATCACTCCCGGAGAACTCAACCGTGCAGGCATCTCTGCAACGTATGCAAAAGAATCCCCGCGTATCCAAGGTACAGGTATCGGTCGCTGGAGATGCGTGCCCCTGCTGCCAAAACCTGCAAGGGACTTATTCCAAGGAAAATCCACCGCTTCTCCCCCATCCCGGTTGTTCGCACGGCTCCGGTTGCCGTTGTTTCTATGAGCCTATTTTGACAGAAGTCTACCCCTGATTCTCCCCCCCTCCCACAGATTATTTTTTATCCTGCCTTACCAATGAGGTAGCCACCAGGCTTCTCAACGCCAGTCCGGTCACCTCCGGGTTCTCCATCATGGGCATGTGACCACATCCAGGAATTTCTACCCACCAGGCATTGGCACTGGACCTTACAATCTCCTCTGACCGTTCGCGGGGAATGATCAAATCGTCAGCACCACTGATCACCATCAAAGGAGTTTTTATGCTGCGCAGCCATTCGAGGGCATCTTCACGATTGGCAATTCCGGACAAGGTGCCGATCAAACCCCGGGCGGTGGCAGCCGATAAAATTCCCGCAAGTTCAGAGAGGATATCTTCTTTGCGGGTGAGCCGGGCAAGCATGCCCTCCGTCACGATCGCAGGTCCGGAGATCTTGATTTCCTCAATGGATTCCATTCGCGCAAGGTACTTTTCCGGCGAATCCGCTGCAGCCTGGCTGGCGACCATCCCTGCTGCGATCAAGCGCTCTGGATGATATTTCAGCAGGGCTAATGTCACATAACCACCCATTGAATGACCTGCAATCACTCCCTTTTCGATCCCAAGGGAATCCATGAGTGCGATCACATCCGCCGCCATGGTTTCCATGCAATATTCCCCTTCAGGAATGGGCGATTGTCCATGCCCGCGCAGATCGGGCATGATCACATCCGCGATGTTGGTCAGAAAGGGAAGCACACCTTTCCAGATAGTGCGGTTCAGCGGGTAACCATGCAGCAGGATCAAGGGAACACCATTGCCTGCCCTTTCGTATGCAAGAGGTATCGTAATTTCAGCCATCCCTGGTACTCCCCTTCTTCGAACCTGTTTGACGTCGCTTTATAAATGCTATAGCCTCTTTCGGTGAATGAACCCGACCCTCCACCTGTGCCTCGGTGATCGCGGCGAGTGCTTTACCCACCGCCGGTCCGGGTGGGATCGAGAGAGCCATCATCAACTCATTTCCATCCACCAATCTGGGTGGAGTGACCTTTTCATCGCGGTGGTTGACCCAGGCATCCAATAAACATCCGTTCAACTCCAGTAACCCCAACCAATCATCCCTGTCCGGAGCCCCGGCTCGCTTTGCCAGAAAATCCGCCAGGGATAGGAGGCAGATATCCATGCCTTCCTCCCCGCAATCGCGGAAGAAACGGTAGATTGCTTTTGGCGTAGCACCTCCAGGAGATTTACGTAAGAGGTTCGGACGCATGTGATTCTTCACAATCCGTTCTATAATTTCTGATTCCCTATTGCTGCAAGCCAGGGTTCGGCTCCTCTTCACCGCGATATTCGCACCGCTGGTTTCATGCAAGTAGCTGTGCAGTTCCCCATCCGCTCCCCTGCGGGTGGAGATAGCCTTACCTGCGTCGTGGAAGAGAGCAGAAAAAAATAGCAGCCCCCGGCGGGTTCGTTCATCAGTGATCCTTTCCTGGAGATGGTCCCGGTAAGCCGAGCGGTAAGGACCGAGCATCGATACCGCCTGAGCCGAGGTCAAATCCGGGATGGGTTCGTTTGCATTTTCCTGGTCTAAAAGATCGATCAAATCCTCCAGCCGGGAAACGCCCGCCAGGGTATGGTCGTAAACATCCATGGTATGCGCACTGTGTTGTTCCACTCCCTGTAATCGGGCAATTTCTGGAAAAAGCTCCTTCAAATGACCCAGGTTTTCAAGTAACCGAATCGCGCTGGAAACCCGCCTGCCAGACAGCAGCCGGAAGAGTTCATCACGGATCCTTTCTGCGGAGATGGAACTCAGCCTGCCAGTTGCCTTTCGTATCTCTTTAATCGTCTCCGGTTCAATCGTCATCGTCAATTGGATCGCGATGCGCACTGCCCTTACCGACCGTACCGGGTCATCCAGAACGGAATTTTCCCTGCAGCGTTTTAAGCTGCAGTTTTTCAGGTCGATCGCTCCTCCCAGCGGATCGATGACCCGGCTTGGGTCGGCGAGATTTACCGCCATGGCATTGATGGTGAAATCCCGGTTAGCCAGGTCTGCCTCCAGGGTTCCCCCCTGGAAGGGAGCAAAATCCAGGGTAAGCACTTCTTTGGCATTCGGGTACCAGAGAACCCGCATGACCTGACGCTCCTCATCTAGGGTATAAAAATCTCCGCCAAGGATATCGGCAGTCCTACGCGCGATCTGCTTTGTTCTCCCCGCTAGGACGAAGTCATAATCCCTGCATTTAACCCCCAGGATGACATCCCGAACCGCTCCCCCAACGAGAAACACATCTCCATCCACCCTCGTTTTTTGAAGTGCTTCCCGGATCGGGGGTGGCAGCCAGGGTAAGCTCTGTTCCATCTTTGCCTTCCCTGGTGGCTACCGTGAGTCGTACTTTTTCAGATCCACAACCCCGATAAAAGGTAAGTTGCGGTAATACTCATCGATATCCAACCCGTAACCAAAAACGAATTTATTGGGAATGGAAAATCCCACGTACCGCAGGGGAACCTCCACTTCCCGCCGTTCGGACTTATCCAGCAATGTGCACACGTTCAGGCTTTTTGGCTCACGGGTGGTCAATAATTCAAGCACGGATGCCAGGGTACGACCGCTATCCACAATATCCTCAATGACCAGCACATTGCGATCGTGGATATCGCTGATAAGGTCCAGGGTGATCCGCACATGTCCAGTCGATTCGCGATTTCCAGTGCCATAGGATGAAACCGCCATGAACTCAACGGATAAGGGCACTTTGATTTCTCGCATTAGATCTGTAAGGAATAACACCCCGCCCCTCAGGATACAGATCAATAAAAGGTCATTCTCTTCCCGGTAATCCAGGCTGATCTGTTTACCCAGCTCCGTGATTCGGGTAGTTAATTGATCCTCAGTAACCAGGATTTCCCCTAAAAATTCGTGGTAATCGCGCATTGTCATCTTGGAACCTCGTGATGCTTTCGGCAACGGGCTTCATAAATTTCGGCTGCTCCGACAATAATAACCGGATCGTGGTACCTGGCCGGTCGGCCATCCACCAATCGTTGAGAGCGGCTTGCCGGCTCACCACAGACCATGCAGATGGCTTGCAGTTTATCCACTTTTTCCGCACGGGCAATCAGTTCGGGCATACAGCCAAACGGTTCTCCGCGAAAATCCATATCCAGGCCTGCGATTATCACCCGAATCCCGCGTTCTGCCAGCTGCCCAACCACTTCCACGATCCCGGCATCGAAAAAATTACCTTCGTCGATCCCCACCACCGTCGTATCAGGCTGGATGTTGATCAGTATCTCCCGGGAATCCTTAATTGGCAGGGCGTCAAAGTTCATTCCATCATGCGATGTAACTTTTTCAACATGGTAGCGGTCATCGATGGCGGGTTTGAATACCTGGACCTTCTGGCGGGCTATCGCTGCTCTTTTGAGCCTGCGGATCAGTTCTTCTGTTTTGCCGCTGAACATTGAGCCGCAAACCACTTCCACCGAGCCTTCATGGTGTACCATACCCATCCTCCTCGCATGATTGTTTCAGGTATTTTACCTTATCCGCGAAAGCACTCCCATCGGCTATAATCGCGGAGGTTATCACCATTCGCGATGAATAATTCGATCACCCCCCTAAAAGTACTTCCCTTTCAAATTCTTGAATCTGTTGAGCTCTTCCTGTTGGATTTGGATGGCACTTTGTACCTCGGAGATAGCATAATCCCGGGTTCAAGCGAATTCATCGCCTTTCTTCAAAACTCCAGGCGCAAATTCTTGATCCTCACCAACAACTCATCCAAAGATCCTTCCGCATACCAGCAAAAATTAAACAACCTGGGCATCCGGGTAAATACTGACCAGATTTTCACCTCCGGGGATGCCACCATTCATTCTTTAAATCGCCAATATCCCCAGGCGCGGGTCTACGTGGCGGGTACCTCCCATTTGAAAAAAATGTTCCGGCAGGCGGGTTACCAGGTGGTTGATCAAAAACCGGATGTGGTTGTTCTCGGGTTTGATACCAACATCACCTACGACACGCTTCGAATAACCTGCGATTTTGTTCGCTCCGGTTTACCCTATTTTGCCACCCATCCGGATGCTAATTGCCCGGTGGAATCGGGGTCGATTCCCGATACCGGTGCATTCATCGCCCTGGTTGCAGCCGCCACCGGCAGGCAGCCGGATGAGATCTGCGGAAAACCCTACCCTGCGATGGTGACCGCAATCAGCGAACGCATGGGCTGCCTTCCGATGAGGATGGCGATGGTTGGCGACCGGCTGAGTACCGATATCGCCCTCGGTGCAGCAGGCATCAAAACCATCCTGGTGCTTAGTGGCGAAACCAAACTGGAGGATCTGCAATCCTTCAGCTATCAACCGGATTTGATCGTGGCAAACATCGCGGCTCTGCTCCCATACCTCGAAGAAATAAAAAAGAACCAGATTTGAATCTGGTTCTTTTATTCAAGGCAGGATTACTCTGCGGGAACTTCCTCTGTCTTTTCGGGTAATTCATACCCCAAAGATCGCAACTTCTTTTTGATATCGATCAAGGATTTTCGACCAAATCCTTCGATCCCAAGTAGAGCTGCATCACCTTCTGCCAATTTATCGATAACCTGGCCAACAGTGGTGATCCCAGCTTTTGCCAGGGATTCAGTAGCCCGGTTCCCAAGTTCCAATTCTGCAATGGGACGGTCGGGGGAAGTGCGAGAATCTTCCTTTGCTTTCTGTTGTTCCACAAAGGACTGCCGGGCCTGGAGCTTCTTATAGAAGCGGTCGACCTGGCCTTCGATGTCAATCAGGCGTTGCTGTTGGCCAGTGAAGAATGGATGGCACTTCGAGCAAACCTCGGTGCGAATTTCCTTGCGGGTTGAACCGGTGGTCCAGGAATTTCCGCAAGCGCAGGTTACCTTCGCGTCCGGGTAGTATGTGGGATGAATGCCTTGTTTCATGAAACTTACCTATTATCCTTTCACAGGTTTGCTTCCGGTCCGGTCCATCGACCTGCCGGTGCAAACCCAATGGACCTAGTTTTTGGAACCAGGCTGTATACTGACCATCTTCTGACCGTTAGGCAGGGTTTCAAAAACTACGAAACCATCACTGGTGGCAAAAAGAGTGTAGTCTTTGCCAGTACCCACGTTGGTGCCTGGTTTAATGCGGGTGCCATGCTGACGCACGAGGATATTTCCAGACAGAACAAATTGACCGGCGAAGCGTTTTACACCCAGACGCTGGGCATTGCTATCACGACCGTTGCGGACTGATCCGCCACCTTTTTTATGGGCCATTGTTTACTCCATCTCGATCTTGTCGATTTTTAACTGGGTGTAGATCTGGCGATGCCCGGTTTTTACACGGATGCGTTTTTTCGGGCTGTATTTAAATATTGTAAGCTTGGGACCTTTATCATGGCTGGCCACAGTGGCTTTTACCACCGCACCTTTCACCAGCGGTTTGCCAACATTAACTTTCTCGCCATCCACTAGCAGCAACACCGATTTCAACTCGATCTTTTGCCCAATCTCAATAGGCGTGTAATCGACTTCGATCGTGTTTCCTTCCACGGCTTTGAACTGCTTTCCGCCGGTTTCAACAATTGCGTATTGCATGGTTCACTCCAATCTTCACTTCGCCGCAGACCACGCGCCGCAATTCACGCCCGGCTGCGGGGAAGTTGGGGTTACATAATGATGCCCCAGCCTGCGATCTCTGCTGGAGCAAAGCGAACGGAATTATACGGGATTGCCCCTTTTATGTCAAGAACCCTGTTTTCCCCCCGCGGCGGATAAAATCAAATAGTTTCTGCCCAATGTTCTGGTTCGCACAACGCTCATCCCGAACGATACCGTTGGATCCATTTACCAGGGTATGGTACCGCGTGCCACCGCTTTCATAAATTACCCACCACACCGGGAGGAGGATCAATTCGTAGCTGACTACCGAAATATTTGAAGATAATACCTGGAGGTCGCTTGCGCCGCCTTCAAGACTGATCATTATGTTTGTCCGCATCTCCCCCAGGGCGATCTGCCGCGCTATTAAGGATGCATCCCCGACGTTGACCTGGTAATTTTCAGCGACCCAGTCGGCAAGCAGACTGGCATTATAAGGTACCACCTCCCCATTGTCATAGTTGCCGATCTCGGAAGCCCAACCGGGAGGGATTTTTGAAGTCGCGCAAACCCGGATATCCGATTCAAGCATAAAATCCTCCCCTTCGATGGTGACCTTCTTATCATTCTTTTCCACCTGGTAGCGAAAGGGGACCGGACCTTCGATGTTGAAGGACCATACCGGCAGGTACATGCCTACTCCGGATGTCACCCGGAAGGGAGGTTTGGGTGTGTGCAATTTGAACCATTTTTTCAGGGTTTCCTTCACCCTGGTTTCGCTAATCTTGAATGGGATCACTCCGTTGGGCTGCAAGGTGCTCTTCGGGTCGAGGCATTTCGCCACGTATGCGGAACCGCAAAACGGGCAGGTGATTGTCAGGCGCGTCGGAGGCAAAATAAACTCGCTGCCGCACCCTTCGCAGTCAAAGGTGATGGCATTCATCTGGCGGGAGTGCCCCTTTTGGGTGGCCATGGCCAGGAAAAAATCCTGCTCACCCGCCAAACCATTTTCCTTGCCCATGCGTTCCTTGTTGGCACAGAATTCGCAAATGATCCGGCTGCCATCAGCAGAGAAAGCCATCTTCCCGCCGCAATTAGGACAGGTAAACCTATCTGCACTCCCCTGGGTGATTCCATCGAGAAAAGGTTTCAGCGTGTCGGGGTTAATAATGTCTTCTTCTTTCAACTTGCCATCCAGGATTGCTATCTTTCGCCTTGCGCGAGCGTCGGAGGGTTCATTCGCCAGGATATTTTCCAGGTATTCCCTTGCCTTAATTTTATCTTCGCTGATCTCACTAAGATACCACCATGCGTCCAGGCGGTCCTCAAGGTTAGCATCCAGATCCAGCACCCGTTCCAGGGTTTTCCGTCCGTTCTCCATCTCGCCGCCCTTGATCGCAGCCACGCCTCTCACCAGGAGATCATGAATATAATCATCCATCAGTCGAAACCCAGGTGCCTTTCTTTCAGTGATGTAAATTCGTCCGCGGCGATCACAATGTGATCCACCAGGTCAATATCCAGCATCCAGCCTGCCTGCACCAGATTGCGGGTCATGGCGATATCCTCCGGGCTTGGGTTGGATTCTCCACTTGGGTGGTTGTGTGCCAGGATGATTCCGGCTGCGTTCACCAGAATGGCGGGTTTGAAGATCTCCGCAGTCCGGGCGAAGGCTGAATTGAGGGAACCTATATAGATATGTTTGACCTCGATCAACTTATTCCGGGTGTCCAATAACATCGTCCATATTTCCTCATGGTCTAGTCCAGCCATTTCATACCGGATCAGGTTGGCAGCTTCTTCCGGGGAATTAATGATCACCCGCTCATTCGGGCGTTCTATTGAAAGGCGGTTTCCAAGTTCAATAGCCGCCTGGATCCGAGCGGCTTTTGCCTTGCCTATCCCCCGCTCCCTGGATAGCTCCAGGAAACTGGCGGATTGAAGCCCCCGCAAACCTTTAAACCGGTCGAGGATACGCTGTGCAACCTCGAGCGCATTCTCCCCCCTCACTCCCACCCGGATGAGGATCGCGAGTAATTCAGCCTGCGACAAGGCGGATGCGCCTTGTTTTTCCAATCGCTCCCTTGGCCGCTCCGAAAGCTGCAGGTCGGTGATCCTGTATTCAGTAAGTCCTTCCTTCAACTTATAAAGCCCTCCATTCGAAAAAATCAACACAGTCTGTAATTATGGCGAAAATACTGCTTTTCCGCAATCCCAATTCTTCCATGCTATAATTTTCCTACAGAGCCTATTATGAGTATTGATCCTACCTTTTTAAGCAGCATGGTGCTGATCCTGACCGGTTTTGGCGCAGCTTTTGCAGCCGCCCTTTGGATCAGTCTTGTCATCTGGACCTACCGTGACGCGCGCAAAAGAACCCGGGACCCGCTCATTCGAATCCTGGCGACCCTGGTGGCTGCCATCCTTTTTCTCCCCGGGGTTCTGATCTATATCATTTTGCGCCCACCACTCACCCTGGAAGACGAATATCAGAAAACGCTTGAAGAGGAAGCGCTGCTGCAATCGATCGAAGAAAGTCCCCTATGCCCGGGTTGCAGTCGAAGGTTGGACTCGCTTTGGATCGTATGTCCCAATTGTCACACCCGTCTCAAAAAACCATGCACGCAATGCGGGAAATTAATGGATCTTGCCTGGAACCTCTGCCCCTATTGCGCCACACCTGCTCCAGGTTCACGCCTGGATAATAATCCTCTCGATCTCCCCCCGGTGGAAGAAAGCATCAAGGATTTTTCCATCACAGATGAATTCTACGTTGATGAGAAGTGACCTTCATTGATCTACAGCCGCGATAATCAACCCATCGAGCCTGTCGATTACCTGGCCATCGGGCATGTCAGCCAGGATATTACCCTTGCAGGTTTGGAGCTGGGCGGAACTGCAACATTCTCTGGACTCACAGCACTCGCCTTTGGTCTGCGGGTTGGGATCATAACCGCCGCACCGAAATCAATGGATCTCTCCGCCTTGGATAGGATCGAGCTCGCGGTCAACGATTCTCCAAAAGCCTCCACATTCGAGAATATCCAAACTTCCGTCGGGCGCGTTCAGGTGCTGCACTCGAAAGCTTCCGATATCTCCGCCGTCCATGTCCCCTCCTACTGGTATAAATCACCCATTGTCCACCTGGCACCGCTCTGCAGGGAATTGGATATTGAAATTATTAATGCTTTCCCCGATGCTTTCATCGGGGTCACACCTCAGGGGTGGATGCGGGATTGGGATCAAACTGGTCGGGTCACTTACGGGGAATGGAAGGATGCTGACGTTATCCTGAATAAAGCATCCGCAGTTATCCTCAGCATTGAGGATGTTCATCATGATGAAAACCGGATTGATGAATTGATCCCCAAAACTAGAGTTTTAGTAATAACAGAAGGCGCTGCAGGTGCTAGGATCTACTGGAACGGCGATGTTCGACGAGTGAACGCACCGGTCGTTACGATGGTCGAACCGACTGGAGCGGGTGATATTTTCGCTGCCACATTCTTCATTCGCCTGCATCAAACAAATGATCCCTGGGAGGCTGCGCGTTGCGCGATCAGGATAGCATCTACCTCGGTAACTCGTGTTCGTTTGAATGGTGTTCCAACCCCGGATGAAGCAAAAGCAGTCATTTCAGAGATCATTTCGGATTAAACGCGGATGACAAGGATATACACCCTCGCAAACCAGAAAGGTGGTGTTGGAAAAACCACCACTGCCATAAATCTCAGCGCTTATCTGGCGAACTTTGGTCAAAAGATCTTATTAATTGACCTTGATCCACAAGCCAACGCCACTTCATCGCTTGGGGTGGATAAACAAACTGTCAATAAGGGCACCTACGAGGTGCTGATCGGGTCGGCAGGCATCGCCAACCACGTTCTTCATAATCCCAAATTGAAAATCTCACTGCTACCATCCTCACCATCCCTCGCAGGTGCAGAAGTTGAATTGATTGCATTGGAAAACCGGGAAACACTCCTGTGGAATGCCATTCAACAGGTGCAGGACCGTTATGACTACATTTTGATCGATTGTCCGCCTTCACTGAGCATCCTGACGGTCAATGGCCTGGTCGCAGCCCACGATGGCGTGATCATCCCTGTACAATGCGAATACCTGGCATTGGAAGGCCTGGGTGAATTGACCAAGACTTTAAGCAGGGTGAAGAACAATCTCTTCCCAGGCTTGAAAACGCGCGGGATCCTGCTTACGATGTTCGATGGACGAACCCGGCTTGGGCAGGATGTTGTCCAGGATGTAAAAAGTCATTTTCCAAAACAGGTGTTTAACACCATCATCCCCCGCAGCATTTACCTCGCGGAAGCTCCCTCCAGGGGAATACCAATCTCGGTTCACGCTCCCGAGTCGCATGCCGGGCTTTCCTATGCTGCTTTGGCCAGGGAGATCCTGGAACAGGATGGGGTCGCGATTTCGGAAATCTAGTTCGGACAGGCAGGCAATCATGGCACGTAAAGGTGGTCTTGGAAAAGGTTTAGACGCGCTCATTCCCAGGAATGAGGAACGGTCTTCTGAAGGCAACTTGCTCGTTTCGATCGAGAAGATCCACCCCAACCCATTTCAACCTCGCGTTCAGATGGATCCCTCCAGCCTGGGGGAATTGGCTGCTTCCATCCGCGATCACGGAGTTCTTCAACCACTTTTGGTTTCACCGGGCAATAACCAAAATGAATATATCCTAATAGCCGGTGAACGCAGGCTGCTTGCCAGCAAATTAGCCGGGTTGGAACAAGTCCCTGTGATTCTGAGGGAAGCGGATGACCGTGAAAGGCTGGAACTGGCGCTGATCGAAAACATCCAGCGCAGTGATCTGGGTCCTCTGGAAACAGCTGAAGCTTACCGGCAATTGGCCGAGGATTTTGGCCTCTCCCATGAGGAAATCGCCGATCAGGTTGGAAAAAACCGGGTGACCGTAACGAATACTCTTCGGTTACTTAATCTTTCCGAGCAGGTGCGGAAATCACTTGATACCCGGCAGATAAGCGAAGGACACGCCAGGGCATTGCTTGGGTTATCGACTCCTCAGGCTCAGAATGCTGCCCTTTCCACCATACTTAAGGGTGACCTCAACGTTCGCCAGACGGAAGCCCTTGTCCGCAAGTTTGGAGGGGAAAAACCACAGCTACCGCTAGCAACTTTCGTCCCACCTGAAATCCGCGAATTGGAGGATGAACTCCGCAGGCTTCTTGGCACAAAAGTCACTCTTCACCATGGAAAGAAGGGTGGCACGGTTACGATCTATTATTTTTCGGATGAAGAGTTGGAAAACCTGATCCGGAAGTTCAAGAATAAATAACTGTCTGTTCCGGGTTATTGGTTGATGATTATTTTTTATTGCACGCCATCCTTCAAATGGATACAATAATATATCTCGATAAGATGTGACTATCTATGCAAATTCTCCCCTCCCTCACCCCCGAAATGCTGGTACCCAGGTTGGGAGAATATTTGGTGGAAAATCGTTACATTACGTCTGAACAATTACAATTTGCTTTACAGACTCAGGCAGATCGAAAAAAAATGGGTGAATCCGTACTTCTCGGTCGGGTGATCCTTGACCTCGGATATATTGATCAGAACCGCTTGGACCAGGCGATCACGGAACAGATCCTTCGTCTAAGAAACGCCCTTCAGGAATCCAACCAACAGCTCGAGGGTCGCGTTCGACAGCGCACTCTGGAACTTCAGAACGCGATGGAAGAATTATCCAGGGTGGGCAAAGCCAAGACTGCTTTCATTTCAAATATCTCACACGAACTTCGTACCCCCCTCACCCATATCAAAGGGTATTTACCGCTGATGCTCGAAGAGGCATTGGGGTCAATTACAGAAGATCAGAAGTCCGCACTGGTTGCAATGATGAATGCGTCCAACCGCCTTGAAAAGTTGATCGATGACCTGATCCTCTTTGCGAATATGGATAGAGGGGTAACCTCAATTCTCATAAAGACCGTGAACATCCGCGATCTTTGCATCGACGCCCTCAGCCAAATGCAATCAAAAGCAAAAGAGAAGGAAATAACCATTTCGGTGAAATACCCGGATGATTCCATGCTCATGTTTGCGGATTACCAGAAGATTTCCTGGGTGATCCGCGAATTGCTTGAAAACGCCATCAAATTCACCGATGCGGGTGGAAGGGTGGTTCTGGGATTCATTCCCGAAGGCGCACTGGTTCGAATATTTGTCCGCGATACCGGGATCGGTATCCCGCATGACCGCATCCATGAAATCTTCGAACCATTCCACCAGTTGGATGGTTCCAGTACCCGAAAATTTAAAGGAGTTGGTCTGGGTCTTGCACTCGTTAAACAGATAATAGACGCGCACGAATCAACCGTGGAGGTGGATTCGCTCCAAGGAAAAGGAAGCACATTTTCGTTTTGCTTAAAAGCCGTTAACCCATGATTTTGGGGAGGAAAATCCAGGATGAGCAGCAAGGAAGGGCTTGAGCCTGCTGATTTAAAAGATTTACAGACCATCACACGGTTGGCGATCCACTCCACCCGGATGAAGGAAGGCATGGAGGGGATCGTGAGTTCCTTGCGTGCCGAAATGATCTTCGATAACCTGGTGGTGTATGCCATCGATTCCGATGCTGAAAACCTGGATGTTGTTTATGCGCGGGCGCTCGGCCGCGGAAAATCCGCCGGTCCGGATGCAAGCTGGGGGGAGGATTTTGCCAGCCGGGTGATGCAAGCGCAAAAAACATTATTACATGGAACCACTGATCCTGGTACGGAAGACCGGCTAAAGCAGGTTTTTTTGTTAGGAGTGCCTCTTCGCACCCGCGAAGAATTGGAAGGAGCCCTGATCTTCATCCGGTTTGGTGGTCCAGAATTTGAGAAAAATGACATTCTTTTAGCTGAATTTATCGCCACACAGGTCGCTGCGCTTGTAAAGATCCATAAAATGGAACGGCAGATCCAAACCCTGGAAATCCAGAACCAGGCTGCCCAACTTCAGGAAGATTTCATCAATACCATCACCCATGAACTCCGAAGCCCCCTCGGATTTATTAAAGGATACACTACCACCCTTTTACGCTCGGATACTGATTGGAACGAAAAAACCCAGAAGGAATTTTTATCCATTATTGACCAGGAAACTGACAACCTGCAGGACCTCATCGGGAATTTGCTAGATTCAGCACGGCTTCAATCCGGTCAGTTGCCCATGGATTTCCAGGCGGTCAGATTGGATTCGATCATGAATGGAGTGATTCAGAGAATTAAATCTTATCATCCGGAAATAAAGATCCTGGAGGAGATAAACAACGATGTTCCCAAAGTCCAGGGCGATTCCCGCAGACTTGCCCAGGTTTTTGAGAATCTTCTGGGAAATACCGTGAAATACGCTCCCGGTTCGGATGTGATCATCACAATCCAGCCGGAAAAGGCCGGTGCTGCTGTGTATCTACGGGATCAAGGTCCGGGTATCGCACAGGAATATCTTCCGCATTTGTTCGAACGATTTTTCCGTGTCCCGGATCACACTCCCTCGGTACACGGTTCTGGCCTTGGATTGTATATTTGTAAACAAATACTCGATGCGCATGGAGGCTCCATCTCAGCCGAATCTGAATTGGACCAGGGTACAACTTTCCGGGTCTGGCTGCCCTCCCCTGCTGGATTGTGAATGAAATTTTGATCGATCAGGATGATACAAATGAAAATCCTCGCTGTTGATGACGAACCTTTATACTTACGGCTCCTAAAAGTAAATCTTGAGCCTGAAGGATACGAGGTGATCACCGCTTCTGACGGTGAAGCCGCCCTCGAACTCGTGGCCTCCAAGCAACCGGATCTGGTGATCCTGGATGTAATGATGCCTAAACTGGATGGAATCACCACCTGTGAACGGATCCGCCAATTTTCCACCGTGCCGATCATTATCCTGACTGCCCGCGGTGAGGAGCAAGACCGTGTCCGCGGTTTGGATGTTGGTGCGGATGACTACGTGGTAAAGCCTTTCTCAGTCACCGAGCTTGTTGCCAGAGTGCGGGCGGTCCTGCGGCGGGCAAAAACCCAGGAAGACGAGATTACCCAGAGCAGGTATTTTTCACACGGGAACCTGAGGATCGATTTTGCCCGCGCTGAAGTCTGGCGCGGTGATAAACAGATATATCTATCAGCTACGGAATACCGGTTATTAATTCAATTCGCGCACAACATTGGGCAGGTACTCACCGCAGAAGATCTTTTAATGGCGGTCTGGGGAAACCAATACAAGGATGATAAAGAGATCCTTTGGGTAAGTATCGCCCGACTCCGCCAAAAATTGGAAGATGACCCACACTCCCCGGTTCATATCGTCACCCGTTCAGGACTGGGTTATTTGATGCCCCCGTTGGAAGAAATCAAACATTGAAAGCAGGAATGATTTTATGTTCACCCAATTCGACGAAAAAGGGAAGATATTCACCAAGGTGGTAAAAAAACTGAAGGTTCATGCGATCATCCAGACGAACCTTCAACGAATCGAAGGATATGTTTACATCGGATTGGAGGACCGCCTGATCGATGAGTTGGAAAAGCATGAATCATTCCTTCCGGTAACCGACGCAGTGATTTTCAACAACACCGGGAAAAAGGTCCAGGAAGCTTCTTTTTTGGCTGTTCAGATTTCTCAAATAGTCTGGATCATTCCCCTGGATGAAGAATCCTTGCAGGAGCAACCATGAATGATCCACGCAGCACAGCCGCCATGCAAGCCGTTGATCCGGATAAACTGAAGGCTTACCTCAAAACGTATATCACCAGGGCACTGGAATCACAGCAGATCGCCCCTGAAGATCGCCGGAAGGTGGTTACCCAGTTGCTCGAACAGGGATATCACAGCACAAAATTGAACCTTTCCCCCGGCCTGAGGGATACGGTTTTTAAAGTAATTCTCGATGAATTGATCGGTTTCGGTCCCATTCAACCTCTGCTGGATGACCCGATTATTACCGAGGTAATGGTGAACGGCGCGAAAGAGGTTTATATCGAGAAGGCCGGGATCCTCATGAAATCCACCGTTGTCTTTGAAAACGATGATGAAGTTTTACGACTTATCGACCGGATAATCCTGCCACTAGGCAGACGGATCGATGCGGACAGTCCAATGGTGGATGCCCGGCTTCCGGATGGTTCGCGTGTTAATGCCGTCATCCCCCCGGTAGCCATCGACGGTCCATCAATCACCATCCGGAAATTCCTGAAAGAAAAGCTTTCCATGGAGCAACTTATTGAAGGCGGCACGATGACCAAAAACATGGCCGAGTTCCTGAAAGCCTGTGTTATTTCCAAACTAAACATCATCATTTCCGGTGGGACCGGCTCCGGAAAAACCACGCTTCTGAATGCGCTTTCCGGTTTCATCCCCTCCAATGAGAGGATCGTTACCATTGAGGATGCGGCGGAATTGAAATTGCAGCAACCGCACGTTGTCCGTTGTGAGACGAAATCCCCCGATACCGAAGGAAAGAATGCGGTTGCCACCCGGGACCTGGTGAAAAACTCTCTGCGCATGCGCCCGGATAGGATCGTAGTCGGCGAATGCCGCGGACCGGAAGCACTGGATATGCTTCAGGCGATGAACACCGGGCATGATGGTTCCCTTACCACTTTGCATGCCAATACACCCAGGGACGCAACCTCCCGCCTCGAAACGATGTGCCTAATGGCAGGTATCGATTTTCCATTGAAAGTCATCCGCGAACAAATCGCATCCGCCATCGACGTTATCATTCAGCAATCCAGATTGAAGGACGGCAGCCGCAAGATAGTATCAATCACCGAGGTGAATGGCATGGAGGGCGATAAGATCGTCATGACCGAGATTTTCACCTACAGTCAAAGCGGGACTACTGCCGATGGAAAAGCGATAGGCGAATTGAAGCCCACCGGGATCCGGCCAATGTTCACCACCCGTCTGCAGATAGCCGGGTATAACCTGGGATCGGAGATCTTCGGGGCAAATTCTCTCCAGAGCCCGAAGAGCCGTTAGTCGCTTCGGGCAACACCATTGGCTCAATGCTATAATATTTGAAAGAAGGTTTCCATGAGCGCAAATCCAGAGCTTACCTCTATTCGGGCAAAAAAGTTTGGCTTATTGATCCTCGATGCACGGAAAGCTGCAGATAAAGAGGTAGTCGACTGCGCTCGCGCTCTGAGTATCTCCACCAGTCGTTACCGCGCCTATGAGACCGGGCGGATTCCGCCCACGCTTAGCGAATTGGAAGCTCTGGCCTATATTTTCAATATCCCCGTAGAACATTTCTGGAATCCTTCCGCAATGTTATCCAGGGATGCGGAGAGCGAAGCGAAATCCATCAACCAATTCTTGCAAGTCCGCAACAGAGTGATTGCCGCCCAGTTGAGGCTGGTAAGGGATAGTTCCCGCGCTTCATTAAAGTCACTGTCTTCCACCACTGGAATTCCATCTGCAAGGATTGGTCGGTATGAACGAGGGGAATTACCAATTCCGATTACCGACCTGGAGCTTTTAACAACCGCGCTCTCAATCCCATTGGATTCCTTTTATGTAAGTCGAGGCAGGTTTGGCCACTGGCGGGAATCGAAGAGCATGGTTGATCAATTCATGGAACTCCCACTCGATATCCAGCATTTCATCGTAAAACCCATCAACCTGCCTTATCTGGAACTGGCGATGAAATTAAGCCAAACCAGTGTGGAAAAGTTGCGCGGTATTGCCGAGAATATTCTCGATATCACTTACTGATCCATGACAAATTTGTTTTCTCCACAGGATCTCGTCAAAGAGGCAAAAAAGTACTATGGCCGAAAGAATTTTCTTCAGGCTGCCGAGCTCTACCGAAAAGCAGCAGAATCCTATAGTACACGCGGGGATGAATCCGAAGCTGCAGAACAAATGAACAATTGCAGCGTTGCGTTTCTGCAAGCTGGCAACCCCCAGGCAGCGTTGGAGTCCGCAAAGGGAACCGATCTTATTTTTAAAGCGAGCGGGGATAAAGTCCACCAGGCCATGGCACTTGCAAACCAGGCAGCGGCTTTGGAGGATTTACATCATGATCCAGAAGCTCTGGGTCTTTACCAGGATAGCGCGGCTTTACTCAAGGTCACAAACGAGCGGGAAATGCGCAGCCAGGTCATGAAAAAAATCTCCACCATCCAGATCCGCACTGGCAAAAAGATGGATGCCACGGTAAGTATATATGGAGCCCTGCAGGATAAAGAAAAATTAACTGGCAAGGAAAAATCGCTGAAGTCTCTGCTTGAAACCCTATTTGGATATATGGGGATCAAGACCAAATAACCGGTGCAAGTTAATCCCATTTTTGATCCAATAATTCGCCCTGCAGGTCCCTTCGACCGGGATGTTATCCGTTCGCTTATCGAAAATCACGATTATTACCACCATCATCTGGATTGGTTAAGCCCCATTGAATGGCTGGAGGAACAACCATACTTGATCCTTCAGACTGAATTAAGGGAAAATGCCGCCCTGGCATGCCCTCCCAGTCCACCTGGAATCGGATGGATCAGATTGTTTGTGACAACCAGACATGTTGCGCTGAATGATGCCTGGAATGCCCTACTCCATCACATGCTGGTGCAGTCGAAAAATTCTGGATTAGAGTTGCTCTGCTCCCTTGGGATCACCGGATGGTTCCGGGAATTGCTTGAAAATTCAGGTTTTTATAGTCATCAGGGTGTTGTCGGGCTTTCCATCCGGATCTCTGATGCAGTTTACGTTCAATCATCCAATCAAGTAATTATTCGGGAAGCGAACGATTCAGATATCCCGCGAATTACTGTATTGGATGAAAGAGCATTCGACCGGATGTGGCAACTACCACTTTATTCGATGGAAAAGGCTTATCAACAGGCAGGGTATATGACCGTTGCGACCACTGGCGACGAGATCATCGGTTACCAACTTTCTACAATCTCACCAGTATCAGCTCATCTTGCCAGGCTCGCAGTTGAACCTCACATGCAAAACCGCCAGGTCGGCCGGAAGTTAATTACCGACCTTTTCCAAAGGTGTAAACAGAAGGGGATCGAAGAACTAACTGTCAATACCCAGTCAGATAACCAGTCCTCATTGGCATTATATAAACGAATGGGATTTGAGTTATCCGGGGAAAGATACCCCGTTTACACACTACATCTCCCCTGAAATCTATACTATGCAGATCTCGGCAAAAGTGATAAATTCAGTCCATTAATTCCTGAGAGGTGTATATGTCCAAACATACCGGCCACAAAACCGAAAATTCTAAAAAGCAGAAAAAATCAAATCTTGGCTTGATAATCCTGATAATCGTACTCTCACTAATAGTAATTGGGCTATTGACCTATCCAACGGTTTCACAAGCTTTTCGACCGGTTGGCGAGATCAAAGTTCCAACCGAATTCGATTATCCAACCGACAAAGTGCCTGCCGGTGAGCTTGCCGCTGGTGATCCCGCAGCCCCGGTAAAATTGGAAGTGTATGCTGATTTTCAATGCCCGGCTTGCGCGAATTATGCGCTTGAGATCGAACCACTGGTATTGAAGAATTACGTGGAAAACGGCAAGGTTTACTTAATATTTCGAAATTACCCCTTTCTTGATGGGAACAAGGGGGATATGGAATCTCACCGCTCAGCAGAAGCTTCTGTTTGCGCAATGGACCAGGGTGCGTTTTGGAAATACCATGCCATCCTCTTCGCCAACCATACCGGCGAAAACGTGGGGGATTACACCGAGAAACGCCTGTTAGCCTTTGCTGAAAAACTAGGATTGGATGTAATGCAATTCCAGGAATGCCTGCAGAGTGGAAAATATACCCAGCGTGTGTTGGATGAGTATGAACTGGGAAAGGATGCCGGTGTGGATAGTACGCCATCCTTCTTGATTGATGGTGTCCGCTTCAGATTACAAGCTAGTTACAACGAGCTTTTCCAGGCTTTGGATAACGCCGTAGCCGCCAGACTGCAACAATAACAAGTTAGAGAAACACCGCCTTGATTTCGGCGGTGTTTTATTTTTAATATTGCTTTGCCTTAAAGTTGCCGGGGTTCGGTTGAGAGATAATTTCCCTAATCTCCATGTAAAAGATCAGCGTTGATAAACGGTTGATAAATTTCAACCCTTCAATATTTTCATATTCTCCATGGTGACTGAGGTCCACCAATCGTCGCTCCGCCCTGCGTACCGTGGTTCTGGCCACATCCAGCGCTGCGGAAAATCGGGTGGTTCCAGAGAGGACGAATTCGTCCGGGATCATCACGGATTTTTCGATCGACCGCACTTCCTCCTCCAGCCATTTCACTTCTTCGGCCGATACACCTGGGAAATTATCGATAGCATCTTTCGTGGCGGCGGCTTCCGTCATCAACCGGTAGAGCGTCTTCTGGAGCAGGCTGATATTCTGTTGAATTCCATTATCGGAACAGAATGATTTCGCCAAGCCCAACGCTGCTGACGATTCATCCAGCGCGCCCAGGCATTCTATCCGAAGGCTTGATTTCTCCACTCTCCCCTTACCGAGAATATCGGTTAATCCATCATCACCAGACCAGGTTTTAGGTTTAGGCATGGAAGACTTTTCAAGGAGTCGATTGCTGGTCGGGACGGTTCCTGTTTGTGGCAAAAAACCATTCCGTAATGGTGGCAAACCTGTCAGATATATCAAACAACGGTCCCATGCTCACCCCCTGAACCGCTTGATCCACCCCGAAGCTGTATACAGGGTAGAAGAGCGGTAGTGCGGGTACCTCTTTATTAAAAACAACCTGGAAGTTTCGATAGAATCGGTAGCGTTCATCCAGGTCTCGGGAAACCCGTGCGTTTTCCAGAAATTCACTTACCAATCGGTTATCCCACTGGGAATAATTCTGTCCACTGGCGATCTGGGATTGATCCCAGAATGGATATGGATCGGGATCAGGCGAATTGGAGAGGTTAAGATCCACCAGGGCAGCCTGGTAATCCCTGTTTGCCAATCGATCGTTGATCAATTGGTCGTAAGGCACAGCCTCCAGGTCAACCCGCAAACCCAAGGACTCCCAATTTGCTTGGATCGTTTCAGCAAGCGATTTATGATATTCGTCATCAGGGTAAAGCATTGTGAACGCAAATTCAGCATCTTCCTTCTTGCGGATGGTTCCCCCTTCTGCGGGGAGGACATAACCTGACTGGATGATCTGGCTTTTAGCCATCTCCGGAGAATAGGGGATCGGTTGAACTCCGTCATAATATGCCCAGGTACCCGGGAATATCGGACCATTGGCTATGATAGCCTGTCCTTTCAGGATGGTATTAATGATGCGCTGCCGATCCAATCCCTGGAGCAGGGCTTTCCGGATCGTTTCTTCCTGGAAAAAGGAAACCTCAGCGTTATTGAGGTTCAGCAGGATCATCGACATCATTGGCAACCTTCCGGAATATGTAAGTAGAGAAGGTTCAGACAGCGCAACTTTCAGGTTTTCTCCGCTGAGCCTGCTTACACCTTGCACGGTTCCTTCTTTGTAGGCTTGAAGTGCGCTGGCTTCATCAGGAAAATATTTAATATTTATTTGCTGAATATACGGGGGATTATCGTAGTAATCCTCATTTGCGGTCAGCGTGATCCCCTTGATGGCTCCATTTTCCGTCAGAAGTGCTTTAAATTTAAAAGGCCCGGATCCTACTGGTTGCAGGTTTATGGGGGATTCCTTGATAACTTCGATACTCCCACCGTTGAGCAGATGCTTGGGCAGGATGCCAAAATTGAGGTAATCCAGAAATGGAGCGAACGGTTCCGGGAGAATGAATTGCAGGTTCTTCTCTCCGAGCGCTTTTACTTCGACATTCTCCCAAAATTCCTGGATATCCTGCGGGACCACATCTCCGCCATTTCGCATCAGGTCGATCGTGAAAACCACATCTTCGGGGGTCAACGGTTGACCATCATGCCACTTCGCGCCGGATTTGAGTTCCATGTTGTAGATCTTGCCATCTTCAGAAAGCCCCCATTTATCCACAAGGTCACCCTGGGGTAAGCCGCGGCTATCTGTGGTAAACAAGCTGGAATAAAGCAGGCGGTTGATATCGCGATCTGCCTGGTTTCCGTAGGCAAGCAATGGATTCAACCGTTGCATTTGCCCAACCATTGCCTCTGTATACGTCCCACCTGAGGCAGGTTGCGGGAGTAGAAGATTAGTGCCGGGTTGCTCAAGGAGAAGCAATACACCGATCACCAAACCGGTCAGTAGAATGATCAAAAGCTGCCAGCGTAGTTTTTTCATGTTATTAAAGGAAAAAGGGCGAAGTGCCTTTTATCGAGGGATCGCCCGTTTGGTGTTTTCTCGTGATGGTCCGGGCTGGTTGCGTTATCAGACCCCCGCGGGCATTGCCAAGGTCACTGCTACGATCGTCAGAATGAAAAACAGGACGCTCAAGCTGATGGTGATATAGAACAAGGTTTTTTCGATCCCGCGCCGGGCAGTGAACATGGCACCAGTATCCGAACCGGTAAGGCTTCCCATGCCAACCCCTTTGTTCTGAAGAACTACGCAGATGATCAAGGCTACAGAAGTTATAATCAGGGCAATATTGATATAAGTGATCACAGAAATTTTCCTCCAGGATTCTTGAACAACCCGATTATACCCGCCAATTTCAACTCCCGTCAACCAAGATGAATGAGTATATTCTTAATCTTCACATGCACACACTCCTTTCGGATGGAGTTGGCACATATGATGATATTCTCCGTGCTGCCCTGGAGGCAGGAATCGATGCTGTTCTTGTAACCGATCACAACGTCTGGGTGCAAGGTGCAGAGAAAGTCTTCCAAACCGAAAAGGGTCGCGTTTTTTTGTTTATCGGTGAGGAGGTCCACGATCAGACGCGTAATCCCCAAAAGAATCATCTCCTGGTATTTGACGCTCGCAAAGAATTGGCTAAGTTTGCCTTTGACCCACAAAAGTTGATCGAAGAGGTGAAAAAAAGTGGCGGGATGTCATTTCTAGCTCACCCGATGGAGACCGACATGCCCTTCTTCGGTGAACCGGATATCTCCTGGGAGGATTGGCAGACTGAAGGATTTACTGGCATCGAATTGTGGAATGGCTTGAGTGAGTTCAAAGCGGTAGCCAGGACCAAAGCGCAGGCAATAATTTATGGTTTCTTCCCGGATCGTATCCCTCATGGACCTCCGAATGTCCTGCTGAAGAAGTGGGATGAATTGATGATTACCGGGAAAAGAGTGATTGCGATCGGCGGTTCGGACGCCCATGCATTAATAATCCATCTCGGTCCCTTTCACCGGGAGATCTTTCCCTACGGATTTCATTTTCGGGCAGTGAATACCCATCTTTTGATCGAGGATGAACTCGGAGAAGACCTGGAATCATCCCGTTCACGAGCCTATGAGGCATTGAAAACTGGGCACTGCTTCGTGGGTTATGACCTACCGCACCCCACCCGGGGTTTCCGGTTTACCGCAACCAGTGGGGAGGGTAGAGCCATCATGGGAGATGACCTGGTTTTTCGGGGTGAAGTGAATTTCACGATCACCCTCCCGAGAAAATGTGATTGCCGGCTTCTCCGAAACGGGGAGCTCATCGGCCGGTGGCAGGATCGGGAGATGATTAATCACCAGGTAACCACAATTGGTATTTACCGGGTGGAATGCCGAATCCACTTTAAAGGGAAATCGAGAGGCTGGATTTTCAGCAACCCGATCTATGTTAGGGGATAACATTGTGTCCACAAACAACGTCACCCGCCTCTTGGATTCAAAGAAAATTGTTTTCAACTCGGTGGAAACTCCGGCAGAAAAACTTGGCGCTGTGGAAACTGCAGAGTACTTGAAAGTGCCACCCAATATGATTTATAAAACCATTGTTTTGCTTCGTGAGAAAAAAGGGAAACCCATTCTGGCAGTTGTGCCTGGTGATAAGCGGGTGAATCTTAAATCCGTGGCAGCTATCATCGGGGAGAAAAAGGTAACTACCGCAACCGAGAAGGAAGCTGAATCCCTTACTGGACTCAGAGTGGGCGGTATTTCCGCCCTTGCACTTTTGAACCGCGGTTTTGATATTCTGCTGGATGATTCCTCTGCCAACCTCGAAGAGTTTTATGTTTCAGGGGGTATGCGTGGATTAAAGATACGAATGCGCGTGGAGGATTTCCAATCCATCACCGCAGCCCGGATGGCTTCCATCGCACTTGGTTGACTTCCTTAATCGAATTATTAGAAATTCACCGAGCGTCCGCAATATAATAGCTGAATGACTAAGCTTCTGGGAAAAGCCGAGAACGTGTTGCGTTCGCTGTTTGAAATCAATATTGCGGGTTCAACCCACTCCAGCCTCATATCCACCCTCACTGAAACAGTTTTAGTTCAAATGCGCGGGGTCATCACCGGAAATGAAGGTGGAGTATCGCCGGCACCGGATCATTTTCGGATTCACGCGAATTTTCATACGTGGAATCTCGTAAACAAGTCTCCCGGCTGGGTAGAATATATAACGGATGCAATCCAAAATGAAGCAAAGGATTCTCTAACCACGTTTCAATCCCCGCCAAGAATCGATCCCGTGGAGGAGGATCGATTGGAGTCTGGGGTCTTTCTTGTGGATTGTGATTGGCAGTCAGGGGTTCCACCAAAAACTCAGATCATGAAAATTCCCATCACCGAAACGAAAATGCCATTCGGTGATCACTGGCGGGTTTTTCTTATCGCGGACGGAAAGGAGTTTCCTCTCCACGGCCCGATATTCAATCTCGGGCGCCGGGAAACCAATGATCTTGTCATTCCTGATGGACGTGTCTCCCGCCTTCATGCTCAGATCCGAATCGCGGATGGCAACATTACGATTTTCGACCTCGATTCCACCGGGGGAACCTTCGTAAATAACAACCGCGTGCGCAGCCAGTCACTTAAACCCGGGGATGTGATTTCTCTTGGGGGATATCCTTTGATCTTCAACAAAGATATTGATCTCAACCAGACAGATAAGATCGAGCCTGATGTAGTTTCTCAGGAGAAGCCTTCTTGAGCGGCATCCTGGTACTCCTTCTCCGAGGTGTGATGGCAGTCTGCCTTTTTGCTTTTGTTGGGTTTGTCATTTACATTGTTTGGAAGGACCTCCGGCAACAGGCTGCCGCTGCTGCCCGGGTAAAATTACCAAACCTGATACTGGAAGTTGAAGGACAGACTGAATTGAATCAGATCTCGTTGGAAACCCCCGAAGCATTTATCGGGCGTGATCCAGGGTGCGAAGTTTATCTTGATGAAAGCACCCTATCCGCCAGGCATGCCAGGTTAAGTTATCACCATAAGCAATGGTGGTTGGCAGATATGCAGTCCACAAATGGTTCTTTTATAAACGACCAACCTGTTCTTAAACCAACCGTGTTGGATGATGGCGACCGGATCACCTGTGGAAGTGTCACCTTGCTTGTCCATGTACAACAAGTTCCATAAGGGTTTATGCTATGATAATAACAAACTGTCTCGAAGGAGGTGAAAGCAATGACTGATCAACCAATTCTTGGGATCATCGGTGGCTCAGGGTTATATCAGATGCCGGGATTGAAGGAAGCCAGGTCAGTGGATATTCCCACCCCTTTCGGTGACCCATCCTCACCGGTTGTAATCGGCCGGCTGGAAGGAAAGAAGATCGCTTTCCTGGCAAGACATGGGATCGGTCATTACCTTTCCCCCTCGGAAATTAATTACAAGGCGAATATTTATGCGCTGAAATCGCTGGGAATTCAACGGCTCGTCAGCATCAGTGCTTGTGGATCGCTCCGGGATGATTTTGTTCCCGGTCAGATCGTAATCCCGGACCAGATCGTCGATTTCACCCGCCGCCGGGAGCGCACTTTCTTCGAAGGTGGATTGGTCGTTCATGTTGGTGTGGCGGATCCATTCTGCGGAGTATTGGGGAATCTGCTGGTTGAGGCAATTGCAAAATGCGGGGGTACTTGTCATAAGGGTGGCACTTCCATCACCATCGAAGGTCCTCGCTTTTCAACCAAAGGCGAATCCAATCTGTTCCGTTCCTGGGGAATGTCCATAATTGGCATGACCACGTCCCCTGAGGCATTTCTCGCCCGTGAAGCAGAAATGTGTTTTTCGGTGATGGCGCATATAACCGATTATGACGTCTGGCATCTGACTGAAGAACAGGTTTCCGTCGATGTAGTTGTCCGCACTCTTCAAAAGAATACTAGCCTCGCTCAGCAATCCATCGCTGAGCTTGTAAAGTCGCTACCGGATGAATTCCCTTGTACCTGTTCCCGCGCGCTTGAGAACGCCATCATCACTTCCCCGGAGTGCATCCCGCCAGAGACCCTAAAAAAGGTCGAACTTCTCGTCAAGAAATATATCTGAATTTGAGACCGGAGCGCATTTCAACCTCAAATCCCGCGGCAGGCATCTGGAACCGCCTGTTCGGAACTGCGGTAATATTTATTTTTTCATTTTCATTGGCTCTAACGATTTCGCCTGCGGTCAGAATGCACACCTGGCAGGTGAACTTTCTTTGGATTCATTGGCTCGGGTTTATCACCTGGCTGCTCGGTTTTTATTTCTTGGGGAAATTCCTGACCCGGATCATTCCCGATGCGGACCCCGTCCTAATTCCATTGATCAGTATTATTTCCGGTTGGGGATTATTGACCATCTACCGGGTGAATCCATATTTTGGTTTGAGGCAAACCGCTTGGCTGGCTGTTTCGCTCGGGCTTTTGTGGGTCATCCTCCGTACAAAGGGTTTTCTGAAAATCCTCCACAGCTACAAGTATCTTTGGCTGACGCTTGGAATCGTGATGCTAGCATTGACGTTATTTATAGGCGTATACCCGGGCGGATTCGGTCCACAGCTTTGGTTGGGTTTCGCGGGAGTATTCTTCCAGCCATCCGAAATCCTAAAACTTCTTTTAGTTGTATTCCTTGCTGCGTATTTGTCTGACCGAATCAGAATCGCGTTCAATTTCACCCACCTGGTCACCCCTGCATTGATAATTTTTGGGATCGCGATTGCGATATTACTGGTTCAACGGGATTTGGGAACCAGCGCACTCCTTTTGATCCTTTTTTCAATAATGCTTTTCCTGGCTGCTGGCAGGTACTGGCAGATCCTGCTAAGCGTTGCTGTTTTGATCCTGGCGGTATATATTGGATATCATCTTTTCGATGTCATCCGATTGCGGGTTGATTCCTGGATCAATCCCTGGCTGGACCCGAGCGGACGATCATACCAGATAGTTCAATCACTCATGGCGGTCGCGTCCGGTGGTATTTTCGGCCGCGGACCTGGGCTGGGTAGCCCCAGGGTAGTCCCAGTCTCTCAATCGGATTTTATCTTTGCAGCGATTTCCGAAGAAACCGGATTAGTGGGCACAATTGGCTTGATATGCATCATGATCTTACTGGTCCATCGCGGATTCAGGATCGCTTTTAGAGCTGGAACTGTGTATCACCGTTTGCTGGCTGCAGGGGTAACATCCTTATTGGCATTTCAGTCGATCCTCATCGTTGGAGGGAACCTGAGGGTATTGCCGCTTACCGGTGTAACCCTTCCATTCATGTCCTATGGAGGTTCATCGTTGCTGATATCGATGGTCTGTGCGGGGATCCTAATTCTTATTAGCGATACGGAAGGAGAAGACCCCGCCCTACTCGAAAAACCTGTGCCGTACTTTTTCATCGCGGGAGCAGCAATTGCAGGCTTCGTCCTGATCCTGCTGGCAAATGGATGGTGGTCAATCGTCCGTTCCGGGAGCCTGCTCACCCGAACGGATAATCCCCGTCTTGGCATCAATGAAAGGTATTCACCGCGCGGAAACATCCTTGATAACAAGGGGGTAAAAATCAACCACACCACTGGAGATGCAGGAGATTTCGCAAGGGTATATCTATATCCTCCATTAAGTCCGGTTTTCGGATTCAATACTTCATCCTACGGGCAAACTGGACTGGAGTCAGCCCTGGATAGATATTTGAGAGGTGAGCGCGGGATTCCAGCATCGGTTATTTGGTGGAATCATTTAATGCATGGGCAACCTCCACCCGGTTTGGATATTAAAACAACCATCGATATGCAGCTTCAACAGGAAGCTGACCGGTTATTGGAGGGAAGAAAGGGTGCCCTCGTTCTTCTGAACGCACAAACCGGTGAGGTACTGGCTATGGCCTCCCACCCGAATGTGGATCCCAACCAGGCGGAGAGTATGTGGAGCGGCTGGATGCAGGATTCGCAATCCCCGTTGCTCAACCGCGCCACCCAGGCTGCCTACCCACTTGGCACCTTGCTCGCTCCATTCCTGCTGGCGGAGAGACGCGAAACAATCCAGGATAGGGAGCCACCCGGGTCAATGGATATTCAATACAACGGGGTAAATTACACCTGTGGGTTCAGCCCGGATAAAGAAGATTCCTGGGAAGCAGGTATCATCGCTGGTTGCCCCGCACCTTCGATTGCTCTTGCTGGTTCTTTCTCTGCAGGGGAAATTTATGGGGTGATCGATGAATTCGGTTTTATGCGTTCTCCGGAATTTATCCTCCCTCAAGTTGCCATTGATCCGGATCAGGGTTTCAATGATCCAAAATCACTGATGTTCGGGGAGAATCAGTTAAGCGTATCCCCTTTGCAAGTTGCCCTGGCAGCATCCGCCATTACCAATAACACGAAAATCCCATCGCCCCTCCTGGCGGTTTCGTATCGGTCTCCTGACGGGTGGGTATATTTTCCGCATTCGCAGAACGACAATGAAATGAACGTTGAAACAGGCAATATCCGGGGAATGCTTCCCAGCGCGGCGTACCCTGGGTGGGAGGCATCGGGGAGATCAAAGAGCAGCCAGGGGACATTTTCCTGGTTCATGGGGGGGACCAGGCCTGGTTGGCTAGGAATCCCTTTGGCGATCTCTCTCGTATTGGAAGAAGATGCTCCTTTGGATGCAAGGAGGATCGGGACTGGTTTGCTGCAAATCGCCACAGATCCGCGCTGAAGCTAACCCCTCTGATTAGCCAAATACGATCCGGGCAAAATGCCGCTTCCCTACCTGTAACACACCAGCATGCGGAAATTCTTGCATACCATCCACCAGGATCTCGCCATCCAGCTTGACCCCTTTTTGATCCACCAGCCGCCTGCCTTCGCTCCGTGTTGAGATAAATTTGCATTCCGCGAGAACATCCAGAACGGTCTGCCCGGCTGAGATGTGTATTTCCGGCATTTCGTCCGGCAGGTCGTGTTTTTGAAACCTCTTTATAAAATCATCCTGGGCTTTTAATGCAGCTTCCTCGCCGTAAAAAGACGCAGACACTTCCTTTGCCAGCAGCATTTTTGCATCCCGCGGGTGAATCCTGCCCTCTTTCAGGTCCAGCTCTCGTTGCGCAACTTCCGGAGGAGACCAGCGCGTAACCAGGCGAAAATAAACAGGCATGGCGCTGTCCGGCAGGCTCATAACCTTTCCGAACATATCCTCCGCTGTGGTATCGATGGGTATATGGTTGCCCAGTGATTTGGACATGCGAACCACCCCATCCGTTCCCGGCAGGATACCCATGATGATCCCTATGTTGGGTTTTTCACCCAGGTAGGTCATCAATTTCCTAGCAGCGGTCATAATGTTGAAAAGCTGATCGGTTCCCCCCACCTGGACATCGGCTTTTAGCGCGTAAGCGTCATACCCTTGCATGATCGAGTAAAAAGTCTCGTGCAAATAAATGGCATCCCCGCGTTCAAAACGCAGTTTGAAGTTTTCGCGCGTCAGGAACTGCTGCACTGTGAAGTTGGAGGCCAGGTGGATAAGGTCGGCAAAGGTCAGTTTGTGCAGCCACTCGGCGTTATATCGAATGGTTGTCTTATTTGGGTCCAGGATTTTATAAGCTTGTTGTGCGTATGTTTGCGCATTTTCCTCCACTTCATCGCTGGTCATTTGCGGCCTGAGGGTGTCTTTATCCGATGGGTCACCACCGATAAGGGAGGTATAAGTTCCAATTAAAAAGGTAACGTTATGACCAAGGTCCTGAAATTGTCGCAATTTCTTCATGGTGATGGTATGCCCGAGGTGCAGGTCCGCTTTGGTGGGATCGTAACCACAATAGACCCGTAAGGGTCTATTTTCTTTCTCTACAAGGATCAAACGTTCCCGAAGCTCCCTCGTCATGGCAGCCTTTACTTCATCATCGCCGTATTCTGTCCCCTGCATTATTTGGTAAACCTGATCCTCGATGTTCACCCAATCCTCCGGAAGAAAAAGATACAGCGGATTATACCAGCCGAACCAAAGCCGGGTAGTTAGTTATGATTTGATCGTTAAATGAAATATAATGGCTATGCGCAATTCTTTTTTAGCGTTTCAACTGTTCTTATGGTGCTATAATCGCCTGAATTGGTGCCATCGTGGAAGCAGTGCTGGTTCTGAATGCAAATTTTGAGCCCCTCAACGTTTGTAACATGCATCGCGCCCTGGGATTAATGCTCACCGAAAAAGCCACCCTCGTTCTGGATGGTCGTGGTTCGGTGCGCACCGCCCAGAATATCCTTCCCCCGACCATCCGTAATACGCCTTCAAAAAATGGTCCACCGCCCCCGGTCTTCCGTCCGCCTGGCCCGTAAAGAAATACTACGACGTGATGGTTACACCTGCCAATATTGTGGGAGGCAAATGGGTGACCTTACGATCGACCATGTGATTCCTCGCCATCTTGGTGGTCCGCACGCCTGGCGGAATGTAGTAGCCGCCTGTCCTCAGTGCAACCACCGGAAAGGTGGTAGAAGGATTGAAGAAGCCGGGATGCACCTTCTTCACCGGCCGGTGGAACCCCCCGCTTCTGCAGAATATATCTATGCCCATCATCTCCAGGAAAACCAGGAGTGGCGGCAATTTCTGAGTGGTTGGTGATCAATCCAGATCGATCGTCATCAAATCCCTTGCTGCAATGATTGTTCCATGAAAGACCTGGCTAGCCTCCCCGGTGCGAAGTTCGGTCGAAATTTCACCCGGGTAATGGATCAGGTAGAGGGTCTTCACACCTGCTTTTTCAGCGGTTTCCCCGGCTTGTTTTGGCGATGAGTGACCTTTTGAATCTCCCGCGGATTCATGAAGCAATACATCCGCATTTGCAGCCAGTAACTCCACAGCTTCGCACGGCTCCGTATCGCATGAGTATGCGAGAACTTTCCCCGAAGCCGGAAACTCCACCCTGATCCCCAGGGTTGGTACCAGATGCTTCACTTCTGCTCCGAAGAGTTGAAGATCTTTATCCAGGATCAAGGGAGAAAGACCCTTTCCCTCAAAGGTATGATAATGTACCGGAAACATATTTGCCCAGGATGAGATATTGTAAAGATCCAGCATCTTTTTCGACCGTTCCAATGTGTGATCAAGACCATATATATTCAGTTCATTTTTCCTACCGGTAAACCACATTCCCATGATCAGGATCGGTAAACCCGAAATATGATCTGGATGAAAATGGGTCAGCACGAGATCCGTAATTTCATTGGGTTCGATTCCCACTCTTTTCAGGCTGCGGAACGGATTTGTTGCTGTATCTACCAGGACTTTTCGGTCTCCCGCAAGGATGGCAACATGGGTGTTATCGGCTTCTTCTGTTGGTATGAACGAGGCTGTTCCTAGTAATATAACTTTCCCCATTTATTCCTCCCTTATGGGATCAGCGGGATCAAGGTAGTCGCGATCAGTGGTGTAACCCATACTTCCACGCAGGCTGCGATTATCAAAAGCGGAATCACCACCCCAACGGTAAGTTTACACCAAACTCCGAGGGATTCAATAAAGGTTTGACCAATATTCTTCTCCTCGTCCGGGGCCGCGAGCAGAGCCCCTCCCCGTAGCACCGCGGCGCTCGCAATTATGAGAGCGGGAATTTCGAAAATACCGTGTGGAAGGATGAATCCCAGAAGATATTGTGCGGGGGATAACCCATTGATCGCCAGCAGACTGAGAAGGTATCCTGCGACACCCATCGAGGCGATCAAAGGAATCACGCCAAGAATTCCAAAGGATAATGCGCCGAGCAGCATGGAAATCAATACCACCCGGAAATTCTGCCAGAAGATCGTGAGAATGACAGTAACCGACCCGCCAGGAATCGATTGCAAAGCGGAATAAATATTCTCACCCATGTCCTTAATATTCGTTTCTCCTATGGGTATCTGGAATGATCGAATCAGATCCATCCCTATCAAGACCGCGGTCACCGTGATAATGGTTGTCAGCAAAACCGCAAGCCGCACTTGTTTCAGGCTTTTTGGAATTTCTCTGCGATACCATTCGAATGGATCGCGTGCTTCACCCGTAAAGGCCTTAACAAAAATGCTTGCCCCCCAACGAATATTTAAAACATCGATCTCCCTTCCCAGCAGTTCCTCCCTCCGGAAGTGCGCCAGTCCGACCCGCGTGAGCAATACGGCGAAAATGAACAATCCGAATACCAGCCACCAGAGGGTGACATAATTTCCCCAAAACATGACCACGCTTTCCGCCTGGATCAAGAGAGCAATTGGAATGATGATGAAACTTGCCAGCAGGTTCGCCGCTCGAATCGAAGTAGCCTGGCTGGATATTACCACTGCCCCGCTGACCATCACGATCGCCTGGACGATTGTCAGGCAAAAGATCAACAACGTCAAATCTGCTGACGGTAGGGGAACATCCCGGGCTACGAGGCCAGCCATATAGACAAACATACCCACGAAGCTTCCCACCAGGGGTGGTACGATCGAAGAAAGCAACTTGCCGACATAAAGCTGCCAGTCTTTGAGCGGTGTGCTCAAAAGGGGTTCTATGGAACCCCTTTCTTTTTCCCCGACAAACGACTCCAGCGCAATCACGAGCGAAACCGAGATCGGGAAAAATCCAACGATCATCATCAGGAATGGGACCAACCGCTCGCCAATAATGGTGGCTCCGTATTGATTGACGAAGTCAAGCACGCGACGCGCAGTGAAATTCATCAGAAATGGGAAGAACAGCGTCAAACCGATGATCGGGAAAATGATCCGCCAATCTCTGAATTGATCCCGAACTTCCCTCGCGGTGATGGCAAAAGCGGGCTTGAATTCAACTGCCATTTTCGCTCCCATTTCCCGCCAATCGCATTGCCTCCAGGTACGCAGATTCCAGAGTGCGGTGGGTTTCGTTGAACGAAAGGATTCCCAACCCGGAGCTAACCATTCTTTCGATCAAAATTGGATTATTCTTTGAAGGATCGTCTACCTGGAAACGCAACCAATCCTCACCGCTGGAAACCAGAGACACCCCATGCGGAAGATCGAGTTGCCTGCCATCCGCACCCCCCGCCAAACGGGCTTCGAATTCCGGAAGCCCCAGCAACTTCCGCTTCAGTTCAGAAGGCGACCCGCTCATAATGATTCTGCCCTTGCGAATAATCGCGATCTGATCTGCCAGTTCCTCCGCCTCTAGTAAATTGTGGGTGCAAAGGATGATCGACCTGGAGGATGAGCGTAACTGGTGGATCCCATCCCGGACAACCCTGGCGCTTTCAGGGTCCATCGCAGAGGTGGGTTCATCCAGGAGGAGCACCGGCGGTTGATTCATCAAGGCGCGGACAAGTGCCAATTTTTGGCGCATCCCCTTGGAAAATTCACCCAGTTTTCGTTTTTTATCTCCCAACAACCCGAACTCCTCCAGCAATGCATCGATCCGCTGTTGCCGGGTTTTAATCGCCATCCCATATAACTGACCGTAGAAATCCAGGTATTCAGCTGCGTTCATTCGGTTATATAAGCCGTGATGTTCAGTCAATACCCCCACCGATTCGCGAACTTTTTGAGGTTCTCGAACAACATCATACCCGGCGACTACAGCTCTCCCGCGGGAGGGACGAAGGATAGAAGTGAGCATTCGCACCGTGGTAGTTTTTCCGGCGCCGTTTGGACCAAGCAAAACCAGCACCCTTCCGGGGGGCACATTCAGGTTCACGCCATCCACCGCGGTGAATTTATCAAATAATTTCGTCAGGTCTTCAGCTAGGATCATGCAGTTTTTCCAAGCGGTAACACTCTCATTATAGAGAATTTCCATCCGTCCGCGTATACAGAATTGTTAGGTGAAAATAATCCTCCCGCTTCCTGGGAGGATTAACTGATCGAATTGTGGCAGAGCGTTACGCGTGCTTTTTGCGAGCGGAAAGCAAATGCCGAATTAGTAAGAATGCCCCGCATCCTACAAACAAAAACGCCATAAAAGTCTGGTTGAAATTGAATCCAGCCACCGGCGCGGGATCCAGGCGAAGAAATTCCAACCAGAATCTGCCAAATGAGTAGAACATGGCGTAAATCAGGAAAAGGTCGCCGTTCATAAGCTTATACTGGAATCTTCTTCCCAGCCAGAGTAGGAGAGCCATATTTGCGAGATTCCAGAGGCTTTCATATGCAAACAAAGGATGATAGGTCTCCTTATCGGCATATTGGGACAGGCGGAATTGCGGGTCGATCCTTATCGCCCAGGGGAGATTCGTAGGCGCACCATAGATTTCCTGGTTCAGGAAATTTCCCCAACGGCCTATCGCCTGGGCAAGTGCTAATCCAGGGGCGACGATATCCGCCCATTGTCCAAAGCTCAAATGACGAACCCGGGTATAGATCAGGAGCGCGATCAACCCGCCGATGACCGCACCTGGTATGCCCACACCACCGCGCCAAATGGCGATCGCATCCAATGGATGCGTCAGGTAATATTGCGTGGTTAGCCCTGCTGCAATGTGTGAGGCAGGCGGTAGAAAGATATGCCAGAGCCTGGAGCCAATGATCCCTGCCACCAGCAGCCAGGGCAACATTTCCCACACTTCGTTGGGATTTTGTCCGCGCCGTTTAGCCTCGACGGTGGAAAGCCAGGCTGCAGCCAGCGCTCCCGCCATGATGAGAACACCATACCAGCGGATGTGGAGAATGCCTAACGGGGCGGTGACAAAAACCAGCCTGACGATCGCAGCGAGTGCCAAAACAATGAGGATATACACTACTGCCTGGAGCCATTTCTGTTTAATCTTCAGACTGGGGAGAATATTAAAAAACGAGAGGATCAAAACCAGAAGAATGACCAGGACATCAGAAATATGCAGGAACGAAAGATTTAAACTGATTCCTTCACGAAGGGGAAGATTCATCTGATTTCCTTAGGATTCGGGTTGTGTTGGCGATTTCTTCTTTTCATACGCCTGGGAGCGAACCGCGTAAATACGCTGAATCGCAGTGATATTCGCAAATATGGCGAAGATCCACACCGCCAGCCAGGGAATATTGAAGATCAGGCTGGGGATCAATACAAGGTAGCGTTCCATGCGGCTGAGAATACCGATCTTCGCCGTGTAACCTAGCCCTTCCGCTCTTGCCTTTACGTAGGATACAAGCACTGTTCCGATGGCTGCCACATACACCAGGATCATCATTTTTCCGTCGCCGGTCGACTCGTAATAAACGAGCAGCCCGAGCAAAATGATGAGTTCAGAATACCGGTCAGTCACTGAATCCACAAACGCACCCCAAGGAGATACCTCGTTGCGCAAGCGGGCGAGCGAACCGTCCAATCCATCACAGGCACCGGCCAGTAAAGCCACCAAGCCACCGATCGGTATATACCCCATTGCGATCAAAACTGCAGCTGCGACGTTTCCAAGCAAGCCAATAATCGTGACAACGTTGGGAGTGACCCCTATTTTGTTGAGAAATGTGACGATGGGCGTGACGATTCCCTTCATAATCACGCGCATCTTTTCAGTAAAGGTCGGTTTGGGTGCTGCGGCTTGTTCGCCCATTTTCTCTCCCGTAAAGCAATTAGCTTATGTAAAAGTATACAATTGTATCAAGAATCGATATCTTCGTCATCCTCAGGTGGGATCAACACCTCACGTTCCTTGCCCCCTGTTTGCGCGTGCCCGATGACACCCATCTCTTCCAGCTCGTCAATCAGCCTTGCGGCGCGAGGGTAACCGATCCGCATCCGCCGTTGGAGCATGGATGCGCTTGCATGGCGGGCATGCCGGACGATATCGATCGCCTGCTCTATAAGATCATCAGAACCCTCGCCAACCTGCGGTTGCGCAGAAGCCATTTCCTCCCACGGAGGCGCTTCCCCGGATGCTGGAGCCATTCGCTGCCAGAAATTGATCACCTTTTCGATCTCCTGATCGGTAACGATCACACCCTGGGCCCGAAGCGGCACTCCAGCCTCGGGATTCAGGAAGAGCAGGTCTCCGCGTCCGAGCAGGGTTTCCGCACCGCTGGTATCCAGGATCACCCGCGAATCCACCGAGGAAGCCACAGTGAATGCCATCCTGGCCGGAAAATTCGCCTTGATCAAACCGGTCACCACATTGGCGCTTGGCCGCTGGGTCGCCACCACAAGGTGGATACCAGTCGCCCTAGCCATCTGGGCTAATCGCACCAGGCTGAATTCGGTTTGATCCGGATTGGCCATCATCAAATCTGCCAGTTCGTCGATCAGGATCACGATTCTCGGGATGGTCGCCTGCTTCTTTCGTTGCATTTTGCGATTATAGGTCTCCAGATCGCGGCAATTCGCACCTTCCATTAATTTATAGCGGGTGTCCATTTCCGCCAGAGACCATTGCAATACCGCAATCATCCTAGTTGGGTCGGTTTCCACCTTTCCATGCAGGTGCGGCAATCCATTAAAACGCACGAGCTCCACCATCTTCGGATCGAGCATCACCATCCTCAGGTCGAAGGGGCTGTTGTTCATCGCCAGGCAGGTGGTTATCGCCGCGATGCATACGCTCTTGCCAGATCCGGTCGTACCTGCGATCAGCATGTGAGGCATTCGTCCCAAATCTGCCACGACTGCCGAACCGGATACATCCCGGCCGATTGCCAATGCCAGGGGGGAGGCTAATTTTTGAAAAGCTTCGGATTCGAGAATTGCCCGCAGTCGAACAACTGCGCTTAGCTCATTTGGTACTTCGATACCAACGTAGGAGTGGCCTGGCACTGGTGCCTGGATGCGCAATCGCTCCGCACCGAGAGCCAGGGCAAGGTCCTTTGAAAGATTTGATATTTGCGAAACCCGAACTTTTTGCTGGTTTATACTCCCATTCTGATTGGTTTTCTCAATGAATCCCGGTTCCACCGCAAATTGGGTCACGGTGGGACCCACCCGGTAACCGATCACTTTCGCGGGCACTCCGAACTCAGCCAGGCATTGCTCGATCCGGGCTGCTGTTTCGCGGATTTCAGATTTATCCGGCGTCGATACCGTTTCATTCTTAAGGAGATTTAAGGGGGGCAGCCGGTCATCCCTGCTCTCAAAACTCTCTCCACCTAGTATTTCCTCGCCCACGATCACTGCCGGTGATGCATTCACGACCCTGGGTGGCGATTCCCGGTTTTGCTGGGGTTGCTGAGATTTTGTTGTTTCAACGTCTCCTGCAACATCAACCTGGTTTTTTAAAGCGAAGGCCTTGACCCGATCGGAAAACCCAAATCCGATCACTGCAAATACAAAACCGAGAATGAGGAACACGACCGCGGCGAGAAAGGTGGGTAGAAAACGATCCAGCAGCGTCGCTAGTCCCCAACCGATGATCCCTCCAAATTTTCCAGTCTCAGCTGCTTCCAACGACATTCTGCTCACCATGGCTAGCAACGCGAGAATGGTGAACGCAAATCCTTCCAGAGCTATCACTCTAACCAGGCTCAGGTTTGGCACAAGGGGATGACTTCGGCGAAGGACCATTAATCCGGTGAGTGCCAGGAAAACTACCAGGAACCAAGCCCCCCAACCGAAACCTTTTCGCAGCAATGCCGCCCAGGGAGTGATAAAGCTGCCTTCGGATAAACCAATCAGACCGATCAGACTGATGAAACTGAGTGCGAATAGAAATACCGCTAGGATATCCCAACCGTAACGGTCAAAGGATCCTGTAAAGTCGCTCAATCCATCCTGGGGATATTTAACTGACTCGGAAGGTGATTTCTTGCTTCTGGAGGGTTTTGATTCCTGGGATTTCCTGGTCATTCTGGCGCAACCAGTCCCAATCCCAGCCTGCGTTTTTCAATATCCAGGTGCAGGATCTTCACGTGGATTTCCTGACCCGGCTCGAGCAGATCACGCAGTGCTGTTCCAGCCGCTAGTTTGAGGGTAGAAATATGGATCAAACCTTCCACTCCCTCAGATAACCTTGCAAATGCGCCAAAACGTGTAATGGTCGTAACTACCGCCTGGACAACATCGCCAGGATGATATTTTTCACCCAATATCTCCCAGGGATTCGGATTTAGACGCTTAAGACTCAGCGCGATTCGAGCATTGTTCATATTGACTGAGAGAACCATCACCCGGATAAGCTCCCCTACATGCACCACTTCGGTACCCTGATGAACCCGCCCCCAGGAGAGTTCGGAAAGGTGAATCAGGCCTTCAACTCCTCCCAGATCAACGAAAACGCCAAAATCGGTGATGTTGGTAACACAACCTTCAACGATATCCCCTACTTGGATATTAGTAATTATCTCTTTGCGCTTGCCACAGCCAGCTTTCGCTGCCCGCTCGGAAAATACGATTCTATCCTTGGCCGGATCGCATTCGATGATCTTCAGATTTATCTGGGATCCCACGTAATTGGCGATCATCAGGTGGCGCTCTTCTTCACCAGCTGAGACGTCGTATTGCAGCAAATGTGATAGCGGAACAAAGCCCTGCAGCATCTCCCCTTGAACAAGCAAGCCCCCCCGGTTGTAACCGCGAACCTCCATCACCACAACCTCGTCCCTGGCCATCAGGAGATGGGCTTGTTCCCAATCCATTCGGTTTTGCTGGGGTTTATAGGATTCCCTTTCTGATTCTTCAGAAAATGGTTCCCATCGCCTCTCCTCCAGTAAAACTGCTGACCACCAGCTTTCGTCTTCCCCAGGCGCTAGATTCTCCCCACCCAAACTCATATCACCATTCATCTACAACCTCCTAAACCCTCCGCTAACCGATAAAACGAACAAATAATATTAGCATAAAAATCAATCATGAGCTAATCACGGATTCCTCCAACCCTAGGATCATCTTGCCAGTCTCGGAAATGGCGATTTTCTGTTTGCGGAAAAGATCGGCTTCGGAAATGGCCAATTTATTCGCAATTTCCTTCACCTTTTTTGCTTCCAGGTATTTCATGACCAACAGGTTATATAGGATCCACTCGTTTGTGAACTTTCTTTCTCCTTCCGGCCGCAACATTTCGATAGCGTCGCGAAGAATAGATCTCAAGGCGTTTGCAGGATTCTCCTTCCCATCCCTGATCCTTGATTGCACAATCTGAAGTTGCATCAAGGGATTTTCTGTAAGGTGCGGGCCACCCCAATAATGAGTTAATGCGTCCTTAACCCAAAGGTCCAAATTTTGTGTCAACTTGGCTGTGGTGTCGGCCAGAACCGCATCGCGGTCATACCGCCCCGCTACGCTCAGGTTCTGGATATATGCAACCTGTGGTGATAGTGATTCCATTGCGTTGAAGATTTGAGCTTGCGTGATCCGATCCCGCAGAACCAATCCAGCTCGGGTTGTTAGGACTTTCAATGCTTTTTGCTGGTCAGGAAGAAGGTCCGTATGGTTCAAACCGGAGATTGCGAGAATTCCGAGCAGGATGAAATCCCCCTCCGGGGTCTCATCCCGGATCGGGGATAGATAAACATCCTCAAAACGAAGTAAATCCGGCAGGTTTCCGTCCTTCGCAACCAGGTTAAAAAGTGTTCCTTCTGATTCGAGGTTGGCGATTTTCACCTTCCCAACCTTTGCCACCAGGTCCAGGCGGGTTGGGTCAAGTGCAGCAAGATAAGCACCGCGGGCTTGCAGGTGATCGCAGATGGCTGCGAGGATCATCTCGACGAATTGGAGCAAATCGCTTCGCGTTATCAGGTGGGACTCCAGGCTCTCCATGATCTCCAGATCTGTTTCATCATTCCCGTAGAAAAGTTTTCGCTCGAGAAAGGGGGAGAGAAGCGTAATGAGATACTCAAGGATTACGATGGTTACCACCATGGTTATAGGCACCCAGGCGGTATATGCCTGGCCGAAGAAATCGCCAAACCTGCGGATCAATGTTGTCAATGCCAGGGTGATGCTGGCAGTGACCGGTCCGCGCAGTATCCAGAGTAATAGCTTGCCCTTCACCACCCGCTCCGGCCAGGGCATACCAAAGAATGAGACAGCGTACGCCATCAATACCAGTAGGAAACCCACAAGCAGGTTGCTGACAACAACAACGATCCAAAAATAATAGGGGTATTCGGCAGCCAGGCTGGAGCCGAAAAGCAGGAAGGGATAGGAGCCAAGCGCAGGGGCGATTGCGCCTATTAGAAGGTATGCCATCCTTCGCTGGCTGGTTGGCGTCACGGTGCGACGATAGGCGCGGATGAAATTTACCCAGGTGGCAGCCATCACCAGCAGGTAAAAAACGGTAAAAAGGTCGATGAGGAAGGTTGGTTTTAAATGGGGCGCAGGTGGCTCATCGAGGATGACGGGACCGGTGAAAAAACCAGCTGGCAGCATGAAGAGAAAAAAGACGGTGACGAGATAAGCTGCAACCGAAGCCCATCGGCGTCGCCACCGGCTGGGTTGTCCGGTTGTTTCCAAAACAGCATCAGAAAATGTGAAATACAATGCGGGCAGAAGGATTACCCCCACCCATTGCATCCGTAACCAGAAAGCCACCTGCCAGGGTTCTATGGCGGTGGACATGAACGCTTCAGATGAGAAAACGATCACCACGCTCACAAGGATCAGGCAGAAGGTACGGACCACCTTGTCCCGGAGGTTCATGGTCAACGCAAATAGGAGCAGCGAGAACGCGGTGATGGCGATCCCGGCTGTGAGGATATCGCTGATCGCCCTGATAAAGGAATAAACGCTTGACTGAAATTCCATGGTCAGGTCAGTCTAATTTATCTTCCGGTAAAAAGTGACAGAAGTTTGTCCATTTGAATAATATACATCATTAAATCCTGCTGGAGAAAAACCCAACTTTCGGGCAAAGTTAATTGCCGGATGATTCTTAAGCATCATCTCCAGGGACATGCCGGTTATTTTCCACTCCACCAGCCAATCCACAGTGCCGATGGCAAGGGCTGTAGCAATCCCCTTTCGCCTGTGTTGTGGTTCGACCACCAGATCAGTCACCCGGGCGGTTCGAGATCCTGGGTCAGATGCCAGGCTTATAAAACCGACCGGGATGGATTTCTCCAAAGCGACAAGAGTCAATTCATTCGTAAGAAGGTGATCCCGGATCCCTTTCGCTGAAAATGGATAGGCCAGATGCATCGGTCTGGGGAGAGAGATCTCCCGGAACCGGATAATCCAACTTCCATCATCGAAGGATTGCTCCATCTGCCAGGTTTTCGAGGTGTCCACAAATTTCTGGAAAGAGCACAATATTTCGTGATCCTGAGGTTGAGAAAGCCGGATGGTGATAGATTCCATTGATATTTCTATGGTGCCTTGATGACTATCGGGATCACGCAGGGTGGCAGGGAATTGTTCCGGCTATCCAGAACAACAAGTTGAAGCTCATATTCACCTGGCAAGAGATTATCAGTCTGCCATAACCCCCCCAGGGCACCTTCCACCACTGGCAGGCTTCCACCAGCGATCGTTATCCAGCCTGGTTCACCCGTAGCTTTGTATTCATATTTATAAAAACCGAGATCTTCAACATTTACCGTACCTTTTAATTCTACCTTCCCACTTATGGTATCTCCAGCCATGGGAAAGACCCATTCCAGTTTTTCTAGCAAACACCCATTTTCACTGGATGCCTGGTTGGGGGCTGCGATCTCGGTTCCAGAGAAGCCTGGAATCAGACCGATCGGTGGTGTTTCCGTAGCCTGGATCTCTAGTGTCGGGGTGGCCAAAATCACTTGAGATGGATATTTAATGGTAATCACCGATACCATGATGAATTCAGCCGTAACGATGATCCCGGTCAGGATCAATCCGGAAATATTGGAATTCAATTTCCGGCGTGCATTCTCCTTTTCCAAGCCAAATATCGATGTCTTTAATTCCTGCCAACTAACAATCACCCCCCGCATAAAGAAAATTGCAGCGATAGCAGCCAGAAGGTAAATCCAGGTTTCGAATTTAACGAGAAATGTGAAAATTATTTGCATACTGAACGATTAATTTTTGGACCCACACTTTATTTGAGCATCGCCCGTAGAATTCCACAGATCAAGGTGCGTAGTTTCGGTACAATGAGCTCACCTGCTTGAAGAACTTCCTCATGGGTGGTGACCGTCGATCCATCCAGATTGGCCTTGTTACTGATCCCGGAAAAGCCGAGCACCTGCATGTTGCCATGGCGCGCGATGATCACTTCTGGCACTGTGGACATTCCCACAGCATCTGCACCGATCAGGCGTAGAAAGCGGAGGTCAGCCGGTGATTCAAACGATGGTCCAGATAGGCAAATATACACGCCTTGCTTCAGGTCGATCCCAGATTCTTCTGCCACTTTGCGGGCAGTCTCAGCCAGAGTCGGGTCGTAGGGTTTGCTCATATCCGGAAACCTCGCCCCGAATTCCTCCAGGTTGGGTCCACGAAGGGGATTCAATCCTGCCATCCCGATCAGATTGATCTGGTCGGTGATCATCATCACATCGCCGGGTAAGAAATCAGGGTTTATCGCCCCTGCAGCGTTCGTGACGATCAAGTTACGAATCCCCAGGCGCTGCATCACCCGTACCGGAAATGTCACTTGATCCATGGGGTAGCCTTCGTAATAATGCGTTCTTCCCTGCATCACCAGGACACATTTACCTTCCAGCGTCCCAATGACCAGTCTGCCTTTATGCCCGATCACTGAGGAAATCGGCCAATGGGGGATCTCTTGGAAGGGTATGACATCCGCTAATTGAACTGCGTCTGCCAAACCGCCCAGCCCGGAACCCAGGATTATTGCGACAGAAGGGGATAGTTTCGTTTTTTCCCGAATGGCTGCCGCTGCCTGATCGATCTCGGCAATACCGATGAATTTCTCCATCATTACCTCCATGATTCAAACAGAATTATATCAAAGGAGATTCGGTGCAGTTTTCAGGCCACTCCAGCCGTGGCATTCAACGATCAGCAGTAGAGAGTTCATCCAGAACGATCTGTAGCTCGACAGGAAGTCGAGCAGTAAAAATCCTCGGTTCATCCTCGTCTGGAAGGCGGATGATCAGGCGAGTGGCATGCAAAAAATGGCGTTTCAAGGTGACTGTGGGCTTCTTGAGGCCATAAACCGTGTCCCCGGTCACCGGGCAGCCCAGAAAACGCATGTGAACTCGAATCTGATGGGTTCTTCCAGTGTGCGGGTGGATCCCCAGATAGGTGTGATTCTTAAATTCCTGAACCATTTTGAAATCCGTCACAGCTTCCCGTCCCAGTCCGGGTTCAACCACCGCCATTTTCTTTCGATTCCTGGGATCCCTACCGATGGGTGCATCCACCCTACCAACGGGTGTTGGTGGATGCCCATCCACCAGGGCGAGATAATTCTTTTCGACCTTGCGACTCTTGAATTGTTCCTGAAGATAATGCAGACTGTGGTCGTTTTTTGCAATAAGGATCAAACCGGAGGTTTCTTTATCAAGCCGGTGAACGATCCCCGGGCGAAATTCGCCGTTGATCATGGGCAACTCCCCTTCCCGACCCAAAATGGCATTCACAAGGGTTCCTGATCCATGCCCGTAGGCAGGATGCACGACCATCCCAGCTGGTTTATCTACAACCAGAACATTCTCATTTTCATAGATGATGACCAGATCTATCTTTTCGCCTGTGATCTCGGTTGCAGCCGGGGGAGGAATCTCCAAGACTATCTCTTGCCCGGATTTTATCGTCTGGCCGCTTTTATCTGTTATTTGACCATCCACTTGGACCCTGCCATCGCGTATAAGCTGCTGTATGCGGGATCGCGAAAAATCCGGGAATTTCCCGGTCAGAAATACATCCAACCTGGCGGGAGCTTTTTCCGGGACGATCGTTTTAATGATATTCGTGTTCACGAATCCTGATCTTCGGTGGATTCATCAGCAGCGGTCGCAGGGGCTGTATTGCGGTTCTCAAGCAGGGTAGCCAGCAGCATCAAGCTCGACGCCAATAGTCACAGCGGAATCCGCGATATTGAAGACTGGGAAGGACCCGACAGAAATGAAGTCGATCACATTACCGCCGAAGCGGAGCCGGTCGATCACATTGCCCACTGCGCCCCCAAGCATGAGGCCAAAAGCCACCTGCATCAATTTATCCTCGTGGGGAATGCGGGGATAATAATAGATGATCCCCCCGGCGACGACCATCGCCAGGACGGCAAATAACATCCCCCCACCCTGGAAAAGCCCAAAAGCCACCCCGCTGTTAAACCAGTTCACAAACCTGGCGTAAGGAGCAAGCCAATTGAGAGGCATCCAGGCAGTTCCTGTAGGCAGGTTTTCCAGGATCATCGCCTTGGTAACCTGATCAAGAAGTATGACAATTGCCGCGATCCCAAAAAGCAGCCAATAACTGTTACGATTTTTCATAAATGATTTTTTCCCGATCCTCGACTGAATACTACACCTAACAAGTGATACGGTGGGTTATTGAAAACGTTTTATCCCAACCAGCAAATTTTCGCCATCGAACGCATCTTCCACCTTGGGAGACCCAACAGGCGCATCGGCGAAAGACAGTTCCCTCGCCAGAATCTCACCCATGATGAAATCCCTGTTTGCCTCTATGGCTTCCTTCAATAGATTGGAGGCCTTGTAGAAAACATCGATCCGATCGGCGATATCGTACTCCGCCGATTTTCGCAGGTCCTGAACACGGCGAACAAACTCGCGCGCCAGTCCTTCCCGGATCAGTTCAGGGGTGAGGTCGGTGACGAGGGCGGCAAGGTATGCGCCTTCTGCAGCCACAGCCAAACCCTCCCGCGCTGTCACCCTCACCTCAACTTCTTCAGGAAGGATATCTAATTCGTCTCCATCGATCACAACTTTAACCGGCAGCCCGCAAAGTAGAGTCTTGCCTGTTTCCACAGGATCCATTGAAAGTATTTCCTGGCGTATGGCGGGAAAGCGCGCCCCATACTTCTGACCCAATTGCTTGGGATACGGATTGAGAGAATACGATACCGCCTCGGTCGCACTGCTGAGAGCACGGACATTCTTGACATTGAGTTCATCCTCCAGCAATTCGCAGAAGTTCTCCACTGCAGCAAGCTCCTCTTGACTGCCAACACTAAAGGCAGCTTCCGCCAATGGTTGGCGAACCTTGCGGTTGGCCTTATTCCGGGCGGCGTGTCCCAGGGAGGCCAGATGCATCACGGTAGCCATTTCACGATTTAATTTTTGATCGATCAGGTGAACTTCAAATTCTGGCCATCTGGAAAGGTGTATGGATTCCGGTGCGTCGGTATCCGTACTGCGGACAAGGTTTTGATACATTTCCTCCGAAAGGAACGGCATGGCCGGGGCAAGGAGTTTTGCGATCGTCACCAGCACTTCGTAAAGCGTGGCGTACGCAGCCTTCTTATCCGCATCCGAACCGCTTTTCCAGAAGCGCCTGCGTGAACGCCGCAAATACCAATTTGAAAGCTTGTCGACGAAAGTTTCGATCGGTCGGGTGGCAGCCAGAACGTCATACCCTTCGTACGCTTCGGTGACATCCCGGATCAATGCATGCAGTTCCGAGAGCAGCCATTTATCCAGGTCACTGTAAATGGGTTCTTCCCGGGGATCAGGTTGCCAGCCATCCAGGTTTGCGTAGGTGACGAAAAAGGAATATGTGTTCCATAATGTGAGCGTAAAATTGCGAACCACCTCACCCACCAGGTTGCTGGAAAAGCGTCGCTCCTGCCCCGGAGGGGAGGCTGTATAGAGGTACCAGCGCATTGCATCAGCCCCGTTCTGGTTGATAACAGGCCAGGGATCGACGACATTTCCTTTATGCTTTGACATTTTTTGCCCGTTCTCATCCAGGATCAATCCCAGGCAGATGACGTTTTTAAAACTGACCTCATTAAAGAGCAGGGAGCTGATAGCATGGAGGGAATAAAACCACCCACGGGTTTGATCGACTGCTTCACAGATATAATCTGCGGGGAAAAGGGTTTCGAAATCCTTTTGGTTTTCAAAGGGGTAATGCCACTGGGCTACGGGCATTGATCCGGAATCGAACCAAACATCAATCAATTCAGGAACGCGATTCATCGTCCCACCGCATTTTTGGCAACGAAAATGAACATCATCCACAAATGGCCGGTGTAAGTCCAGTTCATCCAGGTTACGCCCCGAATTCTCTTCAAGCTCCTTCACCGAACCGATACAGGTTTGATGGTTACAGGAGGTGCACTCCCAAACTGGCAGAGGGGTGCCCCAGTATCTTTCGCGCCCTAGCGCCCAATCGATATTATTTTCCAGCCAGTTCCCAAAACGTCCGTTCTTGATATGGCTGGGATACCAGTTGATCTTCTCGTTCAAGGCGACTAATCGGTCCTTGAATCGGCTGGTGCGGATGTACCAGGTCTTACGCGCATAATATAACAATGGACTGTCACAACGCCAGCAGAAGGGATATGTATGCTTGTAGAGCTCTGATTTGAGTAACAAACCGCGGTCATGGAGGTCCTGGATGATCAGGGGGTCTGCATCTTTGACAAATTTTCCCGCCCAGGGTTTTACTTCTGAGATGAATGTGCCATCCGAGGCGACGGTTTCAAGGATAGGTAAATCAAATTCTCCCGCCATTTTCATGTCGTCTTCACCATATGCTGGCGCCATGTGGACCAATCCGCTGCCGTCCTCCACCGAAACGAAGTCGGCAAGGACAACAAAATGTGCTTTCTTCTCCAACGGTACAAATGTAAATAACGGGTTGTAACGCTTGCCCTTCAATTGCGCACCCTTGAATTGTTGAATCACCCGTACAGGAGTATCTTTGAAAACCTTTTGAACAAGAGCTTCGGCGAGAACCAACCTCTCAAAACCACCCTCTGGCAGGGGAGCCTCGACCATTACATAATTGATATTCTCACCGGCTGCAACAGCAATATTTGCTGGTAGCGTCCAGGGGGTCGTGGTCCAAACCAACAACGAGGTACCGGGTTCATCCACCAGAGGCATGCGCACGAAAACAGAAGGATCATCTGTTTCCTTATATCCAAGAGCGACTTCATGGTCAGATAAAGGTGTTCCACAGCGTGGGCAATAGGGGACCACTTTGAACCCCTGGTATAGCAAATCTTGATCCCAGAAATTTTTCAGGATATTCCAGACTGATTCTATATATTCATTCGTGTAGGTTACATAGGCATCCTTGAGATCCACCCAGAAAGCGATCCGGTCCGTGAGTTTTTCCCAATCCTGAATATTGGAGAACGCTGACTGGCGGCAGAGCTCGTTGAATTTGGCGATCCCATATTCCTCGATCTGCCCTTTTTTCTCGAACCCCAGGCGTTTCTCCACCTCAATCTCCACCGGCAGCCCGTGGGTATCCCAGCCCCCACGGCGCAGGACATGATATCCGCGCATGGTCTTGTAACGCGGGAAAAGATCTTTGAAAGCTCTCGCGAGCACGTGATGAGAACCCGGCTTCCCATTCGCCGTGGGAGGACCTTCATAAAAAACGTATTCCGGTTCTCCCTCCCTTTCCTTCATTGTGCGGTGGAAGACGTCCTTTTCCTTCCAGAAATACAGGATAGCCTCCTCAAGCGAGGTAACATTTAGTTTTGGGGTAACTGGTTTGAACATCTTTCCTCCGGCGTTGGCCATTAAAAAATAAAAAATCTCATCCCGATTCGGGACGAGCTTACACCCGCGGTACCACCCGTATTCCTGCCAGGTCCGGCAGACGCTTCGCTGGAACTTCTCATTCCATGGCCATTGTAACGGTGGCTGCTCCGTCTTGCTTACTAACTTTATAAGTGTTCAGCTCGAAACTCCGGAAGGATTTTCAGTCCCTTCCCTCCTCCCGGCTTCCACCACCCCGGGTTCGCTTTGGAGATTCAGAACTTACTCGTTTCCATCTACGTCGTAATTGGCAAATTATCCCATAATAGCCAAAAAAAGATAAGGGAATCACAAGAGATGTGGATTTGGTTTACTGCTGAATTGGCATACCGAATGCCAGCCGGGCAATGTAATCGAACATCGCACTTACCCCATTTCCCGTGGCTGCGCTTGTTAATAGAAATGGTGCGCCAATGCTCATGGCAAATTCCATGCCTGCTCTCGCCAATTCAGGTGGTTGGGGCACCAGGTCGAGCTTGTTGCCAATCACCACAAATTTCACGGTTGGTGTGAACTTACGTACTTCCTCCACCCAGTTGGGCAGATTATCCAAGGAATTCTTCTCTCCAAGGTCATAAACGAGCGCGGCTGAGACACTCCCCCTGTAGAAACTCTCCCGCACTGCCTGAAAGCGTGGCTGCCCCGCCACATCCCAGATGGAAAGCTTCACCTGCTGACCGGGAAGGTCCACAACCTTGGTCTGAAAATCCACCCCAATGGTCATAATGCGCGAGACTTCGAATTTGCCCTCGCAGTATTGCCGGGCAAGGGATGTTTTGCCAACATTTCCGTCCCCGAGCAGGATCACTTTGAATATCGGGACACCTTCCATAATACCTCTAAAACTTTTCCTTTAAATAATAATCATGGGGCAGAACCAGTGCATCCGGATCGATCATTTCTCGTTGGAGCTGGTGAGCATTGGCCTCTTCGAATAGTTTTTGAGATTGTTCCAAATTCTTGATTTGTTGCTGGGTTGGTTCATTGTTGAAGAGCGCGATGGTGGAGGTGACCTTTCCGGGAATAAAACAGAGCCACTTACCCCCCTCGATCTGGGTCAAACGAACCTCTCCCCCGAAGATCTCCCTGGTTGCGGATTGATAGGCGAAAAGCATTGGAACAAAAAGCGCGGGGTCAACTCCAAAATCGCCCCTGGTTTGGATGGGTAATCCCGAGCGCAGGTCATATATGGAATAACCAGTCATCTCTGATTGATGACGCCGGCGAATGATCATGGACTGGCCATCCGTCACCTGGTTTCGCCAATCCTGGGATTCCGGGTTTTGACTCATGAATTGTTCAACCATCCGGATTTCCTGCTGGTAACTCCCGTAGAGTTCTTCAAATTGCTTGCGGTTGATCGTCCCGGATGCAAACCTCATCGCAAGGGCATCTTCCTTTTGGCGCACCTTCTCGATATAGTCACGCGCATCATCAGAAGTTTTACGAACCGGGTTGACTGGTTCAGAAACAGGCAGGACAACCTGTTGGTTGACTTGTGACGAATATGAGGATGCTATCAATGTTGCGTCGCTTGTATATTCATCTGGTGGAATCATGAATTCTTGTACTTCCGGCCTGGTAACGGGAATTGTCTGCTCAACCGGTTTTGGCGGTTCGTTTTTCGAAAAAAAGCCTTTAAAGAATTTTTTCATAATTTCCTTGCGGCATCGATGAAGTCCCTCTGGAAATGAAGATCATTCTTGCCCCGTATTATTCTATCCGGTCGTAGAAAAGTGGCAAGGGCTGGCATGGAGTATCCTCAATACTCACCGCATTCTTTAAACGGGATTCGGCAATAATCGCATCCGCCTCACTCGCACAATGTAAAGTAAATAGCGGTTCACCCAGTTCCACCATTTCACCCACTTTTTTATTAACCAGGATCCCGACTGAATGATCGATACTATCTTCTTTCTTTGCCCTTCCTGCACCCATATCCACCGATGTCTCACCCACCACCCGCGCATCAAGCCGGCTGATATAACCATGCCTGAGAGATCTGACTGTCTGAACAACGCCTGCCTTTGGTAATTTATCCGGATTATCTATATAACTCACATCCCCGCCCTGCCGCTGGACCAGAATTCGTAATTTTTCCCATGCGCTTCCATCCGCCAGTGATTGCTTCGCCAGTTCCAAACCTTCTGCCGTTGAGCCCACTCTCCCGCCCAGCAGAAGCATCTCGCTTGCTACATCCAGGCAATGCTGGCGAAAATCTTGGGGACCCTCCCCGTGCAATGTTTCGATCGCTTCCTTTAATTCCAGGGCATTACCGACAGCACGACCCAGCGGCTGGTTCATATCAGATATTAGCGCAACGACCTTTCTACCGGAAAGCCTGCCAATCGAAACCATCAGGACCGACAAAGTCCTGGCATCCTCCAGGGTTTTCATAAAGGCGCCGCTGCCAACTTTAACATCCAGAACGATCGCCTGCGCTCCGCCCGCGATCTTTTTACTCATCACCGAGGAGGCTATCAACGGCATGGAGGGAACGGTTCCGGTTACATCCCGAAGCGCGTAGAATTTTCCATCCGCAGGTGCCAGGTCAGGGCTCTGCCCGGTGAGTACCAGGCCAATCTCTCTAAGTTGAAGAATGAATTCATCCCTGGATAGATTCGTCCGGTAACCTGGAATGGATTCCAGTTTATCCAGCGTACCGCCGCTAAAGCCCAGTCCCCTGCCAGACATCTTCCCCACCGGCACCCCGCAAGCAGCCACCAACGGCTCCACGACCAGTGTGGTTTTATCACCGACGCCGCCGGTCGAATGCTTATCCAGTGCGATCTTCACGACCTTAGATAGATCTAGGGTGGATCCGGAATTCGCCATCGCCAGGGTTAGATCGGTCGTTTCCCGGTCGGTCATACCCCGAATTAATACAGCCATCGCCCAGGCGGCAGCCTGATAATCGGGGATATCACCGCGGGTGAATCCATTAACGAAGAATTCGATCTCTTCGCGGCTGAGCTCCAGCCCGTCCCGTTTCTTGATGATCACATCCACAGCATTCATGGTAATTTGACCTTTTCGTTGAAACACAACACGGGCTGCTGTTTGCAGCGAACCCGTGCGTGGACTTTATTTCTTTAAACTGATCGTCACTTTCCGGTTTGGTTCCTCCCCCATGCTTTCGGTGATCACATCCGGGTGGTCTTTTAATTGAATGTGGATTATCCGTCGTTCACCGGCTGGCATAGGCTCCAAAACCTGCTTCTTGCCTGTAAGGATAGCCTGATCCGCCATCCGGTCGGCGATTCGGCGGAGCTGGCTCTCCCGGCGGGATCGATATCCCTGGATATCGATCATGAGCGGAACCCAATTACCCAATTCGCGGCAAACGATCAGGCTACAGAGGTATTGCAGGGCATTCAAGATCTCAGATTTTCGTCCGATCAAAATACTCAGATCCTCACCGGTAATTTCGATGAATATGGTCCGTTCACCGTTGCGTTCTTCCGATTCAAGATACTTAATATCAACTTTTGCGAAGACCTTCAGTTTATCAAGCATTTCCTCTACAACTGCTTTAGCGACTTGAAGTTCGTGGTCATCTCCAAGAACGATTTCCTTTTGGACTTTCGGTTTCACTTCCTGCTTTTCCGTCTTGGTCGCCGGAGGTTTTGCCTGGGTTTTCCCGGAGCTTTCCTGCGCGGGCTTATCTACTTTCCGGGAAACCGCGGAGGGCTCCTCATCTCGAATCGTAAGGCGGACTCTGGCCTGACGGTGACCTAGACCGAGAAGACCTTTACTGCCGCTATCGAGGATTTCAATCTCAACCGCATCCTTGGGCAGACCAAGTTGATCCAGCCCCTGCTCAATGGCTTCATCGATTGTCGGAGCGATGATCTCCAGGTTGGTTCTTTCCTGTTGCATATATTTCCCTCACCGTTTACTTTTTGGCTTTTGTGCCAGATTTTTTCCCTGTGGTTCAGGTTTTATTCCCATGAAGGGGATCAAATTTCGCCAATTTTTCCAATCGATTTGCCCCATCATGGCGTACTGGAAAATACCGATAAGGTTCGAGGCCACGAAATAGATAGCCAGGCCTGCTGCAAGGGTATAGGAGATCCAGCCCATCAGCAAGGGCATATACATATTCATCGTCTTGGTCATTTGGGCGGATTGATCGTTTCCTCCCATGGAAGGCGGGGTCATCAGTTTTTGCTGTGCATAGGTAGTGATGACAACAATGATCGTGAGAATCGGGATCCCGATCTCAGTACCAGGGATATACCACCGCTCAGGTTGACTGAGGTTCATCCATAAAAATTGATCATTCAACGGGATCAAATCTGACAGGTTTAGGAAATTTGGGTATATATGGTTCGTTAATTTCAGTAAATCCAGGTTGGTACTAGCCAATGCCATGATCAACGCCTGGTACAAACCGATGATAACCGGTAATTGAATGACCGTTGGCAGGCAGGAGGCAAAGGGATTTATCTTCATCTCCTTATACAATTCCATCTGCGCCTTGGCCAAACCTTCTTTATCCCCTTTGTACTTGGCTTGCATATCCAGGTAACGTTTATCCTTCTGCAGGTCTGTCATCGCCTTCGCACCCTGGATCTGTTTCGCCTGCAAAGGCCAGGTGACGAGGCGGACAAGAATGGTGAACAGGATGATGGCTATGCCAAAATTGTTTCCAATTAGATCGTAAATGTATAGAAGAACATTCACGAAAGGAGTAACGATAACCGCATTAAAAAGATCGCCCATTATGATTCCTATCCTATTTCGCTGGGTTGAACGGCCAGGAAAGTGCACCGTTTGTTTTTACAGTCTGAATCAGCACATCCCCGCCTTTGACGGGTACAAGTATTAGATCACCCACCAGAACAGGGTCAGTATACAATTGACCGTTGATTTGCTGAAGCCAATTCTCTGTGAGATCCATATTCAGGCCGACTACATTTCCGGCTTCATTCACATAAACAACGCCTTCAGGAATGAGCACAGGGGAAGCAATTACTGGTGAGGAAGTGTTGATCAGGGAGGGTTTGTTATTCAAACCCTTTTCGTCTAAGGCGTAAAAATCTCCACTCTGCACCCCGATAAAAACTTTACCATCCTGAATGACTGGTTTGGACCATATTCCACCACTGAGTGAAGTTTGATCGAGGATCTTTCCGGTCTTCCCATCCACTTTGGAAAGCAATCCGCTGATGTTCCCAACCAGCAAGTTGCCATCTGCATCCAGAACCGGGCTGGCTACAAGCGCCCCACCCAGATCGGTCTGCCAGAGTTGATTGAGAGTCTGCAAATCGTATGCGTGCAGAAAGTGATCCAATCCGGAGAGGTACACCACTGTGCCATTTAGTACCGGCGCAGACCAAAGCGGTCCGCTGGTAGTGATGGTTTTCACGAGCTGACCTTTTTTATTGAGAATATACAGATTGTCATCCGCGTTGGGAGCAAAAATATAATCGCTTGCGATCAATGCGCCGCCTATGTAGCGATCTTTGGCTTCCGTGAATTTCCACATCTCGGTTGAATTCGCGATATTAATCCCAAAAAGTTGATTGGAGTAATTTCCAATTACCAGTAAATCCCCATCGATGGCAGGAGGCGCAAAAAGGATCCCGTAATTTGGGCCTTGCGCAAAAAGGCTTTCAAGAAAGCCTCCGCCATCTCTTTGTTCTGGAAAGACCCAGCTCTGAGAGCCATTGGTCAGATCAACACCGTATATCGCGGTTCCATTCGCCAAATATGCGGTATCCCCGGCAATGGTCATTCCAGGCCAGTTGTTCACCCCGCCTCCTGCGCCGGTACACCCGGCAAGTATCAGAGCTGCGAGCGCTAATAAAACCACCACTGATATCTTTTTATATTTCATTCTTTTTACCTTTTTAAGGGACGGGATCATACCCGCCCGGATTAAATGGATTGCATCGAATTACCCGCCAGGTTGCCATGACCGAACCTTTGATTGCCCCGTGTTTGTAGATCGCCTGGTAGCCGTAATGGGAACAGGAAGGGTAAAATCGGCAGGTATTGGTGGGCATGGATTTTGATAATGTACCCTGATATAGCCGGATCAATGCCAGGAGCGGCCAGCGAATTATCGTTCGCAGATTAACCGGTAAATCCCGCAAACGCGGCTCGCTTGAATATTCTGATTCGCTCGAGTGAATTTCACCCATTATTTGTTATTAGTTCAGCCCTGGATAAAAGGCTGCATAAAGCATCCTTAAGCTGATGGTAATTTGCCTTCTGTGAATCCTGCCGGGCCAGAAGTATCAAATCCCAGCCTGCTTTCGTTGATGGCAACATTTCATCCATGCAGGCTCGCATCCTGCGTTTAATCCGGTTACGTCCCACAGCGCTGCCAGTACTTTTTCCAGCGATCACTGCGATCCGATTATGATCCAGGCTGTTCTCTCCCTTTATTAACACAAGAAGCGGATGGGTATAGCTAATTCCGGTATGCCTCACCCGCTTGATCTCTTCAGAATGACAGAGTCTGTTCTTCCGTTTCACACGCTAGCCTGCATTTGCATTCTTCTGAATAGAATATTCTGGAATGCCATGCCTGGCTGACCTGGTTTTTTACCAGCGGATGCGTTTAACGTGGTTGTTCGCTTTTACCGTTAATTGATGACGCCCGCGCAGGCGTCGGCGTTTCAACACTTCGCGACCATCCGCAGTGGACATGCGCTGCCGGAATCCATGAACGCGCAGGCGGTGATGGATGCGAGGTTGATAAGTTCGTTTTGGCATACACTTTCCTTTCAGTCGAAAAAATCACATTGCGAAATTCGCAAGCGTCAATTATACCTTAAGATATTTCGATTTTCCGTTAGTCTCATTTTTTGATCACTTCGGTGTCTTTTTTATCTGAAAGATATACCCGACCTTCAAATGGAAGCAATACAACCACTTCACTTTGAACTTTACCAGTAGGGCAGACTGAGGAAAAATCTTCTTCTTTCTTTTCATTCCAGGTATTCAGATTCACGGATTCAGAGCTGAAATTCAGGGTGACCAATACACGACTTTTGTATAATTCTCTTTCGAAGATCAGAACCCTATCATCCGGGCTTTCAACCAGGTGAAAATCACCATATTGGAGCACATCGTGCTGGTTCCGGAAGGAGATTGCGCGTTTATAGAAAGAAAGGATCGATTCAGGATCATTTTGTTGATCCCTAACGTTGGTCCCCTGGGCGAAATTTCCGTTGACCGGTAACCAAGGTTTGATCGTATCAGGGCAGAACCCAGCATTTTTGGTATTCTCCCACTGCATGGGTGTCCGGCATTTATCCCTGCCAGTTTGAACACCCACAGTTACCGATTCATCCCCACTTATACCCATCACCTTCATTTCCATCTCATAATTCATGATCGCCAGCGTATCCCGGAAATCACTGAGTTGAATCTCATTCAGATCGGTCATGCCGATTTCTTCCCCGTAATATAAAACCGGGGTTCCGCTTAGGGTGAGCATAAGCAGCAGGTTTAATTTGGCGATCGCGGCGTCGTTTATACCATCCCCAAATTTACTGTAGGACCTATTCGAATCATGGTTTCCCAGGGTATTCGCCGCCCACCCGCCAACCGGAATTTTTGGTAGTCGGGATTGCTGGTTCTCGGCAACAATTTTCGCAGTGAGTTTATCTTTTTCCAGAAGGGGAAAATTAAAAACCATGTGCAGCTCGTCTTGCCCGTTACCATGAAGAGATATATCGTCCGTCTCACCGAGAAGAACGCGATCTTTAAATTCATTCATGACCCGCCGCAATGCCTTGGTCACATCATGCAGGCGGGGTTGATCCCATTGGTAGTGAAACATGGCTTGATAGTTCTGTAAGACTTGCGATTTCTCTATATCCGTTTGAGCCAACCGGTTGGATTTGTAGAGCTCTTCTAGGGTGAAATCCTGGTTATGGTCCCGCCAGTCCTCCACCTCAAAGATCGTCCCAACCGCATCCAGCCTGAAGCCATCCACGCCAAGATTCAACCAGAATCGAACCACGTCCCACATAGCCTGCTGAACCTGTGGATTTTCCCAATTTAGATCAGGTTGTTCCTTGAAGAAAAAGTGATAATAATACTCACCGCTGGAAGCATCATATTCCCAAGCAATTCCGCCGAAGGGGGAGTTCCAATCATTGGGCGGGCCATCCCTTTTCCCCTTCTTCCAAATGTACCAATTTCTTTTGGGGTTATCGAAGCTCGATTTTGATTCCAGGAACCAGGTGTGCTTGTCGGAAGTGTGGTTGAGCACTAAATCCAGGATCACTTTGATCCCCAAATCGTGTGCCTCGTGGATCATAGAAGTGAATTCCGCCATGGAGCCATACTCTGGTGCTACACCGCAATAATCCGAAACATCGTATCCGCAGTCAACCATTGGCGAAGGATAATGCGGGGAGAGCCAGATCGCGCCGATCCCAAGTGATTTCAGGTAACCCAATTTTTGCCGGATTCCATTTATATCCCCAATTCCATCCTCGTTGGAATCCGCAAAACTACGGGGATAGATTTGGTAAAAAACCACGCGTTGCCACCATTTTGGTTTCATATTATTCGCCGTGCCAAGATGATCCCTGATATTCCGCTTTGCCCGTACTTTTTCAATTTCACACAGCTTATCTCATTTACCAGCGGGTTCCGAGATTCAGCCACCACCCGTAGATAATTACCGCTCAATCCACGCAAGTTCCAGGTATTCCCATTTTTTTGGCTGCAACTTTCCCAGAGTACTTCGACAGTTCGATCCAAAAACCCATCCTGATATTGTTGCTTGGATTTTTCCATAACAGAGCGCATGATCTGGCTGCGATTTTTTTTCACCTTTGGGTCCACTTTTCCGGGCAGCGATACAGAAGGGGTTCCTGTTCTCTCTGAATAAGAGAAAACATGCCCGCCTGCAAATTGGATATCCTCTACAAAGTCAACACTTTGCTCAAATTCATCATCCGTCTCTCCTGGAAACCCCACGAGGATGTCCGTTGTTATCGCAATATCAGAGATGACATTGCGTATTTTTTCAATGATTTCCTTATATGTCTCGGGTGTATTGATCCGCCCCATGCGTTTTAATGTAGTTGCGCACCCGGATTGAAGCGGGAGGTGCAATTGGTGGCAGAGACGGGGATCATTCCAGAGATCGTAAAACGTCTCGGGAAGATCCCAAGGTTCGATCGAAGATAACCGCAGCCGTGGAATGGACGTCTCATCAAGGATACGTTGGATCAACCAGGCAATATCTCTTGCCGGGATCAGATCCTTGCCCCAAGAGCCGAGCTGCACACCGCTTAGCACTGCCTCCTTGGCACCGCTTCTCTCCGCCGCCCCAATATCTGCAATCACTTCCCTCAGAGTCATGGACCGGCTCTTCCCCCTTGCAAGCCGTGTGATGCAGTAGGTACAGTGCTGGTCACAACCATCCTGAGCTTTGATGAACGCACGAATCCGTTTTCGTGATCCCTGAACTCCCTCGCGGGAAATGATAGTCCGCTGTGAGAAACCGGAACCCAGGATCAGGTTCACAAGGTTATCCTTTTCTGAATTAGGAACAACTATATCGACGCCTTGCAGGTTTCGAAGAACGTCTCCCTCAAGGGATGAGAGGCAACCAACAGGGATGATCCTCCGGCATCCCGCCTTTCCTGCCTGGCGGATCTTTTGTCTGGAATCCGAAGCTGCTTCACTGGTAACAGAACAGGTATTAATGACAACCAAATCTGCATCAACTGGCAAAGCCACGATCTCGTGACCCTGGGCGTGGAATTGGCTGGCGAATTTCTCGATCTCAGCCTGATTTAACCTGCAGCCTATGCTGTCGAAATAGACCTTCATTGCTGGTATAGGATCATGTTATCGAAGAGGATATCCGTGCCTGGTTTCGCATTTGTCCCTGAGATCAATCCGATCTGTCCCTGAGTGAAATCGGTATCCTGCACTATCGTAAGTAAGTCCCCGTTCACGAACAAACCCAGCTCATCCTCAGAGCACACCCCAAGGATCCGGTTTGTACCCGTACCACGCACAATGCTGGGGCTGTAATCCATTCTATTACCGCTCAAAAGGGAATAAACACCATCCTTGACCTTTATGATCCCGTAGTATCCGTCACTTCCGATCAGAAATGCGTAGAAATTTCCAGTATCCACATAACGGCAGATCACACCAAAAGTGTTGTCGTCCGGTCCGCCAAGCTTGGAACCATCCACGCCTACGGCTATGTTGGAGTATTCTCCCTCCCGGGTTGACCAGAAGTCCTTTTCAGCTTCATAATTTATGAATTCAAGCCCCTGGTGAGCGTATGCCACGGAGGATCCTTGGGGGGAAACCAGGGTCGTCCAACCGCTTCCTTTCTGACTGAAGTCGTCCTGGAAAAGAATCGGGCTTTCAGGAATCCCATTTTCCGAGCCAAAAATTGGAGTGGGAGCAAGCGGGTTTCCGAAATTAATCACAGAACAACCTTGGATGGCTATGATTGCCGCGATCCCCAGAATAGTAATTATCGTTTTCATCAGGTCGGATTTTACCTTAGAACGATTGATTCAATTCTCCGGGAAATACTGTTCGAGCAGTCTACTTGCGGTCAAACCAACTGCGCCATTCGGGTCAAGGGCAAATGCGGCCTGGAATTCCTGCTTCGCTGATACCGTGTTACCCACTCCCCAAAAAGCCTGGGCAAGATGTAAGCGGCTGCGGGCTGAAGCATTGTCAGCAGCCACAGATTTTTTTAAGAACTTCAGGGCATTATCTGGATCACCCCGGCTGAGTAACAGCCAACCCATCAGGTCGTTGGAAACCGGATCATCCGGGTCAATCAGCATAGATCGTTGAACAGCGGTTTCGCCGGTTCCTTCGAGATCTATTCCGTTCAACAAGCAGAATTCCCCCAATGATTGCAAGGACGTGAGGTTCTCCTGATCGATATTCACAGCGGATTGAAAGTACTCCAGAGCTCCGGAGGTATCTCCTGCTGCGTACGCGGTTTTCCCCAGTTCAAGCAACCAGAAGGGCTCCATGGGCTCCTCTGAGGAGAGAGATTCCAGGTAATTCCTGGAAATCGAAACCTGACCGCGATCCCGCCAATATTTTGCCAAAAAATACCGCCCCAAACGCGAGCGGTTATTAAGCTCGATCGCTTTGACTAAATCAGGGTACCCTTCCTTCCCTTGCATCAATTTGGATTGGCCCAGCATCGCCCAACTCTCCGAATCGGAAGGTTTCAGATGGATGTCCTGTTTGAAAGCAATTTCCGCCAGATCCCACTCCTGGTTTTCAAAAAGGTAGCTGCCTACCCCGTTCCATCGCTCTGTATCCTTGAGGTAAGTTGAATTGAGGATGGTTATGAGCGGAGTTAGTTTTTCCCGGAGTTGCAGATTTTCCGATGTCACCGACATAATAACTGGTAGGGCAGATTCAGGGTGAAGTACGGCGGAAAGTACAGCGTAATCCCAATCCAATTCCATTGCCGGGAGATCACCGTTTCTTTTCAATTCTTCCAGAACGGATAACGCAACCTCGGGATTCCCAAGGCTGCGCCATTCCTGGCTAAGTTCCTGAATCTCTGTACCAGTGAGTTCTAAAAAGGGGCCAAGGCTACTCAGAACACTTCGCGCTTCTTCTGGTTTTCCGATTCGTAACAATGCCAGTCCATATTGAAATTTCTCAGTTTGTCCCATAGGCACAGTCGCGAGCGCTTCGGAATACCATACTGCTGCGTTGTTAAAATCTCCAGATAGGTAAAACGCCCCGGCTATCATACCCGGCAGATCTTTCCTCCAGGGCTCAAACCGAGCTAATTCCAACAGCGCGGTTGCCTCATCGGAATACCTGGCTTCCCTGCCTGCGGTTTCGGCCTTTTGCCTTGTCGCTTCCACCTGATTGACATAGACACCCCAGGCAACCATCACACAGATGAGAAAAGCTCCCAATATGATTCCAATACGTTTCAAGTATTTTTTTTCATCCATCGGTGCTATTATATTCCGACCTGATCCCTTGCCATGAACACCCTTTCTTTCCAATAATATTCATACCTGATTAATATATGCCTTGACACAGGCCTTCTTGCGTGATAATCTTCTGCCCCGGACGAGACGCCTTCATTACGGCATGCTCATGATCCTCCCTTTGAAACAGGGAGCGGCGTCTCAAAATTCTTTTTATGAAAGAGGAAGAAGTAATGGCAGAACGTTTTGTTGGTACCGTTAAGTGGTTCAACCCAGCCAAGGGTTACGGTTTCATTGGTCGTGATGATGGCGAAGATGTCTTCGTCCACTTCTCCGCCATTGATATGGATGGTTACAAATCCTTGAAGGAAGGCCAAAAGGTCGAATTTTCGATCGAAAAAGGCACCAAGGGTTTGCAGGCTGCTGAGGTCCGCTCAGCCGAGTAAGACCTGATCTTACCTAACCAACAGGGTCACCAACTGTGGCCCTGTTCTTTTTTTTAAACTACTGTTGGAAGGCGATTTTTAAATATTCCAGGATGGCATACTTCCAGCCCAGTGGATGAAGCCACCAGCTGAATGGTTTAAACCAGTGCCCATCCACCGGGTGTGACAAAAGTTGGATACCTGTGCCTACAAAAAGGTTATCAAAAATCATCTTTGCACGCCGGGTGTGGTATGGGTCAGTTACGATCATCGCGGATTCCATCCCCTGGCGTTGCATCGTATCCAAAACTGCCTCTGCCTCCCCGGCGGTACTGTTCACGATAGTCTCTGGCAAGATAATATTACTAATGGGTACACCCATTTCTGTCAATTCCGTTGTTTTGATCACGTTTGGATCAATGCCGATCGTTTCCTTCTCAAGATTGGGGAAAACGCTCCAACCCGTATCCGTCAGGATCACTGTATCCGAATACCCCTCCTGGTATAGCCTGGCTGCCTCCGGAATTCGGTCGTTTTCCGCCCCGCTCAAGATCACGATCGCATCCACCCGTTCCAGTTTATCGGAAGCGATCAGGTAGTTTCCCATCAGGACCCAGACAAGGAAAAGCAGAAATGCTCCTCCCAATGCCCCAGCTGCAATGCATCCGCAAGGGTTGCTTTTATGGCGCACCTGTCCGATCCTTTTGAAGAATGCCAGTACCTGTTTCAGGTTCCATTTTTCAATTCTAGTGGAATTTTCCGCTGCAAGAAATTTTCTAATCCATCCATTAACAATTGAACTTGGAAATTTTCGGAAATTATATGCTGGTATACTGATTTTTCGTATCAGAAATTCGGTTATGCCATGAAAAGTGAAATCAAAACAAGTATCCTGGTTGTAGAATCCGTCTACCTGGCTGGATTATGTGCTCCTGGATAGCGGCAATGGCCAAAAATTGGAACGATTTGGTGACCATCTCCTCATCCGCCCTGAGGCAGAAGCTATCTGGAAACCTGCTTTGGACATTGGAGAGTGGCAAAAATCAGATGCCGTATTTCAACCCGCGCCGGAAGAAAATGGCGGGCACTGGCAATTTCGCAAACCGATTCCCAAGGAATGGCAGATTGGCTATACCGATCTTCGCTGCGTTATCCGTCTCTCAAATTCACGGCATGTGGGTATCTTTCCAGAACAGGCTTCCCAATGGGATTTTATTCGCGGTTGCGTAAGTCAACAACCTGGTGTTAAGGTATTAAACCTCTTTGGATACACAGGTATGGCCACGCTGGCTGCCGCGGCAGGTGGCGCCCATGTGACCCACGTGGATGCTTCCAGAAAGGCTATCGGTTGGGCAAGGGAAAACCAGGATCTCTCCGGTTTGCTTTCCAAACCCATCCGCTGGATCGTTGATGATGCCCTTAAGTTCGTCCAGCGGGAAGCCAGGCGCGGTTCGAAATATGATGGGATCATCCTTGATCCACCAAAGTTTGGGAGGGGGCCAAAAGGCGAAGTCTGGGAATTTTACGCGTTGCTCCCTGTGCTGCTTGAGGCCTGCCATCAGGTGCTCTCAACCAATCCAATGTTCCTTTTGATCACCGCCTACGCTGTCAAGGCTTCCTCACTCACCCTGGGAATAGCCCTCTATTCACTGATGAAAGACCGTCCTGGCAGCACCCGAATGGGCGAACTGGTATTAATGGATTCAAGCGCAAACCGCCCGGTATCCACAGCTGTTTTTGCCCTTTGGGCTGATCCAAAACAAGACTTGGGTGTTTTCTCATCATAGATCCATAATTTCAAATAATAAATCGACTTATCCATGTCAGCGCATACCGCCGCCAGCACCCCTGCCAAACCCCCGCAGAAAAATCAACTCCTCAAGCGCACAAAGTTGGTTTACGGCCTGGGGGATTGGGGTAACAGCTCGCTTTCGACGATCTTCGGATTCTTTTTTGCCTTTTTCCTGAATAATGTTGCCGGCCTTCAGCCAATCTATGCTGTGCCAGTTCTGCTAATCGGTGGAATTTGGGATGCCATCAATGATCCTATAATCGGTGTTTTGGCCGATAAAGTCCGCACCCGTTGGGGAAGGCGCAGGCCGTTCTTCCTTTTTGGCGCAATTCCATTTGGATTCTCTTTCATTTTATTATGGTGGATACCACCTTTCGAATCGCAGGCTGCGTTGTGTGTTTATTACAGCCTGGTCTACATTCTCTTTGATACTTCCTACACGATCGTCGCGGTGCCATACTCGGCACTGACCCCGGAACTTACCAGTGACTACAACGAGCGTACCAGCCTGAACGGTTACCGCATGGTGGTAAGCGTCATCGCCGGGCTCGTCGCTGCGGTGGCGATGCCGTTCTTCGTTGAACAAGTGGTTGATAAAAAGGCTGCCTACCTCGAAGTTGCGATCGTATTCGGGATTCTGGCGATCATTCCATATTTTTTGCTTTTCTTCTTCATTAGAGAAAAATTTCAGAACGTGAGAAGGGACGACTTCAAACTGCTCAAAGGTTTTCAACTCACCTGGAGTAACAAACCCTTCCGTTACGCCGCAGGCATTTATGCAACTGCCTGGGTGACGGTCAGCCTTGCGGGAGCGCTGTTCCAATATTTTCTAACCTTCTGGCTCAGGATCCCGGACCAGGTGGATCTCATCCTCGGGTTGTTGATGATCTCCACTCTTATATTCATACCGCTGATTGTTTTCCTTGCAAAGAAGTTCGGGAAACAAAATGCATATATCCTTGCCGTCGGTTGGTGGCTCCTGGTGATGCTTGCTCTCTTCCTCCTCCCACCCCACTTTACCCCGGTCATTTATCTCCTCATCATTGGTGCGGGTGTCGGCGTTGCAGCTGCGCATGTGATCCCCGCATCGATCATCCCGGATGTTATCGACCAGGACCAGCTCAACACTGGATTTCACCGCGAGGCATCGTATTACGGTTTTATCATTTTTATTCAAAAATCCGGTTCAGCTGCTATCCTCGCCTTGATGCAGCTGGTGCTTTCCTTCAGCGGGTACAGAATCCCGGTTGACCCTGCAACTTCATTATCGGTAATTCAACCTGAATCCGCTCTGTTTGCGATCCGGGCACTTATCGGCCCCGTCTGTGCTGTGCTATTGGGGGCATCCATGCTACTGGCATGGAAATATCCCATAAATCGCCGAAGGCAGGAAGAGATCCGCCAGGCGATCGAGACCGGCCAGATGGATACTCAATCCCCCGAATGATCCTGGAACCGTGTTCACCGTAACCAGGTTGTTGGTGCCCAATATGCTTCAGCTTTGATGCCCAGCCTGGCGATTACATCCTCCGCGATCGTTCTTAATTCGTAGGGTTTTAGCGGCTCCAGATTATTCTCCTCGTCCTTTTCGGTAAGACTGTAGATTTGAACTGCAGCAGGTTTGATTTGATTTATCGTTTCCAGCCAGGATCTATATTCTTCCCCGCCACAATTACTTACAGTTCTCCTGAAGAAAAGGCATTGAAGAATTGATCCTTTCAACCTTTTCACAATTTCAACCAGGTCACCGAATTTCAGATCTGCGCATGGGCGGTTGATCGCTGAGAATTTGGTTTGGTCTCCTGCATCCATTTTCACAAGAGGTAATTCGACCTGCTCCAGGATCCGGTGAATTATTTCATTCCCCAGGGTGGTTCCGTTTGTGTAAACCGCGACTGGCACCTTCGGAAGGAACCGGTCGCGGAGCCGGAGCGTTTCCTCCGCGATAAGGGCAAACTCCGGGTGCAGGGTGGGTTCGCCATTCCCGGAAAAAGTGATCGCTTCCAACTTCGGTCCTGCTCGCAATGCTTTTTCTACCTCCGCAATAATCTGTTCCGCGGAAAATAGACTTGCTGCGGAGGGATGATCGGTTTTCAGGGTTGATCTGCCGTACTGGCAGTATATGCAGTCAAAATTGCAGATCTTGTAATACGGCGAAAGTGGGTTGATCCCCAGCGAAATACCCAGCCTTCGGGAGTACACGGGGCCGTAAACGATCTTCGTCTGCAATGGAATGGACATCGTTACTATGAAAAATTATACCCATGCCGAATCTCCATGAATACTTGAATTTTGTTCCAAAAAGGTTTAATCTATAAATCCGGAACATTTACAATTCGCACCAAGGAGGAATCGATGGCAAAAAAGATATCCATATCCCGAAAATTGAATGTGCCCCCTTCTGAAGTTTTTCGCGCTTTCAGCAACGCAACCGTGCTGCGCGAATGGCTTTGTGATGTTGCCACGGTCGTTCCGCGCGAAGGAGGACGTTTCTACCTGTGGTGGGATCACGGCAGCTTCATCGCCGGAAAAATCACTCAGTTCATTCCCAATGAAAAGATGGAGATCCGCTGCCAGGGATGCAACGAACCAACCCCAACCAAAATCACCCTCACCCTCAAGCAGATAGATCAGGGAACCGAGCTTGAATTAAAGGAATCGGGTTTTAGTGATGATGATGAAGGGAAGAAGTTAAAACAACGGGTGGAACATCGCTGGGAAGTGAGCCTGGATAATCTCGTGAACGTCCTCGAAAAAGGACCCGACCTGCGGGTGGTCAACCGCCCCATGCTCGGGATTTATCTCGACGGGTTTGATGAAAAAAAGGCAGCAAAGATCGGTGTTCCGGTGTCCAAAGGAGTCCTGGTCGCGGGACTGGTTGAGGGCATGGGCGCGCAGTCCTCGGGGGTTCAGAAGAATGATGTGATCGTAAAAATGGATGGAAAACCGGTCACGGATTTTCTATCTCTTGGGGCAGTCCTGCAGAGCCATAAAGCCGGAGACAGCGTGGAAACCCAGCTCTACCGCAAGCACTCCCTGGAAACCCTCTGGGTAAAGCTATCCTTCCGCCCCATCCCGGAGATACCGAAAACCGCCCAGGGGTTTTCGGAAGCCCTGGCGAAGATCTACGGGGAAAAATTCTCGGAATTGAAGAAATCTTTCGCCGGGATCAACGAGGAAATGGCCAACACCCCACCTAAAAAAGGAGAATGGAGCGCGTGCGAGGTGCTGGCGCATTTGATCCACGTCGAACGAGACCAGCAAACTTTTCTCAACAACATCATTTTCGACCAGGAACTCTTTTCGGATGGTTATGGGGATAATCTGGAAGCCCGCGTGAAAGCCACCGTTGCAGCGTGCGGAAGCTCCAAAGCCTTGCTGGATGAATTCCAGCGGGCAATGAAGGAGACCACCCTCCTTCTGGCAGGTCTGCCTTCAAAATTCGTTCAGCACAAGGGCAGTTACTGGAAGATGGCGTTCAACCTGCTTCAGTTCCCGACGCACACCGATGAGCACAATGCCCAGATCCGGGCAGGGTTTGAGATTCTGAAAAAGAAGGCAGCGAAACAATAAATAGTTCGGGCGCGGGAAATCCCGCGCCCGATTTTTTTTGATTCTTCAATGGGGGAAATCAAATCTAAATGATCATCCTCCTGAAGGCTATTTTAATTTACCGATCACATATTGAGCGTCGGTGATCAACATATTCGCCGCAACCGGATCAATGGATTTTCCGGCTTGGGCTTTCACCTCATTGATAAATGCTGTCAGATGGTTGATCGCGAGCTTATTCTGACCTTTATTCAGATCAGCTTGTGCCAAGGTTAGTTTATTGTACAAATTCTTGTAGATCGCGGCTTTTGTGAACTTACCTTCGCCATAGAATTTATACATGCTCGACATCAAGCTCTGGACCGTCGCGTCGACCGTGAAGGTGACAGAAGCGCTGCTTTGGTTATACGCCTTATCCATCGCGTTCACCGTAAGCGTATGATTGCCCAAAGCGAGGGTGTGCAGATCGATTGTCTGCCCGCTTGTCACAGGAGCTCCGTCTAGATCAGCCCAAACCTTTTTGATTCCTGCAGTTCCAACATCCACCGCACCAAAATCGAGTAGCAGATTCTGGTAATGCGGATAGGTCATTGCAGTTGGTGAAGTAATTGTGATAGTAGGAGCGGTCGCATCAGCGATGAATTGCAGCCTGCCTTCGATCGCAGGGCTGACTGTACCCTTACCCGTAATGTAATCAATCACTGCATCGCGGACATAATACTGGGTATCTGCAACAATTTGATCCAGCGGCCATAGGCTGACCCCGCCATTATTGAAGTTGCAAGAACCGGCTGCCAGGTAATTCACCGTGGAAACCCGATAGTAAGTCTTCGTATTTTCAAAATCCACTTCATTCCCACCAATCGTGAGAGATACCACGTATTGTTTGGTGGAATCATATGGAGAGGTGGAGATATCGTTGTACTTGATCTGGTTTCCAAAATCGGTGACCAGCATACAGGTCGTGTAATAGGAATATCCGCCATGATCTGGAAGGACATACTTGTAATAGTAGTAGTTCCGGTACGCCCTTTCGAGAACTGCCTTGAGTTGAGGTCCGTTCATCTCCATTACCACGAGTGAGTTCTCATATGGCATCAGCGTGAACATATCCGATACCTTCAAGGTCGCCGGGTAAGGGCCGGAAGTAGCTACTGCGCGGTTGCTCATCGCACCGGAAAGATGGATGTCAACCTGGATCCCGTTCTTGGTTTCAAGCTCATAGATCGCGGAATCCGCCTGTAGGTTAGCCCCATTGGTTTCCTGGGTGTATGCCTGCAGGGCATCGATCGCAACCGTGGTGCTGCCGACAATATTGTTATTGTAGGTATCGAATAAAGCTTTGTAGGGATCCACGATCGCTTTGATTTGAGCATCCTCGACGACTGAGGTACCAACGCTCAGGTACTGACCTGCCCTTGTGACAACTTCGTATCCACCCCCCGCTTTCGGGCGCAGTCCCAGGAAGATCTCTCCCAATGTGTTGTTATACCGGTAGGCCTGGTTGATGATCACCGGAACTGAATTTGGATCTGCAACATAGGTGGGTAGATATTTTGTCGTCCCAAAGCCTGTCGCCGGATTCGTATGGGAATGTCCGCCAATGATGGCATCCAGGCCTGTTACCGTCTTTGCCATATTGGTGTCAACATTCTTATCCACTTCCACGCTCTTCGGATCTTCAGTGAAGCCAATGTGGGTCAATGCGATCACTACATCGTTTGTCGAACCTAACAGATCTGAGAGCTCCTGCGCTTTTACGAGGGGATCGCCGAAGGTCAAACCAGGAATATTACTTGGAAGTTCGTAGTTGGGGATCCGGTGATTCCCGATTCCAAGGATCGCAACTTTAACGCCTTCAGGTCCAACAGTTTTCTCTACGAAATCCTTGACAGGTACGCTGGCAAGACCGTAAGACCCATCATCTTTAACATTCGCCTGCATCACTGGGAAATTCGCCTGATGCAGGACACTGGTGAAAACGTCCTTCCCAAAATTGAATTCATGGTTCCCGAGCGTCATGGCGTCATAGTTCATGGCATTCATGACAGCGATCACAGGGTTTGTCTTTAGACTCTCAGGTAGCGAAGTGCCATCCGCAGTGTACCCCAGAGGAGCTGTCTTGAAATAGAATGAGAAACCGTCACCCTGGATATCATCACCCGAGTTGAGAAGAAGTGTCCGGTTTGGATTGTAGGCGCGTTCCTGCTTTATCAGTGTCGCCAACTGGGTGTAGCCCACATAGGTGGTAGTTGGACTAATAACATTTTTATATAAATTCCCATGCATATCGTTGTGGTGCAGGATCGTCACGGGGATGATGCTGCCGGTTGTGTCATTCCCATCCCGCGTGATTCTTCCATCAAGTGCACCGGAATAGGGTGAAGCTGCAAGATAAGTCTTTTTGACCCAGTCGTTTACCTGGATCAACATATCCCCATGATATGAAATGTTGGTCATATATTTGAATGCGTAAAAATTATCCTGACCGGCAGGTGCCAGGAATTCATTGGTGGCAACTTTATAAGTCTTCGCCAGATCCAGTGGTTCGCAGATACCATTTGATTTATTGATCACGCAGACATCGAATGCTCCCCAGGACCATGCCTTGTAATTCGCTGTTGTTGGGGAAGGATCCAGATCGACTCGGTAATTATAGAAACTGTACCTGACTCCGGAGGATTGAATCGCGCCTTTATTGAGGGAAGCGCTCTGATTCAATAATTCCAGTATTTGTTCGCCGGTCATATCCCCAACCACGGTCTGGTTCCCGAACGGAAGGATGTTGTACATCATTCCAAAGGTTAATTTACAGGGATAAGCAGGGCAAGAAATATCTGACCGCAATCCTCCTGGGTTGTTGAAAACCATATCCACGTCGTTCTCGGTAACACCATCTGTATTAAGCTCGTTGTATATTGCATCATTGATGAAGTATCCCATCAATGAATCGCCATCGTAATTCCTAGTGATGGGAACGTTAGTCCAGCCAATCTCTTCGTTAATCAGCGCCTGGTAAACTGGGTTATTTGAGTAAGTATCAATCACCGCCTGGACAGAGGCATCAAAAGGAGCTGCTGCACCTGTCGGCACCACCAACCTGCTCCATACAATATTCACTTTGCCATCTGGCTGAACAGTGATTTCTGCCCTACCCACCTTCCGACCATTGTAATGGGCTTGAACCACTGTGGTTTTGCCACCGATCACAGTGGCAGCAGTTACGTCCGTATGGCTATGGCCTCCGATGATCAGATCTGCAGGTTTTCCAGCTGTGATTAATTTACTGGCAAGTGTTTGATCGCCGTAAACTGGTATGCCATATCCGTAACCGCCATCTCCAAAACCTAGGTGGCTAATCACTACGATCACATCAGCACCAGCAGCTCTCATATCGCCATAATACTTTGAGATTGATTCAGCCGGATCCTTGAAACAAATTCCTTCTGTGGCAGAGGGGATGGTGATGATCGGAGTTTCAATACTTGTCACAGCAGTGATACCAACTTTCACCTCGTTCGGAGCAATACCGATTGTTTTTATGACATAGTTATCCTTTACAAAAGAGGGTTTTTCCCAACCTGCCGTTGCACAATTTCCTGTATCGTTCATTGTTATATTCGCAGATATGTAGGGGTATTCCGCCTGATTGACACGTTCGGTAAGTATTGTTTTTCCCCAATCGAATTCGTGGTTCCCGAAGGTCGCGGCGGTGTATCCCATCGTTTTGAATACTTCAATCGTTGGTTCACCTTTGTAAATATTGGAAAGCAGCGACCCCTGCATTTCATCTCCGGCATCAAGGAGCAACGTCTCCCTGCCCAGAGCTGTATTCGCCGCACGTACATCCGCAATGACTTTTGCGGTTCTGGCCATACCTGGATTGCTTGTGCTCCCCCCCGATTGAAATTCCAATTGCCCGTGAAAATCATTCGTATGTAGGATCGTAAAAGTCACCGGGGCTGTCGGTGCCGCCTGCGGCTGCGCAAAAACCTGCAGCGGCAGCGCAAGGGTCAGGATCACCACCAGCGCAAGAATTTTGAAGAATTTTGTCGCCATAGTATTCCCTTTCGGATATTAATTTTTTAGAAACACAAAAGATGGGAGATCAATGAAATCAAATCAATGCAAGGATCAATCCATACAAAAATCGATCGATATTACCCCTCCTTTCAATTTTGTAAGGTAGCCTCACCTTACAAAATTGTAAGGTGACACAAACAGTATAGACTTTTCCCGGGCATGTTTCAATATGCGGGATGATTTTTTAAGATTGAATGAACAAATTTTAAGGTTGCCCGCTGCCAGATTTGACATTTCCCCTGCCCTCTCCTAAACTTATCCCATGTTAGCGAGGGTGTTTTCCTGCGCTGTTCTGGGTTTGGATGTCGTCACCGTGGAAGTGGAGGTGGATGCCAGCCGCGGGCTGCCCAAAATGACCATCGTCGGCCTGCCGGATACCGCCGTGCAGGAAAGCCGCGAGCGGGTGCAGACGGCCATCAAAAATGCCGGCTTCACCTATCCTCGCAAGCCGGTGATCGTCAACCTGGCTCCGGCTTCCGTCCGCAAAGAAGGTCCCTATTACGACCTGCCCATTGCCCTGGGGGTGCTGGCCATGCTGGGCATCATCCCTCAGCAGGAACTCAGTTCCACGCTTGTGGTGGGCGAGCTATCATTGGATGGCAGCGTTCGGCACGTCCGAGGAGTGCTGCCCATGGCTGCCCACGCGCGGACCGATGGGTTCAAACGGATCTTCGTTCCCGCTGCCGATGCACCCGAAGCCGCGCTCATCCCGGACCTGGAAGTGATCCCCGTCCGGGCGCTTGCCGATATCGCCGCCCACCTTACCGGTGAAGCTACAATTCCTTCACAGCCAGCCATCGACCCGGGTGAAGTCGAAACCTGGGTACAGACCGATTTTCGGGAGATCAAAGGCCAGGAGCACATCAAACGTGCCCTCTAGGTGGCGGCGGCTGGCGGGCATAACGTCCTCATGATCGGCGCTCCCGGAGCGGGTAAGACACTTTTGGCACGTGCTTTGCCCTCGATCCTGCCAGGAATGACCATCGATGAATCCCTGGATGTGACCCGCATTTACTCTGTCGCCGATCAACTCCCGCCGAATGTTCCTCTGTTACGGAGCCGCCCATTCCGTTCTCCCCATCACACCATAAGCCACGCCGGGCTGGTGGGCGGCGGCAACTGGCCGCATCCCGGCTAGATCTCCCTGGCTCACCGCGGGGTGCTCTTTCTGGATGAGTTCCCGGAGTTCGGTCAGCGGGTTCTCGAAATCCTGCGGCAGCCGCTGGAGGATAAGGTGGTCACCATCAGCCGCGCGCAGGGCTCGCTCACCATCCCGGCCAACTACCAGCTCGTGGCTGCCATGAACCCCTGCCCGTGCGGATATTATGATGACCCGGTCAAACCCTGCACCTGCTCCAATTCCACAGTGACCAAGTATCAGAAACGCATCTCCGGTCCTCTGCTGGACCGTATCGACATCCATGTGCAGGTCCCCCGGGTGGATTATGAAAAGCTCAGCGGAGATCGCCTGGGAGAGCCCTCCGAAGTGATCCGCCAGCGGGTCGAATCCGCCCGGAAACTCCAGCAGCAGCGCTTCGAAGGAACCGGGCTTGCAAGCAACGCAGAAATGCACCCGGCCGAAGTTCGCAAGTTCTGCATTCTGGATGAAAGCGGGAGCAGCCTGATGAAATCTGCCATGAACCAGATGCAACTATCAGCACGGGCATTTCAACGCATCCTGAAACTTGCTCGCACCATCGCGGACCTGGCAGGCCGCGAAACAATCGCCACCCCGCACCTCGCTGAAGCCCTGCAATACCGACCCAGGTTGATCGATTAAATAAAATATTTCAGCGAACCTTTCAGCATCGGTTGACCCCAAGGGCACTTCCAGATTGAATATTGTTCTAATGTATAGACTTTGTCTCAATTAATTTGAAATCAGAGACCTTACAATATATACTTACAGAAACGGAGGAGAAATGGATTTCCTAATAATTCTCAAGATCATCGCAGCCGGAGCCACCCTGGTTACCGGACTTCTTGTTTTGGTGAAACCTAAGGCGGCGGAGGGTTTTACCGGGTTGACAGCCATCGGGCCAAGGGGAATTTCGGAATTCCGCTCGATCTTTGGCGGGTTGTTCATTGCGCTAGGCCTTTTCCCCCTGGTAACGCAATCCCAAATAGCCTTCCAAATGCTCGGCTGGGGTTACCTGGCAATTGCTGTGGCAAGGTTGTTTTCCATCCTCATTGATAAATCCTACGACCGTTCGAACATCATCAGCCTCCTGATCGAAGTAGTTTTTGCGATCATATTACTGCTGTGAGGTGAAAGAAATGGCGATACAGATAGTCACCGATAGTGCCTGTGACCTTCCAGAGGAAGTTATCAGCAAGTATGGTATTGAGGTGATTCCCCTATTCATTAATATGGAAGGGAAGAGCCTGCGGGATGGGGTGGATATTAATCGGGAAGATTTCTACACCCGTTTGCCCCAGTTGACCGAACACCCCACCACCTCGACCCCCGGGGTTGAAATGATCCGAACCAGGTACCTGGAGCTGATAAAAAAAGGGGCAACGGGGATCATATCCATCCATATCGCCGGGTCTCTATCGAATATGGTGAACCTGGCCCAACTTGCCGCGGAAGGGATCCGGGAGGTACCGGTCAGGATCGTCGATAGTGGTCAGATCTCCCTTGGGATCGGGTTGCAGGTTCTGGCAGCCGCAAAAGAAAAAATCCAGGGGAGAGCTTTGCAGGAGATCATAGATGTGTGCAGCGGACTGCGCGAACGCACCTGGTCCTTCGCAGCCTTGAACACCCTGGAATTCATCCACCGCGGTGGGCGGATCTCCAGCCCCCAATATAATATTGGCAGGCTGCTCAACATTAAACCCCTCATCATAATGCACGCCGGTGAACTCAAATTCGAGCGGGTAATCACCTTTAAAAATTCCATCAAGCGGATCATCACAACTCTTGAGGAGATCAAACCATTGGAACAGATCGCATACCTGCATACAGCGGCACAGGAACGCCTGGCAGAATTTAAAGATCAAACCGCCAGATATGTCCCAAGCGGTTCAGAACCCATAACCGGCGAGGTAACCCCTGTGATCGGCGTTCATGTCGGACCCGGCGGAATCGGCCTGGTGGCAGTGCAGGCAAGGGAGTAGACACTTATATGTTCATCACCGCGTTTCTGACTGCAGGATTCCTGGTATTGGGTTTAATGGTGGTCCTATGGCTGATCAGCCTTGCCTTAAAGAATTCATCCATCGTGGATATTTTTTGGGGGACCGGTTTTGTGCTGATCGCCTGGCTGACCTTCGCTCTATTCCCGGAAGGGTACCTTCCCCGAAAAATCCTCTCCGTTCTTCTGGTAACCATCTGGGGACTTCGCTTATCTATCCACATATTCCTGAGAAACAAGGGCAAGGGAGAGGATTTCCGCTACCAGAAATGGCGCAATGAGGCAGGCCCATCCTGGTGGTACCGCAGCTTATTCAAGGTATTCCTTCTACAGGGATTTCTAATGTGGATCATCTCCCTGCCTGTTATCGCAGCCCAGGTTTCCCCAAACGGACCTCTGAACATTTTGGATTTTTTTGGCCTGGCCGTCTGGATCATCGGGTTCTATTTCGAAGCCGCCGGGGATTATCAACTAGCCCGGTTCAAATCCAACCCGGAGAATAAAGGCAAGGTGCTAGATAGTGGTGCGTGGAAATATTCCCGTCACCCAAATTACTTCGGCGATGCCTTTCAATGGTGGGGGTTTTTTCTCTTCGCACTTTCCGCAGGGTATTGGTGGACAGTAATCAGCCCGGTGATCATGACCCTGTTGCTCATCCGGGTCTCTGGTGTGGCACTCCTTGAAAAAACCTTGAAAGAGACCAAACCCGGGTACCGGGAATATGTTGAAAACACCAGTGCATTTATTCCAATGCCACCACGGAAAAAGCAGTAATTTATGAATGGGGTGACGAAATGAAAATTGTGATCTTTCTTGCTGTTCTTGGTATTCTGGCAATGACAGGCATTCTGGGTTTTGCCTTTGTTTCGGGTGATTTCTTTGCGGAAGGTGCTGCGTTGTTGCAGCTACCCTGGGGAATCGTCTCGCTGGTTGACTTATACACCGGATTTATCTTTTTTTCCGGTTGGATAATATTCCGGGAACGATCGGCTCTCCGGTCGATCGTTTGGGTTTTTTTCATGATGACCCTTGGTTTCTTTACTGCCAGCGTTTATATCCTGGTGGCTGCCCTCTCCTCCCGGGGCAGCTGGCGAAAATTCTGGATGGGCAACCGGTTCGACTATTCCTGATAATGAGAATTACTTCGAGGGTCCACACAGCTTTCAATTGGTCAAAGATGGTACAATCTCTTAATCTTCGAATGTACAGGCAGGGGTAACATGCAAAAGTGGGAGTATCTGTTTCTGACAGTTTTTCGGGTGGGGGATGTTTGGAAGGTTGGGATCGTGAACGGCAAGGAAATTCCCAAATGGATCCAGGGAGTATCGTTATACGATTTTGTAAATGAGCGCGGCGAGGAGGGCTGGGAACTTATTAGTGCCAATTTCTCCCCCATCTTCACCGATCTTGCCCACGTGGATTCTGAGGATTACCGCCTGGTAATGAAACGACCCAAATGATAAACGGGACTTCTTCAGCAGCAAACCGCCGGTGAAAATCGGCGGTTTTTTTTATTATCCAGCGCAAAGTTTTCTTAAACTCCCTCCGGCACGGTTTTTGCACCTTGCATTTTGGTAAGTTTCCCCATTTTTCGTCAAAAAAGTGGAATTGCCACTTGCATATTGCCTGCTTTTTGCGTATACTGTGGTAAATAGTGGTAAATAGTGGGTGAAAGTGGAACGCCGGCCTCCCCGGCGTTCCGGCGTAATATAAAGGGTAGAACAAATGTTCTTAGGTCAATTCGAACACACCATCGATGAAAAAGGCAGGCTGATCATCCCCGCCCGCTACCGCGAGCTGTTGGCCAGCGGTGCCTATATCACCCGGGGTTTCGATCGCAACTTGATCGTCCTCACCGGAGCTCATTTTCAGCGGATCTATCAAAACCTGAACAGCATGAGTATGACCGATTCGGCTGCCCGCGACCTTCGCAGGTTGATCTTTTCCAATGCAGTCGCGGTTGAGTTCGATAAAGCCGGCCGCATTCTTATTCCCCAGTTTTTACGCGACACCGCCGATCTGACTGGCACGACCCTGCTCATAGGCATGGGTGAGTATTTCGAGGTTTGGTCTGCCGGGAACTGGCAGAAGCAGGAATCCCGTCTACAGGATGATGAGACCAACGCGCAAAGGTTTTCCGCGTTGGATCTTTAAGGCACCCCTATGCAAACATCGGCCGCCGTCCCCCAGCAAGCCCACCAGCCGGTACTCTTCGAGGAAACTTTGGCAGCTATCGCGCCGCGGGATGGCGGGCGGTATATCGATGGCACCCTGGGTGCGGGAGGGCATGCGCAGGGCATCCTGGAAGCCTCTTCCCCCACTGGGAGTCTACTGGGGATGGACCTGGATCCTTCAGCTCTCGAACTATCCAGAATCCGGTTAAGAGAATATGGTGCGAGGGTAAGCATATCTCACCGTTCTTATACCGACCTCCTGGATGCAATGTATGAGAACGGGTGGGACGAAGTGGATGGGGTCCTCTTCGACCTGGGAGTTTCTTCCATGCAACTGGATAATCCCCGGGGGGGATTTTCTTTTAAAACCGATGCACCGCTGGATATGCGTTTCGATCCACGTAATCCGGTTACCGCGGAGTCTCTTGTTAATTCTCTCCCTGAGGAGGAGCTTGCGGAAATCCTCTGGAAATATGGCGAAGAAAGACAATCCCGAAGGATCGCAAAAGCCATCTGTTCCTCGCGGCCGGTGAAAACCACGGGTGAACTGGCTGCCATAGTCCGCCGTAGCCTGGGCACCAGCCATGGTCGCATCGACCCTGCCACACGCACCTTCCAGGCCATTCGCATCGCGGTCAATATGGAATTGCAGGCAATTGATGAAGCGCTTCCCAGGGCGCTGGAGGCGTTGAAACCTGGCGGACGGCTGGCAGTGATCTCCTTTCACTCCCTGGAAGACCGCCTGGTCAAACAATTCATCCGCCGGGAATCCAGCGATTGCATCTGCCCTCCCGGTCAGCCGGTTTGCACCTGCGGTCATGTTGCCTGCTTGAAGGATCTAAACCGGAAAGGTTTTACCGCTTCTGATGAAGAGATAAAAACCAATCCCCGCTCGCGAAGCGCCAGACTGCGGGCTGCCGAGAAAGTGGGGCTGGCATGACCATTGCACCGATATTCTCAATTAATCTCTTAATGGTTGAGGATGGTAGCAAATGACTTCCAGGATCATGCAAGCGTACCAGCAGGCGCCTTGGCGGAGGAAATTTCACGGTATCGGCGGCTTCCTTATCGCAACCGCCGGATTATTCCTTGTTATCGGCTTATTTCTCAGCATAAGCGGACAGGCAGCAACGGCGGGATTGGAACTTCGAGAGATGAACGATGAAAGGGAATCTCTCCGTCAGGAAATCGCCAGCATGCGCACGAATATCGCGAACACCACCTCTGTGGAGAAAATGCACGCACGCGCCGAGGAATTGGGGTACGAGCGTGTTTCCCCAAACCAGGTGACATTCCTCTATGTTCCGGGTTATTCCGGTAAACAGACTGCCGTCCTTGCCGCAGCGCCGGGCGAATTGAACATGCCGGAACCCGTCATCAAACCCACCTATACCGAGTCGCTCTGGGATTGGATGTTTCACGGGCTCGCCCAAGTGAGCGGGACGGCAGGACAGTGACGTTATGAAATTCCCCGTTCTTTCAAGAACTGCCTTCCTCGGTTTAATTCTTTCCCTATTGGGAGTTGTGATTATTGGTCAGATGATCAATATCCAAACCAGTGCGGTCCATCGCGAGCTAAGCGAAATGGCGGATGAGAAATACGGATACGAGGTTAAAACGATCTACCCAGAGCGGGGTTCCATCTATGACCGGTGGGGAAACCTGCTTGCTGGAAACAAGACCGTGTATGAGATCGGCTTGGATATGGGTTCAAGGTACCATGTGAATTCGATCGCAGAAACCTTCGCGTCCGTTTTCAAAATTGATCCCCGAACGATTTATGGCAAAGTTGAAAATGCCCGCCTTCATGGTTACAGTTATGTGTCGCTTATGGATTACACCTTCCCCGAGAAGGTAAACGTAGTCAAAAAGATCCAATCCCAGTTTTCAGCAGTAAATCCTGCAGGACGGGATCGATCCGCCCCCAGCCTGATCGGTCTGCTGTATTCCCCCCGCCTGGTTCGCTCTTATCCGGAGAAAACTTTGGCCGCAAACGTGCTTGGTTTTTTTCCATATAAGGAAGGTTCCAGCGCGCATGGCTATTACGGGGTGGAAGGTCAATATGATGATCTACTAGCCGGTCAGCCCATCCAGCTCACCGTCTCTCGCAATCCATATGAGCAGTCCGAACTACCCTCCACCCCGCCAGGATCAGACTTGGTCCTCACCATCGATCGGGAGATCCAGTCGAAAGTGGAGGAAATACTAGATAAACATGTGAAAGCACATGGTGCTCTCTCCGGAACCGCGATCGTCGAGGATCCGGAAACCGGTGAGATCCTTGCGATGGCCACCGCCCCGCGCATAGACGCCAACCAGTACTGGACCGCATCGGAAGTATTCAAGCATCCCACCCACTTCAACACCGCTGTCGGTACCATCTACGAGCCTGGATCAATCTTCAAGATCCTCACCATGGCATCAGCCATCGATAAAGGCATCATTAAACCGGAAACTCCTTTCCTGGATACCGGGGTTTTAAACGTGGATGGTTATGAGATCTACAACTGGGACGACCAGGCTTACGGCCCGGTAAACATGATCGGCTGCATGCAGCACTCGCTGAACGTCTGCCTGGCGTGGATTGCACTCCAGCTTGGTCCTCAAACTTTCGACGAATATATGGCAGCTTTTCACATTGGGCGCCCCTCCAACATTGATCTGGCTGGAGAAGCTTACCTCCCCTTCCGCGGGCAGGGCGATCCTGGCTGGTCAAAATCCACCATGGCAACCCAATCCTTTGGGCAGGGTGTCGCGGTCGCTCCCGTTCAATTCCTGATGGCAGCTTCCGCACTCGCGAATGAGGGCAAGATGATGGCACCCCACATTGTTCGATCGATCGTTCGTGATGGGGTTCAATACAATGTTTATCCACAGGTGGTTGGATCTCCCATAACTTCGGAATCCGCCGCCACTATTACCGAACTTCTTGCGCAGTCACTGGAAATCGAATCCTCCAAAGCGCTCGTGGATGGCTACCGCCTGGCGGGTAAAACCGGTACTGCAGAAATCCCGACTCCCTATGGTTACACCATGGGGAGAACGAACGCCTCCTTCATCGGTTGGGGTCCCGCTGAGAATCCAAAATTCGTAGTTTACGTTTGGCTGGAACAACCAAAATCCTCCATATGGGGATCTGTTGTTGCAGCACCTCTCTTCCGCGATATCGTCGCGGAAGTAGTCGTTCTCATGAATATACCCCCAGAGGAATTCCGGCAGCAGCTTGCCAGCCAGGAATAATCCAAAAATGTTGAATATCCTGGATGTTTTTGAAGCGCTGCTTGGTTTCCGACCTGATCTTCCCGGAAGGGTCATCAGTGAGGCAGCCATCGATTCCCGCCAGGTTATCCCGGGTGGATTATTCGTCGCACTTCCCGGTGAGCGGGTGGATGGTCATGATTACATCGGTGAGGCATTCCGTCGAAAAGCAGATCTTGCGCTTGTGCAGAAAGATGTATCCGCCAGTTACCGCCAGTTGGATCTCCGCAAGCAGATCGCACCTGGCACCGCCCTGGATATTCCAGATTCTCCATTCTGCATCCTGGTGGATGACTCTCTCGCAGCCCTTCAGCGAATTGCCAAGCACTGGCGGAAAAAACAGGATGTCCGCATTGTAGCGATCACCGGGTCAGTAGGAAAATCCACTACCAAGGAACTGATCGCTGACGTGCTGAATGAACGGTACACGACCTTGAAAAGCAGGGGAAACCTAAATAATGAGATCGGGCTTCCACTTTCTCTCCTTCGGCTTGGAAGCGGCTGCCAGCGGGCTGTGCTGGAAATGGGCTTCTACGTTCCGGGGGAGATCACTTTTCTCTGTGACCTGGCAGAACCGCAGGTGGGTGTGATAACCAATATTGGTACGGTGCATGCAGAACGCGCTGGCTCTCAGGAAGAGATCGCCCGCGGAAAATCCGAGCTCATACAAGGCTTTACCCGCCTCCCCGGTGGGGACTGCCATATTAAATTATGACGACCCCTTCGTTCGTCCCATGGCCGAAATTACCCGTGCCCGGGTTCTTTTTTACGGATTGAATTCACAAGCCGATCTCTGGGCAGATGAGATCGAAGGGCTGGGACTGCAGGGTATCCGCTTCCGGCTTCACCACAAAAACGAGGCTCTCAACCTGAGAGTGCCATTGATTGGGGAGCATTCCGTGCATACCGCCCTCCGGGCTGCCGCGGTAGGGTTGGTCGAAGGGCTCTCCTGGGGGGAAATCATTCATGGACTTCAAAGCGGTCATTCCCAGCTTCGCCTTGTTATGGCACATACCAGGGAAGGCGCGCTGATCCTGGATGACACTTACAATGCTTCCCCCGAATCAACCCTGGCTGCATTGAATTTGTTGGATCAAATGGACGGGCGCCGGATTGTTGTTCTGGGAGACATGCTTGAACTTGGTCAGTACGAACGGAGTGGACACGAAATGGTCGGGGTCCGCGCAGCTCAGTTCGCGGCTCTTATCGTTCTTGTCGGCTCGCGGGGCAAGATCATGGCCGATGCTGCCACCCGGTCGGGTTACTCACCCAAAAATATTCAACTTTTTGAAGACGCCCCACAGGCCGTTCCTTATCTACAGAGCATCATCCGCAAAGGGGATGTGATCCTGGTGAAAGGTTCCCGCGGTCTGCAGATGGAACGGATCGTCCATGCTCTGGAGGTTCAAGAATGAATGAAGCTCCTCTTTCTATCGCCTTAAGCGCGCTCAGCTTCATGCTGGCGATAATCTGGGGAGGACCACTCATCCGGCTGCTGCGTCATTTCAAGATCGGCAAGCTCATCCGGGTGGAGGAACCGGGGAGCCACAAAGTTAAAATGGGCACTCCCACCATGGGCGGTGTGATGATCATCGTCCCTGTTGTACTGCTTACAGTCCTTCTGAACGCGGCTTCCATTACCGGTTTGAATGTCCTCGGCCGCTCGGTAATCCTCCCTATGTTGGTTATGGTCGCCTATGGCGCGCTGGGTGCAATGGACGATTGGGAGGGTGTCCGGGGTTCCCGTCGCGGTTTGGGTATGCGGGCGCGTACGAAATTTCTCATCCAGGTCATCCTGGCATTGATCGTTGCCTTCGCTTTACGCTACTTCATGCGCGCTCCCCAGATGTTCTGGCCGGGTGTGGATGAAGTTTTTAATCTCGGTGTTTGGTATATTCCGATCGCCGCCTTCATTATTGTTGGTGGTTCAAACGCAGTCAATTTCACCGATGGCCTCGACGGGTTGGCCGGTCTGATATGCGCAACAGCTTTTGCAACTTATGGTGGTATCGCCCTGCTGCAAGCGCAGCCATTCGTGGGTAGGTTCTGCTTCACCATGGTCGGTGCGATCTTTGGGTTCCTGTGGTTCAACGTTCACCCGGCTGAGCTTTTCATGGGTGATACCGGTTCGCTTAGTTTGGGTGCAACCATTAGCGTTATCGCGTTGATGACCGGACAATGGTTATTGCTTCCTCTTATCATCTTCATCCCGGTCAGCGAAGCTCTCAGCGTCATCATTCAGGTGCTTTATTTCCGCGCAACTGGAGGCAAACGCTTTTTTAAGATGGCGCCGATCCACCTTCATTTTGAGCTTATGGGATGGTCGGAAACCCAGGTCGTGCAGCGTTTTTGGCTGGTTAGCCTGATCGCAGCGATGTTGGGCGTGGCGTTGGTGGTGATCTGATGATGAGCCAATGGGAGGGTAAACGCGTTCTCGTGATCGGCGCAGCCCGCCAGGGGTTTGCGCTTTCGCGTTTTCTCTCCTCCCACGGAGCTGCTGTCACCCTCAACGACCAGCAACCGGATGACCAGCTGGCCGAAATCCGCAGAGAAGCAGAAGCTTTAGGGGTTACCTGTGTTTTTGGTGGTCACCCCGATTCACTCCTGGAACGAACGGATCTTCTCTGCGTTTCCGGTGGTGTCCCACTAACCTTGCCTCTCATCTCCGAAGCCAGATTGAATGGGATACCCCTCTCCAACGATTCGCAAATTTTCTTCGATGAGGTTAAGGCTCCTGTCATAGGGATCACCGGATCAGCCGGAAAGACAACCACTACCACTCTGGTTGGAAGAATGGCAGTTCAAGCTGCCGGGGACGATCGAAGAGCCTGGGTGGGAGGGAACATTGGCAATCCCCTCCTGGATGTCGTTGATGAGATAAAACCCAAGGATATCGTGGTACTGGAACTTTCCAGCTTCCAACTGGAGTTGATGACTGCCTCTCCTGACATCGGAGCAGTTCTCAATATCACACCCAACCACCTCGACCGGCACGGAACGATGGAAATTTATTCAGAAATAAAAGCGCGCATTCTGGATTTCCAGGGAAGCAGCGATCTCGCCATTCTTAATCGTGAAGATTCCGGCTCCTGGGCGCTTCAAGATCGGGTCAAGGGTAAGCTGGTTTCTTTCGGTATTGAATCTCCTGATGGGGTTTTTTGTGGAACCTTTTCCGAAAGCGAATCGATCAATTTTACTTCCGAAGGCAGCATAACGCAGTTGATCGCAACCAAGGATATCCTGCTCAAAGGCAGGCATAACCTGCTGAACGTGCTGGCGGCAAGCGCCATCGGTATGGCAGCTGGATTTCCCGTGGAGGCAATCGCCAAAGGGATAAATGGTTTCCAGGGAGTACCGCACAGGTTGGAATTTGTACGGGATCTTCGGGGAGTGCGCTGGTACAACGATTCCATTGCCACGGCTCCCGAACGAACTGCGGCTGCAATCCGTTCCTTCGAGGAACCCGTTGTCCTGATACTCGGCGGACGGGATAAGGATCTTCCCTGGTTGGATCTTGCCAACTTGATCAAAGAAAGGGTGGACCACGTGGTTATCTTTGGCGAGTTGGCTGATAAGGTTGCCCCGGTAATCGGTGAAGGAAACCCCGACCGAAGGCCTTATAGTGTGAGCCAATGTTTCAGCCTGGAGGATGCTGTGGCAATGGCGGATAAAGCAGCAGAAGAAGGAGATGTGGTTCTTTTTTCACCGGGCGGCACATCCTTCGATGCATTCAAAGATTTTGAACAACGCGGAGAATCATTTCGATCATGGGTGAATCAGCTTACATAACTCCCGATACCCCTGTTGCCGCTTCGGCTCGCCGGTCCAATCGGCACCATGCCGCGGTGGATGTGCCCCTGCTCTGCTCACTTATCGTGTTGAGCCTGATTGGGTTGGTGTTTGTTTATTCCTCGAGCTGGGAATTCTCTATGATCTTCTACAGCTCTCCTTACTCCATGTTCTGGCGGCAACTGCTTTTTTTTGCTGCTGGAATTGGGATCGCTGTGATCATCTCCAGCATCGATTATCACAAGTTTCGCAAGCTGATCGTTTTAGGTACCTTTGCTGTTTTAATCATGCTTGCCCTGGTCGCGCTTGGGATCGGCGAAACCCGCCTTGGTGCCAACCGCACTCTTTTTGGTGGTTCGGTGCAACCATCCGAGTTCGCCAAGCTGGCAACTGTTTTTTACCTCTCACTCTGGCTATATTCCAAACGGGATAAATTGAACGAATTTTCATTTGGCCTGCTTCCTTTGGCAGCCATCATCGGCATAATGGCAGGCTTGATCGTTCTTCAACCCGATATCAGCGCGGCCTTCACGGTCGTTCTGCTCTCATGCTTCCTTTTCTATATCTCAGGTGGAGAACTTCGCCAGATCGTATTGATCACTGTGATCGCGATCATCACCGCCTGGATTGCCGTATCGGTTTATCCATCCGGGCGCGCACGCTTGCAGGGGTATATCGCTGGTATCCAGGACCCTCAGAATGCGACAGATCAGGTGATCCGTTCGATTGAAGCCATCGTGCATGGAGGCTTCTTTGGGGTGGGCATCGGTCAATCTTCGGTGAAGTTCACCGGCCTCCCCGTAGCCCCATTGGATAGCATTTTTGCGGTCATCGCTGAAGAAACCGGGATTCTTGGCAGCCTGATCATCATCGTTCTGTATGTGGTAATTCTTTGGCGCGGTCTATATATCGCCGAGAACGCGCCAGATCTTTTTGGCAAGCTTCTGGCTGCCGGGGTTTCCGTTTGGATCTTCATTGAGGCCATGGTCAACATGCTCGCCATGGTGAATATGATGCCGTTTGCAGGAAACGCACTGCCCTTGATAAGCGCAGGAGGTTCCAGTCTCATTACAGCAATGGTCGGGATAGGCATCTTATTTAGTGTGAACCGGACATCGGAAAAGATGAAGGAATACAAGGAAGGGAGTGTCAATAATGCGGTTGTTGATCTGCGCCGGGGGGACCGGCGGGGGCGTGTACCCCGCTCTGTCCGTTCTGGACGCACTCGGTAACAGGATTTCCGAGATACTCTGGGTTGGGAGTGAAGGCGGCATGGAAGCTGACCTGGTGACCCGTCGTAATCTCCCCTACCGTGCCATACCCGCCGCGGGGCTCCACGGTGTGGGTCTGCGTAAATTGCCCGGAAATATCTCCCAGCTTGCGAAGGGTATTCGCGCCTCCGGGAAAATCCTGAACGAGTTCCAACCGGATGTTCTCTTCTTCACCGGGGGTTATGTGGCTGCGCCCATGGCTTACGCCGGCAGGCGGTACCCAATCACACTGTATGTTCCAGATATCGAACCAGGCCTCGCACTAAAATTTCTGGCTAGATTCGCCGATTCAATCGCGCTCTCTGCTGACGAATCCGCAGCGTTCTTTCGACATCACAAACATATCGTGATCACTGGTTATCCCCTCAGAAACGATTTCAATCGAATCCCCCAGGATGAAGCCAAAGCGTCTCTCGGATTGAATACAGTGAAATCGGCGATCTTAATTTACGGCGGCAGCAAAGGAGCACGATCGATCAACCAGGCCGTCCTTGCCAGCTTGAATGAACTCCTGGCAAGTTACCAGGTGGTTCATCTCACCGGTCAACTGGATTGGGAAAGTGTATCCTTCGCCGCGGCCAGTCTTGATGAGGAATTGAGAGCAAATTATTTCCCCTTCCCTTACCTGCACGAGGAAATGGGAACCGCTCTCGCTGCTGCTGACCTGGTCGTCTGCCGGGCGGGTGCCTCCACCCTGGGAGAACTTCCCTTCTTCGACCTCCCTGCCATTCTGGTGCCATATCCATATGCCTGGCGTTATCAAAAAGTCAATGCCGACCACCTGGTGAATGCGGGTGGCGCAGTGATCATCGAAGATAAATTCCTGCCACTAATGCTCACGGATAAGATCAAGGAATTGCTTTCGAATAAGGGCAGGATCGAGAAAATGGTTTCTTCCATGGGAGCCATCGCACGCCCGGATGCCGCGCGGGGGATTGCGGATCTCATTCTCGAAACTGCCAGGAAGAAGGAGTGCGGATAATGATCAGCTTCTTCTCACTCTTCTGGATATTCTTCGCTCTTCTCGCGGTCATCGGTGCCACCCGGGGAAGAACCAAGGAATTCATCGTTTCGCTCAGCGCAATTGTAGGTATTTTCCTAAACCTTCTGTTGGAAACATATGTGCCTTTCTATCGAAACATGGTGCTTTCAGCCAATCCCACCACCCGGTTTATCATGCGTAGCGGCGTATTGTTGATCGTAGTAATCATGGGATATGTCACACCCACCCTTCCCCAAGTGGTTTTACGTACTGAAGGAATGCACCCGGTCAGCAGGTTTCGCAATCTATTCTGGGGAACTGCCTTGGGCGCTTTGAACGGCTATCTTATCGTCGGCAGTATCCTTTTCTATTTGAATTCAGCAGGATATCCCTTTCCATTCATGATCGCGCCCGATCCCTCTCTTCCGGGTGGTGCATTGACCCTGAACATGATCAACCGGTTACCCCCTGCCGTGCTCACCCCGCCAGGGATCTACTTCGCCCTAGTAATCGCTTTCGTTATCGTGATAGGAGCTTTCATCTAATGACTCACTATCACTTTATCGGAATCGGAGGGACAGGGTTGTCCGCCATTGCTCGGGTCCTGGTGGAAAAAGGACATACTGTCAGTGGGTCGGACATGGTTTTATCCCCTCAAGCCCAGGAGCTGCAATCGATTGGAGCTCACGTGGTGACCGGTCATGATGCGAAGAATGTGGTCGGTGCAGATATCGTGATCCGTTCCTCTGCAGTCAGGGACGAGAACCCGGAAGTGATTGCAGCCAGAAACGCCGGTATACCCGTATTTAAGCGCTACCAGATGCTCGCCGAGCTAACCCGCGGCCAGGATGTCCTGGCAATTGCCGGGACACATGGGAAAACCACCACCACCGCCATGGCAGCCTGGGTTCTCTCCAGCTTGGGCAAGGATCCCTCTTTCGTCTTGGGTAGCGAGGTCCGAGATCTTGGTCTGAATGCGCATTATGGTGAAGGTAATTTCTTCGTGATTGAAGCCGATGAATATGACAATATGTTCCTCGGGCTCGAGCCTCGGGTTGCGATCGTCACCTTCCTCGAACACGATCACCCGGATTGTTTCCCCACCTTTGAAGAATACCGGGCAGCCTTTGTCCGGTTCATCCAAAAATGTCAGCCTGGCGGTTTGTTGGTCCTCAACCGGGATGAGCCTCGTACATACAGCTTAATCGATGATGCGCTGGCCGGCACCATGGCGGTCACTTTTGGCACGCATCCAGCCGCTGATTACCGCATCAGTGAGGCAGCCATCAACCAACAGGGTGGGTACACCTTCTCACTGCTTCGACAGCATGATGGCAGGCAGGCTGAGTTCCTTTGCCAGGTCGATCTGGCTGTTCCCGGGGAGCACAATATGCGCAATGCCGCTGCTGTGCTTGCGCTCGTTCACCAGCTTGGGTTGGATCCGATTCCTGCCGCCCAGGCATTGAGTGAATTCCACGGTGCCGGGCGGCGCTTTGAGGTGCGGGGAGAGGCTGGCGGAGTGGTGGTGATTGACGATTACGCCCACCACCCCACAGAGATCCGAACAACCTTACAGGCAGCGCGCAGCTGTTACCCCGGCCGGAGAATTTGGGCGGTTTGGCAGCCGCACACATTCTCCCGAGTACAGGCTCTGGAAGAGGAATTCGCCCAATCTTTCGAAGATGCGGACCAGGTCATCGTCACCGAAATCTACGCAGCCAGAGAATCCGGCAATTCATATTCTGCGGCTTCAATTGTCCAAAAAATGAATCACCCGCGTGTCCAATTTGCAGAATCGCTGGAATTGGCACAGATACTGCTACTTCAACAACTGCAACCTGGAGATGTCCTCCTGGTGCTATCTGCCGGGGATGCCGACCGAATTTCTGCCGGCGTCTTTAGTGCTCTTAAAGAAAGAGGTGAAAGAAATGACGGATAAAGCCAACAAACCACAGAAGGATCAGTTCATGGTTCTGCCGGAGTTGAAGTTCATCACCTCCAAGGATCCGCTTGATCCCAAAAAGCATGCCACCTCCTCACCAACCAGCGGTCAGCAGAAGGAAGAGCTGGTTCACCGGTTGATCGATAGGATCAATACGCTCTAAAGGATATGGGATTGAAGCTCAAAACGGACCTGACCGCATTGCGTAGCGCTTTCGGTGAACGATTGCAGGAAAATGTTCACCTGGCGAACTATACCACTGCGCATGTTGGCGGTCCGGCGGATGGATTTCTCATCGCTCAATCGGCGTATGATCTGGCAACCATGGCCTCAAAACTCTGGGAGATGGAAATTCCCTTCCGCGTATTCGGAACCGGAGCGAACATCCTGGTCAGTGATAAGGGTTACCCCGGGGTGGTCATTATCAATCACGCCCATACGATTAAGATCGATGGTCACATGGAACCCCCCACCGTATGGGTTGAGAGCGGCGCCAACATTGGCACCGTCGCCCGCCAGTGTATGCTGCGGAATTTTGCTTCTCTTGAATGGGCAGGTACGATCCCTGGCTCAATAGGCGGTGCTGTCTATGGAAATGCCGGCGCACATGGAAAGGATATCAGCACCCATTTCATCGAAGCAGATGTCATCAGTCGAACTTCTGGCAGGGAAACCTGGGATGCGGCGAAAATGGCTTTCGAATACCGCTGCAGCGTTCTCAAGCGCGGGTTGAAGGATGTCATCATCCTTGCGACACGCTTAGCTGTGACATCGGGAAAGCGGGAGGATATCCAGACCAAGATGTCTGAATATTCCGAAATTCGCCGCTCCACCCAGCCACCAGGAGCTTCAATGGGGTCGATGTTTAAGAATCCCAAAGGCGATAAAGCTGGCAGGCTCATCGAAGCGGCTGGACTGAAAGGGTTTCAGATCGGGGGCGTGGAAGTGAGCCCAATCCATGCGAATTTCTTCGTTAACACAGAAAACGCCACCGCCATGGATTATTACCAGGTCATTCAGGAAGTACAGAAGGTTGTGAAACAGAAATCTGGCGTCGAGCTGCAGTTGGAGATCGAGTGGGTCGGGGATTGGTCCTCAGTCGACCCCGGCATCGGAGTGGTGTCATGAGCGCGAAGATACAGGTACTTGTTCTCTTCGGCGGCCGCTCCGGCGAGTACGATGTCTCGCTCATGTCCGCCCGCTCGGTACTTTCGGTTCTCGACCCTACCCGTTACGATGTCACCCAGGTGGGGATCACCCGCGAGGGAAAATGGTTCACAGGTGTGGATGTCATCACAGCATTAGAAATGAACGAGCTAACCAATCTGAAAGCAGCCACCCTCCGGCATGAGCCAGGTAATCCTTGGCTCTATGAAGTATCCCCATCCGGTCTTTTACCGATCAGTGAGATCGATGTTGTCTTTCCAGTACTGCACGGTACGTTTGGTGAAGATGGCACCCTGCAAGGTTTGCTGGAAATGGCCGACCTGGCTTACGTGGGAGCGGGTGTGTTGGGTTCTTCAGCAGGCATGGATAAAGGTGTGTTCAAGGAAGTAATGCGTTCACGCGGTATCCCAGTGGTGGAATCCATACTTGTCACCCGTCGTCATCTGGCAGACCAAATGGAATCTGCGATAGCAGATATTGAAAGGATGAGCCCCTACCCGTTATTTGTCAAACCGGCAAACCTGGGATCATCGGTGGGTGTTTCCAAGTGCCGCAACCGCTCCGACCTGGTGGAAGGGTTATTGGAAGCCGCCCAATTCGACCGCCGCATTCTAATTGAACATGGTGTGGATGCACGGGAGATAGAAGTTTCTGTTTTGGGAAACGATGACCCCCAGGCTTCCATCGCCGGAGAAATCCTCCCCTCGCGCGAATTCTATGACTACAACGCAAAATATATTGACAACACTTCAGGGTTGGTCATCCCAGCTGATTTGGATTCCGGATTAATGTCCCGCATCCGAGCATATGCAGTTGAGGCATACAAAGCGATCGATTGCTCAGGTATGGCCAGGGTGGATTTCTTATTGGATAAGAAATCCTCAATGGTCTACCTCAACGAGCTGAACACCATTCCGGGGTTCACCAGCATCAGCATGTACCCAAAACTATGGGAAGCAACCGGTTTGAAATATGCTGATTTGGTCGCAAAGTTGATCGAGCTGGCATTGGAACGAAAATCGGATAGGGACCAAACCGCAAGGACTTATCGGAGCAGCAATGAACCCCTTTAAGTCCTCCTCCACTCCCCGTTCCCAGTTGCTCCGTCAAAAACGAGCACAAAAAGCCGTCGATAACGTCGATAATGCGCGGCAGAATATCCAGAACACACCCAAGGAAGCTGCAGACCCTCACGCATTCCGTCCGGTCATGCCTTCACCTCCGCCTTTCAAACCATCGACGAAGGTGAATAATCCCACCAGCCACACGATTCCCCGCCGGGTACACCACATGCCTCCTGTTACCAGCCGTTTTGGTGCCCAGGTGGCTCCCCCACGGAAAGTTGAAAAATCCAGCGTACGGAAGGCGTATACGATGACCCTGGCTTCCACCGGGACGGAAGTCCGCCTCCCGGTTATCGCGCCGATCCACATCGGCTGGCGGTTCCTCTCCGGTGCACTTACATTATTCATGATGGCTTGTATAGGATTCTTCCTTTTCTCTCCACAGATGAAGGTCAGCGGAATGACGATTGAAGGTCTGCAACGCTTGAATACCGAGGAAGTAGCAAAAGACCTGGGTGTTTCCAATAAAAGGATTTATGCCATCGATGCAGCCGCTTTGCGCATGAAACTCGCAACCGATTACCCGGATCTGGCGAACGTCAAGATCCAGGTCACCTTACCCGCAAAGGTTAAGTTATCGGTTAACGAACGCGCCCCTGTGCTTGCCTGGACTTTTAACGGGAAGACCATGTGGATAGATCAAGACGGGTTCATTTTCCCCGCCCGGGGAGATGCCACCCCCGCTATCACAGTTCAGGGCGCTGGGGCTCCCCCGCTGGTATCGAAGGTCAGCAACGATATCCTCCAGGAGCTTTCCAGCGAGGTAGTACCGATCGCGGCCAAAACGCCCGCCCCGGATGAGATGATCAGTCAGATGGACGCCACCATCCTTGCAGCGATAAACAAGCTGAATGGAATAATGCCACCCGGCACACTCCTTGCCTATAGTGATTCTGACGGGCTGGGCTGGGTGGATTCAAATGGTTGGGCGGTTTATATTGGGTTAAGTACTGCGAAGATCGACCAGCAAATGGTGATCTACAACGCAGTTGTAGGAGAACTAAAGAAGCAAGGGGTGACTCCATCGATGATAAGTGTAGAACACGTGGATGCGCCTTTCTACCGTTAGGAGTAGAACCTTATGGATGAAATGATTGTCGTCGGTATCGATCTGGGAACAACCAAAGTATGCAGCCTGGTCGGTCGCATCGAAGGAGAAAACCGCCTGCGCATTCTTGGGGTGGGGATTGAGCCCTCCCAGGGTCTGAAAAAAGGAATTATCGTAGACCTCGCCGCAGCCTCGCAGGCGATCACCCGTTCCATAGAAAAATCCCAACGTACTTCCGGGCTGGAGATCACCTCCGCCCTGGTCAGCCTGGCTGGCTCCCATGTCTCCTCGGTGAATAGCCGCGGGGTCGCCGGGATTTCCGGGGGTGTCATCGATCAGGACGATATCGCTCGAGCCCTGGATGCCGCCCAGGCGGTGGCTATCCCGCACAACCGTGAGATCATCCATGTGGTTCAGCGTGGATTTACCGTGGACGGCCAGACTGGTATCCGTACCCCCATCGGGATGCACGGGTACCGCTTGGAAGTGGAAGCACACATTATCACCGCAGGGGAATCCACGGTGGAGAATATCCGCCAATGCGTGCAGGCAGCCGGCGTGAATGTTTCACATTTTGTGCTTAATCCTCTCGCGTCTGGAGAAGTAGTCCTGACCGAGACCGAGCGTGAAATGGGAAGCGTCGTTTGCGATATTGGAGGTGGCACGACGGATATTGCCATCTATATTGACGGTGATGTTTGGCATACGATGGTGATCCCGGTTGCCGGTGCACTTATCACCAACGATATCGCCCACGGGTTACGCCTTCCACTTTCCCAGGCAGAGGATGTCAAGAAGCAATACGGCTATGCTGTTCAGGCTGATATCCAAAAAGAAGATACCTTCACCGTGCGCGCTTTTGGTGATGACCATGCCGAGCAGGTCAGCCGCAAAGACCTGGCCAATATCATTGAAGCCCGCGTGGAAGAGATATTTCAGTTGGTACAGCAGGAGATCAAACGCTCTGGGTATGACGGGTTGCTGCCTGCGGGGATGGTCCTCACCGGCGGATCCAGCCTTCTACCCGGTATTCGCAATATCGCCAGCCAGGTCACCGGTCTGCCAGTGCGCGTGGCACGCCCGGAAAACCTGGTCGGGTTGGTGGATCAGCTGCAATCGCCCGCCTACTCCACCAGTGTTGGATTGTTACGTTGGGCAATGCTCATGAACCAGGTAATGGAGCCAAAAGCCAAGATGCATCTTCCGAGAGGGATCAATCCCGTTTGGATCGATAAAATGCGGGATTTTGCCAAAAGGATGCTTCCGTAGGATTACCCTGGCCTGGAGGGGCCAGTTAATCGACTCAGACCATGTTGCACACATTAGGAGGAAAAATGGAGACTAGTAAGAATCAAATGTCGGAAGCCTTCGCCCGGATCAAAGTGATCGGCGTTGGCGGCGGTGGCTGTAACGCAGTCAACCGCATGATAGATGAAGGCCTGACCGGGATCGAGTTCATCACGGTGAATACTGATGCCCAGGCCCTTCTTTGTTCAAAAGCCGGCACTCGCGTCCGTATTGGAGACAAGGTCACCCGCGGACTTGGAGCTGGCAGCAACCCGGATGTCGGGCGTAAAGCAGCCGAGGAATCCGCGGAAGAGATCTATGAGGTCCTCAAGGGCAGCGATATGGTGTTCGTTACTGCCGGTTTGGGTGGCGGTACGGGAACTGGTGCAGCTCCGATCATCTCTCAGATCTCCAAGGAGATCGGCGCGCTCACCATCGGTGTGGTAACACGCCCATTCACCTTTGAAGGCACCAAGCGTCAACAATCCGCCGAGCAAGGATTGGTGAAGATGAAGGAAGTTGCCGATACGCTCATCTGCATCCCCAATGACCGCTTGCTTCAGATCGTCGATAAGAAGGCCAGCCTTCAGGACGCCTTTCAAAAGGCTGATGATGTGCTCCGGCAAGGCATCCAGGGCATCTCCGAGCTGATCACAGTTCCCGGGCTCATAAACCTGGACTTTGCGGACGTTCGGACCATCATGTCCGAAGGCGGAGCAGCTCTCATGGCGGTTGGCCAGGCTTCCGGTGAAGATCGCGCTCGTTTGGCGGCAGAGCAAGCCATCACCAGCAAGCTCCTGGATATCACCATTGATGGAGCCCGCGGTATCCTCTTCAATGTTACCGGCGGTCCGGGAATGACCCTCTTCGAGGTAAATACCGCGGCTGCAATCATCAAGGAAACCGCCCACCCGGATGTTAACCTGATCTTCGGAGCAGTGATCGACGACAACCTGGGAGACGATCTTCGTATCACAGTAATTGCTACGGGTTTTGATTCCGCCGGCTTGCGCACCTTCCTGCCCCGCATGGAAACTCGCAAGGAACCGGCGGTTCTGGGCGCAGCGGTTCAGGACCTTGTCCACGCAATTGCACAACCGAATGAACCGACAATGCTAAGTGTGAATTACGAACCGAAAGTGGTGGACCCAAGTAACCTGGATATCCCTGCTTTCCTCCGCAAGCACAACTAGAAGCTTTCGCTCGTCGCGTGTTACGGCAGTTTGGGTTGCCGAATTAACATTATCGCAGCTTACGTCATCGCCCAATAAGTGAAGGGGGCGGCGATCTATTTACGCCGCAATGCTTCATTTGCTGTGGCTGGTCTCCAATGAAAAAACCAGTTGGGAACGATCCCGACTGGTTTTCAATTTCAGGTTCGAGTTGATTCTTTTTTTGGGATCCAACGATTTCATCAATATGGTTTTTAAATGCACCTAACTATCACATCCCGAATTGTGCGAGTTTGGAGGATATTCCTTCTTTTCCAATCTTAAATCGCACGTTCGTACATGCGGTGTTTTTTGTGGAATGTAATCCCCAGCCCTATCAACTCATTCTGCATTCGGGCATTATCTTCGCCTATCTGGACGATATCCCCGCCGGTGTATCGTGTGCCTTCCACGCTCTTCCACATCTCGCTAAAAAGAATCGCGGTTCCCCCCTGCCCACGGTATTCATCCCAGGATACCTGCGCCATTGACGTTGATCCATGTGGTTCGTTTCCTTTCCGCGAGGTAGTCAGCCCAACCCAGCGGCCACAATTTACCATTGCGCCGCTGAAGAGCTGCTGAAATATCCGGATATGCAAACAAAAAACCCACCGCTTTTTCCCGTTTATACAGCACCTTGATAAGTTTGGGATCAGCAAACCAGATGAGTTGATCCGCCATTTGGTTGGCTTCCTCTTCCGTGAGAGGAACCCCCCCTGGAGTGCCGCCGAGCGCACCGTTGTAGAGATCTTTAAGTTGCGGGACAAGTTTCCGAAGATCGCTCCTGGATCGAAAATTAATCACTTTCAACCCTTTTTTCTCCTGCACCCTGCGTGAAAACTCATGCATCTTCTCGCGTGGAAAAGTGGAGTCCGTGTCCAGGAATCCAGAAGCAATATCCCCACCAGTGGCCTGAAAACCGGCATTTTCGATTAATCTTATGTAATATTCTGGATTGTAAGGTATTCCAAATGCTGGCCGGTATTCGAATCCTTTAACAAGCAATCCTAGCCCATCGAGCGCGGTGAATCCCTTGGGACCATTCACCTTGTTCAATCCCCGTTCCTTTGCCCACTCAAAACCGGCTGAAAATATCGCTTCTGCAACTGACGTATCTTCGACGCACTCGAAAAGCGTGAAAAACGCGGTTTTTTCCTGGTTAAACTCATTGTGATTTCGGTTATTGAGGATTGCCACGCGCCCAATCGGAGTACCATCATCAGCTGCAGCAAGAATAAATGCAGCTTCCGAATGCAGGTAAAACGGATTCTTCCGGTGATAGAATTTGCCCTCAACTTCCCCCTGGAGAGTGGGGACCCATTGAGGTGTGTTCTTATAAATTGAAAAAGGTAACTCGCAGAAGTCTCGTACCAGGTCCTTCTCTTCAGGTTGTATTTCGATGATCTTCATAGTACTCTCTGATTTTGGGATTTCAAGTATTATAGTGGGGATTACATATGGTTTCAATTTTTTGAGTTACAGGAGGGAAAAATGCCGGAACTTCCTGAAATCGCAAGCCGGGCGAAGGAAATGCAGGAATATCTTACCGGTAAACAGATTACCTCGGTCAAAATCGTCCAACCCAAATGTCTGAATATCGCACCGGAAGACTTTCAGAAATCTGTTAGCGGTGCTCAAATTCGTTCAACCACGAACCGGGGGAAGTGGATCCTGACTGAATTAGATAAGGGTTGTCTTCTTTTCAACCTTGGGATGGGGGGAGAGATCCTACTGATAAAAGATAACAACCTTCCCCGGAAATATCGTCTGGTGATTAATTTTCTGGATGGCGATCAGTTGGCTGTGAATTTTTGGTGGTTCGGGTTTGTCCACTATTGTTCTCGCGAAGGGATAAACGAACACCCGCAGGTTTCAAAATTGGGCAGGAATGCCTTGAATGTGACCGTGGATGACCTCAGTATGCTCATCGGTCACCGCAAGACAGCCATAAAGACCATTCTGCTTGACCAGACCTGCATAGCCGGGATTGGCAACGCATACATCCATGATATCCTCTTCCTCGCGCACCTTCATCCCCTCCGCCCTGCCAATAGCCTCAATCTGGAGGAACAAACAGGATTAATCGAAGCCATCCACCGAGGACTGGAACCAAGTTTGAATAAAGGGGGTGCCTTCTATGAGCTCAATCTATTCGGTCAAAAAGGCGGATTTCAATTCGAGGATATCCTGGTGGGGTATCGCGAAGGCCAACCTTGTCCTGTGTGTAAAACCCCCATCGTGAAGATCAAGACAGGATCCACAAGTAGTTATCTTTGCAAGACCTGCCAGTTGATTACCTGAGTTTTATCAACCCCACATTCACCCGTGGTTTTGTAATGTTAGCTAGTATTAATATTAGATTAAACCTTGACGGTCTTCAAGACCTGGTGTTAGAATCCGATTCCAGTAAGGAAGATTGTTTTATGAACAGATTTACACCCATCCCTCCCATAAACACACCCGCGTCCAGCGGTGCGGTTTCGTTCCCTTCTCGGAGTGCGTCTGTATAAAAGTTGAAGTTTTATCGCTTTTTCAACCACGGGCTCATTCCAGACCCGTGGTTTTTTATTTGAATAAGTACTAGTATTAATAGGTGAGACTATGTCAGAATTATCAATCTCAAATTTCGATCTAAAACAAGCTCAGTCCCCGAACCGGGTCACCGGTTTATGGAGACTGATCACCGGTTACCAGGGGATTTATATCCTCGCCAACCTCAGCTTGGGTATGGCTGCCCTGGCAAAAACATCCACTTATCTTTTGCTGCGATATTTCATCGACAGTTATTTCCCCGTGATACCAGGCGCAACCCCCCTCCCCTTCATTGCATTCGGATTTGTCATTCTGGCTGTAATTGAAGGTGCGTTCACGTTTTATAGCGGCGTTCTGGCTGCGAGAACAGCCGAAGGCAGCACACGCAGGTTGCGCAATTATCTTTTCGATAACCTGCAATACCTTCCCTTCACCTATCACGATAAAACCCAAACCGGGGAAGCAATCGAACGCTGCACAAGTGATGTGGATGCCTTACGCCGATTCTTCGCAGACCAAGCGATCGGCGTAGGACGTATTGTCATGCTGTTCACGATCAATTTTCTCGCGCTCCTGAACCTCAATAGCAGGCTTGCATGGATATCAATTATCGTTGTCCCACCGATCGTTCTGGTTTCCATATGGTTCTTTAAACGGGTTACCAAAGCGTACGAGCTCTACCAGGAACAGGAAGCAGTCCTTTCGAACACCCTCCAGGAGAATCTCGCCGGAGTGCGGGTTGTAAAAGCCTTTGCCCGCCAGCAATATGAAATGGAGAAATTCGAAAAAGACAATTGGGAGAAATTCATCCGTGGTCGGAATCTGCTTAAGATGCATGCCTATTTCTGGCCGATCACAGATATTCTTTGCGGATTCCAGATGCTGGCAGGGTTTCTGATCGCGGGAATGATGACAATCGAAGGCAGCCTTTCAATCGGGTCTTTTATGGCATATCTTGGATTGATCGTCTGGATTATTTTTCCAATGCGGAATCTTGGCAGGCTCATCGTTCAAATGTCAACCGGGATGGTTTCATATGGTCGGGTAATGGAGATCATCAAGCAGGAAAGAGAACCTTTGGATGAAGGTCGTGTCGAATCGGAGACCATTAAGGGTGAAATTGTTTTTGAACATGTATGTTTCACCTATGATGCCGAAACCGAACCGGTGCTTGAAGATATCAGCTTCCGCTGCAAGCCCGGTGAAGTGGTAGCACTCATTGGTTCCACCGGGTCAGGTAAAACCAGTCTTGTGAATTTGTTGCCCCGTTTTTATGAGTATTCAAGCGGTTCGATCCGGCTGGATGGAATTGAACTTAAAGAATATTCAAGGCGTTTTCTGCGCAGTCAAATCGGTATTGTTGAACAGGAGCCGTTCCTCTTTTCCCGCTCGATTCGGGAGAACATTACCTACGGTATACAGGATGATATTCCTGACAATGATATAGAGGGGATAACCCGGGCAGCTGCGATCCATGATGTTATTGCTGATTTTCCCAAAGCCTACCACACCCTTGTTGGCGAAAAGGGAGTCACCCTTTCCGGTGGGCAAAAACAGCGCCTGGCGATCGCCCGAACCCTGATCAAGAATCCTCGTATCCTGATAATGGACGATTCCACATCTTCGGTGGATACCGAAACCGAGGCGGAGATTCGAGAAAAACTCGTGGATCTGATGAAAAACCGCACCACTTTTATTATTGCCCACAGGATTCAGAGCATTATGAATGCCGATCTCATTCTGGTGATGGATCATGGACAGATCGTTCAACGCGGCAGACATGCAGAGTTGATTAGGGAGGATGGAATCTACAAAAAGATTTACGAGATTCAATCGCAGGTGGAATTGGATCTCGAAAAGGAGCTTGGAAATGTCGGCTGATTTCTACGAAGAAGAGGATTTCGCAACCCGGTTCACAGGCAAGACTTTCTTGCGAATCGGCAGGCAGCTATTGCCGCATTGGAAATGGGCGTTGACATTCTTTATCGCCATTTTAATTGTGGCTGGAATGGACGCGGTTTTTACCTATCTTAGCAAGCAAGCGATCGACCTAGGAATCGTTCCGAAAGATACCCAGGTGATGGTTTATTACTATACGATATATGGGGTTCTGATCCTGGTTCAATCGGTGTTCGTTTTCGGTTTGATCTATGCCGCCGGGATGCTTGGAGAACGGATCCGATACGACTTGAGAAAGGGGATGTTCAACCACCTCCAGGATCTATCCTTATCTTATTTTAGTCGCACGCCAGTGGGTTGGATCATGTCCCGGGTAACATCCGATTCCGAAAGGGTTGCGGACCTGGTCACCTGGGGTTTGGTGGATTCCAGTTGGGCAATAATGAGCATCATCACCTCCATGATCTTCATGATGATCATTAATTGGCAGCTTGCGCTGCTCGTGCTTATCATGTTGCCCATGTTAATCTATGTAGCAATAGAATTCAGAAAACGAATCCTGCGGGAATACAGGGATGTTCGGAAAAACAATTCCAAGATCACCGGGTCCTACAACGAGACGATAACCGGTGTTCGGGTCATTAAAGCTCTCGGACGTGAGAAAGAGAATCGGCAGGAATTCGGAGAGGTAACCGAAATAATGTACCGATCCAGTTACCGGGCAGCCTGGTTGAGCGCGCTCTTCCTCCCGGTGGTGCAAATCATTTCATCCTTCGCAATAGCTGCCACAGTCTGGTATGGTGGCATCCAAGGGCAGGTTGGCGGGATGACTATCGGAGGTATCCAGGCATTTGTTTCCTACATCACCTTCATGATGTGGCCGATACAGGATCTTGCACGTGTGTTTGCCGAAATGCAGCAGGCGATCGCTTCCGCGGAGAGGATCTTCTCCTTGGAGGACTCCATCCCGGAAGTAACTGAGAAGGAAAATTCCATGGATCCCGGATCGATGCGTGGGGAGATAGAGTTCAAGGATGTCTCCTTTTCGTACTCTGATGCCAGGGATGTGCCGGTGATCCGGGAATTGAATATGCATATCAAAGCAGGGCAGACAATTGCCCTCGTCGGTCCCACCGGGGGAGGAAAAACCACCCTTGTTAACTTACTTTGCCGTTTTTATGAGCCTACCAGCGGAACGATCAGTATCGGCGGGAAGGACTATACAACTTATACATTGCCAGCCATTCAGTCTCGGGTCGGTGTTGTGCTACAAACACCTCACCTCTTTTCAGGGACAATCCGTGATAATCTTCGGTACGGTAAGCTAGATAGCACAGATGATGAAATCGAAGTTGCTGCAAAACTTGCCGGAGCGCATGATTTCATCACCAGACTCCCCAAGGGTTATGATGAAAACGTGGGCGAAGGCGGCAACCTGCTTTCTGTTGGTCAAAAACAGCTGATCAGCCTGGCGCGGGCGGTTCTTGCGAATCCGGAAATATTCATCATGGACGAAGCCACCAGCTCAGTGGATACCCTTACCGAAGCATTGATCCAAAAAGGCATGGAAACCCTGATGTCCGGGCGCACGAGTTTCATTATTGCCCACAGGCTCTCCACGATCCGTCGCGCAGACAGGATCCTTGTCATCGAAGAAGGTAAAATCGCGGAATCCGGATCCCATTCTGAGCTTCTAAAATTGCGGGGGAAATATTACCAGCTGTATACCCGCCAATTCCGGCAGGAAAAAGAAGTGGAGTATATCAACCTGGATACCAACCTTCTTCCCCAAGCTGGTTAGGTCACAAATCTCCAGACCGAATTCCCTGCCGAATGAATTCGGCAGGGAAATTTTTAATTTATAAGGGATAGAAGAAAACACTCATCCTGGATTTTCCGCGATTTCCCCATAGGAAGTACGGAATGAAGCGAACCGGTAGACCTTCGTTAGATTTTCCCAATATTATCGGAATACCCTCAAAATCACCCTTACCCTCAACTGCCTGAAACGAATTCGGAAGAACCCGAGGAGGAAGGATTATGCCTGGATTGTCGCAATCCTCAAGGCAATAGATGACCGGTCCATGCGAGATCGCAGCCATCCCCCGGCATGACCGTATGCGGGGATCCTGGTGGAGAATTTTTATGGCCATATCGAATTTTATAAGTACATCGTCCCCGTCCGCGAATGAATCCTTAAGCTTGAGGAATCTTCTCCCTTTTTGTTCGATCCCGCACGCAGCAGTGAAGGATCTGGTTCTATCGGCTTCATCTGCAATTTGCACATTGCTTCCATTCATCCATAATTCAGAGTCTTCCGCCCAGGATGGGTAGCGAAGGTTTAATTCCAGGTCAACTTTTTTCTTTGCTTCAAATCTGATGCGAATCTCCCCTTGCCAGGGCAAACCGGAAACCATGCGAATGATTACCGGTGTGTTTAAATCTAGCATTGCCTCGCTGGAAACGTACTGGTGGATCGTGATCCGGTTTTTATCCGCGCTGTATAGATAATCACCCAGAGAAGCCCAGGTTCGGGATATATTCGAAGGGCAACAGGGAACATCGTACCAGGCAGCTCGATGAACCTGCCCCCCGCTGATGAGCGGGTTATTATAAAAATACGAACGTCCATCCCGCCCAAAGCCCACGGCAATCGCATTGTAAAGTTGCCATTCCAAGAGATCATCATATCGGGGATTACCTGTCACCAAAGCCATTTCCCGGTTCCAGAAAAGGCTGCCAAGGGCGGCGCAGGTTTCGTTATATGCAACACCGGGATCCAGTTCAAAATCCCGCCCGAAACCTTCGATCAGAGGCAGCGAACCGATACCGCCGGTCACATACATCCTGCGGGAGACCATCCTTTCCCATTTCTTTTCCATCCCGTGAATCAGGCTAGTTTCTCCTTTCTGCCTGGCGAGCATCGCTGCAGCTGTCTCCAGGTATGCAAAACGGACCGCGTGCCCAACCGGCATATCCCCTATATTGAAGGCTGCAGTCCGCTGGGCGTACTTTCCGCTCAGCAGGCTGTGGATCAACCGGGGCCAAATACTCCACGGAGTCTTATGCTGGTTTCGTGAAGGCAGGACGAATTCTTCATCGGCAAGTGCCTTCGCCGATTCATTTCTTCGAAGCGTGGCTACCTGGTTCATGCGGTGCAAGGAATTAATTGCTTGTTTAATAAACACAAAACCGTATCCCCACCCCGCTTTGCGACGAAATAGAAATTTTTCCGCCATGGATCGGTATTTTTCCTGCCCGGTTTCGTCGGCAAGTTTCAAGAGAGCTATCTCGATCTCCTCATGTCCATCCACCATCTTCCAATCCGAATTATGGAATTCCCTGCATATCAGTTCAGCAATTTTCAGAATGGAGGAGAAAAATTCGCTTCGCCCGGTTAGTTGGCGGTGTGAGATTCCTGCTTCGATCAAGTGTCCCATGCAGTAAAGCTCGTGCTCGATCTGTAGGTTCTTCCAACGACTGTCAGGAAACAATATCTGGTTGAAGGTATAAAGATAACCATCATCAGCCTGCGCAGACTGGATCATTTTCACGAAATCGTCCACCAGCGCTTGCAGGTCAGGTTGCGGGTCTTGCCGCAGGATGCGGCAGGCGGCATCCAGCCATTTATAGGCATCCGAATCGGAGAAGAAGAACCCTGTTCTTGGTTTATTCGATTTCCCTGCGCAAATACGGAAATTTTCGATGCAGCCACTTTTTTCCAGCTGTTGCCATTGAAAGTGGATCGCACTATGAGAATTGATCGACAAGAGCGCTTGCCAGAAACCACCGGTGATTTTGGATTGAATGGGTATTTTCATTATTCTTAGAATAATATTATAACTATTGCTTTTATGCGGAGCGTGTACCTTTCGGGATATAATCACATTTCAAATATTTTGGAGGTAAGTGAATGAAAAAGAAAACCATAATCCTGCTGCCGGTTGCCGCTATATTATCAATCCTTGTTGCAGCCTGTAGTTCCGGGACACCCACCACCCCCACCCAATCGCCAGAAATGATCTATACCCAGGTAGCTGCAACCATTCAGGCAGCGGTGACGGAAACAGCCGCTGCAATGCCCACCAGCACCAGTACACCGGAATCAACTCCTACAGCCATCCCAACACCCACCCTGCCTGCTTTGCCAACGGTGGACCAGACACTGGCGGTCCAGCCTACTGTTATTCTTCCACCGACCGCGCAGGCTCCTGTTCCAACCCAACCCGAATCCAAGACCGGGGATCATGCCATCCTGGGGTATCAATCTCCAGCCGATAATCAAGTTTTCAAACCCGGGGAACAAATCCTTTTGACTTTTGGTTTCCTGAATACCGGTACGACCACGTGGACAGCCAAATGCTACACACTCAAGTGGTTCGGAGGAACGCAAATTTGGGGTGAAACAACCCTGAAAATGCCAAAAGATACCAAACCCAACGAGAAGGCGGAATTCAATATCGCCGCATTCATGCCCAACAGCAAAGGTGACTATATATCCCGCTGGGGACTTTACAACTGCTCGAATGCACTTTTCTATGAGGTCTATTTCGCATTCAAAGTTCAATAACGTAAAAAAACCGGAGTTAATCCTCCGGTTTTTTCATTTTGTGATTATCAAATATGTCTGAATTACTCGCCAGTAAATGCGGAACGCAGGCTTACCAGGACTCGATCACACCTCAAACTGGTAGCGTGATTGGTAACACCTCCCATGGTATCTTCATCAAAACGGAAAACAGTCGGGTCGTTTTTATTTCTTCAGAGCGATATATAAATCCGCAAAATATCAATTTGAATCCTTACCCGGAGCTCCTCCAAGATGTAGTTTTGAATGACTGCACTTCATTCGGTGAGGAATGTGTGAAATTTCCCGCCTTGGAGTTCACCATCCGGATACTCTTGGATCGGGTTTTTCAAACACCACCACCCTCGCAGAGTCATAATTCTAAAGCCGATCAGTTAATGATCATGAATGGGATCACCCGGGAGTTATTGACCCGCTCCAATCCCCCGGAATTCATTTCTGTTATTCGTTCTATCCTGGAAAACGGGGTGGAGAGAAAAGTGGATGATCTCACCTTTCCAAGATTTATTTCCATTATCGACGCCGTGGATAATAAAAACCTAACGGATTTGGTCGCCCAGCTAATAAGTTTTCTCGGCGAAGGCTCCGGGTTGACTCCTTCGGGTGATGACCTGGTGGTCGGATTCCTGTTAGCGATGAATCGTTGGAATCCCCATGCGTGGCAGCCTGAACTTCTAGAAACCCTAAATTCGAGGATGTCCACCACTGCGATTCAGAAAACCACCACGCTTTCCGCAAACATGATCGAACTTGCTGTCTCCGGCGATGCAGATGAACGGTTGATCGTATCTCTGGATTCCATATTCACCGGAGAAAAAACCCCTGCAGAAACAGCCGAATTGCTTAGATCCTTCGGCAGTTCTTCCGGTATCGACTCCTTCTGCGGAATGGCGTTATCGATTAAATAAAAAAAGGCGTGGAAACTGAACTGCACCCCAAAAGTTGGACAAAAAACCAACCGAAAGGGGTGCAGTTTTTATGACGAAATTCAGTTTAGAAGAGAAAGTAGCCGCGGTCAAAGCAGTACAAGCAGGAGAGAGTATCGCCAGGGTAGCCAGACAGTTTGGAATGAGTGAAAGGGTAGTGAGTAGAATTGTTCAGATGGTGGAAGCGCATGGGGAAAGTGGTTTAGGGAATCGGGCATATCACTTGACGGCCGAGCAGAAATACCAAGTATTGATGTATATGCATCACAATAATCTTACTTATCAGGAAGCGGGCATACAATTAGGGATAAGTGGATCATCAACAGTCTGGCAGTGGGAGCAAAGATACTTGCAAAATGGCATAGAGGGACTAAAGGACAAGAAAAAGGGCAGAAAGCCAAGCATACCAAAGCCTAAACAGCCAAAGACCAGGGAAGAAGAATTACTGGATAGGATTCAATATCTTGAGGCAGAGAATGCTTACCTAAAAAAATTGAACGCCTTGGTTGCAGAGCGGGAAAAGAGCGAAAGAGAGAACGGATAGCTGTTATCTCTGAGCTAAGGCGAGAATATCCACTGGAATTGCTTCTGATAATAGCGAAAGTCCCCAGAAGCAGCTATTATTATCACCTGAAACGACTCTCGGAGCCTCTAAAGCACAAGGATGAACGAGATGAGATCCTGAAAATATGCTTGGAGAATAAGGGCCGTTATGGATATCGGCGGGTAACGCTTGAATTGCGTCACAGAGGGTTTCAGACCAATCACAAGCTGGTCATGAAGCTTATGAAGCAGGAAAAACTCACCTGTAAGTTACGACCCAAGAGATATCATGCTTATCGAGGTGAAGTGGGAAAAATCGCCCCCAACCTCTTGAAACGTAACTTTAGAGCTGAAAGACCCAATGCAAAATGGACAACAGACATCACAGAATTCAAGCTGTTTGGGCAAAAGCTTTACCTTTCGCCAATCATGGACCTTTTCAATGGCGAGATTGTCAGTTACTCCCTTTCCAAGAGTCCAAGCTTTCACCAAGTTGCTGAAATGCTCAGGGATGCCTTCCAGAAAATCCCTGACCATTCTGAATTGATACTGCACTCCGATCAGGGATGGCATTACCAAATGCGACCCTACCAAAAAATGCTCAAAGACAAAGGGATCAGACAAAGCATGTCTAGAAAAGGTAACTGCTATGATAATTGCGTAATGGAAAACTTCTTTGGCATACTAAAATCTGAGTTCTTCCACAATCAGAAGTTCTCCTCCCTGGATCACTTCACTAGTCAGTTAGGTGATTATGTCGATTATTACAATAATCGCCGAATAAAGGTTAAACTAAAAGGACTGAGCCCTGTTAAGTTCCGAACTCAGTCCTTTTTGTCACCTTAATGCATGTCTAACAATTGGGGTGCACTACAAAACCACACCTTTTTTTGTTGTTCTAACTAGACAAGAATATCATCCGGAGCGCGCATGACCTCGTTGGCCTTCACGACTTCCGCTGGGACTTTAAAGTCAAGATCAGAACCCACCATCTGGCGGACATAATCCTTCACCGTGGAATCCCAGTATTTCTTGGTGATGTAATAGATCTTGGCACCACCCAGCTCATGCTGCTGATCTGGCCAGGGATATGAAGGCTGTGCCATACCCAGACCCCAGCGCAACCATCCGTTGTAACTTTCGTAGGTCGCCCACCATTCCTTGTTTCCAAGGATCTCAAAACCGTAATAGGCTTTGGCGTAATACATGGCAGCACCAATGCGGCCGCCGCGAACCAGCGCCATGGTGTGCAGGGAGATGTTGATATCTTCGTTGAAGAGGCGGCCATTTGCGAAACCCGCCCAAAGCCCATCGATCAAACCCACCAGGGTGTAGGGATCTTTCAGGCGTTTGCGGTACCAGCCTAAAACTTCCGAATAAACACGAGCGCCAACGATATCATAAAAATCGTGGTCCACATCCAAAAAGCGCTTGAGGTAGGCCAGCATCATGGGCACTTCTTCCATTCTCGCTTCCCGGATATAGAGTGTCTTCCCATCCTTCAGGGGGATCATTGCACCGGGGAAGGGTTTGAGTTTGAGGGAAGGACCCTGCAGCATGGCTTCCACTTCGCGGGCATCGATTTCCAGTGTTTCCTGCGATGCTTTGGTTGGTAGATCGAACTTCATTTTATTAATCTCCTGAAATTTTGATTAAGCCAGGTTGGCTTTGGATAATTTATTCAAACTTTCGACGTGTTTGGGATCGTAGGCATCCCCGAATTTCGTCTTGGGCATTTTTTCTTTCTTATTCATCAGGTCGTCATATTCCTTATCATCCACAAAGGCCACTGCGCGGCCGATGCAGGATTCGCCGCCGACAAAACGCCAGGGGAAGAACCCAACCTGTACCCGGCGGTTGACCAGCAGATCAATATCCCCACCGAAACATTCCGCATGGATAATCGATTCCGGAAATAAATCGATATGCATTAGCTGGTATTTGGTATCATCAAAAAACTCGCCCAAGGTTTTTCCGAATTTTTTCATGAACACCTTTTCCGCCTGCTTGGCCTGGCGGGGCATCCACTGTTGGATGATGGTGTTCATGGGATGGTCGGCAGAACCACAATCCACCGCGATCCAGCGCAGTTTTTTCTTCTTAGCCCAGTCTGCGAATTCCTGGTCAGGACCTGGATGCTTCACCATGTAACGGATTTCGTCAGCAGTGGGTTGATCCCAGCCAAAATGGTGGTAACCGGTGTGAATGACCAGGATATCTCCCTGCTTCACTTCAACGCGGTCCTCGATCATCTTACTGGTGTAAACGTCATAATCCCCACAGACGTCGCTCAGGTCAACAATGGCGGCATCGTGCACCAGGTAATCCATTTCCAACTCGGCGATATCCTTGCCAGCGGTGTAGAAATGGATCTCGCCATCCAGGTGGGTACCAAGATGGTTTGAATGGGTCAATAATTGCCCATTGGCACCATTGGGTGCTAGGCGCTTAAAGTATTTCACCTGCAAAGGCTCGTAAGTCGGCCAGGCCGGGGTTGCCACACCGAGGGGGATGGTCAAGTCGATCAGTTTCATAGAATTTTCTCCTTTTCCTTGAATTTTGGGATTAATTCATTTTTTTTCTTGATGAGTATATCCATCTTGCATTGCCAGTTTAAGAAAATGTGTCTGACAATTCAAGTGATGTTGTTCAGTTCCTTTAACCCGTTTGTCATACCAGAGTTGCACAAAAAAACCAGCCTGTGCAGAAATCACCTGCACAGGCTATATAAATTATTTGACGATCCCCGCATCTACCATGGCGAGGTAGACTTTCTCGGCGCTGAAAGGTGGATCGCCCACGCGAATCTTAATGGCATCGTATATCGCGTTTGCGATGGCTGGTACGGTGGGAACCATGGAGTGTTCGCCGATTCCGCGCGCACCCCAGGGTCCGTCATCCTGCGCTACCTCAACGATGATGGATTCCACCTTCAGGGGGATATCCGTACTGGTGGCAATGCGGTAATCCACAAAACTGGGGTTCTGCATCACGCCCCCCTTCAAACGCATCGCCTCGAAATACCCGGTGGACATTCCCATCACGAACCCACCTTCCATCTGACCCTTCACCATCTCCGGGTTGATGGCCTTGCCCACATCGAAGGCACTAACGGCTTTGATAATATCCAGCTTGCCTGTTTCCAGGTCCACTTCCAGGTCGACTGCCTGGCAGCCGGTAGTATAGTGCACCACGGCGCGTTCACCCTGGCCAGTATCCTTATCCAGCCCGGTTACGTAAGTAGGCATAAAGCTTCCCCGTCCAACAACCGGACCACCCATCCAACCGTTGTAGTTCTCTTTTGGGATACCATAGATAACGATATCCTTAAGCGGCAGGGTTTCTTCGGTCTTATAGGAAACGACCACCCCGTTGCGAATATCCAGGTTGTCCGGGTCCTCATTCCAGGCTTTGGAGACCAGGTCGATGATCTGCTTGCGGGCATCCAAAGCTGCCAGTCGAACAGCGTTGCCCATCGACCAAGTCAGGCGTGATGCGACCGTCTGCCATTCATAAGGGCTGAATTTGGTATCGATAGGGGTAGAGATGCGTACCCATTCGTAGGGGATCCCCAGGGCTGAGGCGACCATCTGGGCCATGACCGTGAAGGTACCCTGTCCAAGTTCCTGCCCACCGATGGCAACATCCACGGTGCCATCCTCGTTGAATTTCACCTCAGCGCTGGAGCCCGGGTTGGGGGGCATGGCGGGTGCCTTCCACATGATGGCCATCCCTTTACCTCGGCGTTTGTTGGGTCCGGTGGGCTGTTCCTTTTTGCCCCACTCTATCGCTTTGGCTACCTCGTCGATACATTTCGATAAACCGGTCGGGTGCATCTTCATACCAGTGACGATGATATCCCCGTCTTTGACGCAATTCTTCTTACGGAACTCGTAGGGATCCATACCAATTTCGTGCGCGAGGTCGTCCACGCATTGCTCGAGACCCACATGGATTTCGGGCATGCCGAATCCGCGCATCGGTCCGCCCACTGGATGGTTGGTATAAACACACAAGCTATCCACGCGCACATTCGGCACCCGGTACGGACCAGTGCTGGAGTAGCCGCTGGCGCGGGTGATATTTACACCGTATTCTGTATAAGCACCTGCATCCCAGTAGTATTTGTTATCAACAGCGATCAAGTTGCCGTCCTTATCGCAGCCCATCTTGTAATGGGCAACAAGGCCTTGACGGCAGAACGCTGCGTGGAATTCCTCCTCGCGGGTCAGCACCAGTTTCACGGGACGGCCCTTGGTCTTGCTGGAAACCACCACCGCCAGAGATTCCATACTGACGCCTGCTTTGGCTCCGAAACCACCGCCAACGTACGGGGCGATCACTTCCACAGAACCCTGGGAAACATGCAGCGCTTTGGCGATCAAGTTGCGTTGCGCGAAAGGTGACTGCGAGCTGGTCCAGAGGGTGATATGCCCATCTTCATCCCATTTTGCCACCGAGACATGCGGCTCGATGGGAACGTGCTGGATATGCGGCACCTTGTATTTTCGTTCCACGATGGCAGCGCATTTTTTAAAGCCTTCATCCACATCGCCCTTCCGGACTTTAAAGCGGTTGGCAATATTCGTTCCCGCTTCGGGGAAGATGAAATTCGGGTAGGCATAGTTGCCCAGGTCCGGGTGAACTACCGTGGCACCAGGTTTGATCCCTTCTTCTGGATCAAGCACTGGCGGGAGTACTTCGTATTCCACTTTGATCTTCTTCACTGCTTCTTCAGCGATCTCAACCGTCTCCGCAGCCACCACCGCCAACGCATCCCCCACATATCGAACGCGGTCGCGGCAGAGAATGTAGCGGTCCGTCAGGTAAAGGCCAAGCATGCCGTCGAAATCTTTGCCGGTGACGATGCCTTTCACGCCAGGCATGGCTTCGGCTTCGCTGGTATCCACCTTTTTGATCAGCGCCATCGGGTGCGGGCTGCGTACCGCCCGCGCGTGCAGAAGGTTCGGGCCGAACTGGAAGTCGTCCGCGTAGGTCGCGCTGCCGGTAACCTTGGCGCGCGCATCCAGGCGGGTGACGCTTTCACCAACGGGGGCAATAGGGTTGTCAGAAGTCTTGGTTACCATGTTTACCTCGCTTCCGCGTGCGCGGCTTTTTTGACCGCGTCGATGATCCGGAAATAACCCGTGCAGCGGCACAGGTTGCCCACCAACGCCTCACGAATCTCAGACTCGGTGGGGTTCGGGTTCCGGTCCAAAAGTGCCCGGGCGGTGATCAGGATGCCGGGGGTGCAGAAACCACATTGAACACCGCCGGTTTCCATCATCATCGTCTGAATGGGATCCAATTGACGGTCAGTGGCAAGTCCTTCCACAGTAACGATCTCAGCCCCATCGCATTCCGCGGCCAGCACCATGCAGCTATTTACCGGTTCTCCGTTCATCATGACTGTGCAGGCACCGCATTCCCCGGCAGCGCAGCCGTTCTTGGTACCGGTGAGTGCCAGTTTCTCTCTTATCATCCGCAACAGGGTCATGTTCGAGGGAACATCCACCTGCTCCTTGGTTCCATTTACAGTTAGTACAATTCGGTGATATGCCATGAATTCCTCCAAAATCAGTTCAAGGATCGGTTATTAATATTGTCTTACCGGGTGAGTTGTTTCCATACTTCAGTCACGGTTTCATTCACAAGGTTCCGCACCATGAGTTTTCGATACCTGGCGGAACCACGAATGTCATCAATGGGTGTTACAGAATCCATGGCTGCTTCAGCGGCTGAAAGGATGGATTCTGAAGAGATCGATTTACCTGCAAGAATCTCCTCGGCTTTAACCGGGACGAAGGGCACAGGGGCAACCGAAGCGAGCGCCAGCTTGAATCGAAAACCAGATGCTGTACTCGTATCCGGATACCCGAAAACCGTCACACCCACGATTGAAAGATCGCTCAAGGTATTGCGACCGAGTTTGCGGTATTTCCCAGCAGATTTCGCAGGAAGGATCGGGAAATTGATGGCAGAAACAATATCACCTGGTATCAGAACAGTTTTTCCCGGTCCGAGAAAGAATTTTGAAATCGATTCCTGCCGGAAGCCGCCCACGCCATGAACGATCAGAACGCCATTCATGACCAGGGAAGCTCCGATCGTATCTCCAGCAGGAGAAGCATTGCAGATATTTCCGCAAATGGTAGCCCGGGAGCGAAGCTGGTAGCTTGCCACAGTCTCTGCAGCCTGTGCCAGCAAGGGATAATTCTTACGAATATCTGGATGTTTTGCAACTGAATTCATAGATACTGCAGCGCCGATGGTCAAGCCTTTGGCAGGATCGAATTTAATATCTTTCATGCCATCCAGGGGTTTGACATCCACCATGGTCTTCATGGGTAATAGGCCGTCCCGCATACGAACGAAACAATCAGTGCCACCCATGAACGCACGTGCGTCTGAAGGATGGCCTGCGAGAAATTGGCTGGCTTCCATCAAAGAGGCGGGGGTCAGATACTCAAATTCCGGGAGTGCAGGATGGGAATTGTTCATAAGAAATCCTGTTTTATCTGTAATCTCCATTTCGGTCAAAATGTGTGAAATGGGCACAAAAAAAATCATCGATTTTTCGAACTAACATACTCTTCTGGAAAATATCAGGGAAAAGGGATTCTTTGGGTTTTCGCACCTCCATCGTTTTTTCTATTTTAGGTAATAATCCATTCAATCTGGATAACCTGGTAATTGTAATTGAGGTTCTCCAGCCACCCCATCATAGCACATCCAAAAAACCAGCACAATAATAATCCACATATTTGCATGCGATATCCATCACTTATTTGTCATACAAGTGAATCCAAGATAAAAAAAGGAGGAGCTTTTTCGGCTCCTCCTAGAATACATACACTTCTACTTCCAGGGGTATACATCCAGGTAAATTATCCCACCAGTCGTGTGTGCAACCCACTGGCCAAGGTTTATCTGCACCCAGGCGTCCTTTCCAGAAACGTCCGTCAGCGTGATCGTATCCCCCTTCTTTAACGTGCCTGAAATTGGATAGGTGATCGCTGGCCCCGTGCGGATATTGAGGACATCCACAAGCACCTTGGCTTTGATCACCTGGCTGCCCTTTTCCACCGGCAGGATCTCCAAGTATTTCAGCCCGCCGTAAAACTGGGCAGACCACTTCCCTGGTGCGCTCTGCACCCAAACGTCCTTTCCGCCGACATTGGTGAAATATACCTGAGCATCTTTTTTCAGGGTGCTGACGATCTTGTTATCAATTCCCGGTCCGGAGCGGACGTTCAGCGTCTCCCGGAGCACCTTCGCCTTCATCCCGGTTGGCTCCTCCGGGGGAGTTGGTTTATGCCCGGCATAGGAAATAAGCTCTGCGTAAGTACCTCGGAACCAGTTTAGATCACAATCACCAGAGATCCCGGGTACTTTTCCCGAGCCGGAATATTGCCATATCTTCCAGGTTGTCCAACCAGGCGGCATGATAGGCGCACCGGTAGTGTAACTGGCGACCCAAAGATCATACTTGGCCCAATCGGAGGAGGGCAGCACATGTTCCTTCCAAAACCACCGCGCGGTGTAGATCAGGGGTTTACGTTTGAAATGTAGAATCACATCGGCGATGCAATCTTTGATGCAATGCGTGATGGCCGCTTCGGACATGTTATCGTGGCGTTCAATATCCAGGACCACAGGCAGATCGTTCTCCCTGCCATCCAGGACATCCATATAACGGTGGATCTGCTTATCCCCATAGTTTTTCGGCACCACTACATGGTAAGCTACCACCAGGAAGCCAGCTTTCTTGGCGTTTGTCCAGTTGGAATAAAAACGGGGATCGGTGTAGAAATCTCCCACCGTCGCCCGGATGGCGGCAAATTTATACCCTGCGGCCGCCACTTTTTTCCAGTCGATCTCGCCCTGGTAGCGGGAAACATCTATGCCGGGTGTGTATGCCAATTCATTTCTCCTGATAAAAGAATACAATAAACCACATCGAAAACAGTGCAATATTTATTCCACTATGATGTTTTAATGAAAAAAGCTCCCCTCACAAATTTGAGGAGAGCCTTGATAGGTTCGATACTTCTTATTTATTTTCTTTGAATTGAATATCGATTCCTGCTACCTTCCATTCATCACTTACGTTTTGAAGTATAAGGGTAATGTTATAGATCTCATCCCCAAGGGTTGCTTCACCGTCAACCTGGCCTTGATCGTTCTCAAACTGCGTGTTGGTAAATTTCCATTCCTCGAAGTTACGAGGTTCGGCAAATGTTTTCCAACCGTCCAGCCCGCCTAGTTCGGATTGAAGGTCAGGGGTAAGCAACGCGTAACTGGCGGCGTAGTCCTGGCTTTTCAAGGAGGTCATGAATTGGTTTCCGGTATCTCCAACATTTCCCAAGGTTTGGCAGCCGGTCAAAGCGATTGCAGTGAATACGACAAGCATTGAGACAATCATTAACTTTTTTGTCATTTTTTCCTCTTTGAGTATGACTTGATAAATGGATTATAACCTCTTTTTATGACATTTATTATCCTATTTATCTTTATATACTGCCTGATGATCCTTAACCACCTTATAATCATCAAGGATTGATCGACTTCGAAAAGGAAAGATAATGAAAATTATTGTATTGCTCGTCGCTCTCCCTGGCCTTTGGTTCATTACTTCCTACTTCCTGGAGGTGGTCCGATCCCGCCGGTATAGATCCTTCCCCATTTCCGAGGGAATTATCACTTCATTAGAACTGACAGCCCGGAAGGGACGGCTTCGCACCTGGGTTCCGATCGTCGAATACACTTTTCAGGTCAATGGAGTTACATTTACCGGAAACCGATTGACTTTCAGCCCTGTCGTGGTTGAGGAAGAAACCGCTACGAAGATCCGCAAATTATTTGCCGTTGGCAACCCGGTGCAGGTTCATTTTAATCCGCGCAATCCCTCTGATTGCGTTCTCAACCCAAACGGAGCGGATCTTAAAAACCGTCTCATCCTTGGGATCATCCTCACGATGATCGCACTTGCAATTTTTCTGATCCTCATATCCCCCTAAGGTCAGGTCTGGATTAGTCCTGGATAAAACTGCTGCTTGGAATGAAATTCATTGTCCGCTACTAAGGCCATAGATAAGGATTACTCCAGGCATCTTTTCAGCGAAAGGTGTGGGAATATCGGGAGAATCTTGGGTTGTAAGCAGGGAACTGAAAATCAGGGAACCGAGGGTTCATCGCGCGCTGCCCGGGCGTCATTGACCGCACCGGACCAGCTCAGACCCTTCCGAAGGAAGAAATACGCTCCCACCAACGTGATCGGCAGCCAGAGAGCAACATGCAGTACGAGGGTATAGGCTGCTGCCAGTTCCAGCCGGATCCCATAAGCCTGCAGTAACGCGATGCCCGGCGCATCGAATGTGCCCACGTACCCTGGAGCCGATGGCAGCGTGGTGGAAAGGTTGACGATCCCGTTCATAAGCATCAAAGCAAAATAGCTTATCCGGAAAGGGAAGGCGTGCATCAAAAACCAATATTTTCCGGTTTCCAACAGCCAGACAACAATGGAGGTTAGCAGGATCAATAAGGCATCCTTCGGGGACCGCAGGGATTCCAATCCGGTCAGGAAGCGAAGCATGATGCCCGCGGCTTTCTCACGCCATTTTTGCGGGAGCAGATGGTCAACCAGCCACAGGCTGATCTTCTCAGCCTTGACCGGGAACATGGCTGCAAGCATAAAAACCACCAGTACTCCTAGGAAGATCACTGCTCCCCACACTGCCAGAGTTTGGATGCTTCCAATGAAACCCGAGTAGGTTGTTAACCCGGAGAGTTCGCGAAGGTTAAGAAAAACAAAACCGAGCATGACCACACCGTCGAAGATGCGTTCTACGATGATCGTAGCCAGTGAGGCGGAAATGGCTACATTTTCATCCTTTTTCAAAACATAAGCGCGCAATAATTCCCCCGCGCGGATCGGGTAAATGTTATTTCCCATGTATCCGATGCAGACGGTGGGAAATAGTCTTTTCGTTGGGATATCTTTGATCGGGCGTAGCAGGTAACGCCAGCGCCAGGACCTGGCCCACACGCCCAGGAAGTAAACAGCAACACTGGGAATAACCCACCAGAATTGGGCAGTTTTTATTATTTCCCACACATCCTGGATGTGCATTCCCCGCAAGGCAATATATAGAAATAAAGCTGATATGACTAAACCAAGCCAGAATTGCCAGCGTTTCATCATAATAGGATTTTATCATGCGGGACAATATTCAATCCGGATATAATACAAAATGGATTATCCATATACATCGAATCTTTAATCAGAATATCCCGTAAACCAAGGAGAAAAATGCCAAAACGGATGATACTTGTTGCAGGCAACATTGGTTCAGGAAAAACCTCCCTGACCGAACGGATTGGCGACCGCCTGGGATGGCATACAGCCTATGAGTCCGTTTCTGATAATCCCTACCTGGCAGATTTCTACGCCGATATGCGCGCCTGGTCTTTCCACCTGCAAGTATTCTTCCTTGGACACCGTGCTCAGCAGCACCTGGATCTGTGGAATGACCCGCGGTCAGCGATCATTGACCGCAGCATCTACGAGGATGCGTTCATCTTTGCCCGGGCGCTTAACCACTTGGGGAATTTAAATGAGCGGGATTACCAGACCTACAAACAGATCTTCGAAATGGTGGTAAAGACACTCCCCCCCCCTTCCCTGCTGGTGTACCTAAAAGCACCGGTGGAAATCCTAATGAACCGCATCCACAGCAGGGGACGTAAGATCGAGACTGGCATCACATCCGAATATCTTACTTTGCTGGATAGCTATTACGAAGAATGGATACGTAGTTTTGATCTTTGCCCGGTGCTTACTTTGCGAACAGATAACCTGGATTTCGTCCACAAGAGCGAACACATGGATACCGTGGTTGCCCGCATAAGGGAAAAATTCGCCGGCAAGGAAGAGATTGTTCTGTAGATACCTTTGCTGTTATTCCTTTCAAGGTAATTTTGGCCTAAGGACTTATCCGATCGTTCAATTCATAAGCAACTTTAATCATCAAAGCACGTAAATCAAATAGAAAACATAAAGAACGGGAGCCTGGGTTGAATTTTTCGGAAACCGAAATTCTGCAAAAGGCCCTGCAAAAGGATGATGGGGCATTTGCGGAACTGGTCGAAAAATACCAGTCTCCGGCGTATAACCTGTGTTTTCGGATGCTCGGCTCGGAAGTGGAAGCGGAGGATGCTGCTCAGGAGACTTTCTGGCGGGCGTACCAGGCCTTGAACCGATATGACCCTAACCGATCCTTCATTACTTGGCTTCTATCCATCGCTGCCCATCTGTGCATCGATCAGCAACGTAAACGTAGGGTTACGATCATTGAAATGGACGAGTATGAGGATTTCGATATTGCCGATCGAACCCCCCAGCCAGAGTCTAGACTGATCCACAGGCAAGAGGAGGAGATAATCGCACGCAGTTTGAAACAACTTAGTGATCTGGATCGCGCGGCTGTCATTCTCCGCTATTGGCAGGGTTTTTCGGAAGAAGAGATCGCCTCCTCCCTGTCTCTGACCGTCAGCGCTGTCAAAAGCCGGCTTCATCGTGCCAGGATCCAGCTCGCCGGGTTATTAAAAGGTGAAGGGAATCAATTATTTGTAGAAGTGGAGAAGGAACATCATGGAACACCAGCCTTTTAAGATGTGGTTGCAAGATCGATCCAACCTCAATGAGGATGAGGAGGAGATTCTCCAGAATCATATTTCTGCCTGCCAGGAATGCGCTTCCCTGGATCACGATCTCCGAAACATGGAAAACTATTTATTCGGTTCTTCTGTTCGAGCGCCCAGGGCTGGTTTCACATCGCGGTTCCTCGCTTCGTTACCAGAACGCAGGGAAATTGAACAGACACGCCAGGTGAAAAGGTGGGTGGTAGGTCTTTTCATCGCCTTGAGTGTGAACCTGCTATTGATTGCTGGCGCATCCATCCTCACCGGTACGACGCTCGCCTGGCTGGTGAACCTGGCGGGATTTTATGGCAATTTTCTGGGTGCCCTCGAACAAACCACCCTGGTACTGCATAATATGAGCCTCATCATCCCCCGGAATGTGTGGTTGCCGATGGTTATTGTGGCCTTCGCCTGGGGAATAGCTGGATTGGGGTTATGGATTTGGACGATGCGAAGAATCTTTATTACAGGAGCCGCAAATGAAGTATAAGTTATTGATCATTCTTGCTTTGATCCTCCTTGGATTTACGGTTTCAATCCCCCGACCGGCTATTGCGGCAGGAATTTCGCAACCAGAAATTAAAGAAGGGGATACCTTCCTGGTCGGACAAACCTACACCCTTTCAAAAGGCGAAACCCTTATCGGCAACCTGGTGTTGATCGGAGGAACGCTCACCACCGAAGAAGGTTCTACTGTACAGGGGGATATTTTCGTCATGGGTAGCACCCTCACGCTTGCAGGAAAAGTAACAGGGGATGTTATCGTGTTGGGCGGAACTGGCAATATTGCGGATAGTGCCCAGATTGGTGGGAGCCTTGTTTCCACCGGAGGTTGGCTGTATGTTTCTCCCCAGGCGGAAATCACTGGAACCCAGAGCATCACCACCCCAAATGATCGGAAATTCAACCTCTCACAATTTTTTGATCAGGCTCCCGAGTTTCAGGAATCGCGCAACCCATTCGGCGAAGTCCTATGGGCTGCGTTCCGCACCCTTGCGCTGGCTGCGCTTGCTGCCCTGGTTGTGCTGATATTCCCCCGGCAATCCATCAACGCGGCGGAAACGGTTCGGTCCAGTGCTGCGGTCTCATGGTTGATTGGTTTTCTGACCTTCTTCATCCTTCCTCTGGTATTAGTCATCATGGCAATCACCATCATCCTGATCCCGGTGATCCTCTTTTTGCTCTTTGCGATGGTTGTGGGAATTATCTTCGGGTTCATCGTCATTGGTTTCGAGATCGGACGAAAACTGGAGGAGATGGTCAAGGCGAACTGGGCGCCACCGGTTGCAGCTGGTATTGGGGTGGCAATCTTTTCGATCGTCCTCCATGCAGTCAATCTCATCTTTTGCCTTGGTTTCATCTCGGTTTCCATTGTAGTGCTAATGGCAGTGGGCGTTGTCCTTCTGAGCAGGTTCGGGACACGCAAATACCCAACGCCCCCAAAGACCTTCACCTCCTCTGTGATGCCCCCCGGCGCGCCGCCAAAACCGGAAAGTAATCATCAAGTAAAATGATCTACAGTCCACCCAGAGCCCCTTCGGGGGCTTTTTTTATCTTGTCGTCTCGCGGTTTTTCGTCTATGATATTTACATGGAACCTGAAGACGCTATCATTTATTCCTCTCCAGTGCCTTTCATTAAGGTGAAAGGATCTCATCGCGAGATTGGCCGGCAAATCGGTGAAGCTGCTCGTCCGTTGGTCGAACACAGCATCCAGAGCGCAAAGAATTTGGTCGAACTGACATACAATCATCTCCAGCTCGATTGGAATGGCGCGAACATACAAGGCCGGAAATACCTTCCTTTTGCACAGGAGCGTTACCCTCAGTACGTAGAGGAGATCATTGGCATCGCGGAAGGGGCTAATGTTTCATACGATGACCTGGTGGTGCTTCATGCCATGGAAGCGGTCACGATGGATGCGCTTCACCTGACAAAATGCACATCCCTGGGCGTGGATGAACAGCATACCGCCAACGGGCATGTGCTCATCGCCCATAATGAAGATTGGATCCCTGAGGATGAAGCCGATGTGATGATCGTCCATGTGGAGGCGGATGACGAACCACCCTGGATTGGGATGACCTACGGAGGTTTGCTGCCAAATATCGGCATGAACGCGATTGGTCTTGCACAATGCTGCGATTCGGTTTATCCAAACGACTGCAGGATAGGCATCCCGCGTATCATCGCCTCGAGAGCAGTACTTGGTTCCAGATTGATCTCGGATGCGATCCGCCACATGATCGTTCCATTGCGGGCAGCAGGTTACAATCACCTCCTTGGGCATGAGAGCGGTGAACTCTATAACATTGAGGTTTCTGCCCGTCATTTTGCGCTTCTTCGCTCCGAAGATGGCTATATCGTCCATACCAATCATTACCTCGATCCAGCAATGCAGGCGATCGAAGATGAACCGGATGAGTTGATCTCCACCCGGGTGCGGTTTTCAAGAGCCAAACACCTCCTGAAGAAGAACGACCAGCATACTATCCAAAGTCTGCAGTCCATCCTGCGCGATCATATTAATTACCCCGATTCGATCTGCAATCATTCAACGAACACGAACGATCCAATGGATCGCGAGAAAACGATCACCAGCCTGGTGATGGACCTGACCTCCAAGCAGGTCAGCATTGCCTGGGGAAGCCCCTGTAAAAACAATTTCCATACCTACCAGCTCGACGCCTGATACGGTTTACCGCCAATTCGCGTTTTCTACATCCCCTGGCTGATTACTTTCCAAACCCGGTTGGTTTGGATATTGCATCCTGCTATCGATCACATAATTTTCCGCAGGAATTGATTTATAATTTTTTTACAGGGAGCCGAATGAAACAATTATTGCAAAGCATGCGGAACGGCAAAACCGCTGTTGAAGAGGTTCCAACCCCAAGGGTGCACGATGGTTGCATCCTGGTACGGGTGGAAGATTCTCTCGTCTCAGCCGGGACCGAGCGCATGCTGGTGGATTTTGCTGGTAAATCCCTGATCGGGAAGGCCAGGGCTCGCCCGGATTTCGTTAAGCAGGTTCTGGATAAGGCGAGAAAAGACGGGGTGGTTACCACCATGAAGGCTGCCCTCAATCGTCTGGATCAGCCCATGCCGCTGGGTTACGCAACTGCAGGTATCGTTGAAGCAGTTGGTAAAGGGGTGACTGGCATTAGGCCAGGCGATAGGGTTGCCTGTGCTGGCAGCCATGCTGTCCACGCAGAATACAACCTGGTCCCCCAGAACTTGTTCGTTAAAGTTCCCAAAAGTGTGGATGGTGAATCTGCTGCATTTTCAACCCTCGGTGCCATCGCTATGCATGGCTTCCGACTGGCGGAGCCGCAGGTCGGTGAAAACATCGCAGTTATCGGGTTGGGCTTGCTCGGGTTGCTCGCAACCCGAATCGCGTTGGCTGCCGGTTGCCGGGTATTCGGCACGGATATTGACCTCACCAGGGTAAAACTTGGAAGAAATACCGGTGCTGCCTGTGTACCAAGGGGTGAAGCGGAATCTAATGGTCGGTCATTCAGTGCTGGCAAGGGATTCGACGCCGTACTGATCTGCGCAGACCACCCCGGGGATGATGCCATCAAATTAGCTGCTGAGCTCTGCCGCGACCGCGGCAGGGTTATCTCCATCGGAGCAGTTGGATTGAACCTCTCCCGAAAACAATTTTACGAAAAAGAGATCACTTTCCAGGTATCCCGTTCATACGGCCCGGGTCGGTATGACCCTACATTTGAAGAAAAAGGTATCGATTACCCCTACGGGTACGTTCGTTGGACTGAAACCCGCAATATGGCTGCCTTCCTGGAATTGCTTGCATCCAACAAGATAGAAGTGAAATCGCTCATCACCCACCGGTTTGAAATCACGGATGCTGCCAGGGCTTACCAGGTGATCACCCGCAAGACCGGGGAATCATTTCTTGGCGTTCTACTCACATATCCTGCGGAGAAAACCGGGGATGGTTCAAGGGTAATGGTCCGAAAAGAAAACCAGCCCACCTCGGAGGTTAAACTCGGTGTTCTTGGTGCCGGGAATTATGCCCAGGCGGTTTTTTTGCCAGTGATCAAAGACATTGGTCTTGCAGAACCTCGCGGGATTGCCTCCGCGAGCGGCGCAAGCGCCAGACATGCCGCGGAAAATTTTGGGTTTGTCTATGCCTCTGCTGATGAAAATGAAATCCTGCAGGATCCGGTGATCAATACGGTGGTCATCCTCACCCGTCACAATGAACACGCACTCCAGACAAGTACAGCCATCCGCAATAACAAGCATGTATATTGCGAAAAACCGCTTGCAATTGATCGCCCGGGATTGGATGGAATTTACAAGTCACTGAAATCCTTCCCGAAACCCACTCTAACCGTAGGATTCAATCGCCGGTTCGCCCCTTTGGTCCTGAAGACCCGTGAGTTTTTAGCGGATCGTGCGGAACCGCTGGTGATCAATTACCGTGTAAATGCCGGGTACATTCCCCTGACCCACTGGACCCAGGATCCCGGGGTCGGAGGAGGGCGGATCATCGGGGAAGGGTGTCATTTCATCGACCTATGCTCATTTATTGCCGGGAGCCTTCCGACTCGGGTGCAGGCAAATGCGCTGCCAGATGGCGGTATCTACCGGGAAGATAATGTCGCAATAACCCTAAGCTTCTCCGATGGGTCCGTCGCCATCATCACCTACCTTGCAAACGGCGATAAAAATATTTCCAAGGAAACCTTCGAGATTTTTTGCGGCGGGAAAGTTGCCCGTTTGGATGATTTCCGTCTACTTGAATTGACCCGGGGAGGCAAAACGGAAAAGTACCGCTCCAATCAGGACAAAGGGCACAAGGGAGCCTGGACCGCGTTCCTGAAAAGTATTCGGTCAGGCTCACCTCCCCCAATCCAATATGAAGATATGTGGGCAGTTCATTTAGCGACGTTCGCGGCGGTGGATTCGATCCGCTCAGGCGAAGCGATCGATCTCTAATTTCGGAATCCTGCTTGGCATCCTCACGTAACGTTGGAACGATAATCAAGACCCTGGGGGTACTCGGGGTCAAGCCACTTGCCAACCTGGCACTCTACCGCCTGGGTCTGGCAAGTGGTCATTACCGCAGGGCATCCGCCAGGCTATCCTTTATCCCGGATGTTTCTCAAATTCAGCCTAAATGGCCGCTGCGTAAACCGGATCCCGAAAAATTAAATGTCCTTCTTGGCGAAACCCGGTCCGCCATTCTTGAAAACGCACAGGGCATTCTCAAGGATCGATTCCCATTATTTGGAAGTCAACCTGCTGACATAGTAATTGCACCCACCCCTCCCCTCACCGAGTGGACCGATTACGCCCGCGGTCGATCCGGGAAGGAGTTGGGAGATATCAAATTCACCTGGGAAAGCGCCAGGTTTTGCTGGGCGGTAAATCTCGCCCAGGCGTATCTCCTTTCGGGCGATGCGGCCTACGAGGAAAAATTTTGGGATCTACTGCTAAGATTCACGAAGAACAATCCACCTTTCCAGGGACCCAACTGGGTATCCGCACAGGAATGCGCCGTACGCATCCTTACCGCCAGTTTCGGTTTAAGCGTTTTCTATCGAAGTAATGGCGTGAGTGATCCCAGAAATAAAATGGCGCTCGAGTTTCTTGTGATGAATGCAAGACGAATCCCCCTTACCTTACCTTATTCCCGGGCTCAAAATAACAACCACCTGCTATTAGAAGGCGCGGGATTATTCACCGCAGGATCGATCCTGCAAGGGTTTGAGGAAAGCCCTCATTGGAAATCACTGGGTTGGAAGGTCATTCAGTCTGCCCTCAAGGATCAGATCGGTGAGGATGGCGAATACTGCCAGCATAGTATGAATTACCACCGATTTATGCTCCAGGTATCTTTATGGATCAACTCCGTTTTAGCGGAAAACGAACAACAATTCCCTGTGAAGGTTTTGGATAAGCTCCGCTCGGCCACCAACTGGTATTCTAGGCAAATGGATTGTGAATCCGGAAAAGCTCCCAATTTCGGTAGCAATGACGGCACCTGGCTGTTCCCATTGGGTTCGGTGGATTTCACCGATCACCGCCCCACCGCGCAGGCAGCCAGCCTGGCATTTTTCGGGAAACCGTTTCTCCCGAAAGGCACGTATGACGAGTTTTCAGAATGGATGGGTGTACTTGATTCAAGTAAGGATTTAAGGCTTCCCGCATTATCTGAGAACGATTCCTATCATCGGATCGGTGTTGAAGGTGATTGGGCCTTCATCCGGACAGCCCATTACCATAACCGACCCTTTCAAGCCGACCAACTCCACCTGGATCTCTGGGATGGCGGGGAAAATATCCTTTTGGATGCGGGAACTTATTCTTATAATGCCGCTCCCCCCTGGGAGAACTCCCTCGCGGGGACGATCGTTCACAACACGGCCATGATTGATGGAAAGGATCAGATGACCCGGGCAAGCCGTTTCCTCTGGCTGGATTGGGCTCAAACAAAATTGATCAATCGGCAAAGCGACTTTTGTGAGGCGTACCATAATGGTTATAGGGGAATTGGTGTGCAGCACACCCGACGTGTACAACGGTTATCAGCCGGTTTATGGGAAGTCTGGGATACTTTTTCCGGTAAACCCAAAAAAAATGATCATGAAGTAATTATTCAATGGCTATTACCGGATTGTGTATTTGATTTCGAAGATAATATCCTTGATTTAACCCTGGGGTCGAAATCCATAATAATTAACTCCAGGGAAATGCAGGGTGTCAACGCTATCCCTGGTATGGTTCAACTAATCCGAGCCGGGCAGTTAATCTGCGGTGAAGGTCAGGCGCCGGAAATTTGCGGCTGGTATTCACCCACTTATGGCCAAAAAATACCTGCACTTTCATACCGTGCGATTTTTATGTCTGCATTACCCCTGACAATCCTCACCCGAATCATGGTCGATCCTTCATCAGCGAAGAACAGGAGCGTATCCCGGTGCATATCCTGCTGATCCACCAGGCGTTCGTCACCATCGCCGAACCTGGTGGCACCCGTCACCACGAGATGGCCAAAGCGTTGGTGCAAAAAGGCCATAGCGTGACCATTATCGCCAGTTCGGTGAGCTACCTGACCGGGAAAACAGGACAACCAGCGAATCCCGATCTTATAACAACAGATTCTGACCCGGGAATTACCCTGATCTATGCATACACCTACCCCGCTTTGCACCGTAGTTTCTTCCATAGGCTGCTCAGCTTCTTCAGTTTCATGATCTCATCCTTTATCGCCGCCCTGCGGGTACGGCATGTGGAGCTTGTTTGGGGTACATCCCCGCCCATTTTCCAGGGATTCACAGCCTGGCTTGTGGCCAGGTTGAAAGGGGCAGCTTTCGTTTTCGAAGTTCGGGATCTGTGGCCAGCGTTCGCCATCGCTATTGGGGTTCTTAAGAACCAGGTTTTGGTACGTCTATCGCTTTGGTTGGAACATTTCCTGTATTCCAAGGCTGATACCGTCATGGTGAATTCTCCGGGATTCATCGACCACGTCCGCCTTAAAGGCGCGCGCAGGATCGAGTTGGTACCGAACGGCGCCGACCCGGATATGTTTTGTACTTCTGAAGGTCAGAAAGGAATACGGATTGTAAAGAAGCTTGAAAGCGAATTCATTTGCCTGTACGCGGGTGCGCACGGTCTTTCAAATGACCTCGAGGTGATCCTTAATGCTGCCGCACTATTGAATCATGAGCCCCACATAAAATTTTATCTGATCGGTGACGGCAAGGAAAAGCCCAACCTGCAATCCAAAGGAGCGGAGATGGGGCTTTCAAATACGACCTTTTTGCCTCCTGTACCGAAGGAGGAGATGGTTCAGGTCCTCAGCGAAGCCGATGCATGTATAGCAATCCTAAAACCTCTTGATTTATATAAAACCACTTACCCGAATAAGGTTTTTGATTACATGGCAGCCGGAAAGCCAGTGCTATTGGCGATCGACGGGGTCATTCGGGAGGTAGTGGAGGCTGCCTCTGCTGGTTTGTTCATCCGCCCCGGCGACCCGCAGGATCTCGCTGAAAAAGTGCTTTATCTCAAGAATCACCCAAAAAAAACCGCGCTGATGGGAAAGAATGGCAGGGAGTATATCCTCTCCAATTTCAACCGGTCGGTGATTTCGGAGAGATTGAATGTTGTGCTCGAATCCACGCTGGAATCTCATCAACGGAAAGTTAAGGGTTGACGGCATCCGGTCTAACCGACATAATACAGACAATCTTTTTTTTAATGAATACGATGACCACGACCACCATGCTGGATAATCGATACGCGTTGGAAACGGAAGATCTCTCAATCTATTACGGTGCATTCCGGGCGGTGAAGGATGTTTTTCTTCAGGTGATTCCCCGAAAGATCACCGCAATCATTGGTTCCTCCGGTTGTGGAAAGAGCACGGTGATTCGATCGTTCAACCGGATGAATGATTACATCAATGGATCGCGGATGGAGGGGAAAATCATATTTCATGGTAATAACCTTGCATCCCCTGAAATCGATCCAGTGATGATCCGCCGAAAAATTGGGATGGTATTTCAGCGTCCTAATCCATTTCCCAAGAGCATCTACGAAAACATTGCCTGGGGAGCCCGGATCAATGGGGTCAAGGAGAATATGGACCAATTGGTGGAGAGATCGCTGAGAGAAGCTGCCTTATGGGACGAAGTGAAGGACATTCTCAACCAGAGCGCGCTAAGTCTTTCCGGCGGGCAACAGCAGCGCCTTTGCATAGCAAGGGTCCTCGCTGTCCGACCTGAGATCATCCTAATGGATGAACCCTGTTCCGCCCTCGACCCGATTGCTACCCTGAAGATCGAAGAATTAATGCACGATCTTGCCTCCACCTACACCATAATCATCGTCACCCACAACATGCAACAAGCTGCCCGCGCCTCCGATTACACCGCCTTTTTCAACATGGATACAGACCGCGCAGGGATCCTGGTGGAATTTGGGATCACCACCCAGATTTTTACTAATCCGCGAGACCAAAGAACCGAAGATTATATTACCGGCCGGTTTGGCTAACACCGGAGAAATGAGGAATAATGACCAGAGAAACCCTTGACCGAAATATTCAGAACCTGCGGGAAGAGATATTGATGCTTTCAAGCATGGTGGAGCAGGCGATGCACAAATCTGCCAGTCTTTTTCGCAGCAGGAATATCCCGGAAGCACGCAGGGTGCTGGCAGATGACGACGATATCAACGGGAAGCGAAATGCCATCGAAAGTGCGGTGATGATCGTAATCGCCACCCAGCAGCCTATGGCGCATGATCTTCGTCTGCTGGCTGGGATCCTGGAGATCGCCACGGAGTTGGAGCGAATGGGTGATTATGCGAAGGGTGTCGCCAAGATCGTAATGCGTCTGGGTTCTTCCGATTACCCTGTTCCTGCTGCTGACCTTGAAAAAATGATCGAACTTGGCATATCCATGCTTCACGATGCAATCACAGCTTTTGTGACCGAAGATTATAAGAGCGCTGTCCGCATCCCCCTGGATGATGACAAGGTGGATGAGCTTTACGACAAGGTGCGCCGGGACACAATAAATACAATCATGGCAAATCCATCCACAGCACCAGAAGCACAGATGATGTTTGCAGCTGCACATAATCTGGAAAGGTTCGCGGACCGGGTTTCCAATATTTGCGAGAGAACGGTGTTTATTGCCACAGGTGAATTCATGGAAATTGAAGGGGAAGATGCGGAGGAGGATTTTCCGCTTGATGAAGATGAATAACAGCAATTAAATTAGGCAATGAATGCTATAATCATTGACCCAGCATTATTGTTATTGAACCTGAAGAAAGGGGTATATCTTGTTAAGACCAAATCCATTTAAAGGCCGTCTGATTGTTGTGGAAGGCATCGACGGCAGCGGTAAATCCACACAGATCGATCTGCTCACCAAATGGTTGCGCAAGCAGGGAAAACCGGTTTATTTCAGCGAGTGGAATTCTTCCGAGCTGGTGAAAAGTACAACCCGACTTGGAAAAAGCGAGAAAATGTTCACTCCCACCAGCTTCAGCTTGCTTCAATCTACCGATTTTGCCCACCGCTGGGAAAACAAGATCTTACCCATGCTCAAAGCTGGTGTTATCGTTCTTGCAGACCGCTATTCATTCACCGCGTTCGCGCGCGATGTCGCCCGCGGGGTGGACCCTAATTGGGTGCGGGAACTATATTCCTTCGCAGTGATGCCAAACTTAGCTCTTTACTTTAGGGTTCCCCTGGATATCGCTGTAAAGCGCATTCTTTCATCGCGGGCCAAGATAAAATATTACGAAGCAGGTATGGACCTGGGACTATCGGACGATAAAAAAGCCAGCTTTAAAATGTTCCAACAGTTGGTGATCAACCAATACGACAAGATGGTGGATGAATTCGGTTTGAAGGTCATAGATGGTGCCCAATCTGTAGAATCGCAGCAGAAAGAGGTTCGATTGGCGGTTCAACAAGTGCTCGATGGCTGGGAAGGGTTGGTATTGCCACTTCCCAAAGGAAGCGCTACCCCTATCGCGCAACAGGGAGGCAGCCATGACTGAACCAAAATTCTATGGTGCTGGTTTTCCTTATAAAAAGTTCAAGCCGAAGGATATGCCGGGGAAGCTGATCGTTCTTGAAGGTACAGATGGCGTCGGACGCTCCACTCAGATCCAATTACTTCGCACCTGGCTGGAAAACGAAGGATTTGCTGTCTCTGATACTGGGTTAAAACGCTCCCCGCTTACCCAGCCCGGTTTAGATGCTGCCAAGTTGGGAAATACACTGAGCCCATTAACCATGAGTCTGTTTTACGCCACCGATTTCGCAGACCGTCTTGAAAATCAGATAATCCCTGCCCTGGAAGCAGGATTCTACGTCCTATCTGACCGCTATTTTTACTCCACCATCGCCCGCGATGTAGTCCGTGGAGCAGACCCGGACTGGGCACGGAAACTTTATGGTTTTGCATTAAAACCAGATATCGTCTTCCTCCTCAAATCCGACGTCCAGACATTGATTAAACGAGTCGTTTCCGGCCGCGGATTTGATCACTGGGAATCCGGGATGGATATCCGCTGCGCCGATAACCTTTATGATAGTTTTTGCATCTACCAGGGTGCATTGATAGAGCAATTCGCTGCATTGGCCAAGGAATTCAATTTCGTGGAAGTTGATGCCACCCGCTCCCCTCTGGTTGTACACAACGATCTGAAGCGAAAAATTCAATCGAAAATCTTTAAGAAATCCTGATCGTTACCTCTATTTGATCCTAGGAGGCGCATTTTGCAGGACCTGCTGGAAAGCATGCAGCCGACTGAATCCAAACCGGAACCAAAGCCCAGAGGCGAACCGGGGATTTCCGCTTTCGGGGCAACCATTTTACTCCGGTCTGTCGATGCTCTCCAAATTGAGGTCGACGGGGTGCGAAAATCCGAGGATATCGAGTATATTCACCGCATGCGGGTGGCCTCCCGCAGGTTGCGATCAGCGTTGGGAATCTTCATAGGAATCCTGCCGGAGAAAAAACAGGCTGTCTGGATCCGCCATGTTCGAAAACTCACCCGGGCACTAGGCGAGGCCAGGGATACAGATGTGCAGATCGACCTAGTCACCCAGATTGAGGGGGGAGTCAAAGATCCTAAATCCAAACCGGGTCTCAACCGTATTCTTTTGCGATTGACTCAACAGCGAGATCGTTTGCAGGCGGATGTAATATCAGCCCTGAATGACCTTGAAAAGAGCAAGGTTTGTCCTCAGATCCGATCACGCTTCTCACCTCAGGCAAGTGACACAAAGGACTATACCTCCGCCCTGTATCAACTTTCTTATTCCATTATCAATGAAAAGTTGAATGATTTTCTATCCTATGAAGTGTACCTGCGTCAGCCGGATAACACCACCATGCTTCACGAGATGAGGATCGCCGCCAAGCGTTTGCGCTATTCCATGGAGATTTTTGCCCCGATCTACCCGGATGAGCTCTCACAGCCACTTCAGGCTGCCAGGAAGAGTCAGCAAATACTGGGAGATATACATGATTGTGACTTCTGGATCGCGTTTCTTCCCGGGTTCGAGGAGAAAGAGCGCCAGCGCATCCATAAGTTTTACGGTCATCATCGCCCACTATACCGAATCACGCCGGGATTTAAATACTTCCTCGAAAACAGAACGAAAACCCGGGACCGTGCGTACCATGATTTTCTAAAAGTATGGCGAAAATGGAGGGAGCAGGAAACCTGGTTATCACTTAGGGAAACCATTCTTTTAGCTGTCCCACCTCAACCTTCTCCTCCAGTATTGGTACCAAAGACTGATCTTGAGGACACACCGACAGGTAACGAAATCCAGTAAGCCCCTAGAATTCAGATCTTCAATAGAATACCTTTGGCAATTTGGTAATTAGAGATAATTCCATGTGTATCTTTTTCATTAAATCATCATCTTATTAGTATCAAAATATAAGGAGAAGAAGAAATGAAGAAAAATGAAAGTGGGTTAGACCGCATTATCCGTGTGGTTATAGGATTGGTCTTCATCGGTCTGTTTGCTGCGGGTGCAGTTACAGGTTGGTTGGGATGGTTGTTACTTGTGGTTGGCGCAATGCTTCTGGGTACCGGCATTATAGGTTTCTGCCCCCTTTACGTTGCGCTCAAGATCAACACGAATAAAAACGCTCAGTAAGTATAATTTTGAGAGGGTGTGTCTGACACACCCTCTCTTTCAGGAAAGTCAATGAAGAAAACTGAATTAGATAATATTCTCACCAACTCTAAAATACCCGTAGTAGTCGAATTTTGGGCGGCCTGGTGCGGACCCTGCCATGCAATGGCGCCGAACCTGGAAAAGGTGGCTGGCGAATATGCCGAAACGGTTGAACTTGTCAGGATCAACGTGGATGAAGATGTGGAGATAGCCCGGGATTTGAAAATCTATGCAATTCCCACGATGATAGCTTATAAGGATGGAAAGGAATTGTTCCGCAAAACCGGGTCGCAAAACCTTGAATCGTTGCGGTCAATTTTTGAATCCGCGTTGAATGAGATCCTAGAGGTGAAATCCGGTATCTCCCCAATGACCAGGTTTCTCCGAGTTATTTCCGGCTTTGGTTTAATCGCCATTGGAATTTTAAATGGAATTAACTGGCTATTAATACTCGGTGGTGCACTCATCGCTTTCTGGGGTGTTTACGACAGATGCCCGATCTATAATTCGATCAAAACCTGGTTTAAATCAAAGTCTGCAACACCAGGGTAAGATAATATCAATCTCTGAGGAAGACAATTATTTTTTTCAACTTTTACGAGCTTCCGGCGGTATTCCGTCCGGAAGTTTTCTTAACCTTATTCTTCTGCGATTGATCGGATTTGTGGTTATAAATACTAGAAAGGAATAGTATAAAACAACCGTTTTATGCAAATAACATTCCGGATGGTTTACAAACCGGCAAAAAGGTCATTTTCGACTTTCTTTTCTTCCGGTGGTGGATAAACCCGCATATAGGTTTCATTGGCCGAAAATATTCTTCGAAACCACCCAAGTGGTCCTCGGATCATAGATTGGCCACCCTGGCTGGCATGACAGGCAGATGCCTGATCGCGTATCTCAACAACAGTGCGGTAATCAATTCGCGCATTTATCGGAAAATCCACCTCTGCGATGGAAAGAAGGTCGATATCTTTATTGCGCCCAAAATGTTGCGGATCGCCCCCGAAGAGGCGGATGAGCCTCACTCCGGCCTTCAGGAAACCCCGTGGAAAGGTGTTGAAATAGAATTTTATTGGCTGGAAAGGTTCCTGTTCATCCTTAAAGCTGGCATCCTTGCACAATTCAAAGGCGCGCACCGTTGCATTGTGAATGGCAATGTGATCCGGGTGTCTATACCCGCCGATGGGGTCGAAGGTGATCAACACCTGGGGGTGAACCCTGCGGATATGACTCGCAACGATCTTTGCCACTTGTTCCACAGGCTGGGAAACAAGAGACTGGGGATGTTTGTTTTCCGGCGATCCTTCCATTCCGGAATCTCTGTAATCCAGGAAAATGACTTCACTTAATCCCAGCAGCCCGGCTGCGCAGCGGAGCTCATCCACCCTTCTATCTGCAACCGAATTGAATCCCTGCATGTACTTTTCATCCACTTCGCCGACCTCCCCTCGGGTGGCGCAGATAAGGAATACCTTGACTCCCTTGCGGGCATATAACGCCAACGTTCCACCGGTACCGAAGGTTTCATCATCCGGGTGTGCCAGTACGGTAAGGAGAACCGGTTGTTCCCCATTTTTTAATGTTAATGGTTTGATCGTCATTCGAATCCTTGTAACATCGGGTTCAGTATTGCCGAATTTTCGGATTGATCTCTACCGCCCAGGCGTTGATGCCACCCTGCAGGCAGCGGACATGGGTAAAACCCTTCGCCTCCGCCATTTTCAACGCGCGGGCAGATCTCAATCCTGTTCTGCAGATAAAAACCATTTCCTGATCTCTGTTCCACATGGAAAAATATTGGGGTAGTTTCTCGATCGGGATGGAATCCGCGCCAGGAAATGTTGATACCGCCAATTCAACCGGGTTTCGGACATCGATAAGTTTTGGGGGATTTCCCTCTTTGATCTGTTCGGATAGCTTCTCAGGAGTGATCAATTTCTCTGGAGCAAGACCTCCCCCAGGGGAGGTAACCGCAGGGGAGGCGCAGAATTCTTCGTAATCAATAAGGTCATGAATAACAGGCTTCGTCCCACATACCATGCAATCGGGATCCTTCTGAAGTGCCACCTTCTGGAAGCTAGATTCAAGTGCGTCCACCAGCAGAAGTTTCCCGACCAACGTCTCCCCGATCCCAAGAATCAATTTGATCGTCTCGGTCGCCTGGATGGTACCGATGATTCCCGGCATCACCCCAAAAACCCCACCCTCCCCGCACGAAAGCACCATAACTGGGTCTGGAGGTTCAGCGAAGAGGCAGCGGTAACAGGCACCGCTTCGGGAATCGAAAACTGCAGCCTGGCCCTCAAAGCGAAAAACCGAACCATATACAAAAGGTTTCCCGGTGAATACCCCCAGGTCGTTTAAAAGGTAACGGGTGGGGAAATTGTCGGTTCCATCTACCAGGATCTGGTAGTCTTCGGCGATTTCGCGTGCGTTTGTGGAATTCATCACCGAATCGATGGGATCAATCTGGATAAGCGGATTGAGACCCTGCAATCTCCGCCGTGCGGATTCCACCTTTAATTCGCCAACGGAATCCTGGGAGTGGATCACCTGCCTTTGCAGGTTGGATGATTCCACCCGGTCATAATCCACCAGACCGATCCGCCCCACCCCAGCTGCAGCAAGGTAAAGGGCGATGGGTGAACCTAACCCTCCGGTGCCGACGATAAGCACCGAGGAGGCTTTGAGTTTGCGCTGCCCTTCCAATCCCACTTCTGGAATCATAAGGTGGCGTGAGTAGCGTAGCAATTCTTCCCTGGAGAGATCGTATTCCATTGTTCCTCGATCATTTGCATCATATCAGAATTTATTTATTAATCAACTGGCGGCGGACTACCTGTAAGCCTCCATATGCCCTTGATGTTACAATAATTCCATGAAAGTAGTCCTAACCCATGAACAGGCGGATTTCGACGCGCTGGCTTCCCAGCTGGCAGCTTCACGCCTTCGCGATGGCGCTATCCCTGTCCTACCACACCGTCTGAACAGGAACGTTCGCACATTTCTGAACCTCTACGGATCTGAGCTGCCTTTTGTGGAACCGGAGGATCTGCCCAAGGAAGAGATCAATGCTCTTTTCCTGGTGGATACCCAGTCTATGATCACTCTGCGCGGGATTCTTCCAACCGCCAGGGTTCAAGTGATCGACCATCACAACCCCCGATCGGGGCTTCCTTCGGATTGGGAGATGATCACTGAAAAAGTTGGTGCCACCACCACGATCCTGGTGGAGGAGTTCATCCAGCGTGGAGAGGTGATCGATCCCATCGCCGCAAGCTTGCTGCTTCTGGGGATATATGAGGATACGGGATCCTTTCAATATTCCAGTACCACTCCCAGGGATATCCGCGCTGGGGCATTTTTACTGGAAAATGGTGCCAGTCTGAAGCTGGTGGTAGATTTCCTTAATCCCCCCCTCTCTGAGGCTCAGCAGAAAGTCTATGATCACCTGCTCGGATCAGCGCGCTCCTCGCGTATCCAGGGATTTAATATCATCATCGCCACTGCGGATGCTCCAGCACTTGAAGATGAGATCTCCAGCATCGCGCATAAACTTCGCGACCTGCTTGATCCGGATGCTCTATTCCTGGTGATTTCCACGCAGGATGGAATTCGAATCGTAGCCCGATCTGCAACTGATCACATCGATGTTGGTGTCGTGATGGCTGATTTTGGCGGTGGCGGGCACGGGAGGGCTGCTGCAGCTCTGATCCCGGCATCCTCCATCATAACCAAAAAGGATAAAGGTGTTTTGGAGTCCACTTGCGAGGATTTAACGGGTGCACTTGAAAAGCGAATTTGTCCTGCCTTGACGGTCAGCAGGGTGATGTCGAGGCGACCCATGACACTGGAACTTGATACTCCCATCGATGAAGCTGCCAGATTGATGCAGCGCTATGGGTATGAAGGATTCCCGGTTATGGATGGCTCCTCGATTGCCGGCTTGCTCACCCGAAGAAATGTTGACCGGGCAATCGCCCATAAATTGCAGGTAAAAGTATCTGATATTATGGACTCCGGTTCGGTTTGGGTCCAGCCTGACGATTCCATCCACACGTTGCAAAAAGTGATGGCTGGAACTGGGTGGGGGCAGGTACCGGTTTTCGATACGGAAAAGAACAAACTGGTTGGGATCGTAACCCGAACGGATCTTCTGCGGGTCCTCACCAACGTAGGCAAACCTGCCGAAGGACGCAGGAACCTGGGGGGAGAATTGGACGCTTTTTTGCCTGGCGCGACCATATCCCTTCTGAAGTTGATCGCCAGCAAAGCAGCGGAACTGGGTTACCCGGTTTACCTGGTTGGAGGTATCGTCCGGGACTTGCTGCTTAAGCGTCCTGGTGCCGACCTGGATATCGTCGTGGAAGGGGATGCCATTCACCTGGCCAGGTCGCTCGTCGAGGAATATGGAGGTCGCCAGGTAAGCCACAGCCGATTCGGAACCGCCAAGTGGTTTATCATGGATATCCAAGATTTTCTACGCGGTTTACCCGAATTTTTTACTGTAAATGAGGATCATGGGCTTCCAAGTCGGGTGGATCTGATCTCCTCCCGAACGGAATATTACGAACATCCATCCGCCCTGCCCACCGTGGAACGCGGAAGCATTAAACTGGACCTCTTCCGGCGCGATTTCACCATCAATACCCTAGCGCTGCGCCTGGATGGTTCTCATTACGGGGAGCTTTACGATTTTTGGGGTGGCGGGGATGACCTTCAGCAAGGAATCATCCGGGTTTTGCATCCGCTGTCATTCATCGATGATCCCACCCGCCTGCTGCGGGCGATCCGCTTTGAGCAACGGTTTGGATTCCGGATCGAAGACCACACTCTGGATTTGATCCACCGGGCAGTTCCTTTGCTGGGGCAGATCTCCGGTCAACGTGCCAGGCATGAACTGGACCTTTTCATTGAAGAGATCCGATATTCGGAAATGCTCTCCAGGGCTTCATCCCTCGGGCTGCTGGAAGCCATCCACCCTGCATTGGTTCTCTCCCCGGAGAGCGTTAAGATCATTATCAATATTTGGAACCTCGAGGTTCCAACTGAATGGGAAATTGCTGAATCCCTTTTTTCACTCCCAAAACGCACTGCACTCGTCTACCTGGCGTGGTTGGGTAAGCTTGGGGAGAACGAAGGAATTTCAGCATCAAAAAGATTAAGATTCACAGCTGAATTTTCCAATTCCCTTCGCCAGGTTTATCGTGGTCGCAGGATCATACAGAGATTATGCGGTCAAAAACCGAGCCATATAGTTGCCCATCTGGAAACAATCCAACAAGCTGCGCTTTATATCCTTTATTTAGAAACACCTGATACGTGCCAGACAGAGCTGATTTGGAATTATGTGACAGAAGGGCGAAAAGTAAAACCAGTTACAGATGGGAGGGATCTCCAGAAATTGGGGGTTCCAACTGGACCGATGTATAAAAAGATCCTCGCTTCTCTTCGTTCCGCCTGGCTGGATGGGGAAGTCGATTCGGTCGAAATGGAACAAGAATACTTGCATACGCTTCTCAAGAATCTCCTACCTGCCAAAAACCCCTGACAGGAAATGAACCTGAACCTCACCATGGAAAAAGAGATGGCAGAGATCAGCATTCGCCCTCTGGAGTTGGGGGATCTGAAAGACCTTGAATGGGAGGGTGAATTCAAGCATTTTCGACTGATCTATCAGAATACCTACCGCCGCTGTCTGGAAGGAAAAGCACTCTCCTGGGTGGCTGTGCAACCATCCAAAGGATTGGTTGGGCAGGTTTTTATGCAACTGGAATGCGATCGTTTAGAGCTTGCCGACGGTAAGAACAGAGCCTACATGTTTTCCTTCCGGGTCAAGCCGGAATTTCGCAACCTGGGACTGGGTTCACAGATGCTTGAACTGCTGGAAGCTGAAATCACCAGTCGTGGATTCAAGATTATCACATTGAACGTGGCTCGAGAGAACAGCGGAGCGTTGAGGCTTTACGGGCGGAGAAGTTATAAAGTGGTAGCCGCGGATCCTGGCAGATGGTCATATCCAGATGAAAAGGGATGCTGGCACGAAGTGGAAGAACCCTCCTGGCGCATGGAAAAGGAAATCTGACCGACTTTGCTTGTCAAGAACAATGCTTTCATTTAGAATAGGAAGGTTGATTTATTTAGCCTCCCTAATTCTTCCTTAAAGAAGGGTTCGTTTTCATGAAAGAATACAATTCCGATAAGATCCGTAATATCGCGCTTGCATCCCACGGTAGCGCAGGCAAAACCATTCTCACCGAAGCCATGCTTCACCTCACCGGCGCCACCACCCGGCTCGGAAAGATCGAGGATGGGACAACTGCTTCTGATTTCGATGAAGAAGAAATTCGCCGCGGGCTTTCTCTTTCCACATCTGTCATTCCGGTGGAATACAAAGAGACGAAAATAAATGTTTTAGACACACCCGGGTATACAGATTTTATCGGCGAAGTGATCTCGGCATTCCGCGTGGTGGAAGGCGCGATCATCATGGCGGATTCTGTCGCCGGGTTGGAGGTTGGTACAGAAATCGCGTGGAATTACTGCGACCAGTTTAAGCTGCCCCGCATGGTCCTGATCAATAAAATGGAACGCGATAACGCAAACTTCTTAAAAGCTGTAGCATCCATCCAGGAGTATTCCGGGGTACGCCTCATTCCTGTGCAGCTCCCTTGGGGAGAAAAAGCCGGTTTCCAGGGTGTCATAGATATCCTCAATATGAAAGCCTATAAAGGTAATAGTTCCTCCCCGGTGGAGATTCCCGCGGAATTCAAGACTGCCGCGGATGAAGCCCGCGCCAAGCTGGTGGAAGCCGCGGCAGAAGGCGATGATGTCTTGATGGAAAAATACTTTTCCACCATGACCCTCAGTGATGAAGAACTGCTGGAAGGTCTTCGCAAAGGTGTGCAAACATGCAATTTTGCGCCAGTATTCTGCTCCTCCGGCCAGATGGAGATCGGTGTATTCCCCCTGATGGACGCAATCCTGGAATTGTTTCCCTCCCCTGCCGCCGCCTCTTCGGTTACCGCAGCGGGGAAGGATGGTGACGAAATTCTTAAGTGCAGCGATGCCAGTCCCCTGGCCGCGTACGCTTGGAAGACAACAGCCGATCCATTTGTGGGAAAACAAACCTACTTCCGCGTTTACGCCGGTTCTATGCAATCCGATAGCCGTGTTTGGAACCAGGCTAAAGGAATCGAAGAACGCTTGGGCACGCTCAGCATCCCAAGAGGGAAGGAAACCATCCCGGTGAAAGTACTGCATTCGGGCGATATCGGCATCGTTCCCAAGCTTTCCGAAACGGTCACTGGTGATACTCTCTGCGATAAAACCCACCCGCTGGCTCTGCCCAAACCAGCTTACCCGGGTTCACTCTTCCAGGTTGCCATCTTCCCCAAGACCCAGGCGGATTCCACCAAGATCTCCCCCACTCTCACCCGCCTGTGTGAAGAGGACCCCACGCTTTCCTGGCGGCAGGAATTAGCCACAAACCAGACCATCCTGCAGGGCATGGGGGATCAGCACATCGATGTAATCATCCGCCGCGCAGAAACCAAGTTCCAGGTGAACCTGGTTACCAGCGTCCCGAAAGTCCCCTTCCAGGAAGCGATCACCAAGAAGGGTGAAGGTATGTACCGCCATAAAAAGCAGACGGGTGGTGCCGGGCAGTTCGGTGAGGTATGGCTGCGTATTGATCCGCTTGCGGATGAAGAATTCAGCCTCACCTGGGATGTTTTTGGTGGTGCCATCTCCCAAAGCTATCTCTCCTCCATTCAGAAAGGCATCCTGGCTCTGATGAAAGAAGGCGTGCTGGCAGGTTACCCGGTCTCGAATGTGCATGTTTCAGTTTTTGATGGCAAAGAGCATCCTGTGGATTCCAAACCGATCGCCTTTGAAATCGCCGGACGGGAAGCATTCAAGATCGCCTTCGCGGAAGCTGGCCCTGTGCTGCGTGAACCGATCATGCTTGTTAAGATCATTGTTCCCGAATCAAACATGGGTGATGTGCTGGGAGATCTCAATACACGCCGCGCACGCGTTCAAGGCATGGAGACCGAAAAAGGTCATTCCACCATCACCGCCCACGTTCCCCTCGCAGAAATGATGCGTTACACCACCCAGTTGCGCTCCTTCACCGGAGGGCGCGGGTACTTCTCCATGGCAGAGGATCACTACGAGGTCGTTCCCGCCAACATCACTCAGGAGATCGTCGCCCAACGCCACAAGGAACAGGCTCAAAAGAAAGAAGAATAAATCCGAAGAGTCGTCGGTCAAGACCCGCCCAAATTCGGCGGGTCTTTTTCTTGACGTTGTCCGCCGGATTTGATACCCTATACCCATGACAAACGATAACCCTGAATGGATCTGGGATGGCATCCTTTCCCGCAATCCCCAATTGATTAAAAAGACCTGGCTGAAATTAAGTGAAGAGGAACAGAAGTCAGTCATCGGTCACCTGATCGATATGGCCAATAAACCCGGTTGGATGACCGCCCAACAGGGATCCGCCAAGTTGGCGGTGAACGTCATCGCCGAGCTGAAGGCGGACGAAGAAACCACCAAGCGGTAAGCATGGCTGGAATGCCGCCAGCTGAATCCAAGCCAGTTCTTAAAGCCTGGCAAAAGATCGTCCTTATCGGGATGGTGCTACTTGTTGCTGCATTACTGGTGGTCAGTGTGCATGCCATCCTGGTGAATCTACCAGTCGGGGCAGATTTTTATACTTTCTGGTTGGCTTCCCGGGCGACCTTCATCGATGGCATCAATCCCTACAGCAGTACGGTCACCCTGCAGAGTCAAATGGGTATCTATGGGCGCGAGGCCTTCGGCTGGGAGGACCAGGTGGCGTTTGCCTATCCACCGTACAGTCTCTTCATGATCCTGCCCCTGAGCCTCCTCACTTACCCGTGGGCTGAATCCGTTTGGCTGATCGCCAACATCCTCCTGATCGTAACTGTGATCTACCTTTCGTTTCCCAAATCCCCAAAATGGTTTCCATTCACCTACCTGGCTTTTTACCCGGTTGCCTTCGGGTTGATCCTGGGAAATTTTGTAGTGACCATTTCAAGCATCCTTATCCTGTATTTCGGCTTCTTTATCGCCCGCCGCAATCCTCCCACCTGGCTGCAGATCCTGACCGGCATCCTCCTGGCGTGGTCCACTACCAAGCCGCAGTTCATGTGGTTGTTTCTGGCGTATATTTTTCTGACATCAATTCGATATAAATATTGGTGGTTCCTCGGATCCTTTGCGGTTTCAGGTTTGGGATTTTTTACGCTTTCTTTCGCGGTTGTCCCCAGCTGGCTGACCCTGTGGTTGGGACGGGTACGTGAATATGCAGGCTACGTGCAATCCAGTCCCACCGTTGGAAACCTTACCCAATTGGTCTTCCCGGGTAAAATGGGACAAGCCTTGGCATTAATACTTTCTGGTTTGGTGGTTGCGCTCACAGCCTGGCTGATATATCGCTGGTTCCGTCGCCGAACCTCAGACTTGGAGTTATTCCTCTGGTTCGGCCTGGTCACTTATCTCTTCCATCCTCACGGCATCTCCTATGAGCAGCTCAGCCTGCTCGTCCCGCTGGTTTGCTGCGTGGCGTCTATGTGTTCACCAAAAAAATGGTTTTATGCGCTCACCTGGTTTCTCCCGCTCATCCTTTCCTGGGTCGTATTCATCCTCTCCAAATGGGTTTTCCAACCAGCAGATGAACTTCCCTTGATCTATTTCTCCATCATTTTCGCCTGGATACTCCTAACCAAACCCGATCAACAAATCAACTATTCACCCGAAGAAAATTTCAACCCTTCCAACTAAAATATCCGAGGTAATCATGATCATCACAGTCTTTGGCGGAGCACATCCCAAACCCGGAAGCCCGGAATACGAAAATGCCAGGCAGCTTGGAGAAAAAATCGCCCAAGCTGGTTTCCAGGTGATGACCGGCGGCTACACCGGGACGATGGAAGCCGTTTCTCGTGGCGCAAACGAAACCGGCGGGCATGTCATCGGCGTCAGTTGTGAGGAGATTGAAACCTGGCGGCCACTGCGGGTGAACCCCTGGGTGCTTGAGGAGATCCGCCTGCCCAGCCTGATGGATAGGATCGGGTATTTGATCAGGCAGTGTGATGCCGCCATCGCCCTACCTGGCGGACCTGGCACACTAGCGGAGCTGGCGGTGATGTGGAACTTGATGATCATCTCCGCAATCCCTGCGAAACCCCTTGTGCTGATCGGCGAAGGCTGGCGGGAGACCATCTCGAAATATCACCAGCTTTCCGGGATCTATGCTCCCGAACCGGATTGGGAGCGGCTGCTCTTCGCCCCCGATCACCTCACCGCCCTGCCGCTCATCCAGAAGCTCCTCGCAGAAAAATAACCCGTTCCTGCTATAATCGGGGCTTATCATCCTTTTTAAAGAAAGCAATTCAGATAAATGAGCACAGATAAACTGCCCACCCGTAGTGAGAATTATTCCGAATGGTACAACCAACTGATCCAGCGAGCTGAACTGGCAGATTACGCCCCAGTGCGCGGTTGCATGGTTGTCAGGCCCTACGGCTGGGCGCTTTGGGAGAACATTCAACAGAGCCTGGATAGGCGCTTCAAAGCCACCGGTCACGTCAACGCTGCTTTTCCCCTGCTTATCCCCAAGTCCTTCCTGGAAAAAGAGAAAGAACACGTGGAGGGATTTTCTCCCGAGCTCGCAGTCGTCACGATTGGAGGAGGGCAGGAACTGGAGGAACCCCTGGTCATCCGCCCCACCTCGGAGACCATCATCGGGTACATGTACTCCAAATGGATCAAATCCTACCGGGACCTGCCGGTGCTTATCAACCAGTGGGCGAATGTGATCCGCTGGGAAATGCGCACGCGGCTCTTTCTGCGCACACTCGAGTTCTATTGGCAGGAAGGCCACACCGCCCACGCCACCGCGGAGGAAGCCCAGGAAGAAACGATCCGCATGCTGGATACCTACGCTGCCTTCGCTGAAGAGGATGCAGCCATCCCGGTGATCCGCGGGCGCAAGAGCGATGTTGAGAAATTTGCCGGCGCGGCAGCATCCTACTCCATCGAAGCAATGATGGGGGATACCAAGGCGTTGCAATCGGGCACCTCCCACAACCTGGGACAGAACTTCGCCAAAGCCTTCAATATCCAGTACCTCGATGTAAATAACGAGCTGCAATACTGCTGGACAACCTCCTGGGGGGTTTCCACCCGCCTGATCGGTGCCATCATCATGACCCACGGCGACGACCAGGGGTTGATCTTCCCACCCCGCCTCGCTCCCATCCAGGTCGTGATCGTGCCCATTTTTAAGAACGATGAAGAAAAATCCCAGGTGATGCCGGTTGTAAATCAGATCGCTGCGGAGCTTGCTGGGATTCGAATAAAAGTGGATGATCGTTCCGAGGTCACCCCCGGATTCAAATTCAACGATTGGGAAATGCGCGGGGTGCCCCTGCGGATCGAAGTAGGTCCCAAGGACGTGGAAAAGGGAAGCGTCGCGCTTGCCCGCCGCGATAGGCCCGGACGGGAAGGTAAATCTTTTGTCCCCCAGGCCGGGATCGCCGCGCAGGTTACCGCGCTGCTCACTGAGATCCAGCAGGCGCTCTACGACCGCGCGCTCGCCTTTCGCGAGGCGCATATCACAGACCCCGCGGATTACGAAGCCCTGAAGGATACGGTGCAAACTGGTTGGGCATACTCCTATTGGTGCGGCAGTAGGGATTGTGAGGCGAAGGTCAAGGAGGACACCAAGGCCACCACCCGCTGCATCCCCATGAACCAGCAGGTTCCTTCTGGAAAATGCATCGTCTGCGGCCAGCCTGCCAGCGATAAAGCATACTTCGCTAAAGCGTATTAATTCTCTTATTCAAACAGGATAGATCCCATGCCCGCGGTTCAGTTAGCCCGCCTGAGGATCCAAACCACCCGCTTGGCGGAATCGTTCGATGATCCCGCTGAGTTCGCGAGCGGGCTGGATTCCCTGCTGGAGCTCTACGGCAATCGCGCCTATCGTCCCGGAACCAATGTGGGTCATCGCAGCCGGCTTTCTGCCTACAACGTCCCCCCCCTGGTGATGCAGCAGTTGGAGCTCCAACTAGGCATGGTGGGGGGAGCTGATCCCATACACTGCCTGAACAACATCGATAAGCTCTGGGAAACTCAGATCCTGGAAATGTGCGAGATCGCTGTCTTCCTGCTGGGTAAAGTACCAATCGACTACCGCCAGGATGTGATGGACCGGTTGAGGCGATGGTGCGACCCGGCGCTCGACCAAGGGCTTCTACGCTTGCTTTTTTCAACCGGCGGATCAACCATTCGCACTACAGAGCCAAACACCTGGCTGGCTTTCGCGGCAGATTTTCTGATCACACCCGATCCGCAGAAGGTTATCCTCGGGTTGCAGGCACTTGAGCCTTTCCTGGCGGAAACAGGGTTGAAATACCTGCCGCGCCTTTTCAACATGTTGGAACCGCTGGTCATCGATCCGCCTGCAGCGGTGATGCCAACCCTCCACGATGTTCTGCTACAGATCAATGGCATCTCCCCGGTGGAAACACGCTCCTACCTGCGGAAATTCCTGGAAGCCGATCCTTCGCCCGCTCTCCTGCGGTTCACCCGCCGACTGCTCCCCGATCTACCCGCCGAAACCCAGGCTTCCCTGCGTCCCCTTATTCGTACATCCTCCCCGACCTGGGATACGGGTGAATCACCCTCGGGTTAAGGCTTCGCCGCATCCGGCTCTCACCGGATACTCGATTTTTCTCCCTGCCCGGCCAGGGGAAACCTGTTATAATACCGTTCGACTGGTCCTGCCTGTGGTGATGCTGCGGGTATGGAGACCTGCGCAAATTATTCTAGGAGAATGCAGAAGTCATGATTACGAAGGAAACCAAGGGAAAGCTCATTACCGATTTTGGTCAGCACGAAGGCGATACCGGGTCACCTGAGGTACAGATCGCCATCCTCACCAACCGCATCACCACGCTCACCGAACACCTGCGCGCGAATAAGCACGACGAATCCTCGCGCCGCGGCCTGCTCAAGATGGTCGGTCACCGCCGCCGCCTTCTGGCTTACCTCAAAAAGAAGGATTTCAACCGCTTCATGGAGATCACCGAACGGTTGAGCCTCCGCCACAAGTAAGAAAGGCTTTCCAACGGGTAGATGGTTAAGCACTTCCATCTACTCGTTTCAATCGACGATAAGTGCGCAATATTTATGGCCCGCAGGTCGGGAATTGAAAGCCGGTCTGGATCCTTCCGAGAGATCCATCCAGAACAGCCCTCAGTCCCTGACCAGGTGGGAAACAAAAAAGGGAGTTCGCTATAATGCAACCTGAATCAAAGCAATATGCCACCGAAATCGGCGGCAAATCTGTCGTTATCGAAACGGGGAAGCTCGCCCAACAGGCGGGTGGATCCGTTACCGTGCGGCTGGGGGATACCATTGTATTCGCCGCTGCAACCATGGGCAAAAATCCCCGGGAAGGGCAGGATTTCTTCCCGCTCACCATCGAATATGAAGAGCGTATGTACGCCGGCGGACGCATCCCCGGTTCCTTCTTCCGCCGCGAAGGCCGCCCTTCCGAAGAAGCCATCCTCATTGCCCGTCTCACCGACCGTCCCCTCCGCCCGCTCTTCCAGCAGGATATGCGCAACGAGGTGCAGGTGGTCATGTTCTCGCTTTCCGCGGATGTGGAAAACCCCCTCGATATCCTGGCCATCAACGCCGCCTCGGCCGCGCTGATGATCTCCGATATCCCCTGGGGTGGACCGGTTGGCGCAGTTCGTGTGGGACGCATCGAGGGTAAGCTTGTGGCCAACCCTTCCTTTGCTGAGATGGAGGATTCCGACCTCGATCTGCGCATGGCAGGCACCAAGGATGCCATCCTGATGGTGGAATCCGGCGCCAAGGAAGTTTCTGAAGAAGTGATGGTCGAGGCTTTGCTTTTCGGTCACGAATCGATGCAGCCCATCATCGTCCTGCAGGAAAAAATGGCTGCCGAAATCGGCAAGCCCAAGCGCGAAGTTCAACTCTTCCCACTGGAAGCCGACCTGGTGAAGGCCATGCAGGATCAGGCCGCAATCGATCTGGATAAGATCCACGACCAGCACACTGGCAAGGCTGATAATTATGCAGCCATCGATGAGCTGGAAGACCGCCTGGTGGAGGAAATGGCCGCCGGGGATGAAACCCGCGTGGAACCCCTGCGCGCAGCCTACCATGAAGTTTACAAGCAGGTTGTTCGCGCCCGTATTCTGGACCGCAACCTGCGCCCCGATGGGCGCGGACTGACCGAGATCCGCCCGATCTGGTGCGAGGTGAATATCAGCCCGCGCGCCCACGGCTCCGGGCTCTTCACCCGCGGCGAGACCCAGGTGCTCACCCTGGCCACCCTTGGCACCCCCAAGGAAGCCCAGGAGATCGACACCCTCTCCCCCGTTGAGTCGAAGCGTTATATCCACCACTATAATTTCCCGCCCTACTCCACCGGCGAGGTGAAGATGCTGCGTGGGCAATCCCGGCGCGAGATCGGCCACGGCGCGCTCGCCGAGCGTGCCCTCATCCCGGTCATCCCCGATGAAAAGGATTTCCCCTACACCATGCGCCTGGTCTCCGAGGTGCTTTCCTCCAATGGCTCCTCCTCGATGGCCTCCGTTTGCGGTTCCACCCTAGCCCTGATGGACACGGGTGTGCCGATCAAAGCCCCGGTGGCCGGTGTGGCCATGGGACTGGTCAAGGAAGGCGAGCGCTTCGTGGTGCTCACCGATATCCAGGGCGCCGAGGATCACCTGGGCGACATGGATTTCAAGGTGGCCGGCACGCGCGAAGGCATCACCGCCCTGCAGATGGATATCAAGATCAAGGGCATCACCGCCGAGATCATGAAGAAAGCCCTCGCTCAAGCCAAGGAAGCAAGGCTATCCATCCTGGGCAAGATGCTGGATGTGATCCCCGCCCCGCGCTCCGAGCTCAAGCCGCACGCCCCGCGCATCACCACGGTCAAGATCCCGGTGGATAAGATTGGCGCTATCATTGGTCCCGGCGGCAAGATGATCCGCGCCCTCCAGGAAGAGACCCATACCAAGATCGATATCGACGACGACGGCACGGTCTTCATCGCCGCCATTGACGGCAAGGATGAAGCCGCTGCCCGCGAGCGCATCGAAGCCCTCACCGAGACCCCCCAGATCGGGCGCATCTATACCGGCAAGGTCACCCGCGTGGCTGATTTCGGCGCCTTCGTCGAGATCCTGCCCGGGCTGGATGGCATGGTCCACATCAGCCAGCTGGATTCCGAGCGGGTGAACAAGGTGGAGGATATCTGCTCCCTGGGCGATGAGCTGACCGTGATGGTCACCAACATCGACGAGGGCGGCAAAGTCCGTCTTTCCCGCCAGGCAGTCCTGGAAGGCTGGACGGCCGAGGAAGCCATGGAGAAGGACCGCGGGGGCAAGCCCTCCGGTGGGCGCCCTTCCAGCGGCGGACGCGGCGGATATAACAACCGCGGCGGCGGTGGTGATCGCGGCGGCAGCAGCCGCGGCGGTTACAGCAACAACCGGCGCTAAAACTTAGAACAAAGAAGAGGCTGGGTATAACCCAGCCTCTTCTCTTCCCTCTCAACTATTCAACCACTCCAATCATTCAACCACCGAACCATTACACAATTCTTCTCCTCAACCCCTTAACTACTTACCCTCCCCAGCCTTCCCGGCTGCCAACCTCCCCCATTCCTTCGCCCTCTCCAATTCCCCATCCCAGAGCGGACCTTCCGAGCCGTGCACAAAGAATCCCGCGGGGGACGCTGCCTGCCTGCCGCCGCACTTGACCAGCGCTTTATCGATCGGTTCAGCGGCGTAGCCGAAAATTCCTTCCATAAAGGTCAATACTTTGTTCTTGACCTCTTTCACGTCCATGCGGGTATCGAAGCCGCCCACCGCCACGCCGGAAAGCGAATTTTTCGGCAGACCCTTTAAGAATTTTTGAATGGGTTCGGTCGGGCGGAAGCCGCGCGTGGGCGAGCCCACCAGCATCAGCTCCACCCCCGCCAGCGCGCCAGCCTGGAGCGCGCCCACCTTCACCACCTGCGCGCCTGCGCCTTCACCCACAGCCAGCGCGATCTTTTCCGTGTTGCCGAAGACCGAATCATAGATGACAAGTGCTTTCATAAAAAAATCCCTCCGTGAGATATAAACAGGATTATACCTTCCGCTACCCCGGGGGCAATTGCGCGGCAAGGTTTTCCCCTATAATTATGGAGAATATTGTATCGGAGAGACATTATTGACTACATAACCTGGGCGCTGCAGATCATCCTGGCGATCAAATTCATTTCCTCCGCCTTCATCCACACCTTCCGGCAGGATAAGCCCACCCTGCAGTACGGCATTCGGAAGATGGGACCCAATTCAAATACCATCCTGGCGGTGATCTCGGCGCTGCTCGTCATCGACGCGGTGATGCTCGTCCTCCCACGCGCGCTGGGCTGGGACGCGATATTGACCGTCTATGCTGCCGCCCTCGGCGCGCTGCTGATGCTGGGATCGATCGTGTTTCACCTGAAATGCCGGGAGACACCGAAGGTATGGATCAGTGGGATCCTTTTTTCCATCTCATCAATCTTGTCGTATCTTATTTGGATAGTTTTTGAATAAATATTAAATAGTTAACTATCGTGCGTTGGTAGATCCGGCATCTCTTCCCCTTTGATCCCCAGCCGCTCCGCCAGGGCTGCCTTCATCGCCGTGCGGTCATTCCAGGGGTACTCGTTCACCCCAAAGCACATGCTCTGTTCGTACCCCTTCCCGCAGGCGATCACCAGGTCCTCTGCCCCCGCCAGCTTCACCCCCAGACGATCGCGTCACCCCGATCCGGCACTCGGTAATAAGTCTTCCCCTCCAACCCACCTTTTTCCGTTGCGACTGCGGCAGATTTTAGATAGTCTACCAAAACCAAGTATTCAACTACCCAATCTTGACAATATCATCCGGTTTCCAGGTTTGATCAAAGAAGGGTTCCAGCGGTCCGTACAAACGAATGTAAGTAAACCAACCCTTACCGGGTATTGTTTGGATCCAGTTCTTTTCCTTCCCTGATGGCGCACTGGGGCTGAAATAGATATCGCAAGATCCATCATGGTTCTGTTCAGGTTCATCATAGCTGTTTATACTTGGTTTGGGTTGATCGGTTTGTAACAATGAGCGCGTATGGGGGTCATACAATGTCACAGACCAAAAGTTATTAATGGGGATGTTAGGCGGAAGGTGGAGCTTGTAGGTTTGGCTGCCGTCGAGATGAGCGCCTTTTACATCGATATAAGCCGCCATATACTGGGACCCGGCTCCGATCATTTTTTGCACCATCGCCGGTGTCACACATATGGCGGTGAAGTGAAACAAGATTCTGGCATCCAGGTTTCTGGCGCCATTCTTCAGGAACTCATGGCTGCCGCCGACAAAGATATATTCCCAGTTGCGATCCGGGTACACCTTTGTTTCCACTTCACGTGACTGATAGGCGATCGCCCGGGCCATCCCCAAACCTGTTTTAGCTGCTGTATTGAGAATCTTTTTCATCCGTTCGTCGGGGTTGAACGCTTTGCCTTTCTCGATGCCCAGCGCTCTCAACAACCCGAGCTGCTCCGATCCAAATGCTTCAGTTGGCTCATATTGGATCATCTTGTCCAGGTTAATAAAATACTGGAAATCATTTGGGTGGATGGAATCTGCCGGTAAACCGCTTACGTTGATGATATTGGGCTTTCTCGGTCCATCCTTTAACGGATAAACCGCGCAATTATCACGATACCATTTTATAGCCTGCTCACCCTTACCGCTGATTTGTTGGCTGGCACGCGCCATAATCCACACCTTGTAGGTGCGCGAACGAACCACAAAATATCCTTCGGGAACTTCACCTTCATAATCCGGCGGCAGCAGGAGGTACATTCCCCCTTGCCCTTTATCCGGGCCAACCATGCCGAAATCGACAATGTACCGGAAATAAGCATCGTTCGCCATGCCCAAAACCTGCGGGGGGATCTTAACAACCGTGGGGCCATCCTTCTTGAGGTCTATATTGCCACTAAAATAGATGCTTTCTGTATTGCCGGTCAAAAAATATGGTGTAGCGTCCAGCAAATCAGCGGCAACAGCAAGATCAGAACATTCTTTACACCCAAATCCTTTCTCCTGCCCCTCAAGCAATGAATACATCGACATTGCCGGTATAAAATCCAGGTAGGCTTGGCACGCACGTTGAAAATCGAGCGCATCAAACAGCTTTTGAGCGGTCTCTTCGGTTGGATAACCATCCAGCACAAATTCAAAATCACCAATCGGCGTACTTAGTTTTTCTTTGTTCATAATATTTTCTCCTGAATTATGGTCAACGACCTGGTTGAAGATGAATCAAATTTATTGAAGGAAACTTCTTATACCATAAGTATTTATTGATACGCTCCAGAGTAGTCGGTCACCGGTTCCGTGACCGATATTCATATCTCTAGCTCGTCGGCAGCTCCGGCATCCGCTCCCCCCTGATCCCCAGCCGCTCCGCCAGGGCAGCTTTCATCGCCGTGCGGTCGTCCCAGGGGTACTCGGTCTCCCCAAAGCACATGCTCTGCTCGTGCCCCTTCCCGCAGGCCATCACCAGGTCCCCCGCCTTCGCCAGCTTCACCCCCAGGCGGATGGCTTCGCCCCGGTCCGGTACGCGGTAAAAGCTCTTCCCCTCCACCCCGCCCTTCCCTTCCGCGGCGCCAGCCATCTCGGCAAGGATATCCTCCAACGACTCCGTGCGCGGGTCCTCGGCGGTCAGAATGGTGATATCTACCAGCCCCACCGAGACCTCCGCCATTAGCCTTCTTTTCTCGCGGTCGCGCAGCCCCGCCGAGCCGAAGATGGCGATCACGCGCCCGGTGCGTCCCTTTGTCATCTTGCGCGCCTGCTCCAGCGCCACCTTCAGGGCGTTCGGGAGTGTGGGCAAAATCCACGATCGCGGTAAAATCCTGCCCCAGGTCGATTCGCTCCATGCGCCCCGGGATCCCGGGCAGCGCGGCGATGCCCTTCGCCGCAACAGCCGGGTCGATCCCCAGCCCTTCCACCGCCGTGGCAAAAGCCGCCAGGCAGTTGGAGACGTTGTAATCCCCGAGGAGATTCGTGGTGATTTCCTGGTCGATCCCCATCCCGCGCAGGCTCACCCGGAAGTGCATCCTCCCGCCCTCGTAGCGAATCTGCGAGGCGGTCAGGTCCGCCTCCCCGCCCAGCCCGTAGGAAACCTGGCGCACCTGGGCGAGCGCGTGCAAGTAATCGTAGCTCGCGTCGTCGCGGTTCAGCACCGCCAGGCGCGGATTTCCCTGCTTCTTTTCACGTGTTTCGGAAAGCATGCTGAAAAGCCTGCCCTTGGCAGCGCGGTATTCCTCGTAGGAGCCGTGGTAATCCAGGTGCTCGTGGGTGATGTTGGTGACCACCCCGATATCGAACTCGCAGGCAGTCACCCGTATCCTGCGCCAGCCCGTGCGAGGTGGTTTCCAGCAGCCCGTGGGTCAGCCCGGCATCCACCATGCAGTGCAGGTACTGTTGCAAATCGGGGGAATCCGGCGTGGTCACGTGGAAGCCGGTATCCAGCACCGCGTCGCCGATCACCGCGCTGACCGTGGAAATCATGCCTGCCTTCAGCCCGGCCTGCAGCAGGATGCGGTGGATGAGCGAGGAGGTGGTCGTCTTGCCGTCCGTGCCGGTCACACCGATCACGGTGAGCGATCTGGCCGGCCAGTCCTCCAGCGCGGCGCACAAATAAGCCATCGCAGCGCGGGTATTATCTACTTTAATGAAGGGAACACGCAGGGAAAGATCCATGCTGCCAAGCACTGCCACGGCGCCTTTATCAATGGCGGCAGGGATGTACTTATGCCCATCCGAGCTCACCCCCGGCAGCGCCACGAACAAATCGCCCGGTTGGACCAGGCGGGAATCGAAGACCACCCTTCGGATAACCACGCCCTGCGGCGAGCCGTGGATCTCGAACGGCAGCGGAAAATCGGCAAAAAGTTGAAGAATCGGTTTTTCGATCATCGGAAAAAAAAACGGCGTTCAGGGCATTGTACCCTAAAACGCCGTCTGTCAATTCCTTCCAAATTTTATTTCAACGCGGTGTTCAGCGCCTGCAGCTGGGCCAGCACCGAACCATCCAGCACCCGGTCGCCCACCCGGATGACCATCCCGCCCATGATCTGCGGGTCCACCTTGAAATCAATGCTCGGGTTCCCGCCCAGGTGCGGTTTGAGCTCCTTCTCCACCAGCTTGCGTTCCTCGGCGCTCAGCTCCACGGCGGAGGTGACCTCGGCGTGCTCGCCGCTCACCTTCTCGCCTTCCAGCACGATCACTCGCCCATCCTTGATGCCGCAGAAGAACTCCGTGAGCAGGCGGTGCTGGCGTTTTTCATCCAGCGCCTCGCCCACCAGCTTCTGCGTGGCGGCAATTGCCAGCGCGGCGATCTCGGTGCGCATTTCCTTCAGGGCGCGTTCGTGCTCCGTCTGGAGCTCGGCGTTTGCCGCCGCGCGCATCTTCTGGATCTCCACTTCCGCCCCGCCGCGGATATCCCTTTCCATCTGCTGGGCGCGTTCATTGGCTTCCTTCAAGATCAGGGCAGCCTTATTCTGCGCTTCGATGATAACCGCCACGGCCTGGGCTTCGGCGTTGGCGCGCGCCTCGGCGGCCACGCGCGCATCCTCCAGGCTCTGGGACAGCTTTTCACGCCGTTTGGCGATCATGCCCAGGATGGGTTTATACACCCACACGCGCAGGGTGACAAAGACGATCCCGAACATCGCCAGCTGCATCAGCAGGTAACCGAGGTTGATTCCCAAACCTTCCATCGCGTTTTCCTCTATTCCTTGGGGTTAGACCACTTTGAAAAGCATCATGAACGCGATCACAAGGCAGTAGATCGCGATAGCTTCGGAGAAAGCGATACCCAGGATCATGTTGGTGAGCAGGGTATTGTAGGTGCTGGGGTTGCGGGCCATGCCGTTCAGCGCCCCCTGTACCGAGAGGCCGATGCCGACCCCCGCGCCGAGCGCGCCGATCATGGCCAGGCCTGCGCCAATATACCGTGCGGCTTGAATGATTGCTTCAGATGTAACAATTGCTGGATCCATGAATACCTTCCTCCGATATCAATAATCTATTCGAAAAAAACTCTTTAAACTGTTTCTCCGGCGTGCGATTCCTCGCCTTCACCCTCGTGCCCGCGTGTGGCCATCGACATGAACACCATGGTGAGCATGCCGAAGACGATCGCCTGGATCAGGCCGATGAAGAATTCGAACATCATCACCATCGAAGGCAGGAAGACCGGCAGCAGTGAGCCCACCACCAGCAGCAGGATGGAGCCGGCCACGATATTGCCGAACAACCGGAAGGAGAACGAGACTACCTTCATGATCTCCGAGATGGCCTCGAGCAGGCTCACCAGGAAATCGATCGCGCCGAAAAGCGGTTTGGTGAAAAGCGTGCGGGTATTGAAGAACTTGGTGAAATACTTTCCGCCCTGGGCGCGGAAACCGATCACCTGGGTCATCACCACCGAGACCAGCGCCAGCATGAGGGTGAAGTTCAGGTCTGTGGATGGCGTACGAATAAAGGGTATCACCTGGTAACCTGCACCAGTCGGGCTGGGAGGAGTGGTTAGGGTTGTTATGCCCGAGGCGAGTTCAATAACCGGGTAACCGTTCTCCTCCACGTGGTGCAGCCAGCCGATGCTGCCCGCACCGGGGATCAGCTCGATCCAGTTGGAGAGCACCACCACCAGTACGATGGTGGCAAAAAAAGGAAAGATCGCCTTGGCCCATTTACCGGCAGTGGAGGTGGTCATATCATCCAGGTACTCCAATAGCAGGTCCAGGAAGCTGGCAATGCCTTTGGGAATGAGAGTGTCCTCTTTGATGGAGCGCTTGACGAAGAAAGCCATCAGGAGCAGGATCGTACAAACGATCGCCAGGGTGAACGTGGTGTTGGTAAGCGAGATCGGTCCCAGCCTCGGCAGGGTGAAGAGCACCCCGGTGATCGCTTCGGGGACCACCTCGAAGAGCGGTCGCGCGGGCGGAAATACGATCGAGAAAATGATCCCGGCGATGATGAGAGCGAGTACGATCCAGCGGTTTGTTCCCCACCGCCAGCGGGATTTTGGTTTATCCATTGTCCTCTGAAGTTTCCGTATTCCCTTCCTTAGAATTCGCCTGGGGTGTGGAATCCAGTCCCAGCTTTCGCAGGGTTCCACGTACCACCTTGAGCATCACGTAGATCGCGAGTGGCACGCTCACCGCCACCAGTAGGATGGTTCCAACCGGTTTAGAGTCCATCCGGCTGTCGATCCACATCCCCGCAAAGACCGCTCCGATCACGATGAGAAGCGTCAGGCAGCCCACCTGCCCCACCAGGGCAATGACGGTCAGATTTACAAGCCGCTGCTTATCCTGGCTTGGCGGGTTTGTCGGTTCGGGCATGACTGGGCAATTATATCAACCGCTGGGCGAATCAGTCAATCAATGGTCGACCTTTCTCATTTGCGGGTTTTGAAGAGGATGAGCACGGAAAACCCCATGAGAACGAGCACGAAAATCATCGAAACGCGGGCAACACCCACCGGCATCCCCAGCACCCGCTGGACTTTTACTGCGAGCGGGATAGCAAAGATCAACTCACCGGATTCCCCCGGGGGAAGCGCCTGCCCCTGGGAGGCATAGACTTTCAGGGTTCCCTCAAAAACTCCATCAGCCAGCGGAGTAACCATCCAGGAAAATTCCGCCCCGCTTGCGGGATCGTCGGGTGAGGATTGAAGACCCGAAGGCAGAACCCGGATGGCAGGCAGATCGAGCTGCGATTGGAAATCATATTGGCTTTCCACCTGGCTTGCATTTAAGGAATTCTCACCATCTGTTGCCCGAACGAGCAGGATCGCCTGGCCTGCCTCTCCCAGGCGCAGCATGGAAGGAAATTCCAGTGTGATCGACTTATTCCCATATGTGCTTGCCAGGTCACCGGGGAAAGGGATGCTGCGCGTCTCAAGGGGTGGAGGCACCAGCGTCCAGATCAACCCCGCAGCGGCACCCACTGCGATTGCCAGGAGTAAAACAAATTGGACCCGTCTCACGGGTCCATTATAGCCTGCAGTTTTTCACCAGGTTTCAGCAGATGAAGATCTCCACATGGTTGCCATCCTCTTCATCCACGTATACCTCGATGGGTTCATCGGTGGATATGGAATCCTCCACCGCAACGATGATCTCATCCAGGTGTGCTTCGCGGATATCCTCCGGCAAAGCCCAGGAAAACATCTTGATCATCTGCGAGGCAAAGCGGAAGGGGATCGGGAAACTGAAGGCAAAGTTCCGCGGCTTTCCACCTTCCTCGTCACGGATGCGCACATGCAGCCAGCGGGAATTGCGGGAAAGGGCAGAGGCAACCACCCCCAGCAGGCTGAGCATGAAGAAGAACAACGCGAACCAGAATCCCCAGCTCATCCCGGAATCGAGATAGGAGGCGTACATCCAGTAACCTGTGAGTGCCACAAAACCCATCGAGATCCAGAATGGGATCTGCCACCACTTCTTCCAATCCGCAGCCGGCAGGTCCACCCGCGAGGGCTGCATCACCTCCCCAGTTACCACCGGTAACTCCTTTGCCGCGTTCGCTGCTTCCAACGCGGCCAATTTTCTGTTGGCTTCCTCCACATCAATCTTCCCCTCTGCCACGTCTGTAAGGATCTTCTGACGCTCGTCCATCTCTACCTCCTATTATATTTTATAATAATTATTAACATAATTGATCTTTAGATAAATATTATTGATTTATTATTGAATATTATTGATATATTACTGTATTATCTTGAATATTGTCAAGTCTTTGGTCGGTTTTTACCAAAGGAATGCTAGCTTTACCAATTCGCGGAAACGACCTTATAATACAGCCTGGTCTTCGTCCCCTGCGTATAACCTCATGGGGAGCTGACGATCAAATCACCCAGGACCGTAATTTGGGTCAGGAACAATATCCCCACCAGGAGGTCTGCATGCCCCGTCACCCAGCCGAACCCTTCCGCATCAAAGTGGTTGAACCCATCCACCTCATCCCTCCCGAAGCCCGGAAAAAAGCGCTGGCAGCAGCCGGGTATAACCTCTTTGCCTTGCGTGCTGAGGATGTTTATATCGACTTGATGACCGATTCCGGGACTGGCGCGATGAGCCAGGAGCAATGGGCAGCCATCATGCGCGGGGATGAATCCTACGCCGGGGCGCGCTCCTACTTCCGCCTGGCGGAAGCGATGAAGAGCATTTTTGGTTTCGAGCACTTTGTCCCCACCCATCAAGGCCGCGGCGCGGAAAACATCCTCGCCAGCCTGCTGGTGAAACCCGGCAGCCGCATCCCCTCCAACATGCACTTCGATACCACCGAGGGCAACATCCGCGCCCGCCAGGGCATCCCCGAGAACCTGGTCATCGAGGAAGGCCTTGACCCCACCTCGCACTTTCCCTTCAAGGGCAATATGGACCTCGATAAGCTCACCCGCTTTATCGAGGCAACCGGGGTGGAAAAGATACCCTTTGGATGTATCACCATCACCAACAACGCTGGCGGCGGTCAGCCGGTTTCGCTGGAGAACATCCGCGCGGTCTCTGCCATCTATCGCAAATACCACATCCCCTTCTTCATCGATGCCTGCCGCTACGCGGAAAATGCCTATTTCATCCAGCAGCGGGAGAAGAAATATCAGAACGCCACAATCCCCGAGATCGTACGAGAGGTATTCTCTTTGGCGGATGGCGCCTGGATGAGCTCCAAGAAGGACGCCCTGGTAAATATTGGTGGTTTCCTGGCAGTTCGCGATGACTCCCTCTTTCAGTGCATCTGCAACGAACTGATCCTGCGCGAGGGCTTCCCCACCTACGGCGGCCTTGCCGGGCGTGACCTTGAAGCCCTGGCAGTTGGTCTCTGGGAAGGTCTGGATGAATCCTACCTGGCCTACCGCACCGGGCAAACGGCTTTCCTGGGGGAGAGCCTGATCGAAGCCGGCATTCCCATCCTTGAGCCACCCGGTGGTCATGCCATCTACCTGGATGCGCGCCGACTGCTCCCCCACATCCCGCAATCCGAATTCCCGGGGCAGGCACTTTCCGCGGCGCTCTACCTGGAGGGAGGTATCCGCTCGGTGGAGATCGGTTCGGTGATGTTCGCCCGCCCGGATCCGCAGACCGGGGAGATGATCCACCCCCGCCTGGAGCTGGTACGTCTCGCCATCCCTCGCCGGGTCTATACCGCCTCACACTTCGATTACCTGATCGAAACGATCAAATCTGTGGCTACCCAAGCTGATGAACTCAGGGGAATGCGCCTGACATACGCGCCGGAACTGATGCGCCACTTCACCTGCCGCTTTGAGCCCGTGTAGGTTCGTTAACCGGATAAATGAAAAACCGGCCAAAATCTCTGGCCGGTTTTTTGTGTTTTTAACCCGATTAATCTTCGAGCGATTTCGCTTCCTCCCAGAACCTGTCCATCTCCTCCAGGGTCATCTCCGAGAGTTTACGACCTTTCTTTCGGGCTTGCTGCTCGATGTACTTGAAGCGTTTGGCAAACCTGCGATTCATCCCCCGCAGAGCGCTCTCCGCATCCACCTTATGCCAGCGGATAAGGTTGACGACCGCAAAAAGCAGGTCACCCAGTTCGCGGGTGAGCTCCTCCTCATTCAAAGCTTGTTCCACTTCCAAAAGTTCCTCATGCACTTTTTGAATCACTGGTTCGATCGAAGGCCAGTCGAAACCCACCCTGGCTGCCCGATCCTGGTATTCCTGGGCGAGGATGAGGGCTGGCAGCGATCGGGGGGCACCATCCAGAAGCCCCTTCTCATCGTCCACCCCATTCTGTTTCCGTTCATCTTCTTTCAGTTTTTCCCAGTTCTTCAGAACCCCCTCCACCCCTTCCAATTGGGTATCTTTGAAAACATGCGGGTGACGGTGAATGATCTTGCGGTTGATCCCCTCCAAAACATCCGCCATGGTGAAATCTCCGTTCTCGCTGGCGATCTGCGCGTTCAGAACGATCTGCAGCAGCAGGTCGCCCAGCTCTTCCCGCAGGCTCGCAGGGTCTGCCTGGTCGATCGCTTCCAGCGTTTCATACGCTTCCTCAAGCAGGTGCGGCCGAAGGCTCAGATGGGTCTGTTCGCGGTCCCATGGGCAGCCATCGGGAGCCCGCAGGCGGGCAACCACCTGCTGAAAAGTCTCGAAGCTAAGATCGGATTCCCGCGCAGGAAGAAAAACCGCGATTATCGCATCCCCGCCCTGCTCTGAACCCATGTCCGCCAGAGTCGTTTCCTGAACTTTCCAATTTCCGCCCTCATTAAAGACAAATCTGATCGATTGCGCGGGCGGGTAACTTTGTGCCAGTACCCGGGCGATTGTTTTTGGTCCGGCCGAAGACCCAAGGTTGAAAAAAAGGCAGTTCGTATCCGGCGGGAGCCCTGCCACCAGGCGCGGACCAATCCCCACCCCGGCAGCGCTCACCCGGTCCAACCTATTGGAATCCAGCAAAACCAGGTTCTCGGGATCTTCCAAATTTAGAGCAGCAAGTATTCCAGAAAGGTTCTTCAAAACCAGCTTGTTTTGTTCCATTCCTGCTTCCTTAATATGACCAGGGTGCTTTCCGGTAATTGACGCTGGAAAACACCCTGCTGTTGATATTCCCTCACGGGAATGATTCGGAAACCCTGGTTTTCTACCGTTTGGTGTAGGTAGGGGCCTTGCGGGCGCGCTTGAGACCTGGTTTCTTGCGTTCCTTCACGCGGGCATCCCGGGTGAGGAAACCGGCTTTGCGCAATGGGGAGGTGTAATCCGGGTTGATCTTGACCAGTGCGCGGGCAACGCCCAGGCGAACCGATTCAGTCTGCCCGGTGACCCCGCCGCCATTGACCATGACGGTCACATCGTACCCGCCTTTATCCTGACCGACTGCGGCAAAAGGAGCCCAGATATCATCCAGGTCGCCGGGGCGGGAAAAGAACTGGGTGCCTGGTTTTTGATTTACCGTGATCTCGCCCGAACCATTCATCAGGCGAACCCTTGCGGTGCTTTCCTTGCGTCGACCAATGCCTTCGTAGTATTGAACTGCCATAATCCTCTTGCTCCTTTATATCACCGGCTGGGGGTTTTGCGCGGTATGCGGATGATCGTTGCCGCTGTAAACCTTTAGGCGGCTCATCAAATGCCTGCCTACTTTATTATGGGGAAGCATTCCCCAAACTGCAGCGGTGATGACCCTATCGGGGTGCACGCGCATTTGGTCGCGCATTCCCACCGTGTGCAATCCGCCCGGGTACCCGGAAACGGAGTGGTAATTTTTTGTATCCAACCGTTTCGCTGCAATGGCCAGCTTGCTGGCATTGATGACCACCACGAAGTCGCCCATTTCCACCCCCGGTGTATACTCCGGTTTGTGCTTGCCTAAAAGGAAATTGGCTATGCGCGTGGCCAGACGGCCCAAGTTTTGTTCATTCGCGTCCACCAGTAGCCAGTTAGACTGCGGTGTACCCTTAATGACGTATGTTTTTTCCACTTTCGTCATCCTCACACTTTCTGTAATTGCCTAAATCCAAATTCTCACGTACCTTCGGTGTAATCCACTTTTACCAAAGTCAACCCGTTTGCCGGAGCCAAACCCGGGAGAACTTTTTTCCCGGTTAGAACCGCGTTCTGCAGGTCATCCAATGGAACCCTACCCTGCCCAGCCCTCACCAGGAGGAAGACGATCCGCCGGACCATGTGGTAGAGAAACGCATTTGCCTTGATCTCGTACACATGTTCATTATCTGCAGCCATCTCCCAACTTGATTCCCAGACGATCCTCTCGGTGCTTTCGCCTTTTGCCATCGCCCGGCCGAAAGCGCTGAAATCATACCGCCCGATGATCACTTTTGCGGCTTCCTGTAGGATGCCGGGGTCCGGTCCAGGCCAGGTTCGCCAGGCAAAGTATTCGCGAAGCGGATTTCGGATTTCATCCACGAAAATCCGGTAGCGGTAAGTCCGGGCTTTCGCATCGAACCGCGGGTGAAAACCCTCCAGGGCTTCGCTTATCTCTCGGGCAGAAACATCCTCCGGCAGATTTGCGTTTATCGCCCGCAGCAGTTCAGTCGCGCTGTGCTGCCAATCCAGGTGGAAAGCTGCAACCTGTCCAGTGGCATGCACCCCGGTATCGGTGCGACCGGCAGAAAGAACTGCACTGCCCTGCCATCCCACGTTTTTCAGCGCGGATTCGAGCTCGGCTTGTACCGTTCGCCTTTCGCCCTGCCTCTGGTATCCCAGGAAGCGGGTGCCGTCGTACGCAAGAATAAGTTTGTAAAGTGCCATTCCTATCCGGGGTTACCGGAAGGATCAACCTTCAACAAGTTCGAGCAGAACCATTTCGGCGGCATCGCCGAGGCGGGGCCCGAGTTTTAGAATACGGGTGTAACCACCATTGCGGGTTTCATACCGGGGACCGATCTCATCAAAGAGTTTCTTGACAATCTCGGGATTGTTCAATTCAGCCGCGGCGAGGCGACGGGCATTCATTTTGTCGGTGTCACTACCCTTGCCGGAGTTGCGTGCCAGGGTGATCAGTTTTTCGGCATCCCCGCGGATCGCTTTCGCTTTGGTCTTGGTGGTTTTAATTCTTTCATGCGTGAAAAGCTGGCAAATCATGGTCTTGCGCAAGCTGGTCCGCTCATCTTTTCCGCGTGAAAGTCGATATCCAGATACTTGATGTCGCATTGTACTTACTCCACGTCCTTCTCTTTTTCTAAAAAGCCTTTTTCACGCATCTTTTCTACCAGCTCGTCGCGGCTCTTCTCTCCAAAATTACGGATGGACATGACCGCGTCATCGCCTTTCGAAAGCAGCTCTAGCACATCGCCCACCGTGGTAACCCCGGTGCGTTTCAACGAATTGAATACACGCACGGATAGATCGAGGTTCTCGATTGGGGTTTCAGCGGCTTCACTGGTCAGGCCAATCCCGACCACTTCTTTTTCAACGCTTATGGGCAGGATCTCTTCGCTGATCCCGGAGATATACCGCAGATGGTCGATGAGCACCTTGGAGGCATTCCCGAGGGCTTTTTCAGGAGTGATGGTTCCATCGGTCCAGATCTCGAGGATTAATTTGTCATAACTGGTGCTTTGCCCAACACGTGCCCCAGAGACATTGAAATTCACCCGTTTGACCGGGGTAAAGATCGCATCCACGGGTAGATCGCCGATGGGCAGCTTGCCGCTTCGATCGGTAGCCGGGGAATAACCGCGTCCACGTTCCACCGTCATGTCGATCTCCAAACGGGCTTTGCTGTCATTCACCGTGAAAAGGTAAAGATCCGGATTAACGATCTCCACCTCTGCAGTCGTTTGGATATCGGCGGCGGTGACAACACCCTCACCCCGGACATCAAGATGAAGATGGGCAACGTCCCCCTCATGCATCACCAGGCGGATTTGCTTAACCTGCAGGAGAACCTGGATGACATCCTCACGGACGCCGGGAATATCACTGAACTCGTGCAGAACGTCCGAAACACGAATGGAGGTGACTGCAGTGCCATCCAGTGATGACAACAAAACTCGCCGAAGCGCATTGCTCAGGGTGATCCCGAAACCTCGCTCCAGAGGGCTGATCACAAACTTGCCGTAGTTACGGGCTTCCGCGTCCCGCTCGACTTTCGGCGTAACCATGCTGTTCATTGCGCACATGATCGACCCCTTTCCAAAGAATGAATCGCTTTTCTCACAGGATCACCAGGCTTAGCGTGAATAGTACTCAACGATGAGCTGCTCATTCAGGCTGCCGTCGATCTCGCTTCGCTCGGGCAGGCGTAAAACGCGTCCGGAAAAGCTCTTCAGGTCGCGATCAAGCCAGACAGCGCAATTTCGTTTTTCGGCGAAATCCGGCATGACTTTGAAGAAAGCATTCCCACGGGAGTTTTGACGCACAGCCACGGTATCCCCCGGCTTTAGAAGCATTGATGGGATATCGGATTTCTGACTGTTCACCTGGAAGTGACCATGGTTCACTAATTGGCGGGCTTCATTGCGGTTGGCAGCCAATCCCATGCGGAAGATCACATTATCCAGGCGAAGTTCCAAGGTCTGTAGCAGGTTCAGACCGGTCATACCGCGTTTGTGCTGTGCAACAGCGAAATTGCGGCGGAACTGGCGCTCGAGAACGCCGTATACCCGGCGGGCGCGCTGTTTGGCGCGTAACTGGCGGGCGTAATCAGATTCGCGCTCGCTGCGGCCTTGATTGCCCTTCCCATGCTGGCCAGGGGCAAAGCTGCGTTTTTCGAACGCGCACTTGGGGGTGAAGCAGCGCTCACCCTTCAAGAAAAGTTTTTCACCTTCACGCCGGCATAATCGACAAGCCGGACCAAGATATCTTGCCATATGTTTCCTCTCTTTTTTCTAGACGCGGCGTTTTTTCGGAGGGCGGCAGCCATTGTGCGGCACCGGGGTGATATCCGAAATGGAACGCACTTTCAAGCCCATTCCCTGGACGGCGCGGATGGCGGATTCGCGGCCAGGACCGGGTCCCTTTATGATCAGATCCACTTCCTGGATCCCCATCGCCTGTGCAGCTTTGATTGCCTGCTCAGCTGCCAGGCGCGCGGCAAAAGGAGTGCTCTTGCGCGAACCCTTGAACCCAGCAGAACCGGAGCTTCCCCAGCAAACCGTGCTCCCCTGCTCATCCGTAACTGTGATGATGGTATTGTTGAAGGAAGCGAATACATGCACTTGCGCGGTCGATAGGGAACGCTTTGCCTTGCGGGCTGTACTTGTGCGTCTCGTTGATCTTACAGTTTGAGCCATAGTTCCTCTTCGTCGTTCTACTTAACAAATCCGAATCATAAATCTGCTTGGAGCCGGCAACCGGGTAGCCGCGGGGTGAGAGGTCCCTCCCATGCAGGCTCCTGTCAGTTTATTTCTTGGTAGCTCCGCGACGGCGTCCGCGGCCGGCCACAGTCTTGCGAGGGCCTTTGCGGGTGCGGGAGTTTGTGCGAGTGCGCTGCCCATTCACGGGTAGATTTCGGCGGTGGCGCATACCGCGGTAACAACCAATTTCGATCAACCGCTTGATGTTCATCTGAACTTCGCGGCGGAGATCGCCTTCGACCTTATAGTTCTTGGTGATATATTCGCGCAACAGGTTGACGTCGCTCTCGGTCATATCCTTTACGCGTACATCAGGACTAACCCGGGTGTCCGTCAAGATTTTGCGGGCACGGGTAGGTCCGATCCCGAAAATGTACGTCAGGGCTACTTCGATCCGCTTGGTGCGCGGAAGATCAACACCTTCAATTCTTGCCATAATTCCTTATCCTTGTCGCTGCTTGTGTTTTGGATTCTCGCAAATGACGAACAAACGGCCACTTCGCCGTACAATCTTGCACTTGGAACAGCGCTTTCGAATGGATGGTGAAACTTTCATACCTTGCGACTCCTTGTTTTCTTCCTGTTGCCAATCACCAAAGTTTTGATTATATCTTTTCTTCCCTTTTCCGTCTAGGAGGATTTTCTAATCCCCCGGAAGGGTCAATATCATCGGCCCGGTTTCCGTGATCGCCACGCTGTGCTCAAAATGTGCAGCGAGGGAATCATCCCGGGAGCAGACCGTCCATTGGTCTGGCATCACCTTGGTAAGGTAGGTGCCCATCTGCACCATCGGTTCCAGTGCGATGGTCATCCCTGCCCGTAAGAGAACTCCCCTGCCCGGAAAGCCGTAATTGGGCACTTGCGGGCCTTCGTGCATCAGCCTGCCAACCCCATGACCAGTGTACTCGCGCACCACGTTCATTTGGTTTTCCTCCACCCATTTCTGGATGGAATAACCGATATCACCGGTGTATTTACCTGGGACCATCTGGCTGATCCCTATCGAAAGCGCTTTTTCAGTCACTTCCAATATTTTCCGGGCTTTCTTGGAGATCTCTCCCACACCAGCGGTGAAGGCGGAATCTCCAACAAATCCTTCGAACACGGTTCCGCAATCCACAGAGACGATATCGCCTTCCTTGAGTTTGCGTTTACCCGGGATGCCGTGAACCAGCTCTTCGTTCACGCTCACACAGGTGCTGGCCGGGTATGGATACGGGCCGGGATAATTTTTAAAGGGCGAATAAGCACCGTGTTTTTTTAATACTTCTTCCGCTGCAGCATTCATATCTGCCGTAGTGACACCCGGCTGAATGATTGCCTTGATCGCTGCCAGGGCTTCCGCGTTGATCCTGCCTGCCTGGCGCATGATCGTGAGCTCTTTCTCGCTCTTGATCGTGATATTTCGCTCCCAGCTCATTCGCGAATCTACCCTTCGATCGCTTTTATCAGATCGGAGGTTACCTTCCCGATTTCCTGGGTGCCGTCAATTTCCACCAGGAGCCCATTTCCGCTGTAATACGCAATCAGTGGTTGGGTTTGCTTATTAAAAACCTGGATACGATTCGCGACTGTTTCCGGTTTATCGTCTTCCCGTTGGTAAAGTTCAGATCCATCCTCATCACACACGCCATTCTTTCTGGGCGGATTGTATAAACTGTGGAACACATGACTGGCTGCCCGGCAAGTCCACCTTCCGGATAACCGATCGATTAGAACACCTTCCGGAACAGCGATGTATGGAACCACTTTGATAGCTGCCCCGTTGCCCCGGAGCATCGTGTCGAGTGCCTGCGCCTGGGCGGGTGTCCGTGGGAATCCATCCAACAGTGCACCGTTTCTATTATCCGGTTGCATCAGGCGGCTCTGTACCATACCAATAGTCACCTCATCGGGGACCAGCTCTCCGCGGTTGATATAACCCTGGGCCAACTTCCCCAGTTCGGTCTCATTTTTAATGTTCTCCCGGAAGAGGTTACCGGATGAAACATGGATCAATCCGAGTTTCTGTGAGATAACCTCAGCCTGCGTACCTTTGCCGGCCCCGGGTGGGCCGAGTAATACGATATAAACACCCATCATCCATCCTAGTGGATCAGCTTTTCCTGGTAGCCATGCATCTTCAACTCGGCATCAATGATGTTGAAGGTATCGCGGACAACACCCACCACGATCAGCAAACCAGCGGCTGAAACAAGGAAGACTGTGGAGGAACTCGCCGCGGGAAGGATCAGCCGCAGGACATAGGGTAGCACTGCCACAAACCCGAGAAAGAACGCACCCGGGAATGTGATGCGGCGCTGGACTTTGGAAAGATATTTTTGGGTCGCTTCACCCACGGTCACACCTGGAATGCGTGCACCCTGCCGTTTTAGACTTTCCCCATAATTCTGCTGCTGGAAAAGCACGTCGGTATAGAAGAAGGTAAAAGCCACCACCAGGATAAAGTAGATCAGGGCATAGAACGGGCCTTGACCGCTGAACGCGTTGTAAATAGTGTTGGCAAAATTCGCCACCCATTCCACTTCCGAATTGATAAAGAAGGAAGCAAGGATCGCCGGGAAGGTCAGGAAGGATTGGGCAAAGATCAACGGGATCATGCCTGCCATGTTGACCATGAGCGGCAGATTGCTGCGTACCGGCATGGACATGCGGTTGCCTACCCTCCGACCGGGGAAAAGTACCGGGACGAACCTTCGGCCTTGTTGCACATAGATGATCGCGTAGATTGTGAAGACCAACAGCAAGACAATCAGGATGAAGAGCCACCAGCCGTTCTGCCTATCCAGGAAAATACTATAGAGGTTGGATGGGATACTCGCAACGATTCCAGAGAAGATGATCAATGATAGCCCCTGGTTTGGAATGCCAAACTCGGAGATCAGCTGCCCAAGCCAGATGCCAAACAGCGTGCCCGCCATCATGCTGACCACAGTGGTGATCGTCGGAAGATTGAAGCCAGGATCATAATAGAGGATCGATTGGCCTCGTAGCATGGAGTTAAAGATGTTGATCTGCCCGATTGCCGTAAGCGCAGCCATGGGGATGGTGAGAAGCATGGTCCATTTTTCCATAAACTTCTGGCCTTCCCGGGGATTTTCTTTCAAACGCCTGTCCAGCGCGGGGATGATCGGCGCGAGTAGCTGAATGATGATCTGGGCGGTGATATAGGGGTACACTCCCATAGCCAGGATCGAAAAATTGGATACCGTGCCGCCGGAGAGCAGGTCGAGCATATTGAAAAGTGTTCCTGCTGCGCCGCCGGAATTTGCCAGCGAGGCAACTACTGCCCGGTCGACCCCCGGAACAGGGATATTGGCCGCAAACCGGTAGATGATCAACAATAAGAATGTGATCAACAATTTGTTGCGGATATCTTCTGACTTCCACAGGTAGCGCCAGGCTGAACGCTTCATGAAGGAGGCTCCTTAATTAATAATCCAGATTATGCGATCAATTCCACGGTGCCGCCGGCAGCCTCAATTTTGGCTTTGGCCGATTTGGAAATGCGGTGCACCTTCAGGGTTACAGGGTGCTTGATCTCACCCATACCCAGAACAACCACAGGATTTCCAGGACGGTGAAGCATGCCTTCCTTCGCCAGTTCCTCGGGGGTGATCACGCTCTTGGCCGGGAATTTGGCAATCCGGTCAAGGTTGACCTCATTGAACTCCACCTGGTTGGGAGGAGTAAAACCCTCACCCCGGATAAAAGGCAACCGTCGGAAGAACGGGAGATTTCCGCCCTGGCGGTAAAGGTGACCGGTCTCGCCGGACCTGGAGTTCTGGCCCTTGGTTCCGCGACCAGCAGTTTTTCCCTGGCCGGCAGAAATTCCGTGGCCTTTGCGCTTGGGCGTTTTTTTTGCGCCTTCGTTTGGTTTTAAATCGTTCAAGTTCATTTTCAATCCTGCTCAACTACTACTATCAAATGTCGAACTTTATCCAGCATACCGCGCAATGCGGGGGTATCGTTGTGGATGACAGTCTGGTGAAGCCGCCGCAGTCCCAGGGCTTTTACAGTCCTTTTTTGGGGTTCGGGGTTTCCGATGGGGCTTTTCACCAGGGTGACCTGGAGCTTCTTGCTCTCAACTTTCTTTTTAGCCATTCTTCCTCCGCTCCCAGAAGGGCATCATTTCGCGCACGGTCTTCCCACGGCGGATGGCTTCTTGCTCTGGTGATTTGAGCTGGTCGAGGGCGCCAAAGGTGGCCTTGACAATGTTGAGCAGGTTGGAGCTGCCCAGAGATTTGCTCAGGATATCGTGGATACCCACGGCTTCCAACACGGCGCGAACGCCGCTGGAGGCGATGACACCAGTACCGGCGGATGCCGGTTTAAGGAGGACAACTGCACCGCCAACTTTGCCAGTGACTTCATGCGGGATCGTTGTGCCTATGGTGACGACTGTGCGCATATTTTTATGTGCTCGTTCGGTCGCTTTACGCATCGCATCGGGAACTGCGTTGGCTTTGCCAATGCCGATGCCCACTTTTCCATGGTTATCTCCGGCAATAACGGTCACGCGGAATTGAAATCGGCGGCCGCCTTTGACAACTTTTGCCACGCGGGCGATCTCGATCACGCGTTCGTCAAAAACCTGCTCTAGGGGTTGGTATTCCATCATTTCCATAAGAAGACCTCAGCTTCGCATATCTATCTTAGAAATCCAGGCCGGCTTCGCGAGCAGCATCTGCCAGCGCCTTGACCCGGCCCATATAACGGAATCCGCCCCGGTCGAAGACGACCTTCTTGATCCCTTTTTTCTGTGCTCGCTCCGCCACCAGGGAGCCAACCAATTTCGCCTGCTCTGTCTTGTTTTTTTTGGCCAGCGGTTTACCCTTCAGCTCATGATCAATGGTGGATGCTGAGGCGATAGTAATTCCCTTGGAATCATCTATCACCTGAGCATATATATCCGCGAGGCTTCTGAATACTGCAAGCCGGGGGCGTTCCTCTGTGCCGGATACATATTTCCGGACACGTTCATGCCGGCGGATGCGTGATTCTCGTTTGTTGTTGGTTGCCATATCAAATCACCTGCTCTTATGCTTTTGTCTTGGCGGATTTGCCGGCTTTACGGCGGATCTTCTCACCAAGGTAATGAATCCCTTTGCCTTTGTAGGGTTCAGGGGGACGAATCTTTCGGATATCCGCTGCAACCTGTCCAACTGTTTCGGCGTTATAGCCCATTACTTTGAACTGGCGGGCTTTTGTATCAACTTCGAAAGAGATACCTTCCTTGGGTTCAATCCGGACAGGATGGGAGAAACCAAGGTAGAGAACCAGGATGTCACCTTCCATGTCCGGGCGGTAACCAACGCCATCAATCTCCAGCACCTTGGTAAAACCAGTGGATACACCAGTGACCATATTCTGGATGACCGCGCGGGTCGTGCCGTGCAAGGCGCGAGCCTGGGGGAGATCCGAACTACGCGTCACGAGGATATTTTCGCCTTCAAGCTTGATATCAACGCTCGGGGTGAACACTCGTTTCAACTCACCTTTGGGTCCTTTTACCTGGACCTCAGAGCCATTGATCTGAACATTCACACCGCTCGGTACTGTTACGGGTAATCTTCCTATACGGGACACTTTACCATACCTCCTTGATTACCAGATCTTGCACAGGATTTCGCCGCCAACACCCAGCTGACGTGCCCGTTGACCGGTCATTACGCCTTTTGGGGTTGAAATTATGGAAATACCCATCCCGGAAAGAACCCAGGGAATATCCATCTTGCGGGTATAAACCCGGCGACCGGGTGTACTAACCCTAACCAGGCCGGTGATCACGGAAATCCGCTCACGCCGTTCGCCCACGTATTTTAATTTAATACGGAGGACAGTCTGCGGCGGCTTTTCGCCATCCACAACCTCAAAACTCTCCACAAAGCCCTCTTCTTTCAGGATCCGGGCGATTTCCGCCTTGATCTTGGAGTTGGGCATCGCAATCACGGGTTGGCCAGCCATAACGCCATTCCGGATACGAGTCAACATATCTGCAATTGGATCATTCACTACGCTCATTTCCTACCTCCGGATTGGCTTACCATGAAGACTTGGTCACACCTGGAATTTGGCCTTCCAGGGCAAGTTCGCGGAAACAAATACGGCACAGCCCAAAGCGGCGCATGTAACCACGTGGGCGCCCGCATTTTCTACAGCGGTTGCGGACCTGTATTGGGAATTTCCGCCTTAATTCTCGGTAAGTCATGCACTTTTTAGCCATTGGAACCCTTCCTGAAAGGCATGCCAAGCATTGTAAGCATTGCTGTTGCCTGTTCGTCATTTACTGCAGATGTCACGATGGTCACTTCCATACCGCGGATCTTATCCACTTTATCGTATTCGATCTCGGGAAAGATGATCTGTTCCCGAAGCCCGAGGGTGTAATTTCCACGGCCATCGAAGGATTCAGCAGAGACACCTCGAAAATCGCGTACGCGGGGGAGCACAATATTCATCAGGCGATCTAGGAAATCCCACATGCGGTCACCCCGCAGCGTGACTGTTGCTCCGATGGCTCGCCCTTCCCGTAATTTAAAATTGGCGATACTCTTACGCGCCTTGGTGACGATTGGTTTCTGCCCGGTTATCGCGGTCAAGTCAGCGACGGCTGCATCAAGTGCCTTGGGGTTATCCAAGGCTTCACCGACACCGATGTTCACATTCACCTTTTTGATCCGCGGTACTTGCATGATATTCTCAAGTCCCAGGGATTCCATCAATGCCGGGGTGATTTCTTTTAGATAACGGACTCTCATGTGATTCATTTCATACGCTCCACTATGGCCTATTCATCCAGCAGCGCCTGGCATTTTTTACAAACCCGACTGACTTTATCACCCGTTCGCTGAATGCTGACCCGTGTGGGCTTATTGCATTTCTTGCAGACGAGCATCACGTTTGAGATCGCGATGGGACCTTCAAATTTCACTTTGCCCGGGTTGATGGTGCGGCCCTGGCTTTGCATTTGTTTCTGGTGCTTGGTGCGGATATTGATACCCTGTACGACAACCCGGCTTTCTCCGGAAAGGACACGGATTACCTCTCCGCGTTTGCCCTTGTCCTCTTCTTTGCCGGTGATCACTTCGATCAGGTCACCTTTATGTATTTTTACATTCATCACATTGCTCCTCTTAGATCACTTCCGGAGCCAGGGATACGATCTTCATGAAACCCTTTTCGCGTAATTCGCGTGCAACGGGCCCAAAGATGCGGGTACCTTTCGGGTTCTGGCCGTCCGTATCCAGGATCACTGCCGCGTTATCGTCGAAACGGATGGTCGATCCATCTTCACGGCGCCATTCTTTCGCGCAGCGGACTATAACCGCCTTGACGATCTCACTTTTCTTAATCGAACCTTGCGGGGCCGCGGATTTTACCGTGCCAACCACAATATCACCAACTCGCCCGTAGCGGCGTGTCGAGCCACCCATGATATGGATCACAAGGATCTCGCGGGCGCCGGTGTTATCTGCAACTTTCAACCGGGACTCGTGCTGGATCATGCCGCTTCTCCTTCAACCTTTTCGGTTTCAACGGCTTCAGGTTCTTCTGCGATCACAGCCTCTTCAGGAGCGTCAATCATTTCGATGATATCGGCTTCTTCAACCAGCGCAACAGGCATCGCCTTTTCACCCCGGCTGGTGAGTACCTTTTCAACCACCCAGCGTTTGTCGCGGGAAAGAGGTCGGGTTTCCACGATCTGGACGTTATCGCCGATCTTGCATCCCAGTTCGTCTTGAGCCTTTACGCGTTTACTGGTGTGAATCACTTTGTGATAAAGCGGGTGGCGGAAGGTTCGGCTGATTTCCACGACCACGGTTTTTGTCATTTTATTGCTGGTGACAACACCATTTAATCGTCTTCGTTCGTTCATTTTTTGCCTTCCTGTGTTTTCCCGGTTCTCCGCTCCTGTATAATCGTCTCGAAGGTGGCAATGGTTCGGCGGGTTTTCTTGAGCAGACTGGTATCTGTCTGTTGACCGGTGATCACCTGAAAACGCAGGTTCATTAATTCCTGTCGGGAATCCATCAACTTGGATTTCAATTCGTCGTCAGAGAGTAAACGCATTTCTGAGATCTTCATGTTGTTACTCCTCACGCGCCTTCATGCCGGAAGATCACTTTGGTCCGGATCGAAAACTTGTAGGATGCCTGGTGCAGAGCATGCACAGCTGCATCGCGTTCCAAACCACTCACTTCAAACATGATCCTGCCAGGTTTGACAACAGACACCCAGTATTCCACGTTACCTTTACCTTTACCCATGCGGGTCTCGGGTGGACGGTGGGTATAGGGCTTATCCGGGAAGATCCGGATCCATACTTTACCGTGGCGTTTCATCGAATGGACGATAGTCCTTCGGGCGGCTTCGATCTGGCGGGCAGAAACCCAGCCCGGTTCGAGAGCCTGCAGAGCGTACTCGCCGAAATTGATATCAGCACCCCGCAGGGCCTTCCCTCGCATCCGGCCGCGCTGCTGCTTGCGCCACTTTACGCGTTTTGGCATCAACATAGCAACTGTCCTCTTTCGTCTTCACCGGTGAGAACCCGGTCTAGATAATTACTGACTTACGTAAACGCCTTCGGTGGCTTCTACTTTTTCTTCCACACCAGGCAGAACTTCTCCGAGATATACCCAAACCTTGACGCCGATTCTTCCATAAGTAGTCAGGGCTTCCGCACGGGAAAAACCAATATTCGCCCGTAATGTCTGCAACGGAACTCGGCCATCGCGCAGTTTAACTCTTCGTGCCATTTCAGCACCACTCAATCGACCAGAAACCTCGATCTTGATACCCTGGGCACCCTGGCGCATGGCCTGTTGAAGCGCCCGCTTCATTGCCCGCCGATAGGAGACACGGCGTTCGATCTGATCCGCGATATTATTGGCAACAAGGTATGCATCGCAGTCCGGTGATTTGATCTCTTTAATCTCGAGATCGATCTTCTTGCCGGTCAGCTTCTCCAGGTCCTGGCGAAGGATCTTAACTGTGTCGCCTTTACGGCCAATCAGGATACCAGGCTTGGCGGTGTGGACTATGATCCGCACCTTGCCCGGAAAACGCTCCACTTCCACATCAGATACACCCGCCTTTTCGGCTGCATTTTGGATCATCTTGCGGATGGTCATATCCTGGTGGAGCTGGTTGGTATACTCGGTACCTTCAGCATACCAACGCCCGGACCAGGGCTGATGGATACCCAAACGAAATCCAATCGGATGAACTTTACGACCCATAATCTCTCCTGGTGTCTTTCTTAATCTCAGTCAGAAGCTCCAACTGATTATTCCTTTTCTCGCAGAATGATCGATACATGCGAGCTCCGCCTCAGTATAGGTTTAAAACGCCCACGGGCTCCAAATCGGCGCCATTTTCGGGTGGGTGCTTCGTCAGCTGTCACCTTGTAAATATAGAGGTTATCCCGGCTCAGGCCGAAATTCTCCTCCGCATTGGCGATGGCAGATTTCAGAAGCTTGCCCACAGGATGGGCTGCGCCTTTAGTGGTGAATTTCAACATGTTCACAGCATCAACCGCGTTCTTGCCGCGAATCATATCGATGACCAGCCGGACTTTGGAGGCCGGAATTCCGCAATTCGTCAGGGAAGCATGCACATCGGTAGCCATAATTTACTGTACCTTTGCTGCGGTGGCTTTCTCGGAGAGATGCCCGCGGAAGTGGCGGGTGGGAGCAAACTCACCCAATTTGTGTCCGACCATGTTCTCTGTGATATAGATCGGAACATGCCGTCGCCCGTCGTGAACTGCGATGGTGTGCCCGACCATCTGCGGGAAAATGGTGCTATCCCGGCTCCAGGTACGCAGCACTTTCTTTTCGCCCTTGGCGTTCATCGCTTCAATTTTCTTGAGCAGTTTGGGCTCGATAAACGGGCCTTTTTTCAGCGATCTTGACATAATTCTCGTCCTTCTACTCTTTGGTCACTATCCAAAATGGATAATCGTTTAGCCATTCCTGCGCCGAACAATATACTGATCGGTTGATTTATTCCTTCGGGTCCGGTAACCCCGGGCGGGTTTACCCCAGGGTGTCTTGGGACCTGGCATGCCGGCGGGTTGGCGCCCTTCACCACCCCCGTGGGGATGGTCGCGGGGGCTCATCGCTGTGCCGCGTACGGTAGGACGGATACCCAGGTGGCGCTTACGGCCAGCTTTACCCAACTTGATGTTGCTGTGCTCCAGGTTGCCCACTTGACCGATGGTCGCGTAACATGCCTGGCGAACTAGGCGGACTTCTCCTGAAGGGAGACGGATCTGGGCGTAATCGCCTTCTTTTGCCAGCAGCTGAGCCGCGGTTCCGGCAGAACGGACCATCTGCCCGCCTTTGCCTTCCTTCAGCTCAATATTGTGCACCATCGTACCCACAGGGATATTGGCAATGGGAAGGCTGTTGCCGGGGCGAATCTCCGCCTGGGCTCCAGACATCACATTGTCGCCAACCTTCAAGCCCTGGGGGGCAACGATATAGGCCTTTTCGCCATCGGCGTAAACCAGCAATGCCAGGCGGGCTGTGCGGTTGGGATCGTATTCGATCGCGGAAACACGGGCAGGGATGCCAAGCTTTTTGCGTTTGAAATCAACGATACGAATATATTGTCGATTTCCCGCGCCGCGATGGCGAACCGTGACCTTGCCAGTTACATTGCGCCCTGAATGTTCCTTGCGAATGACAATCAGCGAGCGCTCTGGCCGTTTCTTGGTGATCTCTTCAAAACTATACCCGGTTTTTCCGCGCATGCCGGGGGTAGTAGGTTTGTAAACTTTAATTGCCATTACTCAACCCCTTCAAAGATTGGTAAACGGTCTTCCGCGCTGAGGGTGACCACTGCCTTGCGGTAACCGGGATTGCGAACACCGAGACGGCGGCTTTTGCCTTTTCGGGATCGCTTGGCAGGAACATTGAGAACGTTCACATTCAGGACAGTCACTTTGAAGATGCGTTCAATAGCTTCCCGCACCATGGTACGGGTGGCTTCCGGGCGAACTTCGAAGGTGTACTGGTGCAGACGGGTAGCCTGATAGTTCGTCTTTTCGGTGACGATCGGCCGGAGGAGGACTTCATACATGGTTGTCATATCTGTTCTCCTATCCTAATTGCGCCTCGATCCGCTCCAGGGCAGCCAGGGGCAGGACCACGCGGTCGAAGGTCATCAGGTCGCGAATATTCAAGTAAGAGGCGACCAGAATTTTGGCGTCGGGAATATTTCGGGTGGAGCGCACGATTCCTTCATAGGCATCCGATTTTTCCGGAATAAGGATCAGGGCGCTGTTTTCACCAACCAGGGTATTCAGGGCTTTTGCCATCAGGCGGGTTTTGGGTTCCGCAAGCGTCAACTCATCAATCACAATGATGCTAGCATCTGCTGCTTTGGCAGAGAGAGCCGAGCAGACGGCTGCAGCCCGCATGCGCTTTGGCATCGCCTGGGCGTAGGAATGGGGGTGCGGAGTGTGGATACCACCGCCGCCCCTCCAATGTGGGGCGCGGGTGGAACCCTGCCGCGCACGGCCGGTTCCTTTCTGATGCCAGGGTTTCTTGCCTCCACCGGCCACTTCACTGCGAGTCTTGGTATCGTGCGTGCCAAGGCGGGCGTTGGCCATTTGGCGTTGGAATGCCTGGTGCATCAGGTCAATTTTTATCGGGGCTTCAAAGATCGCAGCGGGTAGATCAACCGTCTTGATCTTTTTACCTTCCATATTGAGGACATCAACCTTCATAATTACTTTGCTCCATTCATCCAGGTATCCGGTTACTGTTTCCGCGCTTCTTTGATGACAACCATCCCATTGCGCGCGCCTGGAATTGAACCGCGGACGCCCAATAGGTTGCGTTCGGCATCCACCAGCTCGACCTTCAAATTCTGGGCGGTGACACGATCATCACCCATATGTCCAGCTCCTCGAGATCCCTTATAAACGCGGCCTGGCGTTGTGCCAGAACCGCGAGAACCGGGAGCCCGATGGCGGTCAGACTGACCATGGGTTTTCGGCCCGCCTGCGAAGTGGTAGCGCTTGACGCCGCCAGCAAATCCCTTACCCTTGCTGGTGCCGACAACATCCACATGTTCTCCAACCGCGAAAACGGAAACATCCACCTTTGCGCCTTCTTCGACCCCGGGCTCCTTTGCGCGGAATTCCCGCAGGAAACGAAGAGGGGAAAGTTCGTTGCGTTTTAGGTGGCCTAATTGACCCTGGGTCAACCGTTTCGGTTTAACCTCACCGTAACCGAGCTGCACAGCCGAGTAACCATCCTTCCCGGGAGTGCGCACCTGAGTAACGAAGCATGGCCCAGCTTCAATGATCGTCACCGGAATTGCCGCACCGGTCTCATCGAAAATCTGGGTCATGCCGATTTTCTTCCCAATCAGCCCTTTGAACATCTCAATTTTTCTCCTAAGATATATTTTTCGGAGACTGTCAGCCAGGGCTTGGCTGCATCATCTCCCGAACGTGTAGTCGGTCACCCGTGAGCGGCAACTTGTCTGTTGTGCCTACCCATGAATCACACTTGCACAGTTCGAAAAGGTTTTGGTCAGATCCAAAACCGGATTATTTTACCACAATTATCAAGGAATTCCAGGGCAATTTTCATCGCCCTGGATATTCGAATCTCGCTTAGATCTTAATCTCAATATCCACGCCAGCTGGCAGGTTGAGACGCATGAGCATATCGATGGTCTTTGAATCGGGGTCCATCACATCGATGATGCGGTTGTGAGTACGGATCTCAAAATGCTCCTGGGAATCTTTATCAATAAAGGCTCCGCGTCGCACAGTGAATTTTTCGATGCGAGTCGGGAGGGGAACGGGACCCACTACATGGGCGCCGCTTCGTTCAGCGGTTTCGACGATTCGCTTGGCGGATTGATCCAGCACGCGGTGATCGTAGGCTTTAAGGCGGATTCGGATTCGTTGTTTTGCCATTATCTATTCCTATGCAATTATCTTGGTGATCGCGCCAGCGCCCACCGTCAGGCCGCCTTCACGAATCGCAAAGCGCGAACCTTGCTCCAGCGCCACCGGTACGATCAGTTCCACTTCCATCTCAACGTTGTCCCCGGGCATCACCATCTCCACCCCCGCAGGCAGGGTGATCGAGCCCGTTACGTCCATCGTGCGAATATAGAACTGCGGCCGGTAGCCAGGGAAGAACGGTTTGTGCCGCCCACCCTCTTCACGCTTCAATACGTACACCTGTGCCATGAACTTGGTGTGCGGCGTGATGCTCCCAGCTTTCGCAACCACCTGCCCGCGCTCCACGTCCGTGCGCTCAATGCCGCGCAACAGCAAACCCAGGTTGTCCCCGGCCATGCCTTCATCCAGCAGCTTGTGGAACATCTCCACCCCGGTCACCACGCTGGTCCGCGTCTTCTCCTGCAGCCCGATGATCTCCACCGGATCCCCTACATGGATCTTGCCGCGGTCCACACGCCCCGTCACCACCGTACCACGACCCTTGATCGAGAACACGTCCTCGACCGGCATCATGAACGGCTTATCCACTTCGCGTACGGGTTCCGGGATATACTCATCCACCACCCGCAGCAGTTCCTTGATGCACTCGTACTCCGGTGCGTTCGGATCCGTGCTTGTGCTCTCCAGCGCCTTCAGCGCGCTCCCGCGCACGATCGGCGTGGTCTCGCCCGGGTACTTATATCCCGTCAGCATCTCGCGCAGTTCCATCTCCACCAGTTCCAGCAGTTCCGGATCGTCCATCATGTCCACTTTGTTCAGAAACACAACGATGCTCGGCACTTCCACCTGGCGCGCCAGCAGGACGTGTTCCTTCGTCTGCGGCATGGGACCATCCGGCGCGGCTACCACCAATATGGCGCCATCCACCTGGGCTGCCCCGGTGATCATGTTCTTGATATAGTCGCGGTGACCCGGCATATCCACGTGGGCGTAGTGACGCTTTTCGGTCTCATACTCCACATGGGCAATGTTGATCGTGATCCCGCGGGCTTTCTCTTCCGGTGCGTTGTCAATACTGTCGTACGCCCGGTATTCCGCCTTCCCCATAAATCCACACCACTTCGTGATCGCCGCGGTCAATGTGGTCTTGCCATGGTCGATGTGCCCCATGGTCCCTACATTCAAATGCGGCTTGCTTCGGTCAAATTTTTGCTTCGCCATTAGTGCTCTCCTTCTCCTGTTTTGGAAATAAGATTATTGATTTAATATTTTCTTTGCCACCGAATCAGAGACCGGGGCGTAATGATCGAATTCCATTGAAAATACACCGCGCCCCTGGCTGCTTGAACGCAGCTCGGTCGCGTACCCGAACATTTCAGCGAGCGGGACCTGAACGCGGATGGATTGAGCCTTCCCTGGGCGCATCTCCGTCCCAAGGATCACTCCCCGCCTGGCGTTCAATTGCCCGATCACGTCACCCATATATTCTTCAGGAATGACAACCTCCACCTTCATGATCGGCTCCAGCAAAACTGGAGAACCCTTTTGAATGCCTTCTTTGAAGGCAAAAGTCGCAGCCATTTTGAAGGCCATTTCCGAGGAATCGACCTCATGATACGAACCGTCGTTCAAGGTTACTTTCAGGTCGGTAACAGGGTACCCGGCAAGAACGCCGGATTCGGCCGCCTCGCGTACACCTTTTTCCACCGCAGGAATATATTCCCTCGGGATGGCACCGCTGACGATTTTGCTTTCAAAGACGATACCACTCCCCCGCTCCAGGGGTTCAAATGCAAAAACGACGTGACCGTATTGGCCGTGACCGCCGGATTGCTTCACGTACTTATAATCAACCTTGGGGACTTCGCGGGTGATGGATTCGTGGTAGGAAACGCGCGGCCGGCCAACATTCGCCTGGACTTTGAATTCCCGCAGCATGCGATCCACCAGAACATCGAGGTGAAGTTCTCCCATCCCGGAAATGATCGTCTGCCCGGTATCTTCGTCGGTGTGGACCCGGAAGGTCGGATCCTCCTCCGAAAGCTTGCGCAGTGCTTCCGACATCCTATCCTGGTCTGCGGCTGTTTTTGGCTCGATAGCAACCATGATGACCGGCTCAGGGAAAGTAATGCTCTCCAGGATAACTTTGTGATGCTGATCGCAGAGGGTATCTCCGGTGAAGCTTTCTTTTAAACCGAGCACGGCTCCAATATCACCTGCCAGAACTTCAGTGATATCCTCTCGTCGGTCAGCATACATACGGATAAGCCGGCCGATACGTTCTTTGCGGTCTTTGATCGGGTTATAGACCATGGTACCCTGGGTGACTTTTCCGGAATAAACCCGGAAATATGCCAACCGGCCCACATACGGGTCTGTGACGATCTTGAATACCAGGGCGCTTAATGGAGCATCGTCATCCACACCGAGGCTGACTTCCAAGTCTTTATCTGGATCAATACCTGTTACGGGCGGGATATCAAAGGGAGACGGAAGATAATCAATGACCGCATCCAGCAAAGGCTGCACACCTTTGTTCTTCAGGGAAGTACCGCAGAAAACCGGGGTCGCCTGATTGGCAATGACCGCTCTTCTAAGGGCTGCTTTCAGTTCTTCGATGCTGAGCTTTTCTCCCTGGAGGAACTTTACTGTCAGTCCATCATCCAGTTCAGCTATCCGTTCCACAAGGATTGCATGCAGCTTGTTCGCTTCTTCGGCTAGCTCGACGGGGATGGCGGTGATGCGGGGTTCCCGTCCAAGACCTTCATCCCAGAAAATCGCCTGCAATGTTAGGAGATCGATAACCCCTTTGAAAGCACTCTCAAATCCGATCGGGATTTGCATGGCAATCGGGTTGGCGCCCAATCGCTGCCGGATCGAATCCATTGTGTACTCGTAGGATGCCCCTGTGCGATCCATCTTATTAACAAAACAAATCCGGGGCACTGAATATCGATCCGCCTGCCGCCAGACTGTTTCCGATTGCGGTTCAACACCCTGGGTGGCGTCAAATATGACGATGCCGCCATCCAAAACCCGCAGGGAACGCTGCACTTCAGCAGTGAAATCGATATGCCCCGGCGTATCGATGATATTGATTTGGTAATCTTTCCATTCAGCAGTGACCGCCGCAGAAACGATGGTGATTCCCCGTTCCCGCTCCTGCTCCATCCAGTCCGTAACTGTCGTGCCATCATCCACCGATCCGATCCGGTAGGTCTTCCCGGTATAAAAGAGGATACGCTCGGTCGTGGTTGTCTTACCCGCGTCGATGTGGGCGATTATGCCTATGTTACGGTACTTTTCTAATGGAAAGGTGCGAGACATGCTATCTTGCTAACAGATTACCTGTTGCCTCCGGCCTACAATCGGAAATGAGAGAAAGCGCGGTTGGCTTCGGCCATCTTATGGGTTTCGTCGCGTTTGCGAACGGCAGAACCCTGATTGGCAGCAGCCTCCATAAATTCCGCGGAGAGTTTCTCCGAAAAGGAATTTCCAGTTCGGGCGCGGGCTGAATCGATCAACCAGCGGAACGCGAGCGTCATCCGGCGGTCCGTTGGAACTTCCATCGGAACCTGGTAAGTGGCACCACCCACACGGCGGGGGCGGACTTCCATGAGAGGGCCGACATTTTTGAGGGCTTGCTCAAAAATTTCAATCGGATTCTTCCCAGTCTTATCCTGGATAATATCAAATGCCCCGTAGAGGTTTCGGGAGGCAGTGCTCTTTTTTCCCCGGGTCATGATATGGTTGATGAACGATTGAACCGTTACGTTCTGGTAGCGGAAATCGGGGGGTACTACTCTCTTGATAGGTTTCGTTCGGCGCATGCAAACTTCTCCGTTTTTTAGATCTTAATGGTTTTCCGGTGGGTCAAAACCCTGCCGGGAAAATTATTATTTAGGAGTCTTGGAACCGTATTTGGAACGGCCCTGGCTGCGCTTGGCAACCCCGGTTGTATCCAGTGCCCCGCGGACAATATGATAGCGAACACCCGGCAGGTCTTTAACACGGCCTCCGCGAACCAGCACCACGGAGTGCTCCTGAAGCTGGTGACCTTCGCCAGGGATATAGGCAGTAACCTCAACCCCGTTGGAAAGACGCACGCGGGCGATCTTGCGCAGCGCGGAATTCGGTTTCTTGGGGGTCATGGTTCTCACCACGGTGCAAACCCCGCGTTTCTGGGGTGCTCCTTTAAGGTGTCGTGTGCGGCGTTGCTTCTTTGAGTTCAAAGTGTAAAGAAGCGCAGGCGCTTTGCTTTTCGCTTTCTTCGATTCGCGTCCTTTACGGACCATCTGGTTGATCGTTGGCACTCTCTTTTGCCTCCAAAATGATTTCCAATTTTTCTATCGGTTCTGTTTGCTCCCCAAAAAATGAGACCATCAGTTGCCATGATGGCCTCACTACGATCACTTTCGGAGCAAGGAACCCGCATCAACGTGCAATATTCAACAGGGTGCGATTATATCACCGCTAATCTTTAATCGTCAAGAACTCTTTCTCCCGAGTTTTATCGGATCAATAGATCTGATCAAACTCACTGCCGATATCCAACAGCCCGGTTGAAGGCCGTGGCGGGCGGATTCGTTCCTCATCCTTGCCAAATCGGATCGTTTCACCAGTATCCATGACCGCTTCCACAGCCAGTCCGAGGCTTTGCAGCTCCTTCACCAGCACCCTGAAGGAGGCCGGCAGGCTGGGTTCCTCGATGGGATCCCCCTTTACGATCGCCTCGTAGGTGGATACGCGGCCTTGCACATCGTCGGATTTGACTGTGAGCATTTCCTGAAGCGTGTACGCAGCTCCATACGCTTCCAGCGCCCATACTTCCATTTCGCCGAAACGCTGGCCGCCGAATTGAGCCTTACCGCCCAGGGGTTGCTGCGTGACCAAACTATATGGGCCTGTGGAGCGTGCGTGAACTTTATCCTCCACCAGGTGGTGTAATTTGAGCATGGTCATAACGCCAACTGTCACAGGCTGGTCAAATTCCGCTCCACTTTTTCCATCACGAAGGACCTGCTTGCCAAAGATCGGCATCGGAATGCCGGTCTCCTTCAGGAAAGCTTCAGCGCGTGCCCGGACTTTTTCTGCGGGCATCTTTATCGCTTCCTCAACACCCTGGTCGTGCATCCACAAGCGCAGGCAGACTTCGATTGCTTTCTTATCGCGGGCGGTGATATCCCCGGTCAGTCGGGATACGCTTTCAAAATTCAGGATTGAATCCGGATCATAGCCGTGTTCCTTCAACCATTCACGGGCATTCGATTGTCGGGCGTAATCCTGATCGGAAAGTAACTTGTAAACATCATACTTCTTGGGACCAAGCTGCTGTTCCAGGTAGAGCAGGCGCACTTCATCGTCATCCCGGATCTGTTCCGGGGAATATTCCTGAGTTTTCAGCCATTCCCAGGCGAGGTTTGCCGCCTCGTTCCAGGATTCATCGACGATCCACGCGCGGGCAAGTTCGGCTTCGATTTCTGCCTCGGATGCCCCGTCGAAAACCGGCGTGATAGCGCGGAAGCCCAGCCGGCTGGCAGCCCAGCCCAGGTGGGTTTCCAGAACCTGCCCGATGTTCATACGTCCGGGAACGCCGAGCGGGTTGAGAATGATATCCACCGGAGAGCCATCCGCCAGGAAGGGCATATCTTCTACAGCGACAACGCGGGAGACAACACCCTTATTCCCATGACGGCCTGCCATTTTGTCGCCAGCGGTGATCTTACGGTGCTGGGCAACAGAGACGCGCACCATCTTATCCACACCAGCGGATAGGTCGGTATTGCTCTCGCGGGTGAAAACCTTAACATCTACCACCTTGCCGCGCTCACCATGCGGCATGCGTAGGGAGGTATCTTTCACATCGCGGGATTTTTCACCAAAGATAGCGCGTAACAATCTCTCTTCGGGAGTTAATTCCTTCTCGCCTTTCGGGGTGATCTTACCCACCAGGATATCGTTCGGGCCGATCTCGGCGCCTATGCGGATGATCCCATCCGAATCCAGATCGCGGATGGCTTCTTCGCCAACGTTGGGAATATCGCGGGTGATCTCTTCTGGTCCCAGCTTGGTATCCCGCGCTTCCACTTCATATTTTTCAATGTGCACCGAGGTGAACCTATCCTCCTGAACCAGACGTTCCGAGATCAGGATGGCATCCTCAAAGTTGCCGCCTTCCCAGGAGACGAAGGCCACCACCACGTTTTGCCCAAGGGCAAGATTTCCGGCAACCGTCGAGGAGGAATCAGCGATGATATCACCCTTGTGCAGGCGCTGCCCCTTTACGACTGCTGGTCGTTGATCGATGCAGGTGCTCTGGTTGGAGCGCTGGTATTTTCGCAGCGTGTAGGTTTTATGGGAGTCCCCGGTCTTGACAATAATTTCCTTGCCGGTAACAGAGACAACCTCACCCTCTTCTTCCGCAACGACAACCTGTCCGGAGTCTTTGGCGGCAAACGCTTCCATCCCGGTGGATACCAGTGGGATATCCGGGTTGACAAGCGGAACAGCCTGGGTCTGCATGTTCGAGCCCATCAAGGCACGGTTGGCATCATCATGCTCAAGGAATGGTATCAGCGCAGCGCTGATACCCACCACCTGGTGCGGAGCCACATCCATGTAATTGATCTGGTCCATCCCAGTAATGATGAAATCGGAATGGAATCGGCAGGAAATGCGTTCGGCATCCAATTCCAAGTGATCGTTGAGCGGTGTGTTGGCTTGCGCGATGACAAATTTATCTTCGGCATCCGCGGAAAGGTATTCCACCTCGTCGGTTATGAACGGAAAGACGTTGATAAGGGTTTGCTTCATTTTGTGAAGCACCTTGGCAGTTTTCTCGTCGATGCGCTCTCCCAGCTTCAAGATCACCTCACCAGACTTGGGATCCGTGATCGTTTCGGCCAGCTTCCGGCCGACAAGTTTCGGGTCGTTGGCGCTCAGAGTGCGAACCACCCTCCGGTAAGGCGTCTCTATGAACCCATATTCATTCACCCGCGCAAATGATGCAAGACGACCGATCAGACCGATGTTTGGACCTTCCGGGGTCTCGATCGGGCAAATACGACCGTAATGCGAATGGTGCACATCGCGCACATCGAAGCCGGCGCGCTCGCGGCGCAAGCCACCGGGTCCCAGTGCAGAAAGGGTTCGTTTATGACGCAGCTCAGCCAGCGGATTGGTTTGATCCATGAACTGCGAGAGCTGGCTGGATCCGAAGAACTCGCGCAGGGCAGCCACAACAGGACGGATGTTTACCAGGCTGGTTGGAGAAAGCTGGTCCTGGTCGCGGATGGACATGCGTTCCTTGATTACCCGCTCCATGCGGCGCAGGCCGATGCGAAGTTTGTTCTGGATCAGTTCACCAACCGTCTTCACGCGGCGGTTGCCAAGGTGGTCGATATCATCCTTATCCACCATTTCGTTGTTGATCATGATCATGCGCCGGACAAGCGCGACGATATCCCACTTGGTTACATTCCTGTGGGATACCGCAACATGCTCGGTCAGATCGAGTTTTTGGTTCAGCTTGTAGCGGCCCACCCGCTCCAGGTCATAGTGGCGCTGATCGAAAAGCTGCTCCTCCAGGAATTGCTTTGCGTTATCGATGGTTGCCGGGTCGCCCGGGCGCATGCGGCGGAAGAATTCCAGGAGTGCAGCTTCAGCGATGGTATTGTTGGATAGGTCCCAGTTCGGTTCCTGCCCGATGGTGGAGGCGATGAACATCCGGTCCGTGTCTTTATCCACATCCCTGAAGAGAGCAAGCAATTCCTCGTCTGTTCCTTCCTTGATCGGGGAATCGGAGATACCATCATCAACGACCGCCAGCGCTCGCAGGAAGATGGTGATGGGAACGGTGCGCTTGCGATTAAATTTCAGGATCAGGTAATCGTTCTTGCGAGTCTCGAATTCCATCCAGGCGCCGCGGTCTGGGATCAGCTTGGCCATCGCCAGTCGGTGACCGGTGGCTCTATCTACGGGAGCTTCAAAATAAACACCCGGGGAGCGAATCAACTGTGAAACGACGACACGTTCTGAGCCATTGATGATAAACGTTCCCTTTTCGGTCATTTCGGGAAAATCGCCAAGGAAGATATCCGATTTCATCGGTTCAGCGATCTCCGGACCGGCGAGCAGTACCTGCACCCAGAGCGGGGTAGCGTAAGTGAGGTCACGTTCAACGCATTCCTCAATGGTATGCTTGGGTGCCTCAAAGCGGTATTGCAGATCCCAAGTCTTGAGGGAGGGATCTTTGCTCGGGAAGTAGAGTTTCATCCCCTTGTTGTAGGATTCGATCGGGGAAATTTCTTCAAAAAGGTCCTTCAAGCCCTCGGTTTTGAGGCGCTGGAAGGAATCGATTTGCACTTCGATCAGATCGGGGAGATCCATGATGGAAGGAATTCGGGCATACGATTTGATCGGCTTTTGAGATGCCATCTATATCTCCTGGTCGGTGATTGGCGATAGAATTAAATAATTTCCCCTATCCGGGAAGGGATACGCAATTGATTATTATATCACGCGAATAAAATTGGTCAAGAACTAATTTCAGAACTAATTTCAAAACTAATATTAGGCTGCTGATTCAATCCGGCAATCCATCGTCAATTTTCTTCCATCTCCGGTTTTCGATCCTGTAACCTTCCAAAGGGATGATCCTACCCGCCATTTTTCCGGTTTCATCGATTATGAGGGTTCCAAACGATGGAAGAATTTTCTTTCTTCCACCCAGGCAAGCGGATCCAGGATTGAAGAATAGTTTTCCATCCAATATGGTGTTCTCTGGAAAGTGGCTGTGCCCGAAAAGGTAACCATCCGCTTCCGGGAATTTTTCAGTGAGGTATTTCCGGTAACGCTCCAGCCGGTATCCGCGCGCGGTGTGATCGACCTTGTCCAGAAAGTAATGCCCCCACCCTCCATGCCCGTGAAGCAGTAACAGTATCAACCCGTGTATCCGAACAGTTACCTCCATCGGTAGCGCCGGATTCCAACCCCAATCCCGGTTCCCTCGGACAGCCTGAAGCGGTGCGATTTCCTCCAATTCCTCTAAAACGTATCTTTGGCTGATATCGCCGGTAACCAGTATCTTTTCCGGGTTGATCTCTTCTAATAATTTTTTTATATTTGGGTGTAATCCATCCACCCGGTCTGGTATGTGAGTATCCCCAACCACCGCATACACCAATCCACAACCGGCTTTTACAGTCATACTGTTCCCTCAACTCGAACCGGCGCAATCCGGTTTTCAGTATCCCCGAAGAACAACCAAACCAGAATAGTTGATATTGTGTATAGGATAACCGTCGCGATAAAGAGCGGAGCAAAGCCATAGTCCTGTTGAATGAATCCAGAAAGAATCGGTCCAACCGCCCAGCCGGCTTGCCAGGATATATTGAGCATACTGCTCACAGCACCCTGATCCTGTGGTTCGCAAACCTCCATTGAAAACGCAGAATAGAGCGGACTGGCCATATTCATCAAAGTCCCACGGACAAGGTACGCCAGTTCAGCCACCCAGCTTACAGGGGAAAAACCGATCAACACCAGGAATCCCAGGCTGGCTCCCTGGACTGTGACGATTGCCTTGATCTTACTCCGCATCCATTGCGCCAGAGCAGGACCCATTATCGAACCGATGGCAGTCAACAGGGATGAAACCGCGAATAACACTCCCAGCGCGGCGGAGGAAAGCATGAATTTTTCGGTGAAAAACACATTCATGTAAGGAATGAGAATCGCTGCTCCGAAACCTAAAACCACATTCGGCAGGAACAATTTCCAGATAAGCCTTTTTTTTAATGCCCGCAATATATTGGTTTTTTGTTCGCGTACCTGGTTATCGTGAATTTCCCGCTCATCAATGCGCAGCAGAGGCCAAAACGAGAATAATCCGATCAAAAGGCTGAACAACAGAACCGCGCCGTAAGCTGTGCTGGATTCCGGGGAGACGTTCATTCTGCCAGCAACAAGGGATGGCATCTGTCTGGCAAACACAGCTCCAATCGCTGAGGAAAGGGTCAATAGTCCGAAGTTCAAGCTGAACAGGAGAGATCGATTCTTATCATCGGAGGCAGCCATCAGAAACGGCGCTTCGCTAACGATCAATAGGGTGAAACCGATTCCTTCCAGGAAGGAAACAATAACCAGAAGTTCAGGCGATTGAACCACTACCTGCAAGGCGCGCATGGCGAAATCCACACCCATCCCCGCAACCATCGCGTTCTTTCTGCCCATGCGGTTGGAGAGCGCGCCTAATGGAAGACTGAAGAATAATCCGGCGATCCACGGAGCTGCGTTGATCAATCCAAGAAAGACCTTGTCATATCCGCGGGCGAGGATGAACAAATTAAAGAATAACTGCCACGCGCTGAAAATGATCCCGCTGATCACTACCGAGAGCAGGTACAGCCTGGCTGGGCGGCTGAAGGACTTATATGGAAAATATCGATCTACGATAGAGGACAATCTGGCCTGTTACGCGGTGACGAGTGTGTTTTTCCCAAGGATCCCCCCAAGCTCGGATAATGCCTGCTCCCTGTTTCTGAAGTGGATCCCGTGCATGCCCAGGGTATTTGCTGCTGCTATGTTCTCCTGAAAATCATCTAAGAAAACGGATTCGCCAGGTGCTACCTGCAGCGAATGCAACATTAACAGGTAGATCTCCGGCTGGGGTTTTGCAAGTTTCACCTCCGCCGAAAATATGGCGATATCGAACGGCTCCAGGCAGGGGAAATCTTTGGTCAGGAAATCACGGGCTTCGCTCCAGGCATTGCTGAGCATCGCAGTTTTATATTGTTTTCGAAGCTTGCGAATTACATCAAGCAGAATTTCATCCACCCTGTCCCCGCTCCAGAACGCATCGAAAAAGTTTTTCAAACCTTTATCATCCAGCTTGAACCGCCTGGCAATTTCCTGGTAATGTTCCTGGGAACTGATTTTACCGGCGGTAGCCTGGTTCGCTGTCTGGCTAGTGAAAACGAACTTCTCCAGCTCTTCCCGGGTTAATCCCAATTCGCCGGCAAGTTTCTCCCTTGGGCTCGGGTCTTCTGTCCGCAGGATGACCCCGCCCATATCCCAGATCACAGCTTTGATGTTGTTTTTTTTCATGTTCCACCCGTTTGACTTTAAGATTTTCCGCTGCAAGTAAAATACTGCCCTTTTTTCCTCTCGGTAATGAAAGGGGAGTTTGATAAAAAAACGAGCCGGTTGGCTCGTCATAATTTGGAGGCGACGATGGGATTTGAACCCATGATCAGGGTTTTGCAGACCCTTGCCTTGCCACTTGGCCACGTCGCCGGATCGGAAAGTTTGAGCGGGCGATGGGACTCGAACCCACGACCTTCTCCTTGGCAAGGAGACGTTCTACCAACTGAACCACGCCCGCTTGTTAAACCCCTCGGAGTCCTTCCGGGTGAACCCCATTCTAGCAGAAACAAAAAACCCCGTCAACCCTTCTCACCTTTCCATGCCGGTTTGCACCACAACCAGTCGGTTTCGCCCCATAGGCTCAAGTTTATCGGAGGGACCGCAGATCACCTGGTACTCCGACGGCATGGCTGGAGCGGTGAAACTGGTTTCGGTGATACCAGGTGGAACCGGTACGCTGAAAAAAATCCTGTCTTGGTCCTGGATATCAAACGGCGGAGTGGCGGCTCTTGCCATAACAATGAATACCTGCGGCATATCCAACGGGTTGGTGAGTCGTAGGCTGATTTCCGCGCCTCCAGGAACCACCCATTGCTCATCCCGGCATGCACCTGTTTCCATGATGAAGTCTATCTCGTCGCGCGCAGATTCGATGAGTGAAAGCGGGTCTACACACCCTGCCAAACATGTGATCAGGAGAAGGGGATAAATCATGAAACGTATCATTTTCTTATACCGGTCATTCAAATTCCAAGATCGATAATTCGGTGATGCGGGTTATCCCCGCCTCTATCAATCTTTCGATCACATCCGCAGTTCGGCGGTAATCCTCAAGGGTTGCCCCAAACGGATCATCCACCGGGAATTCCTGACCGGACATCTCCGCAAGCATGAATATTCGGTTCGATAACCCGGGGAACCTGGATCGTAAAATGGATTTGTGAATTTTTTCCATAGTAAGTGCCAGGGCTGCCTGCCCAAGGTTCTCAGTATTGATTGGACTTGAGAGGTGGTTTGAGATATCGATTCCCCGTTCCGCCATCACCTCTTCGGAGAACCGGGAGGGTGGGAGACCATCCTGGGTGTTGATGCCAGCTGACCGAATCCTCCACTTCTCAGGTGCAGATTCCAGGGCGTCAATCCTCGCCCGCATGATCCCCTCCGCCATCGGTGAACGGCAGATATTGGCGGTGCAAACAAAAAGAACCGAGTGATTGCCCACCGATTGTTCCAACGTAGGTTACCGTTCCATGCTGATGACCTGGCGGTCCCAGCGGTGCCAACCGGTGAAGCGTTCCTGAAGGATCTTCCGCCCCTCACCTATCGCATCCAACCCGGCAAGCTCGAGATCGGCATCCACCATGATGCGGACAAGCTCGTGGAATTTCACTTTTGGTTTCCAATCCAGCAATTTTTGAGAGCGGTCGGGGTCTGCCAGAAGGTAATCCACTTCGGTTGGGCGGAAATAGCGTGGATCGATCTTAACGTATTGCTGCCAGTCCATCCCTGCGTACTCAAAGGCCTCATCCAAAAACTCGCGAACCGAATGAGATTCACCGGTTCCAACAACAAAATCATCCGCCTTATCGAGCTGAAGAATCTTCCACATGGCTTCCACGTACTCTGCCGCGTATCCCCAATCCCTTTTCGCGTCCAGGTTGCCCAGGAATAACTCACTTTGCTTGCCGGCTTTGATCTGCGCCAGGGCGCGGGTGATCTTGCGGGTTACAAAGGTCTCCCCGCGGCGGGGTGATTCATGATTGAAAGAGGATGCCATTGGAGGCAAAGATGTTGTAGCCTTCGCGGTAGTTCCGTGCCAGCCAATAGGCGTAAACCTTAGCTGCGGCATACGGGCTGCGTGGTTCAAAGGGGGTGTTCTCATTTTGCGGCGGCTTGGCTGCGCCGAACATTTCGCTCGAGGAAGCCTGGTAGAAGCGCGTGCTGATCCCGCTTTTCCGGATGGCCTCCAGGATGCGGGTGGTGCCAAGCCCGGTGATCTCACCGGTATATTCCGGCATTTCAAAACTCACTCGAACGTGCGATTGGGCTGCTAGGTGGTAGATCTCGACGGGCTTCACGTTATAAATGATATCCAGTAGGGTCTCCCCGATGGAGATATCTCCATAATGCAGGTAAAGGTGAACCTTTCCCCCGCCAAGGTGGGGGTCACTGTAAATATGATCGATCCTGCGCGTATTGAAAGTGCTTGACCTGCGGATCAACCCGTGAACTTCATAACCTTTGGAAAGCAACAGCTCCGCCAGGTAGGAACCATCCTGCCCGGTGATGCCGGTGATCAACGCTTTTTTCAAATCATCCTCCCGCAAAAAACCATAATATTGCTCTTAGTATACCAAATGCAAAATAATCCCCCTCACTGGAGAGGGGGAAATGCTTTCTATTTTTTTGCGCTGGCCTGAGAAGCAGGCTCTGCTTTTCGGGTTTCGGGTTTCTTTTTCTTTGGTTCAAAATGACCGTTTTTATTGAAAACAATCTCTTTCTTTTCCGCGTCCAGGTCCACCACCACCTGGTCCCCTTCCTTGAACTGGCCGGATAACAGGGAGACGGAGAGCGGGCTTTCCACATGTTTCTGTAACGCCCGTCTTAGAGGGCGCGCCCCGAAGATCGAGTCGAAGCCCTCTTCGGCCAGCCATTTGCGGGCAGCATCCGTTAGGGTCACATTCAGGCCATGTTCTTCCAGTCTGTTACACACCTCATTCATCTGGAGATCCACGATCGAATACATTTGTTCCAGCGTCAGGGGTGAGAACATGATTATCTCATCAATGCGGTTGAGGAATTCAGGGCGGAAGGTGCTCTTCAACTCCTGCTGGATCTTGGATTCTGCTTCGTGGTCCTCGTCGCTTTCGCCGGATTTCAGGAAGCCGAGCGTGCCTCCTTTCCGCACAAACTCGGTGCCAAGGTTGCTGGTCATAATCAGCACTGTGTTTCGGAAATCCACCACCCTTCCCTGCCCGTCCGTCAAACGTCCGTCATCCAGGATCTGCAACAATGAATTCCAAACTTCAGGGTGTGCTTTTTCAATTTCATCGAACAGGATCACCCGGTAGGGTCGTCTGCGAACTGCTTCGGTCAACTGCCCGCCTTCCTCGTAACCCACATATCCGGGAGGCGCGCCAAACAATCGGGAAGCGGTGTGTTGTTCGCGGTATTCGCTCATATCCATTCGAACCAGGGCATCCTCATCCCCAAAGAGGAATTCCGCCAACGATTTGGCCAATTCGGTCTTGCCTACACCCGAAGGTCCGATAAAAATGAAAGAACCGATCGGCCGGTTGGGGTCTTTCAACCCGGAGCGTGCCCGCCGAATGGCGTCCGAAATGGCGTGGATGGCCTCATCCTGCCCAACGATTCGTTCGTGCAGGCGTTCCTCCATGTGCAGCAGCCGTTCCGCGTCGGATTCCATCATCTGGCTCACCGGGATACCGGTCCATTGTGCCACAACCTGGGCTATATCATCAACATCCACACATTCATCAAGCTGGTGTTCAGATTCCCACTGGTCGCGTTTTATGCTGAATTCTGATTCAATACGGAGACGCTCAGATTTTTTAAGGGCAGCGCGCTCGTAATCCCGCTCCACACCAGCCTGTTGTTCCTCTGCTGCAAGGTGGTCGATCTCCACCTTCATTTCTTTCAAATCCGCGGGAAGCGAATATAGTGCGACACGCAGCTTGGCGGCAGATTCATCCATTAAATCAATAGCTTTATCAGGGAGATGGCGATCGGTGACGTACCGCGAGGAAAGTCGTGCGGCTGCCACAAGTGCATCGTCAGAAAAGTGCACCTTGTGGTGCGCTTCATAGCGGTCCCGGAGCCCGCGAAGCATTTCGATGGTATCGTCCACGCTTGGCTCATCGACATACACCGGGGCAAAACGCCGCTCCAGTGCTGAATCTTTTTCTATGTATTTTTGGAATTCATCCAAAGTGGTGGCACCCACGCATTGCAGCTCTCCGCGGGCAAGTGCGGGTTTGAGCATATTCGATGCATCCATGGCTCCCTGGGCAGCCCCCGCACCAACCACTGTGTGGAGTTCATCGATAAAGAGAATGATCTCATTCCGGGAGCGCTGCACTTCTTCAATGGCAGCTTTTAAACGTTCTTCAAATTCACCACGGAACCGTGACCCTGCGATCATTGCCCCAAGATCCAGAGAGATCACCCGTTTACCCGTGAGGATCTCCGGGACATCATTGGTGGCGATCTTTTCGGCCAATCCTTCCACAATGGCAGTTTTACCCACTCCCGCCTCGCCGATTAACACCGGGTTGTTCTTGGTGCGTCTCGAGAGGATCTGCATGACCCGGAGGATCTCCTTCTCTCGCCCGATAACGGGATCCAGCTTACCCTCCCGCGCCTGCTGGGTGAGATCCCTTGAATATTTTTCCAGGGTGCGGTATCGCGTTTCCGCCTGGGGATCGGTTACGCGCTGGCCACCTCGTAACTGGTTGATGGCATCATAAACTCTTTCGCGCGTGATACCTGAGGTCTCCAGCAGCCTGGCTGCAGGGGTGTTCTTTTCCGTCAGAATTGCCAGAAAAATATGCTCGGTGGAGATATATTCGTCTTTGAGTTTGCTTGCTTCATCGTTGGCCACATCAATTATTCGCTTCACCCGTGGAGTAATAAAGATCTGGCCAGCGCCGCCCCCGAAAATACTAGCCTTGGGGCTGGTACGCAGAATGTAATCCAGCCTCTCGATGAGGTTGGCAGAATCGACTTTTAATATCTCCAGGATCTGGGTGACAACTCCCTGGGGTTGTTCGATCAACGCCATCAATATATGTTCGGTATCGATCTGGTTGTGCCCGTACCGCTGTATGATCTCGGCAGCTCGCTGGGCAGCTTCCTGGGCACGTTCTGTAAATCGGTCAAATCGCATCATAAGCTTTAATCATCCTTATTTTGGATCCCGTATGATTCTTTCCAATTATGGTAGCAGGATTTGTACCGGATTTGTGTAAGAATATTATATGAGTTTATTCAAAGAGTACCCCATCAACTCTCATCCGCTTCCAGGCTGCCGGATTCCATCCAGACAAGCGTTGCCTGACGGGTGAAGCCGTTTGCCAGGAAAACCAGGTCCGATTTTCCCGCCGGGTAATTGACCGCAACAGGCTTTCGCGCACCGCTGACACGCCAGGGGATTCGCAGGAGCGAATCCAATAGTTCATCGCTGCTCTCCCAAGCAAGCGCAGGCCATAGAAGGTCATAATAATGCCGGGTGGATTGCCAGGTAATAAAACCCCGGGTATTTGATCGCTCTTTGATCACCCAATGGGTCACCCATTCGCCGTTCAACGCCCTGGAGATGCCTCGCAGAAATCCCGGAAGAAAAAGCTCCTCCCGAAATGGAAGGTTCCAGTTCACTTCAGCAGGGTAGAGCTTTTCCAGCCATGAGCGTTGTAGCGTCCAATCCTTGTCTTTGCGGGAATGTTCACTGTAACCATTCTGAATCTGCGCGTTTTCACGGGATCGATTTTCCACAACCCAGGTCGTTCGACAGGCTTTCTCAGAAAAACCCATAGATAGATAAAGACCATGAGCAAGAGGATTATCTTCACGAACCTGCAGCCAGGCGGAGCTTCCTTTGCGTTCCCGAACTCCTGCCATCGCCCGCGCTGTCAATTTTCTGCCGATTCCGCGGCTACGGTATTCAGGCTTCACGGCAACATTGGCGATGAGGTAAATGCGTTTTCCCTGTTTCCGGGTGGGTAAAAGGGTTACATTCCCCACAATCCTGCCGTCATCCTCCCAAACGTATCCATCGAACCGGGAACGAATCTGAGCGGTATATAACGCCCAACCCGGAACGGCCTGTTCCTGCCGGGCAACATCTCTGAGGTAGGAAAGGTATTCAAGCCCATCCGGATCAATGGTTTCCCGGAAACACTCTTCGATAAGATCAGCCACTGGCATTAAATCGCGGCTATGATCTAACGGGCGGAGGTGTGGATCATCCATCAGGGTTAATTTTACACGCTTCGTCAGTTGCGGATTTGTACATTCAAAATGGAAGCCTGCCGAAAAACCAGGCAGGCTTCTTAATAATTAATATATGGATTTTTTATTCACCCGGGGGATTGAACCGCAACAATACATTATTGGCTGCGTCACTCACCCACACCCCGTCATCCGCGGTCACCGCGATTCCGGCCGGCAATCCGAATCCGTCCGTGCTCGCACTATAGGCTCCCCACCCCTGCAGGAAGCTGCCATCCGGGTTGAACGAAAGCACCCGGTACCCTTCCGGATCTGTGATGAAGATGCGCCCGGAGTCATCCACAGCGAGGAAAGGTTTATTTTCCACCGACTGGCCGAACCACGCGTTGACATCGAATTGCTGGCTGGGAGTGAACGACGTTCCTGCAGCGTCCGGGGTAAATACCTGCACCCGCTGGTTCCAGGTATCGGCAACGTACACTTTCCCATCCTTGCCGACGTCGATCCCCACCGGTTCGTCGAAGTTTCCCGGATCAATACCAACAGTACCAAATTGCGTGATTGGTTCGCCATCGGAAGTGAAGACGACCACCCGTTTGTTCCCGGTGTCGGTGATATAAACCCGACCAGCATTATCGACCGCGATCCCACGCGGGCCGTAGAACGAGTTCATGTCTTCTGCCAGGCCTGAATGGCCCCACATGGTCATAAAATCACCCTTCGCGGAGAATTTCTGAATTCGATTGTTCCATGTATCTGCCACGTACACAGAACCATCCGGACCCACCGCCACACCCCAGGGTTCATTGAAGGTTCCCGCAGCTGCGTTTTCGGAATTCGTGTTACTGAAGGATCCCCAGGAATGGATCAACTCACCTGTTGGGTTGAAGTGCTGGATTTTGTGGTTCCGTGAATCGGCTACATAAATACTGCCATCCGGGGCAACCGCGAGAGAGCGCGGAGCATTGAATATGCTCCCTGTCTCCCCCGGTGTTCCGATCACAGTCACCGGAACGAGCGTGGTCATCGCAGCTGCATAAGGATCTTCCTGCACGGTTTCTTGCGCTGCCGGCAGAACACCGTAGTTCCAGATCTTCGACACGATGTCCTTGCGGATATATAATCGCAATCTTTCGCTGGGAGACCAAGTTGCCAGGTTGAATTCATTCGTGCCCTTAAGCTCACCGTAAAGGGAATAATCCCTGTTCAACCAGATCTCCCACACAGCCTTGCGCCATTGGGGATCCACGAGCACATTGCGAATCCGTTCCCAGGTCAGACCCATGTAATCCATATTCGGCCACCAAAGCCTCTGGTACTCGTAGGAGACATAGTTTTCCCGCAGGATCGATTCCAGCTTGCCCCAATTCCGGGAGCTGGCGATGATGAGCGGGTAATTCGAAAGCTCGCGGGTAGGTTCGCTAAACCAATGGTGATTGGGGTAATTGCGGAAATACCACCAGTAAGGATATAACCCGTCGTTATCGTATGCTACTTCGATCTCCAGCCCGCTTGTCAGTCGTTGGGAAATCTCTTCAACCTGCTCAAGAATATCCTTTGGACCCCGCGCAGCGTGAGCGTAAACGAGGTATTCGGTGGGATTGTCGTACTCAATGAAGGAGGCACGCACTGCTGCCCTTGCGGTGAGGAGTGCCAGAAGGGCAAAAAAGAGTGCGGCAAACCAGCGTATCGCCAGGCTTACCCCCCAGCCGCGCATGGAATAAATGATCCCATAAAGCGAAGCACCACAGGCAAAAAGGGCAAAGATGAAAGTGCTGGTTGCCTGGAGCTGTTCCAGAGTGCTGCCCTGGAAGGGAGGAATCACACCAAACAGACTACCCACAACACCGAACAACGCAAAAAGAAAAACGATCATCAGGATGGCTGCTGTCAACCCGCGTTTTTCCAATAATTTTTTCCAATCGGTGGTGTCAACCAAGTACCCCAACCCCCAGCCGGCCGCCAGGAGCATGGGCTGGGCGATATAGATCGTCAGCCAGGGCATTTTCTCTCCCGCGATGGAAAACGCGATCAGGCTCGTCACCGACCAATAGAGAAGCATCAAAATTACAGGTACACGGATCAACCGGTGATCGATCTCTCCGGGTTCACCCGGATTTTGCGATATGGAGGCAGGCTGGTTATCATCTTGTTTCGCGGAATTTGGCTCTTCGGGCTGGCGGGCGGGATCAAATCCGCCGAATGTCCACCATTTTCTGAACCTCGCAGCGAAGAAAAGCGCCAGGATAGTTCCAAGCGCGGCGAGAAACTCATAAATCGGGATGGTAATGAGACCATAGTAATACCAGGGCTGCGAACCTCGATTAACGCTATGCTGTGATAGCCAATAACCCAACGAGCCCACGATGCCGGTGAAGAACCCGGATCCGTTGGTGAAGAAAGTGGTATAGAGAACAATAAAAATGGCGAAGAAAACTGCAGCCAGTTTGACCCAACCACGCAGGCCCCAGTAATAACCTAAGAAAACTGCCGGGATCGAAGTGAGGAGTAGGTATATGGAAGTGGTCACCATTCCGCTTGAGTTGTAATCCAGAGGATTCCAACCGGTTAAGTAGATCGGAAAAGCGGAGAGTAGTGGAAGAAGCAAGCTTATCAACAGGATAAGCAGTGAGGATAAACGGCTGGCGAGAGAGTATTCCCGGTTAATACCGCGAAGAAGGTTCCTTGCCATGAAGACCAGCCCGGTCATTGCGCCTGCAAAAAGCACCACCATGATAAGCTGGAAGAAATTGATCCCGGCAAAAAGTACTGTGAAGAGTCCACCGGTGAGGATAATCCCTCCAGCGGTTTCGCGGGAAAGATAAAAACCCGCCAGTCCATACAACCCAGCAAAACCCAGGGTGACTATCGTTGAAACCAGGAACGCATTCCGCCTGGAGGTATCGATAAAAATTCCGCGTCTCATCTCCCAGATGAGCAGCACAGCCAGGAAGACCAGGATCTGTGCAGCGAAGATGTACGCAGCTTCCATCGTACAGAAATAAAGCGAGAGAACAATCACGATCAGGTAAAGAATCGACTGCCTGCCATCCTCTAGAAATTTTAGCAGGCCGTAAAGCAGCAGCACCCCAAAGAGTTGAACAAAACCCTCATCGCGGGTGTACCGCCCGTAGAACATCATAAAGGGAGAGATCAGAAAGAAAAAACCAGCCAGGAGCGCACCCACCCTGCCCAGGTAACGTCGGAAAGAATACAGAATGAAGGCGATCGCTGCAACACTGAAAAGTGCTGCCGGAATGCGCGAACTGAAATCATTATCACCCAGCAGGAAATAGGAAAACGCAACAAGCTCCATCTGCATTGGGCCATGCGTTACGGGGTCGTGCCGGTAACCCCTACCCTCGTATAGATCGAACGATGGCACCACGTGGTTTACTTCATCGTGGGCCATCACCCGGGCGCCAAGGTCGTAGAACCGGGTGAAAACTGCTGCCGCTAGAATTAGCACGATGAGCAGTTTTTCAATGGAAAAATTGGGGAATTGCTTAAAAATAGGCTTGTCCATCCAGGAAGTGGGTGATTTTTCCGGTTCCATGATCTCTATTGGATTCTCACTTTTTCTAACGAGATTTTGCCGTGACTATACTTGAAAGTGAATATTCCTGCAAGACAGGTCTAATTCTATTCAAATGTAAATTAATAGGCCTATCGCCCTCCAGCACCCGGTCTTAGAAAACGCACGTGGTCTCCCTGCTGGAGAACCCGGTTGTGATCACGTTCGATTGATTCATTCACAGCCACAGCGATGGAGGCTGGCAATCCTAGCTGGCGGGAAAGCGTTTCAATCGTCGACCCTTCGGATATGTCCAGTTCAGTCTGGCCATCCGCGTCCGGCGGGAGGTATTCTTTTAGATACGAATGAAGCGTAACTTTGATCCGGATCAAACGTTCAGCCACTCCAGGCCGAGTTCTTTCAACTTTGCTGGAGTTGGATTGCCAGATGCCCGATCCCAACCTGCAAGCTGATAATATACATCTTTCTCATGTTCCAGGTGGGTCTCATCCAATGCCATTCCTGCGGTCGGCCCGCTGCCGGTGAGTGGACCAAAAAACTTCATAGGAAGGCGGTCATTTTCCCTGGTGTAACCTTCCCGCTTGTTGAAAACACGAAGCATATTCAGGCGTCGCTCTCCAATGGTGATTAATTCTGCAACATCCACATCCCAACCTGTGGCGGCATTGATCATAGCTGCCATTTCAGCAGGTCCGTAGAGTGTCCACGCTGGACCCCAGACGAACTGGCATAAACAAAAAGTGTCCAACGCCGAGTAGAATACTTCGGTCAGGTAAGCAAAACGAACCTTTTCATCATCCATGGACCCAGGTGACTGGGGAGCATTCAAGCCGATTAACGCGAGACGATCAAAATAGAGCTGAGAACCGCCTTCCTCGTACATTGGGTCATGCTCTGAGGATTGATGGTCAGCGCCGAATGGATTGACGGCATAGATCAGACCCAGCGAGCGTTTGGCTTGCGGTGCGTGCGCGGGGATCTCCTGGCCTTTGCAGGTGGAGAGCAGCTCTCTTGCCTTGCCACCAATCTTGGCCGCAGCCCGTTCCGATCCCTCCGCGAGCAGATCCCCCAATCCCTCCCGGCGAGCGATTCTGCCGACCATTTCGACCATGTCTTTGGTATTACCGAATTTCAGCTCCAACCCACCGGTATCTTCTGGCCGGATGAGGTTGTTTTCATAACAATCCATGGCAAAGGCGATCGTCGCCCCGCATGAGATGGCGTCCATTCCGTAAGCATTGCAAAGCTGGTTGGCATATTGGATGGCTGCCAAATCTTTGTTGCCACAGTAAGATCCAAAGGTTGCGAGAGTTTCATATTCCGCACCGCCATACGCAGGAAGAACTTCCTCTTCTCCGTATTCCGTTTTGACCACCCGTTTGCAGCGGACAACGCAACCGAAGCAGGTATCCCGGTTCACCAGGATGGTGCTGGTGACTTTCTCCCCGCTGATCTCTTCAAAGGCTTCAAACTGTCCTTCCCTGTAATTTCGGGTGGGCAGACTGCCGATCGAATTTTGAAAAGGCACCACATCACCGGTCCCGTTGATATTCAAACCTTTCACGTCAGCGATTTCATTCAATAATTTCGCGCCTTCCCGGTTCAGACGGACGATCTCCTTCTTATCGTTGACCTCCAGTTTCCGGTTGCCGCGAACAACAATGGCTTTTAACAGTTTCGAACCCATTACCGCCCCCATGCCAGTACGCCCATTGGCGCGATTGCGCATGTTCATGATGGCTGCAAAGCGAACAAGGTTTTCCCCTGCTGGACCGATCTGCATCATTTCCAATTTGGGGTCGTCGAATTCAGTTTTTAGGATCTGCTCGGATTCGAGCGTGCATTTGCCCCATAGATGTCCCGCATCCCGCAATTCCGCCTCGCCGTCGTTCAACAGCAGGTAAACGGGTTTCATGGCTTTCCCGCGGATCACGATGCCATCAAAACCTGCATATTTCAATGCCGCGGGAAAGAATCCTCCAGCCTGGCTATCCCCGACCGCACCGGTGAGCGGGGAGCGGGCATTGACATTGACCCGGGATTGGCCGGAAATTGCGAGGCCGGTCGGTACACCAGCGAATACGGTGAGGATGTTCCCGGCTGAAAGGGGATCGGTTCCCGGTTCATGTTCTTTCAGGAGGTAGTAAAGTCCCATGGCGCTTCCACCGCCATATTTACGGTAAAAGGATTCATCCGGGTGCTCCACCCACAACCTGGAATCGGTCAGGTCCACATGCAAAACATTTCCCACGATACTCTTTGCCATGCGAAAATCCTCCTCAAGGGATTATGAAATTAATCTTCCAACAATATTATAGCAATGAAAATTTTGGCGAACGCGGGGTGTCTGAAAAAATCAAACAAACAAGATCAATCACCCGGCATATTGTAATAGTTGTACACTGCGTTCGAAAGCTGGGATACCATCAGGTTGATCGGTTCAAACAGGATTTGGTTTGGGTGATAAAGATAGACCGAAATGCTGTAATCTCCGCCTGGGGAGAAAACGATGCCTGCGTCGGATATGGAATGCATCAACCCGTCAAGTTCCGTGATCCAGCCATGCTTATGCGCGAAGTGCGCTCCATCCGGCAGGCCTCCATGGAGAAGAACCCCATTTTTATTTTTGGAAAGGTAATCCAGCATGAGTTGACACTCGCGCTGGGTGATATCGCCATTAAAAACCGCGGTCAGCGCACCCCCACCGGATTTTGCGCATTGGAAGATATCCTCCAGCAGGATCCCCATTTCGATGGGGATGGTCTGGTTGTATCGATCCGGGTTCGTGATCACATCCGACCGGGAATTTGCTTTAGTCCGCACTTCGCGAAGCAACGGCGCGCCTGGGTAAAAGTACCCGCTGATGAAGGTATTCTCAAGCCCCAGGGCTCGCATATCCTCTGTCACGGTCAATGGACCAAGGTTCCGGTCGAAGGATTCCATGAGCTTATCTGTGGAAGTGTTATCGGAGCGTTCGATCATACCTTCGATTTCCTGGGTGATATTCTCCGGAGCGGGATCCTTCACTCTTCGGAAGGTGGAAATCATCACAGGTATTTTGATGGAGCTTGCCGCGGTGAAACTGATATCCGATTCCAATTCCTCCCCCTGCTGGTAAGCGAAATGCAGATCCTTACCTGTCTGGAGGTCCTGAATATAAATTTCAATCATCCCGTCATACCCGGAGATATCGACGATCTGTTTCAAGAGGGTTTCCAGGTTATTGAAACCGGGTTTCCCGGAGCTGACATCTTTATAGCTCAGGTTCACAGTCCGGTTTGCGGGTGATTGGAGCGCATCAGAGATTAAGTCCGCGGATTTTTCAATATCAAGCGTTTTTCCGGGCTGGCCTGGCTGAAAAACCACGCTTCCCGGTACCGGAATCGCAGGACTGGCAGGCTCATCGTAACGAGGAGCAATTTCGTTTGCCAGGTATTCCTTTAACCGCTCCTCGGAGATATCCGCCCGTAAGGGAATTTTAATCGGGTTTGGCAGCCGGTTCCATAGGTAATCCCAGAATGAGGACCAGAATGGTTGCTGCGTGCGTTGAATATCAGCGGCTGTGATCATTGCACTTAGATCAAGCTGAAAACCCAGTGAGGATGGCCTGACCTGGATCGTGGAATCTCCAAAATAGAGGGTCAATGGGATGTTATAGGCGCTAATCAGCCGGTTGGCTGCCTGTTGCGGATCCATGCCACCCATCGGTATGCCTGCAATGGTGGTCCCTGGCGGGAAGCTGCTTCGAAGTCGGCTGTATCGCACAAGCTGAAAGACCAGCAGGACGACTGCCAGGAAGAGCAGCGATATGGCTGCCCAGCGTAGAGTTGTGTAACTTCCTCGTCTCATGGAGTTAACCTTGGGTCAAATTATAAGGGATGAAACCAGGAGACTCCCGGGATTTCCATTTTTCATGCCAATTTTTAATGTTGGGATATACTTAATTAATGGTGCCTGAGCAACGTGACGTGCTGGATCTATTGAATCGCAATCCGCTCTTTAAATTGATCGGGGAGGAAGGATTGCAGGTACTTGCACCTATAACGCGCAGGACCAATATCCGCAGCGGCCAGGTAATCTTCGATCGCAACGATAGCTGCAACGGATTATTCGTGATCCTCTCAGGTGGCATCATCCTTGAACGTAAAACCGACAAGGGGGAGGAAGTTATCGCGGTGCTCGGTCCAGGAGATCATTTTGGAAGTGAATTGCTTTCCGATACCACCCGCAAACGACTTGCCCGGGCGACAGCCCTATCTGAAACCAGCCTGATGAAGTTCTCCCGAAAAGAATTGCGCGAGGTTTTTTCTGGGAATCCCCAATTTGAGCAGGCTGCCCGACTAGAACATAAAAGTTACTTGTTCGCGTTGAAAAAGTGCTTCCCATGGCGAAATGATCGGGAAAACATCATTTTCATCAATCGCAAGCATTATTTCTATCTCATAAGATCCCTGATTTTGCCGGTCCTCACCGGTGTCCTTCTCCTGATTCCGCTGGGTTTGATCTATATATTTCTGTTCCCGGGTTCGCTCATCATGCCGGCACTGATGCTCGCAGAGCTTGCCATAAGCTTTTTCTGGTCTCTTTGGAAGGGCTGGGACTGGACGAATGATTACTCTGTCATCACCGACCAGCGGCTGCTGAGCCTGGAAAAAGTGGTTCTTTTCTATGAGAGTCGGCAGGAAACCCCCCTGGAAGCGATCCTTTCCTTGGAGACGGATACGAGCCTGGCAGGGAGATGGATGGGGTTTGGTACCATTCGGGCTCGAACCTACACTGGGTCCATTGAATTTCGATATATCCAAAATCCTGAATGGGTTATCGCTCTCCTTCAGGAATACTGGTCCCGGGCTAAGAACTCCCAGGTCAGTATCAACCGGGTGGAGATCGAGGCAGATATCCGATCGCGCATCGCGGGGAATAAACCAGCACCCTCCCCACTTCCCGTCAATCCGGTTACCTCGGAGCTGGAATCCGGACCGCTGGTAAATTCACTGGCGGATTTCTTCAAGCTCAGAGAGGTTCACGGCGACGCGATCATTTTTCGTACCCACTGGTGGATCCTGATCCGGAAACTGATCCTGCCAATTCTCTTCCTGATCCTCTGGGTCATGTCCTTGGCTGCCGCTGCGGGAGGGTTTCTAGGTGGAATGGAAATAACCACTTTCTTCACCTACGCCCTGCTGGGGGGATTGGTCCTCTGGGTCTGGTTTTTATACCGGATCGTGGATTGGCGCAATGATTGTTACATGATCACGCCCGACCAGCTGATCGATTTGCACCGCCGTCCCCTCGGAAGCGAGGAAAAACGATCCGCACCGCTTAAGAATATCCAGGCGATTGAGTATAAACGTCATGGGATGATCGGTATCCTGCTCAACTTCGGAACAGTCTCCGCCCGGATTGGGGATGCCCAGTTCACTTTTGATTATGTCAGTGACCCGTCCTCAGTACAGAAGGATCTTTTTGATCGATTCATGGAGTTATCCAGGAGGGGAAAGAAGAACGAGGCACTGGCTGAGCGGGATCGGATCGCGGATTACATCGACACTTATCATCGCATGACGGGCGAAGTGATCCCTGCTAATATCAATATCCCTCCCCCCCCTGATTCGGAGTAAAATTATCCGAAAATTACCGTTGGAGCATAAATGCCAATTTTAGAAATCGCCACATTGCCCGATCCCATTCTGCACAGGAAAGCTCATAAGGTGACCGAGTTCGACCAGGACCTCAAAAAGCTAGTCGCGGATATGATAGACACCATGCGGGATGCCCCCGGAGTCGGATTGGCCGCACCGCAGGTCTTTGTTTCCAGCCGAATCGTGGTTGTCGAATATGGAGAGGAAGAGGATGAGCAGGATAAGAAACTCTACGTGGTGATCAACCCGGAATTGATCTTTCCCAGTCCAGAGAAGGTCGTTGGCGTGGAAGGCTGCCTTTCAGTACCCGGGTTGGTGGGAGAAGTGGAACGTTACCAGGAGGTTCACGTGAGGGGCTTGAACCGCCAGGGAAAACCCATCAAGATCAAAGCCAGCGGATGGCTGGCGCGTATTTTCCAGCACGAAGTGGATCACCTGGATGGCATCGTTTATACCGACCTCGCCACCCGCATCTGGCAGCCGAAAACCGACGAAGTGATCGAGGATGTTTAATCCTTGCGCCTGAAACGCCTTTCCTTAACGAACTTCCGCTCTTTCACCCGCCTGGATATTGAACTCCCCGGGCGGATTTTGCTGCTCCTTGGGGATAACGCCCAGGGCAAGACCAGCCTTCTGGAAGCGATATTTTACCTGGCTACATTTTCTTCTTTTCATACCCAGACGGATCGACAGTTGGTCTCCTTCTCTGCTAATGAGGGTTCCATGCAAGTGGCACGGATTGTGGCTGAGGTGGAAAAAAAGAACAAAACAATCCGCATGGAGATCCGGCTGATCCTGGAGGAAGGCACAAACAGCTCCCCCCGCCTGAGAAAGGAGATCCTGGTGGATGGGGTCAAGCGTAAGGCGGTGGAAGCCCTGGGCGAGGTGAATGCCGTAATCTTTTTACCCCAGATGATGCGCATCCTGGAAGGCAGCCCGGAGGATCGCCGCCGCTATATCAACATGGTCCTTTCCCAGGTCATTCCCGGCTACGGGCAAGCGTTAGGCCTTTATGCCCGGGCGCTGGAGCAGCGCAATGCCTTGCTTAAGCTGCTGGCAGAACGCGGCGGGGATGCCAGCCAGCTGGATTACTGGGATAATCTTCTAGCCGAACACGGCGCAGCTATCATTTCCGGGAGGATTACCGCCTTACGGGAACTGGAAAAAACCGCTTCCGAGATTCACCAGAACCTTACCGCTGGCGACGAGGTCCTCAGGATTTCGTACCTGCCTTCCTTTCCACCCCAGCCGATGACACCTGCTGTGGATGACGATCAGCACTTTAAAGAAGAAATTACGAGTGGTTTTCTGCAAAAATTAGCCATGCTTCGAAAAGACGAAATCCATCGCGGGGTAACCACCATTGGTCCCCACCGCGATGAATTAAGGCTCCTGGCGAATGGGATCGACCTGGGGGATTATGGATCCCGCGGGCAGCTCCGCACAGCACTGTTGGCAACCAAACTTGCCGAAGTGGAATGGATGAGGATACGCACCGGGGAATGCCCGCTTTTACTCCTGGATGAAACTCTCGCGGAACTTGACCCTAGGCGTCGTAGCGATCTTCTTCATTCTTTAAAGGATATGGATCAGGTGATCCTGACCGCCACAGACCTCTCCCATTTTTCAGAGGATTTCACCCATCAAGCTGCGCTATGGAAGGTATCAGCAGGCAGCATCCAAATGCAAGCCGATTTTGGATAAAAGGATCAAATAATTGGTTTTTTAGAGGGGGTTCCCGCGCGACGCGGATATTCGCCAGGAGTTTGTCTTGTTTTCACGATGGTCACGAGGTAACGGGTATCGGCGAGCCCCGGCAATTTCACGGGCGTGATAGCCTCGATCGACCCTCCCAGGATATTCGCTGCTTTTTGCGCTGCTTTCACTTCGTCCGGTGCATTACTCCCCTTCTGGATCACCGCAACGCCTCCAACCTTCAGCAAGGGAAGCAGGTATTCCAGCAGAACCGGCAATCCAGCCACCGCCCTCGCCACCGCCCGATCGTACTTTTCCCGGTGTGCCAGGGACTGCCCCAAATCCTCTGCCCTGGATTGAATGCAGCCCACATTCTTCAATGCGAGGGTCTGGATCAGATGTTCGCAGAATGCCAGCTTCTTCCCAACCGAATCCACCAGCGTCAACTCCGCGCCTGGTTCCGCGATCTTGATCGGCAGCCCGGGGAAACCAGCCCCGGTACCGATATCGATTACAAGCATCCCGCGAAGATCCCCCAGCTTCGGGAGACAGGTGAGTGAATCGAGGAAATGTTTGGTGCGAATCTCCCCGCGGTCGCGGATGGCGGTGAGATTGATTTTTTCATTCCAGACCATTAATTCATCCTCATAAACCTGGAATGCCCGCCCCTGCTCCAGGGATAATTGAAGTCCTATCAATTTATTACAAGCGTCCAGCAACTTATCCATATGAAAGATTATATCCGAGCCGTTCCATCACCCAAAAATCCATCTATAATTGGTTTATCCCAATAACGGAGAAAAATATGGATTACCTTCCGCTTGAATCACGTTATAAGAAGATGCGATACAACCGCTGTGGGAACAGCGGTCTGATGCTGCCTGCTGTTTCCCTGGGGTTCTGGCACAACTTTGGCGGGATCAACATTTTCGAAAACGGGCGCGCCATCGTCCAGAGGGCATTCGATCTTGGTGTCACCCATTTCGACCTTGCCAATAATTACGGTCCGCCCCCCGGATCCGCTGAGGAAAACTTCGGCAGGATCATGGTTAAGGATTTTCGCAGGTACCGCGATGAGATGGTCATCTCATCGAAAGCTGGCTGGGATATGTGGCCCGGGCCTTACGGTGACTTTGGATCGCGAAAATACCTGGTAGCGAGCCTGGATCAAAGTCTGAAGCGGATGGGTTTGGAGTATGTGGATATCTTCTACCACCACCGGCCTGACCCCGAAACTCCGATAGAGGAATCCATGGGAGCCCTGGATTACATCGTCCGTAGTGGCCGGGCTCTCTACATTGGCATTTCTTCTTATTCAGCCGAGGAAACTCGCGATGCCATCCGTGAGCTGAAGCGTCTGGGAACCCCCTGCCTGATCCATCAACCCTCCTACAACATGTTCGACCGCTGGATCGAGAAAGACCTGATGACCGTGTTGAATGATGAGGGTATCGGTTGCATTGCCTTTTCACCACTTGCGCAAGGATTGCTCACGAACCGCTACCTGGATGGCATCCCTGCCAATTCCCGCGCTGCCGGTCCCGTCGGATTCCTGAAAGCTGACGATATCACCCCCGAATCCATCGCCAGGGTCCGCCGTTTGAATTCCATCGCCCAGTCCCGCGGTCAGAACATGGCCCAACTCGCCATCGCCTGGGTGCTGCGCCTGCAGGGGATGACCTCCGCCTTGATCGGGGCCAGTTCTGTGAAGCAGCTCGAAGAAAACGTCGCTGCGTTGGACCGGCTAGATTTTTCAAGTTCCGAATTGGAAGAGATCGAAAAGATCCTGGCTGATTGAACCACCACTCCATGCCTGAAAAACCGGAAGTAACAGTAAAGGACAAGTCAGTTGGATATTTCACCCTGGTGAAAACCTTCCTTTTCACCGGTCTGACCGCTTTCGGGTTCACAGCTCTGCAAGTCTTGCGATCCAGTATCAAACAAAAGGGTTGGCTAAGCGACGAGAAGCTGGATGAGGGTATCGCCCTCGTCCAACTTTACCCCGGCCCGGTGAATTTTGACTATGCTGCCTACCTGGGCTACCAGCTTCGGAAGGTACCAGGGGCGATCCTTTCGACGATGGGATTCGTCCTTCCTTCGTTCCTTCTCATGCTTGGTTTATCGGCGCTCTATTTTTCATCTGGCAATATCCCCTGGGTTCCGAAACTCTTCATCGGTTTGGAAGCGATCGTTGTTGGGATCATCCTCAACCTCGCCATCGACCTCGGCTTCACGGCTCTGCGTAAACCGGTTGCCTGGATCATTGCCCTGGCGGCTATTCCTGCAATCTATTTCAAGGTGGATTCTCTCTGGATCGTGCTGGTTTCCTTAATCCTGGGAATCCTCCTGCTTCGACCGATGCAGGCTATCCCTGAGGATGAAGGTCCGAGTGATGTGGAGACGAGTACTTCCCGGTCGGAATGGATTCAGATCGGCGTGGTGGTGGCGATCATTATTGGTTTTCTCATCCTTTGCACCACATTTCCGCCCCCATTAAATATCCTTTGCCTTTCCTTTTTTAAAGTTGGCTCCATCGCCTTTGGAAATGGGATGATGATCCTGCCGCTGCTTCGCGCGGAGGTGGTGGATCAACTGCAATTGCTCACCCCCACCCAGTTCGCGGATGGTGTAGCTCTCGGTCAGGTCACCCCTGGGCCTTTCCTTATAACCGTTACATTCATCGGATACAAGGTAGCCGGGGTTTTTGGGGCTGTGGTAGCCACCTTTGCGATCTTCTCGCCCACTTTTGCATTGACCCTGATCTTCACTCAAATCTACAACCGGGTGCGAAATTCGACTGTGATTAAAGGTGCCCTGGCGGGAGTACTGGCCGCGTTTGTCGGTATGCTGGTCATGATCACATATCAGCTGGCACAGACCGGTATCCGCGGATGGTTGACCGCATTATTCGCCATCGCAGCTTTTTGTGCGGTGCGGTTTCTGAAACTACAAATCGTTTGGGTTTTTCTGATCGGGCTGGCGCTCTGGGCGGTGTGCCTTGCGCTTGGTTTGGTTTAACGGATTATCTTTGGCGGGCTTTACGGGCAAGCTGATCCACACGCTGGTTGTTTGGATCCCCATCATGGCCTCTCAGCCATTCCCATCGAACCATATGCGGCTTCTCCGCCGCGATTAATTCCTCCCAAAGATCCCGGTTGGCAACCTTACCGCTGGTTGTCCGCCAGTTCTTCCTGATCCAACCCGGCAGCCACTCCCCGATTCCCTTCTGAAGGTATTGCGAATCTGTATAGATGGTCACAGATGACGGTTCCTTAAGAGACCGTAACGCGCGGATGGCAGCAGTGAGTTCCATCCGGTTGTTGGTACTCTCAACCTCCCTCCCGCTGATTTCTATTTTCCTGTTTGGAGCAATAATCAACGCAGCCCAACCGCCCCTCCCTGGGTTCGGGTCGCAGGCACCATCCGTATAGATCACAACCTCCGGGAGTGCGCTTTTCACCTGGCAAGAACCTCGGAGATAGTGGCATCCAATTCGCGCAGGATGATAGGCAGATCTGCTTCGGTCACATTGGGCTGCAGGCTTTTCCAAATGGCATCCTCCAGGATACGTCTTACCATCCACCAATCCGGGGAGTCAGGCGCTTCAACAACCTGGGAAATAAAACCGAGAGCTTGCTGCCATTGGAGATTCTCCTCTCCAAGAGATCCCAGGACTGCAATCTCGGAATAACTGAGGGGGAAAGTTGTATCCGCAGCGACCAGGCGAGCATGCCTGGAAGGTTCCATCATCCATTTAATAAAGAGCCATGCAGCCATCTGCGAACGGGCATCCGCCTGGAAGACCCCGAAATCATAGCCTGTTGCGAGGACCCCGCTCAAACCAGATTGGTCCGGGTAGGCGATGGGGATCCACTTATCCAACGAACCCAAGCGGGTATTGGTTTTCAATTGCGGTTCGATATTTTCCAACTCCGCTGAATAAAAAAGTGCCTGCCGCGAGGCGAAGTATTCCAGCGGATCTGATTTTCTTCCAGTCCAGGCACAACCTTTGTCATTTAATTTCTTTAATAATTGCAGGGTTTTCTCCGCTTCAGGAACAGAAAATGAGAAGTTGTTCCCCCCACTGCCGGGTTCCAGTTTCGAAAAGCCAAAAACTTTCAGCCAATTTACCGCACTTTGCCAAGCTGTATCAATGAACCATCCCCCTGTGCCATCGTTGGAACGAATTTTATCTCCTGCGTTAGCCTCTGCAGCTGCGCACGCCTGGTTTTCAAATTCTTCCACTGTGACAGGAGGATCGGGAAATCCCAATTCGTTCGCCCAGGTTTGGTTGTAGAAAAGAACAGATCCGCTGCGGTAGAACGGGATTCCAAGCCTGGTTACCGAGGTTGTTTCCCGCGGGAAAAAGGATGGGAAAAGATCCGCAACCTGCTGGTCGGTCAACCCCACGCTTGGTTCATTAAAATAAGGCGTCAGGTCCAGAATCTTCCCGGTTTCTCTCTGCCAATAATTCAATTGATCGGGCGATGCAGCCACAAGGGAAGGCAAAATAGGCCCGTCCTTAAGAGAATTCTCCACGGCGGATAAAAAATCACCTTCACTGTAATATGAAGTCGGGGTTACAAAGATCCCGTAAGGATTCAACTGGTTGAATTCATTAACCAGCTGGTTCAGAACATCGGCTGATTTTCCGATCAGCGGATGCCAAAAAGTAAGTTCAATACCTGCAAGCATGCCTGGAGAGATCTTCAGATCTTCAGCCAGTGTTGCAAATTCATCCGGGGTGACGCTGGCTTTAACGGTGGGAATACGGGTGGAACGCGGGGTGGTGGTTGCAGGGGTTCTTGGCTCGAAAGGCATACAACCGCAGATCGCCAATATTACCATGCTGAAAAACACTGTCATCCACTGTGATTTTTTTGGTTGTGGGTTGATCATGTTGGCATAGTTTAACCGACAAAAGCGAAATTTGCGAATTGGTCCCATCTCCGACCGCTTTGATTGACTTTCGAGCCACGCCTGGCTATAATGAAAGCCAACGAAATAATGAGCCTTGAGCAGTAAACTGCGGGGCGGCCGACAGGAAGGGAATGCAGAGCTGAGATTTTCCCAGGCTGGCTGCGGTTGAAGTCGCAAGGCGGATTGCCGAAGAAATCCAAGATCTGGAGAGTAGAACGGCACGGGTAAGCCCGGTAGCGCTGATCCGCATTTAAAAATGCGGCTGAGTGCGCCAGGAATGGTGAACCGGGGTGGTACCGCGGAAGACAGGCTCTTTCGTCCTCAGGGATGAAAGGGTTTTAATTTTAAGGAGTATAAGATGTCTATCGAATTACCGAAAACTTACGATTTTCAATCCACCGAACAGCGGCTCTATGAATGGTGGGAAAACCAGGGTTATTTCTCGCCTGCCAACGATCCAAATATTCCTGGTTATGATCCCTCCATTAAACCATATGTCATCTCGATCCCTCCTCCCAATGTTACCGGGGAATTGCACCTGGGGCACGCCATGTTTGTAGCGATGGAGGATCTGATGATCCGACATGCCCGTATGCGTGGGCTTTCTGCGTTGTGGGTACCCGGCACCGATCACGCAGGCATCGCCACCCAGCTGCTGGTGGAACGATACCTCCGCGAAACCGAAGAGATCACCAGAGATGAGCTGGGGAGGGAAGAGTTCGTAAAACGAACCTGGGAATGGAAAAAGAAGTATGGAAACCTGATCACCCAACAGATCAGGCGTTTAGGCGCTTCCTGTGATTGGTCGAGGGAACGGTTCACCCTGGATGAAGGTCTTTCCAGGTCTGTCCGTGAAGCATTTGTTCGCCTGTATGAAAAGGGGCTGATCTATCGCGGGAAACGAATGATCAATTGGTCCCCGCAGCTCAAAACCGCGGTTAGCGATTTAGAGGTGGAATACTCCGAAGAAAATGGCTCTCTATATTTCTTCAAATACATGCTGTCGGATGGATCCGGTGATTACATCCCGGTTGCCACCACCCGCCCGGAGACGATTCTTGGCGATACCGCCGTTGCAGTCCACCCTGAAGATCCGCGTTTTCAGAAATTCATTGGCAAAACAGCCCTTGTGCCGATCCTGGGGCGCGAGATCCCGGTCATCAGCGATTCATATGTGGATCGGACATTTGGCACCGGTGCGCTCAAGATCACCCCTGCACACGATCCAAATGATTACGAGATCGGAATAAATCATAAATTGGAGGTGATCTCCGTCCTGGATGAATCCGCAAAGGTAAATTCGAATGGCGGTAAATATGAAAGCCTGGATCGCTTCGATTGCCGCAAACAAATCTGGGCAGATATGGAGAAAGCGGGGCTTGTGATCGAGAAAAAACCATACAAGATAAACGTGCCTCGTTCCCAGCGGGGAGGGGAGATCGTTGAACCAATGGTCTCCACCCAGTGGTTCATCAGCATCCAACCCCTGGCAGAAGCTGCTTTGGAAGCCGTCCGCAACGGGAAGATTAATTTCGTCCCGGAGCACTTTACCAAGGTTTATTTCAACTGGCTGGAGAACATCCAGGATTGGTGCATCAGCCGCCAGCTCTGGTGGGGGCACCGCATCCCCGTCTGGTATTGTAAGGATTGCGGTGAGCTCACTGTCTCGCGTATCGATCCCACCAACTGCGCTCATTGCAATAGTACAAAGGTCGACCAAGACCCGGATGTGCTGGATACCTGGTTTTCCTCAGGGTTGTGGCCGTTCTCCACTCTGGGTTGGCCGCAGGATACACCCGACATGCGCTACTTCTACCCGACAACGATGATGGAAACCGGTTACGATATCCTATTCTTTTGGGTTGCGCGGATGATCATGTTCGGGTTGGAGTTCACTGGCGAAGTGCCATTCAGCACGGTCTACCTGCACGGTCTTATCCGCGATGAGCACGGCCAAAAAATGAGCAAAACCAAGGGGAACGTGATCGATCCGCTCATCCTGATGAATGACCTGGGTACCGACGCACTACGCTTTAGCGTGCTGGTCGGCTCCTCGCCCGGCAATGATATGAATCTCTCGGTTAAGAAAGTGGAAGCCAATCGCAATTTCGCCAACAAGATTTGGAATGCCGGCCGGTTCGTTATCGCTGCGGTGGAAAACGCTCCTCCTGCCAGCGACGCTAAAACGACCTCCTCCCTCGCAGATGTCTGGATAACCGCGAAGCTTGCCGGGTTGGTCCACAGCGTTGATCGTCTTTTCACCAGTCATCAATACGGTGAAGCCGGCAGACAGATCTATGATTTCTTCTGGAGCGAGTTTGCTGACTGGTATATCGAGATATCCAAGCAGCAGCTTGCCGCTGGTGGTCCCCAGGCAACACAAACAGCTGGGATCCTTGTCAGCGCGCTGGATACCTGCCTCCGGCTGCTTCACCCGTTCACGCCCTTCGTCACCGAGGAGCTCTGGGGTTACCTCAAACAAGCCGCTGATGTAAAAGGTTTCTCGGCTCAATCGAAATCCGGTAAATGGGAGAACGCGCTGATGATTGCCCGTTGGCCTGAACTGGTAAATAAAGCTGCAGGTGAGGAAAAACTCATCGACGATTTTGAACTGCTCATGGAACTTGTCAAGGGGATCCGAAACCTGAGAACAGAAAATGGGATAGCCCCAGGAGAAAAGATCTCCGCAAGATTCATCGCCGGGGAAAAAATTCGCTCTGATCAAATCCCAGCAGAGTGTGCTTGAATCGCTGGCAAGATTGGATCCGGAAGGCACAGTGATCCAGGAAACTCTAACGGAAAGTCCATCTGGTGATCTCTCGCTGGTGGTGCGTGGCGTGGAGGTTTTTGTGCCGGTACAGGAAAGAACCACTTCCGCAAGTGACCAAAACCGATTGGAGCAAGATCTTCGGGATGCGGAATCCCAGATAGAACGATTGGAAAAATTGCTGAATGGTGATTTTGCCAAACGCGCCCCAACCAACCTGGTGGAAAAGGAACGCATCAAGCTTAGCGCTTTTCAGGAAACCGCTGAAAAATTGCGAAAGCAGTTGCAATAAACAAAAATCCGGAAGGGTTTAGCCCTTCCGGATTTTATTGAATTATCCAGTGATAGGTTTCGGTTTCCTCAATCTACCGATCGCCAGGAAGAGCAGAACAAAACCAACTGCGAGAAATGCACTGAATACCACCACGGGGTAGACTCCCAGCCATTTTACTGCGATACCGCTAAACGCCCAGACCAGTACCAGGGCATAACCAATATCCCTGTGACGCAGGCTCATCGCAATCGAGATGGCAACCCCCGCTGCTAGAAGCAGGATGGTCCATGTCTGTCCGTCAAACCCCCACCCGCTCCAACCGGAGTATTTAAGTAGGGCTGTGGCGTTCGCGATTGTCGCCACGGTGATCCAACCCAGGTACACGCTGAACGGAATGCTCACCAGCCATTTTTCCACTGTTGTGAACTTTTGATAACCGATCCCAAGGCGGAGGTAGATTGCGATCAAGGTTGCCAGCAACCCAAGCATGATAACCAATGTCCAGGCGTACAAGTTGTAATGCCAGAAAAAGATCCATGCGCCATTGAGCAAATTGCTGAGGGCAACTAGAAAACCAATTCTGCGAAGGATTTCATTTTCCCGCTGGGCGGGAAGAGCCTGGTAAACCGTGAATCCAGCCAGGAGCAGGTAGATCACCCCCCATATTGAAAATACATAACCCGCGGGGACGAAAACCACCTGGAAGCTATCGGAAATAGTGCCGGTGGACTGCCCATTCAAAGGTAGCGCATTGGCCAGTCCATTGGCAGTAATTGTGAATATGAATGTTACTACGATTAGAATCTGTCGTATGACGTCTTTTTTCATTCCGTACCTCTTTTACCATCAAATTTAGATAATTGTACGATGTCTATACAATTAGAGCAATACCTTCGTCCAAAACCCTGTACATTCCGGTAAAACAACCCATTCATTCGCCTGCACCCGGTCTGCCAGCTCCTCCCCGAAAAAGAAACGGGAAATTGTTACGGCTTCTTCCAGGTCAATAAACCGATAATCTGTCCGCACCCAGGAAAATTGAAAACCAGTTTTGCGCAGGTAATCGAAATAACCTGCCAGGTGCGGAGGTGGAGTGGGAGATTCAAAACCGGTGCCCTGGGTTTCCAGAAGGATCACCCTACCCCCGGGACGGATCACCCGACGAATCTCTGAAAACGCTTTTTCCAATTCCTCGTGCCAGGTTTCCGGAAACCAATCCGCCAGGTAACAGATACTCCACCCGGAGATAACCAGATCGAAGATTTGGCTTCGAAGCGGCAGCGCGCGGTGGTCGCCAGCAATTAAGTGGAAGGTATCCGTCCCATGTTTGATCAGTTTCTTCCTGGTGATTTCCAGCATCGCATGGGATAAATCGAGAGCCGTAAGAGATGCCGCCCTTCCCGCCAGTAGCGTTTCGAACCTTCCGGTCCCGGCTCCCAGATCCAAGATCTCCAGTCCGTCCGGTGGGCAGATGCGTTCGATCTCGCGCAGGATATTCCCCTGCGCATCCTCGCGAGAAATTAGCTGGTCGTAGTTTTCCGTTTCGCTTCGGTAGGTTTCTTTATGATCGGGCGGAACCATGACTACCCCCCCAACAGGGTGAGGGCTTCAGCATGACCGCGATCCCGGGCAAGATCCGCAGGAGTTTTACGCTCAAAAGTCAGCGAGTCTGTTTTGGCACCATTGGCGAGCAGCAATTGAATCATTTCCAGTTGTCCGTTTTGTGCAGCGGCGTGCAGCGCTGTGAACCCACCCTGTTGTTCCGAGTTCACGTCTGCACCATTGGCGAGAAGCAGCCTGACAACCTCCAGGTGGCGGCCTGCTGCTGCCGAGTGCAACGGCAACACGCGCTGTTCGTTTACCGAAGGGGAATTTACCTCCGCACCGTGGAGGATCAGGTACTGGACTGTTTCTGGACGGCCAAATAAACTTGCCAATCCAAGTGGTTGAGACCCATCTATGGCCACGGCGTTCACCATCTTGGGGTATTTTTGGACCAAATTCTTCACGATATAGGTCAGACCAAGCGCGGAGGAACTAAAAATATCCATCTTCGCGCCACTCGCCACCAGGTAATTGGCTATACCCATCTCGCCATGGTAAGCTGCCGTGATCACCGGGGAAAGATTGGTATCATCCATTGCATTCACAAGCGCGGGGTTTTTCTCGCTCATTTGTTTTACAGTATCCAGGTCGCCGGTTTTTACAGCCTGGAAAAACGTCTCAATATCGGTCAAAATCACTCTCCTCGAGTAAAAACTTGGAATTTTTCAACCTCCATTATACGTCTAACCTTTTATAATCCGTGGTCATATTCTCAACTCTGGAGGCACCATGCTAAAAATTGGGTATATCGGTCTGGGACTGATGGGGAAACCCATCTGCCGAAATCTCATGAAATCCGGGTATCCCTTGATTGTGTTGAACCGTTCCAAGGCGGTTATGGAAGAACTGGCTTCCGAAGGTGCAAAGTCAGCGTCAACTCCAGCGGAGGTCGCCCGGCAGGTTGATATCATCTTTACCAACCTGCCAGATTCTCCCGATGTGGAAAAAGTGGTGCTCGGTGAGGGTGGAATCCTGGAAGGTTGTCATCCGGGATTGATTTACGTGGATAATTCCACCATCAAACCTGCCACAGCACGTATGCTGGCGGAAAAACTGGCGGAGCGTGGTATCGATGCCCTGGATGCACCGGTGAGTGGAGGAGAGATCGGTGCGATCAATGGTACATTGACTGTTATGGTGGGTGGCAGCGAAGAAGCATTAAAGGCTGTCCTTCCAGTATTGGAAGCAATGGGGAAAACGATCACCTACATTGGGAGCGCTGGTTCAGGGCAAATCGCTAAAGCTGCCAACCAGATCATGGTATCCGCACAGATGGTTGCCATGGGGGAACTGCTTGTGTTTTCTCAAAAAGCCGGTGCTGACCCTCGCAAGGTAGTCGAGGCTATCAAAGGTGGTTCAGCGCAGTGCTGGACGCTGGATGTGAAACCACCACGCCTCTTCTCCGGTAATCGCACCCCGGGTTTTAAAGCCAGGATGCAGGCCAAGGATCTCAATATTGTGCTGGAGACAGCCAGGGAATACGCCATTCCCCTTCCGGCGACAGCCCTTGGAAGCCAGCTTTTCAACGCAATGGTTGCCGAAGGCATGGGGGACCAGGATAATTCGGCTGTGGTCGCCATCCTGGAACAGCTCGCTGGGGTCATCCTGGCGGAGAATAAACCATAATAAAAAAGGAGGTATGAGAAATTATTCATACCTCCAACTTAAATTATTTGACACTAGCGATTGATAAAATTCCCAAAGAACCGTTTAAACAGAGCGAATTGTCCCGAATTACCCTTGTGATTGGGATTGGAAGCGTCCCACATCGCCGCGAAGGATGCGACCACATCGTTCGCATCCAATTTTGATCCATTCGAGAACTCCGGTCCATAGCGCAACTGGAATGTCCATTCCGTCAGGTCGTCATTGGAAAACCAGGTATCCGCAAGGGATGGTTTTAAATCAGTTGTTCCATAATCGTAGGTCAGAAGCGTATCATAAAGTAGCGATGCAACCCTGAAAGTATCTTTGGAATCCTCGTCCGCCGGCCAGAGACTGGAAGGCTCGGTGGATTGCATGAAGTTGATCGAACCAGTTGGCGTGGTGATTTCCGTGATATTCTCATTCAAGGGTCCAATGGTCACATTCTCAACGTTACGGTTGTTTGCCACCGCAGTGGCTGGGAATGCGATCGGTATTATCGGTACATGGTCCTTGATAAGTTGGTTCACACGGTCGTAATGAACCTGCCTGGCAGCGGGATTGGATTCCTTTTCGGCAGAATTGATCTCAATAAGAATATCTGCGTAATGCCTGCCCAAGGCTTTGCTGTCGGAAGTAAAATTCGCATCGTAAAAGCTGGAGGCATCCGCGAAGTCGGCTGTCATCAAATTCAGGTAAAACCCCAATTTGCCCAGATCCCGCTCAACTTTAAATTGCTCCGGATTCATCCCGGATACGGTAAGGTTGATCCCGATTTGTGCAAGTTGATTTTTGATCGCCTCCGCCACCAGAGCCATATTCGGTAAGGATGGGTCATTCAATTCTGGATAATACAGTGTCGCGGGAAAACCCCCGGCATATTTTGTTTCAGAGATTAACCCGATCGCTTTTTGGGTATCCTGAGGATACCAGGTGAACCCTGCGGAATTACCTGGGTAGAGCGTAAAAGGGATCAACTGGTCTGCAAGTGATGAACCCTCTGGTACAGGGACTTTTTGCTCAGCAAATGTCGTGGCATACGGGTTTTGTGGTCTTAATAGTGCGTCCCTGGTCAGGCCGATGCCGATAGCCTTGCGGATACTCTCATTATCAAAGGGGGCGATCTCGTTATTAAACCCCAGGTAAAGCGTATCCAGGCTAGGCCGGAATTGCATGGCAAGATCAGGACTCGAACGAATAGTATCGAAATTCATAGGTGGGATCAGGTCGACGACATTTACACTTCCCATATCCAGGGAATTGAAGCGGCGGGTCAGATTCTTGGACCAGGTCATATTCACGGTCTTGGATTGCAACGGCGTTCCCCAGTAATTTGGATTGGCTTCCAGGATCAAATAGGCACCGGGGTTATATTCCTTGACCCGGTAAGGGCCTGTGCCGACGGGATTGGCGGTCATTTTCTTGGTGTCGCCACCCATTTCATTCAGGTAAACATCATCGGTAATGGAAAAAGCAGGGTTCGCGATCTTTGCTGCAAACGCCGGATCCGAATTACAGAGCGTAAACTTGATGGTTGTCTCATCAAGCGCTTCCACCGATTTGATAATGCCACCATAATTGCAATCCGCAGCGGTTACTGCCTGCGGGGTAAATTCCGGCTGGGCGTCACCCTGGCAGGCTGTCAGGGTTAGAATAAGTATCAGTGGCAAAATGATTAGCCTTCGCAGGTCGTTTTTCAAGGATTCAATTCCTTTTTCGATAGAAGAATAGTCGTTATCCATTTTCATTATACGTGAACCGGAGGTCGTGTCAATTTACAAAATTGTGAATTCAAGTATCAGAGATTTGGATTAAACGCTATAATCTGACAGGATTTTTGGAGTCATAAATGAAAACAGCCATCAGTATCAGCATCGGATCTTCAAAACGCAACAAAAAATACCCGCTTCATATCCTGGGTCAGGACATTTCCATCGAGCGGATTGGCACAGACGGAGATATGGATAAGGCCGCACAACTTTTTCATGAAATGGACGGAAAAGTGGATGCGTTCGGGGTTGGCGGTGCAGACCTCGGGTTCCTGATCGGCGAGAATTTTTACCGAATGCATTCCGTTACCAAACTTATCCGCGGGGTGAAGACAACCCCGGTCGTGGACGGCAACGGTCTGAAAGCAACCCTCGAATACAAGGTTCGTCCCCTATTAGAGAACGAATTGGCAGGGAAAATCACCAAAAAACGGGTCCTTCTCACCGCGGGGATCGACCGCTGGGGGTTATCCCGTGCCTTTCTCGATTTGGGGTACGAATGCATTTTCGGGGATCTCATGTTCGGGCTGGGGCTTCCAATTCCACTTCGCACGGAAAAGAGCTTACGTAGGATGGTCCGCATTCTACTCCCGGTTGTAAGCCATTTCCCCTTTTCCTGGCTGTACCCGATTGGCAGCGAGCAGGAGAAACACACCCCGAAATGGGGCGATCATTTCAATTGGGCTTCAGTCATCGCCGGGGATTGCCACTATATCACCCGTTATATGCCACCCCGGCTGGACGGAAAAATTGTCATAACAAACACTACAACACCGGAGGACGTGGCAATCTTCAAATCCGCCGGCGTTCGTACCCTCGTGACCACCACCCCGGTCCTGGATGGACGTTCATTCGGTACCAACATGATGGAGGCCGCCATCCTTGCAGCCACTGGGCGGAAAGAGCCGGTGGATTACTCCCATTCTTCGGCTTATATCGCTTCGCTGGCTAAATTGGTGGATCAAATTCCGCTCACCCCCCAGGTTCAGGAATTAAACCCATGAATGTTCTCATCACTGCCGGCGGAATCCCCTCGCCAGAAGATTCGCTTTACGAGGTCACTCGTGGGAACTATAAAGCCCTCATCCCCGTGGCGGGGAAATCGATAATACAATGGATCGTGGATGCAGTATCCGCCGTCAAAGAGTTGGAAAATATTGTAATCGTTGGGCTACCACCCAATACACCCATTAAATCATCACTTCCGTTACATTTTCTACCAGACCAGGGAGATCTAATTCTCAACACCCGCAGCGGACTCGATGGATTACGCAAAATCGCCCCAAAAGATGAATACGCATTGATGTGTTCAGGGGATCTCCCCGCGATCACACCGGAGATGGTTACCTGGACACTGAAAGCGATTCCCGAACTGGATGCCGACCTCGTTTATACGATCGTCGAACGGAAGGTCATGGAAATCACCTTCCCGGAATCCAAACGGACCTATCTTCGCCTGAAGGACAAGGATGTTTGCGGAGGGGATATCTTTGCCATCCGATTGGATCGCCGTATCCAGGAACATCCCATTTGGGAAAAATTGATCGCCGCCAGGAAGAAGCCACTCAAGCAAGCGGCGATATTCGGTTTTGATACGCTGGTGCTCGTTCTCACTCATCAGATAACCCTACATGACCTGGAAAGAAAATTAAGTAAAAAGCTGGGTCTTACCGCAAGGACACTGAACACACCCTATGCTGAAATGGGGATGGATGTTGATAAGATGTTTCAGCTTAATATCGTGGAGGAGTATTTGAGAAAAAAGGTGCGGGCTTGATCGTCAAATTATCCAACCTGGATAATAAGTGGACCTCCACGCTCCGCTTGAACCAGGACGGGAGTACCCTCTGGCGAATCGCAGTCTTTTTCGCGCATTCTGGTGACTCCTGGTTTTGGATGATCGGGTTGGCGGTGGCATGGTTTTTTTCCCCACCCGAATGGCGTTACCGTGAAATGTTAATGGCAGTTGGGATCGTCTGCCTCGCGTTTGTTGTATTCGGGATCAAACTTCTCATTCGCCGTCGCCGCCCTGAGGGTGAATTTGGCGCTATTTACCGAAAAACCGACCCCCACTCCTTCCCCTCCGGGCATGCCGCCAGGGCAGTCCTGCTGGCCACGTTAGCCGTCGGTCTCGGACCGCTTGGGTTTTCCATAATTATGCTGATTTGGGCTCCGCTAGTTTGCCTGGCGCGGGTCATGACCGGTCTTCACTATGTTTCGGACGTTTTGGCTGGCATCCTGCTGGGCATTCTGGCCGGATTACTCATCCTCACGCTTCAACCTGCCTTCCAGGTATTTCTCCCCTTTCTCAATATTCCCTGAGGATCATTTTCTGAAAACATCTAATTGGGTGGGTTTAGTTTTCTTTTTTTAATCCGCGCACTGTGCTGGAATATGATCTCCTCCACCTGACCCGCCTTTTCCCGGATGGCAGCCTGAAGCCAGGCAGTCCCTTTTTCAGATGTCGCCAGCGAACCGGCACCATACGCCCCGGTGAAAGTGTCATCCTTCCATGGCGGATTTGCCACCAGGGCGCCAGTCTCATTCCAATCCATGTAATAGGATGGCGAGCGGATGAAATCAATTTCATCCACCACCCGATCCATGTGAACCAGGTCTGGTCTCAGGTGCAGCATGAGCGAAGTCTCTAGTTCGCAGGCATGCCCCATCCCGCCCAGTTTTGATTTGCGTAGCGCTTCCAGAGAAGCAGCGCCTTCCGGACTGTTGAGATATAACCAGGTGGTTGCACAGAACCCTTCCAGATGGCGCTCACCTGAATATTTCACGACATTCACCAAAAAAGAAACATTCCCCCCATGTCCACTGTTCAGGTAGATCCTATGAAAACCTCGGGAATTCAGTGAATCCACGATTGCCACAAAGAAATCCTCGAATGTTCTCCCGCCCATGTTGAAGGTGCCTGGGAATGAGTTGCGATGGGTGCTCACCCCATAGGGGAAGGCCGGCAGGCAAATGCAATTCTCTGGCGAAGCTGTTGCAGCACCTTCCATTACTGCCTGAATGCAAAGCGTATCTACGTTTAACGGAAGGTGCAGGGCATGCTGCTCGGTATGGCCGATTGGGATAAGGATCACCTTGGAACGATCCCTGGTATCAAGGTCGATGAAAGTTACCAGGTTTTTTCGTTTGGGAGATACCTTTCTAACATTCGAGGAAATTATCGCCCCAACTGGATGGATCAGATACACATGCTGGAAACCGTCTTCAAGCAGGCAATTTACCAGGTTCTCGATGCAGGCTGATATGATCCCTTCCGGTACCTCCAGCCCGCTTCCCTGCCAGCCATATGGTACCGCGGGCAGCCATCCGATCCTGGATGGAGAACCGAGAATTTGCTCGGTTTCTGCCCGGTCGTACCCATCTCCCAACGGTAGAACCAGCGGGGTTTCGCGGTTCAGCTCAGCAACCTCCGGCCAGGTCAAGTTCTCGAAAAGAAAATGATCCGTCATTTCAAGTCCGTTCCTCGCTAAAATCAGGCAGGAGGTACCAATCCAGGAACTGTTCCACTAGTGGGTAATAATCCTCCAGGGTTCTGCGCAGCAGGTAACCATGGCTTTCCCCGGCATAGGTTTTATATTCGTAAGCTTTTCCTTCTTTGCGTAAATGGTGCGCGATCTCCTCGGAGGACTCCGGAGGTACTACGGTATCATCAAGCCCGTGCGTCAGGAGGATCGGGCTTTGCAAATCGCGTGCATACCGGATTAAGCTGCCTTTTTCATAAACTGGGCGCTTTCTTGCGGGGTGCCCCAATTGCATTTCGGTATATAGCCGGGTGCTTTTATCGGTCAACGCCCATGAATTAAACAGGTCTGCATCCCCATAGTCGCACACCCCGCATGCATAATTTCGTCCGGGATCATTTGCCAAAGCAGAAAACGCCAGATATCCCCCGTAGCTACCCCCAGCCACCGCTATTCGCTTATGATCCACCCATTCCAAACCCGCTAGGAAAACAGCCGCGGTGAGGATATCCTGAACATCCCCACCACCCCAGTCTTCCTGGTTCGACATTTCATAGTCATAACCGAAACCAGTGCTCCCCCTGTAATTCGGTTCCAGATAAGTGTAACCCTTTGCCAGAAGGTACTGGGTGAAGATATCCCATTCAAAACCGGATTGACCACGGGGACCGCCGTGCGGATTCACGATCGCCCCCCGGTTGGGTTTAGCCGGTTTATAGAGCAACGCGGGAACATCCATCCCATCCGTACTCTTATAGCTCACCACCTCAGGAGAAATCAGGCTGAACGTTTTGAAGACTCGCCCGGAGACAGTGGTGAGCTGCGTAATTCGGTCTTCTTTAATATACCCCGGTGACCCGGGATCGATCTCTGCCCGGTAGATTTCCGGTGGGTCCGTGGGGCTGTTGAAGGAGAAGATCAATGATCGGCAATGCGATCCCCAACCAGGTAGAGAATGCCACCCGCGGGTTTTGCGCAATTCTTTGATTGCTCCACTCGCTGGATCAATCAAAACCAGGTCATTCTTGCCATCGGTGTTCTGGGTGGCTGCAATCCACTTCCCATCCGGCGACCATTCGGGGTCAGTGATATCCGAACCGGCGTGCGTTAGTTGAACGTCTGAAGCAGTATCCAGGTCAAAAAGCCACAGTTCCTGAAATTTCGTCCGGTTGGAAAGATAAATAATTCGTTTTCCATCGGGGGAGATGCGCGGATTCCAGCAACGCCGCCCCGCCGTCCCGCTGATAATTCCTCCTACACCGGTTTGTAGATCGACGATGCAAATATCCTCCCGGTTTAGGTCTGAGAGCGGCCGATGGGTGTGGATAACGAACTTACCATCCGGGGAAGGGCGGGCATCACTGTTATCACCCTTACCCGCTGCGAGGAGTCTCGGCCAGGAGCCTCCGCGGTCGGTAAGTAGAAGCTGATCGCAGTCATCCCGCTCCATTGTGATAATCAGGCGCTGTGAATCATGTAACCAGCGTGGCGAGGAGGCACTTTCTGCGAATCCGCTGACCTTTTTAGGAATACCTCCTTCAATGTCGGAAACATATACATGATGGTCGATGCAAAAAGCCAACGCCCTACCATCCGGAGACCACTGGGGGATTTCTTCCCACCAGTATTGAAATGCCTTACGTCCAAAAGAAACCTGGCGGGGAAATCCCCCTTCCGCAGGCATTGTAAAGACCTCACAGGTGGCATCCCTATGCCAGATGAAAGCTACCCGTTTGCCATCTGGGGAAACACTCGGATTAAAAACCCGCTCCTGGTTGCTAAGCAGCGCGCGAGACCAACCTCCCGGCGGTTTGGAATCAGGGCGGGGCATGGAAGGCCAGCCGTTGTATTCAAATTTTTCAGAAAGGTTGATTTTGTTTTGCATATCACACCTGATTATCATCGAGTTTGTTCAGAAAGTTTATTTCCCATCAGCCAGCATGCAGATTGGTGATTCCCCCGGATGGCCATCAAGACCGGATCTTCGATCCTGCATCGGTCAAACACCACCGGGCACCTGGGATGAAACCTGCACCCCGGGGGGATCTCGATAGCGTTTGGGGGGGCTCCCTGCAGGATGATTCGCTTGCGGCGGTGACGTGGGTTGGGAATTGGAATAACCGAGATCAACGCTTTTGTGTATGGATGGTGAGGGTGGGCAAGAACTTCTTTGGTGGGTCCTAACTCCACGATTCTTCCCAGATACATCACCGCGATTCGGTCACAAATATTGGCTGCTGTTGCCATATCATGGGTAATAAAAATAACCGAAATTCCCTTTACCCGGCGCAGGTCAGCCAGAAGGTTTAATATCTCCGCCCGGATGCTGACATCAAGCATTGAAACCGGTTCATCCGCTAAAAGCAGGACGGGGTTCAAAACTAAAGCGCAGGCCACGACCACCCGCTGCCGCTGCCCTCCCGAGAGTTCATAGGGGTACCGATTGATATAAACATCCGCCGGTTTTAACCCGGCATCCTCAAGAGCTTGCCGGACACGGGTCTCCCGCTCCTGCGGATCAAGAAACAATTTGTGAACAACAAGTGGTTCTGCCACCAGATCCCGGATACTCATGATAGGGTTCAGGGATTCATAGGGATCCTGGAAAACCATTTGAACTCTTCGCCGCATCTGTTTTTGGGCATCACCCTGCAAGTTGGTGATATCCATGCCATCAAAAATGATCCTGCCGGAGGTCGGTTTTTCAAGGTTCATCAGGGTCAGCGCCAGAGTGGATTTGCCACAACCGCTTTCACCCGCGAGAGCAAGGATTTCCCCTTTTTAAGTTCCAAGACTGACACCATCCAGCGCAAAGACCTGTTTATCTCCAGAGCTCCAGATACCAGTTTTTTCCGCCTGGAAATATTTTTTTAGATCTTCCACCTTCAGGATCAGATCATTGTTCATTTCTGACCCTCCACCAGGAAGCAGCTTGCTTGATGTCGATCTTTCAATTCATAGACCGGCGGCTGCTCAATTTTGCAGCGGTCAAATGCCTTCAGGCAACGTGGCTCAAACCGGCAGCCTGAAGGAAGCGCATCCAATCGGGGAGGGTATCCGGGAATGGAGATTAAAGAATTCAGGGGATTGGCAAGATTTGGAAATGCCTTGATCAAATTCTGGGTATATGGATGAACCGGGTGATTGTAGATCGTATCCACATCCCCGTATTCAGCAGTAACACCGGCATACATCACCAGCACATGGTCGCAGATCTCCGCAACCACGCCCAGGTCATGGGTAACCAGGATCACCGCCAGGCCAAGCTGCCGGCTTAATTCCTGGAGCAGCTCCAGGATCTGAGCCTGGATCATTACATCCAGCGCTGTGGTGGGTTCATCAGCGATGACAATAGAAGGCGAACAGGCTAATGCCATGGCGATCATCACCCGCTGGCGCATGCCACCGGAGAACTGAAACGGATACTGGCTGCCGCGGCTGGCGGGGATTCCCACCATTTCCAATAATTCACTAACCCGTTTGTCCAGTTTTTGCTTCGGCGTTTTAAGTTCGTGGCAGGTGATGGCTTCAGCGATCTGGTCTTGCACCGTGCGCACCGGATTAAGCGCGTTCATCGCTCCCTGGAAAATGATCGCTATCTCCTTCCAGCGGTAATCACTCATCTGACTTTCTTCCAAGTCCAGAAGATCCTGGTTGCGGTAGAGAATCTTACCTCCAGTGATCCTTCCTGCTTCGGGGAGTAGGCGCAGCAGGCTGAGCATCATAGTTGTTTTTCCGCAACCGCTCTCCCCCACCAAACCGAGCAATTCACCTTCATGAAGGCTGAAACTCACATCTTGAACCGCCTTCAGATGGGTATTCTTATTGGGCATGAATTCCACGGAAAGATTTCTCACTTCCAATAGAGCAGGTGGATTTTTAGGGCTGGACATCACCTGCTCCTTCCTTTCCCCTGACCACCATATTCTTGCCGACCGAAAGATGGTGCGCTTCCAAACGCGGATTGAAGATCTGTTCCAACCCATGACCAAGGAAAGTCAACCCCAGGACTACCCAAACGATTCCCAACCCCGGCATCACCAGCGCCCACCAGGCACCGGAGCTGACCCCTCCGCGGGTAAAGGCATAATTGAGCATCTGTCCCCAGCTGACCATGGTTGGATCTCCCAGCCCCAGGAAACTGAGCGTACTTTCCTCAAGGATGGCCAGGGAAATCACCAGAACTGAATTTGCAACCATCAGAGGAAGAACTAGAGGGAAAATATGCCTACGAATGATATGAGCGTTCCCCGAACCGATTGCCCTTGCTCGAAGGACAAATTTTCGTTCTTTCACCGAGAGGGTTTGAGATCGTACAAGCCGGGCGGTGGTGGTCCACCCCAGGATGCCGATCACAAAGATGATGTTCCCCAGGCTCGGCGATGTGAGCGCCACCAATACCACCGCCAGCGGCAAATCCGGGATTACCAGCATGATGTCGGTGAAACGCATCAGGATTAATTCAATCTTTCCGCCAAAAAAACCAGCACTGATCCCGATCAAACCGCCAATTACAACAGAGATAAAAGCAGCAAAGAAACCAACGATCAAGGAGACCCGGGCACCGTAAATAAAATTGGAAAGCACATCTCGTCCGGCGTCATCTGTACCCAGCAGGTGCTGGGCGGAGGGAGGAGCGTAAATATCCATGATGCTGACTTTTATATCCGCATATGGATCATAAGGCGCGATCCGGGGAGCGAAAACCGCGAGAATTACTGTGGTGAGCAGCATCACGATCCCAGCCCAGGCCAGCCAGTTCCCGCGCAACTTGAGCAGAACGCTTTTAAAACCGGTCGGGGGGACGTAATAATCCATGGTCAAATCGCCTGAACGCGCGGATCGAGATAGGAATACATCAATTCGGCCAGCAGGTTAGCGAAAATGACGGTGATGGCAATCATCAGGAAGGATCCCTGCAGCATGGGATAATCCCTTCTGCCAACCGCCTCGAAAATCGATAGCCCCAGTCCCGGCCAGGAGAAAACCGATTCGATCTGGATCGCTCCTGCCACGGTGAAACCAAGGTTCAGGGCAATGATTGTTACCATCGGGAGCATCGCATTCCGGAGCACATGGTCTTTGAGAATATAAAATGTCTTTAACCCTTTCGCCTTGGCGGTCAGGATGTAATCCTCTGAAAAGATCTCCAGGGATGTGCTGCGCATGATCAACATGTATTCACCAAGCATGATCACGCTGAGGGTCAGGGTTGGCAGGATAAGATGTTTTCCCACATCCAGGAACAATGGCAGCCCGGTCGCCAGCCCGCCACCTGGAGTGAATTTTCCTACAACCGGCAACCCCAGCCAGGTGGAACCGGCGAAGAGCAGGACGATTCCCAGCCAGAAGGTTGGCAGCGACCAGGCTACGAGACAAAATCCAAGCGTGGCAAAATCGATTGCGGTATTCGCTTTCCATGCAGCGATCAACCCTAGTGCCATGCCAAGAAAGATCGCGATCATTTGTCCGAAACCGATCAGGATGATGGTATTTACTAAACTCTCCCCGATCATATCCTTGACCGGGCGATTGGTATGATAACTGGTACCCAAATCCCCTTGAATGAGATTGCCGGCATAAATAAAGAACTGCGTGTCCAGGGGGTTGACCAGGCAGCTGCCGAATTTGAGCGGATTGATTGATTCAAAACAGTTAATCACCGGTTTATCCAGGCCGAATCGAACCCGGATGGCATCCTGCGCTTCGGCGGTCAACCTTGGATCCTTGACCCCGGCTCTGGCAGGGTCTCCCGGCAGAACCCTGAACAGAAAGAAGTTCAGGATCATCACAAAGACGATTGAAAGGCTTGCCCAGAGAACTTTGCTGATCAGGTACTTATAGCGTTTCAAAGAAAAGCTCCGCTCTGTATGGTTAGCCTCCCGGGGAGGAAAAGACTTCTTCTCCGGGAGGCATTGATGAAGTATTTATACTGGAACGTGTCTATTTTTTTTATCTTACCGGTTCCACCACTACCAATGAGGTCACATCCTCCAGAGCCTGCTTGGGTTGGGAGGTAATCCAGCCTTTAAACCTATCTGTCCGGAATGCCTGAACAGCCTTTGCGTAGAATGGAACTATATAAACCGTGTCGTTGAAAACGATCTTTTGCATTTCCCAGACCAGATTCTTTCGAGTGGCTGGATCCACTTCCACAAGCTGTTTCTGGTAGAGCTCATCGTAAGCGGGATTGTTATACCCCGACTCGCTCATCCCGGAAGGAATGCTTTCTGAGGTCATCACGCTGAGTAGGAAGGAAGGATCCGGATCAGACCCCCAACCCCAAATGAGAACGTCATAATCAAAAGTGGGACAGCAAATGGAAGTGAGCGCATCGGGATCCAATGCAGAGATCTCAAGCTTCACACCAGCCTGTTCCCAGTACTTTGCCAGGAGTTCGGAAAGTCGGGGGGCAACCGTGCTGTCAGACGGGTAATTCAACCGGAGGGTAAGCGGTTTAGATCCATCCGGCATTTCCCGGACCCCGTCGCCATCAGTATCCTTATAGCCGGCCTCGTCCAATATCTGGTTCGCCTTGGCAAGATCAAATGGATGATCCTGAATCGAATCGTTGTACCAGGGAAGCAAGCTGTCTGGAATCAAGGTGCGTCCTGCAGCCCCTAATCCGAGCAGGACGATATCGATTAATTCCTGCTTGTTGGTTGCAAAAGCCAGTGCTTCCCGTACTTTAGGATCACGCAATGCAGGGTGCCCTGTGCACGAACCACCCTCCGGGCAGTTTTCGGGATCAGCCTGGTTAAAGATGATATCGGAGATATCTGGTGCCAGAGGTGCGCCTACCGCAACTGCAACATCCTTTGCATTCTTCAATGATGCGACCGCGGTAAGTGGCATCTCAGTGATCATATCCACCTGGCCGGTCTTAATCGCTTGCACCAGGGCATCCTGGTTATTAAAGGTCTGGAAAACCACCTCGTCCACCTTTGGTGCGCCCCCGTAAAAATCTGGATTCTTTTTGAAATGTATATATTCCCCTTGGGCATAGTCTTTAAGAATGAACGGGCCGGAACCAACCATCTCGGAATTGGGGAATTCCCCCACCTTTTCACCAGCATATTGAGACCAGATATGTTCAGGAAGAATATATAGGAAGGTGGTGAGGTATTCGATGCTGGGAACAGGTTCCGTGAGGGTGAGAACAACCGTGGTTTCATCCACCGCCTCGATCGTGTCAAAATTCGCCGTATAAGTGTTCATATACGGAAATTCTGTGTGCTCTTTATAGAGGTTGAAGGAATACACCACATCCTTGGCAGTTAACGGAGTCCCATCCGAGAATTTCACCCCGGGTTTAAGTTTAAAGGTATAGGTCTTTCCGTCCGCAGATACCTCAAAGCTGTCAAGCAGGTCCTTGCTATAGGTGCCATCCAGGTTCTGCCCGAATAGTGCACTATAGACGAGCTCGAACATCACATATGCTTCACTCAGGATCGCGGTTCCCGGGTTGAGGGTATCCGGGCTGCCTGCATATCCGATTTTTACGGTTGAAGGTGTGTTCGGAGTTTTTTGGCCGCATGCGGACAACAACAGGGTGAGGATGATCAAACTTATCGTGAACCATTTGGTTTTTGACATTTTCTCCTCCATTTTTTTGAGCCGGATTCGGATATGGAATAAACCTTCAAGCGCAAGTATTTTTTCCACACCCTTTTTCAAAAGTGACTATAGCAAAAAGGGGGGTTTCTTACAAGTGATTTTCAAGCTGAATTCGAAATTTTGCAGGGGCGTAAATTGATCCAGGATGTGGGAATGACTTGCCATTCCCACCCCTCTTTGGTATGCTTGCCTGCGGGAGTGGATAAGTCCCGGTGGGCTTCCCGGTCTTCAAAACCGGTGTCGGGTCGCTTTGCGGGCCGTGGTGGGTTCGACTCCCATCCATTCCCGCCTGAATAACAGGTGCATTAATGGTGATTGATCAATCTGCCTCTTCGGAATCCCCGGATATCGACGCGCTGGTGCGGCGCGTTTTTTCAATAACTGACGTAACCCTTGGATCTCGCAGCCAGGGATTCAACTTCCGTTACCGTGGGATCCTTACCGTTACGGATTCTTCACAGGCTTATGAAACGCTTTCTGCCGACCTGCTTCCACTGGGATTCATGCCCCTCTTCCGGGTCGAGGATGGCATCCAAACCATCTTTATTGTTCCCGCCCGTCCGGCTGCAAAACCTTCGCGACTCTGGATAAACATCCTTCTTTTTGTTGCCACAATCTTCTGCGTATTATTTGCAGGGATGACCTATGTAACCGGTGACCAACTTCCCATGACCTCCGCGGGTATCCTGGCAGCCCTGTGGACAGGCGGTATTCCTTACATGATCAGTCTGCTTGCCATCCTCGGAACGCATGAAATGGGTCATTACTTGGTCAGCCGCCACCATGGTGTGGAATCCACTCTTCCGTACTTCATCCCGATGCCAATAGGATTGGGAACAATGGGCGCATTTATTAACATGAAAGGCATCCCGCGAAACCGGGATCACCTGATGGATATCGGCGCAGCGGGTCCACTCGCTGGGTTCATCGTCGCTCTTATTGTCCTGGTCATCGGGTTGCGTTTGTCTGTGATCGATATCATTCCGGTTACCTTTCCCGAAGGTTATGGTGCACAGATCGAGGGGAACTCCATACTATACCTTGCTCTCAAATACCTTTCCTTCGGGACACTGCTCCCCCAACCCGCAGCATACGCTACCATCCCAATCCTGCACTGGCTGCAATACTTCTTCACCGGGCAACCATCTCCCTACGGTGCCACCGATGTGATGCTCTCCCCGGTCGCCTGGGCTGGTTGGGTGGGGATACTGGTGACTTCATTGAACCTGATCCCCGCAGGAACCCTGGATGGCGGGCACATCAGCCAGACGCTTTTTGGAAAGCGCGCCACGCGTGCGATCCTTCCCGTCGTCCTCGGCATCCTGGTGTTGCTTGGAATGGTTTGGAATGGATGGTGGCTCTGGGCAGCAATGGTCTTTTTCCTGGTGGGCAGGGTCTATGCCGAACCCCTGGATCAGATCACACCACTTTCAAAAAACCGGAAGGTGATCGGCATCCTTTGCATCATCCTCTTCTTGATAACCTTCACCCCCGTTCCCTTCAGCCTGATCTTCTGACCGGGATATCATCGTCCCGATCCTCTCCCCTTCTAGGGTGATGTATTCCCCCAGGGCAGCTACTGCCAGGCAGGAATGCACCGGCAGTACCATCAGTATGTCACCGACTCGAACGCGATCCAATGCCGCTTTTGGAAGGTGAACAATCCCATGCTCTTGTGAAAGGGAGCGAACATACGCCCCGGGAATTCGCTCCGTCCAGCCATCGCTGGAAGGAAATGCCACATCGCCATAGGATGCGGTTCCGTTATCGAGTAAATATTCCTTGGAAAGATGCACCGCACCACCATAGAGGATTACCTCATTACGGTCAGGGTGCCTGGAAACCACCGGGCAGGCCACCGCGATAGCGATATCCTCTTCCAAACAGGATCCAATACGCAACTGGGTCGCATCAAAGAACACAAAATTTCCAGGTCGAATCTCATCCACTCCGCGTAGATCTTCGCAAGTGCAACACCCGGGTGTATCCCCCACCGAGATCAGCGTTTTTCGGTAACCGGCCTTTCTTAAAGCAGCTCGGACAGAGCCCATGCGGGCGACGCCATCGAAATATAACCGCGCAGCTTCATCCCTGGAGGAGGCGTTGTAGGTTTGCCCGAAGTGGGAGAGAATACCCTTGAAATTCAAATGGTTCGATCCCTTGATCATTGATACCAGGTGGGTGACGGTTGCGGTATTCGATGCGGGGATGCCAGTCCGGTTTCCCCCGGCGTCGATCTTGATCCACAGATCTAGGTCACGCGGAAACTGTTTATCAAGGAAATCTACCACTTCTGTGGATTCCACCAGTAATTCCAGGTGAGTCTTAGAACTCAATTCCCAGACTTTCTCTATTTCGCGTAAATTGAACGGGAAGGCTACTGTAATATCCTCCCAGCCTTGTGAAGCAAAATACGCTGCCATACTGAGGGAAGAGACGGTAATGGCATCGATTCCCTCCTCCCGGAACCATTCCCCGATCGCCGCGGATTGATGCGTTTTAAAGTGCGGGCGAAGACGCACGCGGTTCGCCTTCGCTTTCGCCACCATGCCTCGGATGTTCCGGCGGGTGCGATCCTCATTCAATATTAGGGTTGGTCGGTGTATATGAAAATAAGGATCCATCGCATCACTACCTGACTTTCGGTCGTTTAGAATACGCTCCCAACCAAATATTGATGAAATTTTTCAATTTGGTTGGTAAGGTTGTAACAATAGTCAAATTCATTCGTTCTCTGGAAGTGAAATATATCAATAATCGTGATCGTGATTAAATTCCCGCTATCAAGGTGATTTACATCCCACGGGGAAGTTTTATCGTTCTAGAAATAAACTTCAATATCGAAATGATTTCGAGAGTCATACCCAAAGCTTGATCGTTTCCTACCGTCATGTCCTTCGTCCTGGATAATTTTATCCATAGGAGAAGGAAATTTCGATTTCGGATAGTAATATCAACTTGAGCGATTGAATCTTTTCCAAAATACTTTGCCAGCCGTGGGATAATTTCAGTCTGTTTCGGGACTGTCGCTTCTCCGGTAAGGTCCATAAGAGTTCTGATTGTAATATTAAGTGCGGATCGCAGGCTGATCAAAGGGTTCGGCAATCCGTCGCTTGAAGGTGGTGAAAGTAAATTACTCGATCCTTCAAGAAATTTTGATGCCGCAAGTGGATTCAATCTATATAAAAACGAATGGATCTCTTTTCGTTCTGCGTCTCCATTAATTATTTGGTTATATCTTGTTGAAATTGTAAGAAAACCTTCTTTTTCCCGTTCACCATCTTTATGGGAAATATTATTTAAGATCAATGAGTATGTGTCCGCTATCGCGCTTTCCGCGGTAATCTCAGCGTTGGAAATTTTTAGAACTGCATTTTTCGGGGATTCCTGATACGCTTCTTTTATACGACGGATGAGTTCTACGAATATTGGATTCGATTGAGACCAGTCATCGATAATTTGATGAGGGATGTTGGCTTCCGCGAAATCAGTGCAAATTATCAAAAAATCCAATAGATCATGGATTCTTGAGACTCCCCGAATCAATTCAATCAGTCCATCCAGATAACTGGAGGTATCAATATGAAGGTCATGAAATTTTTCTATCCCCTTCATGGATCACTTTTTCCTGATCAGCCTGCCGGTCAAAGCGGCTATTCCAGTAAGGATCAACCCGGCAACAGCGGTGAAAATGGCAATGATCACTGCCATCAATCCAAGGTACTGGATGAGGAAATCGGGCAGGGTCCAGGTTACCTTCCAACCGTTGTAGCCGAAATTAACCAGCGCAAACGAATAGAGGATAAATAGACAAAATAGGGTGAAAAGAATCGAATTAGACGCTGCTCCAAGCGCGCCTTTCTTGAAAGATTTTGTTACCAGCATGACCCCAAACCAGGAAATCGCGTAGGCAAACGCCGCGGTCACCCCCACATACAGGATCATGTCCATTTCGCTTTGAACCGAACTGAGTGAGTAAGTTCGACCGTCAATCCATGCGTACCGGAGGTTAAAAATGAAAAGGAGAAAGAATGCACCAATCAAATACCAGGAAAATTCCTTCCGCCATTTCAGGATGATCACCACCAGTGGGATCACCATCAGAATTACGGCAATCCCTGACCGGAGAGATCGCTCCGGACCCAATTTTTCCAGGCGTATGGCATTAGTAATATCCATTGCCTTACCTGCGGTCAGCTCTTCGGGGGGGAAATCAGGATCGCGCCAGAGAATTGCCTTCGAATAGGCTTTTACCACCCCTGCCAATTGGTTATCCAAATATTCCGGGAGTTGCCCAAGTGTTTCAGCAGGAAGGTCCAGCATTTCCGTCCGAACCTGACCCTGGGAACTGGAAGGAACAGCCGCCCCAAGGAGTGCAGCGAGCGAGGGGGCAATATCCACCTGGTTGATTTCTCCATAGGTACCTGGTCTGATCCCTTTCCCTGCCAGGACGAGTGGTTGGACTAGGACGTCAGTATCCTGCCCCCCGTGACCACCGATGCGGATGTGCCCGTGGTCGCTCAGCACGAGGATGGTATCTCTGGAGAGATCGAGTTCTCTACTGACTTCTCCAATCATGTCATCTACCCTTTGGGCAGCCTCATCCCACCGGGGATCACGCGCGCCGCCTTCATGGTGCCCGGCGTAATCCACCTGGTCCAAATGGACCAGTACCAATTCGGCTGATCGATCACGCAACCAGGGTAGTGCAGCAGCCATAACCGCCTCATCCGCGGTTCGGTCTTCACCGGGAGTATAAAACATCAGATCTACATCCGATTGCGGGACAAGTTTTTCAAACCAGAAATACCCGGAGATGGCAGTTCTAAGCCCTGCACGGTGGGCTGCAGAAAAGAGATTATCCTGGGTAAAAATAGGTATGTCCTCATAATCCAGGTTGATTACCGGTCCGTCACTGATCTCGGGACTTGCTCCGGTGAGCAGGGTTGTGTAGGCTGGTTCGGAATAGGAAGGGGCTTCACTGTGGATGCTGGCAGAAGCTCCCACTTCCCGCAATCCGGCCAGGTTGGGCATTACCGCAGCATCCAGGGCGGTATCCTCGCGCAATCCATCCACCAGAATGAACACCAACCGTCCCGTCGCAGGTTTGCCAAGCGGAGGAAGCACTGCCGGAGCAGAATCTTTGATCGGGGAGCGATAATCGTAGAGCGAGCCGATCATGCTCATTGCCCATTGGTAACCAATAATGATCACAACGGTACATACCAGAACTCCCGCAAGTAAACCGCCATACTTTTTCATACCAAGGCTCCTACCTAGATTATTTGTGTTTATGGATGGTTAAATCTGCCCTGTCAAGTTTCGCCAGGCCTGCCCGGGTGATCCGCGGGCAACCCTGCAGATCAAGGTAAGTCAGATGGCGCAAATCCCTCAGAGATTTCAATCCTACATCGGATATCCGGTTGCAAAAACTTAGGTTCAGATTTCGCAGCCCGGATAGCTTCCGCAGGGTGAGGAATATATCATCGGTGATATCGCAGGAGCTCAGATTCAATTCTATTAAGTGGGGAAAATGAATCAATCCCAATAAACCATCTTCCGTAACCTTGCGGTTTTCGGAAATATTCAGATGGGTAAGGTTTCCACTGGGGCGGATCTCTTCGAAGATTTCCTGTAGGGTTGCATCATCACACTGGCGGATGCGAATTCCAACTTCCAATCCTGTTTCGATCCGGAAATAACCCGGTCCGCGGTCAAGCTCACGCCAACTTTCAGGACCGGAACCATCCGGTCGTACCAGCACCTGAATCTCGTAGCGGGAGGAAAAAGTTGTTCCTAACTGGTTACTCATGACTGGGATTGTAACATGCCGGGAGTTTGCCCATGAAAAATCAAAAAGGCCTCTTGCGAGGCCTTTTACTCGAAAAATACAATTAGACGAAGATGATTTGAGCGCCTTCGGCAATATCCATGAACTCCATCGCACCGAGCACTTCAGCCCCATCGATCAGGTCTTCTTTCTTTAGCTTCATCATATCCATCGACATTTTACATCCGTAGATATGCGTGCCGGCATCAACGAGCATCTCCATGAACTCGTCCACTGGTGGGAAATCCAGCTTTGCGATCTCGCGGTTCATCATCCAACTGGCCGCAGCCGACATGAACGGGATCACACCGATGATGGTAGGGATGTGAAACCAGGGATGCATGTTGGGGTTACCAACGACGGCAACGTTGAGACCCTTGTTCTTTTTCTTGGTTACGATATCGAGACCCCAGAAGGTAAAGAACACATGGGTCTCTATCCCGGACATGCGGGCGGCGTTCGCCAGGATCATGGGTGGGTATGCCATATCCAGCGAACCCTTGGAGGCAATGAGACACAATTTGCGGGGAGCTTTTTTTTCAGCCATTTGAATCTCCTTTATTGGAATTTAAATACAACCGGTGGGTTTTTTCAGACCGGAGACTTTGGCGGCCAATTTACCAGGTCCGCCCGGAAAAAGTTCGTAAAGCTCCTTAGTCTGCACGTCAGTGTTCTTGGTGATATTACGCAGGGAGGGGGCTTCGCCTGTTTTTTCGAAGGTATCTCGGCAATACTTGATCACCACCCAGGAGCGAGCTGTCAACTTGACATCTTCCCGGGCAGCGATCGCTTCAGCTACCTTTTCATTCCAGGCAGAAGAATCTTCCATGTAACCATCTGCATCAAACTTCACATTCGCGAGCACATCAGCCATTTTTATTCTCCTTCTATAGGTTTTTATTAACCGGTATAAACCGGATCAATCAACTTTCTTTCCTGCCATACTCAATTTATCCGGCAAGGGAACTTCCCAACCCCGCATAAGAATATACCAATAAAGGTATTTGAATCCGAGTTTACCCCAATGATTGAACACCGATTCACCTAGAAGGGACATAGGTCCGATTACTGGAACAGGATACATACCTGGCAAAGGTTCCACATCGTAGTTAAAATCGATCAGGCTTGCCTTCCCATAACCAGTTTCAATAAAACAGTTAGCATGCCCGTCAAATTTTTCGGGCATTTCCTCGCCTTTTATATGAGCAAGAATATTTTTAAGGGCAGTCCCCGTGGAAAAATGCGCTACAGCTCCGGCTTTTGATGCGGGGATGTTGCTTGCATCACCCAGCACAAACACGTTTTGCCAGTTTTTTGATTGTAAGGTGAATTTATCCGTCGGAATGAAATTTAGGTCATCGCCAATCCCGGATCGTTCGATCACTGGGGCTCCCATGTTCACTGGAGTTGAGACCAGCAAATCATAAGGAAGCTCTCTTCCGTCGTATGAATGGATCACATTTTTGCTGCTTTCCACATCACTGATCGCGAAGTCGGATTCCACCTTTATGTTCTTCTTTGCCATCAGGTCGCCCAGCATGGCAGAGGCCTTCGGCTTGGTGAAGGCACCAGAAAGAGGTGTGGAATACACCAGTTCCACTTTTTTGCGGATCCCTTTTTTCGTGAAAAACCAATCCGCAAAAAAGATGAATTCAAGGGGAGCCACAGGGCATTTGATGGGCATCTCGGCGATATTGACCACCAGCCGACCACCCTGCCAATTTTCCAGGAATTTTCCTAACGCTTCTGCGCCGTCGAGGGTATAAAAATCAAAGATGTTCTTCCGCCAGCCGCCTTCCAACAACCCTTCAGTTTCTGCCGGACGGATGGTGGAACCGGTGGCGATTATCAAGTAATCATATTTTATAATCTGGTTATCTTTGAGAAGGGTAACCTTGTTGGCTCCCGGATCGATCGTACCAACCTCTGAATTGATGAATTCAGCACCGGAGGGGATGAATTTCCGGTTTTGCTTGAAGGTATCCTTTGGTTTATAGATTCCAAACGGTACGAACAGGAAGCCTGGTTGGTAATAATGGTTTTGTTCTTTTTCAATAATAATGATCTTCCATTCATTCTTGTTGAGCTTCCTTGAAATTCTACTTGCCAGCAGCGTGCCGGCTGTGCCTGCACCAAGGATCAATAACGTTTTCATGCATTACTCCGGGAGGGTTGAATTGGGTTTACTTCCTGAACCAGTGCGGCCTGGTCATTGATTGAATCAGCAAGAACTTTACGCAAGATATCCAGAGCTTCGATGATTCGTTGATCCGCCAGGCTGTAAATTACCGACTGGCCGTCACGCAGAGCCCGGACAATTCCGCAGTCGCGCATGATCTTGAGATGTCGGGATACGGATGGCTGAGATAATTCAAGGCTTCCAGCGAGATCATTGACGCATTTCGCACCTTCGGCTAGGTTGTAGATGATAAGGATCCGGTTGGGGTCAGAAATACCGCTGCACAATTGCGCATGCATGCGGACAACTTCCTCGCGAAGGTTATCCACCATTATTTATCCTCGATATAAAAGATATGCTTATATTCATATATTCGTTTATCCATATATGATTATAAGCATTATTACATATTTTGCAAGAGATATTTGAAAATTCTAATCTTGCGTAGATTTCAAATCGAATTGAAGTTCTTAACCTGCTCAGACAGGAAGCGGGCAATATCCTTGGCAGGGAATGGGAACGCGAAGCGAAACTCGATTTCCGGGTGTTCCCTGCTTGCTTTCTGCACCGCCTCGCGGATATCCACTTCGGCATGCTCCCCTCCCCGGGTAAGCATGGAGGTGATCACGATCACTCTGGCTGCTCCCATCTCGGCGGAGTTCATCAATGCTTCAGAAATGGTAGGAGCACAGAATTCATTGAACGCTGTAAAAACGGGCATCTGCAGGTATTTTTCCATGAACGACGCCAATTCCATTGATGCTGAATAAAATGGATCGTTTTGGGGGGTCCGCTTCCAGGCACGCATTTTCTTCTCCAACTCCTCGTACCTGACCACGGCAGGGTTGTTGGTGTTCGCTGCATGCCCCAGGCGGGCATGCAGCTCAAAGAATTCTCCCATTTCTGCGGCAGGGAAATCACGCGGGGGTGATCCGTGGGTTGCTAAAACCACATGTGTGTTCATTTATGTGCTCCTGTTCTTATAAACCAAAGACAATTCGATTAAGAAAAAGCGATTTCATGGTTTGTATGGACATTGTGATTTTTGTTCTGATTATCCGGTATTTCATCAGATTATATTGTAATCGACCGAAAATTCCCTATAATGAATTAACACGGTTCTCAAAAATTCCCAACCTCACAGGAGCATATGATGGCAGAGCAATTTGATATCCTTATAAAGCAGGCGCGACTTCGCAATAAGGGAGAAAAACTCTTCGATATCGGTATAACCGGGGGAAAGATCGTGGAGATCTCGGAGAAGACCGGGAAATCCGGCAAGCTGGAATTGGACGCGAAGAAGAAACTCGTGACCGAATCCTATGTAAACACCCACCTGCACCTCTGCAAGGTATACACCCTGATGATGATGGATGAAGCGGCCTTGAAGGATTACCACGGTGCCGATATGGGCAAGGCGATGACCGCCATCGAGCTGGCAGCCAAAGTCAAAGACCAATACGATGAGAAATGGATCATCACGAACGTCCGCAAGGCAGTTGCCCAGGCTGCTGTTTACGGCAATACCCACATCCGGGCATTTGCGGATGTAGATTCCAGGGCAAAACTGGAAGGCCTGAAAGCGCTCATCAAAGCTCGCGAAGAATTCAAGGGTATTGTGGATATTCAGGTGGTCGCCTTTGCCCAGGATGGCATCGTGCGCGAACCTGGTGCAACCGAGTTAATGGACCAGGCAATGAAGCTTGGGTCCGACGTGGTCGGTGGAATTCCCTGGATTGAATTCACTGACGACGACATAAAAGAGCATGTACGGGTGATCTTCGAATTAGCAAAAAAATACAAC